>CAZMLO010000001.1:0-776282 GCA_964567285.1 uncultured Gammaproteobacteria bacterium
GCTACGGATCGTCGCCTTGGTAGGCCTTTACCCCACCAACTAGCTAATCCGACATAGGCTCATCTTTTAGCGCCAGGCCCGAAGGTCCCCGGCTTTGCTCCGTAGAGATTATGCGGTATTAGCCCGAGTTTCCTCGGGTTATCCCCCACTATAAGGCAGATTCCTATGCATTACTCACCCGTCCGCCACTCGCCGCCAAGGAAGCAAGCTTCCTCGCGCTGCCGTTCGACTTGCATGTGTTAAGCATGCCGCCAGCGTTCAATCTGAGCCAGGATCAAACTCTTCAGTTTTGATCTGTTGCAGTCCGAAGACTGCGGTTCTAGCTCGATACCGTCTGACGAAAAAAATCTTAGAAATTTAACGTGCATCTTGTACCGATGTATTTGCAAGCAAATCATCAACACAAGTGCCCACACAAATTACTGAATGTGCTCTATATTGTTAAAGAACAGCTGCCAAGATCTCTCAGGGCAGACCGGCTATTCTACTGGCTGAAGGAAGGATGTCAACACTTTAATTCAATTATTTTTAAAGTTTTTGTCCTAGCGCTCAATTGACGCCGAAAACCACATTATACGCGGGTCTCGGCCAATTGCAAGTTTAATGTTCTATCGATTAGAGGGGTAAGTTACCGCCTTTTCATCATTTGGCAGCATAACAAGGTCTGGGGTAGGCAGTACATATCTGGTATTACTACAGTGGATCTACCTTAGCACTGCTGAATGGGGCGCCACCCTAATTTCATCATCGAAATATTCGAGCGCTTTTCCAGCCGAATATCGCGAATTCAGTGATTCTTTAGGTTCTGGCGGGCCACCTTGCCAGCAAAATTTTATTAACATAGCCACTTTTTCGGGTATTTTTTCACTATCTATGGGCGGTCTTTGTTGTTGTTTTAAAGCGATAACAATGGCTTCAATGGTTTTCATTTGTAGCCAAGGCTCTGATCCTGTCATAATTTCCCAGAGTAGAACCGCAAAACTGTACATGTCTGATTTTGCACTAAAATAAGCGGGCTCTTCTAATAATACTTCTGGCGCCATATAGAGTATTGTTCCTGGAGTTATTTCTGGTATGTGTGCTTTTTCGCCTAATTCTTTACGAACTGCCAAACCAAAATCGCCCAGTTTCACATGAGTTTTGCTGGCATCCACTAAAATATTTTGGGGCTTTAAATCGCGGTGTATGAAGCCTTTCTTGTGCAGATAAACCAGTGCAGTCAAAATTTGACGGGCATAATCTAGCTTAGTTGAAACGAGCAATTCTTCTTGAGACATAAGAAATTTCAAGTCACCCGCCAACATTAACTCCATCACAAAAAAATACTGAGCGCCATGAAGAGATACACCATAAGATTGAATAACATGAGGGTGTCGCAAAATACTGAGCACTTTCGTTTCTACTAATAGTGTTTGCACAGTCGAGGTTTTTGCTTCGTTAAGGTCAATCACTTTAATCGCAACTTCTACACCACTCCATTCACCTTGATAAACTACGCCAAAAGATCCTTCTCCTCGCTTCTGTTTCAATCTGATATCAGTAAAGGGTATGACTTCATAGTCTGAACCCAGATTTTTTGTATTATCTTCTGGGGATTGAACAGGTTTCATGATCTTATCTTTGAGCGCGGGTATATATTGTGGCGCATGTTTCTCAACCATCTCTAATAGCGATGCTTTCATTCTTGTGCCAGGATAGGCATGCGTTGCTGTTAAATCGACATGCCTTAGTGATAATAGTAATTGACAAGTCACTTCAGAAAAATCACGACTCACAATGCCTGTTACAATCGATTCTGAGTTAACTTCCTGACCGGGATTGGATGCTGAAATAATGTCAAAACATTCTTTAAGCCTCAGCAATTGATCCTTGAGAAGAGCCCCACGGTTTCTCATAATCAGAGAATATAGCCTGCTCGCAGTATCATTAGAAAATTTCACAGGGTGCTGCACAAGCGCCCCAAGAAATTTTTTAGCATGCTCAGACCCATATTGAACATAACTCATAAAAAAATCAATTATGGGGTCATTGTAAGAAGCTTTATCCGTTATTGATGAGGAATCAAAATCGTAAAATGCCAAGACCTTAACGGCATCACAATTCCCAATAGCATCTACTGCTTGTTTTTTAAGATCAAAAGGAACAATCACTCTTATCTTCTTAGGTTTAGGACCACGATAAGTGGATTGATAATGGTCTCTATGTTCATAATCCATTTTACCTGTAAAATATTGCGATCCTTTAACGATGCTTTTCTGTTCTTCAGTTGGATTATTGATATTTGCAAACGTAGCAATACTCAAATAACAGTTTTTTTGCTTTAGTAAGTCGGCGGCTTTGAATAGCTTCCATATTAACGCAAGATCTAAAAATGTCACATTACCACTGAATCTGGGCTGATTGGGAAAATGCTCAGCAATAAAACAGCTTGGGATTATATAAGATAGCTCATAATCTCCCCACTTGCCGATCGCACTCAGATCTTGATTAATGATAGCTGAACAATACCCTTTTAATCTTTCGAACACTCTTTTTACATCATCTCTAAATTCTTTATTGGTGGGAGAAAATCGCTCAGCCAGGGTTGAGTACCCATAAAATGTTGCCACCTCAAATAAATTATAATGATATAACCCCAAAAAATCGACATGCTTCAAATCCTCTTTAAACTCAAATTCGTAACGATGAAATTCTATAGGATAAACAGACTTAGGATTAGCATCACAAAAGGCTTGAATATATTGTTGATCATCATACAAAATAGCACACAATAATTTTACGCCATCTTCAAAACTATCTTTTTTCATGTTGGAATCCTCGTATTATGAATTACATTGTCAAAGCCTATACAACATAGCAGCCCAGGTCAATCTCATCACACAATCGACTAGACTTGCTGACTATAGCTATGTGGAGTCCATGTATCTGTCACTTATGACCACCCCTTCACTCGCTAATCCATACTAAAAGGCAAATGGAGATATCATTGAGTTACGAGGTTATATTTTCCGAGGTATTTCAGCGTATCGATTCGAGTACTGATGCCCACGATCTAAGACCACTTGCAACGTGCACCTGTTCACATAATGACAGTTTTTCCATGATGAGGACTCATTTTCTGGTAACACCTCTCGATCTTAGTCGATACAACCCATTTAAAGAGAGGGGAGTAATGATAGTAGTGACAGTAATGACCACAATCATCGCTGCATAAATATCGTCTTTGAAGATTCCTGCCGTTAAGCCTACATTCGCGAAGATTAAACCGACTTCCCCTCTGGGTACCATTGAAGCTCCAATGATGAGTTTTTCAATCATATTCATATTCTTTATAAAAATCCCTGACACCAATTTCCCTAGAATTGCAACGAGCAGCAATATACCCGAAAACTCCCAGATATCAGGCGACAAAAAATGGGGGTTTCGAAAATTCAATGATAGTCCAACACTCACAAAAAAAATGGGGGTAAATAAATGAATGATGGGTTTCATTTGCCTTTCTATACGTTCACTAAACTCATGAGAGTGATGTAAGAACACACCCATTGGCAAAAAGAACTGTCGAGAAATCGCCAAGCCAGCAGCGAAACCGCCTAATAGTTCAGGCGCTCCTAATGCATGTGAAATCCAAGCAAATATCAAAATAAAAGATACAATTGTGGTGGGTAATAAACCCGGAAGCTCACTCTTTTGATCCCATTTTCTAATCACAACGGAAACAAATTTTGCCGCTATAGGGGCTGTGAAAAAAAAGATTAGAATAAATAACATTAATTTCCCTGAATTCCACCAGCTTACCTGCCCGCTCGTTGCATAATCAAAAAGAAAGGCTAATAAGATAATACCAATGATGTCATCTAATACAGCGGCACCAATAATAACGTGAGCCTCAGGAGAGCTTTCTTTTTTTAAGTCTCTTAATACGCGCAATGTAATCCCGATGCTGGTAGCCGTTAAGGTGCTTGCAATAAATAGGGAGACCATCAGAGAGAAAGAAAAATAGTAATAACTGATCCAGAATCCAAGAAGAAAGGGCAATATTACCCCTATCAAAGCAACGGTTAATGCATTTTTTCCTGCGGAGGTTAATTGACCTAAGTCTGTTTCAAGCCCAACCTCGAAAAGCAATAGAATAATACCCATCTGAGCCATAAATTGTATTGGATCACTGAGCTGTATCCAACCTAAGATACTGGGCCCAATGACTATACCTGCAATCATCTCTCCAATAACAGCGGGTACGCGAATATAACTCGCTACCTCGCTGAAGATTCTCGCAGAAAGCAATATAATAACTAACTGTAAAAGCAGTATATGTGAATTCATATCATCACCTAGGTGCCGACCTTAGCTTCGTTCCTCTTAGCCCACAATGAATCGAATGGCATCCTCTCTATTATAGGCTAAAACAATTACTTGTCGCGTCCGTTGCCACTTAAAGAGCGGATTTTCACTCATCAAAATAGGATAATATAATCTCCTGCTCTTGCAGAGCAACAGGCGTGATAGACAACCGATTACCTTTTCGCAGTATTACCAAGGAGGCTAGCAAGGGATTTTTCTTCATCTCTGCTAAAGTTAGCACACGAGGGAATTTTTTAATCAATTTGACATCCACCATAAACCAACGAGGATTTTCGAGCGAGCTAGCTGGGTCATAATGTCCTGCTTCTGGATCGAATTGTGTATGATCGGGATAAGCAGTTTTGACAACTTCAACCAATCCTACAATGCCTACCTGATCACAATTCGAATGATAGAAAAATCCCTGATCACCAATCCGCATCTCATCACGCATCATATTTCGAGCTTGATAATTCCGCACACCATCCCAGCAAGTCGTTTGATTTGGGCACTTTGCCAAATCATCGATGCCAAAACATCCAGGCTCAGATTTTAATAACCAATAATTCAAGGCGATGCATCCTTATATAAGAAACGTCATTCCATTCTACATTAAATGGTTACAAGGTGTTAGAGAAAGGAGGTAAACCTTCATGGATTATGATCAGACTTGACTAGTTGGATAGGGAGGCTTAGCCTATTGCTGGTCTGGATATTGCACACAGAGTCTACACCTAAGCCAAATGGCGCTTAAAACTCAGACCTTCACTTCTCACGAAGATTGTTTCTGCAATATCCAGGCTAGGGTTCTTCATAGAGTCTACAAAGGAGCTGAACATGTTTTTTATCAATTTCTGCAAACGGATTCATTTGGTTATTATTTCAGTTTTTTTTATTATTCCTACAATCTCGTTGGCTTCGATAAGCGTGGATTCTTATAAAAATACCCAGGTGAAAAAAGTCAGCTCTTCAGTGGATCATTTTCTTTATAGTGTATTGAAGGAATATCCTTATCTTTATGTTAATCAGAAAGAAACAAATTACAACTCTATTTTTGAGAACGATCCAAATGCATTTGTCTTGGTAGCCAAAAGAAATGGAAAGGTAATCGGGGTGATGCAAGCCAACCCCTTAACTTCTCCATACTTTAAAGATCAAGACTATTCACCCGAAAAATCGATCAGTCAAATCAAGAAGAAAGGATTTAGTCCTGAAAAAATGCTTTATGTATCCACTTTTATGATTTCAAAGAATGAACGAACCAATTCAAAATTGACTAAAAAAATGTTCGACACAGCCGTTGAGCTAGCCAAGAAGAAGGGTGATTCTCAAATTTGCTATATGGAAATCATTGAAGATAAAGATCATCCGCTGCGACCTAACGACTACATTTCTCCGGAGCCGTGGAATCAGCTCGGAAGAACTATCAAAAACATGGGCGTTGAATCATCAATGAGTTGGCCCACCTTACAATCTGATGGCAAAGTTAAAAACGAAAGTCACAAGATGGCATTCTATGTTATAGACCTTAATGAGACACGCTAATATCAGGAGAAAATAATTTGATCATGAAAAAAACAACTGCTTTATTATCAGTATTGTTATTTTGTGCACAGGCTTGGGCTACCCCGGCCCAAGTCGTCATTATTCGGCACGCAGAAAAACCAGCCATAGGCAATGAACTTAATTTCGAAGGTTGCGAACGCGCCTATTTGCTGCCACACTTTTTCCTCAAAAATGCTGTTGTTCAGCGATACAAGAATCCTGTTGCGATTTATGCTATGCAGCCTAAAGATAAAGAAGGTTCAATTCGTGCAATTCAAACTCTGGCTCCTACAGCAGCACAACTTAATCTTACGATTCGCAATACACATAAGAAAGAAAATTTCCAGGAAATGATTCAAGAAATCTTGAATAAGCCCGAATACAACAAAAAAACGGTTCTAATTGCTTGGGAACACAAAAATATTCCTATTTTGGCTGAAGCATTTGGTCTAAAGTTAGATTCAAACACTGATAATTGGCCAGGAATTGTTTACGACCAAGCCTGGGTTATTGGTTTTAAAACAAGTTCAAACACCTCCCCTGAGCCCTCTCTTTCCATTATGCCAGAAGATTTATTACCCACCGATAATCCTCTGGGTGGATCTAAATGGCAGGATGGCCCTCAAAAATCGAATGAGCAAACCAACAAAGTACCATCCGATATTATCAAGATATGCCAAACCAACGATAAATTGAACGCACTCAGTCATAAACTATCACAAATACCTTTTTAAATGATACACAGAACTGGCTGCATTGCATTTTGTATAGCAATATTCGCTTCATGGATACTCTTATTCAAGTGTTTTAAAATATGACTTGAACCTATAGAATTTTTTCTTTTATTGTTAGTGGATTATCGCAAGATTGCCAAACGCATAAACTGACAATGCTGCGGATTATCATTATAGTGATGAACAATATCCTCTGCGAGTGTAAAACCAAAGCACTGGAAGAAGCCTAGAGCTTTGTGATTGATTTTTCGAACTAATAAATTGAGTTCAGTGGTTTCTGGTAACCAGTGCTGAGTGATGGATGCGAGCATTTTTTGGCCTATTCCGTCCCCTTCAAACTGCGGATCAAGGACGAAAGTGCTGATATAGGTGTGATTTGTATTTCTAAAATTGGGTTCAAGCCCCATCCAGCCTATGAATTGATTTTCCAAAAAGGCGCGAATCCAAATTAATTTTCCTGCACGAAACGGGGCAATATCATAGTCTTGAATTAGATGATGATAATAATCCACAATTTTTTCGCGTGATTGAAAGTGCTCTTTTATTTCTGCCTCATGACTATCTTTAAAAGCATTAACAAAAACGTTAACACCTAAGGCATGATCCTGACTCAGATCAGCATTTTTATTCCCTACTAATTCTAACCGAAGCGTTTGTCCGTTCTTCAAAACTATTTCAAATGTATTTATAGTACTCATGTTAGAAATCCTGATATAAACATTGATTATCGAAAAAATTTGATCGTTAAAGGATATTCCCAGACCTCACCTTGATTGGCTTTGATTCCACCGATAATTGGAAAAATTATAGTTAAAACGAAAAGGATGGCAAACCCGGCGATGCCGATAAGGGCGAATACCAAGACAGCACAGACTGCACAGTAAATAACCAAACTGATGATCCAATTAACCACTATTTTTCCGTGCACATCAACAAAAGGATACTGATCCTTTTTTATTTGCCACAAAATAATCGGCAAAATCAAGCCGGCGAGAGGGACGAAGTAACCAGCAAACAAAGAAAAATGTACAAACATTGCCCATTGATTGGCTTCCTTGTTACCACTAACGGGTTTGGGGGACTGTATATTCCAGGATTCATTCATTTCTAAGCTCCTCAGTGATCAAATTGACGGCTCAAGCCGGTATGCTGTATAAAGTATCGTAGCGATACGCACAAGAATACCAGAGTTACAGACGATTTATGAAAATTATGCTTCGCAAAAGTGGTCTATGTAAAACTCTGGTTATAGTAGAATTTCTTTGACTGCCTGTAAAGAGATTTGATAACCTCTTTAGTGTTTAGAATAATAACAACCATCAGAGGATTGAAAATGAGAAAATCGCTGCTCTCCGTTTTAGTGCTTTTGTTTCTATACTCAAATGCCCCTGCCATGATGACCACACCAAGTTTGGAATTACAAGGTGGTATCATGGTTGTACCTAATCTCGGAAAAATCTTCGATGATACTGAAACTGATTCGCTGGCATTTCCTACTGCTCGATTCGGAGGTGGGTTTAATTGGCAGGCTCGAGCTGATTCCACTTTTTTCTTTGGCGTTAATGGTCATATTAACACTGTGTATATTCTTCCTTATCTTGATACTAACATTCTTGTAGGAACACATATCAATGATAATCTCGATTTCAGTCTTAAGCTTGGAGCTGATGTAGTTATCGACCGTGGAATTAGCGCCATCCCACGATTAGCGCTGGGCTTGGATTACAAACTCAATAAAAACTGGAGCTTCACCACCGAAATTGCAACAGAATGCATAATATTTCAATCTGCGTGGCTCGGAGTTCGTTATAATTTCAATTAGAAATTGAGACACTTCACACACAATATTTTTTAGCACTCTTAGTATTACGATACCACACCTCAAATATAAGAAGTATAGTCCACACAAGGCAGGGTCTATGTAGCGTATTGAGAAATATTGCATATGCTATACAATCCCAATCATTTACTTAACAATGACAAGGAAGTAAAGATGAAATTGACTCGCACACCTGATGCGCAGGAGATCGATGCAACTGTGAAGGCGCTCAATAGCCAAATGCCCTCGAACCCCTTAAGAATGTCAAATGATCTCAGCGCATCTCATACTAGAATAACTCCATCATTTACAGCGATTTGGCAGCTCCCTGCAAAATTATCAACGTTCACGGGTCGCAAACAACCTTTATCTGACTTAACCAATATGTTTCTTCGTTCTTCAAACCAATTATTAATTCAGCAGACCCCTCAGATTACTGGCACAGGCGGTATCGGTAAAACACAATTGGCAATCCAATTTGTACACCAATTGCTGGCTGATAGGCACGTTAAAACGGTGGTATGGTTAAACGCTGATACTAGCGTTGTAGATCAAATCAATGTTGAGTTCCTGCGTTTGGCACAAGCTTTGGGAATTGATACAAAACCGCTCGACCAAACTGGTATTGTTCGTTGTGTCTATCAAGTTCTTAGTCAACAACACAAAGTATTAGTGGTTTTTGACAGCGCGACGAATTATGACGACGTCAGTAAATATTGTCCGCCAGACAATAGCCCCATTCGGCTGTTAGTCACAACACGTGATGATCAACGCTGGGTTGAACAATTTTCTCAATGCCCACTATCAATATTCAGTTTAGAAGAAGCTGTGGAATATATTTCAAAGGCTTTGGGCGAGCGAAAAGTTTCGTTGGAAGATGCTGAAAAACTGGCAGCATGCTTAGGACGATTTCCTTTGGCATTAGCTCAAGCTATAAGCTATATACTCACCCGCAATATCGACATAAATACTTATATTGATCTTTATGAAAGTAAAAAAACTACACGAAAAAAATTACTGGATACACAGCCACTCTCCGAGGACCCTCATCAAGAAACTTTGTGGATAGCGGTGAGTTTATCGTTAGAACACATAGAAGATCTTAATGCTCAAAATATCATTGCAGGTCTTTCGTATTTGGCACCCGAAATGCCAATATTAGGAAATTTCGTTGAAACTTGGACCCGAGAAACTGAGCAGAACCAACAAGCAATTAAATCAATGCGTCAATTCGGAATAGTCTCTACCGATCAAAAGACAAGATCTATTAGAATACACCAAATGGTTCAAGAAGTTATTCGTCTCAACCATGATGAGAGCACAAAGCGAATAATTCTTGAAATGATCGTCAGCAAACTGTTCGCCTATTTGAGTGAAAGCACAGACCCGCTTCAGAATGAGAATAGACTAATCGTCATGATGGCCCATGCTTTGTCTGTAAATTCAATGTTGGCAACACATCAATGCTTTGATGATTTAGGAGTCATGCTCAAATTAGCCTGCCTGGAAATAAGAATTGTTGAGGCGAAAGAGCAGCTCGGGCAATATCAAGAAGCATTGAGACGTGGTTTACTCGCCTTAGATATTTTGGAGGGAGTGCCTGAGTTCGATCAGGGCTATGCTGCTTCACTCATGAGCACAATCGGTTTGTGTTATCAGAGTTTAGGTAAACCAGAAGAAGGTTTACCTTATCATTTACGTGCACTAAAAACCTATGATGCTAAATATGAAGGTAACTCCATCGTTGGTGCTATAGCAATAATAAACGTAGCGGGATCGTACATTGCCTTGGGCAAGATTCAGAAAGCGCATGAGATGTTGTCGACCATCTTACCCGCTTTAGAAAAAGCCTCCGAAACAGTTTCCACTCTCAAATTAAATTCATTATACATTAACCTGTCAACCACTTATCGAGAATTGGGTGATTCGGAAACTGCCATTAGTCTATTAAATCGTGCTCTAGCATCAGAGAGAAAAACTTATGGTGATGACCACCCGAAAGTTGCGGGTATATTGGAGAATCTTTCTGCAATATATTCAGACCTCAATCAACATGATTCAGCGCTGCCATTAATTGAAAAAGCGCTAGTAATCAATGAGCAACGATTTGGCAAGGATCATCTTGAAGTTGCCAAAACATTGGACTGTATGGGCAATGTTTATTGTGGCGTAGGTCGTCCTGTAGATGGCAGGAATGTGCTGCAGAGAGCCCTAAAAATCCGTGTTCAACAATTAGGCGCACAACACCCTCAGGTGGCTCTTACTAAATTTAATTTAGCAAACGCCATCATGAATCTCGCCATTACAGAGGACGCCTTAGCTCTACTTGATGAAGCATTGAAAATTCAGCAGCAATATTATGGCGGGTATAGCCCAGAAGCTGGTCGTACAGTTCATATTTTAGGTAATGCCTATCACGACCAAGGCAATCTTGACAAAGCGATTGAGTCCATGACACTGGCAATTAAGATATTAGAACGAAATTTTGGCACTGAACATCGTGAGCTGGCTAAAGTTTATAATGATATCTCTTGCGTGTATTTAGATCGTCGTTCATTGCCTTTAGCACGCGAATTCGGAGAAAAGGCGCTAGGTATATTTAAAAACACGTTGGGACCTGATCATATTGAAGTGGCTAGAACATTAAATAATTTAGCCAATATGTGTAGAGCAGAAATGCAACCAGCCAAAGCACTTTCCTTACTGCAGAGCGCATTGCCCATTTTTGAGAAACGACTCGGTCAAAATCATCTTCAACTTGCGCATCCCCTTATGAACATAGGATTCAATTACCTTTCTTTAAAAGAACATGGCAAAGCTAAAGAATATCTAGAACGCGCCCTAAATATCTCGATAGCAGGCTTCGAGACAACAGACCACCCCGATATTGCCATGATCCAGCTACAACTTGCTGGTGTTGAGGTAAAGTTAGGATCTTATGATGCAGCGTATGAGCATAGTGCTGCAGCTTATCAATATTACAATCGAAAATTTGGACCCAATCACGGTACAACTCGACAGGCTTACACTCTTATGGCGGCACTGCAATCTCGACCCGCGCCAAGACCACAAGTCGATTTTCTGGAAGGCATTTTGATGAGTGATCAACCACTGGATTTGCCAACATGCATTAAACTGGTAGAACGCTGCCTGCAGGTGAATCAACCTGTGCTTGCTCTGCACTTTATTAGCATGGCTCCCCCTAGTAATGACAATACAGCACTTAAAAGATTGACCGTCCGCTGCTATTTAGAGACTGGCGAAACAAAAAGTGCAATGGACTCTATTAATTTTGCAAAGGATAAGGAGCTAGCCACTGAGATAAAACAAGCAGAACAACAACGCAAAGATACTTTAGAAAAAATTAAAGCTTTTGATAGCAATAATCAAATTACAGATCGCATAATTATTCAAAAAGCGCTCCTCTATATACAATTATCTCTGTTTGATCAAGCCAAAACCTTATTGCAATCAGTCATCGAAAAGACACCTGCGAGCGAACATCTTGGTGCAGCACTGTATCAATTGGCAAGGTGCCAATATCATCAACAAGAATATGCAAGGGCATTGGAGAGTTTGAAAAAATCTCAACAAATTCATGACAACCAACAAGTACGTGACCTCTTCGCAAAAATCGCCACAGCTCGGAAAGATGTGGCACAGTTGATGCAAATTACTGAACGTGCATTCGTGAGCCCTGAATTGAATTAGAACTATTTTTTATCATATTTCACTTCTAAAGATGGCTTTTGCTGAAAAGACTCACGCAAGTCTTTTAAGCAATTTCTCAATGAATCATACATATCACGATTATTACTACTCAGAATCTGATTATATAATTCTACAAATTTTAATTGGAGTGGCGAGAAATCTTTTACCACTTCAAGCAATCGAGCGGACCTGACATTTTGAAAAAATGTTGAGAAAGTCGGACTCCTCCTATATTCAACATCCAACATTTCAAGAAATATTTCCACTAAATGAGAAATGTGATTGATCATGGAAGACGCATTGTTGGGCGATAAAACTTTTAAACTTACTTGTAATAGCTCTGTTATCATGCCGATTTTGTCTTTATTATTGAGCCCTTTTAGTCCTATATCCGCTAATATAGAGGGTGTATAAAAATAGTTGCTCTTACGCGGGTAGCCGATCATGCCATGTTGCTTTAATAAAAATATTGCTTCAGTAACTTCAAACCTCATATCACCCTTATAAAGCAAAACAAAAAATTCTAGTTCGACTTCTTGATAGGGACACAATAAAGCACAATAACCCAAAAAGCGAAATGCGAACTCGTCCTGCTCAATCACATTAATATCAACATTGGATTGAAATTTCACCGTATGCTGTGCTGAACCCGTCTGATGGGTTATTAGAGTGGCTAATTCCTGTAATCTCAAAGGGTGACACTGAGCCTTAAGGGCTAGTTGTCTATTATGCTCTCTCTCACTCTGTCTGTTATTTCTTTGGCACCATTGTTCTAGCCAAGAAATCGCTTGCTCTTCAGTAAATGGCTTGAGTTCACAATGTCGATCATTATAACCCCAGGTAATTCCATTTCGCGAAGTAATGAGAATCGTTATGGCAGGGTTGTTGAATTTTAGGTAAGGCTCTATGCTCAGATAATCTTCGACACCATCGAAAACGAATAATGCTTCGCCATAAGATATAATTTTTTGATAGGCAAGCGTAATCATATCAGCTAACGACAATTCTTCACTCAGTTTCAAGCCCAAACCTGCACATAAATAGATCCACTGCGACTCCAGTGAGTCTAAATTGTTGTCAGTGATATTCAACCAAACAACGGATTGGAAACGAGCATTCTCGTAATGAGCATGAGCAAATTGCATGGCCATGTGGGTCTTGCCCACACCACGTTCACCACAGAGTCTTAATACAGGAGCAAAATTACGATTTTCAGGCTGAGCCTGCATTTTGGTTTCCAATTCACGCATAACCTCAGGGCGCATAATCATTGGATTATGAGCGTTAGGAAGCTGCCATTTGCCTCTAACGATATCAAATAAATTAGCTTGAAAAGGCATTTCTTGACGAATAATAATAAGCGATTTCAAACGAACTCGCCCACTGAAGGTAATCGGGACTGTTGTTTCCTGCATGTTCTCTTCCCTTGTAGTATAAGAAAATAGTATACTTCATCTCACTCTTCAGTTGTCAATACAACCACCATCAATTCTATTTAAACCATAAAAGAGGACAAACGAGTTCAATGAAAAAATCTCAATCAAATCACTCTTGCTCTGTTATGGCACAACTCAGTCAATTAAGACAAGTTCTAGTAGATGCCGGAAATAAGGAGCCCAATTTGGCTATAGTGCTTCAGTATTTAGACACCATAGCCTCTTTACAGGTTAATAAATCAAATGCTAATCAAATTATTAATATTCTAATGGGACTAGCAGACGCGCTGAGCAAATCCAATAACCCTCATCGAAACAAATGGTGTTTAGATCTCGATAGCCTCTGTTTTCGTCTCAGCATTCCACGTGGAGAATTTCGATATTCAAAACACGAAATATACCGAAAATTGCGTTCAGAACAATTGGCTTTGACATGGGCAGATACGGATGCAATAACTCCAGCTCAACAGAATATGTTGAGCCTACTTACGGAAACAGAAACATTATTTAGAATAGCAGGAGCTGAAAGACCTAGAATAATGATTGAATTTCGATTGCCACCTCTTGATACAGATCCGAGTGATCGGTGGATAGTCACTTTTTTATACGATTTAATAAGTCATTTAGAATTAGCCGGCATTCAAACAACAGTCTGGAGACAAAGCTCAAAAGCATTTTACTCGGAGGTAAAATCTGATTTATTGCAAGGGAAATATCTAGATGTTGATCTTAGTAACGAGTTAGGTTGTACTTGTATATTTACGGTACCACCCCAATTGAGCAGGCAAGATTTTCAATTCAAAGAATCGGGTTATCTCAATACACTTAAACTATTGCTCAGAAAATTCTATGATGCTGAGCAACAAAATGAAACGTACACAAAACTTTATGAAAATCACAGCATCATAAATGTCCCGTCACCTCCTAAAATATCTCAATTCAGTCCTGATAGGTGTGGATTGATAGCAATAGTGGAGCCCCGGCTGGCTAAGTTGGATTTGCTTTCTGCACCATATAATTGTTCACTACCCTTTGCCCCAGGCACTCAGCATTTGCTTGTAAAAAATACAGATCCTACAGGGGGCTCAGAAGTATCCGCATTACCAGGAGCCGATATTCAAATTAACAGCATTTATGCTAACGTTCTGCGAAAGGAATAAAGCTAGCATCTTCTGACAAACACAGGAAAATTTAGGAGGATGCAACGATCTCACTTCACTCTTTCCATTTATAATTTCAGCTAATTCAATCTCACTGATCCACTCAAAGGATTTGTAATTGACATTCTTATGAGTTTATCAGGCCAGGGATTTCAAACGGGTCTTCCAAAATGGCCGTCCTATCCAACGCTTTTCCTCTGAATAGTAGCGTTTATACTCCTCAAGATACTTTTCATATTTACTAGAGACAAAATTAATATATTCACTTAATTGACTTTGATCACCTGATAATGCCTTTTCAATAGCTTCAGCAGCTACTTCTGCAGCCTCTATTGCGGTAATGATTCCTTGTGATGACAAAGGATCGAAGGAAATTGCTGCATCACCTAATGCCAACCAATTTCTTCCCACTATCTGTTCTGCTCTTGAGCTATTTGCGGGTCTTCCAGCTGGGGGTATTGTCAGTTCATAACTATATTTATCCAGATACTCTTGAATAAACAAAGTTTTTTTCATGAGCGATAAAAATTCAGATTGGCAGGTCATCTTGCGCGATAAACCAGTTGATATATCTGTGAAAAAAATTATTACTCTGTCTAAACTCGGCAATAATGCACTATACCACCACCCTTCGGATACAGCTTCAATCAATGTTCGTGAATCTTTATCTTTTTTTTCACTAGTCGAAAACAAACCTGCGAACGCAATTAATTCATCATATTCTGTAATAGGAATATTTAATTTTCTAAGTAACCATCGAGAACGTCCAGAGGCATCAACTATATAACGAGCTCTACAGGTGACTGGCTCTTGCTTTTTTACTTTTATTACCCAACAACCATCTTGCTCATCAAGCGAATCTGGGCGAGCATTATTTAAAAACACTGCACCTGCTTTTATAGCCTCCAATTGAAGGTCCTGATTAAATTGCGCTCTATCTAAATGCCATCCGTGACCATACCGACTGAATATGAAGTCTATGTCATTCAGTACAGGTGAACCCCAACTTGATCGATTACCATATGATTTCAGATGATTCTTTTCGAAAGTATCTTCAATTTTTAGCCGGTGCAATATCGGTCTTGAAGCTGGCGAGAGTGTCTCGCCAACTGTCATCAACCGATGATAATACTCCTCATTTATAACAACGACTTTATAATTTTTCGAAGCCAGTAGGCGTGCAAGCACAGAACCAGCAGGCCCACCACCAATAATCACAACGTCAAATGTTGTATCCAACTGATATCAACCTACATCAATGCACCGCACCTAATCCGGGCCCACTTGTTTGGTTAATCTCTTTTGGATCAATAAGGTTGACTACGGCTTTACCTTGATTCTCCTCGAGCACTTCTTGTCTAACATCTGGAGCATGATGTCTTACTGGCCGACCAAACACTGATAGCCCTCCTTGAGGTGCTCGAAGTAGCGGAACGTGTTGCGACTCATGAGCACGACGTGCTGCAGGGAAAAACCTTGCTGGTTCAACTGCAGCCTTCGTAAGCACTGACCCTACAGGTGTTACTTCAGGCGATGATAACAAAGGAGAATAACCACCTTCTTCTGTTAATAACGGTGCTACTAAAAAGCTTAAATCAGGTTTTGGATTTGGTACAATACAACCACCTCTCACCCATTCCGCAATAATAGTTTTGCCCGTTTTATTACCAATCTCTGGAAGACTAATTGATAGTACTTTCGACATTGGAGAATGAGCTGATAATTTATCAAAAAATTTACTTTCTTCAAGATTCCCAGGAATAATCCAACCTTCTGAGGTATCTTTTAGCGCTAGCATCACGACACGAGGATCATCAAAAGTGAACCAATAATTTAATGGCTTTGTTACTGGGACCCCCGATACAGATATCGTAAAATCATATCCTTGGTGTCCAGTAGATGCGATACCTTTTGCACGCATAATATCCACTAGACTCATCATAGCCTCACCAGGATTACTATGATCTCGCGACGCTATATCCTCATTAGGTGTTAGTGAATTAATCCAGGCTTCCCATTTTTTTATCTCGAGATCTGTAAATACTTTATACATTTTTCCGGTTGGAGTCATCAACTCAAAAATTGGGCTTTTGGCAGCATTCCCACGTACTATAAGGTGAGAATTTGCCAATTGATCTAAAAATGCATCAGGTTCATCAAACCAATGATTAATGCTATTATAACCCAATGCTTGAGTTCCATGGTTACGTGAACCATAATATTTCTTTGACGCTAGCATACGAATCATCTGAGTTCGAGCTGAAGGTGGATTAGAACGCAAATAGCCTAAGTTCGGACCTCCTACATAAGCAAATGCTACAAAGCCACTCCATATCCTTTCCCATTGCTCTTTCACACCCGCACTACCACTTTTAGCAAAAACTTGATCTAAGTAAATCTCTACCGCTCGTTTTGCGTATGCGCCATGTCCTTCAGCGGCATTATCGATTGTTAGGTGTAAAGAATAGAATAAGGAAGGAAATCCAAAATGATCATAAAGTTTAACCATTCTTGCGTTGGTATTTGCTTCCCATTCTAACTCTAAGGTCATCCCTAAAATCTCTGGTAAGTATTCTTCAGTGAATGCAGCAACACAAAGCTGATAAACTCCGATCGCATAAGCCGGTTCCAAGATATCTGGATTGTCAGCAAACTCTCTCGATTCTATGGGTGGCAGGTAAAATCCTGCGCTATGAAGTAAATTTTCGTACACGCGACTATGATCATCCGCTAAATTACCATTGCCTTTTTCATCAAACCATACTTTTAGCAACAGCGCCTTAACTTCTGAAGGAACTCCTGCGCTATTCACACCTTGAAGCCAGGCACCATCAAGTAAATTGAAGGGGGAAAGCTGTAATATCCGTTGCCGTACCGCTTCTTTAGAATTAAATATGGCACTTTTCCCTGCAACATACTGTTCAACATCACGTTGATTAATGCGATATATTTCATCGAGTCTTGCTTGAAGACGATCTTTAGTATATTCAAATGGAGCGTAATGAGCTTGAGAAGGATCCTGACTCAACTCTGGGTACATAGCTTTTGCTTGAGCAAAAAAACTATCCGCTAATCTACGAGCCATACTATTTCTACCATCAAAAAAAGATGAGAATCTATTTTTGTTCATGCAAATATAGAAATAATCCCTAAAGCTCATGAGATCGTATTGCTCACGCTCAGTCTCTACTAGGACAGTTCTATCACGCCCCAACTGTTTAGGTACGACAAATCCCAGTCTAGCCCATTTCTGTACAAGATCATTTTTACTGGCGTTTTGATGCCTATTTCGCCACTCTATGGTTAAAATCTTCTGTAATTGACTATTTCCGCCCATCTCCTCTTGTACTCGTGTAACATAATGGTCAGGAGACTCATTATTTCCTACAGCAGGCAGTACGATTTGATCTCTAAAATATTGAATGAGGTGGGTACGAAGTCTCGTTCGATATTCGTTAGCTGTTTCATCCTGAACTACCGGGGGCAAATCAACATTCGTTGTAAAAACGCTGGCTTGCCAATAAGCAATCGCTCTGGAACGATAAACTTCTGCAGACTCCAAAACAGTAGGCCCCTCTCTGACAATCAGGGCCGAAATACTATGAAATCGAATACGAACAAAACGCGCAAGCATATAATGCAGCTCCTGCTCAGCACGTTGTCGATACAGACTGGCTGACTCTTCATCTGCTCCAGTCTTACGAATTGCTAAACCAGGTCTGGGGATATCTTGCATTCCAACACCCCTTTCCCAAGCTTTCAATTTAAATGCTGTAGCTGGCATATCGTGATTGGAAACACCTGAATTAAGTTCTTCAAAAATTTCTTGAGGTAATACATCATCGGGGCGTATAGCAGGCCACCAATGTCCAGCACATTCATCAAAATCAGCTTGCCAAGGATTTGCCATCCATTTTGTAATATCACCTGCAGTATAGGCATCACTGACTCTAAAGGCTTCCTGTTTACCGTCCACTGTACCATAAAAATTTTTTACTCGAACAATCGATGTAATTTCCATACCTGGATAAAATCCACCACCTTGGCAGCTTTCCAGTGCAGCAATTGTTAAGTTACGGGGATTAACCACATTTTGCCCTGCATTATTATTTTGGCCGTTAACAGAAATAAATTGTCCAGCTTGCCATCTTTTCAAATGCTCGTACTGCAATGCCGTCACTGATAACCAAGTTTCTGGTTCTCCATGTTCTTGATCACCTTCATTACCTGATAAAGGTGGCATATGATGTAAATTAGCCTGTATATGAGCCTCGTGCGAGTCCGGATTAAGTCGTCTAGATTTTGCGCTTTCACTCATTAATGGATACTGTAATGGAGTACGAAAATATTTGAAAATTCTTTTATGTAATGAATCTGCTTTTTTTGCCTCTTCGGGATTTGATAATACAGCCAAACTTTCTGGAGTTAAAAAATCACCTCGCGTACCACGGCCGTGACCACGTTGGGCTTTTTCACTAACCCATTGCATAACAGAAACTCTCTGCAGCAATGGTAAAATATCTCTCTGAAAAACTGTATCGGCATCATAAGCATCTCTAGCCCCCAATTCTGGTGACCAAATCAACTCATGATCTACTGCAGCCTCTTGCATCACATCGTAGAGTGTAACGACGCTTTTGGTGTAGGGTGAATAGTGTGGGGGAGCAACGATGACCCAGCTTCTTCCTCTAACAGTTATATTTCGCGCATCGGCTCCTTTTAATGTTACCGTTGCTGAAACAGGACCATCGGAAGTATCATCATACCATTGTTCATTATTGGCATAATGTACCAAGGGATTATTTTGTATCGGCGTACCGGCTACCCCACGACCACCAAGAACTAGTAAATTACCCCGTTCATCCGTTCGCAACTCTCCGAGGTAAACATCTTTGTCTAGGCCTAAAAATGGACCGGAAAATTCTTTACTGCGCTGCCCTTCGCCTGAAATTCTTCTTTGCCCCCCATTAATATTTAATTTTGCTCTCTCAGCTGGCTCAGTAATATGATCATTACGCAGATCGGGTGCTCTCCCTTGGTTTGAAACAACCGCCGCAACTTTTTTTGCACCTTCAAACCTATTCCAAGAGGATTTTTTGTTAGCAAGCTCAACAGACCATTCTATTGTGGCTTCTGCCGATGTAAGTTCTCTAATGACTTGATTATTTCTATTAAAAGCAAAGATACGAAATCTCGCTGCCTGACGCAGAACGCGTCCATGGCTATCCTTAAAATTTTGCTGTTCGCGCTCAACAAGCTTATCTGGAGTCTCGGGCCCAATAAAGAAGTCTTCTTCGCTATTCCCAACTCGTGCTATTCCAATGGGTGGGTAAATTTTGCAATATTCGATATGATCATCCACGTCAATCTCCTTATGACATAAAAGTTGACAAGAGCGTATCATGGCCCCCGCAGAAGCGTCAAGGACATATATTTGGCCATGTAACCCAAGTAGTTTAGATGGCATCGTGTTAAAATAAGACAAGATAACCCCGTGATCCAAAAACAATTTATCTTCCCCTAGGGGTTGCACTAAAGGAAATTCAATGGCACATTTTTTAAAATCAGGATATTTTTTTCTTCAATGGCCAGAACCCATCAAGCGACTTCGACATCAAATCATCTTAATCCAAAAATTTCTAACGTTATGTTTTAGCTTTAATATCATAAAATTAGTCCTCATTTTCTCTCTGACTTTTTTCACTGACGAAAAACGTTGTTAGCTAGTTTTTCACCAACTGACTGTTTGATCAATCTGATAGTCAGGTTCAAGATCACGATCAAATTCTTGGTCTATTTGATACTCATCCTGTGGTGCTCTTACGCCCTGTATTTTTGGCACTTCGACTTGTTCTCCGAGGTGGGTGAGTATTCTAGTGATACTGATGGCATCCTGCTATTTCTGCTTTCACAGATACAAGCTTCAGCTTATCTACAAGATCCCTTGCGATATGGATATGAACAGAAACCAATTGAAGGGTTCAGCGATTCTCGCTTACGTGCAAATAAAGATGCATCAGGGAAGCCAGCTAATTCTACACTTGGAAAAATTTATGGAGCATTGTACACACCAGCGCAGAGTTGATGTTCCAGGTGCTGCGCAATCTGAAGTTTTATTTTATGAAGAAGTATTGACCGTACCAGATTTTTCTCAACGACCAAATAGTAATACTCACGGATCTTCAGAGGAACTCATCAAGGAATTGATCTAATACAAACTCTTGCAACATACGAACAGGCCATGATACTCTGAATATTTATGTAAATTGGTAAAAACTATGCGATCCTATGCTGGTATGCACATTAATTGGCTGTAGATTATGAATCATGTTCAAATTATACCATTCGAAATGCCCTGTAATATATCTAAGGATTCAGCACTATGATCATTAAAAAAGAATCTGAATCTCCACCGGCGTGTCAACGACGATTTGATTCCCTTGCAATTTTGACTCAAGGGAATGAAGTCTGTAGCGCCTGTTGTTTTGATGGCAGCCATCTTATTTTTTCAAATAATTTAGGTTTAAGGACATCGTTTTTCAATCTCGTTCTAATTTATTTGCAAGCAGTCACTCAAAAAAGCCGAGAAGAGGCTGATTACACAAATTTTCTTAAATTTACAATAAATTTAAAAAATAAACTTCGAGGTTATGCTCAAAATCAAGTTGCGCTTATGCGGACAAGCAAAATCTATTCGACACGATTTAAGACTGCCCTCAATAAGGTTACTCGTTCCGTTTATCTGGCTTATCATGAGCCTAATCATCCAACCGCTTTTTCAATTGAAATGACTGAAGCGATACGTTTGGGGCAAATTATTTTTTTGAAAAAAGATTCGAAGCGATCACAGAAAAATCTACCCCATGCCGAATTACAAATTGTTGATTATATTTATGCGAATCACGCTAACTTATTGATTGAGGGACAAGAAGTTTATGTGGGGGTCGCTAAAAAGTGTTGCGGTAACTGTGAAGATGCAATTTTAACGATAAATGAATTTATGGGAAGTCGCGTTATCGCTGTGCGAGGGGATGGGCATGGATTTAATTTTGGCGCAGGGATCCCTGAATTTTTAAAGTCAAACAAAGACATGGAAACATTATTTTTAGCTCGTAAAAATCGTGACACTTTAGAGCAAGCTTTCGTCACTGATGCCGGTATTATTTCAGGGGAAGATCAATTGTTGACACCTTCATCTTCAGTTATTGATTCGAGCAGTGCCCACGAATCTACGCAGAGCGCCGAAGACGACGATATCAATCTTAGCAAGCAGCACAAGCTTTCAACAACTGCCACATTAATAAAAATAATGCAGCCAACACCCCTTCCATTGCTTCCGCCAGTGCCAAGAACTCCTGAAAAGCCAAAGCCTCAACCAAGGCCTAAATCAAAACCAACAACTAACGTCAGTTCAAATAGTAAACCTAAACTAAAGCAAAATGCTTCTGCTGGTTCCGAATCTAATGTGAATAATAACAAGGCGATTGCGCAAGCAAATGGAACAAACAAATCAAAAGCAGCGTTAAAAAAAGGTAGTCTAAGTGCACCAGCGCTCCTTTTTAATAAAAACAGTAAAAATAAACTGTCTGTAAAAGCAGCCCCAAAAAAATCCTCAAAAACGAAACCAAAGGCCGCTGTATCCAGGAACTGAGCTGTCTTTGTAGGTGCTGCCTTCAACTGTGTACAATTTAGAGTCTGTACTGCGAAAATGGGGTTATTATAAACAAATTTGCCTAAAATGACGCAATAGAACCGCGATCACATCCAAAACAGTGCTAGTGCATGGGGAATTGTGTTTTCAATAGAGGCGTTGAGGCAACAGTCTTGATAAGAAGAGTGATCGCCGTGGCCTCGGTAATTGTATTGGGCCACGGTAAATACTTGATCCAATAATAAAACCTTTTGATTTTATCTCCCAAATGTTAATATTGCATTGACCTGCCCCCTTCATGGCTGAGCGCAATATCTGTTTGGTCTTATCCACATTTGACAAATTTACTGAAACTTGAGAGCATAAAATCACCGGATGATGGCACTAATAATCTAATAGGTTTCTAATTATGAATGAAAGCTCAGAACTCCCGACATGGCTTAGCGACATGGTTGTTAGACTTAAACAGTCTCACTTAACTCTTTCGATCGATAATTTTGGTCAACTCAACCTCTCTGATCCCCTTAAAGCGTTTTTAATTGAGATTCTCAATCGTACGAACAAAGATGTGTTCCTAGCTTCTAATACTCAATTTTTAGAAGAGATAAAACAGTTAAATCCGAAAGAAATTGATCAAATTACCAGCGTTGTTGAAATAGTTCTACAACCAAACAATCAAAAACAAGAAAAAGCCGTTGTGCATCAAACCGTTCATCATCAATACCATTTTTATGCACAACCACCTGCGGCTGTTCCAGCTCAAAGGCCTTCCCAAGACTTGTCAGCAGCTAAAACTTCCAATTTTTTTGGGCAGCCTCGCCCTGAATCACGGGCAACCATGCCCACGCCTCCTGCTCATAATCCAGCCCCATTATTTAGCATTCAGGGCTCCACCATGGAGGTACAAAATTTTACTGTTAGTGCACCCCAAGGAGCCAAGGCTCTCGATGCTACAGAGGGTTCTGTTATAAAAGTTCAAAACCTTCAGGCACACATAAATTAATTACCAGTGCCCCTGCAAGCGTCGCCCCACTTCTGAATCACATTCAGGTAATAGCTCCCAGTCTATTTTTTAGCGACCTCGAAATTCAGAGATTCTTAGAGACATTTGTCTACAAATTTTCAATTCAACCCTGTAAATAACAGCATATTTATTGTCCTTAAACTCCCTGTATTCTCCCGCAATTTTTTGTTATAATTGTAATGTAGGGGAAAACATTTGCCCCGCACAATGAAGAAAAGGTGAGCAAGCAATGTCCAGTGTAGTACAACCTAAACCCGAGCAGACTCAACATGAGTCAGCTGCAGAATTACCTCCAATACGATTTACCGATAGCGCAGCGGCAAAAGTATGCGAATTAATCGAGGGTGAAGGCAATTGGTCTTTGAATTTGCGTGTATTTATCACCGGTGGAGGCTGTTCCGGATTTCAGTATGGTTTTGCTTTCGAAGAGAAAATTGCAGACGATGACACCATCATTGAAAAAATCGTTGAACGCGAAAATTTGCCCACTGCTACCGTAAAATTATTGGTGGATTCTCATAGCCTCCAATATTTAATGGGCGCAGAAATAGACTATAAAAATGATGTGGATGGGCAGCGTTTTGTTATAAGAAACCCAAACGCAAAGACAACTTGTGGTTGCGGATCTTCATTCTCAGCGGCTGATCCAGAATCGGATACTGAATCAGAATAAGCCTTATTTCTTATAATCTTTATTTTTTACAAGAGCAACATTCATCACATCCCATATCTTCCGCAATAGGATGACGATCAAAGGCACTGCCATAATAACGATCAGAACAACCGCTAAGAAACATAGCATAATAGAATAGCAGGGCGTCATTGTTAATGCTGGCATATTGACCTCATATTTATCTGCCACATTTATTATTATAGCCTATAGCCTAGGTTTCTGCTGTACAGACCTGATCTGGGTAGAATAGTGCTTAAAACTAGGCGTTTTTATTATATCGTCGTGCACCGGCCGCCGCTAACTCAACCTGTTTATGGGTCTGTAAATGAGCCAACATGCGATTTACATGAGCCTTAAATTGATGACGATAGGCATAAGGCACGGGGTTGCCTTGGGGCAATTTAGCACTCAAAGGATCACGGTGAACGCCATTCACTAGAAATTCGTAATGCAGATGCGGCCCCGTTGCGAGACCACTCATTCCTACGTAACCAATTACCTGACCTTGACGAACCGCACTACCCGCGCGAACTCCTGGGGCAAAGGCCTTCATATGTCCATACAATGTACTATATTGACGGCCGTGTTGAATCACAACCACATTTCCATACCCCCCTTTACGGCCTTTAAAGGCAATTTGGCCGCTGGCGGTGGCTTTTATAGGCGTACCGCTGGGCGCAGCATAGTCCACGCCTTTATGTCGTCGTAACCGATGCAGAATGGGATGCCATCGACCCAGTGAAAAAGTGGAGCTGATTCGAGAGAATTTAACCGGCGTGCGGGTAAATTGCTTCTTCATGCTGACACCTTTGGGCGTATAAAAATCAACGTGCCCCTTCGGGTCCACAAAGCGAATGGCACGGTACGTATGGCCCTGATTGGTAAATTCAGCGGCTGCGATGTGACCTGTGCTCACTTTTTGACCTTCTAAGTAGCTTTCATCATAAAGAATGCTAAAACTGTCACCCGACCGGATATTTTTTGCAAAATCGATGTCCCATTGAAAGATTTCAACAAGTTCCCTGAGTAAACGACCATCAATTTGTTGACGCTTGCCTGAGGCAAATAAAGAGTTCTTAATAACAGCGTGCGTGTAGGCCTGACGCTGCTCGAGCTTAATAGGACTCAAACGAGATTCATAACCTTCTGCAGCACGTTTAATCGTTAACTGCGTGGTGAGATTCGGTCGATAAACCAGCTCATGAACGGTTTGTTGATTGTCGTAGGCGAGCTGAATTCTGTCACCCGCATGAACGTGCATCAGACTTTTATTACGAGGATGCGCGGAAACCATAGCGTGCAATTGACCAAGATTAATATTTAATCGCCGAAACACATGCGCCAAAGTATCACCAGGACGTACTTTGACACTGACTCTGTTCAGCGTTTCTGGAACGGGAGCGACAGGCTGAGGAGCTTCTTCGGTCGGCGTGGGTGTTGCAACTTCAAAAGGTAAAGGGGTTTCTGCCAGAACGAATTCGTTGCTGCCCATATGACTGAAAATGGCCATGAGAATAACGAGAGTGAGTAATGAGCCACCCAATACCAATAACAGGCGGGTATGTTGCTGCCACAATGGCCTGGTAATAAAGCCTGCAGAGCTGAATTGTTGCTGTTGACTGCTCATATATATTATTCCTTCCTACGGGTTTTCCTTTAACCGGGGAAACTATTTGTTCCATCACAAAAACGTTGTCATCCGCAAAAGCAGTGGTATACCATAACCTGAGAAGGCGATGAGGTCAAATAAAAAGATCTCATTGAAAGCTCAGTGATTTCCACACCGCCTTGTGAGAAATATCTGACCTCAACCGCCACTTTTATCCGTTTTTGCTGAAAAAGGGGGTATTCTCCGTGTCACCAGATCAAATGATGGAAGAAATTAAACGAGGCTCTACCGAGCTCATCGTAGAATCTGAACTGAAAGCAAAACTCAGTGAGGGACGCCCGCTGCGCATAAAACTGGGGCTCGACCCCACGGCGCCAGATTTGCACCTTGGGCATACGGTCGTCATCAACAAACTCCGACAATTCCAGCAGATGGGACATCAGGTTCTTTTTTTAATTGGTGATTTTACGGCAATGATTGGTGATCCGACTGGCAAAAACACCACTCGGCCACCGCTAAGCCAGGAAGAAGTTTTACGTAACGCTGAAACTTACGAAAAACAAGTTTTTAAAATTCTGGACGAAGAAAAAACACAAGTCATGTTTAATTCACAGTGGATGAAAGATAAACCTGCCAGTTTTATGATTCAACTCGCTTCAAAATATACCGTTGCAAGAATGCTGGAACGCGATGATTTTCACAAACGCTATACTTCAGAGCAACCCATCGCTGTGCATGAATTTTTGTATCCCTTATTGCAAGGTTACGATTCCGTTGAAATGAAAGCGGATGTTGAATTGGGTGGAACCGATCAAAAATTTAATTTGCTGATGGGTCGAGAATTACAAAAAACTTACGATCAAAAACCCCAGTGCGTATTGATGATGCCTTTATTGGAGGGCACTGACGGGGTTCAAAAAATGTCAAAATCCCTCGGAAATTATATAGGTATCAGTGATGCGCCTAACGATATGTTTGGAAAACTGATGTCCATCAGCGATGATTTGATGTGGCGTTATTTTGAATTGCTCAGCTTCCGTGATATGCAAGAAATCAATGGCTGGCGAGAAGAAACAAAATCCGGCCTCAATCCGCGTGATATTAAAATAAAATTAGCGGAAGAAATTGTTGAGCGTTTTCACAATGCTGCTGCCGCCTCTCAAGCCAAAGAAGATTTTTTCGCACGTTTTGCCCGTCACGAGATTCCGGATGATATTCCAGAGCTCACTGTTTCAGCAAATGGCGATGGATTATTAATCAGCAATTTACTCAAAGCCGCTGGTTTAGTTCCAACCACCTCGGAGGCTAACCGTCTCATCGATCAAGGCGGCGTAAAGATTAATGCAGAAAAAATCAGCGACCGCACGCTTGTTATCCCTGTTGGTGAATCAAATATATATCAGGTGGGCAAGCGCCGTTTTGCGAAAGTCAAAGTGATCCAATAAATTTGCATGCTGCCCCCTGCTGTCTTCTCAATAAGATAAGAAGCAGGCAGAACTTGTCTTCTCGACAAGACAAGTAATGGCTAATAGTTGTCTTGTGTAAAAGACAAGCCTATTCTCAGGAACTGGGGAACAAGAGAGCGATTACACGAAGAAGGGAATATTATGCGTGGGTTACATTGGTTTCGTAGCGACTTAAGGCTCGCTGATAATACAGCGTTTGATGCAGCAATGCGGAGCTGCGATAGTCTTGTTGCTGTTTTCATTATAACGCCCCTTACCTGGCAGCGACACGATGCTGCTGCTTGCAAAATTCAATTTATCTTAAATAATTTGGCCACTCTCTCCGAAAGCTGCAAGAAAATTGGTGTTTCTTTGTTGATACGACAGTGTGATTATTTTTCTGAATGCCCCCAGTTATTAAAAGCATTGTGTAATGAATACAAAATTGATGCTGTTTTTTTCAATAAGCAATATGAACTGGATGAAACTCGTCGCGATCAACTCGTGATTAAGACGCTTGAAAAATCTGTGAAGATAGAAGAATTCGATGATCAACTGATTATGCCACCAGGCACGGTTTTAAGCCAACAAAACAGGCCACTACAAATTTTTACCCCCTTCAAAAATACATGGCTTAAAAAAGCCTCTGAACATGAAGGCTGGAAACCCATCGCTTCTTCCAAACGCAAATTTACATTAATCACGGAACCTGACCCTATCCCAAAAAATTTAGAAGCGTTTCCCTCAAAAATTAATTTAGAGCTATGGCCAGCAGGTGAAACATGGGCCCAAAAACGTTTAGATCACTTTTGCAATCGCGCGCTTCTAGATTATCATAAAGAACGAGATTTTCCTTCAAACCCGTGCACCAGCCAATTATCACCTTATCTTGCACAGGGCGTAATTTCTCCCAGTCAATGTGTGCAAGCTATTTTAGACGCTTTGGAAATAAACAATTTTGACCATATTCAACAATATCCAGGACCCGCAACTTGGCTATCAGAATTAATCTGGCGTGAATTTTACAAACACATATTATATTTTCATCCTGAAGTCTGCCGCCACAAACCCTTTAAGAAAAATACCGACAAACTTCCATGGCGCTATGATGAAAATGATTTTCAACAATGGTGTCAAGGAAAAACAGGATTCCCCTTGGTAGACGCTGCCATGAGGCAACTGAATCAAACCGGTTGGATGCATAATCGTTTGCGCATGGTTGTCGCCATGTTTTTAAGCAAAACTTTATTTTTAGATTGGCGTCTTGGCGAAAAATATTTCATGCAACATTTAATCGATGGCGATTTAGCAGCCAACAACGGCGGTTGGCAATGGAGCGCCTCAACCGGCACCGATGCCGTACCCTATTTCCGCATTTTTAATCCCACAACCCAATCTGAACGCTTCGATCCTGAAGGTAAATTTATCCGTCAATTCTGCCCTGAATTAGCCCATCTCAGTAACAAGGTCATACACAACCCCTATGCTAAGGGTTCACTTGCCCATCCCCTGAACTACCCCAAACCGATAGCCGATTATCCAGAGATGCGAAAAACAGTAATTTTAGAATTTAAAAATATCGGCGCAACTTGAATGAAAAATAGATAAACTGCTATCGTTATTAGACTTAGTCAATTCTTTTGATTATTATAAACCCATTGAGCTCTCAGAGGATTAAGTCAATGCTGTGGATCAAAGCCTTTCATCTGATCTTTGTGATAACCTGGTTTGCAGGGATTTTTTATTTGCCACGACTCTTTGTTTATCATGCGATGGCTGAAGATAAAGTCGGCATTGAACGGTTTAAAATTATGGAACGAAAACTTTATCGTGGCATTATGACGCCCAGCGGTGTTATTGCAACAGTGCTAGGAATTTGGCTGGTATTACTAAACCCGCATTGGTATTTGAGTCAAGGTTGGTTTCATGCCAAATTGGGTTTGGTGATTTTGTTGTGGGTTTATCATTTAATGTGTTATCACTTTATGAAACAATTTCAGCAAGATCGGAACCAACACAGTCATATTTATTATCGATGGTTCAATGAAGCACCTGTTTTGATTCTTATAGGTACTGTGATTTTTGTGATTGTGAAACCCTTTTAATGTCATTCTAACCTTGATAAATAGCAGAAAAAATTTCATGAAAGCAATTTTTTACTCTGCTTTTTCGAGATGCACGAACAACTGAAGACACGAGGACACGATGATTGCTTTACAAGATCTTGCGGCACCTGATGGTGTGTGTTTTGGTTGCGGGCCAAAAAACTTGGATGGTTTGCGAATCAAAAGTTTTTGGGATCCCGATGGTGTGCACGTTATTATGAAGCACTTACCAGATGATCGATATTTGGGTTGGCCGAAACTGGTTTATGGTGGACTCCTATCTTGTCTAGTCGATTGTCATTCGAACTGGACCGTGATGGCATACCACTATCGTGCTGAAGGCCGTGAGCCAGGAACCTTACCTCGACTTGATTGCGTTACTGGCTCTTTGACCGTTAAATATATCAGGCCTACCCCCATGGGGGTGCCACTGATACTCAAAGCACGTGTAGAAGGGGAAGTTGCCCGTAAGACTCGAGTACTCTGCGAAGTATATGCTGACAATACACTGACCGCAGTGGGTGACTCCATCTTCGTAAGGGTGGATGTTGGTGATCTGGCAAATAAGGCTCACGGATAACTTGTCGCAAAACTTGCGATACGAGGACTAAACCAGCGCGACCATTTCAAAATCGATTTTACTGGCTCCACAGTCAGGACAGAGCCAATCTTCGGGGACGTCTTCCCAGCGCGTGCCAGGAGCAATACCATCGGCGGGCCATCCTTGTTCTTCATCGTAAATATAACCACATAATAAACACATATATCGTTTCATTTTTCAAACCCCATGAGATCAGCGAAAGACGCTGTTTCTGTTTAATTCGAGCCACTGCAAGGCTATAATCGTGGCGGCATTATTGATCAGGCCATTTTTGATGGAATCGATGGCGAGCTGTGCGGGCATGGTGACGACTTTGATGTCTTCGTGCTCTTCCGGTATCCCGTGAATCCCATCGGCTTTTGTCGCATCCACGCGGCCACAGTATAAAGTTAAATTTTCGGAGCTGCCGCCCGGACTAACCCAATATTGATAGAGCTTCACTAATTCTAAAATTTCGATACCAGCTTCTTCATGGGCCTCACGATGAATCATGGCTTCCACAGGCTCATCAGGTTCTGTGATACCGGCGACCAATTCTATTAACCAAGGATTTTGTTGACTCAAAGCACCTATGCGGAATTGCTGAATCAGCACCACCTCATCACGAATCGGATCATAGGGTAAAACAGCCCCTACGGGTCGGCGTCGAAATAATTCGCGCTGCATAACCCCACTCCACCCTCCTGCAAAAACCCGATGCTTGAGAGTCAGGGCTTTGATCTGAAAAAAGCCATCATAGACGGTATTTTCAGACTCAATCTCGACATCAGAAGATGTAAAAGGGGTGATTTTGTTCACAGTGTGGCTTCCAAACTATCAAACTAACTATATGCCACAAGCCTTATCATGAATCAACTGGAACCCTTAGCCGTTGCACTGAGATGGATAGCATAACAGCACCCGCAAAATATCTGGATCGCCGCGCTTCGCCCGCGATGACGCGTGTAAGACCCGACGCGAAATAGGGGGCACGGGAAGCTCCGCCCTATGCTTGATTGTTTTCTTTAGAGTTTATTTGAGCATAAGAACAGAGTAGAATGGGGCCCTACCGTTGAAGTGAGATATGAGGCAATGATGAATTCCGATGAAGCCAGAATCAACATGATCACCCAGCAATTGCACTGCTGGAATGTACTGGACGAGAGCACCCTGAAACTCTGCCAAGAAGTGCCGCGTGAGCAATTTGTGAGCCATGAATTCAAAAAGCTCGCTTTTGCTGATACAGAAATTCCTGTCGGTCATGGACAACTCATGATGCCACCCCGTGAAGAGGGGCATATTTTACAGGCACTGAAAGTTCAACCCCATGAGAAAGTCCTGCAAATCGGTGCTATTGGTGGGTACTTAGCCGCGCTGCTCGCAAAGCAAGCGCAGCATCTCTATCTCGTTGAATCTTATCAAGACCTTTTAACGACTGCACAAGAACGACTTTCTCGATTCGGCTTGAACAATGTGTCTTTTGTACAAGGAGACATCAACACAGGCTGGCAGGCTGACGCTCCTTTCGATGTGATCGTGCTAACGGGATCTGTCCCTGCGATTCCTTCTGAACTACGCGAATCGTTGAGCGTTCATGGCCGACTCTATGCAGTCATTGGAAATGCACCTGCCATGCAAGCCACCGTATTTCATCATGAATCGGCCGGTGTCTGGCAAGAAATTCCTTTGTTTGAAGGAGTACGACCCCGATTGCCGCATGTTCAAGAACAGAGTGGGTTTAGATTTTAGCTTCAGGTATGGAAAAGGACTTCTTTAATGATTAAAAAATGCCTAAAATTCACTTTAATAAGTACCATAAGCTTCATAGCCCTATCCGCTCATGCTGCTGATTTATTTTCGGTTTACCAAGACGCTTATCTGAGTGATCCTGCATTTAAAGCCGCACAAGCGGATTTCCAAGCCGTAAGACAGAATATTCCTTTGAGTATTTCAAATTTTTTACCACAAGTAGCATTGAATGGCAGTTTGTCTCGCGCTTATAACTCCGATGAATTTCAAAATCCCGCTCTGGTCGGTGATCCCACCTTAGCGCACGCAGAATTTTATAACAACACAACCACTTATTCTCTCTCCGCCACCCAAAGTATTTTTAATTTTTCTAATTGGGCCAAATTGAGCAGCGCCAATGCGCAAGCCAAACAAGCTGCTGCAAAACTAAGCGCTGCAGCTCAAGATCTGATGATACGCACTTCACGAGCCTATTTTTCTGTTCTCAGAGCCAGTGAAGATTTGCGCTTCACACAAGCAGAAAAGCGCGCTATTAAAATTGAATTGGATCAAAGCAAAGATCGGTTTCAGGTTGGGCTCATCGCGATTACCGCAGTGTATGAAGCGCAAGCTCGGTTTGACGATGTTGTCGCTCGTGAAATTGCAGCTAAAAATCTTTATTCAAATCGCATAGAAGAGCTACGTCAAATTACAGGCAAAAGTTACCACGCTTTACTCGGCGTCTCAGATAAAATTCCGCTGATTTCACCTCAACCTCTCAATATTGATTGCTGGGTAAAAACAGCTGAAAAGCAAAACTATTCATTGCAAGCCGCACGATATGGCTCTGAGGTTGCTAGAGAAAATATTAAAATACAATTTTCGGGTCATCTTCCTGTGATCGAAGCGCAGGGATCTTTTGATTACAACTATCAAGATAATTTTAACAATGCAGGCTCTGCAAAAACAAAAGTGGCCACTGCGGCCATAGCTGGTACTTTGCCAGTAACCAATGGGGGCGCCACAATTGCTTTAACACGTCAAGCTCAATACCTTTACCAATCAGCACTTTCACAAGAAGAGCTCACTCACCGAAGCATTATTGCGCAAACACGTAATGCATTTTTGGGTGTTCTATCAGCTATTAGCCAAATTCGTGCCGATAAACAAGCGATTATTTCTTCTCAAAGCGCCTTTGAAGCCACCAAAGCCTCCATGGACGCTGGAACTCGCACCATGGTTGATGTATTGGATGCACAATCTAAACTTTACAACATCGAAAGCATTACAGTCGCGGCTGAATATGATTATTTACTCCAAACATTATTGTTGAAACAAACAGCTGGCACATTGTCACCACAAGATATTTTGTCGATCAATCGTTGTCTAACAAAAAGAACTGTGATGATTACTGATGCCGATATTATGCACACTGAAATTGCTCCTCACAGCATCCCTGATCAAATGGCGGACCTGAACAAGGAACCCGAGGAAATTAGCTACAAACGCTTTAACGCAAAACCAGATAAAGACAAAACAATTTCATATCAGAAATTTAAGCATTCTGGCTAATCCCTGAGAAACTTGTTTTTTTTGTCTTCAACAAAATGTCCGTGTATTTCAACAATTTTTCTAATGCACCACTGTTTTTTTCTACAATAACATTAGCCAGTTGAATTTGTTTCTCTCGCCGAGCAGTATTTTGTAGAAAATCCAAGACAGATTTTGCAAGCTCATCAGAACTGGTCACCAATGTTGAAGCCTGGGCTTGTTTAAACTCGTCTGCAACAGCAGTAAAATTATGCATATGAGGCCCTACGATAATTGCTGCTTGGGCACTTGCCGTTTCGATAATATTATGCCCACCAATAGGCATTAAACTTCCGCCTACAAAAGCAATTTCAGCAGCTCGATAAAATTTAGGTAATTGCCCCATAACATCAACAATAAAAACTTGAGTACCTGACGAAGGGCATTCGTTCTGCGTGTACCGTTCGACAGATAAATTAATATTCCGACACAATTCTACCACCTGTTCCACTCGGTCAGTATGGCGAGGAGCTAAAATCAACAGCGCACTGGGGAATTGCTTTAAGATAGCTTGGTGCGAAGAAAATACTTGCTCTTCTTCACCCGGATGGGTGCTCGCCGCCATCCACAGAGGACGATCAGCACAGTGCTTTCGCCATTCCAAACCGGCATCACACAAATCTGGGCGCGGAGCCACATCAAACTTAATATTCCCACAGGTTGTTAGTCGCTGAGAATCTGCTCCTAGTTGAGCAAAACGTGAAGCATCCAATTCACTTTGCGCCGCAATAATATCGATTTGATCCAACATTTTTTTGGTTAATTTTTTTATGCGATAATAATTCTTATGTGATTTTTCTGATAATCGCGCGTTCGCCAATAAAATTGGCACTTGAAATTTCGAACAAGCTTTCAGTAAATTCGGCCACAACTCTGTTTCCATAATAATACCAACACTGGGCTGATTATGCTCCATAAATCGCTTCGTTGGGCCTGGCAAGTCGTAAGGAATGTATTGATGAATGACTTTATCCCCAAATCGCTGTGCAATTCTAGCAGCCCCTGTAGGTGTCATTGTTGTGATTAATAAGGGTCGATCCGGATAGCGCTTCAGCAATTCCGCGATCAAAGGTTCAGCCGCCACAGCTTCACCATAAGAGACCGCATGTAACCAGAGAGTATTCGAGGGCATTTTTTTTGTGCTATAGTAACCTAATCGCTCAGGGACTTTTTGTCGATATCCTGGTGAACGCCGACCGCGCCACCAGAGTCTCAACAAGATACAGGGCAGCGAGAGGGTAAAGAGCAGTGTGTAGATTGTTTCCATTGTTCGAGTCTCTCGTTTTTAAACGACTAATCATACCAGGGAGATCGTTAAAGTGAATGATTTTTTTGCATTTCGTCGTATGTTAACCCCATGGATTCTTCGCATTAGCTATATTGTAGGCATTATCCTTACGACGATAGTCGGAATTTATGATATCGTTTCACAACATGAGATATTACTCGGCATTATGGTGATTATCTTGAGTCCAATTTTTCTAAGAGTAGCGCTGGAATTTATCATGGTATATTTCATACTCAATGAAACACTCACCGACATCCGAAGTTTACTCAAAGAAAAAGCCTCTGAAAAATCCTAAAGTAATAGGGGTACACAAAATTACCCCCCCCGCCTTTTTATAAATTTCGAAAGGCTTTTTCAGCTGCCTGAATGGTATTATTAATATCAGCATCAGAATGCACAATCGACATGAATCCTGCTTCAAAAGCTGATGGCGCTAAATATACCCCAGACTTCAGCATTTGATGAAAGAATCGTTTATACGCTTCAATGTCACACTTTTTAACATCGTTCACGTTATACACATCACCCTCGGTAAAAAATAATCCGAATAATCCACCTATTTGATGTGTTTTAAAAGGAACTCCTGCAGCACGAGCCGCAGCTTCCAAACCTTCTGTGAGCTTCTGACATTTCGCGGTTAATTTTGCGAAAAATTGTGATTCACTTAATTGTTTTAAATTGACCAAACCAGCCGTTAATGCAATTGGATTGCCCGAAAGTGTTCCTGCTTGATACACAGGACCCAGTGGCGCCAAACAGGCCATAATTTCTTTTCGCCCACCGAAAGCACCCACAGGCATTCCACCACCGATAATTTTTCCCAGTGTTGTTAGATCCGGCTTGACATCATACAGCTCTTGAGCACCGCCCAATGCTACCCTGAACCCGGTAATGACTTCGTCAAAAATCAGTACAGTGCCATACTCATCACACAGTTTTCGCAAACCTGGTAAAAATTCAGGTTTGGGTAAAACGCAATTCATGTTCGCAGCAATGGGCTCAACAATAATTGCAGCGATGTCATTCGGATAAATTTCAAACCAAGATTTCGCTGATTCCAAATCATTAAAGTCGGAGGTCAGCGTATGTTTGACAAAATCTTCGGGCACTCCAGCAGAACTTGGCACGCCAAAAGTCAGACCACCCGAACCCGCATTCACCAGCAAACAGTCGGCGTGGCCATGATAGCAACCGGCAAATTTGATAATTTTATTGCGTCCGGTATAGCCTCGAGCCAAACGGATAGCACTCATCGTAGCCTCCGTACCGGAATTCACTAATCGAACTTGCTCCAGAGAAGGCATTAACTTAACGAGCATCTCAGCCATCTCAACCCCAATAGCTGTGGCAGCCCCGTAGCTCAAACCATTAGCCAGAGCTGCTTGGGTAGTCGCAACTATTTTCGGATGGGCATGACCCAGAATTTTTGGCCCCCAGGACAATACATAATCGATATAGCGATTCGTATCCTCATCAATCAAATAAGCCCCTTCCGCCCGCTTAATAAAGGGAGGCGTACCATCCACCCCATTGAATGAATGCACCGGCGAATTAACGCCTCCTGGGATTACTTTGCAAGCTCGTTCTAGTAAAGCAGTTGATTGTGGTTTGCTCATGATTATGGCTCTTCTGTAGTACTATGATGCCTAAATCTTAACAGATAGAGTCGGAGAGAACCAGCGCAGCGTTTTGGGCGCAACGTATCAGACAATACCACGAGTTAGTCACCCTACTTTTTTTATCAAAAATAAGAGGGATGTACTACAGCTTATCCTGAGAAAACCAGTAACTTTTAATAAAGGTCGAAAGATCAAAGTACGGTATTTATCGACTCGAGAAATTGCTTTACTGAAGTTTTGCGTAGATTTCCATCGCTAGACAGGGATGCATCTCTGAATCTTTAGAACATAACAGAATGTTAGACACTGTGTCTTTGTGAACAAAATCCTCTATCTCAATCTTCATAAAATAAGCTCAGTTGAATTTTCTAGCAGCCCCTCTTTTTGAGAGATTAATCTTCTGTCCATAGACGAAAGACCGATTGTATTAAAAAATCTGCATTTCGCCAAATGAAGCACTGAATTGGAGACTTTAGACGACCAATGAAGCACCCATTTATCATCGAATTGAGTATTTTTTTTCCACAGATGGATTGTACCATCATCGTAACCCACAACTAATTTATCATGCTGTATAGAAATACCCATGGGTGTATTAATTAAATCGATGAGGTACAAAAGTTTTCCCTGTTGAATATCCCATATTCGTATGGTTTTATCGGCTGAACCAGTAGCAGCATATTTGCCATCTTTGCTCAAGTCTATACACCATATGATGCTATTGTGGCCACCCAAGCTGCTGATTTCTTCCTTTTTATCGATATCCCAAACTTTTACACTTCTGTCTATACCTGCTGAAACCGCATATTTCCCATCCGCAGTGATTTTCACTCCTATAACAATAAAAGTATGACCAGATAGCTTTTGAACAAGGGACAGATCTTTCAAGTTCCAAACGCATACGACTTTGTCGACACCACCGGAAACTAGTAGAGACTCATCATCTGAAAGATCAATCGAATTTACCTTGTCACCATGCTTTCCAATGATGCGCAATTCATTTGTCTCTAAATCAAAAACTCGAATGGTATTATCCCATAAGCCTAGGTAGACTTTTGTAGCCATATGATTCAAATAAATACTATTGATATGAACTGTAAATTCAGTGATTATTTTTTGTTCCCCTGTCCTAATATTTCTAACCACAATAGTTCCATCATCACTACCTGAGCAAATATGTGTGGAACCTTTATTGATATGTAGACAGATCACTTTTGCATTCCCACCAGAAAAACTAGCAATCTCTATTCCAGAATTGATATCCCATGCTTTCACCAGGGTATCAGAGCTTGCGGAAGAGAAAAAACGACCATCAGGACTAAATTTTATGTCTTTCACCAAATCTTGATGACCTGATGATTGCTTAATCTGAAAGCTAGAAACATTCCATATTCTAATTGTTTGATCATGGCTGCAAGATACAATTTGCCGACAATCGTCACTTAAATCAGCATCATGAATTCTGTTTTCATGACCATTAATGATTAATGAAGATTTCGTATCTATCTTCCAAAGACGAATACTTTTATCATACGAGGCTGACATGAATGAATTTAAGTCTTTGCTAAGCTTGACGCGACTCACAAATTCCTTATGGCCAGAAAAATAAATAGGTCTGTCCTGACTCATTAAGTTCCACAAAACAATATTTCCATCAATGCACCCCGCTAAAACTACCTCCCCATCATCACTGATATCGACACTGGCCATATTTTTTTTAAAACCCACTAATTTTATAAGTTTTTTCTCAAACGGTTCCCAGAGAAAAACTGCTTCGCTCGATGTTGAAGCTATCCAATATGTATTTCTTGAGGAAGAAACGGATCTGACTCCAAAATTTGCCACAATAGGGTGCCGAGCCTTTTCCTTCTTATCTTTAATTTCCCATAGTCTAACCGTACCATCTGCTCCTCCAGATACCAAAAAAGAATCGTGACTATTTAAAGAAAGGGTATTAACTGCGCCACGATGGCCTTCTAATTTGAAAAACTCATCGTTAGAAGTGCTCCATATATTGATGTAGCCGTCCTCAGCTCCTGAAAACAGCGTGCTTCCATCCGCATCTAAACAAAGACAAAGGACTTTTTTGCTATGTCCACTGTAAGTTTTGATTTTTGTCAGATTAGATAATCGCCATGCGATGATATCGTTACCATCTGAAGTATATATGATATCTAAATCAGCTCTCAATATAATGGCATGTACAGTAGCCTGTGATTTAATGTGGGGAAGCGTTCCAAAGTGACACCCACTAAGATCAGCCTCACTAAAGTCAGCATCTCTTGCCCAGGCCAAAGATAGATCCACCCCTGGTAGGCGCGCTCCTCTAAATAAGGTGCTATCAAAATAACCACCTATAAAGTCTGCATCGGGTGCAAATATCTTAGTAAAATCGTAACCACTTAAATTAACATTGCCCATGATGAGTATTTTAAAAGCATTTGATGCCATCGTTCCTATGGCTTCATTGAATCTACTAAGATGAATCAACCTCAAATATATCTCGACCAATCGCCGTGTGAGAGAGTCATTTCTAAGAATAGAGTCTGCCCATAGTTGGCTACTAACTTCCTCTCTAGAGTAGCTTCTTTTGTAAAGAGGGTGCGAAACAAGTTCATCTACAGTCATATCTTGACCAGTTAAAGGTATTTCAGCGACTGTGCGACTGAACTGCGAACTGAGAGATGATAATGAAAATAGCGATAACAACCCGTCTCTTTGACGTCTTTCAGAAAAAAACGGAGAAAAATACACCGAACTATCCTTGACTTTTGTCAAATATTTTTCATCACAAGTAATAACGATTTTAACGTTCTCAAATCGATACAATTTACTTTTTATCCAAATGTTTTGGAAGTGGCCCAACGCCTCGTAATTATGAAATACTATGAAATGACCTTTGTCACTTTTTTCAAGCAGTAATTCTATTGTGCGCTCATAGTTCTCCACAAGAATAATTTCAGTTATGGTATAACCACGAGTCTCTAGTAATTCATGAGCATGTGTATAGAAAAATCCACCTGGAATAGTTTTATCTAAATCATTTTTTTGAACCACTAAAACCTTGGCCTTATCAGCAGATATAAACCCATGCAAAGTTTCAGCCAAGAGACTAAGATATGTGTCAGTTCCTTTTTGGATCATATATTACCATTCAAAATTTGGGTTAGTTAATAATGGTTGATTTCTCAAGTTACCCAGATTTTCAGTTCAGATTGATTAAAGTCTGCAACTGACTCTCCAAAGCCAATTGTTTCTCCAACCCATCCATTGAAATAAAATACTGCAGGAAATTATAGTGAATAAAAGACCAATCGTCTCCTGTATTCTTGAGAGGGACCCCTTTTCGAACAAACACCATCCTTTCATCACTTTTATCAAAGAATTTCTTGAATCTGGGATCCTTGCTATCAACACTGACCAACCCCAATTCATTCATTTTGGCAGCAAGTTCTTGTGAGAAATTTTGATAGTCAATAACAGTAATTTCGGGCATATATTGACCATTAGAATATTGCGGCGCCCCACCTGTGTGCCAAATTAATTTATCAAGCTGTCGCTCAAACCAGGCTTGAGTATATTTTTCATACAGGTCTAATGAGGTTACGAGCTTTCTTTTTTTAGTATCAAGCTCATCCTTAAAGCGAGCATGACACGCAGGCAATACACTCATTGTCATTTTTAGCAAGAACGGATTTTTAATAATCTCGAGCAATCCATAAAGTTCTGAAAATGCAAGATTATAGGCTTCAGGATCTAACCACTTTTCATCGAGTTCTGAATTCTCGCAGAGCTGTTGGATCTCCTGGTTTTTGACTCTCAGATATGCTCGAACATAGGCTCGTATTTTTTCAGCTGAAAACGGACAGAGGAATAGTTCTTTTAATTGAGAACGAAGCATTCTCTCCTCTTTATAAGGACAAAAGTAGCGTATATATTGCGCCGCATTAATGATGTAAGTTGTTCTGCAAGATGTGATGGTTTTACATTTCCACTCATGTAGTCGATTGGCGGTGTAAATATTTACCAACTGATTGTTTTTAAATGATGAAACCTCATCGTAACTGTCTAATATAAAAACAAACTCATTATTTTTTTTGAGATATTCTATCTCCTCAGCGGAAAATCCCTTATCTATCAAGAACTGCCATATTAAATTGACTGATACATTCGGTACAGCGGGAAGCGATATGTACAGAGGGATAGGTTTACCAGCTTCATATTGCCTTGCCAATGACAAGGATAATTTTTGGCAGAACATTGTTTTACCAAATCCTGACTCACCAAGTAGCAATAGTGAACTGAGTTTTGGATCACTTAAAAATGACTGTACTTCATCTTCCAAATTGGATGGTTTTGTGTAATATCGATCAGAAGAAACTTCACCAGGGATATACAATTCTTCCAATTCTTGAATCACATCGGCCGTCTGTATTTTAGATAAATAACCACGTACTTTCTCTTCTATTTCAGACTGAATGATTGTGACAGTAGATTTTGGCGGCGGAAAAACAATCTGATTTTGAATATATTGAATCGTGGCCTTCTTATTTTGTGAGCTAACAACAACTTCTACCACCGTTGAAATTTCTTCAATCTCTTTGAACCCTAGTGTCTGTGCTTGATTTATAAAATGAGAGTCAAGAGCAGGTTTCTCACCCTCGCCTGATAATTGAACAATCTCTAATAGAAAGGGTTTCACTGATTCAGAGACATTTAATTGGTCAAGACTATCGACTGTAACAGTAAGGGCCGACTGCTTAAGTTTATAAACCATATCATTGAGCCACTTTGGCATCTCATGATCCTCTTTCAAAATCACTTCTCCTTCAGCCTTGTAAAATCGTTATTTATCAGCCATTCTGTTTCACCGCTCTAGGGTGATATCGAGGTGAACCATGCCAGGCTTGCCGGTTTTTTGGATCGTGACTTTGACAATTTTACTGGCAGAGGCAGACTGAACATCTTCTATCCAGCGCATAACGGTTATAAAATCGACATTGGCAAAGGTGATTTGAACACGATTTTTTTCTTGCTGTTTAATATCCGGGGTTGCTGAATCTAATCGATCTCGTTTAATGGATTGTTCTATTGTTGAAAGCAAGGAAGCCGCTGAAGGGGATTTGTTTTTGGTATGTTGATGGAACTGAATGAGCTGGACCTTTGCTTTTTGCATCCAATCAATGAGCTCGCGAGTTTGAGTATTGCTATCGATCAGTGCCTGATTTTTTTCGGATAACGGAGACCAAATCAAGAAATAAAATAATAATAATCCAGCAAGGATTCCACCATAAAAAACAACGAGCCGATCTCTCTCAGATAGATTAGGTATAATTTTTTCCATGGATATCAGCCCTCCTTGATCACCAGTTGTGATTGAATCACCGAACCCACTTTTGTGGCCTTATTTTGCTCAGCAATCAAACCTTTATGACGCAAATCTGCTGTCACTTTATCGAGCAATTGAAAATCGCTAGCTTCTAACTGTATCTCCAGTTGAGAATTCGAAAAAATGGCGCTTTGAATAGAAATCCCTTTTTGATTTCTTAAAACTGGTGAGGCTGCAGCAACCAATCGTATAAATACGCTTTGTTCCTTGGCTTTTTTTACAGCCACCAAAGCCATCTGAACCCGCTGCTTGGGACTCACTGAGGCAGCTTCACCCGGGAATATCTCATTATAAATTACAGCAAGCTGATTATTTAATTGATGGGATTGAAAGGTCAAAATGGAAAATTTGATAAATCCAATGCTTAACATAATCAAGAGCCAAGCCATTAGCATTGTGGTGAAAATTCTCTTTAATCGCGGAATTCCTTGAACGGAATACTTTGAGCCGAAATCACCTTGCAAAAGATTGAGCGAAGTAGTTTCATCCCTATTTTTTACAAAGAATTGAATCCAAGATGAGTCAATTGTTTGATGAATGATGTGCAATTTAAGATTATCGTTTAAAGGCTTTTCTAAATCACTGTGGGCCTGCCGTGAAATTAAATGCACTTCTGAAAATGTGTGGTTATTTTCATGCATAAATTGAGCGAGAATTTCTACCACATTCTCTTTTTCAATGGCAAAACCACTTTCTTGATCTTGTCGCACTAATACTTGAGAGCCCAATTCTACAATTGTCAAAGCACCTGGTTTCCAGGGTAAACCAAAGACGTCAGGGGTCATTAAACTGATATGATCTTTAAGTCCAGCGGGTAACAACTGCAACCAAGCGTCCATGCGCTCTCGATTGACGACTCCGATGGCAGTAAAACCTCCGCTATCGGGTGATGAAATGGCAAAATGGCAAGCACTGACATCCGTGGTCACTTCATCTTCAATTGCATACGGCACTACCTTACGTAATTTGACTTGTGAAAGTGCAGGCAATTTAGCACGTGTAATATAAACATCCGTAGTGGGCACAAAAATGACCACCTCAGCATCAAAATTATAGCATGATTTTGCAGCTAATGTTTCTTTTGACGAAACAGCAGCAGCAGCCTCTTCGCCTTCTGAATACCATTGCAGATTTCCAGTATCATCAATGATATGAATAAATAGATTATTACTCATGCCTACCAGGTCCCTAAGGTTGACCACCACACCCTGACTGTAGAGTCCGAGTCCAGATACAGTATACTATACACACGAAGATTCTGATCATCCAGCGCGACTTCTGTTGTCAGTAAATAATAGTTGCTATTTTTCGCCTCTGAGGTGGGCAAGGTGATAATATAGGGTATTAAATGATTTAATATATTGGCTTCTACTCCGACCACAAGACGAAGCTCTGAAGGGCTTGCCATAGGAATATGTGCTGCACGATAAGGTGGGTTCAACCCGAGGTAATAACTATCACTTTTTGCCGGATCAGGCGATATCCATTCGCCTACACTCTGCATTATCTGCATCAACTCATTCTCTGAAATTTCCGGATTTTTGCTCGATACTAATTTGACTAAATCTTGTTGGGTTGTTGTTGTAGTTTGTTGACCAAATGAATTGAGATTGATCCTCTGATCTAACCGCTCAAGATGTCCATTCATTTTCCCTCGAAATTGTGCAACAATAGTATTAGGAAAATCTTTTTCCCAAAGCTGGCCGTCAGGTAATGGATTTTCATTGGCAGAGCTTAAAATTTCACTCGCCGCCCAATATAAGGCAGCTTGTGAATGACGATAGGCCTTATTGGCTGTTTGAATCTGCTGAGTTCTGCGAATATCGATTCGTTGTTGCACGATCAACGCTGCAGCAATAATACTGATAATCGCAACAATCAACAATACAGCCACAATCGCAGAACCTGATTGATTTTTATTTTTTCGGTGCATTAATCACCTCTCTATACAAAGGAAAGGTACGCTGATAATGCCCATATACACCAAAATCAATATCGATATAAATCGCGATGGCTGCAGACCCATCATTGATAAATTCACCTTTATTGTTGAGAAATTCTACATCCAAACCTAGAACACCTCCAATCACATGACGGCGCAGCATTGGTGTATCACTAACACGATCCAAAACTGGCCAACTAAATCGTATTAAATTCTCATTATCTAAACCATAACCAATTCTCTGCAATGTACTTCGTTGATACATCTGATTAGGATTGATATTGCCACCTGAAGTAAATTCTAAACGAATAAGATCCTTGGGCTTGATAGATAAAACATCTGTTAATTCGCCAGCATTGTTTCTCACGGGACGTTCAATTATTTGATTTAAATCTCTAACTAATACTGCAACAGCCATTTGCAACTCAGCTAATCGCTTGGCCTTTGCACTGACTTGATCTTGCGATTTAAGAACAATATTCAAACCTCCCATCACCATAAGCATAATCACCGCAAAAACAGCCATCGCAATGACCAACTCTAACAAGGTAAAGCCTTTTTGATGATGGATCGCCTCTTTATTGCTCACGAGGGACCCCCGTATATCCTATCGAGGTTAGAACTATTTGCTGCGCTGGATTGTAGACAGTAATTTCAATTTCTTGCACGAATTGGTTTTCTGTGGATTTTGTTTTGAGCTCCCATCGCCAATCTTGATTCAGCATTCGTTGAGTGCTCGTATTTGCCTTCAAGAGTCCGAGCTGTGCACGGGTAATCACCTCTTCGGCAACCCACGATGCGGTTACAGTCTCCTGAAGCTTTCTTAATGTTCTAGCATTTTCATTGACGGACAGTATAATCGCACTGAAAGAAATGCTCACAATCACCAGCGCAATTAGGGTTTCAATCAGTGTAAAACCACTCTGAAATTCTAGGTATTTTTTCATTTTAGATCCTGTAGCACTATTTCTCCCGCAGCATTTCCACTGACACGATATCGCAATGGTTCATTGGTATAGCCAATATCGATTGAGAAGGGCGTCAAATCACCACTGGGCTGAATCACAATTTGAGGCGTTATAACGCCCGCATGAAAAGTAACAGTCGCTGTAATGCGAACAGCAAGATCTTGTGGAATATCGCGGGGTTTCCAAAAATTATCTTTTCCTGCCATCGCTACCCACTTCGCCTGATCGCCTTCCTGAAAAATATAGGCACCAAATTTATCCGCACTAAAGAGAATTCCAATGACCGCGGGTTGCAAAATTGCTTGCTGCTGACAAACCTGAAGAAATGACTGCAGTTGCTGTGCATATAAAGCCGGCTTACGCTCAAATCGAACTGTACCACTACGCAGCAAAATAACCGCACTTATCAAACCAACAATAAAAACAACGACAACCAGCTCCAGTAATGTATAGCCTTGATCACGCTTTGGCCTAGAGAGCAAGATTAGTCACTCCAATTCCCAACCGTTGCATTAATGCCTTCACCACCCGGCTTACCTGCTGCACCATAACTAAAAATATCCACCTCTAAATGCTCACCGGGATTTGCATATAAATACGGCCGGCCCCATGGATCATCATTTAATTTTTGAATATAACCTCCTTGGCGCCACGCAGTTGGAATCGGATCAGAAGTAGGTTTTGAAACCAAAGCTTTTAAACCTTGCTCTGTAGTAGGATATACCCCATTATCGAGACGATATAAATCTAAGGCTGTTTGCAACGCTCTTACATCTGACTTCACTTTAGCGACCTTTGCTTCATCAGGGCGACCAATGATTTTAGGTACGATAAACGCAGCTAAAATTCCTAGAATAACCACAACAACCATCACTTCAATTAGAGTAAAACCCTGTGACTTACGAATCTGAGCAATCATCTAAAAACCTCCTTGTTAACCTAATCTTGATTTCATCCCACGAATTGATTAATTTCAAAAATGGGAAGCATAATTGCCAATACAATAAATAAAACGATCATCCCCATTAATAAAATCATACCAGGCTCAAATAATGCGAGCGCAACATCAATCTTTTGAGCCACTACACGTTCTTGATAATCAGCACTTTTTTCAAGCATTTGCTCTAAACGCCCAGTCATTTCTCCCGCCGCGACTAAACGAACGGTTAATAGAGAAAAATATCTCGTATCCTGTAAGGCGCGATTTATGGGGGTTCCTTCTCGAACTTTATTAATGGCTAATTCAATGGCATTTTGCATCGGTAACAATTTGACTATGCTGTTCGCCGCATGCATGGCCTCGAGCACAGGCACTGAAGCTGCGAATAGTATTCCAAATGTACGAGCAAAACGTGCCGTATTAATTTCACGTAAAGTGTGCCCTATCACGGGCATCTTCAAAAGGCCTAATTGAAATTGTGCTCTAAAACGTGCATTTTTAAGCATTTGTTTTAGAATTATCAACGAAGCTATTACAATTAAAACCATCAACCAACCATATGCCCCTACAAAAGCGCTAATCGCCAGCAAAACAGTAGTAATGGTAGGCAGAGCTTGACCTGTATTAATGAAAACATTGACTATTTTTGGGACCACATAAGCCAACAAAAATGTCACCACTGATATCGAAACAACCGTTAATATCGCGGGATAAATCACCGCATTTTGAATTTTCGCCTGCACTTCTTGTTGACGCTCTAAATAATCCGCCAAACGCTGCAAAACATTGCCTAACTGGCCAGATCTTTCACCCGCCGCCACACTCGCTCGATATAAATTGGAAAAGGTCCTAGGGTATTCTGCCATCGCCGTAGCAATAGAGTGCCCTTCGACAATTTTTGCATGAACGCCTAGCAATATACTTTTGATATAACTTTTCTCACTCTGCTCAGCTAAGTTCAACAAAGCTTCTTCAATGGGTAAGCCAGCATTGATAAGCGTTGCAAATTGAAATGTTAACATGGCTAAAGCAGGTCCAGGAATTTTTTGTTTCAAGGTAAAATTAAAATGACTCTTATTATTTTTACGATCTGTGGACAAGATCACTTCAATAGGAATTTTACCCAGGTCCCTCAATTGTTGACGAATTTGAGTTGCAGAATCGCCTTCCAACACGCCTTTCGTTGTGTTGCCTTGCTGGTCCGTTGCAATATATTTAAAAACCGCCAATGATTCCACATCCCTGTTTTAAACAGTATTAACTGCTTGTCACCCTAATAACTTCATTTAAGGTGGTCTCTCCTGCTAACACACGTTTACAACCATCCTCCCGAATACTGGGCGTTTTGGTTCGCACATACTTGATCATTTCTTGCTCTGACACATCCTCATGAATTTCTGCCCGCATCTTTTCATCTATCTCAATAATTTCGTAAATTCCTGCTCGACCTAAGAATCCTGTTTGGTTACAAAATTCACAGCCCACGGGTTCATACAGGGTGGGAGGATTCTCATGATTTACTCGTAAGACCTCACATTCTTTGGGCGAGGCCAAATAAGGACGTCGACATTGTTTGCATAAAACTCTCACTAGCCGCTGAGCAGCAATGCCAATCAATGAAGATGATAATAAAAATGATTCTACGCCCATATCACGCAAACGGGTAATAGCACCAATCGCCGTATTAGTATGCAAAGTTGAAAGTACTAAATGCCCTGTCAAACTGGCTTGAACAGAAATTGACGCTGTTTCTAAGTCGCGAATTTCACCCACCATCACAATATCCGGATCTTGACGTAAAATTGCGCGTAAACCCTTTGCAAACGACATATCGATTTTTGGGTTGACCTGCATTTGTCCAATACCTAATAAATCATACTCAATCGGATCTTCAACGGTTAAAATATTTCTATCCGGATTATTAAGCTCTGTGAGCACGGCATAGAGTGTCGTGGTTTTACCTGAACCCGTAGGACCAGTCACCAAAATAATGCCGTGAGGTATGCTGATTAAATGTCGCATGATTTTTAATAAATCAGGCGACATCCCTAATTCCGTTAATTGCAATGTATCTGATTTTTTATCCAGCAATCGAAGAACCACTCGCTCACCATGACTGGCAGGTATGGTTGAAACACGAACATCCACAGGCCTGCCTGCAACTCTTAAGGTAATTCGACCATCTTGAGGTAATCGCTTTTCAGCAATATCCAATTTCGCCATCACTTTAATTCGAGAAATAACGATAGCAGCAATGGCTATTGGCAATTCAAGCATTTCACGTAATATACCATCGATTCGCACTCGCACCACTAATTTATCTTCGAAGGGCTCAATATGAATATCGGATGCCGTTAGTTTAATGGACTCAGAAAGCATCGCATTAATGAGGCGAATAATAGGCGCGTCATCTTCACTTTCAAGCAAATCAGCGGTCTTTGGTAAGGTTTTCAACAATTGTTGCAAACCTAATTCTTCTCCCAATCCCTCTGCCATCTGCATGGCCATGCCCGATTTTGTTTCGTAAGCTTTGACGAGTAAAGAATTAAATATTTTATCAGAAACATTTTCGAGAACAAAAGGTCGTCTCAAAAAACGTCGTAATTCAATTAATGCGGAGGGACGAATATTATTACGATAAATAATTTTTGGGACTTCTTCGCCTGAAGTCATTACTAAAACACCATGTCGTTTTGCAAAACGATAATTTATCAGAGGAAGTGATTCATCAACCATTATAACCCCTCACCCCTGCGAAAATTCATTTTACCCGAGGGACCAAAAGGTGTCGGTGCAGATACAGCTCCTGCGGGAAGATTGTATTGTTTCTGATATTGCTCTCGTATCTCTTTAAGACGTTCCTGCCATCCTTCGGGAGTTTGTGGGGTTGTAGTTTGAGGCATTACCGCTGTGGGTGTCGGCATAACTGCTTCATTTTCACTCGAAGAATTATCATCACTGGCATTATTGGTGTTCGGCACTGCTTTCGGAACTAGAGATTTCTCATTACGTTTTGTCCAGTCTAAATACAACGTCTCTAATCTGCCATCACGCAAGAGCACAACACGATCTGCGTAAATTGAACTTATTCGACCTCCATCCACAATTTCATCGTTAACCTTATACACTTTTGCCTTACTACCCTGGCTCGCGATAAAGGCTCTTGCCTTCGCTTGATCAGTACTCGCCATTATCCCTAGCAGTGATAAACTAGTATTAATATGAGCTGTAGCTGAAGGCTCAGAAGCACCAAATAAAGGTGCTTGGATGACCTGAGTAATGGTAGATTCTGAGGTTGCATTGATAACTGGAGACAATTGCTGATCTGCTTTTCGACCGAACGAGAGCTGCGTTAAACTATCATACAACGCATAGACCGTTGTGATGGCAATCACAATCACCAACACAACAATCGCAATACTCCATAACTGACCCTGCGACTCCCGAACGTAGGGGCTAATTGATCTATAAATATCACTAATACTCATAAACAAACCTGGGGTTAAAAAGCAGCCATACCACGCTGTAATTATACCATAAAGTTGACACTAAAGCCTCTTAACCCTTGTTTTTAAACATCTCAGGCAAAGGGAGATTCTGGCGCGGGGGCGGTGATGTGGGGCGCAGTCGTTGTGGCATCACCAGATCGCGTTTTATGCGACCAGATGGGCGGCTCCCTGATGAGACATCACTACTCGCCTCGAGCAATACAGGCGGCTCCATTTTTGGTTTTGGCGGGCAAGGTTCTTCTCTTAAGGGCGGAAGACAGCCAGGTTCAGTTATTTGTGTTTCTTTTCGTAAGGGCACCGCAGGCGTTGCCAACAAATCAGAATGAGGGTGATCAGTATGTATTTGCTCCTGGCGTAAAAATTCGTATTTTCCACCCGTAATATTCGCAATACTTTTATCATCCGACATAATGATAGGCCGCATAAAAATCATCAGATTAGTTTTTGAACCTGTGTTCTGATTCGCGCGGAAAAGAAATCCAACCAAAGGCAGATCACCTAAATAAGGCACTTTTTGAACATCACCTTCCCATTGATTTTGCAATAGACCGCCTAAAACAATGGTCTGATTATTTTTAGCCATCACCATCGTAGAAATAAATCGTTCCGTAGTATTTGGATTTCCATTTGTACTTGCCGAATTCGGCAATAAGCTAGATATTTCTTGCTGAATCAACAATTTTACAGAACCATCCGGTGTAATCTGTGGCTTGATCACTAAAATCAAACCCACATCTTCACGATCAAAAGTTGTTAAAGGATTCCCACCCGTGGGATTGTTGTTAATTTGCGACGTAGCAAATGATACTTTTTGACCCACTTTTATAATTGCTTCCTGATTGTCCAAAGTCACTAAATTAGGTGTTGCTAAAATATTAGATCGTGTATCGGTATGTAAAGCACGTACCACTGCACGTAAATCATTATTACTTAAAAATCCTAAGGTTAAGCCTGTTCCCAGAGTGCCCAAAGCTGTTGCTGTTGGAAAAGTATTCGTTGCATTAGAAAGGTTTTGCTCGGCAGCTGAATTACCAAAACGAGTATGTGCTTGATAATTACCTTTAAAACTCCACTCAACACCTAAATCTTTTTCTTGCCCCAAAGTAACTTCCGCAATGACTACCTCAATTAAGACTTGGGGTAAGCGTATATCCAATTTAGCAACAACATGACGTAGCTTTTGAATCAGGGCTGTGGGTCCCGTTACGATAATAGAGTTGGTGGATTCTTCCCATTGAATATAAGGACTTAAACTTCCACTGCGAGGTGGAGCAAAGGTTTTTCCGGATTGAACGTCTTGCCCAAAACTTCCCGTTGAACTTGACGAGCCGCCAAAATTCGAACTTGAGCTGTTAACGGGCGGGCTTGATGGATTCTGCAGATTGACTGCTCGAGGCACATTCGTGCTAGCGGGCAAAGTAGCAGCTCCCCCAACATTTCCACCGGCCGCATTCGGCACACCTTGGGTGGTAATTTTTTCAGCTTGAGTCAAATTAGCAAAATAATTATCTACTACACCTTGCAATACAGGCGCTACTGTTTCAGCCGGAATATATCGCAGATAAAAAACCTCCATATTATCCCGATTGCTCACAAAATTTATATCCAATTTAGCCGCTGTCGCTCTCACCTCTAATCGCTGCTCTCGTGTTCCACCGTACATTAAAATGCTATTCGTGTGATCATCGGCGGATAACTGTAATCCAACCCGCATATTGGCCGGACTGGATGCTGTTACAAAAAGTTTGTTCAAACTCTGAACCAAATCAGAAGCAGAAGTATTTTTTAGGCGAATAACTTCTAATTTATCTTCGATAGGAACATCTAGACGTGAGACTAGTTCCTGAATTTTTGAAATATTATCCGCATGATCTGCAATGATTAAAGAGTTACTCGGCCGATAAACGTCTATAAAACTATATCGTGGCATCAAGGGCTGAATCACTTTAACCAGTTCAGAAGCTTGATAATTTTTAACTCGAATCGCCGTAACAACCATTTCACTTTTATGGCTTGATAAATCACGCGAGACCACAGGTCCACTCAATCGATTAGGTGTTCGATCAGAGATAATTTTAATAACTTTTCCTTCGGGAATCGCCACAAAACCATAGGTACGTAAAACTGCCAAAAACGCTTGATATAATTCATCTGGGTTCAGGGCTTGTTTTGCGATAAAAGTGACTTTTGCATCAACATCCGGTGCAACTACAAAATCTTTACCGGTGATTTTTGATACTTCATTAATCAGTGTGCGTATATCAACATCTTTTAAATTCCAAACCTGGTCTTCATTACCCCCATTACCCCCAACAGCAGGTCCACCTATTGAATTAACAGGACTCATTGGACTAAGCGGCGCTTTGCTTCGATTTGATTCTGCAGCCTCTAAAGCTCTGACTTGATTCTGCGCAGCAATTAAATTCTCATTTCCACTGGGCTTTTCTATTTGAACGTCCCCGACAGCACCACCACACCAAAGACCTAATCCAACTGCACAAAGCACTGAAATGAGCAAGGTATGCTGCATTCTTGTTTTCATTATCTAGCCTTCCTTGTTGTACCCAGAGGTCCTGATATTTTGTTTGTTTTGTAACCAGTTTCTGTATCGCCTTGGAAAGGAATATATTGAGGATATCGCTGACTAATGATGGATCGATAAGCCCTTATCGCGGGCCAGTAGCCCTTTTCAGCAGAACGCCGGATCCATTCTCGCCCCACATCTTGATCTCGAGCGGTACCTAAACCATAGTAATAAAGGTAACCATACATATACTGGGCAGGTGCATAGCCGTTTGTCGCAGGCCAGTATAGTTTTGAGTAAGCACGAGCGTAATAACAATGCCAATAATCTTTTTCTGCGCTGAGAGTCATGGAACTATTCGTGCATGCGCTTAAAAAGAGGCTGCAAACCAGCAAAGCTGAAAGAATCCCTATTTTGCGCTTTATAAACATTCACAACTCCCTGTGGAATGTCGATTATAACAGTTATTGATAAAATTTCCTATAGAAATTGTCACTCAACCTGGTCGGTGACGGCTCCCTCGGCCAGATCGCCTTTTTCTTCCAACCATGTTTTACGATCGGTTGCTCGCTTTTTCGCTAAAAGCATGTCCATTAGCTCACTCGTCTCTTTAGGATCTTCTATGCTTAATTGCACCAATCGCCGTGTATCCACTGCCATTGTCGTTTCTCGCAATTGCAAAGGATTCATTTCACCCAAGCCTTTAAATCGTTGGATTTCAACTTTACCTTTTTTATTTTCAGCGCTAATCCGATCTAAAACACCTTGCTTTTCTTGCTCATCGAGCGCATAAAATACTTCTTTGCCGATATCAATCCGATACAAAGGCGGCATCGCTACAAAAACATGCCCCGCTTTGACCAGCGCAAAAAAATGTTTGAGAAATAACGCACATAACAAAGTTGCGATATGCAAACCATCCGAATCGGCATCAGCCAAAATACAGATTTTGTGATAACGAAGGCCCTCAAGATCATCTGATCCCGGATCAATACCCATGGCCACAGCAATATCGTGCACTTCTTGAGAGGCCAAAACCTGATCCGAACCTAATTCCCAGGTATTCAGAATCTTTCCACGCAGAGGCATCACAGCCTGAGTATCTCGATCCCGCGCTTGTTTGGCAGAACCGCCCGCCGAATCTCCTTCCACCAAGAAAAGCTCAGATCGCCTCGGTTCTTGACTCACACAATCCGCTAATTTTCCAGGCAGAGCCGGCCCAGCAGTAACTCGTTTACGAACAACAATTTTGCTATTGCGCGTACGTTTTTGAGCGTTGCTAATGAATAATTGTGCCAAAGCTTCGCCCTGCGCAACATTGGTATTCAACCATAAACTAAAAGAATCTTTTACAACGCCTGCCACAAAAGTAGCAGATTGTCTGGAGGACAACCGCTCTTTCGTTTGACCGGCAAATTGCGGATCTTGCATTTTCAACGATAAAACGTAGGCAATGTTTTCCCAGATATCTTCCGCAACAATTTTGACGCCACGTGGTAATAATTTGTGCAATTCACAAAAATCGCGCATAGCATCCAAAAGCCCTGTTCGAAATCCATTCACATGCGTACCGCCCTGCGCGGTGGGAATTAAATTGACATAACTTTCTGCCAACAGTGGCCCACCTTCTGGCAACCAGGTAACCACCCAATCGACCGTTTCGGATTCACTCGCATAATTAGCTTTGAAGCACTCATCGGGCACTCGAATGGCATCTTCCAAACAAGAATTTAGATAATCACTGAGCCCTTCTTGATAACACCATTCAGTTGAGCGATCACCCATTTTATCGGTAAATATCACTCGCAACCCTGAACAGAGCACGGCCTTTGCCCGTAAATTATGCATTAATTGCGTCACTTGAAATTTAGCCGTATCGAAATATTTTGCATCCGGCCAAAAACGTACGCTGGTACCGGTATCTCGCTTTGCACTGGTATCAATCACTCTCAATTTAGAGGCAGGCTCTCCGTTAGCAAAATCCATCTGATAAACTTGTCCATTATTTTTAACCTGGACTTGTAAACGTGTGGATAAAGCATTCACGACTGAAATTCCCACACCGTGCAAACCACCCGAAAACTTATAGCTTTTCGCGGAAAATTTTGCGCCCGCGTGCAAGCGAGTCAAGATCAATTCTACCCCTGACACCTTGTGTTCTGGATGAATATCAACCGGCATACCACGACCATCATCAATCACTTCGAGGGAGCCATCTTCATGCAATACCACTTCCACGCGCGAGGCATGGCCAGCGATTGCTTCGTCAACACTATTATCGATGGCTTCTTGGGCTAAATGGTTAGGATTTTGGGTGTTGGTATACATCCCGGGGCGCTTGCGCACTGGGTCGAGGCCTGTTAGTACCTCAATAGCTTCTGCATTGTATTGTTGAGCGGTCATAGGGCGTGAAATTACTGTATCCAGCCCAATAAAGCAACCGTAGTGCTTTCTAGCGCACTCTATAATGGGTGTTAACCTTAAGAATGTCTTAAGGTAAGCGGGGTATAATTACTCAATCAATGATATTGATTAATCATTCATAAGAGCAATATAATACGTTACTTAGGGCACCTGGGGAGGTAGGAAAATGACAGTAGAAAAAACTCAAGACACTACAGCGTTAGACACTCACTCTAACACTGATCCTGTTGCGACAGAGCTAAAACCAAAATTCCAAGCTCTGCCTAAATGTTTGTTTGTTAACGAAAATGAAATGGATGAGTTTCAACCCGAGCCCAATAATACACCTCGGCCTAAGCAATCAGCTTAATTTCCAATCGCCAATCCTGCCGGTCTTCGACTGTCCACAGCGCCAAAAATTTTACCCGTTTTTTCATCCACCTTAATCGCCATCACAGCACCCCATCGCGGTGTGCCATAAGGAGATCCTGATACTAATTCATAGCCCATTTTCTGCAGCAATTTTTCTGTGTCTTGGGATAAGGTAAAGGGTTCGAGATAAACCTTATCGGGCAACCACTGCATGTGAATTCGCGGGGAATCAACAGCTAACTGAATATCCATACCAAAATCCAGAACATTCATTATCACGCCAACTAATTGAGAAGGAATGGTGGATCCACCCGGCGTACCCATCACCATCACTAAACGGCCATTTTTTGTAATGATGGTAGGCGCTATTGAACTTAATGGTCGTTTTTTAGGTCCGATTAAATTTTTATCGCTTTGAACTAAACCGAAAGAATTAGGCTCACCTGCTTTTAAGGTAAAATCGGCCAATTCATTATTGAGAAAAAATCCTGTAGTTCCTGCAATTTGTTTTGAACCAAAATAACCATTCAGCGTGTAAGTGACACTCACCGCATTGCCTTCTTTATCGACCACTACAAATGCCGTTGTGTTTTCTTCCTCTGGCTTTGCCGAAGTAAAACCTATTTTGCTAGAATCACCCGCTTTATTTCTTTTTATTTTTTTGAAAATAGTATCAGCATATTGCTGAGAAATTAATTTCTGAGTGGGATTTTTAACAAAATCAGGATCGCCTAAAAAACTATTACGATCTGCATATGAATATCGCAATGCCTCTACCAGATAATGCACGTCCACTGCAGAATGATAGCTCAACTGTTTTGTAGGAATATTTTCGATAATATTCAAGGCTTGACAAATTGTAACACCCCCCGAGCTCGGTGGCGGCGACGTGATAATATCATAGCCTCGATATTGACACTTGATTGGTTTCATTTCTTCGATGGAATAATCTTCGAAGTCTTTGAGGGTTATTACACCACCATGCTTTCTGATATCTTTAACCATAATTTTTGTGAGGTCACCGTGATAAAATTCGTCCGTTCCAGCTTTAGCTATTTTGCGAAGCGTGGTGGCTAAATCTTTTTGAATGAAGAGCTGCCCCACTTTAAAGGATTTCACATGAGATAAAAATTCTTTAACAACATTAGGTTCCCGACGCAATTCAGGTTCCACTGAGGACAAAATCGACACATCCTGGTCAGTCAAATAATAGCCGTGCTCTGCCAAGTTGATTGCAGGATGCATCACATGAGCCAAGGGCATCGTGCCATATTTTTTTAATGCTGTGTTTAAGCCTTTCACTGTACCGGGCACACCAATCGAAAGATAAGGTTTTTCAGCCTTTCCCGATAAATGCCCTCCACTTAACCAATTAGCTGATTCTTTAGTGCTGAACATCTTTGAATTAATTCCAGCGGGAGCCTCTTCGCGAAAATTGATAAAGGTTGAGCGACCATCCGAAAAGCGAATTAACATAAATCCACCGCCACCAATATTTCCGCAGCAAGGATGTACAACTGCCAAGGCATATCCCATCGCAACTGCCGCATCAATTGCATTACCCCCCTGATCCAACATACTCTGCCCTGCTTCAGTGGCATAATGCTGTGCAGAAACGACCATAGAGCTTTTTCCCGACACAGGCGGTAACGAAGCCGCCATCAAGCCAGTACAAAAAATCACCCCCAAGAGTGAAAATCCGATAGTCGATAAATAACGAAACATTATCTCTCCATTGGCATATACTCATTTAAAGTATAGTCTAAGGCAGGTGGAAAGTGGGATATTACAGCCCTGCATCGTATATACTACAGTTTTTGGAATTAATTCATGTCTGCCAGTATTGCCGTTATAAAATCTGAAGGAGCACCTTTTGGAAGTGCGCTGAAGCTTTCTCAAGAATTAGGATTACCGCTGATTAATCCTGAGAATGAAAAGCAATTCACGGCTGTGTTTGTGCAGAAATCTAATCGTTTAGCACTAAAGCTTATCGGTACTGATGCGCCAGGACCCATTAGCGTAGATTTTACGACTGGTAAATATGCGCATCGAAGAAAATATGGTGGTGGCAAAGGACAGCTGTTGGCCAAAGCGGTTGGATTAGGTTCATTAAAAGCACCCAGGGTTTTAGATTTGACAGCAGGGTTGGGACAAGATGCTTTTGTATTGGCTTGCCTAGGTTGCGATGTCCACATGATTGAACGATCCCCCATAATTGCTGCTTTAGTCAATGATGCTCTCGAACGAGCGCAAACTGACCCTGATTTTGAAGGATTAAGATTAAACCTGACGGTAGAGGATAGCTTTAGATTTTTACAAACGCTGAATACCCACGATTATCCTGAAATAATCTATTTGGACCCGATGTTTCCTCCCCGCACAAAATCGGCGCTGGTCAAAAAAGAAATGCGGGTATTGAAAGCAGTAGTCGGTGAAGATCCTGATGCCGATAAACTGCTACCACTAGCCCAGGTTATCGCCAAAAAACGGGTTGTCGTTAAAAGACCTCGCCATGCGCCCCATTTAAATAATGTAGTTCCTGATATAAAATATACTGGTAAGAGTAGCCGATTTGACGTCTATATAGCTCGCCAATGAAGAGTCGAACCTAAATATTGCCAACAAGATGAGCACCTCCAAAGACTTTTTTATCTGCCGATAAAAATAACGTACTTTTAACATGAGATAAAAGGTCGATGTGCAGGACAATTTAATGATATTTCTGTTGCGCATCAAGCTGCCATTAATAAAGAATTAGCCACGCTTCAGACAAAAAGTTTAGATGAATTTGTATCTATGGCTGCAACTCAAGTTTGTCTAGTCAATAATGCTTGAGTCAGAGAACAAGGCAAGAAGGCGGAGTATTGCAAACTAACATCACTCAGGGTCTTAATAATGCAAAAGAGCTTTTGAAAGGACGACAAGACAACATCAAAGCCGAACAGTCAAGTCTGGCTGCCAGTCCGCAATCGAATTTATCTAATAGGTTAACTGCAATGCAACTAAAACTTCAAGCTAAGGAAACTAAAGTTGGTCACCGTCAACCTGAACCACTTACTCCACAACGTTCACTCGGTGAAAAAGAATTTGAAGAACATATGAGGAAAGTAGAATCATCAGAATCTCAAAATCCCCCTGATAAAAAAGCTCCATCAGAAGGAGCAACATCACGAAAACAAAGGGGGCTGTCTCTGAGTCGTGGCTCTGAACATCAATCAGAATCTGCAAAAGGCTCACCGATTATTCAAAGATTAGTAGGAATAGCCGTCAACGTGCAGCCTCAGTAGCAGCATCAGTTACACCTAGTGAACCCAAGCCTAACAAGGCTGAATCATCCGGTTTCTCAAAAAAATGATGAGTTCTCAGGCTATTCTGAAGCTCTGTATTTCAATCAGACCATGTTCAGGTTGAGGGTCTTCAGAGTCTGACCCATTATTATCGCAGACAACATCTGTGTATAGACTAAGATCAATTCCACCATAATCATCTGCGCTTGCATTTTCAGAGGCGTGATCTTTGGAAGTAGCCTTATCAGAATCAGAATGATGCATCAAGTCTTCTGTCATAGGATCCCGCTGGACCTGGGGAACGTGATTGCTTAGAAAGGCTATATTTCCATTCGGAAAAACAAATGCCCTCCTTTTTGGTGACGCTGCTTGTGGGTGAATAGACTTTAATTGAAGTTGCCTAAAATCGATATCACAGACCTTGGGTGAAGATTGACCATCATATTGCGCGATGAAAATTAATTTACTATAACTATCATAAACCACACGAGAGATCGGGAAACCTATTTTCTTGAAATCAGGATAATGATAAAACTGGATCCGTCTCAATTCCGATTCTTCCAGATCAAATAGCCCGCTCAGATAGCCATTTTCAATATCAAGAACGATGAATATTCCACCTGAATAATTCTGATCGACACATAAAATGGGACGACCCTTAGATACTTCGACTTCAGATAAAACCTGAAAATCGTTTTCTTCTGTCAATACAGTTTGTTTGCTGAGACGCTTAGCTGTTGCTGATGTCGAAAGCGCACAAAGTTTAACAATCTTATTAGCTTCTAAATCAAATTGAATAAGTTTCCCATTGGTTGTGCCCATAAGAATTGTTTGAGAATCAATAAAAGAAATACATTTTATTGAAAGGCCAAGTAAATCTAATTCTTTAGAAGTATTCAGCTCAAAATCTACCAAAAAATTGAGGTATTGTTCACCCTCCGTTTCATCTTCAGCGATCTGGCATACAATTAAGCGGCCATCTTTCAATTCATGCACTTCGATGGTTTTGCCTGGAGGTAAGAATTGTGCGCAATTTAAAACATTTTCAGCACTGTTTGTTGAGCATAGAGCAAGGTTTCCATCTGCATAACAATACAACAATCGTTTATCACGCAATTGCGAGACATAGGTAGTTTCTAGCTCATCCTCATCTTGGAGTGATTTTAACGGTACCAGCGTTGATGTTACAGAAGTTGGTGCTTGAAAAAAATTATGCACGCCATAGGAGCGCTTTAGCACAAGAGGTGAAAATCGTCTGCCTTTTAATGCTCGATATAAATTTGAACAGTCTGATTCTTGTAGATAAAAAAGGAATATTAAGCCAAGGATCCTCAGGTAAACTAAACAGCGGAGAACGTTCTGCTTGAACATGTTCTGCTTGTTTTTCCTCAATCATAACAACCCCCCGCTTACCATTAAAGTCTGACAGTTTAAACCAGGTTAATACTGAAATCAACTAAAATTTGTACTACATTTGAGGCCATACCTCAATAGAGCGAAACATTATTTCTTCTTATTACCTCAAAAACCATGATAAGATGGCAAATTAACTCAATAAAGCAATTGTTTTAACACTCACCGTCATTCGTCACTACGCACCAACAAGGCAAGTGCCATGGATAATCAGCAAAACGCTGAAGCGCCGCCATTAGGTGTATTCTTCGAAGAGCCCCCCGAGCTACTCAGCCTGCTGCAGCTCAGACTAAAACAAAACAAACTAAAGAAGCCCCTGAAGCGAGCGTTGTGGGACAATCGCAATTCCATTAGTCATCAAGACTCTATTCGCATGCGGGGAGTGAGGTCAAATCAACCCCCACTCCCGTGCACTACAAAACCAATAATCTAAAACTAAATCTCTTAAATACTAATCGTATCCAAAAACTGAGCGCAGATATTTATTTTGTAAATTTTTTCGATTTCTCTGATGCAGGTGGGACTGGTTACGTTGATTTCGGTGAGGCAGTCTCCGATGACGTCGAGACCTACTAAGGTGAGTTGTTTTTCACGCAAGGTGGGGCCGACTTGAGAGCAGATCCAGCGATCGCGATCGTTAAGCTCTACGCCTACGCCGGTGCCACCTGCCGCTAAATTGCCGCGGATTTCGCCGTGTTTTGGAATTCTGGCCAGTGCGTAGGGAACAGGTTCACCGTTAATCATAATAATGCGTTTATCACCTTGTGCAATTTCTGGAAGAAATTTCTGGGCCATAATCGTGGCGGCACCATTTCTGGTCAGCATTTCTATTACAACATTGATATTCGAATCGTGATGCTGCAATCGGAAAATCGATCCGCCGCCCATTCCATGCAAAGGCTTTAAAACAGTATCTTGATGATGCTCGATAAACTCACGCAACTTGAAAGCATTTCTCGAAACTAACGTCGGGGGAGTGCATTGTGGAAACCAGGCCGTGAATAATTTTTCATTGGCATCACGCAAGCTCTGTGGTTTATTATAAACTTTTGCCCCTTTCGCTTCGGCGAGCTCAAGAAGATAGGTGGTATAAATATATTCTGTATTAAATGGAGGATCTTTACGCATCAAAATAATATCAAATTCAGAAAGATCAGCGATTAACTCATCGTTAATATCAAACCAATATTCACTGTTATCATGCAAGGTGACTCGGTCTGCCCGCCCAAAAACTGTTCCATTTTCCAACCACAGATCTTTTTGCTCCATCACATAGACATTCCAATTTCGGCGCTGTGCTTCTAACATGATGGCAAAAGTAGTGTCTTTCGGGGGATTAATATCGGAAATAGGATCCATGACTACAGCTAATTTAATGCTCATGCTGCGCTTCCTTCATTTCACGTGCTGCCGCCAGTGCTGCAAGGCGAGCAATCACGCCATAACTGTAAAAACGATTTATACTGTTTGGATTATCGGAACGTGGGTCGTTGCACGTTTGCGCAAAAGCCAGGGGCTGGAAATTCATGCCGGGGGCATTTAAATTTTCATCCACACCTCGTCCTGCATGAACACGATAAAAACCACCAATCACATGAGTTCCGATCATATAAACAACGGGTTCAGCCACATTTTCATCTTTACCGACTGTTTCAAAGGTATAAACGCCTTCTTGAATAATGACTCGCGACACGGATTGTCCACTTTTAATCGAGGACATTTTGGTGCGTTGTTTACGATTTAATTGCGTTAATTCTTGAGGATCTTTGATCATCATCACCGCCATACCGTAGGTTCCAGTATCGGCTTTCACAACGAGAAAAGGAGGATCCTGAATACCATATTCTTGATATTTATCTCTGACAGCATTCATCAAGATGGTTGCATTGCGCACCAAACACTCTTCACCCTCTCGCGTCATAAAATTAATCTCACCACAATAACGAAACAATGGCGAAATAACCCAAGGGTCTAAAGAAAATTCTCGCGCAAATTCAGAAGCAACATTCGCAAAATGTTGAAAATGAGAGGACTTTAATCGTTTAGACCAACCTAATTCTGGGGGAGGCAAAATAATTTGATCCAAATCTTGCAATAAAGCGGGAACACCCGCAGTTAGATCGTTATTGAGTAAAATAGCACAAGGAAAATAATCAGCTACCCCTACTTTATTTTCTTTGCGAATTAAGGGCTCTAAAACTAATTTTCGTCCTGAAGGGAGTTCCAGTGTTTTCGGTGCTTTAATAGAATCTGACATCGACCCAAAACGCACTGCAAAACCCGCCTTGGTAATAATTTCTTCTAAAGTCGCCAAACTTTCCATGTAGTAAAAATTCCGAGAATGACTTTCAGGAATCACTAAAAATCGCACGGCTTCGGGACACAGTCTTTCAGCTGCATTTTGCACAGCTTGAATGGCCAACGACATAAATTCAGGATTGAGATTATTAAATCCCGCCGGAAAAAGATTAGTATCAACCGGTGCTAATTTATATCCTGCATTTCGCAGATCCACTGAACTATAAAAAGGAGGCGGCGTTAAACGCCACTGCTGCCGTAACCAGGTTTCAATCCCCACTTGCTGATTGAGCAAATCCTGCTCCAGTTTGACCAGAGGGCCCGTCAGCGAGGTAGTTAGGTGAGGGACTTCATTGGTTTGCTTCATGCACTCTATCCTAAAGGGGGTTGATACCCACAAACTATAGCAGGCAGAGCCGACCTTGACTACCACATCAAGGTGTCGGGTCTCCCGTTGACTATTTAACCGATGTTAAAGCGTCAACGGGAGACCTGACACCTTGGCTTTTCTACCAGGAAAGCGCTGAATTGACTATAAAACCAGCCGATTCACTGGTATAGTAAGGATATTATGCATTATTTAGGTAAATTATTAGGTTTTATTGCCGGTTGGATGTTAGCGGGGCCGTTTGGCGCCCTTTTTGGTCTGATTATCGGGCAGTATTTTGACTTATCCGCTGCGGGTTACTACAAGGCTCAGAATAGGTCTTACCGACAAACCCATCATACCTTTCACCGTGAGGAAGCTCAGCAGGCCTTTTTTAAGGCCACGTTCGTGGTAATGGGGCATGTTGCCAAAGCTGATGGCCGGGTTAGTGAGGGCGAGATTCAGGCGGCAAGGGTAGTGATGCGCAATATGCAACTAAACCCCATCATGAGACGAGAGGCAATAGGACTCTTTACCCAAGGCAAAGAAGGGCAGTTTAACCTCAAAGAAACCTTGGATAACCTGGTACAAGCCTGCCAGGGCCAATCCGATGTGCTACGCATGTTTATTGATATTCAGTTCCAAGCCGCCGCCGCAGAAGGCCCCATTGGGCCACACAAACGCGCCATTCTGGAATATCTGTGTCGACAACTGGGCTTTAATGCCATGGATTTCTTTCTCTTTAGCCAACGCTTTCACCGTTATTCCACGGATTCAACCCAAGGACAATACCGATCAAGCAGCTCTCAACGTTCAACTTACAGGCCTACAATCGAGGATCCCTACAAAATACTCGGGATTAATCCCAAGGCCAGCGATGCTGAAGTGAAAAAAGCCTACCGCAAAAAAATCAGTGAAAATCATCCCGACAAATTAGTTGCGAAGGGATTACCTGAAGAAATGATCAAACTGGCCAACAAAAAGACCGCTGAAATCAAAAAAGCCTATGATAGTATTGCAAAAGTCCGAGGAATAGCCTAATTTTTCTGTAGAGGATCAGATTATGACGGATTATAAAATAGCGGCTTCGATTTTATCGGCGAACTTTGCCAAATTGGGCGAAGAAGTCGATAACGCCCTAAAAGCTGGGGCGGATTGGATACATTTTGATGTAATGGATAATCACTACGTTCCGAACTTAACCATTGGGCCTGTAGTTTGCAAGGCATTACGTGATCATGGTGTTCGCGCCCCCATCGATGTGCATCTGATGGTAAAACCCGTTGACAGAATTATTTCTGATTTTGCAGAGGCAGGCGCAAGTATTATTACCATCCATCCCGAAGCCACTGAACACCTTGACCGCTCCATCAGCTTAATTCACGAAAAAGGCTGTGCTGCGGGTGTTGCATTAAATCCTGCCACACCTGTCGATTATTTAGAATTCGTTCTGGATAAAATTGATATGGTTCTAATTATGTCAGTTAATCCCGGTTTTGGCGGGCAAACATTTATTGAATCTGCTTATGAAAAAATTCGTAAAGTCAAAAAAATCATTCAAAATAGCGGTCGAGCCATTCGCTTAGAAGTGGATGGTGGTATTAAAACAGATAATATTAACAAAGTTGCTACTGCAGGTGCTGATACATTTGTTGCAGGCTCTGCTATTTTTGGAACCAAAGATTACAATTCAACACTCGCTCGATTTCACGCTGCTCTACAACAAAGCAGCCACTAAAAGAAGGTGTGAGGTCTCCCGTTAGCTATGTAACCGATGTTAAATAGCTAACAGGAGACCTGACACCTTGATATGGACGTTGCACCCCAGGGCAAGTAACTAGAGATCAAACGTAATAGGCAATTGAGGTCATGACTTTAGACATCGCTTTCATTGCCCATTTTATAGGTACCGGTAATTCACTTGCCCCTGATGCAATTGCTGTTGTTGCATGCGCCGCTTCATCTTCACGCATTTGGGCCACAATAGCTCGACTTTGTAAATCATGTTTTGATAATTCTTTTAAATGGGAATCTAAATGGCGCACAACTTGATTTTCTGTTTCGGCGACGAATCCTAAACTCCAACGATCACCAATCAAACCCGCAGTGACACCTAGTGCAAAAGAACCTGCAAACCAGAATGGATTTAAATAACTGGTATGACTTCCCAATGAATCTAATCGTTCATTACACCAAGCCAAATGATCGATTTCTTCTGCTGCCGCTTCGCGCATTTTTTCTCGCACTTCTGCCTTTCGTCCAGTTAGAGCCTGGCCTGCATACAAAGCCTGGGCACAAACTTCTCCAACATGATTTATTCGCATTAGGGCCGCACTATGACGGGCCTCTGAAGGTGAAAGCACTACTTCGGGTTCATTATTTGCCGGGTTAGCACGTTGCGAGACTGGCTTTGCAAATAAAGTGCGGAGCCCTACATCAAATTGAATGAGCAGATCATCAACAATATTGGTGGACGTTTTTTTTGCACTCATCATAGCCCCTCATCATAAAGAGAAAAACGCTTCGATCTCGTGTTTCCTTTGCATTGTATCATTATAGCCAATTTCAATTAAATCACCCGTGAAAGCCGACTCAAAGAGTAAAAAGCTTAAAAAATCACCGCTTTGCTCTTTTTCACCGAACGAATCCAGTAAATAACGCAATAAAAAGGGCATCGCCACTTCTTTTTGTGTCGCAATCCGGGCTAGATCAACAGAGGGAGTTAGATTCAGAATTTTTAAATCTCGCCACATCGTTTTATCTTTAGTATCTGCATTCATCAGTCGGTAATTGTCGTTGATGGTGGTAACATGTTCTAAATCACGATCCAAATTATCTAAAAAAGCATTAAACATCATGCCAAGAATTTTAGAGAAATTAATATCCGAAATAGGTTTATCGTTAGACGATATATCCAGGTCCGGTGTTTTTCGAGTACCGATAATTAAAATCGCTTCGGCGCCCAATTTAATCGAAGCGCGCAGTGGTGCAGAATGTCTTAAACCACCATCTCCATAATGCAAATCATCAATATTAACAGCAGGAAAAAACATGGGAAATGCTGCCGAGGCCATAATATGTTCCAACTTGATTTCAGCTTGCTGAGAATAATGCCGTATTTTTCTCCATCCCACATTAGAATCGAGTGTGTGCACAAATGAAATCGTTTGCGCACTTTCGAAACAGGTGGTGGCCACTTCAAAAGCTGACAATAGCCCTTTATCGATATTTTGTTTAATGCGACCAAAATCGATTTGCTCTTCTAAAAGCTCTTTCAGAGGCTCGGTATCCAGTAAATGCTGACCACCGGACATATTCAAATGCAAAGCCATCGAAATAAAATTCCGTGCCACTGATTTCATTAATGAAAGATTACCCGCACGAAAAACTTGCTCAGACGTTAAGGAACCCCACAATTTGACCAAATTATTTGTGGCTAGCCTAAAATCATCAGCATTCATAGCAATTTGAGTTCCGTTGATAGCACCGGCACTCACTGTGCTCAAAATATCAGCGGGGAATTGCCCCCCACCTAAAATATCGCTGATGCATTTTAACGCACCCGCCTGATAGGCACCCCGCGCTCCTCCACCGGATAAGAAGATTGCTTTTTTCAAAACTGAGTCCTCTCTCATTAACACTTTTGACCAGAACCATCATATCACTCCCAATATGAGCATCAACTCTTTTCACACTGGAACTTATAGTTTGAATGGCCAAAACGTCGTTTCATCTAGTGGCAGACAGATGGGCCTTAGGAGGTTATACTAGAGTCAATTCAACTCTATGATGGACAGAAAAAACGATGGCTACGCAAACCCTGAGCATCGACAGCGGCTTTGAACAAGTCCCGCTGCGAGTATTTACTGAAAAGGCTTATCTGGATTACTCAATGTATGTAATTCTCGATCGGGCCCTACCTCATATCGGCGATGGCCTCAAGCCTGTTCAACGCCGCATCGTTTATGCCATGTCTGAGCTGGGCTTAAAAGCTACCGCTAAATACAAAAAATCAGCCCGCACCGTGGGTGATGTACTGGGTAAATTTCACCCACACGGCGATAGCGCTTGTTATGAAGCCATGGTTTTGATGGCCCAGAATTTTTCATACCGATATCCATTGGTCGATGGACAAGGTAACTGGGGTTCGCCCGATGATCCCAAATCCTTTGCTGCGATGCGATATACCGAAGCGCGCTTAGCACATTACGCGGAAGTCCTTTTGAACGAATTGGGACACGGCACAGTAAAATGGATTCCCAATTTTGATGGCACTTTGGAAGAACCTGCACTCTTACCCGCACGTTTGCCAAATATTTTACTCAACGGCACCACAGGAATTGCCGTGGGCATGGCTACCGATATCCCTCCGCACAATTTGCGTGAAGTCTCAGAAGCCTGCATTAAATTATTGGATGAACCTAACAGTACTCTCAAAGAAATCTGTGAAATCATTCAGGGGCCGGACTACCCCACTGGCGCAGAAATTATTACGCCTAAAAAAGAAATCATGGACCTTTATAAAGAAGGCACGGGCTCTATCAAACAGCGTGCTGTTTACAAAATGGAAGATGGCGATGTTGTGATCACCGCTTTGCCTCATCAAACTTCACCCGCCAAAGTTTTAGAACAAATTGCCCAACAAATGCAGGCCAAAAAATTACCCATGATTGACGATCTTCGTGATGAATCAGATCATGAAGAGCCAGTTCGATTAGTCATCTCACCCCGATCGAATCGAGTGAATATTGAAGAAATGATGGCTCATCTTTTCGCCACCACCGATTTAGAAAAAAATTATCGCGTGAATTTAAATATGATTGGCCTTGATGGTCGACCTCAAGTCAAAGGGTTGTTGGGAATCTTAAATGAGTGGCTTGTTTTCCGACAAGATACCGTACGGCGACGTCTGCAACATCGATTAGATAAAGTGCTTTCACGCTTGCATATTTTGGATGGTTTATTAATTGCCTTTCTCAATATCGATGAAGTCATCGCAATCATTCGTACTGAAGAAAAACCCAAAGTGGTGTTGATGCATCGTTTTAATTTAACGGATGAGCAAGCTGAAGCCATATTAGATTTAAAATTACGTCATTTGGCGAAACTCGAAGAGATGGCCATTCGCGGTGAACAAGATGATTTGAGCAAAGAACGCGATGAATTGGAAAAAATCTTGGGTTCGACTCGCCGCTTAAAAACGCTGATTCGCAAAGAAATTGAAGCGGATGCTTTAAAATACGGAGACGATCGTCGTTCGGCGATTGTGAAACGGGCAGAGGCGGTTGCGATTCGTGAAGATCAAATGATTACCGCAGAACCTGTTACCATTGTTATGTCCGCTCAAGGGTGGATCAGAGCGGGGAAAGGGCATGAGATTGATGGTAAATCGCTTAACTATAAAGCGGGTGATGAATTTAAAGCACAAGTCTTTAGTCGGTCCACCCTGCAGGCAGTTTTTCTAGATTCGATGGGACGAAGTTATAGTCTAGCAGCACACAGTTTACCTTCAGCACGCGGACAAGGCGAACCACTGACAAGTCGATTAAAACCAGAACCTGGCGCCACTTTTGAAGCATTATTAACGGGCGAAATGAATCAACTGTATTTAATTACCTCCGATGCCGGTTATGGATTCGTGACTCAACTGGAAAATTTAATCAGTAAAAATCGCGCAGGAAAAGCTTTACTTTCTTTACCAAAGGGCGCAAAAGTCTTACCACCACAATTAGTAGTGGATCTTGAATCGCAATATTTAGCAGCGATTAGTAATGAAGGCAGAATGCTATTATTTCCGCTGGCTGATTTACCGACTTTACCGCGCGGGAAAGGCAATAAAATAATGAGCATTCCTTCTAGCCGCGTCGCAAACCGTGAAGAATATTTGGTGGCTATTGCATTATTAAAAGAAGGCGAAAGTTTAACCTTGCATTCTGGCAAAAGGCAGCTCACCATTAAACCGGCTGATTTAACCTATTATCAAGGAGAACGAGGTCGTCGTGGCAACATGCTACCCCGTGGATTTCGTAAAATAGATTCAGCGGAAGCTGCTTCTTAATTGCATAAGGATAACTTTTATGGATACCAGCTACATTGATCAATCGTTATTGAGTGGTGAGCAGGTTGTTTACCGCTCACACCTTCATTGGATTATTTTTGGACCCACTCTGGGTTGGATTATTGGGATGCTTTTTTCTTTGACAATTTTACCTGATACCACCTTTGGGAAAATTACCATGGCTGGAAATCATCCCTTCTACCTAATATTTGCTTACATTGCTCTGTTAGGCGCTACAATCAATGGTGTGATTGCTTATGTGATCTTTCGCACCTCTGAATACGGCATTACTAACAAACGGGTTATTGTAAAAGTCGGTTTTATCCAACGAAGAACCTTGGAAATATTATTACCCAAAATTGAAAGTATTCAGGTTTTTCAATCTGTACCCGGTCGATTTTTGAATTACGGCACCATTGTTATTGCTGGAACGGGGGGGAGTCGTGACGCATTTCAAAATATGCCCAACCCTATGACTTTTCACCGAATTGCTCAGGAACAAGCCCAAGCCTACGTCTAATTATCAGATCAATTCTTTCGACCTTCATCAGTGTTTTTTTGGAGAAGGGGGTGGGGTCAAGTCTTGAACCCACCTCCTCGACCTCAGGCACGCCCTTTTTTGTTTTCTGAAAAAGCTTGAAGCTCGTTTTTAATATGATTATTCAACACCGCTAACCATGAGGGCTGAACATCGCCAAAAACCGGTGGGGCATGACGTAAATCGTTTGGTGCAATCACCACCGTGACATTATTTAAACCCACATGATAAACCATCGCAAATAATTCTTCGGCAAAACGATTGCCGACGGCAACACAACCAATTGAAAAACGCCCACCGTGAATATAAATATCGCCCCCTAATTGGCGACGCCCGTCTTTGTAAGCATTTTGCAAATCAAAATCATTGGGATAATCAATACGCAAAGACACATCGTATTTACTGAAAGGATTTAAAGCGCTGATATGATAAATGCCTTCGGGAACTTGCCGATCGCCTTCACGCAATTTTGGCCCTGGGCCACCACTTGCGCCTAATATCGGCAAATGCCGAATCATCGACCATTTTTGTTTTGAACTCTGAGCCCAAATTTCCATCGCGCGTTCATTTTTGAAAATCAACAAGGCCATTTTACGAGGGGGATATTCTACATGAGCCAAACGAAAATCTGGCTCAATATCTTTTTTAACAATCTTATCAAAACGCTGTACTTTGCTATGAATAGCTTTACGATAAGCCACAGGATCATATTTTGAAGGCTGAGATGAACAACCAGCCAATATGAGGGCTAGCGCCCCGATCATTGATCTAATAAATTTCCCTTTCATATGGGGTTCCTAGTTTGAAGTTGATAGTCTAGACACTCAATTAATGAAAAATCGTTTAATCGGCGCTATTCTTGAATTATAATGGACAAGAGTATCTCAAGTTCAAACTGAAATCTCAAGGGGAGGAAGGATAAAATTATCCTTCTATTGTTAACCAATCAACCACTTCTAATTCTCGCAGACTGAACTCGTGCAGATCTACGTCCTCTCATTGCCTCACTTGCTATGAGATCAGAAGGGTCTATTGTCTCATTAATCCTGTGAAGAGCCTCTGCTGCTAGGAAGAACAGTTGCAGAAGATTCTACTATCTCTACTTCCTGCAAGTCTTCTAACAACAGTAAATTAATTTTCGTAGGATCTGTTACCTTCATAATCTCTCGTGCTTTCTTTACCACATCCTGATGTTCATTATTGATTTTGAAAAACTGGCTATCACTCCGTATAGAACTCACCATCTTACTGATACCGAATCCCCAGCCAAAACCCATAGTTAGAGCTCCCAGAGCAAGGATAATGGTTGAGAATAAGGCGATTACCCCCCAACGTTTACTGGAAGTGTCGGCCGAGAGTTGATTGATATCGTTGTTGATCTCTTTTCCTTTCTTTTCTAGCGCATTCACACGACTAAGAAGATCCTCATGTGTTTTAGGGATCTCTGCTTTCGTTCTATAACCCAACTCCTCCATATCTTTTGTAACTCGAGCATATTCAACGCCATACTCATCCATTTTCTTCAATAATTGATAACAATTAGCCTTTGTTTTCTCGGATTCGCCTTTATCTGTATATAGCTTATTCCCCTCTACAGCTAATGCATGGTACATACCATTCATAAATGGCGAGACATGTTTTTTTCTTTCTGCATCATCAAGATTAGACACTGTCTTCCCATATCCGACATAGTCAGGGGTATCAAATGATCTACCGATGTAATAGAGAGAATCATACAATGGAGAATTTCCATTTTCATCGAATTGACATTTTTTGTTGATTTCGTTGATATCCGTCAGATTTTTTTGAAAGGCAACTATCATTTTTGTGCAGCCTTTTTTCACTTCAGGATCATCTGTTTTTGAAAATACTTTGTAAGCCGCAAACTTCATTTGTTGACAAGCCTCAAACGTAGAAAATTTACCATTCACTACATTATTCCAAATATCACTTCTCTCTTCTTCTGACAAAACACCTTCACTCATGACGTAGAGTAATGCAAACATCCTATCATTTTCCTCAACTTTTTCATCTAAAAATATTTTAAGTCCCTCAATGAACTCTTTATCTGATGGTTGCTTATTTTCCTTAGAGAATGAATCCAAATACGTTTTGAAACTGATACAAACAATCTTGTAATATTTTGCTTCGTCTGAAATTTTCTCACGATCTAAATCAATACACTCTTCCGCAAACTTATCATTCAATAAAGAATAAGGACCTGGTTTTTTTCTCTTAACTATTTTAGGAGTTGGAAGCGGTAGATCAGAGCTACCGAATTTCTCCTCCCCATCAAAAAAATCTCTTTCAATAAATGCTTTAACTAAATGTGTATATGCAAATTTGCTTTTCATGTTATTTACTCCTTTCAATTACGATATGGTCATTATAGTACAGATTTAGAACCTCATCTTTTTAGCGACCCTCAGCTTGCTGAATCCATAGGATTTGGTATGATCCATCACCCTTTCAACCAACGTGAGAACAATCATGAAAATAGTACAAATTTTAACTTCAGCTACCCTCGCAGCTTCATTGGCCTTGAGCGGCTGTATGACAACCGACCCTGTCACAGGGGAAAAGCAAGTAACCAAGTCCACCATAGGCGCAGGTATTGGCGCTGCTAGCGGTGCTTTGCTGGGCTCTGCTATTGGTAATGGCAAAGGTGCATTGATTGGTGCTGGCATTGGGGCTCTCGCGGGCGGTGCTATTGGAAACGATATGGATCAGCAAGAAGCGCTGCTTCGCCGACATTTAGCGCATTCGGGTGTTCGCGTGGTCCGAAACGGTAATGACATTCGATTGATCATGCCGAGTGATATCACTTTCTCCAATAATAGCGCTCAAATCGACGCGCATTTTTATCGCACCTTAAATTCTGTGGCGAGTGTCATGCGCGATTATCGCAACACTACGATCAAAGTGGCTGGCTATACTTCAAGCACAGGTAGTGATATGCACAACCAAGTGCTTTCTGAAGAACGTGCAACCAATGTTGCCAATTATTTAGTCGCACAAGGTGTGAATGCTAATCGAGTGACCCCTGTTGGTTTTGGTAAACGCTATGCCATTGCAAGCAATACCACCGCTGAAGGGCAAGCTCAAAATCGTCGTGTTGAAGTAACTTTGCACGCAATCTAAATCAAAACTCAGGGTAACTACTCACTACTAAAAATATTAAGGGTGAGTAGTTACAATTTAGAGGTTAAAATTTAACCCCTAAATCCACAGGCACCTTAGATCCCAAGCCAGGCACTTCCGTTACTAATTTTGGTATTAAAAATCCCGATAATAATTGTGAAAGCTCCCACACTATTTCTCGCGCACGATCAAGACTAATATCAAAATGTGCTGAACCGTTCACTTTATCTAGAGTATGTAAATAGTAGGGCAAACAACCACTCTCAAATAATTTTTCGCTGAGTAAGGCCAGAACCTGAGGATCGTCATTAATCCCTTTGAGCAAAACGGCCTGACTTAAAACAGTAACTCCTGCACGGTGACATTTTTTTAGTGATTCAGTCACGGTATTATCAATTTCATTGGGATGATTGGCGTGCACCACAAGAATAACTTGCAGTCGTGTTGACGATAATATTGAAATAAATTCATCGGTGATGCGCTGGGGAATAACGATGGGTAGTCGCGTATGTATTCGTAATCGCTTTAATTGTGGTAATTTCTCTAAGGAACCAATGATCTGTTTCAGAAAATTATCTTTAGCCACTAAAGGATCACCACCACTAAAAATAATTTCATTAATACTCGGATCTGCCACAATATAATCCGCAATTTTTTCCCATCCCGCTAAACCAGGATTATTTTCTTCGTATTTAAAATTACGACGAAAACAATAGCGACAATTGACCGCACAAGAACCTGTGATCGTCAACAACACTCGACTTTTATACTTGTGGATTAATCCTGGAACTTTATTGACACCTTCTTCTTGCAAAGCATCCTGATTGTAACCCGGCATCGCTAATAATTCTTGTTGTGTCGGTAGTACTTGTAATAATAAAGGATCTTTTGGATCACCGACCTGCATTCGCGCCATAAATTCACGTGGGACGCGCAAGGGAAAAGATAAGCGCCCTGAGTCTAAACCTACTTGTGAAGACTCTAGTTGAAGGAGATTCAGCAGTTGGGAAGGATCGGTGATGACATCGGCTAAGCTCTTTTGCCAGGTTGGCGTCGGCTCAGTCACTGATTCTGGATGTTGATTCATACCTAGCGCTCTGTTATTTTAGCCGCTTTACTATAGTCTGTTTAATAAGGTGAATCAACCATGTCAACTGTAAGCACTAACGAATTTAAGTCGGGCCTCAAAGTACTATTAGACGGCGATCCGTACAGCATTCTCGAAAATGAATATGTTAAACCAGGCAAAGGCCAGGCCTTCAACCGCGTCAAAATGCGCAATCTTAAATCAGGCCGTGTTTTAGAAAAAACCTTTAAATCGGGTGACACTCTCGAAACCGCCGATGTGATAGAACTCGACATGACTTATCTGTATGCAGACGATCAACATTTACACTTTATGTCTCCCACCACCTACGAACAACATGAAGTCCCTACCAACGTCGTTGGAGACAGCGTGCAGTGGCTCAAAGAACAAGATTCTGTGATTGTGACGATGTGGAATGGAGTTCCTTTAAATATCACGCCACCTAATTTTGTGAATTTGGCGGTAACAGAAACCGATCCTGGCGTCAAAGGCGACACAGTGAGCGGCGGTAGTAAAGCAGCCACACTTGAAACTGGCGCAGTGATTCGCGTGCCACTCTTCATTAATGTGGGCGATGTTTTGAAAGTGGATACGCGCACTGGCTCTTATGTTTCTCGAGCCAAAGAATAACGTGATCGCTGAACATTGGCGCCCGACTGCAACCGCTTCACAATGGCGTGCTCGAGCTCAGATCATCAAAAAAATACGCGACTTTTTTGCAGAGCGTGATGTTGTCGAAGTAGAAACACCTCTGCTTTGTCGTGTTACCGCAACGGATACTGCAATCACCAGCCTCACTGTACCGCTGCAAAATAATAAGCTTGGCTTTTTACAAACCTCTCCCGAATTTCCCATGAAGCGTTTATTAGCAAGCGGTTATGGCTCTATTTATTCGATGGGAAAAGCATTTCGTGCTGACGAAAGCGGGCGTCATCATAATTTAGAATTCACCATGCTGGAGTGGTATCGACTGGGTTTTGATCATCATCAATTAATGGATGAGATGGATCAACTGTTGGAAATAATTTTAGACACTGAAGCTGCCATTCGAGTCAGCTATCGAGATATCTTCTTAGAGACTCTGAGCTTAGACCCTTTTAATACCTCCATCAACGAATTAAAAAACGCTGCCAGTAAGGCTAATTTGCACGTTCATGAATTAGAAGATGATATCGATACTTGGTTGCAATTATTGATGAGCCATTTGATTGAACCCCTACTTGGTCAAGAGAAGCCTCATTTTATTTTTGATTTTCCAGCCTCACAAGCCGCGCTCTCAAAACATCGCCATGAAGGCGATCATATTGTTGGCGAACGATTTGAAGTGTATTGCAAAGGCATTGAACTCGCTAACGGGTATCACGAATTAACGGATCACTCTGAACAACGAGCTCGTTTTGAAGCCGATAATCGAGAGCGAAAAATGAAGGAATTACCCGAGCTACCCATCGATGAACATTTATTATCAGCACTCTCCCATGGAATGCCAGAATGTGCGGGCGTTGCTTTAGGTGTGGATCGTTTAGTGATGCTAGCATTGAATGCGAAACATATTAATGAAGTGATCACCTTCCCTTTTGAACGAGTTTAAACATCTATGGTAATTACTCACCCCCAGATGCAACTTTTTTTGCCACCCTAAGCCTGAAGGAGTGAACAAATACCATGCGCGCTTTTTATGCTCTGACACTACCATCATTAATTCAAGAACACTGCAGTTATATTATTAATTCTCTTAAAGATCGGCATGAGTTTAAACACATTCGTTGGACCAAACCCGAAAACATGCATATTACTCTGCGTTTTCACGCAAAGATCGAGAAAACCCAACTCGAAGAGCTCAATAATTTGCTGGCTCAATCTCTTTCTCAGATTGAGCCTGTCGATTTATCAACACGGCGGCTGCTCTTATTCCCCCCAAAAAAACCGCACATTTTAGTTCTAGCTATTCACCTTAACGAAGCGCTAGGACAACTGGTTAGAATGATTAATGAAATTCACAGCACCCTAAACATCTCGTTAGAAAAACGTCCTTTTTTAGCGCATATCACCTTGGGACGATCGCATGATCTTATTGAGCAAGATACTTTCATTTTAGATTCTGTAAAAACAATCGATGCCAAAGCTACTCAAGTTGTTCTTTTTCATAGCCAACCCACCGAGACAGGCAGTTTTTACAAACCTCTCCAAACCTTCCCTTTAAAAAGTATGGCATAAAAATTCAGGATCTCCTCACTGTCATTGCCACGCTGCGCTCGCAATGACGGTTTGAGATATAAATCATAATTACTCGGAATTAATCATGCTTTGAGATATTCTTGATGTTCATTTAGAATAATTCTTTTTTGAGAAAGTTTTTTACCAAAGATTAAGCTTGGTTTCTCTATACACTTATGCAATAACCAAGCCAGGGTGATCGCAAAAACGGTGACGGTTTTCAACGCCAGTGCTGTTGGCACTCCTGCGTCGAGCATGATCCTTAGCCCTACATATCCTGCTAAACCATGGCAAACATAGAGGGGATAGCTGATGGCGGCAAAAAAATCCACCACGGGATTTGCACGAAAAATATGTTGGTAGCGATAGGCAAAACTAAATGTGAGTAATGCAAATACATAACTTGAAGCAATATAAAATCCAGATTGAAATGGGCCCGTTTTCCACACGAAAGACAGCATCGCAAAAAATCCGCCGATCAATAACAAAGCCTTCTTAGCTGAAATTTTCCTCACAAACAAATAGTGAAATGCCACCCCAATAAACATAAAAATCAAATACGGGTTTAAAAATCGATAATATAAGATCATTTTAGTTAAGAGGGGTATCTTGTCTGTGAAGCTCAAGGGTAAGAAACCGAACACTAATGAGCTGATAAATAAAATAAGAGGAATAAAAAACACCTTCAGGGAGTCCTCTCTAAACCAACCAATAAAGAGAGCACAGATAATATAAAATTTAATCTCAATCTCGAGTGTCCAAACAATGCCGTCAATATTGCGCGAAATTAGAAGATCACGAAGACCCGGAATATAATGAATTAAAATCTCACGGAGCGAGAAGGGCCACTGCGTTGAAAAATACCAGGTACTGATCGCGATCGCAGCTACTGTAATACTAAATCCTACAATATAAGTGGGCACTAATCTAAATACACGATTAATAACAAATTCAGATCTACTCAGCTTTTTCAACGAAAAAGGGATCACAAAACCACTTATCAGAAAAAATAAAGCGACCCCATAACCACCCCAGTTAAATAAAGAAAAATCGTGTATCCAGGCTATATAAGGAGGAATCGGATGCGTTTCCACAGGAAGGACAGGAGCATTAATTAAACCCGCCACAGTCTCTCGATTATTCCAAAAAATCCCGCAATAATGTGAGATCACTACACAAATTGCCGCCAAACCTCTTAAAGAATTGGCAAAATCAACTCGGACATTCATCACCAAAATCAATCTCCAACCACAGCAGCTAACGCATCGTCCTCTCGCGCTGATTCTTGATCAAAAATAAACCAGGCTAACACAGCCGCAATGATTAAAGACAAGGGCAGAACGCTCAGCGCCAATTGATAATCAAAAGCATCATAAGCACCCACACTCTCTAATCCATGACGCCACTTGGATGAAAATTGTAATAAATATCCAACTAAGGGTTGAAAAATGGGTACTGTACCCACGCACAATGCATTGGTAAAACCCATGGTGGTTGTTTGCACATCTTGGGGGACGATTTCTTTGATATAAGTAAAGCTCAGCACGTAAACGCTTGAGGTTGCGCCCATGATTATCATGATTGCACTAAACAACACTAAAGATTCGGGCGGCATAAAAATAATCCAACTCAATAATACGGCCAACGTTAAAGCAACCATCACAAAAACCAGACGCAAATGAGGACGCAAGGGCGCATAGAGTAATCCCACCAAAGGACAACCAATTGCTAAGCCAACAAAAAGCATGGATGAAACCATCGTGGCTTGAGCAGTACTGACTTCTTCAATCACTGAAATAAAGGGGATACCCCACATTCCACAGAAAACAGAAACGATAGCGAAAATAATGCCGATGAAAATGCCGTTCAACCATAATTTGGAATTTGTGAACACCCATTTTGCATGCGATCTAAATGCCGTACTGGGTTTAACAGAGCTCTGTACAGTGTCAGGATGATTACGAATAATGAACCAAGAAAAAATCCCTATCAACGCAGCTAAAACTGCGGCACCACCCATACTCGTTCGCCAACTCACTTTCTCTATCAACGTGGCTAAAAATATATTGGCACCAATGGTAGCGATGGTTGCAATAAAATCGCTGAGACCCAGCATTAAGCCAAAATATTTTGCAGGAAACCAATGACTGATCAGGTACAAAGTCCCAACAAAAGCGAAGGCAGAACCCCCTCCCATTAAAACACGAGCGACATCAGCCATCCAAACATGCCCACTGAGCGCAAACAAAGCACAGCCTGAAGCGCAAACAAGCCCACCTAGACTCAGTAGCAATCGAGCACCAAAACGATCAATCAGCATACCAGCAGGCGTTTGTAACGCCACGTAGATATAATAATAAGCTCCCGACATCAAACCCGCACTGAGAGCCGTCATCGAAAAATCGTGCATCAAGCGCTCAACCAACACACCCGAGGAGAGCTGAAGTAAAAATTGGAATAAAACGAAAGTAGTACCAATACCCCAGATTAACCAGGGCAGCAGTTTTACGGGCAATTTATCGGTAGAAACCTTCTCGGCATAATCTGACACGGTAGCACCATCCACTCAACATAATTAATAACTACTAATTTTTTGGGGATTATACCATTAAATCGCCCACAAACAAAGGGCCCTAAATTTAATTCAGTAGCCCACGCGCGATTAGCTCAACATTAAATGAGACAATGAAAAGGCTTCTGATAACGCAGCCATAAAAACTTAAAGTATCAAGATTTCGTTTTTATTTTTTTCGCAATGAGCAATAAGACTATCGCAATCGCAAAATTAGCAATAATGACATATAAATTTAAGTGCTGCGTAAGTACTACCATACTGGTATGCAAAGGAAGCAATCCCGAATACGCCAACCAGATATGCGTTAGCGCATGAAAAAACTCCCCACCCGCCAAAAAGATCAGAATATCCCTTAATAATCGCATATGCCACCTCACTGAAACGTTGTTGAAAAAGCAAAGCTTAAACCCATAATTTAAACCGCTGCCTCCATATTAATTATAACATTTCGTGGAATGACTTTAACGTGTAGCAGTCAGTAGCTTCTGTTTTTCATCAACATTTAAGCAGAGCCGGAAATCGCCTGCTAAAAAAATAAGCACCCCAATTCCATCTGAGGAGGGGAGTAAATCCAAGAGCATCCTTTAGATGCTTATGTGATGTGATTTAAACCTGTGATCATAATTTAAGCATTCAAAGCCAAACTCGATTCTTTCTTGAGTTTTGATTGGGTCCAGGCGTAAATAATGAAAGGGGGAACTGAGAGAAGAATCATTCCTAATACAAGAATGAGTTCATAGGTTGTGATAGCGCCGACACTGATTTGTGAGGGTGGCAAAAAGCCTAGGGCGATGGCGATGAAACAGGAAATTACTCCAAATAGGCAGGTAGTCCAAATGCCGAATTTTCCGAAAGGAATCTTATACGGGCGATCAATATGAGGGCGTTTGTAGCGAAGCCAAATTGCTGCGCCGAAAAGTGCAATGTAGACAAACATAGCTAATTGAGCTGTCATGGCAGTTAGCACCCAATAAGAACTACTGACTGTTGGCATCAATAAAAACACCGAGCACAAAGCAGTAAAAATGGTTGCTTGAACCATTAAAATAACAATCGGCACCCCTTTGCGATTTGTCCACGCCAAAAATGCAGGCGCATTTCCATCTTGTGCGGCCACTAATAAACCTTTTGTGGGACCGATAATCCAGGTCGCTACACCACCTATACCACCGATAATAATTAACATTGCCACAATAGGCTCAGCCCACTGCATATGAAATGCCACTAAAAAAATGTGGTAGGCTTGGAGCAAACCCGTAACGACCGATAATTCGTGATTAGGAACAACTACCGAAATTGCAAGTGAAGAAAGAACCAAACTTAAAATAATCATGATGGTCGAATAAAAAATAGCACGAGGATAAGCACGCCCCGGTTTTTCCACTTCGTCTGCATGCACGGCAGACATCTCCATACCGACCAATCCAAAAATAAGCGCTAATAAAAATGACAATGATTGAGGATCAGTTAATGAAGGCCAAAAAGTTGCGCTTGAAAATTGAATTTGAGAAGGTTTTCCTTGAAGAATCCAAACGAGGCCCATAACAATAATACAGATCATCGGTAATAAAGTACCCACTAATGCACCAATGGTACTGACAGCACTGGATAATTGCATTCCAAAACAATTCAATAATGTTGCACCCCAAAAAATTCCAACTACAACAAGCAACATAAAAACTTTGCTATCAGCTAAAGCAGGATCAATTAAATAAGCTGCGGTTGCAGCAATAAAAGATAAAATAGTGGGATACCAAACAACGTTATAAACCCACTGCAACCAAATTACAACGAAGCCCCATAAATCACCGAAGGCTTCGCGAACCCATACATAAATACCACCTTTGTTCGGCATTGTGGTGGCTAATTCGGCAGAAACTAAACTGATGGGAATAAAAAAAACGAGGGTGGCCAGCAAATAATAAAAGACTAAAGAAAATCCATACGCTGCACTGAACGGTAATGATCGTAAGCTATCAACCGCTATCACATTGATCATGATCAAAGCAAAAACAGTGAGTTTTTTTGCATTTTTTGCTGTCATTTATACCATCCTAAACTCTTCATTAATGGTGAATGTACAGAGTGTATTGCACAACCAATGAACAAAATAAAACTTCTTCAGAGCGATGTGGAAATTAAAGTTGCAATTTGCTTCCCCATTTCAACACTGGAGCCCGCTTTAAAATTGCTATCCCAGCTGAGTACGTGGGGTGGAAACAAAACAATCGCCGTCGAACCTAACTCAAAATACCCTAATTCTTCGCCTTTATTCAAGTGAATATTTCCCTCAGGATAGGGTGTCGTCACTATTTCGGACAAAGCATGTGGTGTGACTTTCCCTTGCCAGGTAGTATGAATACTCGCCACAAGCATTGCCCCCACCAACACAACGACCATCGGACCAAACTCAGTTTTGAAGCAGCAGACAACACGCTCATTTCGTGCAAATAAATTGGGAATCGCGGTTGTTGAAAAAGCATTTACCGAAAATAACCGGCCAGGCACGTAAATCATCTGCTCAAGCTCTCCCGCAAAAGGCATGTGCACACGATGATAATCTTTGGGTGATAAGTAAATCGTCATGAATTCACCACCGGCCAAAGACTTGGCCAACAATTCATCCCCCCCCAACAGTGAAAGCAATGAATAGGAAAACCCTTTTGCCTGCAGCAACTGCTGATCTTGGATCGTCCCCATTTCACTAATGGTGCCATCCACAGGAGAAGCGACCGCTCGAGTGTCCGCACAAATCGGCCGCGCAGAGGGCTTTAAGCGCCGCGTAAAAAATTGATTAAAATCAGGATAAGCCTCGGGATTTGGCTCAACAGCCAAACTCATGTCCACACCATAGTGTTGTATAAACCAGCGAATAACCGGACGACGCAACCAAGACACCTTGCATCGGCTAACTACCCCGGCAAAGCGTGATAACCCATGATGCGGCAACAGCGTGTAAAAAGCTTTCTTAAAACCCAGACTCATCAACAATCACTTTTGATAAACATAATTGACTAGTATGCCACAATAGGGAGCTGGGTCAATTGACCAAACCAGTGAGATGGTGTAGTCTGCGCGGCAGGATTGAACTTTCTTTTTTCATGGAGGATAAACAATGACATTTACTATGTCACGCTACTTTACCATCGCACTTCTTGCAAGTGCTTCGCTGAACTCTTTTGGTGCTGGCTACCAACTCTATCAAGGCGTTTCGAACCTAGGTAATGCCTTCTCAGGCGAAGCGGCTGTCACTGAAGATGCTAACATCGTATATAACAACCCTGCTGCAATGGTGTTTCTTGATGGTTTAGTGGTCACTCTACCTGAAAAAGCAGCCCTAGTGAGCATTGACGCCAGAATGACCTCTTCCACAATTCAACCTATCAACGCCCCTGTCAACGGGAATAATCGAGAAAATGGCGGTTCTTGGAACATCATCCCCGCTGGATTTGCATCTTATACCTTTTTAAACCATCGGCTAGCAGTCGGTTTAGGTGTATCTTCACCGTGGGGACTGGTAACGGATTACACCAATGCCTTTCAAGCACGCTATGTTGCCACTCACTCTCGTTTAACCACTGTCAATATCGGCCCCACCATCGCTTGGCAGCCCTTCCCCTGTTTCTCAGTCGGCGCTGGATTTGATGCCCAATACGCTGACAGCGATATCCGCCAACATGTTTTTACTGGAAACCCTGTTGATGGCAACCTCATTTCAGAACTGCACGATTGGGCTTATGGTTGGAACGTAGGGGTGTTTTATCGTATAGACAAGACTCGAACAAACCTAGGCGCCACTTACCGTTCACGCGTCAAACATGAATTTCACGGCGATGTGGACTTTGATGTACCCGGCGTTATCTCAGCCGATGGCAGTGGTCGAGCGCATTTGACCAACCCCGATTTTGCTACCTTTAGCTTCGCACAAGAGTTTAACTATGGTTTATCCTTGCTCGGCACGGTGAGCTGGACTCATTGGAGTTTAGTCAAGACCCTTCGGGAAACGATTACTGACATTCCCAATATCGACGAAGGTGCTGTGAACCTAAACTTTGGTGATACATGGCGTTTCGGCTTAGCGGGTAATTATCAGCCCAATGAGTGCTGGAAATTTAGATTGGGCTTGATGTATGACGAATCCGTTGTGGGAACGCGTTCAAGAAACATCCGTATTCCTGATAGCTCAACATTCATTCTTGGCGTAGGCGCTAATTACAAAATCAATAAAATGTTTAATATTGATGGCGGTTATGAGCACCGTTTCATTGACGCTGCCTCAGGCGATCAAACGGTTCCAGCGGCCCCAGGCCTTGTGAACAATATTACTGTTGATTACAGATCCAACATCAACGTGTGGGGCCTGCAACTTAATATGACCTTCCCCTGCGCTTAGTCTTCTATAGCAGTTCCCAGCTCTTCGTTGGGAACTGCTTTTCTCTCTCCCCCCCAAGCAACTTTAAGACCACTATTTAATCCCCTTTTTTTTTGATAATCTTGACTATGATCAGTCAACACTCTACGAGACGTGAGGAACACGTGAAAATTTATTTAGTGGGCGGAGCGGTACGTGATTTCTTGTTGGGACGAGAAGTCATTGAACGCGATTATGTGGTTGTAGGGGCCACTCCAGAAGATTTAATTTCAAAAGGCTTTCGCCCTGTCGGCAATGATTTCCCGGTATTTTTACATCCTAAAACACAAGAAGAATACGCGCTCGCTCGCACAGAACGCAAAACGGGAAAAGGCTATACAGGTTTTGAATGTTTTTCTGATCCTTCAGTGACGCTTGAACAAGATTTACTTCGACGCGATTTAACCATCAATGCGATGGCCCAAGAGACAGAAGGTTCAGATAATATTATTGATCCCTACGGTGGACAAGAAGATCTAAACAATAAACAACTCAGACATGTCTCATCTGCATTTTCTGAGGATCCTGTGCGCATCCTTCGGGTCGCCCGATTTGCTGCGCGATTTAGTGATTTTTCTGTGCACCCTGAAACGAATCAGCTAATGAGAAAAATGGTAGAAGACGGCGAAGTTAATGCGCTTGTGCCAGAACGAGTTTGGAAAGAGTTCTCTCGGGCGTTAACGGAAGCTGATCCCAATCGATTTTTTAAAGTGTTGAAAGATTGCGGTGCTTTGGGTATTTTGTTTCCCGAATTTGAGGCACACCTCAAGAGCTTTGATTACTTGGGACGGAGTCCGCTCGCAAAAATCACACCCCAATTTCAAAAATACCTCATCGATAATCTGGGTGAGAATCATTTTGCACTGTTAAATTTTTGTGCCCTGTGTCTGGCGCTAAATAGCGCTGAAATCACAAGCTTGTGTCAGCGCTTACGTCCTCCCACTCAATTTTCTGATTTAGCTTTATTGGCTGCCACGAATATTGAAAATTTTCGAAATCTCAACACCAATGATCCTGAAATGATCGTTCAATTCCTCGAAAAAATTGATGCATACAGGCGCACGCCTCGGTTTTTAGATTTCTGTTACGTTGTACAGATCTTCGCTTTTGATTCGCCCAAAGATCAAGAATTACTTGAAACTTTATACAATAGTTTTGAGCTAAGCAAAACGATTGATACAGAGCCTTTTATCAAACAAGGACTTCAGGGTGAAGCCATCGGCTCTGCGATTCATCAAGCCAGAGTGCAAATACTCAGAGACAAAAAAAACGGCTGATAACTTTCGCTATCAGCCGTTTCTTGCCAGAAAATATGGCTTAAGAAAAATCTTTCTTACGATGCCAGATCACTGGAGCAGCGCTAATCAGCTCTCGATCGTAAAGCGTAATATCACGAACTGAGGTGTCTGAATTCACGCAAGTTAACGTATAAACACCCGGTTTTGAACCTGCTTTGACTCGACGGAACAGAATCTCATTGTCACGGGTTTCAACGATACAGTTTTTACCAATAACAGAATCGAGGTGAAGCGAAGAACGGCGCTTGCCGGCAACATAGTCGCCAATAGCAAAGGCTGGTGCCATACCATCGTCGATAATGATGTATTCAACTGCATCAGGATTGTTTTGACGGAAGACCAGCAATTCATTAACAATCGCACGATCTTCAGTAGGAACTTCGATGGGTTCATGACGGTCGGTTGCGCCTTCAAAAAGCTTGTTAGAAAGCTGCGGAGGGGTACCAATACCGTAAAGAAGCCAATCTACGCTGCATCGGATACCTTGATCGATAAACACGGCGATAGCGCGCTCTGCACCCTTTTTGGTGAGGCCGCCAGCTTTGGCGTCTTCCCACGATTGGATTGTACTAGCACTGATATGATAATCCTGCTCAAGTTTTTTACGTGATAAGCCGGTCATCATGCGAAGACTTTTCAGACGTTGCCCGCGCATTTGTGGTCCGGACTTGGAATCCTTAGACTCCAGTGTTTTTGAACTTTTGATAGCTACTTTCGGCATAATTCCCACCTTGTATCGTTTAAAAATGCACTAGTATTATATAGCACATATTAATAAAAAGAAAGCTTTTTAGAGGTATTTTGGCGTATAACTGAAACTGTTTACCACCTGCCCACCGCGCCAATCCTCTAAGATCCCATGAAGAAAGACTTAACAACTCTTAAAACATGATAGGTCTTAATCCTCATTGACGATATTGTATCAGATTTTTTATAAATTGGAAGCATAATCTGACGATTTAAGCAGGGATCGGGGGGGTATTTTTATTGAGATCTGGTTGTTAGGGGCTTCCAGTAGATCCCAAAATCTCATGCGGATGCCACCAGCCCAGGGCAAATGCAACGAATAATAAGATGAAGATCAGTATCGATAACCCAATACGCCAAGTTAAGGCGATGGCCATTTTCTCTGAATCCTTTGCACTTAACATATAAAAGCTGGCCGACCCCAATGAATAGAGGACTAATAACATCAACACGAATATGACATATTTCATAGCATTTGATCCAATATTGTACTACAAACTAAACTTTTCTAGCATAACTGAATCTTCGATAGCTCATCAAGATCTATTCGGGTAAAATCATACGATGGCTCTCAACATGATAAAGAATTTTTCATTCCGCCCCACCCTCTGGCCTACTGTGGCCACACTGATTTTTCTGCCCCTGTTTATTTCCCTAGGACTCTGGCAGTGGCATCGAGCTGAGTATAAACAACATTTGATGGATCACTACTCCGCTAAATCAGCTCAAACAGGGCTTTCCCTCGAACGTGCCCTTCTGGATCCTGAGGGTTTTCGATATTACAGACTTAAACTTCAAGGCCACTACATGGCTCAGCGACAGTTTCTTCAAGAAAATCAGTTTAATGAACATCGCTTAGGATATTATGTTTTGACACCCTTTTTGGCTGACTCTGGACAGCTAATATTGATCAATCGCGGTTGGGTACCGAGGGAGTTTAATCAAAAGGATCTCAACCTGAACTCAAGCCCTCTGGCCCTAGAAGGCCGAGTCAGCGTTGCTCCTAGCCGCACTTTTCACCTGGGGAAAAATCTGAAAAACTCAGATGCGTGGCCTCGACAGATACAGGTCATTAAAATCGATGAACTCTCCTCGGCCCTGGGACAAAAGATCGAACCCTTAATCGTCTTATTAAATCCAGATGAACCGGCCGGTTTTGCTCGAAATTGGCAACCTCAAGGCCTACCCCCAGAAAAGCATCGTGGCTATGCTCTGCAATGGTTTGCCTTTGCAGCCCTCCTTGCCATTCTCTTCCTGAGCCTAAACTTAAAACGCAAAACCAGATAAAATGTACTAGTCTTGAAATCACTTTCCCCTCGAAGCGTAAGTACCGCCGAAACCACTGAAATTTGCATTTGGCACCCCTTTAGTGTTACTTTTTCAGGCGTCGAAATCTTGAGGGACTCTGTGGAAACAAATGAGAACTCACTTAGTTCTACCGAATGATTTATGTTTGAGGGTGCTGATGACAACGAAAAAGCGCAATAACTTAGTTTTACTGACCTTAATACTCACTTTTACCTTGCCACTCTTGCTTGCGGGACTTTTATACTGGTCAGGTTTGTCTCTCAGCGGGAAGACCACCAATTATGGCATCTTGATTCAACCACCCATTTCAATTAAGACATTAGAGCCCAGCGATTCAAATCATCAATCATTAGCTGATAAAGACACTTTAGGCAGGTGGGTATTAATGACACTGAGCCCTGCACAGTGTGAAAAATCATGTCAAAAAAGCCTTTATGAAATTCGTCAAATTTGCAAAGCGACAGGGAAAGATCATACTCGTCTACGGCAGGTGGTGTTAAAGGAAGCGCATTCACAGGAAGACAAAACACTTCAACAATTACTAAAAAAAGAATATCCGCAGACTTCTGTGTGGAGAATGGATGAAGAAAAAATTCGAGAATTGGTTCAGTTACCGAGTGATCAAAAACTTGATCAAGAAGAAGGTTCGATATTTTTTATCGACCCACAAGGAAATATTATGATGCGATATCCAGCAAGGGCAAATCCTTCTGGGATATTCAAAGACTTAACTAAATTATTGAAAATCTCTCAAATTGGATAGTAATACAACGATTGAGGTGAAAATTTGGAATTATCAAGACCGACTCAACCTTATTGGTTATTAGCTTTTATAGCGACACTCTTAGCAGTAACTGTGGTCATGCTCGGCGCATATACGCGCTTAAAAGACGCAGGACTCGGCTGCCCTGATTGGCCTGGATGTTATGGTCAATTAACAGTGCCACAAAGCCAAGATGCATTAACAAAAGCGCAATTGGCTTTTCCTCAACAGAAAATTGAGCCTCAAAAAGCGTGGCCCGAAATGATTCACCGCTATTTTGCAGGCACCCTGGGATTATTAATTTTTTCATTAGGAATCGGTGCTCTTATTCGCCGAAAACGAAATGAACTAAGCCCTCTTGTTGTGCCATTACTCCTCGTTGGCTTGGTGATTTTTCAAGCGACTCTAGGAATGTGGACGGTCACTTGGCAATTATTGCCACAAGTTGTGATGGGACATTTACTCGGCGGAATGACCATCGCTGCATTTCTTTGGTGGCTCACTTTGAGCTTGAATAAGCATGATTTTAATAGAACCCCAAAAACCTGGTTAAAACCTGCTGCAATTGTTGGAATTATTATTGTTGCCACTCAAATATTTCTGGGTGGATGGACTAGCGCCAATTATGCTTCCATTATTTGTCCTGATTTTCCTTTTTGCCAAGACAGTTTTTTCCCAACCATGGATTTCAAAACGGCGTTTAATTTTACTCACCCCATTGGCGCCAATTACCAAGGTGGGATTTTAGGTACCACAGCTCGCGTGACTTTACAAATGATGCATCGATATGGAGCCTTTATCACTGCTACCTATATCAGTCTTTTGGCGATTTTTACGATTCGATCTTCAGATCGAGCAGACCTTCGTCCGATGGGTTGGGGATTACTCATTATTTTGTGTCTGCAATTTTTATTGGGCATAGCCAACATCGATACAAAACTGGCTCTCCCTGTTGCAGTAGCACATAACGGCGTGGCATTAATTTTACTTTTATCGTTAGTCACCCTAACTCATGCTCTGTTTAATGGGAAGCAAGATGCAAAATTTGTCTCCTACTAATACGCTACAAGCTTATCTCGAGCTCACAAAACCTCGCGTGATTGCCCTAATTTTATTAACAGCAGTTGTGGGAATGTTACTGGCTGCGCCTTGGATTCCTTGGCAACCATTATTTTACGGTACTTTAGGAATTGGATTAACGGCAAGCTCTGCCGCGGTGATTAATCAGCTCATCGATCGTCAAATTGATTCACATATGGGGCGCACTCAGAATCGACCCCTGCCCACCGGAAAAATTACTCCCTTTAAAGCCATTTCATTCGCTACATTACTCGGTATTGCGGGCATGGCTATTCTTTTTGTCTATGTAAATCAACTAACAGCCTGGTTAACCTTTGCAACCTTGATCGGATACGCGCTTATTTATACGGTTTTTTTGAAACGTGCAACACCTCAAAATATTGTAATTGGTGGATTAGCAGGCGCTACACCACCACTACTCGGTTGGGCTGCAGTCACGGGCGATTTCGATTATGCGAGTCTCTTATTAGTGCTACTGATTTTTACATGGACACCACCGCATTTTTGGGCTCTTGCGGTAGCGCGCTATGAAGACTACAAAAAAGCCGGTATCCCGATGCTACCGGTTACCCATGGCATTCCTTTCACTATACTGTGCACATTGCTCTACACTTTTTTAATGATCGCTTGCGCACTCTTACCATATGCAGTGGGCATGAGTGGAATTTTTTATTTAATCACTAGCAGCCTTTTAAATTTTGGCTTTCTTTATTGGGTACTACGGCTTTACATAACACAAGATAGAATAATTGCCATGAAAACTTTTTATTACTCTATTTTCTATTTGATGTTGATGTTTATTGTTTTATTAATTGATCACTACTTAAACTGAGGAGGAACACATGACCACTCAAACTTTACGCAATGGCAATATTATTGTTGCCGCCATCGCATTTGCCATAATCTCACTTTTATTTGGACTCTGGGTACGATTTAATCAATCCGATTCTTCAACTAAACCCTTAGAAATTGAAAACGGCACTATTTTTCCCTCCGCTCATGATATTGCCCCCTTTCAGCTGGTAAGTGCGGAACAAAAACCTTTTACTAATTCCAATCTTAATGGACATTGGAGCCTACTATTTTTTGGATTTACTCAATGCCCTGCAATGTGCCCCACAACATTAACAGTTTTAAATGAGACATACCAAATACTCGCATCAAAGAAAACCGCACCAATCCCTGAGATGGTATTTATCTCAGTAGATCCTGAACGAGACACACCCACTGTGATAAAAAAATATCTGGGTAGTTTTAATAAAGATTTCAAGGGTGCAACAGGGACTCAAGACGAACTTAAAAAACTCACTGCCTCTTTAAATATTCTTTATATGAAAGTGCAAAACACAAAGAACAGCAATCCGATGGATTATCAAGTCGATCACAGTGGAACTTTGTTGCTAGTCAATCCTGAAGGTAAATTATTTGCCCTATTTTCAGCACCACATACTGCAGAAACTCTCGCCAACAATATAAGCGCCATAGAAACTCGCTACACTAAACAAACTTAAAGTAAAAAAAGGGGAGTCTAAAACTCCCCTTTTTATTTTAATCGATGTTTATTTTTTGCACTTAGAAGGCTTAACCAACGCAGCCATAAAAATCCCAGCAATTGTCCAACCAATTAATGCATCAGCTGCACAAGCTAAAGTGAAGGCCTGGCTAAATTTCCACCAGATCATGTAAGGAACCGTGCCCAATAATCCCACTAATAATCCCACAGTACTCACCGTCAACACTCTGCAAAAATAACCAGAGGAACAAGAACACCATAACAATGTGCTAATTAAAAAAGCACCTATGATTTGCAGGATCAGCCCATAGGTCATTGCAGTTTTCATAGTATATTGTGTACCTTCCAAAGCCACTGAGGCAAAAACCATAGGGCCTGATTCTTGTTTTTTCTGTACTTCTTCCCAAGCTTTTCTTTGATCATCAGCTGGTTTAGATAAAGTATCACCCGCAACAAAGGGCAGAACATAAACGCCTGAATGATCGGCGTGATCCTTAAGAACCTTGGTGAGGCCAGCTTCATCTTTAAACTGATGGATGGATTGGGTGTGATAAGGTAAGACCATCCATGACACCATGCTCCATGCAAACACTAATATGCCACCGATAATGGCACTTATAATGACTCTAATCACAATTGAACTCCTTATTGAATTTCAAACAGGTATCAGCGAAGGAGCCTGAATACCAATATATCCCCTCTCGAGTATACTCCACTCTTTTTTCCCTGAATAGCCCTCCACAGTCGTGTAGCACTCATCTCAAAAACAAACTACACTGCATCAGCCACAAAGGAGGTGAAAGCCATGGCTCAGATAGGAATGCGCTTTATTATTAGCGGCCGCGTACAAGGTGTTTTTTTTCGAGATAGCACCCGAAAAAAAGCTATTGAATTGGGCATTAGGGGATGGGTAAAAAATAGTGCTTTGGGCCATGTGGAATGTTGTGCTTACGGAACAGATAAACAAATAGTCCTTTTAGAAAGCTGGCTTTGGCAAGGCCCGCCTCAAGCGAATGTTATCGATGTCAAAGCAGAAACTATACCGTATGAGACATTCGAAAGCTTTGAGATTAGTTACAAAGACTCGAACTGAAGTCTCTGATATAATTTTGGAGGACCAATGCTGTGAAAGGATTTTTATCAATAATACTTTTCAATGTTATTTTTGCTTCATCAGGATTAGCTGCAAATCGAACAGTGAATTTAGTAGTCGATTACAAAACAGTCAATTTTACTGGAAAAAATAGCACATCGCTTAGCATAAACAATCAGATTCCCGCACCCACATTGCATTTCAATGAAGGGGATGATGTTACCATCAATGTTTATAATCGATTAAAAGAAGACACCTCAATTCATTGGCATGGCATCATCCTACCCTGGCAGGTGGACGGTGTCGCTGGGATAACTCAGCATGGTATTCCGAGGGGTGGTATATTTCATTATCACTTTAAACTTCGGCAATCCGGCACTTATTGGTATCATGCACATGCAGGACTTCAAGAACAACAAGGACTATACGGTGCCTTTATTGTTGATCCAACAGAAAAGCCACGCTATCACTTTGATAAGGATTTTGCGATTGTTTTGTCCGATTGGAGCGACACTCATCCCGATCAAATTCTCGCCAACCTAAAAAAATCAGGTGGGTATTATGCACCTCGATTTCCGTTACAGTCTTCTCTGCAAAAATTTATACACGATTATAGAAAAGCCTCTTTGACAGAACGAAAAAATTTAATTGATGATTATAAAATGATGCAACAAATGCGTATGGGACTCTATGATTTAAGTGATGTAGCCTACGATGCATTTTTGTTGAATGGCCAGCCTTCATCCAAACCCTGGACAGGATTGGTAAAAGTAGGTGATATTGTGCGTTTACGTTTTATCGGTGCTGCTGGCAGTACAATTTATCGAGTAAAAATTCCCGGCTGCACAATGCAGATGGTGCAGGTCGATGGCAACGATATTCAACCCTATTCTGTTCAAGATTTTGATATCGCGCCTGGAGAGACCATTGATGTACTTGTGAAAATTCAACAACAATCGCCTTCCATTATTTATGCAGAATCCATTGAGACACTCGGCGCTGCCTATGGCGCTTTAATTACCGCACCTCATCAAACAGTGAATTACTCAGCGGTAAAACCGTTCCCAGAACCACTGCCTGTTTCTCGTCCTATGATGGATTTAATGATGGAGGGAATACATCACAGCGGACCCATGAACATGGATATGCCGACTGAATCCAGCATTCTCGGGGATCGAATCTGCCCACCTAAATCAACTTATCTCACCTCAAAAGGAATAAAATATCATCCATTCAAAGCTGCTGTGAAAACAAATGATCCGAATAAATCGGTGGATGGCACTATCAATATGGAATTATTTGGCTATATGGAACGCTATATCTGGTTTATCAATGGCGTGCCTGAATACAATGCTAAGCCAATTATTTTTAAGCCAGGAAAACGGTATCGATTTGTTTTTACCAACAACTCCATGATGCGGCATCCAATGCACATACACGGACATTGGTTTATTTTACGCAATGGGCATGGTGCTTATGATCCTTTATTGCATACCATTGAAGTGGCACCAGGAGCAACGATCACTGCTGATGTGGATACCGATGCTAGTGGCCAGTGGTTATTCCATTGCCATTTGCTCTATCACATGATGAATGGAATGGCGCGCGTTTTTCAATATTCTACTTTACTGGAACTCACCGACGGCAAAATTTTGCCTGAAAATGTCGTCGAAAAAGCACCTTATATCAATCGACCTATCGTCAGGGTAGATGATCTAAAGGCGCTAATTCCGTCTCAAGTCGCACACCCCATGGCTCATCTAATGAGCTTAAGCAAAGCCACTTGGATCGACATGGGACAAGACTTAACACACAACGCGCAACGAATTACCTATAAAGGTTTGTATGGTTCTGATTTTCACAAATTACAGCTTATGCTCAACGATGCCGAAATTTTTGAAGGTAAAATTGAGAACGCCGATCTGGATATTTTTTACTGGCACCCTCTTGATCAATTTTGGTCTATTAAAGGCGGTCTTAATTATTTTTACAGACCCGCTAAAACGCCTTATTTACAACCTGGCATTGGCATCGAAGGATTAATGCCTTATTTTATCGAAACTAATCTACGTGGCTATTATCATGATGGCAGCTTTAAATTCGACATTGAATTCATGCGAGATTCTCAAATTACCAATAACTTTATTATTCGCACAGGTATAAGAAGTATTTTAGCCACCAAAACCCTAGAGCATGATGAAATAGGATCTGGCTTAAATGAGCTACACTATATAATCCGACCCTATTATCGATTAATGCCAGGATTAAACGTTTTTCTTGAATATGAACATGAGCACGCTTATGGCGCATTTAAATCGATAGAAAAACATGATGGCAATCCTGCTTCACAGGATACTCTCACGGCCGGAGTGTCTGTTCTACTTTAAAGCAATTTTTTGTCACTATTTGCTGCATGACATGAATGCCAATCTTTCAATTCTAGTGATTGTGGTGAATAGTGACTATCTTTCGAGCAAAGTGCGCGAGATCATCAAAGATTTCAATACCTTCAAGCCCTTGCTGTTTTTCTTCATTTAATTTTCCGCGCCCTGTACGAACGAGTGCGCAAGGGCAGCCCACCGCTTGAGCAGCTTGCATATCACGCAGAGCATCACCCACTGAAAAAGCTTTTGACCAATCCACAGAATATTTTACAGCGATCTGATGAAACAAACCCGGCTTCGGTTTACGGCATTCACAATGCTCATCAGGACGATGGGGGCAATAAAAAATGTCATCGATTTTGCAGCCAAGTTCGCTTAAAAGATTAGAAAATTTCTTATGAATTTCACCAAGAATTTCATGAGTATAATACCCTCGACCAATGCCCGATTGATTAGTAGCCACAACCACAGTGTGCCCCGCATTTTTCAACTCAGCGATTGCCTCCAAGCTTCCAGGAATAGGAATCCATTCATCGGGTGATTTAATATATTCATCCGATTCAAAATTAATCACACCATCTCGATCTAGAACAATTAACATAGAATCCTCTACTATTTGTGAGCCACTATTTTCTCTCGCTGATTGTCACACCCTCATGATACTTTGTAAAATGCCATTTCGTGAGAGTTAGCTTTTTAATCCACAAATTTTGTGCCCAACTTAAGCCATTCACGTCGAGCATTCAGAAAATCTTTGACAAAAATCGGTTTCCCCCCTGCTTCTTGTATCATCGTGAGCCGCAAAACCCCTTCGCCTGTCGCAACCTCAATGTATTCCTGAGTTAAATTAATCACAACACCAGGCTCAGCGCTTAGATTTTCGTTCAATGCTTCTGCCTGCCAAATACGTAAATGATGCTCCTCACATTCTGTATAAGCGACCGGCCAGGGATTTAATGCACGAACTTGTAATTCAATTTGCTTCGCTGATTTTTTCCAATCAATTTTACCATCACTCTTATTTAATTTATGCGCATAGGTAACGAGATTTTCATCTTGAATTTCAGGATGAAGCGAATGGGATTCTATCAAAGTGAGTGTGTTAATTAACGCCGTAGCGCCTAAAATTGATAAACGATCATGCAAACTCTGTCCCGTGTCATTAGGAAAAATTGGGCAAGATTCTCGATTCAACATCTCACCAGTATCAAGACCCGCTGCCATCTGCATTATAGTGACACCACTTTCTGTGTCACCTGCCATAATTGCTCGCTGAATTGGAGCCGCCCCACGCCAACGTGGCAGCAAAGAGGCATGAACATTGATACAACCAAAATGTGGTGTTTCCAGCACCACCCTCGGCAAAATTTGGCCATATGCCACAACCACCATCAGATCCGGCTGCCACGAGTTAAGTTCCGCTTGCACGTCTTCATCACGCATCGACTCTGGCTGCAAAACCGGAATTCCTGCTGCCAATGCGACCTCCTTCACCGGACTCATCGCCATCTTCCGCCCCCGACCCGCTGGCCGATCCGGCTGCGTATATACCGCACACACTTCATGCGAAGACTCCAACAACGCCTCCAAAGAAGGCACCGCAAACTCCGGTGTTCCGGCAAAAATAATCTTTAAACTCATCGCCTAGAAATCCCAATAAAAAAGTCTGATAAGACTAACATAATTTAGTCAATTGGAGTGAGATAAGGTAGGAGCTTTTGATGACATTTAAGAATTGACACCCTCAGCCAATAAAAAATCAACGGTTCGGATGTCCCCACTCATCAAAGCGTAGGTTAATAGGGTTTCATCGTAACCCTTTTTTAAAGTCGTCCTTGCTTGCTATGACGAAGGAAATTTTTTCATTTTGATAATGAGTTCTCCTTGATATTAAAATAAGTTACCAAAACCAGCTATTTGTGGTTTTTTCAGGATCTTTTTTTGGATTGGCTGGCTGAATTTTTAACTTAGCTTCAACTTGTTCAACCCGTTGAGTTAAGAGTCTTACTGTTTCTTCTAAATCTTCTATTCTTTTTTGTTGAGCGCTAATGGTAGCCTGATCTCGATTGGAATTTACCGCTGCTGCATGAAAATGGGATTGTCTCGGAGTAAGCCCTGATGGTGAGTGACTGTAAGTTGAAGAAACTGTGGACAAAGCTTCTTGTGTGCTTGTTCGTTTTGAATCCCAGTTATTGAGTAAGCTGACTAATTGGGCTAAATTTGAAAACTGTTGTGCATCAACTTCCGTCGGTTTTACTTCATACTTCTGCTCAGCATCCTCAAGACTAAGTAATGGTACCTGTACCCCTCCAGTGCCTTTGGATATAAGAACAAGTAAACCATTAATTGAGATTCCATGGTTTGATTTAAGACTATGTATTGTGTCTAGCGCATAAAGAGGTTCAAGCCTTCCAGTAATCCAAGCATGCACGAATACAATCAAACTATTTTTGTCGACTGTATTAATGTTTTTATCCGAGGCATCAAAATAACAAGTATGAAATTCAGGAGAAAGTTGTTTAATCATCCATGTGCTATCAGGCCGTAAATCGGCGCCGATCAATGTTAAAGATTTTTTTCTCATAGAGGCTCTCACAATAATTTTTTGTGCATTATACAGATCTTTCCCTAAAAAGTCAAGATTTTTTTCAAATGATCATTGCTCCAACATAATCAATCTCATCCGAGAAGCTCGCTTCATTTGTATCCCCTTAAAAATCCTACCTAATATATCTTTTGATTTTCTGCCGATTATCATACCTTAGTTTATCTTTTCCAGGTCAATATATTGTGGCAGTGTATCTCTGGGATTTATTTCACTCCTCGGCATTATGTGTACGTGCTTCAAAACAGCATAAAATAATTCCTTGGCTCCTGGTCATTTTATTTACACATCTGGATGTCATCTTGTGGTCATCAGTATCAAATTATTAACCTGGATACTGCCCAAGCAATCGTAGTAGATCGTTTGGGCAACATCCACGCTTAAGTTCAGGACTGAGGTATACTCCAAAAAATCGTCCATTTGACTGGACTTCACCCCAAATTTTGTCAGTTCGAATTAGATAAGGTAGGCGCTTTGAGTAATTCAGGGCGAAAATAGGCTTCAGCTTGATTGTCAGAAATTATCTCTCGCACAGTCATATCTTCTTCACCAGGAATATCCAGTAAATTTGCATCGGGAAATGCCTCCAAAAGGATTGCAATCGCATTCCAATAAAAAGGTTTTTCCAGTGCAAGATTTGCAAGATGATGCACCACTGTGTTTTTGTTATTATCAGCGGAAGTCACATCGATATGGAATTCTTTGATAATCATGAGTAAAAAATTAGGATCACCGGGTACTGCAGCATCATGTAATATGGTAGCACCGAAGTCATCGACTTGACGGATTAATTCAGGTCCATTTTCAGACTGAAATAAATCTTTGAGAAACCAAATGGTTCCAGCTTCTGATGAGGAATGTGCCACTGTGCTACCATAATGATCACGAATCAACACAATACTAACGTCAAAAAAGGGCAAGAGGAATCGATAGATAGCTCTTTGCCCCCCGATTGCAGCATAATGTAATAAAGTGCCACCATGCTCATCGAGCACATAGACAGCATGGGCTGTCAGTTTCTTTTTATTGTGGGTAGAAGTTGCTTTTGTCGCGTTTTCATTTTTCAGCACATCTTTTAATAGAGCCAAGTGACCCTGCCGGGCCAATAGATGCTGAACATGGGCTCCATCAGTAAAGGTGTCCGTTAGCAACAACCACTTCATCTTAATGAAATGCCAGAATATAACTGGGTTACCACCATTGATGACATTTTCGGCCAGAATTTTTGGCGGTATTCGATGTTGTTCGATCAATGAAAGTACACGCTCAAGACTGCCACTTTTTACAGCACATTGTGCTACTTCTATAGCGTCTTCTTGGCATCGAATGGGATTATTTTCTTTCGCAAATCTGTCATAGAGGACCCAATGTCCGCTATCTGCAGCACTCATCGCGGGATGTAAACCAACATAAGGATTAACACCCTCAGCCAATAAAAAATCAACGGTGGGTATATCCCCTCCCATCAAAGCATAGGTTAATAGGGTTTCATCGTAACCCTCTTTTGTCGATTTTGGGAAGACTTTGGTCAGTTTGTAACCCAGCTTATCACGCAGTGTTTTAAGAGCGCCAACATGCCCACCGATGGAAGCCATTTTGGGTAATTTATAACGTGGATCCACTTTCTCACAGTCGAACGGTTGATGAAACTCGGCCAGATGAAGCAGTAGATTGTCTAAATGTCCCCCTAAAGCGTCCAACTCTTTAGATCCCAAACCATAGAGATCCGTCGTTGTGGCGACTTTTTTTCTTCCTAACAATCTTTCTGCCACCCTCTTTTGCCCGCTAACTCTGGCTATTTTCCAAGCGCTGTTGGGATCGGTCTTAACCATGTTGGTTAGCATGGATCCCGCATGGGTTAAGACATTGGCCAAATGACGATAATTGAGGCCCTCTTGTCTCAGTGATGGCTGAAAATCTATCAAATCGGCCAGAAAGTTTAGACCATCGACTCCACGATGTTTGCTAGCATCTTGCATTACCCGCTTAAACAGCGTTCCCTGACTTTTGTCCCACAGCGTAAAACAGGAGCTCGCCAGCCTCACGCAATCTTTGACTGGCAAGTGAGACATTACTTCGCTGTGCACATCCCGCCCTAGTAAAACGAAGGGGTTGCCAGCGTTGGCATATCGACTCCACAAAGCAAAACAACTGCTTGAAAGGATCGCCCAGTCTTTCTTAGACATGAAGGTTTGGGCCAGATTCAGGGCCGTTCTCCCTAGCCTGATAAGCTGATTATCGTAATTCCCCCGGTAGGGGTCTTCATCAGGGATTTTGGGAAGTGGTTTCATCGGCTTCTTCATGGTTTCTCCCGAATATGAGTAATTTTGCACAATATATCATAAAAAACGGGGTATTGGGAAGAGCAGAGACCCACCCTGCCAGGCGAAAACCCCAGTAATAGACTATAATTACATTGCAGGTAATTGTGAGGTATGTGATATGAAAAAGGCTGGTGCGACTGAAACAACTGGTAAGACTGTAACTGAGCGTCTTGATGCAATACAAAAGGCTCTTGACGGTGAGCTTAAGCTACCCTCAAAAAGAGTCAGAGAGCTTAAGAGACAAACGAACGAACTAGGAGCGTTTGTTGATAGGATTAGTCAGAGTTTTGGGCCAGGCAGTTCAGTGACTAAAAGCTTATCGGAACTCGGCGAATTAAAAGATCTTGAAGAAAACGTGGAGGCGGCCAGGAAAGCCGCAGCTTCCAAGCCACGCCGTACCACTGGCGTTCTTTCTCGACAATCACGAGCTTCAGCTGCTCAACCTGAGGTCAAGGGAAATACCGCTAGTATTCAACCAACAAAGACAATTGATGAGCAAGTTGATGACATCATGAAAGGAATCGATAGAGATGTCGATATTGATGAGCAAGTTGATAACATCATGAGTCAAATTGATAGAGATGTCGATTTGGAACTGGCAGAAGCCGCTGAGCCTGGCCAAAAGCAACCAGCCGCAGCTACAACGCCAGATCTTTCAGAGCAAGAGGCTATGGCAATTTTGGATGCTGCGCTTGAAGAAATGGACGCTGCACCTGCAGCACCAAAAGCACAAGAACCAGCACCTAAAGAGCCAACTGTGCATAGTATAGAAGAACTCGAAGAGCTGAAAATAACTGATGAAGAACCTTCAGGGCCAGAACCCACTGAGCAACAAGTGGAAGATGCCATGGCAGTTTTGAAGGCTGCGTCTGGAGAAAATGATGCTGCACCTGTAGTTCAACAAGAACAAGAACCAGCCCGTACAGCAGCTCCAGCTGAAACCAAAGGTGTGAAACTTGGCACGCAGAGATCTGGGTCATTACACACAAAAAGTGAGATAAAACTCGATAGACTTGATGAAACTCGGATGATAGCCATGATGAATGCTATGCGTGAAATTGCAGATCAACAGGGTGGGGTGATAGAAATGCAACATGGGAGTATCAGGGGAGCTGTGGGAGGAAGCTATACACTTAAAATTGGAGAAGTTACGATTGCAATCAATCGGACAGCCAATGAGGCCAGTGTTAATCATTTGTCTGATGTTACGGTATCATTCAAATCTCCCCAGAACGCTCAAGCAAAAGAACAAGCTCAAGCGCTTGCTCGAGAAGTTACTTCTAAAATTGCGACTAGCATTAGTCAAGTTTCAGAAAATGTAATTAAACAAGCAGAAGCGCATATAAATCAAGCACAATTGCAATATAAAGAAGCAAAGGAAGCAGAGTCTTTTAATGTAGTAAATGCAGCAGCTGCGAGTACTGGCCGGATTTCGAATGTTGATGAGTTAAGAGCTGCTGTCAAAATAATTACTGCTTCAGAGGCTTATCAAGACTGTCACAAACAAGAGTTCGCGAATGATTTAAAATCCATTGGAAAATCGTTCAAACCAAAAGCAGAAAATGCGCCAAAACATGAACACAGTTCTAATGAAATGGAAGCATTCAAAGCCGTGGAAAAATTAGATAAGTTATTAGATCTTGCCAAGAAAGCCAAAAATATTCCCATTGTGTCTAACATCGCGCAAAGCCAACTTCGACAACACTTAAATAAAATGAATGGCACTCATCTTCAAGATGGGCTACAGGAATTACAAACGAAAAAAGTTGAAAATGCCGAAGTTACTAGGGTTAGCATGAGTAAAAAATAAGTCAATTTCTCTTCAGGCCGAACAACTCACACAGGTTGCTGAGAAATGATATCGGACGCACGCATAACCAACCTCAGGATTATCGTTTAGCCGTATGACAAACCGCCTCGATATTATGCCCATCAGGATCAATCACAAATGCGCCATAATAATGTGGGTGAAAAACTTCTCGAATACCCGGAGGACCATTATCTTTTGCACCGGCTTCCATCGCTGCCTTGTAGAAAGCATCCACCGCCTCAGCATCATGCGCCGAGAAAGCAATATGTAGTCGCTTTTGTGCACCCTCACTTTCAGCAAACCAAAATTCAGGCTTCCCCTGACGACCGAATCCCGCCCAGCCGCCATACTCCATGATTAACTCAATGCCAAGAGGCGCTAATATTTTAGAATAGAAAGCCTTGGAGCGCTCATAATTACTGATGGAAAGCCCGATGTGGTCAATGATCATATCTATCTCCTGATTGATTAAGTTAAGTCCATTATAGAGTGCACTCTGAATTCATTTCCATCATTTTAACCCAATTGTCCAATATCGCGCCCATGCTATTCCGGCGTCAAATTCTTATAGTTTCTTTTGTGGCTATCGCTTTAAACAACCATTAGCAATAAAGTTATTATACTACTAGAAACCACTACTATCCAATCAAACAAATGCAGTGGGGTAAGTGAAAACACAGATGCGACCATAGGAATCTGAGACAACAGGATCGTAAATACTAATGTGCTGATGATGATAATTCGTGTAATTAATGTGTGCAAACGAGCTAAACCGAATATTAACGCCGCACTGGTGAATCCTATTTCAACGATAACCAGCGTTCTTGCGTGTTCCATATTGGCATAGACGTGATAAGAAAAAACAAAACTCAGAATGACTACGAGCGTTGAAAAAAATCCGGCAATTAATATCCTAGACCAATCTTTATAATTGAAAAAAAGAATTTCATTTCTTCGCTGTGCGGTTTCTAGAGGGCCTGACTGTGGTAAATCTTGAAACACTAACATCGAGCTTGGATGAATAATTAATTCTATAAATACAATATGGGTTGGATAGTAGAGTAGTGGGTAACCTAATAATGGTATAATAGCTGCTGAAAAAATAAATGGCATCTGAATTAAAAGCAAATATTTGAAACTTAATCGCAAATTTTTAAATAATTGCCGCCCTTCTGAGATTGCATTAACGATACTATCAAAATTGTCGTCAAGCAAAATCAAATCAGCGGCTTCATGGGCACTCTGTGTACCTCGCCCTCCCATTGCTATACCGATATCTCCCGCCTTTAAAGCGGGTACATCATTCACACCATCTCCAGTTACTGCAACAATTTCGCCGGATTGTTGCAATGCAACAACAATATCCAGTTTTTGAGTTGGAATTGCACGTGCTATGACATCAATTTAGCGCAAATAGTCAGGGTTATTTTTGATAAGATTCAAATCCAGGTCTTCAGACAAAACCACACTGGGATGACCATCACCCAAGCCAATTTCGCAGGCAACTGATTAACTGGGATATTTAACAAAAGCAGTTTGACTAAATTTGATTGACTTCCTTCTGTTGGGTACTGTTGTAATGCAGTCATCATTGAGACGAGTTCAGCGTATAGTTTTGATGATTCTGTAAGGTTGATTTTGTCACCCGAAAGCTTGCTAAATAACGGTGTGATTCTGCTAGATTACTCGCGCCAAATTCGTTTAGTGCCAAAGCACGCTGAGAGGGATTTGGTATGTCGAGGTATTGAGCAAGCAAGATAATTTTTTCGAGACTAGCTCTTGCTGTTTTTGCAGTGAATTCAGAAACCTCGGTTGACGTAGTCTGGCTAACTAATTTAGTTCTTACATTATGGCCAATTTCATTGATTGAACGATGGACAAGGCTTAATGAAAAGTTCCTTATAAAAGGAGGGCTGAGCAGTTGAATTTGTTCGAAAGCTGCGGCCTTAGTTTGCTGCAATAAGTCAGGGGGAGTTTGACCTTGAGCCAGCTGGATTTCAATGTTGGTAAACATGATTGCATAGTTATGTAATCGCCCTGTGATCGCTGTGGCGTTTAATAGGGCAAAATTATCAGCGTGCTCAGCGAATTTTGCGGGGCTCTTTAGGCTTTCATGGCACGCTTTGAGGTCGGCAACTATAGTTTGGGCATCCCCGAGAGCATTTATTAGTTCTATTAAGGCAATGACCTTTCGGTCTTACATTTCTTGACCGATATTGGCGATCATGAATTTTTGCATTGGAATCTCCTCGTTTTGTATATGTGTAGATGACTTTTTTATCCTTCCGCCCTGTCCTCTTTTAGTCAAATTAAGATTTAAGAAATCTAAAGGCGATTTTTTCATTTTCTGCTTGACAAATACCGGTCGAGTGCATTAGCAAATTGTTGAATATCGCGCTGACTCATCACTTTGGGTCCACCGGTTTGTATGCCGGTAGAACGAAGCGCATCGTTCGGGTTTCGCACACTAAGACACTGTTTAATATTTTCCTTGGTATAAAGTGTCCCTCGCGGATTCAGTGCAAGCGCATGCTTATCAATCACTTTATCTGCCAAAGGAACATCTGCCGTGATCACTAAATCATGTGGCTCAACGACATCTGCAATATAGTCATCAGCAACATCGAAACCGCCTGATACTAATACTGTCTTAATTAATGCATGACGAGCCACATTTAATGGCTTGTTGGCTACCAATATCAGCTCGCGTTGTGTACGGATTGCTGCTTTTACCACTATTTCTTTTATAGCCTTAGGGCAAGCATCTGCATCAATGTAAATTTTCATGGCACTCAATATTGAATCCTTTTAAGGCGTCCTTAGTTGTCAGATAATAACACATTCCTGCTTCTGATTTAAGTTTCAGGCTGCTGCGATCATTTTCGCGCATCATCTTCATTAGTTTATTTAATACTTTAGACGAACTTCTTTCAAAATTATCAATTGATCTTATTCGTCATTTTTTAATCTCAGACTCTGATGATTTGAGCGCTGAAATGGGTTGTTGAGGCAAAGCTTTTTCTTCATTTAGTTGCTGTGCTAACTTATTACGAGCTGCAGCAAGAATTTCTACAGGCACTAATCCACTATTCAATTGCTTAACATTAGTAAGCATGCTACTCATATAATTTTTCCAGCCACGAGTAAATTGGCTATAAAGAACCTGCGAGCCCGCTTTTGTGTACTGAGAAAATAGTATATAAGTCTCATCGTTTGTAAGTGCTTGCAAGCTTCGCAATAGATTACCGGTACATCTCCAAATCGGTTTATCAGCTTGAGGCATAGGAGAAAAATTGTTTGGTGCATCGTAATAATATAGACTTGAAACATTAAATACAGTAACAACGGCACCCAGCTCATCGAGTTTAGCCTTCAATTTGTTGACTTGATTTTGATCAAAGAGATCTATGTTCAGGCTTTGAAAGCTGAGCATTTTAGCGGCACTTACGCAATATTGAAATCTATTTTCATCGGGTAAAAATGCACAATTAACATCATCATCTTCTTCACTTGTCGTTTTAAATGAGCTGTCTAGGTATGATATTGTTAACTGCAGTAAAGTAGGGCCATCAATCTCCCGACTCTCAGTTGTGGTTATTAACTCTTCGGTTCCTGGGGAATACTCAGCCAATCTACCGGTTTGTACTTTGTTAATGAGCCAGGGATTTTCTTTAGGATCGAAGTATTTATCAAGATAATCAGAACCGACTCTACAAGATCGGAGTACACGAATATTAAAATGGTTGTGCTCTAACATGAGAGGGTTGCGGTCACAAAATAAAACAATGTCCGCGTGTTTCAACAACTCCGGCAACATCGATGGAAGATTAGAGGATCCGACTAAAATAGCTACCCGAATTTTTCCCTCAGCCAAACTCGAACATTCCGCACTAAACAATGATTTTATCGAAGCATTAGCGTTGTATTCATTGCTAGAAACAAAGGCAACCATCTTATCTTGGTCGAATTGTGCATGCCCAATTTCATTTTGTAATGCAGATAAAGCCTGATGGAAAGAAGCTCGCTGAGCCTCTGGCAAGAGAAGTCTGGGGGGAGCTAAATAACAACGACCACCAGCTTCAACAGCAAGCAATTGTTTATGTTCTATGGCCGCCCGTCGAAGCGTTTCTAAAACTTCATCTTCTGGCTCTACCACACTAGAATTCAAATTGAGAGAATCAGTGACTTTCATATTTTACTCGCTACAATAAACCATATTTAGTTCTTATGTTTAGAGGCGCAATTGCTAATAAACAGTGCATAATATAGCATGCTGCAGCTTAATCTACAATCATTTATCTAGAACAGGGGTCAAGTCTTGATACATAAAATGACAACCTATCCCATGTTTCAAGACCAGACCCCAAGTTTACGTCATTGGAATAAATAGATGACGACAATTTTCCTGACCGATTGTTATCCCCCTACAAACAGGCTACCATTCGGCTATTTATTGGGAAGGCAGGGGTTAGAATGAAAAAACTTCTTAGCATTGCACTCGCAGTTTGGACAAGCATGGGATTTGCTATAAACAATGAAAACATCCACTTAGTCAGAGTGCCCGAAAGTTCCTATCCAACAACCAGGTCTTTAACTCTTAATCAAGTTGCAGTAATTCCGCTCGAACTCTCGCCTGCAATGCGAGCCTTTCAGCAACTACGCAGCGAACACTTAACTACCACTCAAAGATCAAATAGATTACGTTTACCCTCTCGATTTGACCTAGGTATGAATAATGTACCCATTTTCGATCAGGGACAACATAATACCTGCGTTACTTTTGCTATTACATCAGCCATTAATGCGTCACTGAACAATGGAGACTACATTAGCCAATTGTGCTTGCTACAGCTCAGCAGTCATCTGAGTGATTACAGCTTTTGGAAGAACGCCTGGCTAGGCAGCTGGCCAGATGAAGTACTAGGGCTGATCCATGAATTTGGAATCATTACCAAAGAAGATCAAAAGGCAGGAGCCTGTAACAATATTAAAGAATATCCCATAGAGCAGAATGATTCTGTCCATAATATTAAACTATCACCCAATGATTACCATAACTATAGCCACAAAATTTTCTTCAAAGGTAACACAAAAAAAGCAATCATAAAGTCTGAAAAATTGATAGATTTCGTCGATATAGGTAGCAGAGGTGTTAATTACGTTGAGCTCAATAATACTGTATTAGGCAATGTGGCAACACCTTCTGAGAATATAGACCTAGTGCGGAAAACCCTATCTGAAGGCAACCGTGTCATTGTATGTATTTTGATGAAGGAGAGCGAAATATTTCAAGGACACTATAAAACAGACTTGGACACTTGGTTTTTAAGCACCTCACTACGCAATGCATTTAGTTCCGAAGCCAACACACACTGGGATGCTCATGCCCTTATCCTTTATGGCTACGACGACAACGCCGTTGTCCGTAATGCCAAAGGTGAGACACAAAAAGGCGTGTTTTTTGTACGTAATTCATGGGGAACGAAGGTTCCAGACAATGGCATTGAATTCATGACGTATGATTACTTTAAACTTATGACAGTTATAGCCACTACGATCAATACTTTACCATTCTAGTGAATTACTCTTCACGTGAGTCTCCGACCATCTTCTCCATTTTTGTATTTTATATCCTGGCCGAGGCCCCGTCCTCCATCTGGATCAATCTCTGATTGATTCCATTTTCCATACTTCATAGGAAGGTGTTTCATAAGGATGGGCAATTAATAATGCTTTTATCACTTTCTCTACTAACTCATCATCACAAATGGTTTCAACTTTATATTCTGCCACTCTTTCAACTTTCCCGACTACGCCGATATAAGGATTACTACCATCCAACGGCATAAATTGCCCCTCACCCAAGACCTGCCAACAGCAATGACTATAATTCCCAATCTTACCTGCCCCCGCCTGAAAAATAGCCTCCTTCACTGTTTCAAGATGGCTCTCTGGAACATTAAAAGTAATACCATACATCGTAAAATTCCTCTGTTGTAAAGCATCCCATGATGCGCCCAACCGGTTTAGGGGGCTATCAATTTGGTCTCAATAACTGAGCAAAAGCATTTAGAAAGCTATAATTGCACAAAATAACTAATATAAAAAGCCAAACAAATAAAGTGGTATTTTGTGTTTATAGCCAACTTCGATGTTATCTATGGCAAGATAACCTGAAGTTGTAGCTTTTAATTGGCTATTGCTTTTGTTAGCGCCTCCGACTTCGATAATATATTTTCCATCAACAATGAAATCAGCTGTATCATGTAAATTAAGGCGATGCAGTAAGGATATCTGATTAGTAAACATAATTTCACGAGCCGTACCGATATTAGCCTCCGACTTTATTTCGCCATTTATAGCGTGTAATAAAGATGTATTATTCAAATAAATTTTCCCTGGCTTTCGAATTAACTTCATCCCTTTGACATCTTCAAATAAATTCATAATTAGACCGGATTGATGAAGATAAGCTAAACAGTTATAAACAATTTCTCGTGATACTTGGAGATTATTACTGATTCTATCGATGTTTGGCTTTAATGGCTCTGAGGTTGCAATCAGCCAAAGAATTTGTTTTAGAACAAATAATGTAGTGTGCTTAAGACCATAAACAACTGCGATATCTTCGTAGATGACTTTCTCAATAACATTATTCACCTTGGCTAGATAATCTTTAGTCCCCTCAAGATAAAATGGATAGTAACCATGCCTGGTATATTCTTTAAAATATTTTAATATTGGAATCCCGGCAAATTGACTTGCAATCGAAACGTGATCCTTTATGATAGATTCTAAATTATATGTCGAAATATTCAAACCATATTGCAAATTTGCAAACTCACGAAAGGACAAACCCTGTAGAGAATAATAAACGACTCGGCGTGATAAATCACCTTTACTCTTTTTTAAGTCCACAGACGAGCTTCCCAGAAAAATGATTTTTTTACGTTTATAGGTGTCGATAATGTTTTTAATTTCAATTGACCAATTGGGATACTTGTGTACCTCATCGACACATATAGCTTCTCCACCTGAAGAAAAATATTCACGTGCAGTGTTAAACAAACCTTTACCCAATACATTAATATTGTCTGCTGATATATATAATCCTTTATCGGGAGACTGATACTGAGTCCTCAAATATTGGCAACTCATAGTGGTTTTGCCAACTCCTCGGTCACCCAATAGACAGATAGCTTGATTTTCCCAATTAATGTGGCTGTACAAGTAACGCTGGAAGTCCAATGGTGTGGTTGCTATGACCTCATTGTGTATAGCGAAAAGCTCATCTAACATAGTAAAGTGTCCTTTAGACTAGACAAAATTCTGTGAAACTGCAACATGCAGATTACATAATATTGTTGTTTTTGTCAAGTGAAGATGACACTTTGTGTCAGTAGCAAGCCAACTGACCGCTTTAGGTAGCACACCCCCTGAGTCAGAATAGTTTTCATTAATACACCCAAGCCATTTTAAGCACAAGCGACAGCCATGCTGACAAAGGGCGCTACTGACACAGCCGACATTCGTCGTCATATAAGGCCTAAGGGATTTAGCTTAAGATGATCGATGACCCTATTTTTCATGAGCCAGCCCCATTCATTGCAACCACATTATTTAAAATTGCTATCAGAGTTTGTTGATCTGATTTTTTTACCACACCAAAAAAGGCATTATCGATTCGCTCAACAATAGGGACTAGTTTTGATATCAAATTTCTCCCCTTCTTAGTTAAGAATACCGCTTTAGCACGAGAGTCTGATTTATCCTCTGTACGCTTAACTAATTCGTCAGATACTAATTTTTTTAAAGACTTTGATACCGTCATCTTATCTAGCTTTGATTGTTTGATAATCATTATCTGCGTAACATCACGATGATTATTTTCAAACCATAAAGTAACTGCCATAATTACAAATTGCGCATGCGAAATATTATAGGGATCCAATGCTTTTTTAATTTGACGCTGCCAAGTAATCGTTGTTTGCCAGAGCAAAAAGCCTGGACTATCTTCAGGCTGATCAAAACTAAAAATCTTGTCTTTCATCTTGATATCGCTAACTGAACAAGAGCATCCATATGGCTGGGCACTGATTTAGCAACATTTTTTGCCACCAGATTTACCCAGATAAATTTGAGCAACCCAGTTACACTAATCGTATTGGTAACCCTTAGACCTTCCGGCGTATCTTCGAGTTTATGCGCATCGTACATTGTGGCACCAAAGAACTTGCAGTAATCTGTAAATGATTCATTAGGAACAACTTCTGAAAGGACAATTTTCACTTTTGGCCCACCTACAGGCTTTAATAAAAATTGATTCCCCTCTTTAAATTCCCCATCCAATTTACAGTACTCAAGCTCCTTATCCCATTGAGGCCAGTTATTTACATCTTTCCAAACCCGCCATATCTCTTCACGTCTGACCTTAGGATAAATTTTGCTGTAAGACCTAACCCACATAAATATACTCCTATTTTGTATAGCCTCATATTATATGCAAGTTTACTATATATGTCAAGCTAAATCACGCTGTCTTAAAATGCACCCGACTATTCTAAAGTGCACTTTATTTTAGTCTCGACTTTTCTAAAGTATGACTTGTTAGTAGGGCGCCATCTAAAACAATACGCTATACACTTGGCCTGTTTGTAAACCTTCGACACTTTTGCTATAGGCTAGAGCAGCTTTTGCAGCGGGCACAGCATCAAAACCGCGAAAATAGGGTGCGTAGTCTTTCATGGATTCTTGCATGACTGTGGGGCTTACAACATTAATGCGGATGCCACGAGGTAATTCGATTGCTGCGCCTCGCACAAATCCATCGAGCCCTGCATTAACCATCGAAACTGCACTGCCGAATAAAATTGGATCATGGCTTAAAACACCACTTGTCAGTGTAAAAGAACCACCGTCATTGAGGTAATTCATACCAATCAGCACAGTATTCACTTGTCCCATCAATTTACTTTTGATGCCGATGTAAACCTGCTCTTCTGTTAACTCAGTTAATTTTCCAAAGTGCGCCGCACCTGTCGTCATCACCACCGCATCAATATTTTTCACCGACTTGAAAAAATGCTCGATGGATTGTTTATCAGCAATATCCATTTGCACATCACCACCTTGATGACCAACGCGCACAATTTCATGACGAGGCTGCAATTCTTTCACAACGGCTTTACCGATGGTGCCTGTCGCACCAATGATCACAACTTTCATTGAAGTCTCCTTGCTTAAAAATATCTGATACAATATGATCAATGATACTTCGAATCAAGCACCTCGGCCAATAGCCTTGAATATTAAGGATATGATTATGGCGCTGTTAGCATGGACAGTAATTATATTTGAGTCGTCTTTTCTAATACCATATTTGCGCATCTCACATACATTATTGGGAGTCACATTCTCATTACCAGGGAAGTATTTATGGATAATTTATCTAATCTCAGTTTTTGTAAATCTAATATTACTTTTCTGGATTCATTCACACAAGAAATGCAACAGCCATTTTAATAAAATCAATCTTCAAAATAAAGATATACTAAAGGCGCTCTTATTGAAAAAGAATGCCATCAAAACAGAAAATTTACTTGATATCTTTAACAGTGAAAATTTCACGAATGAAAAAGATATCTACTATATCAATAACTGCATTATTCTTAAGAGCACGAATATTATTGATAATGGGATAAAAAAATATCCAGGCTTTTATCTAAAAATCAGTCCTGCTCATTACTGGTTTTTAAAATCACATTTAATGCTTGCCTACCTTGATCGCGAGATATTTGTGCATATGCTATCGCAGGTGATTTTAGTGATTATCACGTTTATTGCAATCTACAAGCTACTCATTCTCTTACTATGAGATTTATGTGTCACTTCTAGTAATGAAGGAAGGAGTAAAATCTAAGATTGCATCATGGCGCACAATCAATGCCTTGGTAAAATTCTTCAAGGGCACCAGGCAAGATACTGGGGTATTTCGTGGCGCACTTGAATTTCCATTGAATGCATTCCCGGGAGCATATTCCTGTTTTGCTAAGCATTTATGGAACATACTCCAGAAATGCGATTTATATGCTTGACAAAGTCACAAAAATGGAGCATACTCCGAAAATGCTTGGCAAATCCGGAGTATGGGATGTTTGAACGATTAAGAGAATTTGCCCTTAATCATAGTCTGTTTTTGTTTGGGCCGAGGGGATCTGGGAAAAGCACCCTTGTGGCTGAGCGCTTCAGCTCTGAAAGTACAATTCGGCTTGACCTTTTAGATTCGACGGTTGTGGAGCAGTTTCTTCGGGATCCGAGTGCTCTCTATGCTGTTGTGCATGGCCTTCCAGATCTCATAACCCACGTGATTATAGATGAAATTCAGAAAGTGCCGCAATTGCTTGATGAGGTTCACCGCCTGATTGAAGAAAAGAAAAAACATTTTATTTTAACAGGTTCGAGCGCACGTAAATTAAAGCGTGGTGGCGCAAATTTACTTGCAGGCCGTGCTTTTGTTTATCATTTATATGCGTTATCGTGTTTTGAATTAAAGGACCGATTTGATTTAAACAGTGCACTGCACTGGGGAACATTACCAAAAATCTTTAGCTTATCTTCAGATAATGATAAAAATGATTTTTTAAGAAGCTATACTGAAACATATTTAAAAGAAGAAATCTTGAGTGAACAAGTCGTTCGGAAGTTACCTGCGTTTCGAAAATTTTTGGAGGTCGCAGCTCAATGTAACGGAAAAATAATTAATTATGCAAACATTGCCAGAGATGTCGGTGTAGATGACAAAACAGTTAAAGAATATTTCGTGATTTTGGAAGACACATTAATTGGTTTCTTTTTAGAGCCCTATCACAATTCATTTCGTAAACGTATGTCAGAAAAGCCAAAATTTTACTTTTTTGATCCAGGTGTTGTAAGAAGCTTAGCGAGAAGATTGACTTTTCCCATAATACCACAAACATTTGGATATGGTGATGCATTTGAGCATTTTGTTATTTTAGAATTTATTCGATTAGCAGCATATTTTCAGCCCGATTATCGTTTTTCATATATCCGCACAGCAGGTGACGTCGAAGTTGATTTGGTTATAGAAAGACCAGGCATGCCTTTGCTGTGTATTGAAATTAAAAGCAGCGAAATTGTTTCTGAATCCGATATAGGATCATTCAAACGCCTCACAAAAGATATTCCTGAATGTGAGGCAATAGTACTAAGTCAAGATCGTTTTGCTAAACGCTATGATCATGTGATGTGTTATCCATGGCAAGATGGTTTAAAAATGATTTTCCCAGAAATTGAAAAAGGTTGAGGTGCAGTCACTGTAAGTTAGTAGCCACCTGAGCACTCATTTATGTTATTATCCTGTCATTCTTAAATTCGAAAAGGAATCGCTTATGAACCGATTATCTGTTGTTCTGATGGTTAGTTTACTTAGTAGCTCATGTTTTGCATTAACGGTTTCTTTATTTTCTTCAGAGCAAAATACCACTTCAATTGGAACTATTGAGATTACTCAGACTCAGTATGGTGTACTATTAACGCCCAAGCTCAAAAATTTATCCTCCGGTCCACACGGCTTTCATTTGCATCAGAATCCTTCCTGTGATGATCACGCCATGGCAGCAGGCGGTCATTTCGATCCTGCTAAAACAGACAAACATCTTGGCCCTTATGGAAAAGGGCATCTAGGTGATTTACCTGTGCTCTGGGCAAACAGTGATGGCACTGCGACCACACCCATTCTGGCACCAAGATTAAAAATAAAAGATTTCCCCGGTCACACACTGATGATACATGCTGGTGGGGATAATTATTCCGACAATCCGGAAAAATTAGGCGGTGGTGGTGCTCGAATTGCATGTGGAATCATCTCAAAATAAAGCATAATTATGTCTTGAATTTTTCAGAAAAAGTGTGTTAGAATGAAAATCTCCTCAGTAGGTTTGTAAAACTTTCTTCCGACGGATCAACATTTTTTTGGATGAAATCTTTTGTGCCGTCAAATCCTATCGAGTCTTTAAGTTCTAAATTCTAATATCAACATGGTTGAGTTAAGTCATGAAACAGCATCATATTCTCAGTTTAGCACCCTTGTTTCTTGTGCTCGTGATCGACACGATGGGCATGGGTATTATTTTCCCTATTTTAGGGCCTTTATTTATGGGCTCCACGGATAGCATTTTACCGTTAACCGCCACTGCGATGGAGCGTCAGTTTTGGTATGGCGCTACGCTGCTTTCTTGGTCGATTCTGATGTTTATTGGCGCACCTTTTTTGGGTGATTTGTCGGATAAATTGGGCCGCAAAAAAGTGTTACTGCTTTCACTCGGGGGTACCGCTGTCGGTTTTGCCGTCTCCGCACTGGGGATTGATCTTCACAATGTGTGGATTTTAATGATTGGGCGCATCATTGCAGGATTTTTTGCGGGTAGCCAACCTATCGCACAAGCGGTTATTGCCGACGTGAGCACGGCTGACGATAAAGTGCTGAATATGAGCATGATTATTTTCGCCAACTGCTTAGGCTTTATTTTTGGACCGATCGTCGGGGGCTATTTTGCGGATAATCATTTTGTTACTTGGTTCACTTTTAGCACACCTTTTTACGCCGCTGCAGGGCTCGCTTTGCTGAACGCTTTCTTATTACTCTTTACTTTGCGTGAAACTTTTAGACCTAATAAAGCAGTAAAATTAAGCTTAGCCCGCGGTCTTGTGGTTTTTGCGGAAGCCTTCACGAATAAAAAAATACGGATGTTGGCCTTTATTCTGTTATTGACCGAAGTTGCTTGGTCTGTATTCTTTTTATACATCCCAATCTTTTTAGTCGAACTCTATCACTACGATAACATTAATATCGCGCACTACATGTCTTATCTTGGCGTAACATTCGCGATTGCATTGACACTCGTGATTCGTGTGCTCGTTAAATTTATGAGACTGGAAACCTTAGTCGCGACTTCGATGATTGTGATGGGCATTGCTTTGTTGTTCCTCAGTCAAAGTAATGAAAATTGGATTTGGATTATTTCAATATTCATCACAATTCCTAGTGCTTTAGGCTACTCGATTATGATCACCGTTTGTTCCAATGCGGTGTCTCACACTGAGCAAGGTTGGATTATGGGAATCACCAGCAGTGTTGTTGCAGCCGGATTTGGAATCGGATCTGCTGCAGCCGGAACATTGGGCGTTTTTGGACCCTTTGTACCCTTCGCCACCGCCAGTGCAGCAGCTCTTTTAAGTGCTGTTTTGCTCTATGCTTGGGATAAAAAACAACACACTCAAACTGAAGTTGCCATAGAAAAAACTTAAAAAATACGGGTAGAATCTCATGGTTTTAGCGACTAGTATCGCTGGCCATGAGTACTACCACACAATCATCTGAAACTCTTCGCCACTGGCTTGCCTTAGCGCTGGCCCCCTCTATCCCGGCTTATCGATTTCATCAATTGCTCACTCATATGGGATCTCCCACTGAAGTACTTCGCTCTACTCATAGCACTTGGCGCAGCTTTGGGCTCAACGATAATATCTGTCGCGATCTTTCCGAACCGGACTGGCATCGCGTTGATCAACACCTGAACTGGGAAACGCAGAATCCAAAACATCATATTCTTCTTCTTATTGATGAACGATATCCTGCCCCCTTACGCGAAATCGACGACCCACCACCGATACTCTATATCAAAGGTGAAATAAAGTGCCTAAACTGCCCACAAATCGCCATGGTGGGAAGTCGAAATCCGACACCCATGGGAGTAGAAACAGCATACGCCTTTGCCCAAGCCCTGGCCAACGCAGGGTTGACTATCACCAGCGGAATGGCCCTAGGCATTGATGCGGCCAGTCATCGTGGGGCCCTCGCTGCCAAAGGCCGAACAATCGCCGTTTTGGGCACGGGTATTGATGTGATTTACCCGCTGGGGCATCAGTCCTTGGCTGCTGAAATTGCTGAACAGGGCGCTTTAATCAGTGAATTCCCGCTAGGCAGCTCTCCGGTCCCTAAGCATTTTCCCCAACGAAACCGTATTGTGAGCGGATTGAGCTTGGGCACACTAGTGGTCGAAGCTACTGCCCGAAGCGGCTCATTGATCACCGCTCGTTTAGCAGGAGAGCAAGGCCGAGAGGTCTTCGCGATACCAGGATCAATCCACTCGCCCACAGCCCATGGATGCCATGTACTACTTCGAAACGGCGCTAAATTAGTCGAGACCGCCTCTGACATTCTCGAGGAAATCACCCTATTTCAGCCACTATTTACTAGCAATTCCCAAAAAACACTCTATAATAGTTCTGAGAATCAGCTTGAAGAGGATCAGAGGAAGCTGCTAGAGTGTGTTGGCTTTGAAGCAACCTCCATTGATACACTGGTTGCCCGCACAGGTTTAGATGTCGAGTACATCGCTTCAACGCTCATGATCTTAGAGCTAGCTGGGCACATTATTTCAACGTCGACTGGTTATAGTAGAGTAAGCAATGAAAGAAGAGTTATTTGAAGTACTCATGTACTTATTTGAAAATCATATTAGTCGTGAACAGCCTGAAAAGGCTTCGCAAGAAACGCTATATCATGAATTAGCTGAAGCAGGCTTTACACCTGAAGTCATTGATAAAGCCTTCGATTGGTTAGATGGCGTCGCTGCACTTCATCATGCCGAATCACAAAGTGAAGACAAACTAGGTCTGTCCACGGGCTTTCGAGTTTTCAGTCGAGAAGAGTTAAATCATTTCGGCCATGCGGTCGCTAGCTTACTGATGAAATTCGAACAAATCGGCATACTCAATGCTTATTCTAGAGAAATCGTCATCAATCGTTTGTTTTCAATAGACTCTCAAGAAATTGATGAACATCGCGTTAAATGGTTAGTCTTAATGGTCTTAATCGACGACCCTGAAAATGAAACAGCACTCGCCACTTTAGAACAAATGATGAAATCGGAAGTAACGGAGAGGTTCCACTAAGATGACCAACAATCTCGTCATCGTCGAATCACCCGCGAAAGCGAAAACCATTAAAAAATATTTGGGCAAGGGCTTTGAAGTTTTAGCTTCTTATGGCCACGTTCGCGATTTAATTCCTAAAGAAGGTGCAGTTGACCCTGAAAACAATTTTGCCATGCACTATGTCCCTATCGAAAAAAGTGCTAAACATGTTGCATCTATCACAAAAGCCTTAAAAAAAGCCGATGCTTTATATCTTGCAACTGACCCGGATAGAGAAGGTGAAGCTATCTCCTGGCATGTTTTGGAATTAATGCGCGAACAAAAAGCGCTGAAAGATAAACCGGCTTATCGCATCGTATTTAATGAAATCACAAAATCGGCAATCAAAGATGCCATTAAAAATCCTCGCGATATTTCGACTGAATTAGTTAATGCACAACAAGCTCGTCGCGCACTCGACTATCTTTACGGATTTAATTTATCTCCGCTTTTATGGAAAAAAGTTCGACCGGGCTTATCAGCAGGGCGTGTACAAAGCCCTGCGCTTCGCTTAATTGTAGAACGTGAAATCGAAATTGAAGCATTCCAATCACAAGAATATTGGACCGTTGAAGCCGATGCCACAACTCAAGATAATCACGCCATTAATAGCCGACTGGTTGAATTGGACGGTGAAAAAGTTGAACAATTTACCATTACAGACACTAAGCAAGCTGAAAAAGTCAAAAAACAACTGACAAAAGCAGCCAAAGGCAAACTGATTGTTACCAAAGTTGAAAAGAAACAGCGCAAACGTAATCCAACTCCGCCTTTTATTACTTCAACACTACAACAAGAAGCTGCACGAAAATTAGGCTTTACTACAAGCCGTACGATGCAAGTGGCACAACAACTGTATGAAGGTATTGATATCGGCGACGGCGCTGTGGGTTTAATTACATATATGCGTACAGACTCCGTCAGCCTTGCTGCGGAAGCAATTGCAGAAATTCGTGAGGTGATTAAAGAACGCTATGGCGCAGAAAATTTACCTGATGAGCCACCTCAATACAAAACACGTGCAAAAAATGCGCAAGAAGCTCACGAAGCTATTCGCCCCACTTCTGCCCATATCACGCCAGATAGCATTAAAAGCAAACTTAAAATTGAGCAGTACAAATTGTATAACTTGATTTGGCAACGTGCTGTAGCAAGCCAAATGATTCCGGCAACCTTAGATACTGTAACCGTTGATCTTAGTTGCGGAGAAGGTAATCGATTCCGCGCAAACGGCTCAACCATTACCACACCCGGTTTTATCAGCGTGTATCAAGAAGGCTGGGATGATCAAAAACCCGAAGATAGTGAAAGCAATATGTTACCGCCAGTTGAAGTCGGTGATGAACTGACCTTGAATGAAATTAAAGGTATTCAACATTTCACTGAACCTCCTCCACGATTTACTGAAGCGAGCCTAGTTAAAGCACTTGAAGAATTTGGTATCGGCCGACCCTCAACGTATGCGAGCATTATTTATACTCTTAAAAATCGTGAGTATGTCACGCTCGATAGCAAACGATTTAAACCGACGGATGTGGGTAGAGTTGTCGCTCGATTTTTAAATGATTATTTCACTCAATACGTGGATTATAATTTTACTGCTGGCATGGAAGATCATCTGGATGCTGTCGCTCGCGGTGAAAATGAATGGGTACCGATGCTAGAAGATTTTTGGTCGCCCTTTATTGAACAAGTGAAAAAAATTGATGGTTCTGTCTCACGACAAGACGTCACTCACGAAAAATTAGATGAAAAATGCCCAGAGTGCAGCAAGCCACTTTCTATCCGACTGGGACGGAGAGGGAACTTTATCGGCTGCACAGGTTATCCAGAATGCAAATATACTCGTAACATTGAAGGTGAGCAAAACGAAACTCCGACTGAAGAAGTGGAAGGTCGTACTTGCCCAACCTGTGAGTCGAAACTGATCATCCGGCATGGTCGTTATGGGAAATTTATTGGTTGCAGCACTTATCCAGGCTGTAAATACATCGAACCATTGATCAAACCCAAAGAAACTACTGTAACTTGCCCAGAATGCAAAGAGGGCACAATTTTAGAACGTCGTTCTCGTTATGGAAAAATATTCTATTCTTGCAGCCGGTATCCCGATTGCAAATATGCACTGTGGAATGAACCCGTCGATAAACCTTGCCCCGAATGCAAATTCCCAATCACTGCGATCAAAACTACAAAACGCCGTGGTACCGAGAGAGTTTGCCCTCAAAAAGAATGTAAATTTACAGAACAAATCGAGCCACCGGCTGAAAAATAAGCTTTTTTGTGCCTTTATTTTTTCCCTGTAGTGAAAGCACGGTGACGTTGAAATAATGTTTTACCACCTGTACTCTGAGCACCTTTATCAACTTGTGAGCCGAAAAAATTCGAATCAGCATCATGATTTCTGGGTGAATATTGAGCACGAAGATTCGCCGAAGATAATTTTTTCTCATCCTTTGCTCTTTTCAAAAGGGACTCGAACATCATTTGATAAACACAGGCGTCTTCCAGTGGAATGTTCCTAATGACTGTCGAAGCCTGACCATGCTGCAGAGTAAAACCACTAGACCCAAAAAAGACTTCAAGAAAATTCTTCAATGCTTCTAAATTCTGTGGGTATGTTATTGTGATTTCAGCTAACTGATCTAGGGTACGAGCAAGACTCACCGTTACAGTGGAAGGCAACAATCGAGCAAAGTTTAAATCGAGATCATGGCATTCGTTTCGGACTAACCAAAGAGATTTACCGACACTGAGAAGCAAATGTCCTTGACTCGTGATACAGGGCTCTCGCATCTGACCGGGCCCACTATTAAATATCGTTCTGACTATGTCTTTGTAGGGACAGACATTTTGACCGGACTGCCGATCGTATAACACAAAATCATTCAATTTAGCCCCACCCAGTAAAACATGACCACCAGGTCCTATAACTCCAAAACCAAGACCAAAAGCGTGCTTTTTGCGTGTTATCTCCTTGGTAAATACGTTTAAAATCATTTCATCACCCGTTCGACCATCAACCAACATCACATTAATATTGTCGATTACAATGACTGTGTTTACGGTCTCTGAGTCTTTGCCAACCTCTTCCAACTGGACTTCATCGATAGTTTTATTATCATCCATTCTCCAAATAAATGTTCCCTGATTCTCAGTCTGCGCGACAAAAATAGAGTGATTGGGTGTTAAAGCCATAGACTTTATTGATAACCCTGTAAAAGATTTTTTAAATACGTAGCCGTGCGGACTAATTTCGTAGACACTTAAATGCTTACCACCCAAAACGATACGCTTTTTACCAATAACCTTAACGCAATAATAGGGATCCTCAGGATCTGTTTCTAATTTTAGCTTTTCAACAACTTCCCAGGATGTAGTGCTCAAGATTTTTGCACCCCCATCACAACAGACGATCAGATCATTATTTGGTAAAAGATCGGCATCAGCGAAAGATTTTCCGGCCTTGCCTTTTCGAATCAATTTAGCAGAACCATCACCATTGATATCACACACTTTGAAGGAACCATCATTATAAAATATTATTGTGTAACCATTGGGCAAAAGCATTACTTTTTCGATAATGATAGCTTCACCCGTCATTTTTTCTTTAACTCCTTTCAATTCAACTGCCTTTATACTTCTGGGCTTAATTTTAAGAGGTGCCTCTTGGGTGGGATTTAGAGTTGATTGAAAAATAATTCTTTCAAGTGTGGGAGACCTTGCAATGACACCCGCCATTACCCTTGAATTATAGGAACAACCTCTCAAATCAAGGGTCGTTAAACGTTGAGTTCTGTGCAAATAATTTCCCTCAGACTCTTTAGATAAATAACCAACAACACGACATAGTAATTCTTCAGGCATATTAATGCCATATAGAGATAAAGTTCCAAATTGAATCAAACTTCTGGCAATCTCTGGCGTTACTTTTTTATCCCGACAAACAGCACTAACAAATCCTCTTGCATTAAATTCAGGCGTACCTCGATGACGAACCCACTGCAAAAAGTTCGCATTCACTGCCAATTGTCGCAGAAAATCGTGATTAAGTAATTCGCACTCCTCAACATCCACACTAACTAAATGCGGATTTTTAGAGTTCATTCTAATGGATTTTAATTTCTTTGATGACTTAAAATTTAATGTTCTTATACCAGGAGCATCCATCTCAACCTCAGCGAGTTCGCTACACGAAGATGCACTCAGTAGGGTCAAATACGGGAGAGGAAGCAATAGCAGTTTTGTGATGAGCGTTCTATCAAGAATGAGCTCACTAATCGTGAGGCAATATTGGCCCAATTGAGTCAATACGTTTTCAGGAATCACCTGACTTCCACTTAAATTCAGGACTCTAAGTGCATAACTGCGCATCAGTATTCCATTCAGAATCTTATCGTTAAAATATGCGCAATCTAATGCTTGAAATTCAGCAAACGAAACTTTCATAGCTTTTGATAATATTTTCTCTTCAATACCCTCTTGACCACGGATATTTCTCCAATCTACAGCGAGTATTACTTTTTGCTTTAATAAGGGTGTCGATATTTTATCAAAAGAAGTAAATTTACCCACTTTAACCTCTGCAATAGCCATTGCAAGTAATTCAAGATCTTCAGCTAAACTCCGTAATTCATTACCCGCCTCTGCCAAACTTATCACTCGAACTTCTGGCTTTTCATCCTCTGTTTCTATGGATATTTTTGGGGATTGCCCACTGTCTTTTCCACGAGGCGAGGCTATCGCAACAGCCAGGCGAGGCGAAACTTTTGCAAGCATACGCGGAACACGTCGAGGAATTGCAGCTTCAACCTCAAGTTTTTTTGGGACTGCGAATAAACACATAGTAGAATCTAAAAAATTTCCCACTGTGAAATCAGGACTTCTTACTTTTGTCAGAATATCAATCATCGATTGATGTCGATAAAATAAATGATTCATTTCCCCAGATTGGAAGTGCAATTTCTCTGATCGATTTCTGCGCGGTGACATCGAAGAAATTCTTGTACTACGGCTTTGTAGAGACAAATTAGTTAATCGATTTTCATGTGACACTAAACTCTCATTCCAGGATTTCAATAAAGCATAGGTGTCCATGCGCAAGAGCTCTGAAATTGCGCCTGTATCTAATCGAATCGACCGCAAAGCTTGGAGCTGTAGATGCATTCTTTCAGGATCAGTATGTGTCACAAGCCCTGAAACTGCGTCATCACTTATCGGTAACAATTTCAACATATACCGTGATTTACCTTCGAATATACCTAACGAGACAGTTATTCCTTTTGGACTCGCTGACAAACCAAGCAGAATATAGACAAACACGAATGTTGTTAAACTATGAGCATCTAAATTCTCTAGAACATTCTGTCTAAGATCATCATTTTTTAAGATTTTATCAAGCGTCATACCATCATAAGCGCAAATGAGATAAAATTGGCTATCAGCACTGTTGCCTTCTAGTATTTTAAATGCATCCCCGTATGCAGTGCCATTCCCTTTCACCAATTGATGAAGCCGAGAAGACTTAATCTCAGTTTCAGAACACTGGTTTTCCTTGAGCCCGTAAAATAATAAACAACCATCAAATTGTATTTCCACAAAATCTGCTAAAGCACCTTTTTCATCGAGCAACTGCTTTGCAACATCGCTATGCAAATAGTATCGAGCCTTGTGATTGCCTTCGATGGCCAAAATATGTTTTTCGTCAGCCTCAGAACTAGAGACTTTCTTAAGAGCCCACTCAAATTTAAATACAGGATTAACAGCTGCCATTTGCTTAACAGCTTCTTGTACGACAGAATCAGACTGGTATCTCAATGCGAAATCTACTGCCGTATCCGAATCTACACAGAAACACCCCCTATTATGTACCAATGCAACGAATATATTCGGTGCATCAGACTCAATTGCAATATCTAGTGCTGTTTTATCATCAAACTCCTTATTAAGATCAATTCCTTTTTGTACGAACAATCCTATTACAAAACTAATAAATTCTACTGGATAATTTTTTGCATTTTTCAAAAATGCAATCAATGGTGTAGATCCTCTGGAACATACCACTTCGAGATCTACTTGTTTATGATTTATTAAGAAGCTAATGATTCTCCTCACCTCAAATATCTTATCCAGATGAGGCCTGGCAAGAACTCGATGAAGCACTGTTTCTTCGTTTTCAGATTTAGTAGCAAAATTTGCGCCACATTGCGATAATAGTTCCAATGCGTTAGGGAACATCGTCTTTTCAAATGAAAGTAATAACCCATCTAGCTCTACAGGTTTATAATTCAATTTGAAAATGAAAGAAAGAAATCTAGCTCCCACAAACTCTAGATACTGATACTGATCTTCGACTGAACCTTCATGATGATACTTTTCAATTACCATGGCTATCGCCGATTCGCAACTCATGGTTCTGCTATCACTTTCAATCTCTGTCGATGTATATCGACTAAGATCCGGTGGCTCTTTTCCACTTCTTCGATAAACTTCCTCAATCGTTACCCCAATGTGTAGCTCTTCATAGGCTTTTATCACATTATCGGGGTACAACGCTTTCAGCAATTCTATAACTTCTAATAATAAAGGCTGTATTTGTTTAACGAACTCTCTCAATGTTTGAATTTTAGGTAATATTTCTTGCATTTTCTTTAACATTCTAAACATTCTGTAAGGAACTTCCTTATTAAACATCACAGGAATCCCTAAAACAGAATCTCCGCTCATAAACCGATCTGTCTCCTTAAAAACCATCTGATCCACACGAGACATAAATCGCTTTTCATCTTCGTAAGCTAAATGCATAAGATTTAACCACACATAAATTGCGGGGAACTGTAATATTTCATCTTTGAGTTCAGCAACAAAAGGAATATCTAAATCTTCAAACAAATCGATTGAACGCACATTAACATAATGACCCTTCTTTGAACTTGTGATATGCCTTGCCAGAATCTTGTCGAGATCAAAGCCTTCTACATAGAGAGACACCTCTTGAGTTTTAGGATGAACTGCTGTACAAGCATTTTGATTATCTGCCTTCATATCGGTTGCCACGCCCCAAATATCGGCAACCACTTTAGCGCATAAACTATAATGATCTCTTGTTTTTCTGAGGACAGGAATAACATCGATCGCTTTTTCGAGCGAAAAATTAGACATCAAGGTGGGCATCATCGCTAAGTACTGAGGAAGTTCATCTACCCTTCCAGAATCAATGCCAGAAGTTGATTTCAATATTGCTAAACTTTCGGGATCATTACAATTCTTCAGCAATTGAAGAAGCTTATCGCGACTATGAACTTTTGTCCATTGCTTAAAGGCATGTTCTAAATGAAGAACGTCATCATAAAGATTTCCTTCGCTCACTGCCGTCGACTGAACAGTATTTCTAAGACAAGGTGTTTGATTTGAATACTCAAGAATAAGTCTGAGAGCTTCACTGGGTTGACCTATAAGCTTACACTCAACACCCCAAATTACAAACAAAGTCGCTGGCGTTGCTACTCGATATCTTCGATTGAACAATTGATACAGATATGAGGCAAAATTAGCATATCCATAATCCAGTGCTTTTCCTACCATTCTCGGTTTGAAAAATAGATCATCCTCTTTTACGGTTGAAGCCTCTCCACGGTTATTGGGTCTAAGTTTTTCACCTGTATCAGAACGACACATAATTTTTAATGCCGTTTCATTATCAATTTGAGAAAAGTCGATATCCGTTCCACATATTGTAGGTATTGATTTGAGTAAATCGGCAACATTTGAGTCAGGACTGCAAAGAGCTTCTCTATATTTTTCATAATACTGAATTAAGCTTTTGAGTAAATCACAAATAATGAGATCTTCTGATAATTCCTGGACGATTCTATGCAATCGAGCAATTTGCTTATTCAGTGAATATAAATGTGGCGAATTTCGATCCAACGGTGCTTTAGTATCAATCGATTTCAAATCATCAATTAAATCTCTAGCCCTCGCGATGGGTAATTGGTCCACACCACTTTCAGAAAGACCCGGCAATAGCGTACACAGCTCTCGCAAATCATCCGTGTTTAAACCATTGGATCTGCGATGGTTGACATGATAATAGAATTTCGCTTTCAGTTTCTCAAATTCATCGCGTACAGAACCCATTTTTTGAACACTATTAAGAAATGATTGGCGATGTCTTTGAATGGGGGCCAATAAATCACTAAAATCTAATGGCTGAACGGGACGATAATTATCGGGAATTTGCGGTCCTTGCATTACACTTATTCTCCATTTTGATTATCCTTATCTAGGATTCAATAGTAGAAAAAGTTGTGTCAACATACAAGCGCTATATTATCGAACTAATTCAGTAATAATCGGCACACAACAATTGAAGCAACGATTCCAACAAAGTCTGCAATGATACCTGCAGGAACAGCATGGCGTGTACGACGGATGCTGGCAACACCAAAATAGACAGCGATCACATAAAATGTAGTTTCGGTACTGCCAATCATCGTGGCCGCTAGATGCGAAACATGAGCATCAGCGCCAAAATTTTTGATGATATCAACCAGTATTCCATTGGAAGCAGTTGCAGAAAAAGGGCGTACAATTCCTAACGGTACCACGGCACTCGGCACACCTAAACTTTCAAATAGTGGACCTATCCCTTTAAAAATAAGATCAAATCCACCGGACGCTCTAAACATTCCAATGGCTACTAACATCCCTACCATATAAGGCACGATTTTTATCGCAATATCAAACCCATCTTTGGCGCCTTCCACAAATACTTCGTAAACCTTTATTTTTTTACAGGCGGCAACCAATGGAATACCTGCCACAACCGTCAAAAAAAGTGCGTTAGAAAAATTATCAATGATCTGGCTGAGCATCAAAACTCTCCTCTATCAGAGGTAAGCGATAGGAGGGAGCTTTCTCTAAAGTTTTGACAGCGATCACTCCTGCTAGCGTTGAAAAACTGGTTGCAATCAGCGATGTGAGAATAATATCCGTTGGATGTGCAGCACCAGCAGCCGCCAAAAATGCTATCGCTGAAGTGGGAATTAATTGCACACTGGAGGTGTTGATGGCTAAAAAAGTACACATGGCATTGGTTGCCACACCAGGACGGGGATTTAAGGTTTCCAATTCTTTCATGGCCTTGAGCCCAAATGGTGTTGCGGCATTTCCCAAACCAATCATGTTAGCGGCAATATTCATCACCATCGATCCCATTGCAGGATGTTCTGGAGGAACCTCAGGAAATAATCGGCGCATTATTGGACGAATAAGTCGTGCTAAGGCACGAACTAAACCCGCTTCTTCAGCCAACCGCATAAAGCCAAGCCACATTGCCATCATGCCTGTTAAACCCAACGCTAATTCGAAGGCAAATTTTGCAGAATCACTTACGGATGCAACGACAGCTGGAATGCGCCCATTAATAACGCCAAATACGACCGACAAAAGAATTAATCCAAGCCATATAATATTTAACATTTTTTCTCGCTCTCGTCATTTTTGTGATTTTCTGCGTATCGCATCACAAAAACACAAATGAATGAGAGCAATCCTGCAACAATAAAGGGCATACCAGGACCCACAACAGCAAAAATTGATGCGAAACATGCGCCCAAACTAAAAGCAGCAGCAACAACAGCACCAATAACTCCCATAACCCAACCCTGCTGATCATGTGAAACGCGATTCGAACACATGGTGATAAGCACTGAATAAGCCACGCTGCAAGCAACAGCCACTGGAATTGAATAGAGCCAAAATTCAAGCTCAGTGGTTCCCTTCACCATCAAAATCAAACCTAGCCCCATCGCAATCATGTTAACATTCACAACTCTAGCCCACGACATATATCGCGTAAATAATTTAATTCCCACTGTGAGCGAGAGCGCAAAAAGAATTCCCAAGTAAGACATATACTGGGCTATTTTGATATTGTCATAGTTGAAAAATTGCAAAACATAGACAGGCGTATAAACAAAAAATATAGTCCAAGCAAACTCTATCAGGAATAAAGCGACAGAATGCCAACGCACTGATTTATTGGTAAATGCGTCTGTAAAAACCATTAATCCCTTAATCAAATTAAGAGGGGCTTTTGTGGTCGGCTTATAACTTTCAACCAGCGTTATTAGCAATAATATGGCATTTAATAATGCGAGTGCACCTGCGACATAAAAGGGTGTGCTATAAGTGAACCACCTAAAGAATTGCGCATCAGCCAAATAACCTCCTGCAATAGGACCCACAATAAAGCCCACGCAATTGGCAAAAATAATCCAACTCATATTATGAATTTTATCTTGACCAGTACTGATATCAGCAATCACCGCTTGAGCAATTGATTGAGACCCCGAGAATAAACCACTCACTAAGCGTCCAATAATAATGAAGCTCAATAAGGATTTTTGAATACCGAAGCCCGATAAAATAAATCCCAAACTATCGCCGACCAGGCAGAGCACTAATACTTTTTTGCGTCCAATTCTATCGGATAAATCGCCTAAAAAGGGGGCGCCGATAAACATTAAAACGGCCCATGAGCTCAGTGTGGCGCCATACCAAAATTGGCGCATATTCTCGCTGGTCGCGAGGGGCAAAATACTCTCTGAGGGCGTCATGAATAGTGGACTCAGGATAGGAAAAATAATCCCCGCCCCCATTGTGTCAATGACTAATACTAAAAAGAGTGGTGCCAATATCATGAATTTGTTATGCTTCAGCATGAGACTTCACTTCCTTCGGCTTGGTTTTTATTATACCAAAAAATCTTATTTTAAGGAAGTCGAAAATATATTAAGATTTGAGGAAAAAATTATGGTTATCACCAAAAATATTGGGGACACCTTGGGTGAATTAAAAAATGGAGGTGTTATTGCTTATCCTACGGAGGCGGTTTTTGGTTTGGGCTGTGATCCCTTTAATGAAAATGCTGTTCATCAGCTTTTGTCTCTGAAACACCGATCTGTTGAAAAAGGACTCATACTCATAGCTCATGATTGGCTTCAGATTGCTGATCTCTGCGCTCCGGTGGTTGAAACCGCGTTTCAGAGAGCCCGATCGACCTGGCCAGGACCAGTCACTTGGGTTTTCCCAGCTTCCGACAAAGCCCCTGCCTGGATATGCGGCAATCACTCCAGCATTGCCCTTCGCATCACCCAACACCCCCTTGCCAATGCCCTTTGCGCAGCCTTTGGAGGCCCACTGGTATCCACCAGCGCCAATATTGAGGGTGAATCCCCTGCCAAAGATATCGCCACTGTAGAGCGCTATTTTGGCTCAGACCTTAGCCTAATTTTGGACGGCCCTCTGGGGGACTTGTTAAATCCTACCCCCATCAAGGATGTGCTAACGGGTGAAATTTTTAGACCTTAGCAACTCTCCTTACGGATTGAAAATAATTCTCAGTCTCAATCACGTTTTATCAATACTCTTTAACAATTTTTATCTTTGAAACTTCTCGTAAATTCGTTAAGATGCTCTTGAGAAAGTCTATTCTGTATAAACATTTTCTAAGCGAGGCCATCATGACTGCGATCAATATTTCTGCCGTAAAAGAATACTTACTCAATCTTCAAGAACGATTTTCTGCTATTTTAGAAGCAGAAGATGGAGAGCAGAAATTTCACATCGACACGTGGGATCGCCCACAAGGTGGTGGCGGACGTACTCATGCCATGGAAAATGGACCTGTTGTTGAACGAGCCGGTGTCAATTTCTCACATGTTTACGGTGATAATTTACCCCCCAGCGCAAGCGCTGCTCGACCTGAACTCAAAGGCCGAAAATTTGAAGCGCTTGGACTTTCAACTATTGTCCATCCACGCAATCCTTTTGCTCCAACTTGCCACGCCAATTTAAGGCTTTTTGTTGCAGAAAAAGCTGGCGAAGCACCGATCTGGTGGTTTGGTGGGGGATTCGATTTAACCCCTTTTTATGGTTTCGACGAAGACTGTATTTTTTGGCATCAACAAGCAGCGGCTGCATGCGAACTTTTTGGTGAAGACATATATACAAAATACAAAAAATGGGCCGATGATTATTTTTATCTACCTCACCGAAAAGAACAACGCGGCATCGGCGGATTATTTTTTGATGATCTTAATGCCGGGGGGTTTGAACGATGCTTTAATTTTATTCAAAGTGTCGGCGAACATTTTCTGGCAGCCTATCAACCCATTTTAAATCGCCGCAAAAACACACCCTACGAAAATCATCATCGCGATTTTCAATGTTATCGACGCGGACGTTATGTCGAATTTAATTTAATCTACGACCGCGGCACTCTATTTGGCCTTCAATCCGGCGGGCGTACTGAATCCATTTTAATTTCATTACCGACACCCGTTCACTTTCGCTACGATTGGCAGCCTGAGCCCCACTCGCAAGAGGCCAAACTGTATGAGCGCTATATCGTCCCACAAGATTGGCTGAATACAGTTTCAACCTAATCATAAGAGGCAGAGGCATAGTTAGAGCCAGCCCCTTTCTTTTTTCTAATTCTCTATTATAATACTAGTATGAATACAAAATTTTTACAGCACTTCGTTTCTTACGTCTACCGTCTTTACGGCCGCTAGGCCGTATATCTTATCGCCCTACATTTTTTACACCGATTTACATTTTTTACCAGGAGTGCTCATGAGCAAATATGTTTCAAAACTACCGGATCAGCAAGGGCTGATAGAATGGACTGATGCTGAAAATCAAACATGGCAGACTCTATACAATCGACAGGTCGAAATTGTACAAAACCGTGCCTGCAAAGAATATCTTGATGGCATTAAATTACTGCACATGTCACCTCGTCACGTTCCTCAATTAATCGAAATGACAGAATCTTTCAAAGCGTCTACAGGCTGGTCCGTTGTTCCTGTACCCGCCATGATAAAACCCGAAGAATTTTTCAATTTATTGGCGAACAAAAAATTTCCTGCGGCTACTTTTATCAGAACGCCTGAAGATCTCGATTATCTGCAAGAACCCGATATTTTCCATGAATTATTTGGGCATTGCCCGATGATCACTCATCAACCCTTTGCCAATTTCATGGAAGCCTATGGCAAACTGGCGCTCACCACCACAAAGGATCATCGCAAATATTTAGCGCGGCTCTTTTGGTTCACTGTTGAATTTGGACTCATCAACACAAAAGAAGGCCCTCGATGTTATGGTGGCGGTATTTTATCTTCCAAAAATGAAACGATTTATGCTGTAGAAAGTACCGTCCCACAACGCAAACCGTTTGAATTAATCGAAGTTCTTAGAACACCTTACCGAGTCGACCAAATTCAAGGGGTATACTTCGTGATTGATAGCTTCGACCAGCTCTTCAATCTTTTAAATGAAGATCTTGACGAAGCGATTGAAAAAGCAAAAACTCTGGGTGAATTATCTTTAATTGAAACTGACAAAGGAGCCGAAAAGGATGAGTGGACTACTTGCTAAACGCTGCATGGCCTGCGAAGGCGGTGTAAAACCTTTAACTATCGATGAAAAAAAGGATCTTTATAAACAAATTGATAAGGAGTGGCAAGTGAATGAAAATTACACACTACTCTCTAAAAATTTTAAATTCAAAAATTATTTTGAGACCATGGCCTTTGTAAACGCCATTGCCTGGATGGCGCATCACGAGAACCATCATCCCGATTTAGAAGTTGGATATAATCACTGTCTGGTCAAATACACGACTCATGCGATGAAAGATTTAAGTGAAAATGATTTTATCTGCGCAGCAAAAATAGACCAGCTTTTGTTTTTTGGATTTTAAAGATCAAAGCCCAGACAGAAAATCTGGGCTAACTCCCATCCCTTCCAGATCAGGTGAGTCACAACGATCGGGCAGGACAAAATGTTCAAGACTATGGCGCCTCACCTTTAAATATAAAAAGGGGTTAGGATGTTCACTCATTTGGTTCTTATACAATTCTTCGAGCTTAGATTGAAGATATCGTACGATTCTTGGATTCTGACAACGAATAATTTCACACAATAACACATCATTATAATGACGAAATGCGGTATTATTTCGGCTGCCACTTCCATTCACCATAACAAATTTGGGGTCCCATGATTGATTATCGACTGGAAACAACTGATAGGGCAAATCTGTCACCAAAGGCAATCGCAGCACCTCGACAAAATACTTCACAGCCGCATAATTCTCGTCGCGAATTGCCAATAACAACCAGCACAACCTTGGTTGAATCTGATAATAGGTGAATATACTGTGCATAATTCTAACGCGACCAAATTGGATTGCTAAGGGAAGTAATTTAGTGACAGATTCTTTCGCAGTCATCAAAATATTAGATTCTAAATCTAAAGCATTATCATCAATAACGATACTACTTAACAAACGGGCATATTTGGCAGGACAAATTTTTCGAATTGCTCGATAAACTTCTCGCATATGACTGACAATACGCAGTCTGATGCTATCAGAATCAAGATCATCGAACTCTGGCTGATAAATTCCATATCGCTTTGCCCGATGTAGCCACAAGGGCTTGTATTTGAGGAAATTGTTAAACTCATGGTCAACCAACATCAGAGAAATGAGGTCGCCTGACTCAAGCATTTGAGCAAGAATCAACTTCAGATCATCCGGTAATTTTTTGACTATCATATTGCATCCGGAGTCTAACAAAACCCTCCTTGAAAAAAAAGATCTTGATAAGCGCATACACCAATAAGGACTAGTAATGGCCCCCTTGACTCACGTATAATGCTCACCATTGGAGAAGATGACACAAGTTTTCGGAGGGATATATTCGTGAAAAAAGCGCTTATTGCTACCTTGGTCTTAATCACGATCTTACTGGCTTTGCCGTTTGCAGAAGGCATCTGGGTCGAAAAAAAATATCTGGCCTTGCACAAGGTTGTTTCTCAAAGAACACCACTTAAATTTGAAGTGGTCGACTACCACCGCGGCTGGTTTAGTTCCTCTGCAACCATCAAAGTGCTAACCGATAAAGTCGGAAATACTCAAGCCTCGCTTGAAAATAGCCACTTCATCGTTAAGGAAAAGCTCTACCATGGGCCCATCATTTTACCAAGCAAAACCTCAGCCGATTCTTTAGGTAAAGGTCTAACTTTCGCGGTTGCTCTGGGCGAGATTCATGTCAAACAGCCTGATCTGCAACTCAGCAGTGTTGCAACTTACCACTACAATGGTAACGTTGATATTAAGTTTGATTGCCCTAACTTCAGTTTCCCTTCGGATAAACCCACCGACTCATTCGGGATTCAAGGTTTAAAGGGGAAATTCCGATTTACCCGACATTTCAAGCATAGCCACGGGGAAATACATCTCGAATCCGCACGCCTCCCTATTCAAAACAACCACCAACTCATCAAAAATGCCATCTACTCTTACTCATTAGACAATACCAAATTCGATCTATGGTCTGGGAAACGGTCTTTAACGATAGAGAATCTTGTGTTTACCAACACCGATAAATGGCAATTCCAAAATCTTAGTCTTGCGCTGAGCGACAATACCGATGCTCACGAATTAGACACTCATTTAGAAGCAAAAATCAGAGAGTTGAAAGTCAATGACACTCAATTTGGACAGCAACAATTTACTTTCAATTTAGCTCATCTGAATCTCCAAACATTGAGTGAATTGGGCGAAAAAGCGGATTTATTAGATCGACAATCATCGCCTATTGCTCTCAGAGCAATGGAGTTAACACCCTTAGCACTCCAATTGGTCAGCAAAGGTTTGAGTTTGAATTTATCAGGCGTTGAATTAAATACTAAATGGGGATTATTAAGCGGTAATGCAACCGTAGAGATGCCTAAACAAGAAAAGCCTCCCACTCAAATCACAGCGATCATGTCCAACATCATTGGCAAGGCTGATATCAATATCCCTGCAAAATTGCTGGAAGATATTTTAGAAATGCGATACCAAACTCTGACAACACCCGAGCAACTTAAGCTAAACGCATCTACACCACAAACATTAGCCAAAGAAAACATTGACCGCTGGATTTTAGCAGGCTGGCTGATTCCGGCGGGTGATCATTACCAAATGAATATTCTTTATAAAACGAATCAGCTTCTTTTAAACGGCAAACCAATGAAATTACCCAGCCTGCCGATTCCCTCTGTTGACCCCAACACTCTTAACCGATAGAGGATACAAAGATGGCTAGAGACTATGCACGAAATCGAACTTCTCGTCGTAATGCACGAATTGCTGAAACAACACCACGCGGCGGGAAGCGTCCCTCTGGCCAACGTCGCTTGAATGCTTACCGACAGCCACGAGCCCCCCGAACTTTTAGTGGGTTGATTGTGGGAATCTTTTTAGGACTACTCATCGCTGGTGGTCTGTACATAAAATACTGTCGCTCAAATCAAGTACCCGCCACACTCGAAAAATCAACAGAAGAAATGACCAGCACAACAAAACCCTCTCACAATAAAAAGCACCATAAAACAGCTGCTATTTCTTCCGCCGACGACGATCCTGAAATTGCAGAATTAGCCGAAAATGAGGGTGATAATGAACCGGCTGATCACTCAAAACCCGTTGTTAAAAAAACTCACAAAAAAAATCCGGATGAATCCGCTCAACAGCATTATGATTTTTACACTATGTTACCTAAAAACGATGTGGAAACTTCTGAAGGATCAACGAGAGAAGAACCAAATTCAAACGATAGTTCAACAAAACGTTATCAATTACAACTCGCTTCTTTCACAAAATACGAAGACGCCGACCATCTTAAAGCCCAACTGATTTTACAAGGATATAATGCCTCCATCCAAAAGCATCAACGTGAAGGCGTAAAACGTTACCGTGTCACAATTGGCCCCTTTAACAATACAAAAGCAGCCACTGCAGAACAACAACGTCTATCTAAAAATAATATCAAAAGCCTCCTAGTGCCCCTCTAGGCCTAGATACTCCACGAACGCTTGTGGTGAGCCGCACTCGATTGTTTGTGAATATCCAGGCTAGTCTTTGCTTTCACTTCCAAAGCAGTGAAGTCTCAAGTTGTACTCTGCCGCTGGCAGCCACAAGTCTTGAAAATACGCTAGTTGCCCCCATTTAGAGCTGAGCAACCCAAAGGAGCCTGAAGTGAAACAGTTTAGAGGTACTACTATCTTATCCGTTCGACGCAATGGCAAAGTTGTGATCGGGGGGGATGGCCAGGTCAGCATGGGTAATACCGTGATGAAGAGTAATGCCCGCAAAGTGCGAACCCTGTACAACGGCAAAGTTATTGCAGGATTTGCAGGGGGCACTGCCGATGCCTTTACTTTGTTTGAACTGTTTGAAGCCAAATTAGACAAACATTCCGGGAACTTATTACGCTCAGCTGTCGAGCTAGCCAAAGACTGGCGAACCGATAAAATTTTACGCAGACTAGAGGCTATGCTCATTGTAGCCAATGATGAAACCTCATTAATGATTAGTGGATTGGGAGATGTGATTGAACCTGAAAATAATCTGATGGCTATTGGCTCAGGCGCTCCCTATGCGACTGCCGCCGCCAAAGCTTTAATGGATAATACCAAACTCAGCGCTCGCAATATTGTAGAAAAATCACTTTCAATTGCCGCCGATATTTGCGTATTCACTAATCATAATTTCACCATCGAAGAACTCGATAGTCACTAATATTAAAGGCTAAAAATATGTTACAAACTAATCCTACAATGACTCCTAAAGAAATTGTTCATGAACTGAACAAATATATCATCGGTCAAGATGCGGCCAAACGTGCCGTCGCTATTGCAATACGAAATCGATGGCGTCGAATGCAACTGCCTGAAAAATTGCGTCATGAAATTACGCCTAAAAATATTTTGATGATTGGCCCCACAGGTGTCGGGAAAACAGAAATTGCACGTCGCTTAGCGGCTTTAGTCAAGGCACCTTTTATTAAAGTTGAAGCGACTAAATTTACAGAAGTGGGCTATGTAGGTCGCGATGTTGATTCAATTATTCGAGATCTTACGGATGTTGCCATTAAAATGACACGCGAAATTGCGATGAATAAAGTTCGGGCTCGTGCAGAAGAAGCTGCAGAAGAGCGTATTTTGAACGTACTTCTGCCTCCTGCTCGCAGTGGTTTCGAACACGAACCTGTTACAACTCATGCATCGGAAGAATCTTCTACGCGCCAAATGTTTCGTGAACAATTACGAGATGGCGAGCTTGATAATAACATGATAGAGCTTGAAGCACCTGCGGGCACCGTTGGCGTAGAAATTATGGCGCCCCCTGGCATGGAAGAAATGACCAATCAATTGCGCAGTATGTTTCAAAATTTATCCAGTGATCGTACCAAATTACGAAAAATGTCGGTGAAAGAAGCCTTCAAATTACTCATCGAAGACGAAGCTTCAAAGTTAGTGAATGAAGAAGAAATTCGAAATCAAGCACTGCATGCGGTTGAACAAAATGGTATTGTTTTTATTGATGAGCTGGATAAAATTGTAAAACGTAATGGTGCCATGGGCGCCGATGTTTCTCGCGAGGGCGTTCAACGCGATTTATTACCTTTAGTTGAAGGTTCAACAGTAACCACGCGCTTTGGTCTTGTAAAAACAGACCACATTCTTTTTATTGCTTCAGGTGCATTCCATCTGGCAAAGCCCTCGGATTTAATTCCTGAATTACAAGGTCGATTACCGATCCGTGTTGAATTAAATGCACTAACGAGCGCGGATTTTGAGCGAATTTTAACAGAACCCGATGCTTCATTAACAGAACAATATACTGCTTTGATGAGCGTTGAGGGACTCACCATCGATATTCGCAAAGATGCCGTTACCCAATTAGCTGAACTTGCCTTTCAAGTGAACGAACGCACAGAAAATATCGGTGCGCGCCGTTTACACACCATTATGGAACGACTGTTAGAACAGGTTTCTTTTGAAGCTTCGGAACGAAGCGGAGATACTGTTGTGATTGATCGGGATTATGTGAATAAGCAGCTTTCGTCTCTGGTTAAAAATGTGGACTTAACTCAATATATTTTATAAATCGGCTCACACCACTTCAGTAGATTCTCAGGGGGAAATAAGCCCTGGATCCCCACGCCCTGCTCGCGATGACATGAAGGGCAATCCTGAACAATGAGTCGTAACGGGCATCCTCAGGTCTTGTGCTATAATTAGTCTGGGTATATATGCGCAGGGTGGTATTGGTATGTTATTTAGAAAAGAAGAAATCCTACAGGCGATTGCAAAACTGATTAGTAATGAAGCAGTCAGCATGGCGCTGAGTCAAACAAAATATTACTTCGATTATCCAAAGGATGATAACCCTCAAAAAAGGGCTAAAATTGAAGCCAAGAGAATACAACGTACCGCCAACATTAAATACCTTAATAGCCTACGCGCTCGAATTAAAGACAGGCCCTCTCAAAATGAACTGATCGCTTTACTCAAAGAAATTGAATCTCTCCCTATTCAACTCGGCTTTAAAACTTTTACTCCTGGCGAGCTACTCGACAATACTGTGTGGCGATCTACCCAGCGAAAATCAGTTGAAAAAAGTTCTGCGCCCGAAGGTGTTGTTTTCTATCATCAGAAAAAATTAACCAACGAAACTTTACCTAGACCTCTGCATCAATTAAAACGAATACACGACTCATTAAAGCAACAATTAGCTTCTTTGGAATTTTCTGAAAAAGCCGAAGGTGTATTGTACATTGCTGAAGCAGATGCAAACGGTCAGATTAATTCTCCTGTAATCCAACAATTCATTGCCAATTCAAGAACAACTAACAAAGAAGAATTTCCTGACGACATACCACCAGCGCTGGTTGATTTAAGGCGTGATATTCCGGTTAATGGCCGTACCTTTCCTAAATTATCTGAAGAAGCCATCAGAAAGGAAATAAGAGCTTTCTTAGAAACTTCAGAAAAATTTAGGCATAATGAAAAAGCAAAAGACGCTCTTTGCAATGCCATTTTGAAAAATGGGCAGGGGCTTCAAGAACTTTTCGTTTTAGAGTATGCGTACTCTGATCCCAAGGACTACCATCTGATGATTGATGGTAAATTTTATTCGATCGCGAATAACAATACATTCTATAACTGGACCATCAACCCCGATGGAGATCTTTGTATTGATATCGAACTCGATATGAAAGCTTTGAGGCCCTTAACAGAAGAGACAGGCACAGTATACGTTATAGATAGCAAAACAGGAGAGCTTGCGCAATTTCAGAATACAAAAGATAATATTGATAATTGCCCTACTATCATTAAATACAGAGCATCCGTTGTTTTTGATGTGAAATCTAGCGGGTCTGCCTACAAAACTTTAACGCAATTCCAAGCCAGCAAAGGTACTCCTTCAATCACTGAAGCCATACCCAGAGTGACATCTTTCGACGTCACTGTTTATGGAGATAAGGTCCATTACACACCGCAATTAACTCAGTTTTTGAAACTGGAAATTATGCCTCAAGAAAGACCAGCACCAGGAAATAAATGATGTAAAGCTTTGAAGGCTTTTGCTCGATGGCTAATTTGATTTTTTATTTCATTGCTTAGCTCAGCCGCTGAACACTGATGAGTGGGCACCCAAAATACCGGATCGTAGCCAAATCCATTTTCTCCACGCGATGAAAAAAGCAATTCACCTTCCCAACTAGCTTGGCAAATCAATGGGTAGGGATCACCCGCATAATGAAAAAAAACTAAGACACAAACAAATCGCGCCTGCCGTTTAGCCTGAGGAATATCATGACATTCCTCAAGTAATTTTTTAATATTATCCTGAGCATTCGCGTTGGTTCCTGCATAGCGCGCTGAATAAATGCCGGGCCTTCCTCCTAGCGCATCGACAACCAAACCCGAATCATCAGCCAACGAAGAAAGTTGTGTTTTTTCAGCGGCATGTCTGGCTTTAATGATCGCATTCTCAACAAAACTCAGCCCTGTTTCTTCAGCATCTTCAACTCCCCATTCTGATTGGGGTTTGATATCCAAAGATAAATCCGAAAATAATTGAGTGAACTCCCTGAGCTTGCCGGGGTTACTCGAGGCTAAAACAATTTGCATAATATTTTTCACTCATTCAGATCAACAAAGTTTCAAACCAAAACCATCAGAAAATTTCTTTCTTTTATTGTGAGAATTTCTAGACTTTTTGCCAAATTCCCATCGTAACTCTTTCATGACCCGCCAAATCTCGCTCTGTTTGGACACGAGTGAAACCACAGGACTGCATTAATTCACGCACAGCTTCACCTTGTTCGAAACCGTGTTCCAACAATAAATGTCCGCCGTTGTGCAAATAATCCCCAGCATTGGTAATAATTTCTCGCATCGCACTCAAACCATCAGGCCCCGAAGCCAACGCCGACCGTGGCTCAAATCGTAAATCACCCCACTCCAAATGAGGATCGCTATCAGCGATATAAGGAGGATTAGCCACAATCGCATGATAATTTTGCTGCGGCAAAGCCAAACACCAAGAACCCTGGCTGAAATGAATATTTTCTACCTGCAACTGCTGTGCATTTAATTTAGCGATGTGCAAAGCTTCATCATCAAAATCGGTTGCCGTGATTCGCCAATGAGGGCGCTCTAAAGCTAAACTCAATGCAATCACCCCAGTGCCTGTTCCTAAATCGGCGATATGTAACTCGCTCTCTGTCGGTAATTCAGACAACAACAATTGCACCAACAATTCTGTTTCAGGGCGAGGAATTAATGTGGCTTGCGAGACGATAAAATCATGCTTCCAAAAAGCTTGACGCCCAATAATATAAGCAATGGGCTCTCCCCGGATACGCCGCGCAATCAGATCCTGAAAATGAAGCTGCTGTTCAATTGTTAATTCTGTATCGGGGTGCGAATAGCAATAACTGCGTGAAACATTGAGCACCATCGCCAATAATAATTCAGCATCCAGCCTAGGTGTTGTTGAAGATAATTGATTGGTTGCTAAAAATATGGCTTCTTGAATCGTATTCCAGGTTGGAACGCGTCGTGATAGTTGTAATTCCTTTTCCATTTTTATTCCTCACTTAAAGTGGCGAGCAAGTCCATTTGATGTTCACGTATTAAAGGTTCAATCACTTGATTGAGTGATCCTTCGATGATATCACTCAATTTATACAATGTTAAATTAATTCGATGATCGGTTAATCGTCCTTGTGGGAAATTATAGGTTCGAATTCGCTCTGAACGATCACCAGTACCCACTAAGTTTCGTCGTTGTTCCGCTTGCTGCTGCTGTTGTTTCGAACGTTCTGCATCCAGCAATCGGGCTTGGAGCAACGACATCGCTTTGGCTTTATTTTTATGCTGAGACCGCTCATCTTGGCATTCGGCCACAATACCCGTGGGAATGTGCGTAATGCGAATCGCAGAATCGGTGGTATTAACATGCTGACCACCTGCACCCGACGAACGGTAGGTATCAATTCTTAACTCAGCCGGTGATATTTCCACACTTTCAATTTCTTCGACCTCTGGCATCACTGCCACTGTGCAGGTTGAAGTATGCACCCGCCCTTGTGATTCAGTCGCTGGTACGCGTTGAACTCGATGCGCACCCGATTCAAATTTCAGCTGACCGTAAACACCTTTTCCGGTGATACGACTGATGATTTCTTTAAATCCACCATGCTCGCCGGGATTCGAAGAAATCACTTCCACCTTCCACCGATTGTGTTCTGCGTAACGACCGTACATGCGGTGCAATTCACCCGCAAAAATAGCCGCTTCATCACCACCAGCTCCCGCACGAATTTCTAAATACACGTTGCACTGATCATTCGGATCTTCCGGCAAAAGCATGTATTGAATTTCTTGATCTGAATTCTCGAGTTTAGTTTGAGTCTCTGTGACTTCCGCTTCGGCCAAAGCACGAAGCTCAAGATCCTCATCTTTCAACATGGATTCCGCTTGCTCCAAAGCAGATTCTAATACCTGATAGCCCTTGAATTTTTGAACGATGGGCTCCAATTTTGCATATTCTTTGGAATATTCACGAAACTTATCTTGATTAGCAATAACATCCGGCGTGCTGATCAACTGAGACAATTCCTCAAAACGCTCTGATAATTTAATTAATTTATTTTTAATTGATTCTTTCATTCCTGACATCCATTCACTTATAAATCAAACATGAGTCTAGCAAAAGCCAAGAGTTCGGGTCTATCATCAAAAGCCGCCTGACGTAAATGAATGGTCGGACTGTGCATAATTTTGTTGGTCAAATTTCGAGACAGCATCGCTAATGCTTGCTCTGGCGCATAACCCTTTTGAAGTTGTTGCAATGCTTCTTCCAGCGCCTCATCACGTAATTTTTCTATTTTATGACGATAATCTCGAACTGTTACCAATGCATCTTGTCCCCGCCATTCACGCATAAAATGCGCCGCTGCAATGGTGATCATTTCTTGGGCTTTTTGTGCGGCACCTTCACGACATTTTAAATTCTGCTCAACGAAGTTCACTAAATCATCGATATTATAAAGATAAATATCTTCAAGTTCTGAAGCCTCGGGCTCTACATCCCGAGGTATGGCTAAATCTACAATAAAAATAGGTCTATGCTTACGCACTTTGAGAGCTGATTCTAAAGTACCTTTTCCTAAAATGGGTAATTGACTCGCTGTGGCTGTCACAACAATATCCACTTCTTTTAAATACGCGGGTACATCCGCGATGCGAATCCAATGTCCGTGGTATTTTTTTGCAATACTTTCTGCGCGTTCCAGTGAGCGATTTGCCACAATAATTCTGCGCGCACCTTGATTGTATAGATGCATCGCGACCATCTCGATGGTTTCACCAGCCCCAATTAACAACACAGGATGTTTTTCAAAGGAAGAAAACAGTCGTTTGGCATGATGCACGGCTGCATACGCGATCGAAACCGGGCTGGCACCAATTTCAGTATCAGTTCGCACTTGTTTGGTTAATTCAAAAACGGTGGGAAATAATCGACCAAAAATCTCACCGACGGTACCTGATTGCTGAGCGATCGAATAAGCCTGTTTGAGCTGGCCAAAAATCTGTGCCTCCCCCAACATCATCGAATCCAATCCGCTCGCTACCTGCATGACATGCCGTACCGCTTCATGTGATCGATAACAATAAAGATGGGGGGCCAAAGCTTCAGGAGAAATGCGATGATAATCCGCCAACCAGGCTTTGACCGCCTCTTCTGCGCTCCCCGCACAATACAGCTCCACGCGATTACAGGTGGAGAGTATCACTGCCTCATTCACGGCATCCAAACCCACTAAATCGCGCAGAGCCATCGGTGTTTGTTCTGTACTAAACACCAATTGCTCGCGCAAGGCGATAGGGGCACTTTTATGATTGAGTCCGATGGCTAACATGGTAAGGATTATACCTGGATACTTCACAAACAATCCACTACGAAGCGAAATAGCACTTAAAAATTAGACTTTCACTCCTCGCTACGATTGTTTGTGGAATATCCAGGTATGGCCTTGCACCCTACCAACAGGCGGTGGAACGGGTATTGGGGTAAAGACCTTTATATCGCAGGTCGGCGGTTGGTGTAGACGCTACGCCAGTCAGCCCCATCAACTACCAGATGAGACAGCGCGCCGGTTTTGAGCTTGACGGCGTGTTCTGGGGCAAATCGGGCAGTTCCATTACTTGTGACCACTAAAATTGTCTGATCGGGATAATCTCGCTCCAAGGTCTTGGCCAATTCCAACCAGCCTTCCTGAATTTTTGCCGGATTGACATTCCAACCCTCGGGGATTTTATTTTCTTTATCCCAAGCTTCCAGAGCCGCCTCCCCTAAACGAGCCACCACTTCCGATTCTGGCTTACCTTCATCCGGACCATAATCAATTTCATCCAACATGGCTGTTGAATGAATCGCGACTGCGGATCCCATCGTTTCGAGTGCAATCTCGGCGGTGGTTTTGGTGCGTTGCAAAGTGCTGGTAAAAACCACGGCAATTTCGGGATGATGCTGCTGCAAATAATGCCCTAAAGATTTCGCCTGAACTTTACCACTGTTGGATAAAGGGATATCAGTGCCTCGGCCCACTCTCAATACTGTATCACCCGCATCAAAAGTATTCCCATGACGAGCAATGAGCAAATGAATCATGCTTGAGTCTCCGCAACCATCAACAATTGTTCCGCTTTTTTCGCATCTTCCGGCGTATCCACACCTGACATACTCGGTAATTGTCCATAATCAACTTTAACAGCTTTGATACGCATTCCATGTTCAAGGAAACGCAACTGTTCTAATCCTTCCAAAGCTTCATAATGCCCTTCAGGCAACGATACAAATTGTTGTAGCGCGCTAAAACGATAACCGTACAAACCAATATGTCGAAAAATCGGTGAAAATGAAGATTGGGCTCGCAATTTTTCTTCTTGACGCATCGCAGGAATAATGTGTTTAGAAAACCACAGCGCATTATTATGCTCATCAACAATGGCGGTAGTACCACTGAAGGGTCGTGAGCTTTTACTTTCACGTAAATCATCCAACGCTTGCCACGATAATTGCGCCACGGGTGTTGCAACATCGCAGTCAGGATTATTCATTAATGTTATTAAAATAGAACGAACAAAATGCGGCGGAGTAAGAGGCGCATCGCCTTGCAAATTCACTATAATTTCAGGCTTATTTTCCATCATCAACGAAGCGGCCAATGCACGATCTGAACCGGTTTTACACTCGATGGGAGTCATCACAACAGTAGCGCCTAAATCGTGAGCATGCGTTTTTATTCGCTCATCGTCCGTGGCCACAACCACTTCCACCTCTTGCAAATTAGCCGAGGCTTCTTGTGCAATTTCAAATACACGTTGCAGCAAAGTTTTGCCTGCAATCATCGCCAAAGGTTTCCCTGGAAAGCGCGATGATTGATATCGCGCCGGGATGACGATCAATGATTGAGCCATAAAAATCTCCCTTTATATTCCAAGCTCAGACAATTATTTAAATGTGTTAGATCCATTAGTAGAACCGAATCCACCGAAACCAAACCCATTTTCTTCCCGGTGTTCGACCTCACCAAAACCAACATCTTGTTGGTATTGGTTTTTAGGCTGAACAGCTCGACTGCCATTTTGGCCATATAAGTTAGCGATGAATGTACCTTCAGTTGTTGAGGCAGGTTGTGCAGCTACTGAACGATTTGTAGAAGCGCCTCTGGACTCAATACCATAAAGTTGGTTAAAAAGATTACGCCCGCTTTCAAGTACCACATCTAGTGATTGTGCAACTTCTTCAACTGCGCGCGGCTTATCACTACTAGCGTACCTAGTATTAAAAAATCCAACAATTGCCGAACTCGCGGATTGCTCTTGGCCTCGTGGTGATTCATCCTCTCCGAAAACAGTTTCTTGTCCTGCAGGTGGTTTAGGTCTCACTCCAAGCACAAAACCTGCAAGACCGACATTACGATCTTGTATGCCCGAGGTTGTTTCCACAACAACTGCGGGTTGCGCTTGCGGTGCTGTTGCACCGACCAGCGCTTTTCGTTTTGCTAATAACCCACCCTTAGCAAGAACAGAGGTTTTTTCTCGAGCCGGAGCAGCCTGATCTCTGCGGCAGTAGTTATCATAGGCATCGCCCGTTTCAGTTAAGAACTTGACTGATTTTTCAGAGCGTTTTTCTGTGCCTTTTTCTAATTGTGGTTTCACAATAGAATTAACATAGAGCAATTTAGCTCGGCACCATTTATCAGGGGAATCTTCGCCATCCACCATTTGCCCCTCTGAAAATTGCTTCATGACATGCATAATACCAAGAGGATCTGGCAAATAATCGGCGATTTCACCGATACCATCAGGCCAAAAAAACCAACCCTTGCGATAACGTGAATCTTCTGAAATTCTTAACAATAAGATCAATGCCTCTAAATCTACTGTATAGCGTGTTAAGGGCAACTGTAATAAGGGGGTTAAGATAAAATTACAAAAATCGACACGTTGCTCTGCAGTGCAAGATCCCATTTTAATTAATGTATCTCTGAGACAATGCATATTTTGGGTCTGAAAAGCCTCTGGTGTCAGCGTTCTGTCGTTACTCAAAAGTTTAAAGATAGAAAAAACGTAGTATCCCCAACATTCCGCCATCTCAATACCACTGGGATTGAGCCGACCCACAAGTTTTTCAGCCAAAGCGAAATCTTTTGCTTGAATAGCCGCATTTATTTTAGTTTTAAAATTTTCCATTTGATTTTTTCTGCGCTGTTCTAGCCACTGTTCCAATTGTACCGGAATATTTTTCAATTGTTCATCCGCAGTCTCAGATTCCGGCGGATTGGGTATTGCATTATCAAAAGCACGGAAGCAATCATTAAGGTTACGAGGATTGACAGATTTCGCCTGATTTTCAAGTCGTGCATCCATAATCACTGAGAGATCACGAAATGTTTGACCATATAGCGATAACGTATTTGAATCCATTGTATCTAGCGTAAAATTTCTAAATGTATCAAGGGCCTTCATCTTCTCAAAAAATAGACACTCTTGCTCTTGATCATTAAAGGCAAGAATAGCCCGATCAAGATTTGATTGATATTGAGTATAAGCTTTAGTAAGCTCTGATTTTTGACAAACGATCTTCATTTTTTCGGCAAAAGAGAATTCATTGTCAAAATATGCACGATTTTTTTTGTAGGCATCAGGACTTAAAGAGCCAGCATCTACATCCACCACTTCCAATGTCTTCGTGTTGTGCGCTTTGAGAATTTTGATGATTGTTTCCTGCCTGTGCTCTAAATAAGCAGCCATTTCGCCTTCATTGAGTATTAACCCTTGATCCGTTGCGGTGGCGACTACACCTTCGATAGCTGTTAACCAATTCTGTATCTTTCCAAAATCACCTGTGCCTTTTTCGATTTCCAAATTCAGCTCGTTAAAGATGCTCTTGGTATATTCGCTTATTTGCGACATTAACTCTTCTTCAAATTTCTTCTTCTTAGCTTGCAGCGCTTTTTCAGAAGCCTCGAGCGTTACCCATCTAAGCGGAATGGTTTTATCTTTATCGACAATTGCTCGCTCAGCTGCAACTCTCGCAGAAAGAGTACCGAAATTGTCCAATTTACAAGATTTAAGCTCCGTATCGATACCCTTCAAACGCTGATTCATTTCTTCAACTTTTCTGGGAACATCTCTGGTCGATTGATAATGCTCCACAGCCGTATTATATTGAGCCAATTTAGCGCTAAGAGCCTCTAAATCGTGAGACCCCACCGTTTCTATCAACTCTTGAATTTTCTTGTGCAGCTCAACTTCATTCAGAGTATCTTGTTCTGAGTCCTTAATTTCACGCTTGAGTCTATCCAGTGTATAATGAATGGTATATTGAAGCTGTAAATCCAACCTATCCTGTAGTGATTTCAGACTTCCTAAGCGGACTTCAATCAACTCGATGATTCTACCACCTATTGCTTTTCTACGTTCAGCAATTATTTCCTCAAAACGATTTAGTTTGGCTTGTACTTCCTCATCAGGAGCCTTCCCTGTAATCTGTTTTAATACAGCCTTTACCTCCTCACTAGGAAGCCACTTTTTAGCTTGAAGGAATTTATCATATACATCCCCAATAGCCATTTTTTTTAATTCTTCCATTTGTTCTTTGGCCAATGCTATTGTTTTCTCAAGAGCATCGTTAGTGAGTAGCGGAGGTGCTTTGACGACTGACATACCCCCAACTTGCCTATTTTGGACACACAACTCTTTAAGTTTGTCCTCAATTTTATTGAGCGGGCCTACAATACGAGTAGCAACAGCTTTAGTAAACTCCCCAAAGCCAATGTTCAGATATACGTGCACCCAGAATAAGTCTGCGAATTTCTTCTCAAACATCTGAGTAATGGTCTGCGGGCTCCACTGCGCTACCCAGTTAAAACAGTCTAAACATTTTTGAGCAATTTCTTCATCTTTGCAGGTGGCAACTTCAGTAATAAACTTATTAACCTCTCTCTTCTTCTCAAGAATCAATGTTCTCTGGGCCTTTACCTGCTCGAATTTCTTTTTAAGCGCATCAAACTCTGAACGATACTCTACAGATAAATCTACCCTTAAGATCAAAGCCAGTTCTTGGAGTTTTTCTTTGAAACCTTCTTCCGACAGAGACTCATTTTTCCCCACAGTTTTGTAGTCTGTTTGTCTGGCTACAATTTCATCTTCTATTAATGAGAACCCTGCAACCGAAACCAAAGTCTCCCAGTTTATTGCCTTCTCGAGTTTTTGGTACAGTGCACTTAATCCTTTTCTTCTTTCTTCGGCCACCTCTTCGATCTGTGCTTTGCAATTTTTTTGAAAAGTTTCGTATGCCTTGCAAATAACCTCTTCTTCTAGCATTGCACTTGCAAATAGTAAACTGAATTCTCCCTGAACTCTTTTACACTCTTCGACTGATGCTACAATCTTACCTTCCCTTAACTCCCAACATTGAGCTTTTGCCAGAATGGCAGACCAACGCTTATTCAATTCACCTAGAATTTTCTCAATTGTATTCTTACTGGCAAGTGATACCGCCTCATTAAATTTCGCAGGCATACAGTGCTTTAAAATACCCGACGGATCTGAACCCACTCGTTGGCATAGCTCATCAATACATTTTTTGATAGCTTTAAATTTAAAATAAAATTCGGGGTAGGACGGAGCCTTCAACGTTTTTAACTCTTGGCCCAGCCCTTCGTACAAACTAGCACATTGTGCTTCTAAATCTTTAACTGCCTGATAGACGATCTTAATATCGGGTAACTCTTCGATTTCAACAGCGTACAAAGTTTCTTTTAAACACTTCGCATTAAGCAAATCAAGCAAGTTTCCTTTTGGGAAGTCCAATTCTAAATCACAAGCTGTTGGAAAGTTAGCCTCCTCCGGAACCACATCTCCTGTCCTTTTTAACAGCGCACGCGCCACATATTCTGCTTGAAAATCAACAAAACGGGCTTTGGTTTTTTTAACGTACTCTGAATACTGAGCAAGCATTTCTGCGGAGATAAGATCCTTTCTGATAAAAGGCGCAATTTTTGAATTTCTGTATTTGCTCCTTTCTTCTTTATTCTTTTCTGCATCATTAGTTCTTTTAGGTAATTTTCCTGCCTTAATACCCATCTCGTAAGCAGCATCGGTTACCCTCATCAGCTCTTCCAAAGCACTCTTCAGCTTTTCTTTTTCGAGTAACTGCCCCTGAGCTGGGTTTTGTGCTTCCTGAACTTTTGCTCCACAGCTTTGTATCTGAGCTTCCAAATCGGTAAATGAATGTCCCAAAAGAGCTTCTCTATACTTGAGGGATGATTTTAGGTCGCTATAACGTTGATCAGCTTTAAAATAAGCTTCATTACTTAGCAGGGTTTCAATTGACTCAAAACACTGATTCAGTACGAGATCAGTGTCTTTATCGCTCAGGTGTAGCCGAGCAAAGAAATCATTATTATAAAGGATGAAATGTTGCTCAAGCCTTTTGTCTTCTGGATTCCGCTCCTCTGGATTGGTAATGCTACTAAAACGATTCTTAGAAGCATATTTCTCTTTCCAATCCTTCAGACTTTTAAGATACTTAACACGAAAATAGGCCACAAAAGCCGATTTAGCCGCCCGAAGGGTCTCGGAATTGCATTGTTTTTCACAGGCCTGCAATTTTTCTTTCAATATTTGCTTCGGTGTTTTGACAATTTCTGCTGAGCTTTTATTCATAAACTTACCTTTTAAGACTTTTAGAATCCCCAGATTATAATATAATTTTACCCATATCTCAAGCCCAAATCGATGTTTTCTAGCATGTAGGGAAAGGTGTCAGGCCTCAAATTGACGATTTTAGTTTTGAACTGAAATCGTCAATTTGAGACCTGACACCTTCAAAAATGGTCAACGAGAGGCCTGACACCTTAGCCATTGACACCCTGCTCTTTTTATTGATTAACCCCCATTTTCATGTGAGAATGTGCCCCCCGCTTAGTATAGAGGAGAAACGCCGTGAAACAGGCCACACAACTGCATAAAGACGCCTTAGGGGCTGGACAGTCAATCGTGATGGGCATTGCTGGTACCGCACCCGCATTTAGCGTTTCTGCGACTACAGCCACCTTGATCGCCACGGTGGGCATACTCTCTGCCGCAAGCCTTTTATACTGCGGTATTATTATGTTTGGGATCACCTTTGCCTTTATGCACCTGAATCGGGTGATCACCAATGCGGGCGCTTCTTATGCCTGGGTCGGCCAGGTTTTTCATCCAGTACTCGGGTTCTTGGCGGGCTGGGCTTTACTGGTCGCTACTGCTGTATTCATGGTTTCAGGTACCATCCCGGCCGCCACAGCAACCTTAATCCTGGTTGCGCCTCATTTGGCCACCAACCCCGCTCCTGTCACCTTTGTAGCCGCTGGTTGGTTATTAGCGGTGAGCGCTGTGATTGTTAAAGGCATCAAACCTTCCAGTTATTCTCAGATTGTGATGACTACCATCGAGGTCGGCGTTTTGGCCGCTGTGATTATTGCCACGATTATCCACTTTGGTAAAAATCCTGCGCATGATTTCTCCTGGCGCTGGTTTTCTCTTGCGGAATTTACTCCCACGCTCTTTGCCAACGGCGCATTAATTTCCTTGTTCTTCTTCTGGGGCTGGGATGTCACACTGAACCTCAACGAAGAAACGGTCGATGCCTCTCGCACTCCTGGCATCGGCGCTGCCTCATCAATGATCATCGTACTATTATTGTTCACAGGCTTCGTGGCTGCAGTATTAATCGGTATGAGCGATGCTGAAATTCAAGCGTCGAGCACCAATGTCTTATTTAAGCTTTCGGAAAAGCTTTTTCCTCAGCCCTGGAGCTATATGGCTGTGATCGCTGTTATGCTGAGCTCCATCGGTACCTTGCAAACCTCTATTTTGCAATTCACTCGAACCATGTACGCCAAAGCCCGAGATGGCGCACTCCAGCCACGCTACGCCATTCTTCACCATAGCTGGCGTACTCCTTGGGTCGCTACCAGTGTGATTGTCGGTATTGGTTTGGTGTTGCTTTTCCTCTCTTCCAGCTATCCCAATATTAATGAGATCATCAAGGATTCTGTTAACGCGATCGGTTTTCAAGTGGCCTTTTACTATAGCCTTGCTGGTTTTGCCTGCGCCTGGAATTTCCGGGCTGAAGCCTGCAAATCCATCGGTCCTTTCTTTATGCTCCTACTCTGGCCGATTGTCAGCGCAAGCTTTCTGGTTTTTATCGCTTGCTACAGCATCCCCACTTTCAACCTAACCACCGTTGTTATCGGCATTGGTGGTATCGTAGTCGGTATCGTACCCATGGTGCTCAACCGACGTCGATTGCGACAGCAAAAATAACGGTCAGATCTAAGATTGAAACATTAGTGAATGGAGCAGGCTTGTGCCTGCTCCATTCACTAATGTTTCAATCTTAGATCTGCCGCCTTTCTTCCCCCCCCCTTTGCCTCGACTTGTAATCAATTACAATCTCCATTAGCATCACTTAAGAATCAACAATGGAGTAGTTGTTATGCTAAAATTTTCTGTTTTTATCTCTTCCCTATTATTATTAATTTCTTCCTTAGCAATGGGAACCACCTGCGTTATACTGAGCGATCAGAAATATCGAGATATTTTGACTTCTCACAATATCGTTTTCACTCTGAGCGATAGGGAAGTGACCGGCATTCCAGGGTTTTACGGAACTGCAACCATTAATTTCAAAAAGAATGGTACCTATAACGAACATATCGATTTCACTTCAAACTTAGGCAGCGGAACAATTGATATCAGTGCCACATGGTCAGTTCAAAGTGCTACCTTATATAGCCATATTCAAAAGATGAAGCATAGTGACACAGGCAACAAACAATTAAACAGTCTTTTAGATGCGATGATTAAGGGTGTAATGCGAGATCCTAATTTTTCAGAGTCTTTGATGGATTGTAGTTATATAAACTACTCTAGCCGTTCGAGCTCCAAATCTTCGGTGTTTTTAAGAACTAAAAACTGATACAACTGATTATTCTTGGTGCAGCCACCTGGTCGGAGGCTGCACCAGGATTTTGTGTTAATTTCACTCGATACTAATATGGAGTCATTGCGGTGTTAAAATCTTTTATCTTTGCGGGCCCTTTACTCATTACCTCTTCTCTGGCAATGAGCATGAACAATTGTCAGACCTTCAGCGACCAGCACTATCGAGATATTTTGACAGCTCACCCTTTCATGGTCCCCGTGGATGAAATGGATGGTGATATCGTTAAAAACTTTCATGGTACTGCAACTATTACTTTCAAAAAAAATGGCGTATTTCTCGAACACCTCGATTATACCTGCAACTTAGGCAGAGGAACCGTTGATACCACAGCCAATTGGTCCGTCCGCAATGCTACCCTGTACCGCCATATTATTCTGATAAAACATAGCGACACCGGCAACAAAGACCTCAATAATTTCTTAGATTCAGCCATCAAGGCCGTCATGCAAGCACCCGATTTTATCGAGCCTTTGAGTTATTGTGGCAATGCTGCTCAATTTAATTCTTCTGCCTATAAACCTTCGCTGTTATTCTAATAAAGAAGGGGTCAAGTCTTGAATCATGAATATACTGTCGATGCAGATTACGTCGACAGTTTATTCATGATTCAAGACTTGACCCCACCTTTGACCCCACCTTCATTTAAAGTCTTCCCACGGATTGCGTATTGTCACTCCACTATCAACCAGATCAGCAACATTTCTTGTGACAATTGTTAGACCGTGAGTCAGCGCAGTAGCCGCCAATAGGCTATCAATCACGGGAAATGTACGACCTTTGCGCATGGCAGTGCCCCGCAATCTTCCCCATCGATCGATTACAGCCGTGTCTATTGATAAAATTCTACCATCAAAACGACGACTAACATCATGATCCAACCAGCGTTGCAGTGATAATTTTTTCTTTGAATCCGATAGTTTTGAAATTCCTTGTTGCAGTTCTCCTATCGTTAGAACGCTTAAATACAAATCATCTTCATCTTTAGCCGACAACCAGTCTACCAAGTAGGTTGATGGCTTTTTCTGGGTGAACTCAGATATCACACAGGTATCTAACAGGAATTTCATAGGCTGCTCTCACGACCAAGATCCTTATCCCTTTCAAGATCCAAGCCACTGCCCTGTAATGGCGATTTTTGTAAAAAGGCCACGATATTCCCTGCTTGGCCAGTTGATTTACGATAGTCCTCAAAGGAAATAACAATCACTGCTTTTTTACCATGGCGCGTAATAGTTTGCGGGCCGTGTTGGAGAGCTTCATCAACGAGCTGACTAAAGCGATTTTTAGCATCTTGAAGTTGCCAGGTATATTTCATCTTCCACCTCATATTTCTGTCTAGACTGTCTAGATTATAGTCAATTTTCAAAAAACTGTCAAATGCAAGCCAATTCTGGGTACTTACTAGCATAGAAAAAAGGGGCTTTTGCGCAATATTAAGTTGAGAAAAAAGATCTGATTTCTATCCTTGGCTTATTTTTTAAATCCAAAATAAATTAATATTAAGCCGAGAATAAAATCTATAATGCCTGCGCAATAAGCAATTCTAGTATTTTCGACAAAGAGTAGTGAGACACTATCGATAAAATGTGGGTAGAAGATAAGACTTAGGCCTTTAATTAAGGAGATCCAGGCAAAGAGGGTGATGATTAAGCGCCAATTCCATTGCCAAACATTGTGACTAACCACCAGCAAAATGCCAATAATTAAAGTGAAAAAACCGGATACAAACATTAAGGGAGGATCGTTAATGAGATGCTTAACTAACTCAGAGAACTGGGACATATTGATCAGCAATGCGGTGCTGACAATGAGCAAGCAAATTCCGAAGACCTTAGCGAGAAATTTAGAAACGTCCATATTGCAACTCCTTGTTATCTCCAGAGAAAGCATAGAACATTTGAACATTAAAGACAATCAATGAGGCCAGCCGTAAGATGGATTGAATTTTTTATTCCTGGCCGTCTAAAAAATTTAATCCATCTTTAAGATAGTCCAGTAATGTAATTATTCTTCCATCGATTCCAAGTTCTTGTTGCGCTTGCAAAAGAGCTCTTTCTTCACGTTTTTTTGTGGGAGCGTCCATCATGTTCCAACATACTTGTAATAAAAATGATTTCCCACTGAGCGTTTGAACCAGGAAATCAATTTCATATCGCTCCGAAGTTAAATAATAATAAATGCTACAACCTCGTCGACGCAAATCAAGATAAATTAAGTTTTCTAGTAATTTACCCTCATTGTTCAAATTACCTAACGTGACCGCATTCACAATACCGCTATCAATCGCAAATATTTTTTTAGGATTTGATTGTACCTTGCGAATGGATTTGTCATACAAACTCACGGTAAACGCGAGATAAGCATCTTCGATGAAATTCACATAATCATATAAACTATCTTTGCTAACTTGAAAGCCCTGCCCCTTAATATCATTATAAAATTTATTAATCGTAAATGGTCGACTAACATTATGTAGCATAAAAATGATCATATACTTGATTAATGCTGGATGTTTTACGTTGTGGCGTTCTATGATATCTCGATAGATGACTACGTCAATATATTCTTGAAGTGTTTTGACTCGAATATCAGACTCATAATTTACAACTTCTGGAAATCCACCATAGTGTAAATAATTTTTCATTTGATGCATTAGAATATCTTGTTTCTTTTTTGTAAAGAGACCAGGCTCTATCACAATTTCTTTGGCACGTAAATATTCGCCAAAACTATAGGGCCACACTTCCGTTGGCAAAGAACGTCCTCGCAAACTGGTTGCAATTTCCTTGCTTAACAGTTTTGAGGAAGAGCCACTTAAATAGATATCTGCATTTTTACTATCATGTAAGCGTCTAACAACAATGGCCCAGTCTTCGACGTCTTGTATTTCGTCCAAAAATAAATAGCATCTGTGGTCGTGATTTTCGGGAAATAAGGTATAAAAGGCGTCCACCAATTTTCCTAATTTCTGGCTATTCAGCGGCAATAATCGATCGTCTTCAAAATTAATATACAAAATACGCGAGAGTGGAATGCCATCTGCCAACAGTTGACGAATAGTCTGGTATATAAAAATCGTTTTCCCTGTTCGGCGCATCCCCACTGCAACTTTTATCTTATTATCCACAATAGGGAAGGTCAGATCCCGAACCACAGATTGGTCTAGAGAAGCCAACTTATCGTGAAATTCACCCAATACTATTTCCAGTATTGCTTGCTCATCCATCGGTTCTCTCCTTCAATCAGAACCACATACTATAAAATCTATCCCTAATATAGTGAAAGATTAGACTATATCTGATCTAAATGCAAGGGCAGAATCCCCTAGAGTATTACATTTATTAATTGAAATCGCTATGCTAGACTCCCAACTATGAATATTTTACATCACTTATTTCGACCCATGATCCTTGGCTTAACCGTTTTATTGACCGGTTGCGCCTTAATGGAAAGCCCTTTTGATCGGGCTGCAGCACCAAATAATCAAGCCTTGAGCAGCACGGAACGGTCTGCTCAGCTTTCTCGTTTGGATGCTTGGACTACCAGCGGTTCAGTTGGCATTACTTATCAAGGCAAAACCGATATCGGGACTTTTGTGTGGCGACAGGAAGGTTTGTATTACGATTTTAGAACTTATGGCCCACTCAATGCGGCAAGCGTTCGGATTGAAGGGCGGCCGGGTATTGCCACGCTGTGGAAAAACGTTAATACATCTCGCTCCTCCTCTTCACCTGAAGCTTTAATGAAAGAAGAAATGGGCTGGTTTTTGCCTTTATCGAATTTGCGATTTTGGAGTCGGGGCTTAGCGGCACCAGGCATTCCGAGCCAAAAAAGATTTGATCAATTTGGTCATTTGGCTTTATTACAACAACAAGGTTGGACGATTAATTATCAACGTTATCAAGCGGTGGGCGATAAAGATTTACCCCGCAATGTCCTGATGACTCATGGTGATTTGCGCGTCAAAATCGTTTTTAAAAAATGGTAAATACAGAGGCAATTTTTGATGGCGCTTTCATTTCCTGCTCCTGCTAAACTTAATCTTTTTTTGAATATTTTAAATCGTCGTGATGATGGTTATCATAATATTCAAACTGTTTTTCAGTTCATTAATTTTTGTGATGAGTTGCATTTTTCGCTCTCAGATACAGGAGAAATCACTTTTCATTCTGAGCAATTCAAAATATCACCTGAACGAAATTTAATTGTTCGCGCAGCAACTTTATTAAAAGGAAAAACCAACACTCCGCTGGGCGCTCACATTCATTTAGAAAAAAAATTACCGATCGGTGGAGGCATTGGTGGTGGCAGTTCAAATGCTGCAACTACTTTAGTTGCATTGAATCAACTATGGCAAACAGGACTTTCTCAAAAAGAATTAATCACACTGGGCGCAAAACTCGGCGCCGATGTTTCGATTTTTATTCATGGGGAGGCCGCCTATGCCGCCGGCATCGGTAATGAATTTAGCCCCATCGCTTTGCCAGAACCCTGGTACCTGATTTTGATGCCACCCGTCAGCGTCTCGAGCGCCGAACTCTATGCAAATCCCCAATTGACACGTGATAATCAACCCATCACAATAAGCGACTTTCTGAATCAGGGCGGGCACAATAGTTTTGAAGCGATCGCGCGAAAGCTGTATCCCGAAATTTCAGACACCTTAGACTGGTTAAGCCAGTTTGGTTCTGCTAAGATGTCTGGATCTGGATCGACAGTATTTGCAAGCTTTGATGAAAAAGATCAAGCCGAAACTGTACTCAAGCAGATCCCTGATAGGATAAAAGGGATCGTTGCAAAAGGGTGTAATCAATCACCTTTATATCAAGATTGATTGGGGCGTCGCCAAGCGGTAAGGCACTGGGTTTTGATCCCAGCATTCCCAGGTTCGAATCCTGGCGCCCCAGCCATATTCAAGTAGACTTTAAGCGTGGGGACGGCAATGGTGTCTGAAATTAAAATTTTTATGGGCAACTCTAATCCTAATCTAGCCCATAAAGTTTCCCACGAATTACAAATCCCCATGGGTAAGGCCTTGGTAGGCCGCTTCAGTGATGGCGAGATCATGGTCGAGATTAATGAGAATGTCCGTGGTCGTGAAACTTTTATTCTGCAATCGACCTGTGTTCCTACTAACGATAATCTCATGGAACTGATCATTATGGCGGACGCACTCCGCCGTGCCTCGGCCGCCAGCATCACTGCCGTTGTGCCTTATTTCGGCTATGCCCGGCAAGATCGTCGAGTTCGTTCTGCACGAGTTCCCATTACCGCCAAAGTCGTGGCGGATATGATGGCTTCCGTCAACATTTCTCGATTAATTACTGTGGATTTACATGCGGACCAAATTCAGGGCTTTTTCTCAATGCCGGTAGATAACGTCTATTCTACCCCTGTAATGTTAGAAGATATGAAGGCCCAAGGTTATGATGATTCCGTGACGGTGGTTTCACCGGATGTGGGGGGCGTTGTGCGTGCCCGAGCTATTGCAAAGCGCTTGAACGACACAGACTTGGCGATCATCGACAAACGACGTAGCTCGCATAATCAATCTCAGGTCATGAATATTATCGGTGATGTCAAAGGAAGAACCTGTATAGTGGTCGATGATATCGTCGATACCGCAGGCACATTGTGCCAAGCGGCCAGCGCCTTAAAACAGCAAGGTGCGGCCAATGTTATTGCTTACGCAACCCATGCGGTTCTTTCTGGGCCTGCCATTCACAATATCCTCAATTCAGAGCTAGATGAGATGGTGGTCTGTGACACCATTCCCCTTCAAGAAAATGCCCTAACTTGCCCCAAAATCCGCACACTGAGCCTGAGCCACATCATTTCTGAAACAATATTGAGAGTGAATAATAAAGAATCTGTGAGCTCGATGTTTATCAATTAAGGCTTATCTTGTCACTATTCTTCCTGCTCACTCCTTAATCGGAGATGGCCAAAACGTTTAGTGGCTAGCAGTTTCCGCTAGCATTTTCCTTTTAACGGGGCTACAATGTTTGGCTTTATACAATATGTGCAGCATCTGGAGTAAAACAATGGGAAATTTATTTGACTTAGCGGTAGCGACTCGTAACGAGTTTGGTAAAGCCGCCAATCGCCGTGCACGTCGATTGCAGGACACGGTTCAAGGCATCATTTATGGTGGTGATGAGGCTCCCGTGCCCATCTCTCTTTCGCATAATTTGGTCATCCGCGCCATAGAGAACGAAGCTTTCTTCTCCCATATTTTAACGCTGGATATCGATGGCAAGAAAAAACAAAAAGTGATTGTTAAAGATATTCAACGCCATCCTGGCCGTCCTCGTATTGTGCACATGGACTTTTTACGAGTCAGCGCAAACGTCAAACTGACCATGACAGTGCCTCTGCACTTCCTCAATGCCGAAACAGCACCGGGTGTATTGGAAGGTGGTGTGGTTAACCACGTGATGTCTGAACTTGAAATCCGTTGCTTGCCAGCCGATTTGCCTGAATACATTGAAGTGGATCTGGCCAACATGCAGATGGATCAAATCATCCACTTATCCGAGATCAAAGTACCCAAAGGCGTTGAAGTGATGCTGCTGGCCCATGGCGCAGATACTGCCCATGACCACGCTGTGGTGAGTATTCACATTCCTCGCGTTGTTGAAGAACCTGTGGAAGAAGTCGCTCTTGCCGAAGGCGAAGCAGCGCCTACTGAAGAAGGTGCAGAAGCCGCCGCTGAAGGTGCTAGCGAAGCCGAATCTTCTGAGAAATAGTGGTCCCGATCAAACTCATCGTAGGCCTGGGCAATCCTGGCCAAAAATATGCGGATACGCGCCACAATGTTGGCGCGTGGTTCGTAGAAGAACTGTCTCGACAACACCGTGCCGATTTCCGCGTCGATAGCAAATTTCATGGAGCTATCGCCACCATCAAAATTAATAACCAGGATTGTTGGCTTCTGATTCCTTCCACCTATATGAATCTCAGCGGCACGGCGGTTCAGGCCATGGCCAGCTATTATAAAATCAAACCGGAAGAAATCTTGGTCGCTCACGATGAGCTCGATTTCCCGGCGGGACAAGTCCGATTCAAACAACATGGCGGGCATGGTGGGCATAATGGACTACGAGACATCATCACCAAATTACACAGCCCGGCTTTTCACCGATTGCGCTTAGGCATTGATCATCCGGGTGATCGGAATGAAGTGGTGAACTATGTGCTAAAACCGCCTCGGGCTGAAGAACGGTCAGCGATTATAGATTCTATTGAGCGAGCCCTGGGTGTGTTGCCCGTTTTTGTGGCCGGAGATCATCAAAAAGCAATTCATGAACTGCATAGCGAAAGCGATTAAGGGGAAAATATGGGATTTAAATGTGGCATCGTCGGGCTTCCTAACGTAGGCAAATCAACTTTATTCAACGCACTGACTGAGGCTAGCGTTCAGGCGGCTAATTTTCCTTTTTGCACCATTGATCCACATGTGGGTATTGTGCCGATGCCGGATCCTCGCCTGGATAAATTATCCGAAATCGTCAAACCTCAAAAAGTCGTTCCCACTTCCATGACTTTTGTCGATATTGCAGGACTGGTCAAAGGGGCTTCTCAAGGCGAGGGTTTGGGGAATAAATTTCTGGCCAATATCCGAGAAACTCAAGCCATTGCGCATGTGGTTCGCTGTTTTGATAGTGGCGATATTATTCACGTGGCAGGCAAAGTGGATCCGGCTTCCGATATTGAAGTCATTAACACTGAATTAGCTTTGGCGGATTTAGAAGGTGTGACAAACGCGCTGAATAAAGCCTCGAAGGTAGCCAAAACAGGTGACAAAGTAGCTAAAGCACAGCAGGATCTTTTTGAAAAAGTAAAAGTTCATTTGGATGCAGGCAACCCGGTTCGAACGATGGATCTGGATGCGGCCGCTTTGGAACTTTTATATCCCTTACAGCTCATTACGCTAAAACCCGTACTCTACATCGCCAATGTTGACGAACATGGTTTCGAAAATAATCCTCTTTTGTCAGTGGTAGAATCCATTGCATCCAAAGAAAATGCGCGTGTTATTCCTATTTGCGCGGAACTCGAAGCCCAATTGGTGGCGCTATCAGCGGCCGAAAAACAAGAATATTTGCATGAACTGGGCTGGGAAGAACCGGGATTGAATCGTGTCATTCGAGCGGGTTATCAATTGCTCGGTTTGCAAACCTATTTTACGGCGGGCGTCAAAGAAGTACGAGCCTGGACTGTCAATATCGGTGCAACAGCGCCTCAAGCAGCCGCAGTGATTCATACCGATTTCCAAAAAGGATTTATTCGAGCGGAAGTGATTTCCTATGATGACTTCATTAGCTACCGTGGTGAACAGGGGGCAAAAGAAGCGGGGAAACTACGGGTTGAAGGCAAAGAGTATGTGGTTAAAGACGGGGATGTGATGCACTTTCGATTTAACGTTTAAGCTAGATAATTCACAAACAATCTTAGCGGGAAGTGAAAGAGTGCTTAAAAATATTCAGACAAATAATTGCAATAAAAGCAATTAAAATACCTGCAATCACATCAACAAGATAATGCCCCCCAAAAAAAGGAGTACTGGCCAGCATAAAAATATTCAGCCAAAGCATGGTATACCCTATCACTCCCATATCTCTAAAACAGTAGCTATAACAAACGGCACACGCTGCATGAAAAGAAGGAAACAGAATGATCCCTTTGAAACCATGCATTAGGTCGGGTGACTTCCCATCTCGAATTAAATTAACATGAACAAAACTATCATAAATTTCTGGATCAGCAAGGTTATACGTTGAAATCAGTTTGTAAAGATACAAAGGACCATAACCAGGAAAAATTCCGGAGACAGGCACTGTAATAATCAACACAATAAACAACAGCCAAAAAATTTCAGCCATACGTTCCTTGTTTAAAAACAGAGTGCAGTATGCGACAAAAAAAAGCATCTCATAGCCCAAACAGTGATAAGCAGCGTTCAGAATTAATTTATCTTTGGACCATTCATACCAGGGCAACCACTGAAATCCGATTAATTTATCGAGCCGATCCAGCTGTTGATCCATTAAAGGAAAATTTAATGAGCACATTAAATAGGATAGAAATGCAAAGGCAAAACCGCCACAAAGAAATAGAAAGAAAAATTCAGTGCCTAAAAAAAATCGCTTGGAAATTGAATTAACCCAAACAGGTGCTTCCACGCCCGATCCGGGCGCGACAATTCTGTCATACAGATATTTTACGAAAAGAAAAGACATTAAAGGCAGAAAAATAATGCGAGATAATTGCGGGGGTACCAACGTAGTGCTCAATTGCCAAATCGTATCAAACAATAAAACAATAACGATAACGCCCCAAGCCAGGGGAAATTCGAACAATCGAATAAATGTTGCGCTGGCTAATCTAATCCTACTCACAGGTATTCCTTATCAATGCCCGCAAGCAGAATACATTAGCCCCTGATTTTATTCCACTATCCGCCTTATAGATCACTTATCGTTGCACGACATTCACCATAATACATTTGGAATACCGCTTTTTGATTTCGACTCACTGTAGGTACATGATGTACTGAACCGGAAATTCTATAAGTACACTTACCGTTAGTGCCAAATGGCAAATCCCAGCTAGCTGATTCGCCTTCGTGAACAATTTTTGGCCAGCTGGCATAACCGTAACAACCTTCCGTTTGATTAATGATCATTTGGGTAGCGAATAACGATCCTTTGTACCAAGGACAATCCACATTTTGAACAAGAATAGAACCGCGGATATCGTTTTCACCTGCTGTCGCAGCAAGTGCGTAAAAAGATAACCCACATACAATTCCTAGCGTGGATTTCAGTGATAATCGCATAGTGACCTCCATGTCCTAAAGATTAATAGGTGTAAAATCGTACCTACTCGCCCCTAGATGCAACTTTGCCATCCCAAGCTTAAAGAGGTGGGCAGATACCTGAAATCTTTAATGAGTGTAGCACATGGAAAAAATTCTGCCCAAAAAGCAGAAGGGGCAGTTGCTGCCCCTTCATATGAATAGCCTTGCTGTTACTCGCCTTGAGGCGCAGGAGGCACAGGTTGAGGCTGTGGCTGCGGTTGGCTAGAAGCCAGCGGGATAATAGTCCAATTAATGATACCTGCTTGGTTCCAGTAATAGGATCCATTTTGCAAGGTAAATTGGGCAGAGATGCCAGGATCCGCGTAATCGAGCCGTGCGTGTACATCCCCGGCACTGAAACGTCCAATATCTTCCTGACAGTTCAGCATCACTTTCTTATTACCACAAACATAAATCAATTCAAGTTCTGGACCATAATAGCCAGAATCGTCTGCATTAAAGGCGACGTCTGAATTAGCGGCAATACGCTGAGGCACAGGGGTAATCAATCTTCCATGACGCAATTCGTAGTTTTGTAATTTACAAACTGTGTCAGTGTCATTCACGAGTTGAACCAACAGGAACGCTTGGGCTTGTACAGAAGCCAACGCCAAAGCGGCCAAAATTCCAAATTTAAGTGCTTTCATCTTATTCCTCATTGACTTAGGTGGAGACAGAGTGTCCCACGGGCCATTCAAGAAATCAATCCCCCCCCCTGGGCAGCAAGATAGCCTACTAATCTCTGAATTTCGTAAAATGCTGGGCCTTGTCTGCCCCTCTACCACAGAAATTATTTTTTGGTGTACCCAGAGCTGTATTGTTCGAAAAATTCTTGATCTTTCTCTAAAAATTTTACCGATCCCAAGCTTGACTGATTACTATTTTCAGATCTTTCTGGAATCTGATGGGATCTTAACATCTTGAGATCTTCAAATTCATCCTCTTCCTCTTCCATTAAATCTTTGCCCAATGCCACGAGCTCTTCTTCTAAAAAAGATACTCGTGCTTTCGCCTCTTTGAACTGCTGTCGAGCCTCAAGGAGATCTTGATGAGCTATTTGCAATTCACTCAGTATTTCAGCATAAGATTGAGGCTTTTCACCGGATAAATCATCCCCAGTGGATCCGGCTGTAACTGATTGTTCTTCCACCATAACAGAATCAAAACTGGCCACTTCGACAATCGATCCCGTTGAGCTGATTAAAATCTTTGAACTCCTTTTTTCTTCGACTGCATCCTTCTTCTGTTTCTTAGACCCATAATTTTTATAAAAATCGAGAAGATCTGATTGCGAATAAACTGGTTTCTTTCGATCTTCTTTACCTTCTCTATTTTCTCTTTTCATCGTGTTTACCTCAGTTTTAGCTGTTCTATTTTTTCAATTATCATATTAAAGTTGTCGATTTCTCATGTTAAGAGAATGATTATAAGCATTATTGTTAGGCCTGGATATTGTACATATAATCCTTATCAAATGCAAAATAGTACATTAAACATTATATTAATAGTACAAAGAAAATAGCCACTTACCAATTAAAAAGATATTTGAATAATAATTCCGTAGATGTTATGATGGCGTTATAAATATAATAACCTTAAAAACTACACTATTCCGGAGATTATAATGAAGAGAGTAAAAGAGTCGCCTGCCTTACAGTCTACAGGCCAGTCTGATATATTCATACCAACACTTTGCAACCAAAACGGTCTTCAAATTCAATTCATAACTCAAAATGTGAACAGTTTGAATACACCAGCCAAGGGTATTAAGACCGATAAGAAGTCAGATCATAGCACCACATCATGCAGATTAGCGGCACCCAGCGTGACTGTCGAATCAGCAGATGAGAAACCAGCCACTGAAATCCCGTACACTTATAGTATCAAGCCTTATGGATTTTTCAAAGTAAGTAAATACAGCGCATTTGATAGAGTCGTTAAAAAAGATGCCCCTAAAAATGAAAAAAAAGAAGCCTTATCGTTTAAATAATCCGTTGAATTTACACTAGTCAGATACTTAAAATTAATTCAATAGTTCAATTCTCTCTAGTATTCAATCTATGCAATACTGAGGTCAGACCTCAGTATTACTGAGATCATCCCATTTTCACTAACCCCATCAATAACGGCAAGCTTTGAACCAGCGGATGAGGAGTTCGTTGGATTGGATTGAGTCGGCGATGAGTTGGTAGCCTTCTATAGCTTCTTGCCAGGATTTTTCGGTGAATTTTTTTATGAAAGGGATTTTGACTTCGGGTTGTTTTAGGCGAGAGATGATATTTTGATTGTATTTGACGTAATTTTCGTTTTCTGAGCGCATTTCGATATCGGTGAACCCTGTTTTTTCTAAGAGAGTTTTATAGTCATTTTCGGTTTGAGCGTAGAGTGTTAGATCTTCGAGCTCACATAATTTTTGCAAGCGCTGCCCCCATTCACCATTCTTTGGACTTAACCAATCATCGATAATGAGAAAGCCGCCTGGTTTTAAAACGCGATGGATTTCGTTGAAGAGGGGATATTTATCGTTGAGGTGAACTAAAACACCTTTGCTGTAGACAATATCAAAATGCTGATCTGAAAAAGGTAGAAGAGGGGGTTTTTGATACAAAACAAAATTAACCATTGAGCGTAATCGTTCTGGTATTCGGCGTGTCGCCTCTTCGACCATCCACGGATTTAGTTCAATGCCGGTGACGTTTGCCTGATATTTTTCTGCTAAATAAAATGCGGCAGCACCCAGACCAAAACCGATATCCAACACTTTTTTATTTTTTAATGAAGTTCCTTCGAACATTCTGTCAATCGCGATTGTCCCACCCTCTGACAACATGTGATCACCATAAGTACTCTCCAAGTACAAACAGTAGTCTTCTGAATACTCGTCAATCAGTTTTTTGAAGTCATCCATACAATCTACCTCTGCATTGGTGGTCTACCAATAAGCATAGATAAATATTGCAAAAAAAGTAAAGAGGTTAAAACTAACGCACCTTGTTGAGCATACACAAGATTCTTGCCCCTTATTAGATGTTACTTCAATACTTCATCCGACCTGGCTAAATCGCCTTTTATAGCCTAGAATTATTAGTCTATGGGTGGCTTAGGGAAGAGAGCTAATGAGATTGAGTCCAACTCGCTATTTGCCTATGAAATTGACATCAGTGGTGATTGTGTTGATGTCTATAATAGCATTTACCCCTATTTCTATTGCCAAACCTACTCAACCCTCTCAACCCACTGCAATATTACTCGAAATTCAAGGGGCCATTGGGCCTGGGATGGCGGATTATGTGGTGAGGAGCTTGAAGAAAGCAGAAACGAACAAGGCTACTGTTGTTGTGATTCAGATGGATACACCCGGTGGATTGGCTTCTTCGATGCGAGAGATTAATAAAGCGATTTTAGCATCAACTGTCCCGGTGGTGACTTATGTTTCACCGAGCGGAGCTCGCGCGGCGAGCGCCGGCACTTACATTCTTTATGCCAGTCATTTTGCGGTGATGGCTCAAGGAACTAATTTAGGAGCGGCCACGCCAGTATCTATTGGCATGTCTGATAGCGCAGAGAAAAAAGGGAAGGAAGAATCTACCCTTGAACATAAAGCAACAAGCGATGCCACTGCCTATATTCGAAGTTTGGCGCAATTAAGGGGACGAAATCAGGACTGGGCGGTACGAGCTGTTGTAAAAGCAGAGAGTTTGTCTGAAAAAGAAGCGCTTGACAATAACGTGATTGATTTTAGTGCTGACAATCTTCATGAGCTTTTCTCAAAGCTCAATGGACGCGAGACCATTATTACTGGCGCTCCAGTCAAAATAAACTCTGAAAATATCATTATCAAATCATTGTCACCGGATTGGCGCTCTCATTTTCTATCAGTGATTACTGACCCCAGTGTTGCTTATATTTTATTACTGGTTGGGGTATATGGATTATTTTTAGAATTCACCAATCCAGGCGTTATTTTACCCGGCGTTTTAGGGGCAATTTCTTTACTGATCGCATTTTATGCTCTGGAACTATTACCCGTAAACTATGTCGGCCTCGCTTTAATTTTGATTGGTATTGCTTTCTTGGTTTCCGAACTTTTTATTACGAGCTATGGTATTCTAGGAATTGGCGGAGTGATTTCGTTCTTGGTGGGCTCGATTATGTTAGTTGATACCAATGTCGTTGGATTTGGCATTCCGCTCCCCCTAATCATTTGCGTCACTGCAGTGACAGCAGGATTTATTTTATTAATTCTTCGAATTGCGATTCGAGCGCAGCACTCTCCAGAGGTTACGGGGAGAGAAGAAATTTTGATTAGCACAGGCGAAGTCGTTGGAATGATTGAGCAGCGTTATCAAGTTAGAATCAAGGGTGAAGTCTGGCAGGCGGAGTCCGATGTACCTTTGAAAGTAGGTCAGATTGTTAGTGTGGTCGAAATGAAGGGTTTAATTTTACAGGTTAAACCCCAGTAATTTTATTATAGGAGATTGAACATGGGTGTATTCTTTTTATTTGCGCTATTAATAGCCATTTTTATTTTAATGAACACGATACGCGTTGTTAAGCAATATGAACGCGGTGTTGTTTTAACCTTTGGACGATATTGGGGAATAAAAAATCCTGGGTTACGTTTGTTGATTCCGGGCGTACAAACCATGGTGCGAATCGATCTTCGTACCGTCGTTATGGATGTTCCTAGTCAGGATGTGATTTTGCGTGATAACGTTTCTGCGCGGGTCAATGCAGTTTTATATTTCCGCGTGGTTAATCCTGAACGTGCTTATTTGCAAGTGCAAAATTATTACGAGGCCACTAATCAGTTAGCTCAAACTACTTTACGATCGGTCTTAGGACAACATGAACTCGACGATGTCTTAGCTGAGCGTGATAAATTAAATGCTGATATTCAAAAAATCCTCGATTCACAAACGGATGCCTGGGGAATAAAAGTTAGCATCGTGGAAATTAAACACATCGACATCGATGAATCTATGATTCGGGCTATTGCAAAACAAGCAGAAGCTGAACGCGAACGTCGAGCTAAAGTGATTCACGCTGAAGGTGAATTGCAGGCTTCCAATAAATTGGCTGAGGCGGCTGCGGTATTATCGGCCAGTCAAGGCGGTCTGACTCTGCGCTACCTTCAAACATTAACTAATATTTCAGAAGAAAATGCGACGACGATTGTGTTTCCGGTCGACCTCATTGAGAAAATTGGCACCGCATTTTCTGGCTTCAAACAATAACTTAAAACAGTAATTATGCGCAGCTTAAACACAGGGAGGCTCAAGAAACTCTAACCTTATAGGAAGAGTTCAAAGCCCACACCCAACAATTAGCATGCAATCAGCAAGCAATCTGAATAGGAGATCAGCCCAGCTTTTCTCCTATCCACGTTCCCCAGGGGTGGATATTGGCCAGCCAGCCCCTTGACACTGGGGGAGCCAAAGGTCAATATTGAGGGTTCTTATCATGGAATTATGGCTATGTAGCTCAGTTGGTTAGAGCACGGCATTCATAATGCTGGGGTCGGTGGTTCGAGTCCACCCATAGCCACCAACTACCCTCCCAAACACCCAGCGAACCCCTTAAACACTGACCTGGCTGTTGCACAAACAATCTACTCCGTTAGCAAACAGCTCTGACTCCGTTCAGCCATTCAGCCAATAGGACCACACCTTATCGTCCACTTCATCAAGACTTGCAGGCTGCCAGCGTGGCTTGCGATCTTTATCGACAATTGCCGCGCGAACACCCTCGTAAAAATCATGATGCTTTAAAAATTGTTTAGTGAGTTTGAGCTCAAGGTCCATACAGGCATCAAAATCTTGCTGAGCACTTTGATTCAAAAGGGCCAAAGTAATTTTAAGGCTTGTGGGCGATTTTTCTTTTAAAAGGTTAAATATTTTTAACGCTCTCTCTGTCGATGCACTCTCTAGTCGATTTAATATTTCCTCAACACTAGGGGCAGAATAATAATAATCGATTTCAGCTTGATCGGCGATTAATTGGGTAGGCTCGATAGAAATTTGCCATTGTTTGAGACATTGCGAAACTTGCGCATGAGCATTATCTTCAAAATGAGTGTTCATCAGCTGTTCAATGACCTTAGGAAAATCACTTTGATCAATGACAAAATCAATTAAATTGAGATAGGAGGCATCATGGGCATCAATTTTTTCGCCAGAGAGCCCTAAGTGCCAACCTAATTTTCCCGGACATCGTGGTAAAAAATAACTCGCACCAATATCAGGATAAAAACCGATTCCTGTTTCTGGCATGGCTAATACCAAGGATTCAGCCCCAACGCGATGGGAACCGTGAATCGATACGCCCAGCCCCCCACCCATCGTAATACCATGCAAAAGTGCAATAAAGGGTTTGCTAAAGTAGAATAAACGACGATTCATTCGATATTCATGCTGAAAAAATTCGAATGCTTGATCTTGATCAGCACTGCCTTTTTCATAAACCCATCGCACATCACCACCCGCACAAAAGGCGCGCTCACCTTCACCCTGTATAACAACGGCTTTGATAGTCTCATCTTGCTCCCATCGCACTAAATATTCGTCGAGTGCTTGACACATAGACATCGTCAATGCATTCAACGCCTGGGGCCGTCGCAATGTGATCAATCCAATCTGGCCATTTTTTGCCGGCAATTGATTAAATTCTATATTAGGATTTTTCATCAGTGATTTCTCGATCGTGATTTAAATGAGGAACAGCAGATAATAATTTTTGGGTGTAAGGATGCTGTGGATTCTTCAATACAGCATGAGTGGTACCCATTTCAACAATTTTACCTTCATGCATTACAGCAACATCATGAGCCATCTGCGCGACTACGGAAAAATCGTGAGTAATTAAAAGATAAGATAAATTAAATTCATCTTGCAAAGAACGAAGCAACGTTAATATACGTAGCTGTACAGAGACATCCAAAGAACTTGTGGGCTCATCACATACTATAAATTGAGGATTGATGGCAAGCGCACGCGCTATACAAATTCTCTGACGCTGCCCACCTGAAAATTCATGCGGAAATCGATGGCGATGCTCTGGATCTAATCCAACTTTTTCCAGCAACTGAGCAACAATTGCGTCTCGCTCCTTATCGGACTTCCCTATTTTTTGCGTGACCAAACCCTCGGCAATAATATCATTAACCAGCATTCTAGGGTTCATTGATGAGTACGGATCCTGGAAAATAATCTGAAATTTTTCTCTCAATTTTTGAAGTGACTTCTGATAGGCGCCCACTAATTCTTCGCCTTCATAACTGACACTCCCGCTTGTTATCGATACCAATTGTAAAATTCCCATACCTGTCGTTGTTTTCCCAGAACCTGATTCACCAACCAACGCTAAAGTACGGCCTCGGTAGAGCGACAAATCAACACCATCAACGGCTTTAACATACCCCACTATTCTTTTGAAAATACCTTGCCTAATAGGAAAATGAATTTTCAGGTCATCCACTTTAACCAGTGGCTGAGAAGTAATGGGCTTTTCCGGCAATATATTTCCCCAATCTGCTACAGCAGAAAATAATTGTTTAGAGTAGGGATGTTTGGGATTGCGAAAAAAAGTTTCAGCTTGAGCCTGTTCAATGATCACGCCTTCTCGCATAACGGCCACATAATCAGCCATATCGTATACTACACCCAAGTTATGGGTGATGAAGAGAATACTCATTTCTCGTTTAGCTTGTATCGTTTTAAGCAATTTAAGAACCTGTTTTTGAATAGTAACATCTAATGCAGTGGTAGGTTCATCCGCAATTAATAATTCAGGTTCGCAAGCCAATGCCATAGCAATCATTGCACGTTGTTTCATACCACCTGAAAGTTCAAAAGGATAACTATTGGCTCGACTTTTAGGATCAGAAATTCCCACTTCACTTAATAATTCATGAATCTTGACCAGACGGTTTTTACGAGACATTCGCGGGAAATGAAAACGCAAAATCTCTGCAATTTGCTGGCCTATTGTTAAGACTGGATTTAATGCTGTCATGGCTTCTTGAAAAATCATGCCGATTTTTCCACCCCGAACTTTTTGAAGTTTTAATTCAGAAAGGGTAAGCAAATCAACTTGGCCTAATTCAATAGTGCTCTGCTGATCGATCACCGCATTCGGTGGTAGTAATTGCATAATTGCTAAGGAAGTCAGCGTTTTTCCTGATCCAGACTCTCCCACCAGGGCCAAAGTCTTTCCTTTCTCTATCGTTAAACTGACTTCTTTTAGCACTGGCACAAGGACACCCTTCTTCTTAAAAGCAAGACTTAAATTATCAACATTAAGAAGGATATTATTCATTGCCATCAGTGTGCATCTCTGAGCCGTGGATCAAAGGCATCGCGAACCGCATCAGCAAATAAATTGGCTGATAAAACCAAGCTAAACATAAATACAAAAGCAGCAAATAGGGGCCACCACACGACAGGTTCTCGAGCCAAATCTAAACGCGAGCTATTGATCATATTGCCCCAGCTAAATGAGGTGGGATCAACTCCAACGCCAACATACGACAATACCGCCTCGGCCAGGACTAAAGAACTAAAATCAAGAACCACGGTGATCAAAACAATATGCACCACATTCGGCAAAACATGTCGCAAAATAATTTTAAATCGTTTTACACCCAAGGCCGTCGCTGCTCGCACATAATCCATTTCGCGTATTTTTAATGTCTCTGCTCGCAACAATCGACATAACCCTGTCCAACTGGTGACACCTAGAATAACGCAAAGGGCTAATAAGCGAATATCAGCGCGTTCGGCAATTGTTGTAAATTGATTCGGGTGGTTCGCAATGTACACCTGCATCGCCAGTACCGAAGCTGAAATTAACAAGACTCCTGGTATAGAACTCAGCGTAGTATACACATACTGAATGACATCATCGATCCAACCACCAAAATATCCTGCAATCATTCCTAACAATAAAGCAAAAGGCAGCATAACCAAAGTGGTAACAGTACCTATCACTAAACCTGTTCGAATGCTTTTTATACCTTGGTAAAAAATGTCTGCCCCCACCTTATCCGTGCCCAATAAATGGTAATGCTTAGAAATTGTCATTGAAATACTGGCGATAAGTGTTAATACAAATACTGTCACTAATATCTCACGCCAAGCAATCGATGTTTTTCCTTTTTTAATTTCCAATAAACTTTGCCACCAAGAAAGTCGATTTGAAATTGACCGGAGACTGGTCACAAAAAACACGAATATCATCCACAGTACCAATGCAATTATCACGCCAAAAATCCCATCTCTAGCGAGATCAACTTTTAGTTGATCTTCCGATTTCAAGTGTTTTCCACCGTAAATTAGCTTTGGATAGGCACGAATTTGTTCACCAGAAGGCAAGACAACAATGGATTTAACAAAAGAATGAGTTGCCAAAGGTGCAGAATAAGTTTGTTCATACTGATTCCCCATAGGCGCCAATAATGTGTCGAGAACACTGAGTACATTTTCAGAGTAATATTGTTTTTGATTTTTCTGATGATTGACGGCCAACCGAAAATGAATGGAATCCAAAAAAGCGATACAAGCAAAGACGAATAAAATCACAAAAGCGACCATCGCCAATTTTCGTCGCCCCACCTGACGCCAGGGCTCACGCCACTGTTCATGTCGACGCGCCCACACAACAAAAACAATTAATGCGACAAATAGAGCATACAACAATGCATCCGTTGCCAAAATAACCCATTGAAAAGGCATTAATGATGCCTCATTTCAATATTGATAATGCAGAACATGTCAAACTCCAACACCCTGTGTATATTAGCAATCCCACTACAAAAGATAATATCCTTGGTGTACTCCCTAAGCAAGCTCTTGAGACATTCCGGGATCCCCGCGCTATGCGAGCCTGAGCAGAAAACAAAGACTTTTATTGACCAAGACGGGATAATTGTTAAACTATCAGTTCTTTTACTAAATGAATCGCAAAGGATATCAACTTGGAGCAATCGCTTGACATTGAAGACCAACTGCTCAGCATCACGCGGCAACTTCTCGTTGACTTAGAACATCAACGGGCTGTTCATGTGGTCTCAATGAAAGCTGATTTGCAACGAGAGCTTGGCATTGGTAGCCTGGAAAAAGCAGAGCTACTACACCGCACTGAGCAGGCCTTCAGTATTATCCTGCCAGAAAGTTTATTAACAGATGCAGAATCACTCCAGGATCTCGCTACTGCAATAAAAAAAGCCCATCCTTCTTTGAAGCCAACCAATCTAGAACATGTTCCTCATCTTAAGGCGAGTAGTATCGACCCTCATTCTGCAAAAACCTTGGTTGATCTCCTCCATGAATATGGCACACAAGAACCTCAGCGTCCTCATATTTATCTCCATGACAGTCATGGCGCAGAGACTATCATCACATATGGCGAACTACTCAGATCGGCAACCGCTGTCGCACACGGACTTTTAGATAGAGGATTATCTCCTCAGCAAACCGTTGCGATCATGTTGCCAACAAGCCAAGATTTTTTCTCGGCATTTTTTGGCGTTCTAATGGCGGGTGGAATTCCGGTGCCCATTTATCCGCCCTTTCGTGCGAATCTTATCGAAGAGTATATTAAACACGAAACAAAAATTCTAACGAATGCAATGACTGAAATTCTGATCACGTTTACAACCGTAACCAAACTGTCTCAGATATTGCAAGAATATGTTGCCCCTTTAAGAGAAATCACGACCGTTGCTGAATTATCCTTGAGCCACTCTGATTCTTATTTGCCTGAATTGGATACCCACCAGCTTGCTTTAATTCAGTATACTTCAGGCAGCACTGGTGATCCCAAAGGTGTGCAACTGACCCACGCTAATTTACTGACCAACATTCGTGCTATCGGTAAAATGTTAAATATTCAGCCACAAGATGTCGTTGTTAGCTGGTTACCACTTTACCATGACATGGGTTTAATCGGGACCTGGTTAGGAAGTCTCTATTTTGGCGTCCCCATTACGATTATGTCACCGATCACTTTTCTTACCCACCCTGAAAAATGGCTGTGGGCAATTCATTATCATCGCGCCACTATCTCTGCTGCGCCGAATTTTGCGTATGAACTTTGTTTAAGTAAAATCAATGATAAAAAATTGATCGGCCTGGATTTAAGTTCTTGGCGATGCGCTTTCAACGGCGCAGAAGCGATTTACCCTAAAACACTTGAGCGTTTTATCAAGAAATTTGCGCCTTACGGTTTTAAGGCGACCTCGCTCTATCCTGTTTATGGTCTTGCTGAAAATTCTGTGGCCCTGACCATTCCTGTTTTGGGTCGCGAACCACTGATTGATCGAATTGATCGTCAAATCATGGATGAATCAAATCTGGCAAAACCAGCTGATTCTAACACTAAAAAAATTCACGAATTTGTATGCTGTGGAAGACCTATTCCAGAACATTCAATCCGTATTGTCGATGAAGCAGGCAATGAATGTCCTGAACGCAAAGCAGGGCATTTACAATTCAAAGGTCCTTCGGCGATGCAAGGGTATTTTCAAAATCCTACAGCCACTGCAGCGGCTTATCACGATGGTTGGTGGTCAACCGGTGATCTTGGATATATTGCAGATGGAAATCTGTATATTACCGGTCGCGCCAAAGATGTGATTATTAAAGCAGGCCGTAATATTTATCCTCAAGAAGTCGAAGAATTAGTGGAACAAATAATAGGGGTTCGTAAAGGACGTGTTGTTGCTTTTGGCACTGCGGACAAACGAAAAGGTACAGAAAAATTAATTATTGTTGCCGAGACACATCAAAAAGACAAAGAGCTCCAAAAGCAACTTCAAGCCACTATTGTGAGTAAAATTGCAACAACCCTTGGCATCCCACCTGATGAAGTAATCATGGCACCCCCAGAAACCATTAGTAAAACTTCCAGCGGAAAATTACAACGCAATGCTTGCAAACTAGCCTACGAACAACGGCGACTTATTCGACGCCATACCCCAATCGCTTTGCAAATGACCAAATTATTTTTTGTAACCGCCTACAAAAAGTCCTTACACTTTCTCAGAACCGCAGCAAAATGTATATATACAACTTACATACTCTTGGTAGGAGGTATTTTTCTGATACCCGTGTGGTTGCTCATTATTTTGCTGCCACAATATTATGGCGCCAGCTTATTAAAATATTGGTCGAAGCTCTTTTTTATTTTAATTGCCTGCCCCATAAAAGTACGAGGGAAACACTTTCTTAACAATAATGAGCCGGTTATCTACGTCTCGAATCATGCTAGCTACATCGATTCTCTTTTGCTGATTGCCACTTTGCCAGCGGGCGTTAAATTTGTCGGAAAAAAAGAGATATTGAATGGCGCTTTACTAAGATCTGTAGTGAAGCATTTAGGTTATTTAACAGTCGATAGGCTCGATTTTGTTAATAGCTTGCACGACATGAGCCATATTAAAAATGCTTTGGATGAAAAAAAACCTATTTTAATCTTTCCTGAAGGTACTTTTACAGCGTCCAAAGGTCTATTACCTTTTAAATTAGGAGCTTTCAAACTCGCTATCGAGACTAAAACCCCACTGTGCCCCATTGCAATACGAGGTACACGTACTGTTTTAACCGGAAGTAGCAAGCTTTTTTCGCCTGCATTTCTGCATGTTTGGATTGGTGAACCCATAAAACCTCAAACCACAGAATTCAGTGAAGCCATTCGTCTTCGCACTGCTATAAAGCAAAAAATTAGCGAACACTGTGGTGAACGAACTCTGCATCTTGTTAGAGCAGGCCCACAAACTTAAGTTTAGAGGAACATATTGCCATGCTAAAACGACCATTAGGTTTAGTTATCCTGTCTACATTTTTAATGTTTCCCACGCTGACTATTGCAGAGCAAATGGATTCCACTAGCAGTAATTTAGAATACATCGGTTACTGGCAAAATTTTAGGAACACAGCTACCGAACCTTTACGATTATCTGAAATCCCCGATGGATTTTCTGCAGTGGTTATTGCCTTTGCTTCCGTCAATCCCTTCGGTAATGTGAAATTCACTCTCCAAGGGCCCCCTTACAAAACAATGGCTGATGGGGTTTCTCTTTTTAAGAGCGACATAAAAACGCTACAGAATAGGGGAGTAAAAGTGCTTGTTTCACTCGGAGGACTTAACAGCCTCTTGCATTTGGATACCAGCAAGAAGACTGAAGATTTCGTCAATTCACTCGAGAAAATTATCACTGAATTTGGATTTAATGGCATTGATTATGATTTCGAAGGTAACATGAATAAAGCAACCCGAGGCAATCTTTTTGAAGCAACGAAGAGAATTCAGAATGATTTTTCTAAACAAGGTATCTCTTTAACATTTACCCTAGCACCTGAAGCCATTGACGTCAATTGGCAAGTCTCTGAAGGCAAATATGATCAACTGATTAATTCGAGCCTTATCGATTTTGTATCGGTTCAACTATACAACTCCACATGCAGACGAAGTCTTAAACAGGGCAGCCCCTGCTTCAAACCTGGCACCGAAGATTTTATCGTTTCTCAAGCAGATAGTACGATTCAAACTTGGGAAAAGCGAGGGGTTACAGACGCCGCATCGAAATATATCATTGGCTTACCGGGAGCAAAACGGGCAGCTAACAACGGTTACACTGATCCTACTGTTGTCAATAAGGCCATATCATGTCTCAGAACCGGAACGGATTGTGCTTCTTACAAGCCCACAAAAACATATCCTGACATCGGCGGGATAATGATATGGAGCATTAATTGGGATGCAAAAAATGATTATGAGTTCTTTGATAATATCGGAGAATCATAAGTCACATTTTATACCCTTAGTGTGCTCATCATTTAAATCTAACACGCGGATCTACCAGAGTGTAAGAAATATCGGTGAGCACTAAACCAATGATGTACATCAGCGTTCCCAAATAAACCATGACTCTGACAATATCAAAATCTTGCATACGAATAGCATCAATCGTATAGCTTCCTAAACCAGGAATCCCAAAAAAAGATTCTAATATCAAACTTCCCATAAACAATAGCGGCAATAGTGCAACGATGCCAGTTAAAATTGGGATCATCGCATTTTTTAAAACATGTCGAAATAACACTCTTTCTTCCGATAATCCTTTGGCACGCGCAGTGCGAACATAGTCCTTGTTTATTTCTTCCAAAAATAGCGTTCGATACCAACGGGCACCTGAACCCACACCACTCACAACGCCAATAATGATCGGCAGAATTAAAAACTTCATCGCATCAACGCCTGATTCGTATCCAGAGATAGGAACTAATTTCAACATTTTTGCGATAAAGAACTGCCCACCCATGATATAAAATAGCGACGATATCGACATTAACACCACACAAATTGCTACACCCGTTATATCCACATAAGATCCACGAAAAAAAGCCATAACCATAGCCACAGAGACATCCAAAAATAATCCTAAGATTAAGGCAGGAATTGCTATCGCCAAGGAAGGCCACATACGTTGAAATATATCGTTACTGATATCTCGTCCGCTATCGGAAGTGCCGAAATCAAATGCGAAAAGACTCAGTGACTTTTTAGTGAATAGCGTATCGGTGTATTTTTCTAAGCCCGATTTTTCAGTGTTATAAAAAAGCGGTTTATCGTAGCCTTCAGTTTTTTTCCAAGCATCAATCTCCACTTGAGTGATATGTTTTGCTCCAAGGTGCGTTCTGGCCATATCATCCGGTGAGTTCACAATAAAAAACAACACGAATGTCAGCAAGTTAACGCCGATTAATATGGGGATGGCGTACAAGATTCGACGAATAATATAGGCCCACATATCTATTTGACCTCCTTAATCGCAGATCGTTCTTTTTTAAGATAACTCAACACAACAGGAAGAATAATTAAAATCATTCCAAATATGAGCATAATCACCGGCCAAATTTTTGGCTTATTCCATTCATGAATTAATTTTTGACGCAGCGATGCATTAAGATCAACATATTTAAATGTATTATTTGCAATGACATTCAACTTTTGAGGGTAAATCCATTGATGAGTTAGAACATACTCTTTAGGGAACAGACCAAACACCCAGGGCGCATCTTCTTGGACTATGGAAACCATTTTTTTGATAATAGCTTGGCGCTCAGGTGTATTAGGCATATTTTTCATTTGTTCAAATAAGCGGTCAAACTCCGGATTAAAATAATTAGATGCATTTTCTCCGCCGAATTTTACCTTTCCGTTAGGACCATAAAGTAAAAATAGAAAGTTTTCAGGGTCTGGGTAATCAGCATTCCATCCCCACATATATATTTGAGCAGCACCGGTGCGCATTTTTTCTTGAAACCGATTATAATCGGTACTGCGAATATTGAGCTCTATGCCTAACTTATTAAATTGTTTCCGCATCCAATCAAAGCGGGCCTTATCATCAGGACCACTGCTTGATGTTGCATCGTAATTCAGCAAAAGTGGCTTCCCTGTATTTAATTCTCGACCATCAGGGTAGCCGGCTTCAGCCAACCATTGTTTAGCTCGATCTATATTCTGTTCTAAATAGCGATCTTTTTCCTTAGTGTATCCAAAAATCCCTGGAGGAATAGGCCCTTGTGCAGCCATCCCACGTCCATTGTTAAAGATAGCAATAAATTCTTCAAAATCGATCACGGCCGATAATGCCTGCCGAAGTTTTTTCGCCTTTTCAGTCTGCCCTCCTACTACAGGATCTAGCATGTTAAATCCCAAATAAAAAACGCTGGGACTTACCACTGTTTGCAAGCGCAAGCCTAGTTTTTTCATTTCAGGGCTCAAATCAGGCTCTCCGTTTTTATCGATTTGAATAGCTTGATCGAAACTATCAGATCCAATTGCAGAGCTATCATAATAGCCTTGTAAAAATTTATTCCACCGAGGAATTGTTTCCTTTTCAAGACTGAAGACAAAGGCCTTAACCCGAGGTATTTTTTTACCCCCATCAATCAAATACCCTTTACCATAATCACTGGGATCATCACTGTAAGAAGGGAAATACTCTCTACGATAGAAAGGATTTTCACGAAGAACCATTCTCTGATTGGGATTATTTTCGGCTAAATAGTATGGCCCTGTTCCAACAGGGTACCAACCTAATTTTAAATTATGCTCACTCATGCCTGGTTGTGCAAAAAACTGATCAACCTCCCAAGGAATCGGCGCAAAAAATGGCATCGCCAACCAATAATTGAATTGTTCGTACTTACCATTCAGGGTTATTTGAAGTTGATTTTTATTTAAAATTTTGACCCCAGCCAATTCTAATTTTCGCAAGTCGATAGGAAGGTTCTTTTTCATTAGAACTAAAATTTGATCATGCAGTTCTTTCATCCCAACAATATATTTAGACATTAATCCATAAATTGGAGAGGATATTCTCGGATCTGAAAGACGCTTAATTTCGTAAACATAATCTTCAGCGGTCAATTCTCGGGTACTGGTGATCGTAAATGCATCCAGGGTCTCTTTATTTGCAAATTCACTTTGCTTTCCATGCTGATATAAATAGCGCCCCTCTTGATCACGTGCAAAACCAGGGTGCGGATAATAATAAATATGGGGTTTGATGCTGATCGTGTAAATGCTAAAAGCTATTTGATCAGAAGACGCATCTTGTGCCAACAAGTTTCCTGATTTATCTTTATAATGAACTGTTGGTAACTCAGTAGCCACCAAAGGAATCAAGGTATAGGGTCTTTTAAGATAATCATATTGCAACAAAGGTTCATAGATTTGTGCGGTAAATCGCACCTCATCTGAGGAATACGATTTTGCAGGATCCAGGGTTTTTGGTGGTTCGGAAAAAGACCCATAGCTAATTTTCTCCGCAAAGGCCTCAGCCTCATGCGGACTATTCCAAACCTGATCACACCCCAGCAATCCAACTGCCAAGAGAACCAATACTGTGTATCTTTTGAAAAGCATCATCCCTACGCTCACATCATGCGATAAGGCATCTTAACATAGACTCTATTTTGACGTCGAATATTGGGGATATTTTCTCCCGATACACTTTTGCCCATTTGGTGTTCTATGCCAGTATCTTACTGATCATCCCAAATTTAACGAGAATGGATTTGGACTGGAACAATCATCAGATTCTTCAATAGGCCCCTCCAGTAAGTGTTCCTGAGCAGAGGGCTTAAGTCGCTTAACATCAGACTCTCCCCGTTCCTGTGGTTCTTGTACCACTAAACCGCCTTGAGGCTGATGAACAGTTCCTTGCGATTCCGCCATTAATGAAAAATGCGTCGCTGCACCGCCAGCATGATGAATATGGGTTGGAGTGCCTTCATCAGGTCCGCCTGAATACACCAATTTTAAACGACCCTGTTGAAGTGGTTCGTCTTGCCAAATATACAAACGTATCGGTGGACGCATCACCAATAAAATAGCATCCAGGCACGATGTTTGACGCGCAAAATTGAGTCCTTCTCTTGCAAAACTTAACCATCCATTACCACCAAGATACTGTTGTACAAAATCTCTAAACACATTTTCAGCACTAAATTCCCGATGAAATCTCACCAATTCAGTCTTGTATTGTTGATCAAATTGAACCAATCTATCAAGGCATTGCTCAGCAGCACTTGATCTAAGAGGATCTATTTTTAACTGCGCCAAAACCGAATCGAAATCATTTGCTGAAAAATGTTGTCTTCCTAACTGATCTAAAACGTTTGAAAGTAAAGCTTGACGATCTCGATCGATTTGAGCCATAAAGCCAACATAACGAGCAAAAACAGGGTGAAGACGACGCAGTGCTTCTGGAATGCTCTGAGATATAGTTTGCTCCATGATTTCTTCTGCTGTGAGCTCTCGAACACGAGGGTTTTGAGCATTACTCAGTAATAAATTCACAACCCCTGTTCGATCAAAGGGGATCGGTAAACTGTAAAATCCACAAGCTCCATCGCCTAATGTCTGAAAAATATCGAAAAAGATTTCTCGACCTTGAAAAGTGGCAGCAAGATTTGTCCTCGATGTCCCTGTAATTGATCCAAACACTTTACCTCTGTATTGCCATGGCTGCATGATTGCTCTAGGATCTTCGTTCTTTGCAGATCTAAATTGATGGCTCCTAGTCGCTAAAAACAGTTTATATTCTCGCGTTAAGACGGAATTCCTAAGTCTCTCATTTGTCAATTGAATATGTTGCGGCCTTAAGTCAAAGGTTCCATCTGAACGAGCAAAAACTAAATACCCACCTCGCTGACGCGCCTCATCCATCGCCATTTTAAGTAGTCCTACAGAGAGATATTCCGCAATCTCTTTGAATAGATGATCTTTTACAATTTGATATCTCGCCTGCACGGAATTAACAGATGAAAATTTTTTTCGGTACACCAGATATCGTTCCTCGGACAATCCAAATAAATGCTGAACATGTGGGCCATAAGGTAAACTGAAATCTGGTACCATCAAAGCAGCTTCATAAAACATACAGTGTTGCATTATTCCGCCTGGCGCACTTCTTTCTCGCTCTACCACAATCATTTCTCGAACGCGAACGCGACCATCATTGTGCATACCTACAACATCACGCATGTGATGCCAATGAAGCGATTCTGGTGTAAACAAGCTAATATAAATTTTGCCTAGAACATCTCGCTGAGGCTTTCCTCTCATATCATATTCAGGATCCAGTGATGGTGCCGTACGATCAGCCTGTGCTCCATAAATAGCATTTTGATACCCCTTATAGCCAAATCCATAGAGCGCAGCATCATAGGGCAGATCTGAAGAGGCACAATGTGGGTAGCCCATAGCATTAAGATTATACAAAACAGTAGCAGGAGGATTTGCTTGAGCAGCAATATCTTGTCTGAAAAAATTATATTGATCACTCATCCGTTCTTGCAGACCATCACTTTCGTTCGCGAAACCTTTACCATATAGGCGGGTTGGCCCTGATTGCTCAAACGCGGCAAAAGTGTCCAACATTAGATATCGATTTGACTCTAATTCTGACTCTCTAGACGTCTGCTGTTGTCGTGGAAAATTTCCTGTCATCATAATTACAGCAGGAGCTGGTGCCATTCTATTTAAGTGACAAGTGGTAGCGTGATCCTGTTGTTGCTCAGGCGTAAAATACGCTGGCGTGTAATGAACTCCTCGAAATTCTGCAACAAATAATCTTGGTTGATGTGACCAATCTACAGCGGTATAGCCATGACTTCGAATATCTTGACTGAGCGATTCTAAGGCTTTTTTTAATTCTGTTTCTGACAATCGTTGCGAACGCGTATTTTGTTCCGGCACACTCACTTTAAATGCTGTAGAGCAATAATTCTTTGCTTGGGTATAGTCGTTGAGACTGATTTGATTATGCTGGGTTGGTTTGATAATAAATTCTTTTTGTCGTAATAGACGATAAATTTTACTGTGAGAGATCGCCCTATCGAATGCTTCTTTCTTATTAGGATCTGCACCTGCAAATCGCTGTAAGTATCCCAGAACTTCAGTCGCAGCCATCGCAGCTCCATACTTAAGTCCGATGTTTTCGCTGACTTGAAGCCACATCGCCGTCGGAGGCTGTTGCGTAAAATCTAATACACGGGGCTCTCCACCACCAGCACGCTCAGCGAGAAAATCAGCGAAAATCCGGAAATTTCCTGATAAAGAATTACGATCACGCTCATACTGCCTGTCCGACTGAACCTCACCTTTTCCTGTATGTTTATCGACACAGGCCTGCCAAGCCCGAACAAACGATTCCACTCTAGCTCGCTCCGTGCGTGAAAGAGTTTCTTTAAATTGAGGATGAGTTTCAATAAGTCCAAAAACAGACTCACACAGCTTTGAAGCGCTGATTGAAAGGGCTTCTTCTTGATTAAAATAAAATTCACCCGTCAGATTTCCTCCATAAGCCAAGAACAATTGCACCAGTTCAAATCTACCATTTTCAGCGGCAACAAATAGTGGTGTATAATCAAACACTTGCGATTCAATCGATGCGCCAGCGTTTAACAGATAATGCGCACATCGAGGGCTATTCTTGTCGACACAATATTGCAACAATGAGCAGCCGAATATTAAAAAAGTATTTGGTCCTTGCAACAAACCACTCACTAATGGAATTAACTCGACAACAGCATCTTTGTCGATGGCTCTCATTGCTAATTCCTGAAGATTTTTCTCATGATTTTCGCAGTCATTTTCATTTTCACGATTACGTTTCCCAACAGCATATAACTGCCTCTCTAATTCTTCCTTTTCTGTTCTATCATCACTAGCATAATCGATGAGAAACATTTGAATAGATTGATTACTCAAAAAGGCTCGAGCACCATTAAGGCTAAACCCACAATTAGTGACCGAAAGTCTTTTTATATAAGGAGCACGCGCAAGAAAAGCAGCCCCATCATCACCAAACGAGTGATTCCTCAGCATCAAATTCTCGATCCGAAGTTGCGATAGGTGCCGGGCACTCAAGGAAGTGAGTTGCGATTGATCCGGATCGCTCAGCGAAATATCAATCATGACAACATGAGTGTTAGTTTGCATAGCCTCACAAAGACGCTGAATATCAAGGTCAGTAACAGCCACATTCCTAAATACCAATCGAGAGTATCCATCCACATCAGCTCGAATAAAATCTAATAAACTCTCTGGAAACTTCTTCATCTACCCCTCCTTATTCAATCAATGAACCTGGATGTCAACCCATGATCAGAATAAATTGGAAACATTGAAGTGTAAAGTAATGTCTATTATCCAAGGTTAGAAGTATTACTTTTATCAGCATAATCTGGCTTCCTGCACTAAGCTCCTAGATTTAATCGCCTCAGAGATAAATGCCATTGGGATGACGAGCGGACTACTCCAAATCTGAACACGCCCCAGCAAAATAACACTTCTCACTACGAGTGTGTGTGCAATATCCATGCCGTAAGGGGAGGGAGAGAGATAAAGGAGCATTTGGACAAGGACGGTCAGCTGAGCTCTCTTTTGGTAGGGCGGAAATCGCTGAAGAGCGTTAGGCTTCCCACTCAAGGTGGGCTTGCACACGGCAAATCATGACGAACTCCCAAAAACTATTTCATGCTAGTTCAGGAACAAACCCTCGTCCTAAATGCTCACTTTCAGTATAGCATATGTATGAAATATTTCCAGTTAATGCAACAAATGAATAAATTTACGTATCTGAGATCATAAGGGGGGGCAAGTCTTGAATCAGGAATCAGAAATAAGAAAAGCTTAGCCTGCTTATTTTTGATTCCTGATTCAAGACTTGACCCCTTCCATGTTATGATACGCACTCCAAAAGGATTCACGAATGAGCACTGAAAAAAAAATTATTCATGTGGCTCTCGCAACGCCTCTGCGGCAGCATTTTGATTACTTGCCTGCAGAGAATAGCGAAGAGATCACTTTGCAAATCGGCACACGTGTGCTTGTGCCATTTGGTCGCCAAAAAAAAGTGGGCATTGTAGTAGGCTTCGATAATCAAAGTGATGTCGCTCTTGATAAATTAAAACCCATTTCTGAAATCCTCGATCCAAAACCTGTGCTGGATAATTCGATAATGAGATTATGCGAGTGGGCTGCGCGATATTACCAACATCCTCTGGGTGAGGTTTTACATTCTGCCTTACCAACCCTAGCTCGAAAACCAGCTGCTCTTAATTTTTCTCACAGCACTTTTTCAGGCATAAATGAAAATGCTAAATTTTCATCGATGGAAACTCAGACAGAAGAACCGCTCGTACTGAATTCCGATCAAGAACTTGCTATATCCACCATTAATAAATCTGAAAATTTCGCCTGTTTTTTATTAAATGGCGTTACAGGCAGCGGAAAAACTGAAGTCTACTTGCGTATAATAGCTCAATGTCTTGAAAAAGGGCAGCAAGCCATTATTCTGGTTCCTGAAATAGGTTTAACGCCACAGACTATTGAACGCTTTATACAACGCTTTAAAGTTCCCATCGTTGCTCTTCACTCAAAACTGACAGAGAAGCAAAGACTCAAAGCCTGGCTTGATGCACAATCAGGCCGAGCAAAAATTATTATTGGTACACGTTCGGCACTATTAACACCTGCTCCTAATTTAGGCATGATTATTCTTGACGAAGAGCATGATCTTTCCTTCAAACAACAATCGAGATTTCGATATTCTGCTCGAGATCTCGCCATAATGCGATGCAAATTATTGAACATTCCGATTATTATGGGCAGCGCCACTCCTTCTTTAGAATCGCTTTACAATGTGAATCAAAATAAATTTACTGAACTTAGACTTCCTTCGCGCGCCGGTGCAGCATCAGCTCCAAAATATAAAATTATTGATTTACGCAAAACCTCATTAAAAAGCGGTTTATGCCCCGAGTTAATTAAGACTATGACTGAACACCTCAATGAGAATAATCAGGTTTTGTTATTTCTTAATCGCCGAGGTTATGCTCCCTTAATCTTGTGCCATACCTGCGGATGGACAGCGGACTGTCCACAGTGTGAAGCAAAGCTAACTTATCACCAAAACAAAAATCGTTTATGTTGTCATCATTGCGGGATAGAGCGTCCCAAATATACCCACTGTTTGCAGTGTAAAAGTGATCAGCTCATAACACTAGGTATCGGAACAGAAAAACTCGAGACTCACCTGGTTGAATTGTTTCCTGACAAAGAAATTGTACGAATTGATCAAGACACTACTAAAAAAGGAAAAAATACCTTATCCAATCTTCTTGAAAAAGTTCAAACGGGCAAAGGTCAAATTTTAATTGGCACACAAATGTTAGCAAAGGGACATCATTTTCCCAACGTAACTTTGGTTGCGCTGGTTGATGTTGATCACGCCTTATTCAGTAGTGATTTTCGTGCCTTAGAACGTCTGGGCCAACTGATTGTACAAGTTGCTGGGCGTGCAGGGCGAGTACGAAAGCAGGGTTTTGTTCTGATCCAAACACATCATCCGGAACACCCACTTTTAACAGAACTTTTAAATAAGGGTTATTCACTATTTGCGCAATCTTTGCTGCAAGAAAGAAAGGCCGTCAATTTACCACCCTATTCCTTTCTCGCTATTTTGCATGCTGAATCAGATAAGCTTCATCAACTGAATCAATTTTTAACTCAGGCAAAAGCCATGGGCTTGGAAATTTCAACGCAATCATTGGTGAAAATAATAGGGCCCTTACCTGCCCCCATGGGTAAAAAAGCCGGTCGACATCGCGCCCAATTAATTATCCAATCTCAAGAACGTCAAACACTCCAGCAATGGTTGTCAACCTGGATTAGCATGCTTGCCAAAAATAAATCGGGGCAACGCATTCGGTGGGCTGTTGATGTGGATCCTCTGGAGATGTAAACAAAAAGGGGGCTGCCCGCCCCCCTTTCCTTAACTAAACTCGCTCACGCTCTTTATCGCGGTCGCGCTCACGCGCTTCTAATCGCTCACGAGCAATTTTCGCCTGAATTTCTGCCATATATTGATTTTTTAGCAGAACATAATTTTGTGCGCTGTATTTGATAAATTCTCGATCTTCATCCGTAATCGGACGAGATTGCTCAGCGGGAGAGCCCATATAAACATAGCCGCTTTTCAATACAGCCTTAGACGGTACCAAAGCACCTGCGGCTACAATCACGTCGGATTCGACAACAGCCCCATCCATAATGATGGCTCCAATGCCTATTAAGCAACGATCCTTAACAACACAGCCATGCAATCTGGCACCGTGTCCGATGGTCACTTCATCCCCAATAGACACAGCATACCCTCCCTTGTTATAGGGACTAGCATGCGTAATATGAAGCACAGCGCCATCCTGGATGTTGGTGTAATTCCCAATGCGTATCGAGTGTAAATCGCCCCGCAATACGGCCATTGGCCAAACTGAGCTATCTTCGCCTATCTCAACGTCGCCCACCAGCAACGCGCTATGGTCGACATAGGCCCCCATAGCCACATAGGGTTGTTTAGAATCATAAATGCGTAAACTCATGCTAACTCCTTTTGATGCGATCATGGACAACCTTCCCCCAAAGGCAAGCCCCCTCGAGAAGCAATTTATACTTGGATTTTCAAGACTTTACAATACAGTAGGGGTCAGGTCCTCACAAATGAGAAGTTTTTCTTGTCATTTGTCAGGACCTGACCCCTTGGCTATACTTAGTCGATTATTAGCTTAACATCAGGATCATCGCCATGCTTGAAACTATTCAGTCCTCATCCCAGGAACAATTTGCGTTGCCACAATTTTCCAGGATAAAAATCGATCAAATCGTCCCTACTGTAAAAGACATCCTTTCTAATAATAAAATGACAATTGAGAGCCTGCTAAAAAACATCACTGTGTTTAGCTGGGAAAATCTATTGTCGCCGCTGGAAGAGATTGAAGATGAATTTCATCGCTACTGGTCGCGTGTAGCACACCTTCACCATGTCGTTGATTCACCAGAATTACGAGAAAGTTACAATGCTTGCCTACCCATCATTAGTGAGTACAGCACTTGGGTCTCGCAAAATGAAGCTTTATACAATGCAATAAATTCCATCGCCCAAAGCACTGCCTACTCTCATTTAAGTGTTCCACAAAAAAAAGCGATTGATAATGCGCTGCGTGATTTTCGATTGGCGGGTGTACATTTACCTGCTGATAAAAAACTTCAATTAGCTGAATTGAATAAATCACTCAGTCAACTCACCAGCCAATTTGAGCAAAATCTGTTAGATGCCACACAAGCGTGGACCAAACACATTACCGATGAAAACGCTTTGGCAGGCTTACCTGAGAGTGCATTAATGGCAGCAAAAGCGGCTGCAAAAGCGCATGAACTTGAAGGTTGGCTACTAACGCTCGAAGCCCCTTCGTATATTGCAGTAATGACTTATGCTGATTCGCGTGAATTACGCGCAGAAATGTACCGAGCCTATGTCACTCGCGCTTCTGAATTATTTCCTATCGAAAATTCAACTCAGTGGGATAATTCTTCTCTGATGGTTGACATATTGTCTTTGCGCCACCAAGAGGCACAACTCCTAGATTTTCCAAACTATCCCACTTATTCCCTAACACCAAAAATGGCGAAAGATCCCGAAACCGTATTGAAATTTTTAAGTGAACTGACCACTGCTTCAGTGGGTAAAGCCCGTCAAGAATTCCAAGAATTATCTCAATTCGCCAAAGAGCAATTTCAGCACAATGAATTGGCCGCTTGGGATGTCGCCTATTACAGCGAAAAATTACAAAAACACCTCTATGATATTTCTCAAGAAGAATTACGACCGTATTTCCCTGTCGATAAAGTCTTATCCGGACTATTTTCAGTGGTGAAAAAGTTGTATGGCATCAATATTCATCCTTTAAATAATGTTGATACCTGGCATCCTGACGTAAAATGCTTCGCTATTTACGACGAAAACGACAATCCCCGCGCTTTATTTTATGCTGATCTTTACGCCAGAAAAAACAAACGCGGCGGTGCGTGGATGGATGAATGCCAAGGACGACGTTTACGAAATGATGGCTCTCGACAACTTCCCGTTGCTTTTCTTACCTGTAATTTAAATGCACCCGTTGGTGATCGACCTGCTTTATTTACTCACGATGAAGTCATTACCGTCTTTCACGAGTTCGGCCATGGGCTACACCACATGCTCACTCAAATTGATGTTCCTGAAGTTGCGGGAATACACGGAGTGCCCTGGGACGCTGTTGAGCTCCCCAGTCAATTCATGGAAAACTGGTGCTGGGAAAAAGAGGGTTTGGATTTTATTGCAGAACATTTTCAAACACACGAGCCCTTGCCAAAAGAAATCTATAAAAAGATAATTGCTGCTAAAAATTTTCAATCGGCCATGCAAATGGTTAGACAACTTGAATTTGCGCTATTCGATTTCCGTATCCATCTCGAATTCGATTCGTCTCAAAAGAATCAAATTCAAAAAATTCTTGACGAAGTTAGAGCACAAATTACCGTTGTGCCAATTACACCCTTTAATCGCTTCCAACATAGCTTTTCACACATTTTTGCAGGCGGTTACGCAGCGGGTTATTACAGTTACAAATGGGCAGAGGTTCTTTCAGCCGACGCTTTCAGTAAATTCGAAGAGGAAGGGATTTTCAATCCAAAAACAGGTCGTCAGTTTCTTCACACGATTCTGGAACAAGGCGGCTCAAAAGATCCTATGGATCTTTTCATTGAATTTCGAGGCCGAAAACCAAATACCGAAGCCTTGTTGCGCCATAATGGTATTATTGAATCGTAATATTGGGTATTCTAATCCCAGCCCAACTCATTTTTTAAGGAATAATAATGGACCAGGAAAGTTTAAAGAAACTCAGTGCTGAAGCGGCGCTTAAGTATATTCAGGATGATGCCATCATAGGGGTTGGGACTGGGTCTACGGTGAATTACTTTATTGATGGGCTGGCCAGCCTTAAAGGTCGGATAGCGGGTACTGTGGCGAGTTCTGTGGCTACAGAAAAGCGCCTTAAGACACTGGGCATACCTGTGTTGGATTTAAATGCAGCGGGGCGAATTGGTCTGTATGTGGATGGTGCGGATGAAGCCAATTCCTATGGTTATTTAATCAAAGGGCTCGGCGGGGCACTGACTCGCGAAAAAATTCTAGCCTCTGTGAGTGAAAAATTTATTTGCATTATTGATCAGAGCAAATGGGTTACCATTTTAGGGGAGAATGCACCCGTCCCAATTGAAGTCTTACCTATGGCGCGGAGTTTAGTTGGCCGTAAAATCGTGGGACTTCGCGGAAATCCCGTCTATAGAGAGAATTTTTTGACTGACAACGGCAATATCATCATTGATGCATACAATCTCGACTTAAGCCGTCCTTTGGAATTAGAAAATAGCCTCAATACTATTCCTGGCGTGGTCGAAAACGGCCTGTTTGCACACCGCCCAGCGGATATCATCATTAAAGCAACACCCGAAGGCATTGAGACAATCAAGCTTGTGAATACCCGCTAAGCAAGAATCGTTACCACCTGCTATACTGATAGTGTGGGTAAAATTATTATTGACCCACGTAGTACCTAAGCAAAAGGAGACGATCATGCCAACCACACAAGTAAAACAATTTTTAGACAGCAACAAAATAAAATATCTCAGCATCAAACATTCTCCTTCATACACCGCTCAAGAAATTGCTGCGAGTGCACATGTTCCCGGTAAAATGATGGCAAAAACCGTTATTGTTAAACTGGATGGCACTATGGCAATGGTAGTGGAACCAGCGAATCATAAAGTGAATTTTGATCATTTAAAAAAATCGTCGGGCGCCAAAGATGTGGCTTTGGCGAGTGAAAGTGAATTTCAAGATCGATTTCCAGAATGTGAGCTTGGAGCAATGCCACCCTTTGGAAACCTCTACGGCATGGATGTTTTTATCGTAGATAGCTTGACGATCGATGATCAAATTTTATTTAACGCTGGAACTCACACAGAGCTGATCAAAATGTCTTACAAAGATTTTGAGAAATTGGTTAGCCCCAAGGTGATCTCTCAGTAATATTAAGGAGGGAGATATTATGTCTATACCATTAGAAATTACGATGCTTGATATCGAAAAAACGGCCCCCATTGAAGAGCGCATTCAAAAAAAAGCGGAAAAATTATCACAGTACTACGATCGAATTGAAAGTTGCAAAGTGGTTGTGGAAGAACCGCAGAAACATAAACATCAAGGAAAACTTTTCAATGTTCGCATCGAAGTGAATGTACCTGGCAAACAGTTAATCGTTAACAAACATCCAAATGAAGATTTATATGTCGCAATTAGAGATTCATTTTTAGCGATGTATCGACAAGTGGAAGATTATTCGCAAAAACTTCGTGGAGATAAAAAAACGCATGACAATGTTAAACGAGGTTCTATCGATCGATTATTTACTGATTATGGGTTCATCAGAACACCGGATGGCCTTGAATATTATTTTCACGAATCAAATGTACAAAGCCCGGCATTTGAAGAACTCAAAATCGGTTCTTTAGTGTCATTTATCGAGTTACAATCAGGAGATACTTTACAAGCAGGACATATAAGCGCAAATGGAAAATTCATTGAAGATGTTGAGTAAAGCTAATTCTCCCTAGCGCTGCAACGGCGCTAGGGAGAATGGCGTTAAGTTTCTTTCAGCGATTATTTTTTGTCCGTTGCAGTTTCAATAGGCTTTGTACTACCGCCAACAATTTTCTCACAAACACCTTTGGGTAAAAATAACCATTCATCGGGAACGCCATCTGTTTTTGCAACGCCTGCGCAACCGTGTTTTTTGGTCCCGCAATCGTTTTTACCAGCCTTTGCGATGCCATAGCACTTCTCTTGCTCAGCAGCCAATGCATCGGCTCCGGAAATTAAACCTAGGCCAACTGCTGCTACCCAAGCTGACGTTAATACTTTAGATACCTTACTCATGAAACCTCCTGGTTGTTAATGAATTCCATTCAGGTATAATAGCACATTTTAGCCGATTGGTATAAGGATAAGCTATGACTCTTAGCACCGTATTTTCAATGTTTGCCAAATCACCTATTCGACCCATTCAAGAGCATATGGCTACCGCTCTGGATTGCGCCCGAGAACTGCTTCCTTTCATTGAGGATCTTATTCGAGATGATTGGGATGCTGCCGTCGTTCATGAACAACTCATCACTCGCCTATCGCATGAGGCAGACAATTTAAAACGAGAAATCCGCATCCAACTTCCAAAAGGCGTGCTCCTACCTGTGCCGCGTTCTGATCTGTTGAGGCTCCTCTATATCCAAGGCGATATCCCAAAAATTGCAAAAAACATTGCCTCGCTGATGCTATCGCGAAAAATGACAATCCCAAAACCGATCATCGAGTCCTTCGGACATTATTTGCACAGCGCCATTGAAACGTCTATCCAAGCCAACAAGGCCATTTCAGAACTGGATGAGTTACTTGAAACAGGATTTAGCGGTTCGGAAATTGAGCTGGTTGAAAAAATGATCGTAAAATTGGATAAACTCGATTCTGAAACTAATGTGTTGCAATCTCAACTTCGAACCAGCCTATTTGAGTTGGAATCCCAACTTAATCCTGTGGATGTCGTGTTTTTATATAAAGTGATCGAGTGGGTAGGACGTTTGGCCGATCAAGCTCAACTGATTGGCGATCAACTACAAATCTTACTGACACGCTCATGATCTTTGCATCCACTCACATTTTTAATCAACAACCTCTCGGAGGAAATCAATGATTTTTTCTAGCTACACTGATACAAAAATTACAGACAATGTTAATAAAATCCGCAGTCAAATCGATGATTCATTTAATCCCAAAATGGGATTGGTTTTAGGTTCGGGCATGGGACCACTTGCTGAGCAAATTGAAAAACCTCATCACTTTAGTTTTTTTGACCTCTATGGTTTTGGTCATAGCAGCGTTAAAGGACATAAAGGCACACTGACTTTAGGATATTTATTTGGAGTGCCAGTGGCCTGTCTTCAAGGTCGGCCTCATTATTATGAAGGAAATGATGACGAAATAATGCGCACACCTATGCGTACCTTAAAAGCACTGGGGTGTGAATTTGTTCTTCTTACAAACGCAGCAGCATCAACGAATCAAGAAGTGCCTCCCGGACGATTGGTTTTGATCAAAGACCATATGAATTTCTTTTTTAGAAATCCTCTGACCGGCCCCAATGACGATCAATTTGGTCCTCGATTTCCTGCGATGGATGATGCTTACGATTTTGAATTGCGCCAACAAATTTTATCCGCAGCAAAGGAAAATAATATTCCTCTAACCGAAGGGGTTTATTTAGGTCTGCTTGGCCCTTCCTACGAAACACCAGCCGAAATTCGCGCTTACAAGATGCTCGGTGCCGACATGATCGGCATGTCGACTGTCCCTGAAGTGATTGTCGCTCGACACACGGGATTAAAAGTGGCCGCGATTTCAACCATTACGAATATGGCTTGTGGCATGAGCGACGAAAAATTAAATCACGATAACGTTATTCTTGTTGGACAAAAAGCATCCAGCGATTTAGCCGCCGTCCTCAAAACTTTTATGGAGAACCACCATGTCACTGCTTAATATCGACTACGACACACTCATACAAATTATCGGATTTATCGATCTGACCTCTCTCAGTAATGAAGACACATCTCAATCTATTCGTGCACTCTGTGAAAAAGCGATTACTCCTCAAGGTTCGGTCGCATGCGTATGTACCTATCCACAATTTACATCGCTGGTCAAAGACTGCCTGAATGGCACTGCGATAAAAATTGCTGCTGTCAGTAATTTCCCAGCGGGTGGTGATGATATCGAAGCCACAGCCGTGGATATTGCTCACTCGATTGAACTAGGCGCGAACGAAATTGACGTCGTGATGCCATGGCAACGGTTTTTAGCCGGCGATGATTCCTTTACACTTGAATTCCTTCAACATTGCAAAACGGCATGTGGAGACAAAGCGAAATTAAAAGTCATTTTAGAGACAGGCGCTTTAATCACGGCTGAATTAATTCATCGCGCGAGCCTTATTGCAATTCAAGCAGGTGCAGATTTTATTAAAACCTCAACCGGCAAAATTAGTATCGGTGCCACACTAAATGCAGCAGAATCTATGCTTTTAGCGATTCGAGAATCCAATCCTAATGTGGGATTTAAAGCCTCAGGGGGTATTCGTTCCATCGCTGATGCAATACCCTATGTGCAATTAGCCTCTGAAATCATGGGTCCTACCTGGTTGGATGCTAGACATTTTCGTCTCGGCGCTTCCAGTTTGTTAGACAATATAGTAGCTGAGTTAAACGCAAATTAAAGTGAGGTTTGAATGGAATTCGGTTATGTCTACATCACCATGGGAATTATTTTTGGCTTATTTATGGCCTGGGGCGTTGGCGCTAATGATGTGGCCAACGCGATGGGCACCTCCGTGGGATCACGCGCATTAACCATTCGTCAAGCGATCATCATCGCCATTATTTTCGAAGCCGCGGGATCTTTGCTTGCCGGTGTTCAGGTAACACACACTATTCGCAGTGAAATTATTAACACTCAACTCTTAGCTCAATCACCACAGCAACTAATTTATGGCATGATGGCGGCTTTATTAGCGGCTGGAACCTGGTTGCTGATCGCTTCGCACTATGGCTGGCCTGTTTCTACTACTCACAGCATTGTAGGTGCCATCATTGGTTTTGGTTCTGTATGCTTAGGCGTTGATACGGTGCATTGGGCGGTGGTGATTAATATCTTGCTCAGTTGGATTCTCACTCCCGTTATTGCAGGATTTCTTGCTTATGCTCTTTTCTTCAGCGTTCAACGTTTTATTTTTAACACTGACGCGCCTTTTCTCAACGCAAAAAGACATATTCCCGTGTATATTTTCATGGTAGCAATGGTCGTCATGTTATCCATGATGGAAGGTATTAAATTTCTGGGTTTGAATCTTTCCGGTCTCACCAACGTGGCCATTTCTTGCGCGCTGAGTGTCATTGTGACTGTGATCGGTTGGATTTTAGTGCATCGAATTCAAATAGATCCCAATGCAGAATTTCGACTTCGTTTTGCTATGGTTGAAAAAATTTTTGCTATCTTAATGATTTTTACCGCCTGCGCGATGGCTTTTGCACACGGATCCAATGATGTCGCCAATGCTGTCGGTCCTTTAGCAGCGATTGTCAGCATCGTAGAACACGGCGGCGATATCAATCAAACATCAGCGATTCCACCTTGGATCATGATGCTCGGCGCAACAGGCATTGTTTTGGGCTTAGCGATGTACGGTCATCGCGTGATGGCGACAATCGGTACGAATATCACTCAGCTCACACCCAGTCGAGGTTTTGCTGCACAATTAGCCACTGCAGCCACTGTCATTTTATCGTCTGCGATGGGGTTACCCGTTTCCACCACCCAAACGTTAGTGGGTGCAATTCTTGGCGTAGGTTTTGCGCGTGGTATGGGTGCTTTAAATACAGGCGTCATTCGAAATATTTTGATGTCTTGGATAGTCACGGTACCTGCGGGCGCCATTTTAGCGATTGTCTTTTATTATCTCATCAGTGAACTCTTCATCGACTTTTATTCGGTGTTTCCAGCCTAAAAAAGAGGGGCTAGAAATAAATTCCTAGCCCCAACTCGAGCAATCCTTACTCGAAAAACTGTTGTCCACCTAACGATCCACTGTCACAGAATCCTTGCTTGTTTCTATTACCACCATTATTGATAGCAGGTGTCATCCAACACCCCAAGCAAGCTCGTGCTATCTTATTGTGGAAACTCCCTGTTTTTATCATCCAATGATTACAGACAGCTCTTCCTTTAACTTCAGAGATTAATCTACGTCGTCTTTGAATCAATGCAAGCAGTGGCCTTGCCCTTCGATCATACATTTTAAAAGAACACTTGAAATATACTGAATAAATTACAAATAAATCAACGAGATACTTCTCAATTGATTTTTGTAAAAAATGTCTTCTCTGCCGATATCTGTCACACTCTTGAGACATCTCTCACAAGGACCCCGGCTTCATGCTGACAAAAAATATTTTTCTCTTAAGTTTTCTTTAATAGTTGAATGATAGTCTAAATATAAAAACTTTAAATATCACCAAACCTAACTTGTAACTTTGTCAGTGCAGCTATCGCGGCTGTTTCCGTCCGCAAAATACGTGGCCCAAGCGATAGTGAGACAAACTGTGCTTTAATCGCTGCCTCAACTTCTTCTGCGCTCAAACCACCTTCCGGACCTATTAGGAGTGCAGCATGGGTGGGTGAAAGATCTTCATCAGTTTGTATCGGTAATCCAGGATGACAAATTAAACGACATTGCTCGTCTCGTTGTTTTAACCAAAGCGCTAGCTCCATCGGTGCATTAATCCGAGGCACAGCATTGCGACCGGATTGCTCACAGGCGCTATGAATTATTTTCTGCCAATGATCAACTCGCTTCGTTGCGCGCTCTTCCTGCAATTTGATACCACAGCGCTCTGTCAATAAAGGGGTAATTTCACTCACCCCCAATTCAACCGCTTTTTGCACCACAAAATCCATTTTCTCACCTCGAGAAATTCCCTGTCCTAGATGAATTTTCAATACAGACTCAAGAGATCGATCAAAAAATTCTTGCACATCGACGAGAACCTTTTTTTTATTTTGGCGCAAAACACCGCGATATTCCCCACCGAGACCATTGAACACGACCACCGACGCTCCCTCTTTAAGTCGAAGCACCTGCTGAACGTAATGCGCCAATTCCTTAGGCAAAAGCACTTCAATACCCACCTTGAGAGCCTGATCAATAAACAGTCTTGGAATTCTCATCATTTTACTCACTTTACAAAACGACTAGTCGCTTGGTATCACTTCTCTTAACATTCGATATCGAGTACTGCGAATTTTTCTCATCAGTTCTGAAACTCGTTTTGAAGAAACTCCAGTAGCCAACAACACATGAGTCGCTAAGGTTAAGCTTGTTTCTAGGCTACCTGGAATTACTTCTGTTGCACCCAAACTTTGCATTTCTTCAAGATACGAATCATCATGCGCGCGAACAAAAATCGGGATCTGATCAAAATGGCTTCGAACTTGAGGGAGAATTTTTCGGATACCTGAAATTTCTTCAAAGGTGATTACTAAAGCTTTTGCCTTGAAAATTTTGCATGCAATCAATAAAGCAAATTGAGAGGAGTCGCCATAAATCACTGGAAGGCCCTTGGCTTGACATTGATTCACGAGCTCTAAATTATCATCAATGCCGATATACGGAACTTGCTCATCATCTAACAATTTCGCAATACCCTGGCCATTTTTTCCAAAACCACAGAGTATCACATGCTGAGAAAGATTTTTTGTAAAAAGTTCAGCCGCAGAAGGATGAACAAAATCTTTTTTAGGCAGCCAACTTTTGGGTAATAATTTTAAGGCAATCGCTTCGTTAAAATAAATAAACAAAGGAGCAAGGATCATGCTTAACAATAAACCACCCAAAATAACTTGGCCATAAATTTCAGGAAATAGTCGCTCACTGAGCGCCAAGGTCAGTAAAGCAAAACCGAATTCACTGCCTTGTGCCAACACCACACCCGTTCGAACTGACTCGAACCAATCAGTGCCAAAAACGCGAGATATCGCAGTAATGATTATCATCTTTAGGGCGGTCAGTGCTAAAAATAACATCAAAACCCAAGGCCATATATCAGCGATTGACGAAATATTAAACAACATACCGACTGTAATGAAAAATAATCCTAGCAATAAATCTCGAAAGGGTTTTATTGAAGCTTCAATTTGATGCCGAAATTCTGTTTCTCCTAACATCATACCCGCCATAAATGCGCCCAATGCCAAGGACAAACCCAATCGTTGCGTCATCCAAGCAGACGCTACGGTGACGAGCAACACACTTAAGGTGAATAATTCCTGTGAGTGAGTATAAACAATTTCTTTGAAGAGAGGTCGCAATAACCAACGACCCAAACCAATAATTAAAAAAATTGTCAGCGATGTTTTGCCAAAAGCCATCAACAACGAGACACCTACCGACTGCTCTTCACCACCGAAACTGGATATCAATATAAAAAAAGGAATAACAGCCAAATCTTGCAATAGGAGAATGGAAATCGCTTGATGACCTGACTCCGTGTGTAATTCGTTTTGATCATTCAACTGTTTTGAGACAATGGCCGTAGAAGATAATGCGACGATACTTCCTAAAGCAATCGCTTGATGCCACGATAGTGAAAGCCAATATCCTGCCAGTGTAGTAATGAATCCCGTTAATAAAATCTGAGCACTACCAAAGCCGAATACTAATTTTCTCATTTTGATCAAATGACCCAAAGAAAATTCCAAGCCAATGGTAAACATCAGAAACACAATACCAAATTCGGAAATTTTTCGAATGCTTTGGGTATCGGGTAAGAGGGTCATGATTTGACGACCTGAAACAATACCCACAACGATGTACCCAATAATCGGTGGAATTTTCAAGGTTTTGCACAGTACCACGACCATCACGGCGACGGTTAATACGATGATCAAGGTATCAAATATGGTAAAATCTATCATGCTAAATCCATTTGCGCTGACTCACGAAGCGGTTTTCGAATCCCACCCCTCTATATATAGCATAGTTTCCTTCCCTGTAACTACTCACCATCCCACTTTCCTCAGGTACATTATTATGCAAAAATGAACTTTTGGGTCTTGTTATCCAGGTTGAGTCGAATATGCATACAGAAGAAACTCCTATCCGCGGGCAGTGGTCATCACGCCTAGGGTTCATATTAGCCACCACGGGGGCTGCCGTGGGTGTTGGCAATATCTGGAAATTCCCCTACATGGTGGGTGCCAATGGCGGTAGTGCCTTCGTCTTAGTCTATATTATCGCAATATTGCTGGTTGGCATACCGATCATGTTGGCTGAAATTATGATTGGCCGCCGAGGGCGCCATAACCCCGTCGATACCATGAAAATCTTAGCGAATGAAGCCAACGCCTCCGCAAAATGGCAAGGTTTAGGGTGGTTATTTGCGTTGATCCTCATCTTAGTACTCTCCTTTTATAGCGTCGTTGCCGGTTGGGCTATTGGTTATTTCTGGGAAACCTGCGCTGGTCATTTAAAAGGGTTCACCGCTCAACAAGTCGGCGATCATTGGAAAAATTTTCTGGGTTCACCGCTGAAATTATTAGGATGGCATAGCGTTTTTATGATCTTAACCTTGTGGATCGTTGAACGAGGCGTACATCGAGGTATCGAATTAGCCTCACGCATCATGATGCCCCTGTTGTTCGTGATTTTGATCGTACTGGACATCTACAGTACAACCATGCCGGGCTTTGAACAAGCGTGGCATTTTTTATTCAAGGTTGATTTTTCTAAAATCACACCCAGCGTAATTATCTCTGCGTTGGGCCATGCTTTTTTCACCTTGGCCGTTGGCGCAGGTTGTATGCTGGCGTATGGCTCTTATTTACCGAGACACACCCGCTTTTATAGCCCTGTAATCACAGTGGTTTTTCTTGATGTTTTGGTGGCCATACTCGCAGGACTGGCTATTTTCTCCATCGTTTTTTCACACGGCTTAACAGCCATCGGTGGTCCTGGATTAATTTTCGAAGCACTGCCGATTGCTTTTGCCAACATGGCAGCAGGACAAATTTTAGGTGCATTATTTTTCGCGCTTTTTATTTTTGCAGCCTGGACTTCTTCCATTTCCATGGCAGAACCCGTCGTCGTTTTACTCGCCGAACGATATCTCGGCAGCCGTGTAAAAGCCTCTATTTTGGTGGGGTTTTTAGCTTGGGTATTAGGTATCGGTTCCGTTCTCTCTTTTAATTATTGGTCAGAAATAAAAATTTTCAACCACTGGAATTTTTTCGGCGCGATCACCGATTTAGCCACCAACATCTTACAACCTACCGGCGGAATTTTATTAGCACTATTTTCTGGCTGGGTCATGCACAAAAAAATTACCGAAGAAGAATTACAGCTACCAAATAAATGGTATTCAATTTGGCGTGTGTTAATTCGTTATATTGCACCAACAGGCATCATCATTATTTTTATTTCCGCACTCTTCTAAGGGAGAGTGTGCATCAAACTGTGGTAGGTTCAGATCTTTGCTTCATGCATAGTCAATCTGTTGTTTTCATGGTAGTGTCTTTTTTATAACAATTGATATTATTAAGGACTATGACTAGACCACTACGAAACGAAGAGGTCTTAGCGCCAAGCAGAGCTGGCACCAAATTTTTGATTATTCTTTGTCTGAATATGCAATGGTTGCGTCAAGAGATGGAGAATAAGATTTCGTATTCCCAACTTTTTTGATAGTAACCAAGTGCTTTTCGTGTAAACTCGAAATAAGCCTCCCTACATACTGCGGGGTTTTGTTCATCGATTTAGCGATATCATTATTTGTCGGTTTTTTTAAATTAACCAATAGCTTTAATGCGACTTCTTCTGCACCGGTGATGTCCGTTCTTTCCACTCTATCTTTTGCCAACTTTATCAACATGGGTTTTGCTAGGTCAATCGTAATTTTATTAGTTAAATCTCCTATATGCAAACTGTTCATCAAGCGAGAAATTAAACCAAAAATGTAACGTAAGCGGCCTGCGGTAATCCCATATAAATAATTGAATACCTGCATATCGATAGGTGTTTCAACTTTTTGAGAAACTTTATAATAATCAAATCGTTTAGCGAGCATTTCAGAAAACTCATCTTCTTTCAAAGGTCCTACTTTAGCCTCGAATGAGATAATATCATCCAAACGATCAACTTTTTGGGCAATAAATTTTCTCAGCCCAACATCACCCACGAATATCCAACTTGCCCCATCCATTTGCGTATAATCTCTCAATGCATTAAATAAATATTTCATTTCTTTTTCATCATGTACTTCACCTATATCTAAATTATTTAATTGTACTAATATTCCATGCTTGTAACCATGTTCTCTGATCAGGGCTACTAAATCCTCAATATGATGACCCAGGGTTGGTGAGGGAACAATCACCGGCTGAGTAACGATACCAGCTGTTTTTCCATAATTGATACCCGTACCAAATGCCTCAATTCCAAATGATCGATATGTTTCTGCAATGCGCGAAGAAAGTGATTTCGCATTTTGAAAACGCATATCTTTAATAATAGCCTCTTCATCTGTGAATAGCTCAAGCTCTCTCACCAGATGAGAAATGATCACTGCCAATAAGGTTTCAAGGCGCCAACCTTGCTCAACTTTTATTTCATTTTTTGTTGTAAAGTAAAGCTTCTTATTCTGAGCACTAAATCGCAGATAATTGGCAAATGAGGTTGTTCCTACCCCTCTTGCTCCTTCAACGACCAATCTAACATTGCTGCTTGTTAGGACATTTTGACAGGCCATAACTTCGTTATGATGACCTACATATAACTGTAAAGTTTCGTCTGTTATAGGGACCGTTTTCAGCGGATCATCTTTGAAACCGAGGGTGTGCCAATACATACTTTGCTCCTTGATAGTGGAATGAACCAATATTAACCTAAAAAATGGTTTATAACCACTTTTTTAGTTCCGTATGGTTCACTTATTAGTCAATATTGTTCTGAGCTTAAACAATTATGAATAAGACGCAACCTCGTAAAACTCAAGAAATCGACAAGTTCGACTCGCGGCTTGATCGACTTGACATGCTCTAAATAGGGTATATCACCAACCAATATGGTCGAAAACGCGCTCTGGCAGCGGGTTTTAGGCGCTTCTTTAGCATCAATATTATGAAGACTTATCAAGCATCTTATTAAACTAAAAAGTCGCCACAATGCCTTAAAATGGGAAAAAGGCTTATTTTTAGGCCATTTCCGCCACCACACAAATACTAGAAATAACTAGTATAACGAGCAATTGATTTCCTAGAATGTACTATAATAGCAATTAGGGGCGCGATCTGGCATCGTAACACCCACCTCGCAAGTTAATAAAGGGCTCATTGCAAAAACAATCCGGACATTAACGGCAGGTGCAATTAGCCTTATGCTGGTTTTCCCCATTATGTTGACTTCATCAAACGTTTTGGCTGGAAACGATAAAAAGGCAGGTGTGTGTGGCATCTGTTCCATCAACAAAAACGGTCCCAAAGCTTATGTTAAGGCTGGGGCGGTAGGGTTGCAAAATGGTTCGCAAAATCATCCTTTCGCCACTCTGAAACAAGCGCAAAATGGTAACTATAGAACAATTTATGTTTTATATTCTCCACTAGCACTGTACGGGGGCATTGTCTTGAAGGATGGACAATCTTTAGTTGGTGTACCGAATAGTCTAACGGGAGAATATCCTGTTATTGAGAATTCGGTCAATCCAGCAATCACTGACACAAATGGCACGCTTGGTAATGGTGTTCTTGTTGCAGGTGGTGATGTGTGTATCGAAAAAATTCATTTCGATAATATCTGGGCTTCTGCAATTAATTACGACAAAGCGAAAAATATCGATGTCAAAAATACGAATGTGACTCGCTTTGACAAAGGGCTTGTGGTTGTTGATACTGTTCCAAATACAGAACCCAGAAATCTAAAATTGGAAATAGGGGCGTTGCAAGCTAAGATTTCGAACAACGGTAATACGCATTTATGTAATCTAGACATCAGTAACTCTCCAGGATATTCGGGCATAGGCATTTCTGAAAGTCCATTTGCTGGCGCTAAACGCAACATCGATATCAGAGAGAGCACCATTCACAATTTAGTCAGCAGTCTCAGTGAAGATGCCATTCCTGGTTTTTTCCCGGGCTTTTTTAATGACACATTAGGAATTACGATATTTGGTACTGCAAATACTGACGTTAATATCAGTATTAGCAATTCAGTAATAAAGGATTTCGTTGGTCCGAGTGTGGGCACAAGAGAATCTTCTCGTGCAGCGATTATATCAACTGATCTTGGGAAGATGAAGGTTAATATTGATTCCGTCAAAGTGTATAATATTGCGGATCCTTCAGGGCGAATTCCAAGTTTGGCACTGACTTTGGGTGCCGGATCATTTGATGTAAGTGAGTCTACATTGAAAGCTGTGGTAAATAATTCAGAGGTTATCAATACACCTAATCTCGGGGGCGCAGGCATATTGCTTGTCGTTCAAGATGGTATAGGTGATTTTAAGTTGTCTGGGAACACGGTTAGTGGATTTGAAAATGGAGTTGTTACTATTTCGGCAGGTCTTAGTCAGGACTCCTACGAGCTTAAAAAAAACACGGTAACAGGAGTAGCGAGCTCTTTGATTATATTGTCTGCCGCTAGCCAAGGCCCTATCTTTAATCCGCCTGATCAGATCGATTCTCTGTTTTTACGACCAACAACCACTTTCTCGGTGCATGACAACAATTTTATTTATGACTCTGTCATTGCAGGATCTGGAATATCCATCGTACCACAATTTACCAATCCACCTGATAATAATTTTCCTCCCGTTCCTGTTAGCTGGGAGAGTTTGACGGTGAATGTCTTCAATAATTGTTTGGTAGGTGGCCCATCGTCAGTTGGTAATGCAGGGCTTGTTGCTTCATTAGCCATTCCAGTGGTTGCAATACCCAGCGGCCCCATCACATTGAATGCGCACAATAATAACATTACAGGTTTTTTTGCGAACATTTTAGACCTGAATGTAGGCGTGCAGTTCAATGTAGAAAATAACTGGTGGGGTGGCGGTAACCCTGTGGCGATAGTGGCTAATCCTGCACTGGTTAGTTTCACGCCAACATTAGCGGCTCCCATTGTCTGTCCGCAGAACACGGGAGCGCATATTCAGAATTAAAATTGTGACTCAATATTCATAGAGGAAAACAGTACTAAGATGGCTCCCAAGGATGGGAGCCATAAACATAGATGCGCTCTTCTTTCTCTCTTGATTATCAGTGAGTCAACTTGCCCCCATTTCCCTCATGTTCATTATTCATCTTTTCGTAAGATATCACTCAGTTTTTGCAGGTTATCGTATAAACTTTTTCAGTGATCTTCATTTTTTAAAGGTGCAAGTTCTATAAAAAGCTCAGCGCTGATATGTATCAGATTGCAAAATTGTTGATTGATTCACCCTCCCGGCATGTAATTCTTATTCTTTTACCGGTGTAAACACTGTGACTGCCCATCTGAAAGATAAGAACGACGAACCCAGGGGTCAGACACCCAAAGCACTCCTGAAAGGAGCATCATTAAGTCGTTAAATAATCGCCAAAATCAATGATGGCATGAAAATAACTCCCATTTAATACCTGTTCACTTACTCCATTTACGTGTACCAAGACGGGCAAGCAGACCATATTTTTCGGCAGATTGATATTCTGAATTTTTTCTTTAACATCGGATATTACTTTACTGCCTATGTGGTTTTTAGAAAATCTAACTTCAACAACATATAAAATATTGATTTTTGTTTGAATAAGAAAGTCTATTTGACAACCATCTTGCTTTTTTGTTTTATTTTGAAAATAAGGGTTATCATAGACAACGTCTTCAGGTTTGATATTTAATGCGGAATATAATTCATGTCGATTATTAACAACTAGATTTTCAAATTGTAACCCCATGATTGTTTCCCAACCTGAGAGCGAAGATAGCTGAAAAGATTGAACGCGATTTTTTTCTATATCTGGCTTTTTAGGTAAAATGTATTTCAAATAAAAGCGTAGATAATTGTCGCTTAATCTATAGTGATATAATGATAACTTTCTACCGGTTTTTAATGACCATGTTTCATCTTTATTTACAAATCCGGCTTTGATTAGATCATCTAGATAATCAGACAAACGACCGCTTTTTGGGTAGTTAGCTTTTATCGACACTGTATTGAAATCGATGGGGCCATTTTCGAGCGTTAAAATTATTGTTTTGTAGATGCTATCTCTTTTACTGAATAACTCGTGAAAAATTAAATCAAAATCTTTTTCCAAAACACCACCAGCTGTAAAACACTGTCTTTTTATATTCTCATCTGCCGTAAGTTTGGCATCCATTTGTTCGATATACCAGGGAACACCGCCTGTTACTGCTAGAATTTTGAAAATTTCCATGTTAGTTGTTGTAAATCCCTGTGCTTTTAACATAGCGTAACAATCATGCAGAGGTAATGGATCTAAGTGTAAAGTCCAAGATAATCGACCAAAATATCCAGTACTGCTAATGATATTTTTTTCTATCCAAGTCGATACTGAACTGCAGAGGATCAATATTAAACGTGAGTTTTTTTTGTAATAATCTTCCCATGCATTTTTTAGTTTAGAGAGAAATGTATCGTCATCATGAGCCATCCAAGATATTTCGTCAAATAACATAATGATCTGGTCATTTTGAACAAGCCGTCCCAATAAAGCAAATAAAGTCCCCCAATCCGTACTTTCGATGAATGGCACATTAAGCTGTTCACTGAGTTGCCGTGCAAACTCATCTCTTTGGGTTTGGGCGGACACGCCTTGTACTGGTGCTAACCCTGTAAATTTATAAAAGGTTCTATTTCGTGCAAATTCCTCAACCATGCGGCTTTTACCAACACGACGCCTACCTTTAACTACAATAAGGCTTGCCGTTTTTTTCTGCAGAAAGGGCTTAAGCAAAGCGAGCTCAGTCTTTCGCCCAACAAAGTAACTGGTTTCGAGTAGCATCTTAATCTCCGTTCACAAAAAAGAAAAAAGGCGTTTATATGAACTCAGTATAGCTGCCATTTTTGTTCACGTCAAGGTAATTTGTCATTTATATGAACGGAAGTTACGGCGGATTATGTTCATGAAAATCGGCGGGCTACGTTTGATGGGTTCTGTGAAAACCCGTCAAAGTAGATCCCCTCAGAGGCAAGATTTGCCGATGGCGCGCTCGAGTACTCGGATAGGGGCGCGTTGGGGATCAACCATTCCTTCGACGGGAAGATAAAATGTCTGCTCGAACATAAATTGCCCGGACATGGCGGCATGTGAAACTTGGTCGGAGTAGACAATCCAGGTTGCGCCGGGTTGAAAATAAATATTTTCTTGGTCTGCATTTTTTTGATAATGAAGATCGGCTTTCATGGCATTATGAAGTTGGTTCATATAATGATCGTAGGGGGTACGCCTACCTCGAGTGATGTGAGTTAATTCTAAGAATTTTGATACCCAGGCGTTGGGTTGAGAAAGCTTTGGTAAAAATTGTTCAACAACTTTAGCGAAGGGTTCGCCCACTCGCCAATGTCGCGGAACGCCACTAGGATTAACATTGGAGAAAACGCGTAAAATTCTTTTTCCTGCAGTCGGACTGGAAGGAAAAGCATCGACGTGCAAACGGGTATCGTCTTTGCGATAGGAAGAAGCACGACCCAGTGCTTCTACAGGACGAAAACTGGTTCTGCCTTGAATTAAATTAGCACGATAATGAGGTAGCAATTCTTCCACCAGCGATCGACTATAGTCTGAAAAACGATGCACCAAATTCTGCAAGCTCTTTTTTTGAGATGAGGAAACCGATGTTCCTTTTAATTCTTTTTTACGGATGTCGTAAACGACATTTTTTGATCGTGCATCGGCAATATCCGCTGAGAGAAAAGACTTCTCTTCTTCTTGAAATTGAAAAGCTAATTTTGGCAGATAGAGTACTTTACCTGTTTCCAGGGCATCCGCAGCTTCTGCAATGGTCTGGGCTGGTAAAGAACCTTTCCAGAAATCGATAGAATATTCAACTAAACGGTCTGACATAAAACACTACCACCTTAGCTTTGTAACGCTGAATGATTTTACCATAATCCTGGATTTTTCACAAACAATGTAGCAAGGAGCAAAAAACTGCTTATTAAATGCTATTTTACTTAGCATTAGATTGTTTGCGCAATATCCAAGATGCTTGCCTTCCCAAAATGAACCTTAGAAAAGGAGTCTTCTACTCGCACAGAAAACTCCTATTAGCTTTTGCATCAGTGTAAGGTTGAAAATTTACCCTGGTTTTTATTCAGAAATGTTTCGAGTCTTTTTTCAGTGAACCCTTTTACATGAACAAGATCATTCAAAGAATGAAAATCGCCATGCTGCTGTCTATATTGAATAATAGCCTTAGCCCTTTTTTTACCGAGCCCTTTTATTTTATTTAAATCTTTGAGGGTGGCATGGTTGAGGTCGATGAGATGAACTACGGGAACTTTTGCAACTTGCGCCTCAGTCTCAGCCATGGCAAATTGACTCAGACTCAATGCAGAGACAAACCAGAAAATCCAAAATATTGGCATATTAAACTCCTGTTGGTTGTTGAAATAAAATTTAATATTAACGAAGGGACTGAAAAAAAAGACTCGTAGTATTACGAAATTGACAGAAGTATTTTTTATCATTGAAAAGTAACTACCGAGGCTCATAGACCAGGAAAGCCAAGTTGAGTCTGAGGGCAAGCCGCTACAATTACAATACTTTTAGCAAGGTTCTTAGACTTAAAGAAGTAACAATGCTTCCAGCAATTGCCATGATCACTACGGGATTGACACGCCTAACTAAGTAAGCGGCCAATGGCGCTGCCAAAACACCGCCTGTAATTAACGCAAAGATAATCGTCCAGTGCTGAATTCCTACAGTAAGGAAGAAAGTCGCTGAAGCAGAAACAGCAATAAAAAATTGAACCGTATTGACTGTACCAATCACATAATGAGGCGTCGCCCCCTGTGCTAATAATGTCGAAGTAATAATGTGCCCCCATCCACCCCCACCTACAGAATCGCAAAAGCCACCTGCAGTTGCTAGAGGAACGACATGAGTAACATGTTCTGAGGGCAATTGATCTCGTAGAATTTTTTTAATAAATACAGCCGGTAAACGTTTCGTTGAAATAATCTGTGAGAGTGCTTTGTAAAGAATAATAAAGCCCATACTCAATAAATAGAGCGCGATCACAGGCCTTGCAATCGCCACAGGAATCTTGGTTAATAAATAAGCACCCGCAATACTACCGATCACGCCTGGGATAACCAGACGTCGAAACAGCAAAAAATCAACATTGCGAAACAGGATATGAGATACGCCTGAAGTCGCTGTCGTTGCAATAGAAGCCGTGTGCACTGATGCACTCAAAGAAACAGGCGGAATCCCTAAGCTTAAAAGGAATGCGGATGTGATAACACCAAAGGCCATTCCAATTGAACCTTTGATAAATTGCGCAACAAAGCCGACCAACACAAATACAATGAAGTGTTCTGACATCAATGTCATTCCCTGTAAATTCAACCCGAGCAACGATCTCGATAGTATAGCACAACCGCAGTTTCTTGATGCCATTTACAATAGCCAGACTTCATCCTATACTTCTTCTAAAGCATATTTCTGAGGTAATTCGATGTCTAAACATAAAATCTTAGTTCTCTGGTCAAATTACCATAAGGGGCTTGCGGAACAACAACTAGAGAGTTGTGTTTCTCTGCTCAAAGCTTCACCTTATGAGTACAAAATAGAAACGATTGAAGCAGGAACTTACGAGATACCGGTGGTCATGAGATATTATCATCGGAATGATCCTTTTGATGCTTATATTCCCCTGAGCCTGCTCTTAAAAGGCGCCACTGATCATTACGAATTTATTTGGGAACATGTTAAAGAATGTTTTATTCAGTTCTCAATGGAAGGTTTATTGATGGGCAATGGTATCATTTCTGCCCCAACCCTTGAGCTTTTAAAATCGAGAGTCGAAAGTGGAAAACGATCACAAGAAGCGTTTAATGCTGTCGATTACTTAATTCGATTTAAAAGCAAATTAATTCAACGATAGGAGATCCATAATGCGTAAGAATATTCTCTTTTTTAGTGTTGTTATTTTTAGTGTAATGAATCTTTCTGCTGTGATGGCAGCTAATGATGCAGACTTACTTCCCACAGAGCGTTCAAATATTGCCATCTTCAAAAATGTTTCACCACTGGTTGTGAACGTACATAAATTACGCACACTTGTAACCTCAGATTTCGTTCAACGCGAAGTTCAGACCGGTATGGGATCTGGTTTTTTGTGGAATCAGCAAGGTTATGTTGTTACCAATTATCACGTGGTCGCTGGTGCTAACAAAATAGCAATTACACTGGGCAAAGGCAAAACTGTTTCAGCTCGCGTAGTGGGTGGTCTTGCCCGTAAAGATGTTGCGGTATTAAAAATTGAAGATCCTGAAGCACTCAAACTGCTTCCCAACTTCAAACAATTTCCGCTGGCTGATTCGACCGAATTGCAAGTAGGGCAACAAGCGATTGCTATTGGAAATCCTTTTGGTCTCGATCGCACTTTAACGACCGGCGTTATTTCTGCATTAGGGCGCCAAATTCCCGGCTTTGGTGGCGTGGTTAACAATATGATCCAAACTGATGCTTCCGTGAATCCTGGAAATTCTGGCGGTCCATTATTAGATAGCCAAGGTCGCTTAATCGGTATGAATACTTTAATATTTTCACAATCCGGCACTTCCGCTGGTATTGGATTTGCAGTAACTGCAAATGACATTAAACGCGTTGTCGATCAAGTCGTTCAATATGGTAAAGTGAAACAAGCTGCCATCGGTGTGCAAATTTTTAATGATGAGGTTTCAAATTATTTGGGCATTAAAGGTGCCATCATCTCCGATGTGTTACCCAACACCCCAGCAGCTAAGGCTGGCCTACGTGGCACACTCCGCGATCAAAACGGACAAATCCGACTTGGCGATATCATCGTCAAAATGAATGATCACACCATAAAATCCTATGAAGATTTATACCAAGTTCTGGATAACATCAACATCGGCGATTCAGTGACTTTACAGTATCTCCGTGACAATAAAACTCACGACGCCAAGCTTACAACAATCGAGGTAAAATAAGGGACTGTTTCATGGGAAGAAATCGGCTCGAGGCATTTAGTGATGGTGTACTCGCGATCATCATCACTATTATGGTGCTGGAATTAAAAGTGCCACACGGATCAGATTTGGAAGCACTGTATCCTTTGTTGCCGATTTTTTTAACCTACGTGTTGAGCTTTGTTTATCTTGCGATTTATTGGAACAATCATCATCATATGTTGCATACCACACAGCAAGTAACTGGGTCTATCTTGTGGGCCAATATGCATTTACTCTTTTGGCTTTCGTTGTTCCCTTTCGTTACTGGCTGGATGGGTGAAAATCATTTTACTTCTGCACCGATGGCATTATATGGATTAGTGTTGCTGATGGCTGCTATTGCCTATTTTATTTTACAACATACCATCATGGCGAGTCAGGGTAAAAATTCTATCTTAGCTAAAGCAGTGGGGCGTGATTTAAAAGGAAAGATCTCGCCCATTCTTTACGCCATCGCAATTCCCGCCGCATTCTATAAACCTTGGTTCTCTGCCAGCTTGTACGTTTTAGTCGCGCTAATGTGGTTAATTCCTGATCGAAGAATTGAACGACTATTAAAATCCTGACAATACTATTATCAACTCAAGGAGTCAAAACTACGCTCCTTAGTCAGAACTATAGTTCATTATCGCGAAACAAATCATCCAAACTAACGACTGACGAAATGAGTTCTTCAGAATACATAGTTGGCTTGATGCCATTAGCGCTGATTAATGCCATAAAAATTTGTTTATCTGTACGTGTTTGCTTTTGAAAAACTGATATTTTTCTTTGTATGGAGGCTGCGTAACTTTTGTCCACTATAAAGGGATCCTTCGTATATTTTATATCACATAGTGTTATCACATCATCATAGCGATCAAACAATAGATCAATCTGTGCCCCATTTTCGTTTTCACCTTTTGCTGGAATATAGCGCCAACAATCAGCAATAGACGTTGCAGGTAACTTTAAAGCGTCACTGATTTGAGTTAAATGATTATAGCAGACCGTTTCAAATGCTAATCCAGACCAACTATACCATGCTGGCGTATTGTGAATCGCTTCCCAATATCCTGACTTTAATGCTTTAATATGCAAGGAATCCTTGACAGGCTCAATCCAATGGAAATAGAAAAGCGTATATTCATCTGTAACCCTATAAAAATTACCTTTACGTTTATATCCATAAGGCTTAAACCGCATAATAAAGCCTGTCTCTTCCAATGCTGCTAATTTTCTTTTCGCTTCGCCACCTTGCGATAGTCCAGATATTTTTTTTATCAAATCAGACTGAGATATCCCATAACGATTCTGTGCAATCAAACGTACAATTTCTATGTAAAGATCTGCATCATCGAATAAGGCTTCAAAAAGCTTGTTAAATTCTTCTAGCAAGAAACTTTTTTTATTGAAAGCAAGTGATTCGATAATCTGACTTGCAGACAGACCCTTTTCTACTTTTTTTAGATAGTAGGGTACACCTCCCAATGCCATATAAATTTCGATTATTTGTCTGTTATTTAGCTTAATCCCTCGGCTCTGCAGATACTCTTTAGTATCGGCCAGATTGAATGGTTCAAGATGAATTTCCCTTGTAATGCGGTTATGTAGTCCACCTTTATTGCGTATTATTTTATTAATTATCCACGATGCTGATGAACCACAAATAATCAATTTTAGGCGAGAATCTCTCGACCAATATTGATTCCAATAATAATCAACGTTTTGCAATAATTGGCTATTCTTCGTCGCCATCCACGGGAATTCATCAAAGAATATCATGATTTTTTTATCTTGGGGGACTGTTTTCATGGCTTCAGTAAGTACTCTAAAAGCCTCTCGCCATGTTTTCACATTCTGAAGCTTCACACCATTATAAAATACCTCTCCGACTCTTTCGATGAAATTTGAAAGTTGTGCTGATAAAGGTGCTTTTCTCGTCCCTGATACACTGAAAAACACACACTCTTGAGCTTCACAAAAAGTAGAGATCAATATTGTCTTACCCACGCGACGCCTGCCATAAATAGCTAAAAACTCAGGCTCCCTCGAGCTATAGAGACGCTCTAGCATTTTCCATTCTTCTCGACGAGCTGTAATCATGGTCATTTTGGTACCCTTATTTATACGGCGATGTGGAAGCATAGTACAGATCGCCGTATCTTTCAAGGAACAAGATTATACGGCCATATGGAGGCACGTTACAGATAGCCGTATCTTTCCTCACCATGGCAAAAGTAGAAAAGATCTTAATTTATCTGGATGGGGTCAATATCTGTTGATATTGGCCCCGTTTTCAGAGTGGGTATAAAATCGCATTAATCAGCAGAAAATCAGGGCACTAAACAGGAAACGAGCCCACCATCCAAACAAGTAACCCGATAATCATAAGCGGATCTTACTTGGATTGATTTGATTTTAGTGGCATCGTAATACTGCGGATTCATATGACTTGCTATCGTTGAACAAAAACCTTCTTTGGTTTTATCGATACAAGCCGTTACGGTAATTAATACGTGAGAGTCTATAACACTCGCATTATAGGTATCGGTAGCACCCTTCTTAATCGTATAAAAGACCGAGAGATTCGATCCAATCTGGTATTTAATATCGTAAGGAGCGTAATTAAAAACAGTAATGGGGTTATGCAAATCTCGTTTGGAAACGCCAAATACTGAAGAACTGAACACTGCCAAAAATCCGATGGCTACGATAAGACACTTCATTGTGATCTCCTTTTATCTATCCAATAATGCTTATTGTACCCCGCGACCATCCACTGAGCAATCTTCTATTGATAAAAGTATTTGATCACTATAATCGAGGATGCTCTGGGCCATATCGATAATATCAGATGAGCCCAAAGTGGGGTGCACTAAAAACATCAGACTGGTCTCGCCCAGAATTTTTGCATTGGGCATGCGGGTTTTAGGACCTAATCCAGCATTGACAAAAGCCTTTTCCAGATATATTTCTGGGCAGATGCCACTAAAAGCCGGGATTCCTCTTTCATTTAAATCTTTCAATATTCGATCTCTAGAAAATCCGGCTGGCAACTCTTCCTGGTTGATAAAAACGTAAAATTTATAATAGGCATTGAAAATATTATCGCCGGGCATAGGGATGCGAAAAAGAGCGCTTTGTGAAAGAGTTTGCGCAAACACATGTGCATTTTCTTGGCGTTTATCAACCCAGTCTTGCAATTTTCGCAATTGACAACGCCCGATCGTTGCCTGCATCTCTGTCATTCGATAATTAGAGCCAAATTGATCATGTACGAATTGAAAACCAATCGTTTTTTCGCTTGAATTTATTTTTTGGAAATTTTTTCCGTGATCTTTGTAAGACCAAGCTCGCTCCCAAAGTTCTGCATCATTCGTGATTAGCATTCCACCTTCACCACCTGTGGTCATAATTTTATCTTGGCAGAATGAAAAAGCAGCAATATCGGCAAAAGTGCCTACTAATTTTCCTTTGTACCGCGCACCATGCGCTTGAGCGCAGTCTTCTATAACGCGCAATTGATGAGCACGCGCTAATGCTAAAATAGGATCCATATCACAGGGCCATCCTGCCAAATGAACCACAATAATGGCGCGTGTTTTTGGTGTGATCAGTGACTTAATGCTCTCAACAGAAATGGCTTGTGAATGTAAATCGACATCGGCACAAACAGGAATAGCACCAAACCTTACTACGGCTGAAGCTGTGGCTAAAAAAGTTCGGGCAGGAACGATGACTTCATCACCCGCTTTGATATCCAAGGCTTTTAATGCCAATTCTAAAGCCAATGTGCCATTCGCTAAAGCAATAGCATGTTTCACACCATGAAATTCTGCAAATTCTTTTTCAAATTTTTTGCATTCTTCGCCCGTCCAGTAATTGACTTTTGCGGATGATAAAACGGCTTGAACAGCTTGACATTCATCCTCTGCAAAATAAGGCCAAGTTGGAATATTTTTTTTCATTTCACACCATTTCTCTGGCTGGAACACCCACAACTTGTTGATGCGTTTTAACATCGCGTACAACCACAGCACCCGCACCAATGGTTGCAGAATTTCCAACATGAATATTTTGAATAATATTGGCGCCCATACCCACCCACACATGCGTTCCAATTTGTACATTTCCTGCACAAGCGACTTTGGGACAGAGATGAGTCCAATTTCCAATCACGCAATCATGTTCAACGATAGCGCTTGTATTGATAATGACACCTTGTCCAACTTTGGCTTCAGCATTAATAACAGCCCCCGCAAAAACCACCGTCCCACGCTCAATTTGTGCCGATTTCGCCATTATCGCATTAGGATGACAAACCGTAGCGATTGTGACACCCTGCACAATCAGCTGTTCTTGGAGAGTTTCTCGTAACGCATTATTACCGATCGCAATGATAGCTTCTGAATTAGCATACGATAACTGATTGCAAGAATGAATTTGTGAAACAACTTCAATACCCATAACAGATTTAAGGCTCGGAAATCGATCATCCACAAAATATATTTTTTCCCAAATGCCCTGCGATAAAGCCGCATCAGCAACGACTTTTCCATGCCCACCAGCACCGATAATGTATAATCGTTTAGCCATTGTGATGATTCCCCGTAAAATGAGGCATTGTTGCGTGACCCGATTGATGAATACCTTTTCGACTAAAAACCGCTTTGATCGTCCACAGTAAAATTCGAGTATCCAACAGAAACGAGACACGATCAACATAATCGACATCAAGCTTAAATTTCTCTTCCCAACTCAAACTATTGCGCCCTTTAACCTGTGCCAAGCCAGTGAGCCCAGGCCTTAAATCATGCCTACGGGCTTGCTCGGGGTTATACAGAGGTAGGTACTCCATCAGTAGGGGCCGAGGCCCAACCAGACTCAGATCGCCCTTAATTATGTTTATTAACTGGGGTAGCTCATCCAGGCTCCAGGCCCTCATCCAGCGACCCAAAGGCGTTAACCGCTGCTCATCAGAGGCCACAGCGCCTGAAGCATTTCGCAGGTTCTTCATGGTCCTGAATTTTAACAAGGTGAAAGGCTTGCCCCTCAAACCCGGCCTTTGTTGTTTAAACAGGACTGGATGGCCCAATCTGAGGCGGATCAGCACCCCGAGGACAATCAATAATGGCAAAAGCAATATGAGGGCCAAAATAGCGAGACAAAGATCCAATATGCGCTTGAAAACGAGGTACATAGGGCTTTTTATCTCATGATGAAAAGGCTCATATTAATGAAAATTGGCCCTTTACTCAACTACCTATGGCCCATGATCAATAAAGCCGCTCCACTCGCATCCACTATTGCGCACCTAGCTGAGCCCAGATTCCGGCAAACACCTCATATTTATACTATAATGAAAGTGCGAAAATGAATTGAGGGCCCTAAATATGCATGAGCGAGCGAACAAAGCCCGATTAGAAGCGGCGGCTGCACAGGTTAAACAAAAGAATAACCTGGGAGCCGGTGAGAATACGCAGAAGGCACCTCATGCTCCTGCCAAACAACCTCCTGAAAACGCTATTCGGAAAGCGGAGATCAGCTATGCTGAAAATTTTCTCAGTACTCCCGATCCGACAACTCTAGGTCTGATGAGAGAAAAGAAATTATTAAATGATCAGATTGTTAAAGAGGCCAAACAAAATAAAGTAGACACACCCACACCGGGAACTGACATGCTAATGTGGATGGCTTGTTCTGGAACTGAACGTGAAAGAAAGCCCTTTATAGTAATGGTTTTGCCGACCTTGCTCGAAAGTAATCAGACTCTGAAGGAATTACTCGGCGATAACCATAATTCTGTTGTGATTGACAAAGTTGAGTTCAAAACAAAAAATAATAAACTGCTTGCACCAAGAGTTAACCTCCATATACGCAACGATAGGACACTCTTAGAAACCCATTACCAGTGTAAATTTCAGACCCATGTTGCGATGAGAGAAAATCCAAATATTCCGGTTAAGAAAATAGACCCAACCCAAGCTAAAAAACCAACGCAATCCAATAAGTAGGCATACTCTATTACGACCGCCGATCGCTTCTCTTAGATTTCAGCAATTATTGCTTTTAATATGCATTAATATATGCTAAACTACCGACTTGCTATCCGATTACTGGGGAAAATTTATGCGAAAGCCCTTCGAAGACCATCTCAATCTCTACATTAACGCATGTTTGCAAGCTTATGAGGGTAATCCTTCCGAACTTAAGTGTTGTCTGGAACATCTTTTAAGCTTAAAACAACATCAAGGTCTAGAAGCACTCAAATATTCACAACTCAACCCTCTGGCCTTATTGCTACAGGACTCCACAGAGGTTATGAGCATGATTCCTGAATCAGATTCTTTATCTGAGGCAGAGCTTGCTGAGTCAAAAAAATGGATTCGAGAACGGTTAATACAAATTCACACCGATATAGTCCAGCAAGGCTATTTAAGCACTGACTTAGGCCCCCGGCATGAACTCGCTTACTCATTAATGAGTGCGCTCAATCAGCGACAATCAGCGCTCGGCAAGACCAATGACGAGAATGATAAACCTGCAGAATTCAGTCTGTAATTCAACATTGCCAAGCCTTCCATAATGTTTTATTCTGAAATTGTATCTGCTCACCCCCTCAAGTTTGAGATGGCAAAATCCGAAGTGGCATCTAGGGGCGAATAGCTACCTGAAATACGTCGATAAAACACTCTGGGGAGCTCCACAAATGATAATCCGCTGCGGCACTCGAGGCAGTCAGTTGGCTCTTGCTCAAACAACCCTCGTAATCAATGCACTCGAAAAAGCACATAAAAATCTTCAGATCGAACGACATGAAGTGAAAACCCTCGGTGATCGCAAACAAGGAACACCTCAAGCCAGTCAAAGTGACAAAAAAGATTGGATAATTGATCTTGAATTAGCCTTGCTAAATAACGAAATCGATTTCGCCGTGCACTCTAGCAAAGATGTTCCTTACGAACTTGAACCGGGCACTGCACTTTTACCCATCTTAACGCGTGCCAATCCTTTTGATTCTTTTGTGGGCCGAAAAATCTCAGCGGATGGTCGTCGATTAAAATTTTCTGAATTACCGCTCGGTGCAAAAGTAGGAACCGCAAGTTTAAGGCGACGTGCTTTTTTACGCAAATTAAGACCGGATGTAGAAGTCGTAGAACATCGTGGCAATGTTCCCACACGATTGCAAAAAATGGATGATAGCGAAGATATCCTGGGTGTTATATTAGCGAGCGCCGGATTAGAACGATTAAAAATTCCTGGTTTAGAATATGAATCTTTTTCTGCCATCGAGATGATGCCTGCCTTAAATCAAGGCACCATGGCAGTTCAATTTCGCGCTAATGATCTTCACACTCGTGAATTATTAGAGCAACTCGTTGATCCAGCCACTCACGCGGCTTGGTTAGCCGAACGCACTGTAGCAGAAATTCTTGAAGGCGATTGCAAATCAGCTATTGCGAGTTTTGCCGAGTGCAAAGATGATACTCTCAGATTAATTTCCACTGTAATGTTACCCGACGGTTCCGAATCGATCAGCGCCGATGAAAGCGGCACACTGGCACAAGCTCAAACAATTGGACAAAAAGTAGGAGATCGCTTAATTGAATTAGGCGCTAAAAAAATCATAGAAAAATCCAAATCAATTTCTTTCTAAGGATAGCAACATGAAAGTCATGATGTTCAGTACTCGCTCTTACGAACCGGAACGCTACCAACGGATTAATCAAGAACGACACACACTAACGATGACCAAAGAACGTTTGGATTGTAACACCGCAAAACTTGCCCAAGGTTCCTCAGCCATTATTGTGTTTGTCAGCGATGATTTATCAGCTGAGGTATTAAAAAATTTGTCTGAATATGGCGTTCGATTAATTATTTGTCGCTCTGCGGGTGTCGATCATGTAGATTTAAAAACCGCAAAATCTTTAGGCATCACTGTTGCAAATTGTCCTCAATATTCACCCTCTGCCGTCGCTGAATTTGCCGTCGGATTATTACTAGCACTCAACCGAAAAATAATTCGTTCATATCAGCAAATTCAAGAACATAATTTTACGGTGGATGCTTTGTTAGGATCTGAACTTTCTCATATGACCATGGGTATTATTGGAACTGGCCATATTGGTGCTGCTTTTGCACGGATCATGAGAGGCTTTGGTGCACGTTTATTGGCATTTGATCCTATCGAAAATCCTGAATGTATCGCTCTCGGGGTTAGCTATTGCCCTCTTGAAAAAATACTCTCTGAATCCGATGCGATTAGTCTGCACACCCCACTGGTACCTGCAACTCACCATCTTATCAATCGTAACAATATCACTCTGATGAAAAAAGGCGTACTACTGGTGAATACTGCCCGAGGCGCATGTGTTGATACGCAGGCCGTAATAGAAGGTATTGAGTCAGGAATAATCAGCGGCTATGCAGCCGATGTTTATGAATATGAACGTGGCGTATTTTTTGAAGATTATTCCAATAAAGAACTCAATGACACCTTACTCTTAAAATTATTAGCATTGCCACAAGTATTAATCACGCCACACCAAGCTTTTTTTACCGAAACAGCCCTACAGAACATGGCAAATAACGTTTTTGAAAATTTAGATCAGTTTGAAAGCACTGGCACTACTTCTTATGAGGTTAAGATTTAACCTGCCACAGGTTGGGCCTGGAGTTGGTGCCACTGGATAGGCCAAGAGGTAGTGGATTTAGAACTCTTAATCTGTACTTGTTAAACGGACAGATTTATGCTATTCTGTTTGCTATATAGGCACAGATTTCCGAGTATGATCTATGATCGAATTAATTGAAACTCTTAATGATGAGCTGAAAAGCCTGATAGATGAGCTGGACGGCACTTTGGCGCGCGAAGTTGAATTTATTGAAGTGAGGAACAAAATCTCTGTAGCAATAGGCATGAGGCGTACAGGTAAAACCAGTCTTATGCTACAGACAATCAAAGGGCTGCTCACTCAAGGAATTCCATTATCGCGGATTTTATATATAGACTTCGAAGATGATCGCTTATTACCTTTGACACAACAAAAGCTCGCCGAACTGATTGATGGATTTTATAGTTGCTATCCCGAAAACCATGAGCATATCTGCTATCTATTTTTAGATGAAATACACAATGTCGAGGATTGGGCCAAAGTTATTCGCCGCCTCTCAAAAGCAGGCAAGAACAAAATATACTTAACAGGCTCATCGGCAAAAATGCTAAGCAAAGAAATTGCAACTGAACTTCGTGGTCGCTCAATAAGCACTGAGGTTTGGCCTTTGAGTTTCAGTGAATTTTTATATCCTCATATCAAAAAGCTACCCGAATCTTTGAACAGCAAAAAATCTCAAGACCTACTACATCAGAAACTACAAAACTATATACGAATCGGGGGGTTCCCTGAGGTAATCAACGAATCTGAAATCAATCGTGTAAAAATACTTCAAGACTACATCCAAACAGTGATATTTCGCGATATCGTCGAGAGACATGAAATTACTAACATCTCGACACTTAAATATATGATTCATTATTTACTCCAAAATTTGTCTACGAATTTATCAACTAACAAATTATTCAATGATATCAAAAGCCAAGGTTTCAGTATCGGTCGTTCAACTGTATATGATTATCTTTCTTATATTCAAGACGCATATTTAATATTTAGCGTTCCCCTGTACTCAGAATCTGTTCGCAAATCACATAGTAATCCACAGAAAATATATGTGATTGATACAGCTTTAGCTGATGCAAGTAGATTAACAAGGTTAGACAACCACGGGCGAAGCTTAGAAAATTTAGTTTATCTGGAATTACGTCGGCGAAATCATGAGATATATTATTATCTTACTCAAGATCGCAATGAAGTTGATTTTTTCACGAAATGTCCGGAAGGCAAGTTACATCTGTATCAAGTAACCTGGGATATGAGCTCTTCAAAAGTATACGAGCGTGAGCTCAGAGCTCTGAAAGCAGCAGAAAATGAATTAGAGATATCAGGCATGATTATCACTGCAAAAAATTTTCCAACCTGGGCTTTAGAAAAATCGTCAATATTCTCTACTACCTTCTGAGCTCATCACTAAAATTTTTTCTGATATATATGGCAATAGGGTAGTGTGCCTTGTTTGTCATAATATTTATGGTGATAGGGATCTCTCTCTGGGTAGAAAGCATTTAATGGTTCTATTGTTGTGGCAAGTTCTAAGCCTTTTTTTCTTAAAATAGCACTCACTGCTTCGGCAGTCTTTTGTTGCTCTGAAGTGTTGTAAAAAATCACAGAACGATATTGATTACCGATATCAGGGCCTTGACCATTAATTTGAGTAGGGTCATGCGTTTCATAAAAAAGTTTTACCAGTTGCTCGTAACTGATGAGATTAGGATTATAAAAAACACGAACGGATTCAGCATGACCTGTAGTTCCAGAACACACTTCACGATACGTTGGATTAGGCACTGTGCCACCTGCGTAACCTACCGTTGTGGCTATCGCGCCATCGGCTTTTTCGAACCAATATTCGGTCCCCCAATAACAACCCGAGGCAAAAACAGCCATTGAATAATTTTTGGAATAATCCTCTGCTGATACAAATCGTAACGAAATAGAATTCACACAATGACGTGTATTTTGGGGGGTTTGTTGTTCACCGATAAAAACGTGCCCTAAATGTCCCTGACAATTTGAACAGATTATTTCTGTTCGCCGACCATCAACATCAGGTATTCGTTGTACCATACCGGGGATTTCTGCATCAAAACTGGGCCAACCACATCCTGAATTAAATTTGCTATTGGATTCATATAAGGGCGCATTACACTGTCGACAAACATATACACCTTCCTGAAAATGATGATCATATTCCCCACTAAAAGGTGGCTCAGTACCTTTTTGAATCAGCACCCGCTTCTCTTCAGGCGTCAGTGTATTCCATTTAGCCATTTTGCATTTACTCCAATAATCTTATAGCATGGGATTATAAAGGAAATATTACCGTAAAAAAATGTTTCTAGACAAAATGATCAGAATTCTCGGTGTTGAGCAATCGGATTATTGAGGATTTTCAAGACTCAGCATTCCAGTATTAATATCGTAAGCAAAAATTTCGGCATACCGCCCCCAGTCGATCACGATCGTTAATACTTCTTCAGACGCATCTTCACTGAGATAATCTTCGAGCTCTTCCCAGAAGCGTTCTTCGCTGACACGGTGATCCGGATTTTTGTCGAGTTCGTGGCGAATGTGCCTGGCCAAAGGTACATAACTCATTAAATGTTCTGCAAATATCTTTTTGCGTTCTAAAATGTCGGCCTCAGCAAAACGCTTTCCTGCTTCGCTTAATTCAATATCACCTTTGGCAACCGAGGCAAAACGGAGAATTTCTAAAACTTCAGTTATTGGGAATAAATCGTCGACATTTAAATACAATTCTTCTGCAATTTCCGGTAAGTCGACCTTGTCTTTGTATTCCGGAGAATTGACGGCTTCCAAGAAACCGGTAATTTCGGAGATATCTACTTTGGGCAGACGATAACCCAAATCAATCGTTTTGTAACGTACACCCGGAATAGTAACCACACCTTCTTCTGGTTGAGTCATTAAGGTGTAAATGTCATCGACTAAATGTCTAAATGCCTTATCACTTTCGTTGCGTGGATGATCTAAATCAACCGTTAATTCTGAGCGGATAATGCCAGGATTGCTGCCGAAAATTAAAATCCGATCAGCCAAAGCGGCCGCTTCTTCAATATTGTGAGTGACGAGCACTATCCCTTTTAAATTGGTTTTGGCTCCATTCCATAAATCCAGTAAATCTGATCGTAAGTTATCTGCTGTTAATACATCCAACGCGGAGAAAGGTTCATCCATCAATAAAACTGTGGGATTAACAACCAGTGCACGCGCAAAACCCACGCGTTGACGCATACCACCCGATAATTCTTTAGGGAAAGCTGATTCGAATCCATCAAGACCAATAATATCAATCGCTTCAATCGCACGCGCTCTTCGTTCTGCGCGTGGAATACCCTGTGCTTCTAATCCCAATTCGACATTTTGTAAAACGTTTAACCAGGGCATCAACGCGAAACTTTGAAATACCATGCTCATACCCGGAACAGGCCCATACACGGGCTCATGACAAAATTTAACTTGCCCTGAATTAGGTTTTACAAGTCCCGCTATAATGCGTAGTAATGTTGATTTCCCAGAACCTGATTTCCCTAAAAGTGCAACTAATTCACCTTCGCGCAAAGTGAAATTAAGATTATTCAGCACCAACAAATCTTGATTGTCGCTTTTTTTAAACGACTTTTTGACATTGATAACTTCTATCAATCCTGGTCTAACTGTCGTGTGTTTATTTCCGGTCATGAGCAATCTCAAACTAATTAATTAAATAATGTTTCTCTGCCTTGATATATAAAGGCCGCCAAAGAACACGATTAATAATCACAACTAACAGACACATCACAGCAATTCCTAGCGCAAGCCGAGGATAATCAAGCTTAGTCGAATTAGCGGCAATGTAAGCACCTAATCCAGTCGCTCTGATGGTGGTATCGCCCCACGTGACCACTTCCGCAACGATACTGGCGTTCCATGCACCCCCAGCTGCTGTAATTGCGCCCGTAACATAATAAGGAAAAACTGCTGGTAAAACGAGTCTTTTCCACCACAATAATCCCGTCACTTGCAAATTACTAGCGACTTGGCGCAAATCCTTGGGCAAGGCAATCGTCCCTGCGATCACATTAAATAGAATGTACCATTGCGTACCAAGAACCATCAAGGGTGAGGTCCACACTTCTGGATTGAGTTGAAAATGAACTATCACCATCACAACAACAGGGAAAAATACATAAGCAGGGAATGAAGCCAAAAACTGAATCATGGGTTGTACGATTCGAGTAACGCGGGGTCGCAATCCAATCCAAACTCCGACAGGAACCCAAATTAAGCTGCACAAAAAAATCAATACGGTGACACGTAAGCCCGTAATCAAACCCAAGGTGACAACCCAGCTCACTTCAGACCAGGATAATGTTTTTACAACGTACCACATTAAAAATACAAGCGCAGAGAAAATAATTGAAAATAACAATCCGTACCAACCAACTATAAGCATTTTTTGAACCAGTTCACTGTGTTCTTTGGGTGGTTTTGGTGCGCCCTGAATAAACCATGGGCAATTTACAAACGCATCCCAGAATCTTTGAAACAAATCACCCATTTTCTGAAACAATCTCGTATTCTCAAACAAATTAATAACCCATGATTCTGCTGCAACGGCATCATCTGATTCTTCTGAACGAAATCTTTCCATCCATTGACTTAAGGGCCTAAATAGCAGTTGATCATAGGCTAAAATCACCACAAACATCGCTAAAATTGCATAGCCTACTGCGCTCAAATCTGCTTTTGGTAATGCGGCTGCAATGTAAGAACCGATACCTGGCAAGGTAATATTTTTATTGGCTACTGTGATTGCTTCTGCTGCTACCACAAAAAACCAACTCGCAGACATCGACATCATCGCATTCCAAATTAATGATGGCATTGCATGCGGAACATCCATCCGCCAAAAACGTTGCCACGCAGAAAGACGAAACATGTATACCGCTTCTTTCAATTCTGCAGGAACAGTACGACAACTCTGATAAAAACTTAAGGTCATGTTCCAAACTTGAGACGTAAAAATCGCAAAAATTGCCGCACATTCAGGGCCCAATAAGCTTCCTGGAAATAAAGCAATAAAAGGAACTACAGCAATAACCTGAAAACCCAGCACAGGCACAGATTGCAAAATATCGATAATAGGAATAATAACTTGGCCTGCTCTTCTGCTTTTCGCCGCTAAAGTGCCTATCGTGAATGTAAAAATAATAGAGCAGAATAATCCTATAAACATGCGCAAAACAGTTCTTAATGCGTAGTAGGGTAAAGCAGTGGGACTTAAAGAAATGGGAATAACTTCGCCTACTTGATAATGCGTTCTTGTCATTCCAGCCGCAGCCCAACCAATCAAAAGAATAACACTCAAAACAAGAACCAGAGCAGCAATATCCCAATAATTGGGCAGTGACCAGTTTGTCACATTTTTATTAAATGTTCGCTTGCTCAAATCAAACATCAGAGCTTCCCCATCGTTTCAACTGAATGATTAAAACTCTTCAGTCATTGGTTGAAACCAACAATCCAATTGTAATAACGCTTCCTCTAATCCGGTTTTGTCATGTGAGGAAAAAATTTGAGAAGTCACTAGAGTACCATAACGTTGTAATGCGTTTCGTACTTGTTGCAGTGTGCTAAAAGCGGAACCTCGACTCAGTTTATCCGCTTTTGTCAGCAAGATGTGGACAGGCACTTCAGCTAAAGTTGCCCACTCAATGTACTGTTGGTCGGTTTCTTTGAGCGGATGACGAATGTCCATAACGAGGACTAAACCTGCCAAGGAAGCCCTTCGTTCAAGATAATCATGCAAAACCCGTTGCCAACGCTGTTTTACGGCAAGGGGCACCTTGGCATAACCATAACCAGGCAAATCGACAAACCTACGAGCCTCATCCAAGCTAAAAAGATTCATAGTCTGCGTGCGCCCAGGCGTCTTACTGGTCCGAGCCAAGCCCTTAATACCTGTAATAGTATTCATGGCGCTCGATTTGCCCGCATTAGAACGGCCGATAAAGGCCACTTCCATGCCACTGTCAGGTGGCAGTTCGGCCATGGACGGTGCACTTAGCATGAAAGTCGCTTGATTGTACTGAGGTCTATTCATATCTGATACCCTTGATTAGGGGTGCGATTCTACCGAAAATCGGCTATTTTAGCCATCTTTTTAGGCCCCACTAAAACAGCCCCCCCTCCGCACAGGACTCCTCCTCAAACTCAGCTGGGGCCTCTGAATCACGCTGGTTCTCTAAATGAATAAAATCCCACAGTTTTTTATCCATCAACTGACTCGGCCGCACGGCTTGGAGAGCATGTAAAATATTACTGGGCACATTACGATTTTCTTGGGCTAATTCAGCAATTAATTTTTTGACCAAAACACGCTTTAAATTATCTTGGCTCCCACACAAATTGCAAGGGATTATTGGGAACTGATTTAATTTTGCATAGGCCGCTATATCGCGCTCCTGACAATAAACCATCGGACGGATCAGAATATGTCGCTTATCATCCGTAAGTAATTTGGGGGGCATCGAACGAATGTCACCGTTATACAGTATCGACATTAATAGCGTTTCGATAAGATCATCTCGATGATGCCCTAAAGCGATTTTTGTAAAACCATTTTCAGAGGCATAACGATAAATAATCCCTCTGCGCAAGCGTGAACACAAACCACAATAGGTTTTTCCTTCTTCTACTTTTTCTTTGACAATGGAATAAGTGTCTTGATTCATAATTTCAAATTCAATGCGTTGATCAGATAACCAAGCTCGCATACCACTATCATCCCAACCGGGCTGAGATTGATCCAAAGTAAAAGCAAAAATGGAAAATTTATTTTGAGAATTAATGCGCAATTGATTTAGAATTTTGAGCATCGTATATGAATCTTTGCCCCCCGACAAACACACCATTACCTTATCACCACGCTGGATCATATTAAAATCCGCAATAGCCTTGCCCGTATAGTGCAATAATTTCTTTTCCAGCTGTAAAATCTTGTTCTCAGACATCGTCGATAGCCTATTCAATAAAAGCCTTAGCTTACCTTGGTTTATCGACCCCTGACAAGGCAATGAAATATTGTCTTTTCATGTTATTTGTGAGAAAATATACTGATAGTAGCAAATATTGGCCGCTTAGACTGACAAATCCGACTATTTTTTTGAAGGTACTAACAATGCAAAAATTATTTTACGCAGCAGGTGTTATAGCAATCCTCAATTTCACTACAGCCATCCGAGCAGCTCATGATCCATTGCCATCCTGGAGTGAAGGACTCAACAAACAAGCGATTATTGATTTTGTTCAATCAGTCACTGACAAAAAAAGTTCAGATTATGTTCCGCCTGAAGATCGATTCGTCACAATAGATAATGATGGAACCTTATGGGTCGAGCAGCCCATGTATACTCAAATGGTTTTTATGCAAGATAGCTTAAATGAATTGGAAAGAAAACAAGCCAGCGGTTATCACTCATCCGCAAAAATTGAAGAGATCAACGATAAGGTCGAAGATGTCTATGCTGTTCCAAGCTCAGCAATTAGTGTTGATAATTATAAAAAGATTGCAAAGCAATGGTTAGCCAAGGCACTTCATCCACGCTTCAAAAAACACTATACAGCCTTAGTTTACCAACCCATGTTAGAGATCATGAATTATTTAAGAAAAAATAATTTTCAGGTTTATATTGTCAGTGGTAGCGGACAAGATTTTATTCGGGCCTATGCGGACACTTCCTACGGCGTCAAATCCAACTATGTAATCGGATCAGCCGGAAAAACCGATTACGTCTATCAAGACAAGAAACCCACGCTCATTAAAAGTCGAAAATTATTGTTCCTTGATGATAAAGAAGGTAAGCCTGAAGCGATCAATTTATTTATCGGCAAAAAACCTCTGATTGCGATCGGCAATTCCGATGGAGATCGCCAAATGCTAGAATGGACACAATCGGGCCCCGGCAAACGACTCATGGTTTTAATTCATCACGATGACCCAAAACGCGAATATGCCTACGATGTGAATTCAAAGGTCGGGCATTTCTCAAAAGCCCTCATGGATGAAGCCAAACAAAATAACTGGCACGTGATCAGCATGAAAAAAGAATGGAAGGTCATCTTTCCTTTTGAAAAGTAGACCTCAGGCTTGAGACCAAGAGGTGGCTGTGCCCAGGGGCGGAGAAACTGAAAATGGCCATCCGCCACTGAAAATTATTGTATTTTATTGGTAATTCTGGAATTATCTATATTTTAGCAACATAAAGAGCGCAGCGTATGCATGAGTATCGAGATGAACAGCCACAGAAAGTACTACAAGAACAGGGCCAACACCCTCTACAAGTCATCGATTTCAATAATTTAGAAGATCTCAGCGCCTTTGGCCAAAGGCTCGCTAAGCTACTGCAAGAGCAAGAATGTCACTCATTACGAGGAGCAGAAGAACGGTACTCTCTACTGACTGGATTTGCAGTCCGCTACTGCACCCTACTGGCAAAAGCTAAGAAGCTCTCACGCATCATTTCACAGTCCACTCGGCAATATAGTTTTGGCTATAGTTACAACGGAATGCAAGATTTAGAAACTGGCTTTCGGGTTGAGAAAGCATTTTTGCAACAACTGATGGAAAATAAAAAAAATTTAGTCGGTGGGGAAGCTGGAATAGAACTTTCGACAGTGAATTATCACGGCCGAGAATTCGTTATTCGAGGGATTTTTGGTGGCTGGTATGGGAGTAGCTTTGGAAATGAAGGTGAAGTGAATGCCCAAAGCAATCATTTGTCTGGAGCAATCCATCTGTATATTTATGAGAAAGGCGAGGTCGTAGGTAAACTCAAACTGCAACGTTGGCTCAGTGACGGCTACGGTAGAGTGGATCTACGACTCTGTGTTGATGGCGATTTACACTTCCTCAATAGAGAACAAGTGCCACAAATTTTTGATGGGTCTTACATTTCTGATTATAACAAATATGATCAACTCCTAGGACATTTTTTGCATCAGTTAATGATAGAAATTTTTCAAATCAATGGTTTTCAACAATTAGAACTCCAAGCAGATAACGAATGTGATTTGATTACTGTAGCTAATGGTTGTTGGCCATATGGCGGCGAGAACCCAGAGCTGAGTCATAAAATGCTGACTCTACTGCAAGAAGGCAAGTCATTATTTCATGGCCGTAATGGTGGTTCCAGTACCTATTACCTCTACCTCAATGAACTCGACCATCCTAGAGTCCATTTTAATGGGTCTGTTGAGCCAGTGTCTTGGTCACACCTCATTGAAAAAAGTCCTATTATTACGAAGCCAGAGCTTTTTAGATGGCCCCAATTTTGTGGACTCGCTTTACCAAATGAAATGCGAAATCAGCAATTTTCCCTTGCACCTGTTGATCTAGAAGCACCGGTAAATTCCGAAGAGTTCGTCAAATTAGGTCGCGTTGGTATTAAGAGATTGCTTCTAAATTCAAAGCATACTGACATTCAGGTTTGTCAAACTCCTGTAGGCAAACTAAGCAGTAGCTCAGTTCTTGAACGATCTATGCTCTTAGCACAGTTTGATGTGTTATTTAATTCTAAAACAAAATCGATACCAGAAATAATGGCGATTGCCGTTGAATTTGATTCAGATGGAGAGTTTTGTCGTCTATTATTTAATAGGATTCTAGACACTCTAATGAATCAAGAGCAGCAACCTGATGAGGTGGCGCCGTTTCCAAATGTTAAAGACAGTTCTATTAACGCTTTAATCGATCTAACAAATGAATTTTTAGCCTTTGAGCAGAAGAATACTCACTCCTTAGCGGTAAAAATTTGTAAAGAAGAACTTGATAAACGGATCCAAGAAATGCAGTCGAATTTTTTCAGGTGTGAATTATGATTTAAAGAGTACCATATTTAGCCAAACCAAATTCGACCTAGGGTCCTTTGATCAGTATTGAATATGTACTCATAATAGAATAAGTCGTATATTAATCATTTGGCCAACGTGGTAATAAAATCAACCAAGGATATCAGTATGTTAACTATTATTCTGTCGTGGATCAGCCTAATCATATTGATGTCAGTCGTTTGGATTTATTATAAGGTTACTGATAATCCCAGCATTGTGGATGCTGCATGGTCTATCGGCCATTGGTTAGCCGGTTCTTTGTTCCTATTCTCGGGCAACATAAACACCCGCACCATTGTAATCTGGCTTGTTCTGACAGCTTGGGCACTGCGCCTATCGATCTATCTCTACTGGACTCGTGTCCGAGTGGGTCTGGTAGATAAACGCTATAAACAACTCAGCGCACAATGGCGAATGGCCCCCTCTCTGGGTTTTTTTCTCAACTTTCAATTTCAAGGCCTTCTGATTCTGATCATTGTGAGTCCATTCTACATTGAAAGTCGAGGCATAACTCACTCTCTTATAAGTCTTGATTACTTGGCTCTCGGAATTAGCAGTATTGCCATTGCTTTAGAGACAGTGGCCGATCTACAATTGCGGCGATTTGTCAAAACATACCCTGGGAAGGTTTGTAATACTGGTTTATGGCGCTATTCTCGACATCCCAATTATTTTTTTGAATGGCTGGTTTGGGTCGGTTTCGCTTTGACAGCTTTCTCAGTTCAATATGGCTGGATCGCCATCTTATCACCATTAACTTTATATCTTATCATGACGCGCTTAACCGGACCGATAACCGAACAGGGATCTATGGAATCAAAAGGCGAAGCTTATCGAGAATATCAAGCAAAAACTCCATTCTTTTTCCCTTGGCGCATTAGAAAACTACAAAGCAAACAGCAATGATCCAGCAAACCGAACTACCGCGACTTCCTTCTACGCTTTTTCATAATATGCGTTCGGAACTCCCATATGGTCAGCCCAATTCCCGCCAGCAGCAACAGAAAGACAGGTATTGCAACGTAGAGCAAATTAAATTGATTCATTGGTCTTCATCCCTGGATTTGGACACTAGGTAGGTTAATTTGAAGTAAATTGCAAAAGCTAAGATACTGGGCACCCACATTGCAGTAAAAATCCCTTCAAGTTGATTACCATTAAACCACAAATAAGCCGAAACGATGAAGGATATACTGACTGCGAGAAGAAATAACACATCAGATAGCTTGAACATAGCAAGTTCCCTTTTATTAATAACGGTCTATACCACCCTGGTATTCTCGAAGAGAATACTGAAAAATCGCCTAGTCGTCAAAGGCTCTCTACATCCTTCAGACGCTGAGGCTCATAAGAAAGCAATTGCAGCCAGCAGCAGACTGCCCACTACAATTTCCGCCAGTAAGCGAACGTAATTAGCAAAACTAAGCTTTGCCTCAAAAATGGGGTAGTCAACATCATATCCGATCATTAACAGAATGAGCCATATTCCAAAAATAATGCTCACAAGTAAAGCGAAAACGCCAATAGCTTTTCTTAAATGCTTGTATCTTTCAAATTTAAACATAATTTATAGCCCTACAACTCTCAACAGCGTTTCTGGAAGACGATTTGTACATCGCTGATGTATCTTTCTTCGAATCCCGCTTCACAATAACAAAAGTAATATTGCCACAACCGAATGAACTGCTCCGAGAAGCCTAGATTTTTTAGAGTATTAATGTTCTTTAAAAGAGACTCGTGCCAGTGTCGAAGAGTCTGTGCATAGTGTTTACCAATATTGGTCAAATGCACCCATTCTAGATGGGTTGATTCTGCTATACTATCTCCAATACGGCGAATCGATGGTAGGCAACCACCAGGAAAAATATATCTTTTGATGAAATCGATATTTTGGATTGCATAACGATAAGATTGTTCATTGATGGTTATGGCCTGCAAAATCAGCAATCCGTCTGGCTTAAGTAAGTCGTCACATTTTTTGAAAAACATATCAAAATATTCTTGTCCAACCGCTTCAATCATCTCAATTGAAACTATCTTATCAAATTGTCCTTTTAACTGACGGTAATCTTGATTTAGCAAAGTAATCTTATCTGAAAGATTAAGCGCATTGATGCGCTCTTTGACATACTGATATTGTTCATTTGAAATAGTGGTGGTGGTTACATGACAATTATATTGCTGAGCTAGATATATTGCTAAGCCACCCCAGCCTGTCCCAATTTCAAGGATATGATCTTGAGGAGTTGGGGAAAGCTTTTCGGCGATCTTTTTGATTTTAGTCAACTGTGCCTGATGAAGATCGTCTGTTGGGGATGCGTAAATTGCACAGGAGTACATCATTGTTTTATCAAGAAATGTTTGAAAAAACTCATTTCCAAGGTCGTAATGTGAATGAATATTTTCGCGAGAACGTTTCAAGGTGTTTTTGCGAAACTTAATTCCAAGGGTACGAAATAATTGCAGCGGCTTTGAATACCATCGATCAAGTTGGCTCATTACCGATTGGTTTTGCAATATAATCCGCAATAGTGCTGTAAGATTGTTCGTCTGCCATTCACCCGCAATATAAGATTCCGCCGCACCGAGAGAACCACCCACCAATAATTTTTTGTAGAAACTCTCATCGAGGATCTTGACTGTGACAGAATGGGGTCCAGGTGTTCCAAAAATCCACTCCTTTTGGCCTTCTTGTAAGGTGATTTGACCTAATTGCAGCATTTTCAAATTGTTAAGTACAGCATATCGGGCTAACTTCTTCATAATCATCCTTGAAGGTTATTCATGGATACCAATATATCATAGTATTCACCTTAGAGAAAATATATTGGGTTTCTTGAATTTTCGTGTGGTATGCTTAACCCAGCTTTCTTTTATCATTTCACTCATTAACTGGGTTCAAACCAAGGATTTTTAATGGCTTTAAAGGACAAAATTGCCGTGATTGGTTCAGGGATTTCTGGGCTTTCGTGTGCCTATATCCTAGGCCAACATGCCAAAATTACATTGTTTGAAGCCAACGCCTATTTCGGTGGACATACAAATACGGTTGATGTGCTGCATCAAGGACAAAAGTATGCCATCGATACGGGCTTTATTGTATTCAATAAGAAGAATTACCCGAAATTTACTAAGCTGATTGAACAAATAGGTGTCGATTACCAAAATAGTGAAATGAGCTTTAGCTTTTCATCGAGAGAGCACTCTTTGGAATATAGCGGTCATAACTTGCGAACGCTCTTCAATCAAAAACGCAATTTGCTCAGGCCAAAATTTTATGGCTTACTCAGTGATATTTTACGTTTTCAGCGTGAAGCAAGAGACTACTTGCAGACCAATACACAAGACCTTAGTTTAAGAGCCTATGTGGAATCACGCCGATACCGAAATTGGTTTTGGCAAGTTTATCTATTACCCATGGTTGCTGCGATTTGGTCAAGTACAGCAGAAACCGTTGCTAATATGCCGGCTAAATTTATTTTGAAGTTTTTCGATAATCACGGTTTGTTGAGCCTCAATGAATTACCTCAGTGGCTGACTATTACAGGTGGGAGCCGCAATTATGTTAGAACATTGTTGGAAAAGATGAAGGCTCAAACGCTAAGCAATGCCTATGTTCATAAAGTCTCTCGTGACGCTGATGGTGTCACCCTCCATTTAGGCGCCGAGCGCTTAGGTTTTGATCAAGTGATATTTGCATGCCATAGTGATACCGTTTTACACTTACTTGAAAGTCCGAGTGTAGATGAGGTTAATATATTATCCGCTATTCCGTACCAAACTAATGAAGTCATTTTACACAGTGACCCACAAATTATGCCAAAGCGAAAAGGTATTTGGGCAAGCTGGAATTATCTTTCAAATAGCACTGAACTACCAACACTAACCTATTATATGAATCGGCTGCAGAACTTAGCAATATCGCGTGATTTTTTTGTGAGTGTTAATCTATCAAGCCAGCTTGATCCCAGCCTGACTATCAGTCGGCATGAGTATGCTCATCCCGTTTTAGACCAAAAGGCTATTGCTGCTCAAGGGGAATTTTCCAAAATTAGCGGCAGAAATAATAGCTTTTTTTGCGGGGCCTATTGGTTTAATGGTTTTCATGAAGATGGAGTCGCTAGTTCAGTACGTGTCTGTGAGCAGTTAGGAGTCTCCTTTTGATTACCGAGGGAATTTACAGCGGTAAAGTATGGCATCAACGTCTGATTCCATTTCAGCATCGGTTTAGTTATCGGATGTTGATGGTAGCTGTTGATCTGGATAATTTATCCGAGACTTTCAGATCCAAGTTTTTTTTGACACACAACCGAGCAGGTATATTTTGTTTGAGAGACCGCGATCACTTTCCTAATAGCACAGAATCATTACGAGATAACATTATCGCTATGCTACCGAAGAGAATTTTAGAAGCTCCATATAGGATAATGCTAATCACTCAATTAGCACATTTTGGCTTTTCATTTAATCCAATTAGCTTCATTGTTATCACATCAGCGGATAGCGATAAGATATTAGGCATCATTCTTGAGGTGCATAATACACCTTGGGGTGAAAGACACTACTATGAATTATTCGACTTACAGTCCAAGAATGGTGCCCTCTGCACTCAGTTTAATAAAATCTTACATGTTTCGCCTTTTTTATCAATGGACTTTACTTATGCTTTTTCACTCTCTCAGTCATACAAGGGGGTAGTGTTCAAAATGGAAAACTGGCAAGGTGATACTGAGCATTTTAAAGCGGGGATTCAGTTGGAAAACCATCCGCTAGAACCTCGTCAAATCGCTTTACAATTTTTAATGAACCCCTTTTCCCCCTACAAAACTGTCGCTGCCATTTATTGGCAGGCTTTGAGGTTATGGATCAAAGGAGCAAAATTTTGTCCTCATCCTAAATCGGGTAAGCAGTCATGATATCCTTAGTCAATCTTAATAGGCTATTTCACCTGATATCATACTATATTATTTGGTTTGCCTGCGTTTACTTTGCTGGAAAAAATCAAAGCGTCTTCGGCCTAACAATTAGTATTGGTATTTTGTCTTTACAATACCTTTGGCAATATCGTATCGCAAAGGATATGCGGAAACTCTTAAGCTTTACCATCACTCTGACCAGCTGTGGAATCGCGGTTGATAGTGCTATGAGTTGGCTACATATATTCATTTATTCAGATAATTATTTTTACCCCTATTCATGCCCTCCTTGGCTCATTATTTTATGGCTAGAGCTCTCTTTAGTTACACATGCATTATTAAAATCTCTTTGGTCTCGTCCGATTTTTATTGGCCTTTGTTCATTCGTTGGATTTCCTTTAGCGTATTTGTTTGGCGAACGTCTATCGGCAATCACCTTTGTATATGGCAACTGGAGTGTTATTTTGATCGGTCTTATTTGGATGTTTCTATTCCCCATTATTATGTACAGCCACTACCAAGAAGCGAGGAAAAGTTAAAATAGAAATATTATTATAAATAAAAGATTTTTGAAATATCAGATCCCTATGGTATCATTAAACGACTAAGTACTTGTAATTCAACTAAACAGGGAAATTTTATCGTGTTGTTCATCAAATATTATTTTATTGCATTCATAGTGTTTTTCTTAATTGACCTCCTATGGTTAGGCGTTATCGCTAAAGAACTATATTCAGAGCAAATAGGGTTTTTGATGACCGACCAAATCCGTTGGGGAGCTGCAATACTCTTTTATGCTATCTATATCGCCGGCCTCGTGGTATTTGTGATTTTACCGGCAACAAGATCAGCCAGCTGGGAGTATGCAGTTTTATATGGTGCCGCTTTTGGTTTGGTGTGCTATTCATCTTACGATTTAACAAACCTAGCCACATTGAAAAACTGGCCTCTGCAAATCACACTCTACGATATACTCTGGGGAACCTTTATTTCAGCGACAACTGCCACATCCACCTACTTCATTGGCACCAAGATTTGATCCAAAATGCTTAAATCTGTGTGCTTTTGAGTAGAGAAAATTAGTAGAACTAATGGAAGTTCACTTATTCAAGAATCCTAATGATTTTGTCTGAACTCAATTTTCCGCGTACAATCACTAAAGCTGATTTAGGCAAGCTGAATGTCTTGGCCAACAATTTCAAAACAGCCTCATTCGCTTTACCATCTTCTGCAGCTACCGTCACGTACACGCGATATCGAGTAGATCCATCTGCCAACTCTTCAATTTTAATCCGATTTGAAGAGGCATTAGGCGTGACTCGAACAATAATTGCATCACCCATATTTTTTCCGAGCAATTTAAGCTTAAGTTAAATCTAAAGTATATATCAAAGGGAGAGCATCAAGAAAGGTGTCAGATCTATTTTTTAATCAGCATCCCGAGTACTCTTCAGTTCTAAATCCGGAATCTCACGTGCACTCACTTCTCCTTTTTCATTGATTACTAAAGCGGCGTCTGAAAATTCAGAGGCTATTAAAATTTCTACAGCAGGTCGATTCATGGTTCTGAAGCTCAATGGATTGTTATGTCTAAAACCAGGAATGATTTTGTTTGCCCAATGAAAAGCTGAAATCACATCGCTCTCTTGATGTCGAACGGACCAGACATTGTACAAAAGAGCAGGTAAATAAGTGACCAGAAGATCGCTTTGGAAAGTTTGCTTGTGTAATTGAACTAGCGAGTCTCGCTCAGGATATTCTTGCAGCGCTTTGTACATATTGGAAGCTGCGGTCGGTGTCATGAGATTTATCATCGTCATCACGCGTGTTAGCAATAGTGCCTCATCTTCGTTCGCATCTATTTTCAGCTCGTTGGCACAAAGTTTGGCATAGGTAACGGCCGTGCTTTTTGTGGGGTCTTGATAATGGGCGTCCATCGCTGCATGTAATAATCTTGCCCTCAGCGCAACGCTGTTATCATAGAAAACCGCGCTATTCAATTTAATATGGCCATTAAAGCCAAAAGCATTTATCAACCAATAACGCTTCCAAAATGATACCGTTTCAGAAGAGGCTCTGGCTCTCTCAAAATCCTGAAAGGCAGAATTATTCTCTAAATAAAACATGTGTCGCCAATGCTGACGGTCGTTTGGAAAGGCAAAATGAATTAAGCGCTGCACTTTTTGGCTTGCACTCGAATAAGCTGGATACATCGCTGGCATCAATGTCACTGTAAAACCGCTAAATTGGACACTATCGTATGGGTATTGTTTTGCATATTCAGTTTGAGCCACATAATATTTTGCAGCTGGCGATAATGTTGCAGCACCAATTAAAACCGCACGAATTTGGCCATCGACCTCATCTTCATCAAGTTGAAATTCATCTAAAAGACAAGAAAAGTCTTTGAACGATAGTTTTTCAGACTCACTTTGATCTTTGGTAAAAGCCTCATAACTTTTTGAAATCTGATCTGTGTTTTTTATGTCAGTTTGAACCACTAAGAGTAACATTTCTATTCGAGTTAGTGCGCGCAGTATTTCACGATTAAGATGATTACTAATATTAACTTTATTATCAGAGGCATCGTATATGACAGAAGCCTGTGGCGTGAAATCAGTATTGTGCTGCACCCAATCTAACTGCTCAATAATCAGTGACAACATTCCTTCCGGTAAACTCGCTATCCTTGGATAATGAGTGCTGATTAATGTTTCCATGTTAGTTAAATAGGCATTACGACTGTATTTTTTAGGATCCTGAGGTTCTTCTGAATCTGCAGTAGTCAGCAAAACCAATGCTCCGCCTGCAACCCAGGACCTCATAAACACGTATGCGCCCTGATGATCTGAGGAACCTGATTTATAGTACTGATCATTAAACTTGAATTCATGAACTGAGCGCACATGAGCACTTTTTAATCGAGCCATAACTTTATTGATGTTTGGCCTCATCTGCATGACAGCATCAATATATTTTTTACGCAACTGTACAATACCTCATTTTAGACCTATTTGTTAACTGGCTTAATAATACCTATCGATGCCTCATTGTCCAGCAGCAAAAAGATGGGTCAATCGATTAAAGAATGTCGCATCTATGCAATATTAATGTACTACAACAATATTACATAGATAATATACTTGACAATGACAAATTCTATGTAATAATGAAGTCGAACCTCAATATTGCATAGGATGCCTATGTACAATAGAACGATTGAAGCAGAATTATTGGATACCGCAAAACATTATCCCGTTGTCGGGCTGATGGGCCCTCGGCAATCAGGTAAAACGACAGCAGTGCGTCGGTACTTTGCTGATATGCCCTATGAAAATTTAGAGGTGCCTGAGGTACGGCTTCTAGCTCAAACTGATCCTCGTGCATTCCTCGATCGGCATCCCAACGGTATGATTATCGATGAAATTCAGTATGCTCCCGATTTGCTGTCATACATTCAAGACATCGTCGATAATAAGAAAGTTAATGGTATGTATGTTATTACTGGCAGTCATCAAATCGAATTACATGAAGCAGTGAGCCAATCATTAGCAGGAAGAATCGGGCTATTGAATTTATATCCCATGACGCTCGATGAGCTACAGCGAGCAAATTTCAGCATGGATATCGATACACAGATCTATCATGGTTTTTACCCAAGAATTTACAGTAAACAACTGAATCCAACAAAAGCATACCGCAACTATTTGCAAACCTATATCGAAAAAGATGTACGTAGAATTTCAGATATTAAAGACTTGGTACAATTCCAGTTGTTTATGAAACTGTGTGCTGGGCGAGTAGGACAAGTTCTAGAATATTCTTCACTCAGTAATGAACTTGGGATTTCGATTCATACAGTAAAACATTGGCTGTCAATTTTAGAAGCATCTTACATTATACATCGCCTGCAGCCCTATTTTGAAAATTTTGGTAAGCGCATAATTAAATCATCAAAGTTATATTTTTCGGACGTTGGACTAGTGTCGTATCTCTTAGGTATTGAATCGCCATCGCAAATTGAGCGCGATCCACTTCGCGGATATTTGGTTGAAAATCTTGTTGTCAATGAACTCATGAAATATCGATACAATCGTGGCTTAGATCCCAATCTCTATTATTTCCGAGACAGTAACAAGAATGAAGTCGATATCATTGTCAAACAGGGCAATGAGCTAATTCCAATCGAAGTCAAGTCAGCAAAAACCTACACACGCGGGTTTATTCGCGGATTAAATTATTTCAAAAAACTGACGGAAGAACGTGTCAGAAGAAGTTATTTGGTGTACACAGGCGATCAAACACAAATGATCGGCGACGTGAAAATAATAAATTATCGAAATGTTACTGCTGTTTATCGAGAAGGGTCTGAAAACTAACGAGCAAGGTGTCAGATCTAGGATTTATCTATTCCCATCGTATTTTTGATGGGATGGATAAATCTTAGATCTGACACCATGTTCCCATGTTCCAAAGAATCAATTGTCTAAAAAAATCGTAATTTTATTTCGTTAAACACAGTTTGCATTTCAGGAGAATATTTCTTGATGTCTAAATAAATTCGTTTAGCCATTTTTTCATCATAGACATGGGACGTCTGATTGCGATCATTGAGCATTTGTAGCCATGCCGTTTCATTGTGCAACCAACCTAGCTGAAAGGCTTCTTTCAATACCGCCTTAGGAGTATCAGTATGAACCCCTTCATTTTCTAATATTCTTTTAAGCGTTTTCCAGAACAACTCCAGGGTAAATTCAAAACGTTGTATGGTACCATCGATACTTAATTGATCAGGATTTTCTAGAGATAACGCGTCATTTAGTTTTGCTAGAGCCTTCTCAAGATTAGCAAGGCTTTGCTTTATTTTAGTTTCGCTCATAAATGATAATCCCTTGTTGATCAATTTGGGTGCGTAAATCATCTGATACTTCATTATATCGTACAGTATCAATCTTTAGCAATGTCGGCGTCTCTTCTAAAACATTCAATATGGCAATCCATTCAGACTCTGTAAGATTGCTCGCATCAATAGCTAAATCTATATCCGAACGAGCATTGTGATCCCCTCGAGCACGAGACCCAAATAATATTATGCGTGAGACTTTAGAAAGCATGCTTTCTTTCTCTAATCTATCAAGGATCGTCTTTGCAATGGCTAACATAACAGTGGTTTCCTGTAGAATTTCAACAGCAGGGGGGCATTGTTTACCCAGTTTACATCTGCAGTAACTTCACCAAGATCCAGATGAAAATAATTAATCCCAAGGCAAGCATTCCTGTGACATAAATGCTTTTGTGTATAGATTCTTTGCTGAACAGTTCCTTGGGGAAATGTTTGATTCGAGTATAGATAAACCAGACAAACGCCGCGGCGATTAAAATGTAGAAAATTTGCATCCAGGTTGACATTTAAATGACCTCTCCTACTTGAACAATTTTGAGGGCGTTAGTACCGCCTAAAATTCCCATGTGATCACCTTTGGTGATAATAACCAGATCGTCTTTTTGCACAAAACCGCGTTTTTCAAGTTCTAAAACAGCTAAACGATTGACTTCATCTCGATTTAATTTTGTAACGTCAAATTCGAGCGGATAAACTCCACGAAATAATGCCATCTTTGCACGCGTTTTGGCTAGGCGGCTCAGACCAAAAACGGGAATGCAGGTACGAATTCTTGACATCCAAAGTGGTGTTGCACCTGATTCAGTAAGCGCGATAATGGCTTTGATATTCAGATGATTTGCGGTGTACATGGAAGCCACTGCAATGGCTTCATCAACGCGGCTAAAATGTTGTTCAGGCACGGAACTACTTTTGGTTGCAATCGGATGTTTTTCAACACCGAGACATACCCGCGCAACAGCTTCAATCACTATTTCGGGATGTTTTCCCACAGCCGTTTCTGCGGACAACATCACTGCATCAGTGCCATCCAAAACAGCATTGGCTACATCTGAAACTTCTGCACGAGTGGGTACAGAACTTTCAATCATCGATTCCATCATTTGAGTCGCGGTGATGACGGGTCGATTGTGAAATCGTGCGCGACGAATAATCTGTTTTTGTACAGCAGGAACTTCGGCATCGCCTATTTCTACCGATAAATCTCCGCGCGCAACCATCACTGCACTCGATGCTAAAATAATTTCATCAATATTTGTAACTGCTTCAGTTCGCTCTATTTTTGCCACTGTACCGATTGATTTTCCACCCGCCTTATCCAACAGTTCCCGTGCTTCCTGCATATCTTTGGCACTACGAGGAAATGAAATAGCCACATAATCCACATCGATTTTTGCCGCCATTTCTAAATCTGCACGATCTTTATCTGTTAAAGCGCCCGCTGACAATCCTCCGCCCATTCGATTAATGCCTTTATTATTCGATAATTTCCCACCGGTGACGACTTCACAATTAATTTTATTTCCGGCCACTGACTTAACTGTCATCACAATACGTCCATCATCGAGCAATAAAGTATCACCTGAATGCACATCTTTAGGAAGATCTTTGTAATCGATGCCAACTGCATCATCATTGCCCGCATCTTTGTCTAAATCGGCATCTAAGCAAAATGGCTGAGCGGGTTTCAATTCGACGAAGCCTTCTCTAAAGCGAGCCACTCGGATTTTAGGGCCTTGCATATCTGCTAAAATACCTACCACGCGTTCATGCTCTTTTGCACAACGACGTACCGCCTTAATTCGTGCCTCATGTTCTTCTTGAGTGCCATGAGAAAAATTAACGCGAACAATATCGACACCAGCCGCGATCATTTTACTCAAATTTTCCATATTATCTGTGGCAGGGCCTAAGGTAGCCACAATTTTCGTCCTTCTTAACATCGTTCCTCCAATGCAGCCACAGCGGGCAAATTTTTTCCTTCTAAAAACTCGAGAAATGCACCTCCACCGGTGGAGATGTAAGATATTTTATTAGCCAAACCAAATTGTTCAATAGCGGCGATAGTATCACCACCCCCCGCTAATGAATAAGCATGACTATTAGCGATTGCCGTTGCAATTCGCTGCGTTCCTTGAGAGAACGCCGGCCATTCAAATACGCCAACAGGTCCATTCCAAATAATAGTCGCTGAACTGTGGATTAATGCAGCATAGGTTTCAGCGGTGTTTGGGCCAATATCTAAAATTAATTCATCCGACTCTACTTGATCAACCGATTTTAAAATGGGTGGAGAATTTCGGCTAAATTCTTTTGCAACAACGACGTCGGTGGGCAAAGGGATAGCAGTTTGTTTCATCAATGCCTGCGCTTGCTGAATGAATTCAGCCTCATACAAAGATTTTCCAATCGGATATCCTGCTGCGCATAAAAAAGTATTGGCGATACCACCACCCAGAATCAGCTGATCAACTTTTTGTGCGAGTGCATTTAATACGGTTAATTTTGTGGAGACTTTGGAACCACCGACAATAGCGAGCAAAGGGTGTTTTGGCTCAGCAATCGCCGTACGCAAAGCGTCTAATTCTTGAGTGAGCAGAGGGCCTGCACAGGCAATGGGCGCATATTTTGCAACCCCAACTGTCGAAGCTTGAGCTCGATGTGCCGTCGCAAAAGCATCCATCACAAAAATATCACAGAGCCCTGCCAATTTTTTCGCTAATGTATCTTCATTTTTTTCTTCACCGGGATTGAAGCGAACATTTTCCAGCAGCGCAACTTCACCATCCGCCAACTGAAAATCCTGATCCCAATCTTTGATGAACTTCACAGGGTAGTGCAACAACTCACTCAATCGATTCGCCACAGGCAACAAAGAATATTGAGCATCGGCCTCGCCTTCTTTGGGTCGACCCAAATGCGACATGACAATCACTTTCGCATTTTTTTTCATAGCAACTTGAATAGTAGGCAATGCAGCAATAATTCGTGCATCACTGCTAATTTTGCCATCCTGAAGCGGAACATTTAAATCCTCGCGGATTAGCACTCGCTTCCCGCTAAGATCCAAATCCGTCATTTTATGCATGAGCAACCTCAGCATTTTGTTTCGCGGTGACTAATGCTACCGTGGTGTCGAGCATTCGATTTGCAAAACCCCATTCATTATCATACCAAGCACAGACTTTAACGAGATTACGATTAACGCGTGTCAGACTTGAATCTACTACCGAGGAAGCGGGATTATGATTAAAATCGATGGAGACCAGCGGAATATCACAAAACTCTATAATATTCTTCAGCTCGTTTTCTGCGGCTGCTTTCAAAATGGAGTTTACTTCAGCTGCATCGGTTTCTCGCGCAGAAGTAAAAGTGAGGTCAACAATCGACACATTCGCTGTTGGCACTCGAATTGCAAAACCATCTAAACGACCATTTAATTCAGGCAATACTAATCCTACTGCGGAAGCTGCTCCTGTTTTAGAAGGAATCATCGATAGCGCAGCGGCCCGAGCACGATGCAAATCAGAGTGTGGAGCATCGAGCAATTTTTGATCGTTGGTATAAGCATGTATGGTTGTCATCAAACCATTAACGATACCGATTTTTTCATGCAGTGGTTTCACTAAGGGTGCCAAACAATTTGTAGTGCAAGAAGCATTCGAAATAATAGTATCCGAGGCTTTTAAGGTGTTGTGATTGACACCATAAACGATAGTAGCATCTGCATCGGTTCCTGCTGGCGCAGAAATAATCACTTTTTTAGCACCGGCTTTAATGTGCACTTGCGCTTTTTCTTTAGAAGTAAAATGTCCGGTGCATTCGTGAACTACATCCACCCCTAATTTCGCCCAAGGCAATTGAGCAGGATCACGTTCTGAGAAAATAGCGATTCGCTGACCATTCACAACCAACGTATTTCCATCAACGCTAATTTCGCCCGGAAATTTTCCGTGCGTGCTATCATACTTTGCAAGATGCGCTAATATTTTAATATCACTGGTATCGTTGATTCCAACAATTTGAAATTCATTTTGACGATTGTATTCAAATACTGCCCGTAAAATCATACGCCCAATTCGACCAAAACCATTTATCGCGATTTTAATAGCCATCTAAAACTCCTCCAATAAAAATTCTTAGTTAACTAAACTTTCTGCCAAACATTCTTTCACTGCATTCACTACAGCCGTTGGCGTCAATCCTAATTTTTCATACAAAGTTTGATAAGGGGCAGACGCTCCAAATCGATCTAACCCAATCACTTTTCCACAACTACCTACAAATTGATACCAATACGCTGTGCTGCCCGCTTCAATCGCAACGCGTGCAGTCACTTCTCGTGGCAAAACGGATTCGCGATAAGCAGGATCTTGCGCTAAAAAGGCATCTGTAGAAGGCATTGAAACAACACGCAGTCGACAACTTTTGGATAATTGCTCCATCGCTGCCATCGCGATGGGCACTTCCGATCCTGTTGCGATAATGATTGCATCAGGTGTGCCTTCGCAATCTTTTAAAATATAAGCACCACGTCGAATATTTTCGAGCATGTTCGCATCACGCGTTTGTTTAGGTATATTTTGCCGACTTAATAACAAACAGGTCGGTCCTTGATGCTCGATAGCAAATTGCCATGACACTGCAGTTTCAACTGCGTCGCAAGGACGCCACACAGAAAGGCCGGGTGTCATTCGCAACATCGATGCATGTTCAATGGGTTGATGAGTAGGGCCATCTTCACCCAGCCCGATAGAGTCATGACTCAAGACATAAATCACTTGCGATTTCATTAAGGCTGATAAACGCAGAGCATTTCGTGCATAATCTACAAAGACTAAAAATGTACCACCGTACGGAATAAATCCCCCGTGCTGTGCCAATCCATTCATGATGGCGCACATACCAAATTCTCGCACACCATAATGAAGATAATTACCGGAGCTTTCTGATTTACGAAGATCTTCTGAGCCGGCCCACCAGGTTAAATTGGATCCCGTTAAATCGGCAGATCCGCCTAATAATTCTTGAAAATGCGGAGCAAAGGCATCTAAACAATTTTTAGATGCCGTCCGAGTTGCAATATTCCCAGCAGATTTTTGGCATTCATCACGAAAGTGCGTTGCAATTTCACGCCAATTATCTGGCAATTTTTTATTCATCCGACGTAGAAATTCTGCCGCTAATTCTGGGTATTCTTTTTGATAGGCATTAAATTTTTGTTGCCATTGTTGTTCACGCTCTTTTCCTTCATTGCGCGCATCCCAAGCTTTATAAATTTCTTCAGGGATTACAAAAGGCGGATAATTCCAACCAATATTTTCACGTACGGCTGCAATTTCTTCTTCACCCAGCGGAGAACCATGCACTTTATGACTACCCGCTAGATTAGGCGCACCGTGTCCAATCACCGTTTGGCAACAAATTAATGTGGGTTTATCTTTGACAGCACGTGCATGTTCAACGGCTGCACGAATCGCTTCTGAATCGTGTCCATCCACTTCTGGAATTACATGCCAATTATAGGCAGCAAATCGTTGAGGTGTATCGTCAGTAAACCAACCACCCACTTTGCCATCAATCGAAATGCCGTTGTCATCGTAAAATACGATTAATTTTCCAAGCCCCAGGGTTCCCGCCAACGAACAGGCTTCATGTGAAACGCCTTCCATTAAACAACCATCGCCTGCAAAAATGTAGGTGTAATGATCAACGATAGTATGTCCTGGTCGATTAAATTGCGCAGCCAGTGTTTTTTCGGCTAAGGCCATACCGACGCCATTGGCCAAACCTTGTCCCAGCGGCCCCGTGGTTGTTTCCACGCCCGGTGTATCACCAAATTCAGGATGACCCGGTGTTTTTGAATGCCACTGACGGAAATTTTTAAGATCTTCTAAAGAGAGATCGTAGCCTGTCAAATGCAGCAGCGAATATTGCAACATCGCGCCATGCCCATTGGAAAGCACAAATCGATCCCGATTAACCCACTCTGGATTAGCCGGATTATGCTGCAAATAATCATTCCATAACACCTCCGCAATCTCCGCCATCCCCATCGGCATCCCCGGATGCCCGGAATTGGCTTTTTGTACAGCATCCATACTCAAAGCACGGATAGCATTGGCTAAGACATGGCGACTCGTCATTACAGGCTCCCTGATGGTCAAATGGAGGTATTCTCACCTGAATAACCCCTGGGAGCAAGTCTTATAGCATTCAAAGTATGGGGTATTCCAACTCGCATAAAGTTTAGGTTAAAAGAGGTTTCGACAAAGGTTTTCTGATATATGCCTCCACTCCCTGCTAGAGTACCGACATAGAAGATACCACGAGAATACACATAACCTGAATGAGCAGTTTCTATTCCTCCGCAACCAAAATAATCTTCATTTTTCTGCTCTAAGGCAGCAACTTGTGCTTTTGCCACCACTATAAGCTAGTTTTGAGGAAAGCGCACTCAAGTCAGCTTGTCGTACTTTGTACACTATAAATTGGTGGATAGTGTCAACATTTTTTCGCTATTTAATTCTCCATGGATCAAAACCTCCATGCTTCTTCATCTAAGCGGATTGAGCCATCTCTCGATATTTTAATATGCTTTTTGATTCAGCTTACTGCCCGTTGACAGACTGACTTTAGATTTTCTATAAACTTGGGTAATATCTTGAACACGTCATAGGGATACATCTGCCAAATATATTTCTATCAATGCCTCTTCCACCCAAGTTTCACGGGGACTATAGCGATCGATAATCGCCACTTCAATTTTTTTGTCTCAACTTAGTAATGGTCAATCTTACCCGTCCTGCATTGATATCCAATTGGCTTTGATAAAAACCTCGTCGCTGATCTTTTCGCTGCTCTGTACGTTCCTAGTTTTCAGCCCGATAAAGTTCATTCGCTTGCGCATCCAATATTTGATTTAATGTCTCTTCAACTGGGTTTCTTACAAGCTAACATAAGTGGTTGCTCATCTCGCCTTCATCAGTACGTATAACCTGTTCTAAATGAACTGTGGTATTGTCTATCATGTCGGTTCTCCAGCAGTTGTATCATTATCCAACGAATTAGATTCTAACCATTTTGGAGAACCAATCTCTACTCGAAACCATTTAGTGTATATTCTTTAAAAGCGAAAATCATACCTAATCACATTTTATCAGATTCTCATAATTTTTACAACCCGGAATTTGCGACTATTTTTTTTTCTTATATATTTTTTTATATTTATCGATCACCACGAGGGCGTTACTAGCCACAAAATCGTTTTCATCCTTAAAACCAAAAAACTTAAACGCCTGTGATCTTACTTCGTGAAAAGCTTTATTCTCACGAGCTAGTGCGGGGAAATTATTAAGTTTGTTCAACCCCCAATATGCATTAGTCACATTTTTTTTCACCAGCCATTTTCCTAGCTTACGAATATGCTTTTTATATTCCGCAATGCGTTGTCTAGCCTTGGAATTATATTTAAGCTCAAAAGGAGGCTTTCTAGACCATTCTTTATTTTCAGGCCTTCTAAATTTGGATGTATAGTCAAGTTGCCCAAATTTATGTACCGAACCGTCTGCTTTAACTACGCCATTTTCTCGCGCTTCAGCTATTTTTTTATCGCAACCATCATTTGTATCTTGAGAACATGGCTTTAACTCTCCGTATAATTTTACATTGTTTATTGATTTCTCAACAGCGAAACCTATCCCAAAGGCCTCAGTGTGAGACTGCTTCTCAGGATTATAATTTTTACCTTTTTCCATACCGCCACTACTAAAAATATATAGCTTATGATTCTTAGGATCAGGGTCAGTAACATCATGTAATAGCATAAAATGGGTCGAGCCACTGTTTCCAACTCCTATGCGTTCATGCAGAATCTGACGAAACGCACTAATGTCAGCTTCTGTACCCTTTGTCAAATGATTTATTAGTTTATCCTTTATGCTTTCATCATGCACTTCAATCGCATAATTATGATTTGAAGTTATAGTACCCATACCTACCAATCTTGGTTTAGTTTCTTTGTCAAAGTGCATAAATACATGATTTATTTGATGTACCGTAAAATTGCCAGAGTTGTTAATGGCATCTATCTTATCCTGCTTCAACCACTCAAAACTGAAGCCATCACGATCGACACCTATCACAGGCCGATTACGGACAAACTCAAACTCATTCAGACTATCTTTAATCCCTATAGGGTCAGGCGAAACCCACTTGCCTAACCACGGCGAATAATATCTAGCTCCAAAAAAATACAATCCGTTGGTCTTATTTCGCTTATGAGAAGAATATCGATAATGCTTTTGATCAAAATCGTATTCCTCAGCTGTCACCACGAAAGAAGTATCACCAAAAGCCAAAAAGTCTTCATAATTTAGCACTTGACCGTCTTCTAATACGTCTATAGTAACTGAATTGAGATGATTGATTAAATGGAATATAAGTTGGTCAATATACTTTTGATCATCTTTGTCGTCAGTGTGATAGCTAAAAGCGGCCACCTGTTGCATATGATCCCCCACATGAAGGGTATAGGTTACCGTTGAAACTTTATTTGGTTCGTAGGTTCGATGGATAGAAAATGACCTCAAATGGATAGTTTCTGTAATGATGCCATCCTTCACAGATACACTGATCATGCGATTTATTTCTGATGAATAGCGATAATATTCATCTTCTCCTTCAGCAGCATGAAATTTTACCATTTGGTTTTTATAGCTCCAGGTAAATTCTGATTGGGCATCGTATAACCCTTTTGAAATATTACCAGAATAGTCGTAATCTGGATGAGTATCTAAAGTAGTCTCGCCCGTAGATTGTACTGCTTTTAATCGATTTGTTTGATCCTCCATTTCCATGTGGTACTTTTCAATTTCTTCTTTACTTGCACTTGTTAGAGTTTTATCAATAACATTATTACCTTTATCGAAGCCGAAAGCTTCATGGGTTTTAACAAATCGTGGCCTCTCGCCGGGATTGGAATTGTTGACATTTTCCTTTTTTGCAAATAACCCGAATCGACTTTTAGCGATTGTTGTGGTGTCACCGCCTTCTTTTCTAGTATCTAGCTTGCCAACAATTTGTCTCGAACTTGCAGCACGGACCCGATAAAGCGAGTCATATTTATAGTCAAAATCTGATGGGCAATCATCTTGTCCTAATGATAAGATTTCGTTTAGTGAGTTATCGGCAATCCTCGTTATATTACCCCCTTTGTCATAATCATAACGAATATCTTGGTATATTTTTTCTTTCAGCTGGGCTGAGAGTTTTGACAAGCGACCTGTTTCCTGCTCATATGCATACTGAACTGCTAGGTTATTGCCGAATTTTTTAGATAGAGTTTGATTCATCTCGTTATATTCTATATCAGTGACAATGGTACGCTTGTTTTCTCTTTTACCTCTCAAATAGAAATCCACTGATAGCAACTGGCTCATTGCATTATAGCGATTGACCTCGATGGAATTATCAGGGTACCTAATGGCTAATATCTGCCCCCGATTATTAAAATAAATCTCCAACAAATTTAGCTCTTTGTTAAGCTTCCCACTGATATCAATATTAGTTAAATCAGTAAAAATATCTGACCCTATGATTTCTTGTGGAGTAAAAGTCTGGCGAGTTTCCCTAATGCATTTGCCATACAAATTGTATGCTATATAACCTGCGATCCCGGCTTGATCAATTTTTTTTGTCACCTTCTCATTCGCGTTATACTTACTTTGATCAGGGGTGCCATATTCGATCTTTTCGATAGCTTGATACTTCACTTGATTTAATAGCGCTACTTCAGTCTTCACCAATCTATCCCATTGATCGAATGTGTATCTCAATTTGTAACGCCCATCGTGGTAATATAACTTTCGCTCATATTTATTTTCTAGAACTATTTCTATGTTGCGATCAACCGAATCGGTTTTGATAACTTTACCTAACATATTATAGGTATACGTGATGTTGTCTTTTGGAATTCGTGGGTCACGCTCTGCAATCAACTGCTTCAGAATATTATACCTAAAATGGGTCACCAAAAGTGTTCGAACAGGATTTTCCTCGTCGGTCAATATTTGCACATTAGCAATGTCATGTCCTAAAGCATCAAGAATTTGAATCACTGGTGTTTTTGCAAAAAAACTGTTGTCGTCACAATCATTTTCATCATAGTGCAACACATACCATGGTGTAATAGCCGTTTTTAATAAAGAACTATCAGGTTTGATGACTCTCACTAAACGATTTAATCCGTCATAAAAATTTCTTGTCGGCGGAACAGACCGGGTTGAAACAGGTTGAATTTCAGGTTCAAACTTATAGACCGCATCAACGTTCGCCCACCTCGGTAAATATTGATGCATTACCAGCCCTTTATCATTATGAATTTTGAAGCCTGATACCAACCACTGATCAGTATTCGCCAATTTCTTTGTTTGTGTGACTTTACCAAATCCATTGTAATACTTAATAGACGTTTGATGCTGAGATTTAGGAATAGGCACCTCGAAAGAGGGCAATGGGTCTTCATCGACTTGTCGAACAAAGCTAACGGTCCAATTAGGATTTTTCGTATCTGTTACTTCCACTGAGTAAAATACCATCGATGATAGTGTATTATTCAAATACGAATTACTCTGCTCAAATATTTGCTCAAGTGTTGTCAAAGATAATAATCGCGCTAATAGATCATCCCGATTTTCAAATAACTGACCTTGACGTTTCGCTTCAATTGTCCCACAAATTGTCGTTGCCACGACAACGCCCAGAGGGTCATAAATTACCTGTGTTTTTATATCATTAACATCAGTCAATTGATAAGGCTTAATAGATCGGTAATCAATTATCATCTGTGGATTTTTATCAACTGGTTTCCCATTTAAGTATCGTTTGACACCAGTGATTGCCAAACGATAATCATCATAAATAATCTCTGTCTTGCGCCATAATGGATTGTTGAGGATAGCAATATTTAAGCTCTGTTGACCATCAACAACAAAATAATTTTTTGTATCATAAAGTTGTACATCACTGGATTGATACCATGTTTTACCATCACTTTTAATGTAACCACATTCAGCTGTAAATATAGCATCAATATCGCCAAAAGATTTATCATAAACTACTCGTGCTTGCTCATCGCCAATAACTGCTGCTTCGGTATGGTGCAAAAGAGGCAAACCCTTTATTTGATTAACATCAATAATTATTTCATCTCCGCTTTGATCTCTATAAAAAAATGCCTTATGGCGCATGGTTACTGCGGAGGCCGGTAAATGATCAATATATTTTCTTAATGTTTCGAAAGGCAAATATTTCTGTAACAGGTTTCCAAGCAATCTCATTGCATCATCTTGGATATCCAATAAAGTGTTATTCAAAATGATTCCATGATGATTAAAAATCCCTTTTCCCGTATTATCATTATCGGTATTTCTCTCTAAATTTCCGTACTCGTTTGTGGCGACAATAATCTCTAAGACTTTTTGTTTTGGATTTACTTGAACGATCATGTCAATATCTTTCTGATTGACATTACAATCTTTCATCATTTGCTTGAATTTCTCATCTACGGCTATTCGTCGAGGGTAAGCGATTGTTGCCTGCTGAACTAAATTGTTAAAATCGTCATATTTTAAAAATAACTGATGATGCACAACTGGGTCATTAACATCACCATCATATTCATATGATATGCTTTCTCTCGCCTGAATAGCAAAGCAACCGGGCTGATTATCTTTTCCAATATTGATCGCCGTAACCGTGTAGTTGTGTTGCGTTGCACTGTAAATCAAACGTTGGTTTTTTTTCGCACTTTCATCACCGATATTATCACTGTAGATTTCTTGTCTTAGTATACTGCCACGCATAGTATAGCAAACATTCGGATATTGCGATTGAGCGGGTACCGATTTTAATATTACTGTAGAATCTGGCATGGCATATTGATCCTTGTCACCAGCAAAATATTCATCTTTATATTGTGTGCTGATGTGATAGATGCCACCATCAATATTCTGGGCACCGGTATGATACCAAACCTTCGTTATGATCGGCGTTGTATAGTTTTCATCATTGGCAGTAGGAACTTTATCAAAAGTATTTTTATCAGAATGCTCAACTAAGCCAAAGCCATTAAATTCACCTTCTATCGGATCATAATAACCATCATGGTAAGCAAATGAATCAGTTACTACAACTCCTGTAATGTTATCCTTTATAGTGATTGATTTCACTACCGTTACCGGGAAAGGCAATCGACTTAGTTGTTTCCGCCCGTGTATTTTGTCATTAATATATTGCTCAGATGAACTCATATACTCGAGCATTGTTGTGCTACCTAAGCTATTATCAATAGTTTTTAATACATAAGGCTTGAAAGCAGCACACAGGTCGTAATAGTGATAAGTCGGCTTTTTACTATTCTGAATTAAAACGATTCCCGTTCTGCCTTGTCCTAAAACGTCCACAAACTCAATCCGATCGAATGAAGAATATTTGAAGCCCGCTGGGAAATTAAGCTGAATACCTTCCTTGGCAAATTTCATACCTTGGTTCATGTAAACAGTTAAACCTGTGGACTTAATATAAACTAGAGAATCTAAACCAGAACCATCGATATTCACAAACTGCAAAGTATTGGGATGAAAGTCTTTTTCGCTTTTCTCAAATTGAGGGGCTTGCTCTAAGGTGATTTTGCGGCCGAACGTGCCACGACCTAGATTAGGCCACACTTCAATCTTATTATAGGAAACTTGGACACGGTGCGACATACCATCACCAAAAATATTGGCGAACGTGACGAGTTTTCGCTGATCAGGAATATACCCTGATGGAAAATTCGTATCAGTCAGCGTAATCTTCTTTGCAGTGCCATAGCCCTGCAAGCCTAAATTCGGATAATAGCGTGGGTTTTTATTTTGTAATATCACTAAATCGGGTTTACCACCACCCGTAACATCAACAAGTTGCGCTTCTTGTGTCATATATTCGGCAGGAAATTTCGGCAACAACCTATAATTCGCCCAATTTAACTCATTATCTAACTTATAAAAGCCGGTGCTCGAGTCATTTACCACCATTAAATTCAAAGAGTGGTTCGCTTCAATGTCGGATAAATGATAACGCGTAACTCCCATACCACGATGGATAGGTAATTTCGCTAAGCGCTGAGGCGGTTCAAAATGACCATAACCCTGATTGCGCCAGAAGAGCGTTGTGTTTTCATCACTGTATAATATGCCTGGGAGTCCTTCACGATAAAGATCTATGAACATGGTTTTGCTAATATCATTCGGAGAAGGGGAGCCTGCAAACGAAAGTAATTGCTCATTTTGCAAATTTAACGCGAAACCAGCATAAGTAAACACCTCTTTGGCTGCATGCCTTGTTAAATACGTGTGGGTATCTTCCCGATAGCAACAACCTGTACGTTGTACAGAAGTTAGAAATGTCAGCGGCTTTGCTTGAGCGAGATCTTGTTTATAAGTGAATGTCCAATAACTCACCAAAATTTCTTCATTATTAAATTCGGATTCAAATTGGTGCAGCATAAACGCGTGATAACACAGTTGATTGTAGATAATACCAAAACCTGCACGAAAGTTCAGAAAACTGTCTTCACGCATTTGCTGCCCATTCAAGCTAATTGGTACGTTTTGTTGCTGGAACTTTTTTATTAATTCCGTGTTATCACCATAATCAAAAACAAGTCGAAAGGCAAAAAGCTCAGTTGGGGATTTTTTTGCATGATAATTACCGTATTTGATTTCACTTAAGGCATATGCCACATAAGTTTGGTTACCTTCCTGAATAGGTTGATTAATATAATTATATAATGCTCGATTCCCCTTAGCGTCAATGGATTCTTTAAGTAGCCAATTAAATATATGTTTGCTATCAGCAGGGTCCACCACTTTCGAATCTGCTGTGGTACCAAAAATATAATTCACACCGTCTGGTGCACGCACAACCCAATGTGAAGAGGAGTCATTTTTACTCTTCCAAAATTCAATACTGGAATAATCATGCACAATACGTGGAAGATAATAGCGCACAAGCCAATCAGCATTATCGATGGCGCTTCCCTTTTGAATGAGATCTTCACCCTGCCATATGAAAATATCATTATCATCATTATAAGTAGGTACACCATTGTGCGTTTTGCGTGTGATGAGAGGATAACTGAGATTAAAGCCTTGTCCGAAAACGCCGTTACCATAACCTGTGCTATATAAAAGTGTTAATGTAGGTGTTAATGCGCGAGCCTGGGTCAGATTCAAGTTGTAAGTATAAGTGCCACTACCGGTGAACAAGTTAGGTTGGAATTTTTGGGAGATATTATTTAAACCGGCTCCGCTATTAGGCAATGAGACCTTAGGTGCGGAAATAGTTGGGCCTGTTGCTAATCCATAATCCGAGCTTTTGTTCATTAGTGCCTACCGGGAGCAGGTGCATTGTCATCATTGAAATTAACAGCCGTATCCTGCTGGGCTGTGTATTTTAAATTAATGATGATGTCAGAGATAGAATTTAGCAGATCTGTAACATCATCTGAATTTCGATTGGCGCCATCAGGATATTTAATTGTCCATGAGGAGATTACACCTTTCCCTTCAAATGGATAATAACGGGGGTTTCCTTCGAAATGGAAAAAGCCCATATCATTATTGCCAGTAGAGATAATTATCTTATTCACACCTGCGATGGGCCCCATTTCTGTTTGATTACTTCCGGTTTCGATCGTGTTTCGTGTCATCTCGAGCTCCAAATAAATATTTTGATAGGGTTTGGAAATAGATGGAACAGTTACGGAGATCATTTTTATTCTTCTGAAAATGTGAGAGGCAAAATCCTCACTAAAATCCGTTGCTCTTAAATCAAAAGATATGCCTCTTTTTAGGGTTTCAGCAGAAAATATAGGAGCTGGTGCAGCAGGGGCAGCGTTATTGTTATTTCCCCCGGCGGGTTCAGAGTTAGTGTTATCTGAAGATGATGCATTATGTTTTGTAATCAAATCTTTCAATGAAATTGTTTTTTCAATACATAGTAATTTACTATTTCCATCAAGGTAAGCGGTTTTAAGCTGTTCTAATTGAAACTGCAATTTTTTGCCCATTGTTAGACCTTTATTGTAGAATGAAAAGGGGTTATTGCTAATTATACTTTTATTGGTGTTCAACTCTATTTGATAAGCATTTTGCGCAGAAAGAGCCGTTTTGAGGGCTAGTTGATATAATTGCGATTGCAGTCCGCCTAGTTGTTGTTGCATCCAACGATATAACTGAATATTACTAAATTTCGATCTATAATAAGCAGTAGTTTGCTGATTGAATTTAATTTGTTGATAGTTCATGTCTTGTTGCTTTTGTGCGATATTTCTCTGCAATTTTGCAATATCTTTTTGCACTCCTAGATTTTCTTTATCTTTATTGGCATTATCAAGCTGAAATTGCCATTCCTCCAGACGCCGATCATTCGAAGCATCTTTTTCGAGTATTGTAGCTGCTAGATTTAAGCCACTGGCGATATATTGTAATGCGCCAGCTTCAGCTGCTAGTGCAGCCCCTAATTGTTGACCACCGTAAGTCATTGCAAAAGGTGAACCATCTTGAGGAAGTGCAAAAGCTATACCAGAGGCGCTGCTAGGCCCAATCGCATAAGTATTAAGAATTCCAGCTGCCAATGTGAGATTTCGCGCGTTTCGTTCTTTAGCACTTACTACTTCATCAACCAATCCCTTATAATAGCTAATTCGTATATCTACGGAAGCCATATTTCCCTCAAGTAGTTCTAATTGTTTATCAGCCACAGTAATTTCTTGATCATGCAATTCTGTTGTCAATTGCAACATAGCGGCTTCTTGTTCATTGTGCAACTGTGCAAATGCTTCTGCATCTTCTCGCTCTGCTAAAGACAACAGTGTCTGTTCAAATTCATTCAGCTCTGCTGCCAATCGCATAGCATGTTCAAGCAAAACATCAAAACGATAGAGTGGTACGATTTTTTGTAATGAGGTTACATTCAGTAAACCTCCAGACATGGCCATTGATGCTATCAATTGATGTGGATCTATTTCGGGAGAGAATAAATCCAAATCTTGATGCTGGCCCTCTATATTCAGGCTATGACGAATTTTAAATAACCGATCCGCAACCGTCTCCCAAATTTGTATGAATTCTGAATTTTCCGGAATTGAAAAGTAGGGGTCGAATTCCAACAATTTATGGCCAAGATCCGGATTAGAAGCTGTCGTTTCATGGTCAATTTCTTCCAAATAATATATCGCATTGAGCACTTCTGCGTCGAGCACCTCCTTACCTTCAACAAAGTCTTGAAAACAGCTGCTGACCGGTAGTGGGGTTACCCCCAAAGCGATGGGTTTTTTACCTAATATATCATTGGCCATGTAATATAAATTGGTGGCTGTTGTAATGGTTTCACGGGTATCTAAAGTAAATTGATAGTCTGCCCAATCAATCAAATTTTTGATAAATTTTATGACGGCTAATTTCATGTAAATAACAGGTCTTAATTGTGCAATAGCATTTGGGTCAAACGCGTGCGTATGATAGACATTTAAAAAATACGAGTCTGTTAATTGGTTTGAGGGTACGCTTGTGTCAATATTAGAAAAATAGGGTAGCTTGAAATCTGAGTCACTATGCTTTATGGGATCGTAAATATATTGATACCATTTATGGGCACTTTCGTACTGTTGTTGAGAATTTAACTGTTTACCGCAAAACAATGGAATAAAGTAAAACAACTCCATATAATAGTCACGCATGCCACCATTAAAATCAATTTCACGTGATTTTGGGTATTCATCTTTATTTGCATCCAAGGATGGGCCAAGGTGATTAAAATCATGTTCAATATCTTTCCCCAGGGCTCCAAATAAATTACCGATTTGTTGTACACCAAGCTGTTGCTTCAATTCTATCATTGCAGCTCTCGATGCCAAGCGATAAAACTGCTTTTTATAAGATAAACTTATAAAATACACCTCATCTAAATTATTTAGGATCGCGTATTGGCTAATACCTCTTGGATCGTCAACTGATCGAACACGAATTAGATCAGAATTTTGATTGATGGTATTCAGCAAACCATCCTGACTTGGCTGGCCCAATGAATAATCTACTTTCATATTTGTTTTATTATCTATTGAATTATGCATAATTGATCTCAAATATAACTTTTGCTGGTTGGTTGCTGCATTCCAGCCAACTTGACTATATATTGAGCCCGTCATAATAGTTGGAGTTAACGTAGAATCAATAAGACAGATAAAACTATGATCTTGGTGATGATCAATGTATGCATACTCAAAAGGGCAATATATAAGCAATAATTTATCATTCTGATTTACAATTACCACTTGATTTGACATAAGGGAATTTTCAAGAGGATTAGGTGTTTGCTGCGACCCAACACTAGTATCATTAGTTACTGGCAGATTCAGAAATGAATTTTGCAAAGTAGCAGAACTATAATCAAAATACCCCTTTTTTTCGTCAGCCGTATAGCTATACTCACCGGTAAAAACACCATCTTGGATTATTTGTTCTGTATCCCATTCCTTATTAGCCTTTCTCCGTAAATACTTAATTTGATATACCAACTCTGTGGATACAGGTGCTTTTCCTTCAGCAAGGCCCTTTTCAGGTGCGAATTGCATTTCTGATTTTTTTAACTTTGCTTCTACCCAAAACAAAAACAACTGGTTATGGAAAATAGTGGCTGTAACAATGGAGGCTTTGATCGTCTGTTCAATACTCTGCCAATAGTTCCAGCAAATATCACTGACCGCGTAATCAGTACCCTGTGGGTTTTTGACTAGATTTAAAGTGACTTCTCGATAGTAATATTTATAAGGAGTTTGTTTTGTATGAGCGAAAATATAAACAACTTGCTTGAAAAAGGGGTCATCTTGGTTCGGAGACGAAGTAACCGCGTCTACAATTACTAAATCACTTAAGATTGCCATGGATTCGAAGTAGTTCAACATAGCATCATTAATTATTCGGTCGTCCAATGGTGATGCTGATAATGCCTGCATTAGCTCGTCGAATTGGGGCGACTTCGACAACCTTAAATCGGGCTCAATATAATTCTCTGGATTAATAAAAATCTTCCGATTAGCTTCCCAAATACGGTATTGAGTTATCCATGGCCACCAGTTCTCCGGTATATTGAGATTGATTGGGAGACCCTGGTCATCTTTCTCTATACCCATACGGCAGCGTTGTAAATACATCTGTAATGAGGCATGAGCTTGGGACATATAAGACGTTTTATAGACAGGGGACATCTTGACATCCAGCAAGAAAAATTCAGATAATTTGTCAAGTGTGTCGATTTCACCCTCAGTAGAACTATTTACTTTTTCAAAAACCACTCCAACCAGTGCATCGCGCTGCCTCTCCAATACATTGTCTGTAGATTGAAGCCAGAGAGAGCTGGATAAATTGGATTTATTGCTCAATAAGGTATTAGCCAGGTTTTGACTGATAGCGAAGTGATTACCTTTTTCAGCTTGCTTGAGTAAATCTAACATTTTCAGCAATGACTCAACTTCAAGGCCCAAAAGTTTCTTGTAATTCAAAAAATGCTGAGCAATTCTCAACCAGTTGATGATATTGAGTTTACTGTATGTGCCAGAGGTGATTTCATTATCTTTAAATTCGCCCCCGTGAAAACTGGGTAATAAATAGGTATAGATACTCCTCATCTCGAGCATTTCCAAACCCACTGTTTTGGCGATATTTGATATAATGATATCCTGAAAATCGAAATTTCCGTTGTCAGATAAATTTGATGTATTATAGTTCTGCAAGGGATTATTGATTAATCTGAGAGCTTGAGCCCCACTTTTTTCATCCCGCTCAAGCCATTCTTTCATGAATAATATATTTTTCAGTACATATTTAGAAGTTAAATTTTTTATCAAATCAAGCGGGTTAGGAGTATTATTGCTGATATTAAGTTGTGTAAGAATTTCAAGGAGGGTGACGCTATCACTATTAGCACTATCGCCCCTTAATAATATATTTAAACTCTGACCATATAGCTCATTTATGCTATTATCATCATTAGCAATTTTCACTCCTAGAAACCGTGATAAACTTAATAGGCGATAGAAAACACTAACAAAATTGATAATATAATTTCCGGGATCTTTAGCTGTTGAGAAATTATCAGACAAACAATATGATCGATAAGCCTTTAGAATATCGCAGGCCCTTTGAGACAATTGATTGATTTGATTAGACTTAATTTTTGTCAGCTCATAAAGGCTTCCACTAGAATCCCCCGAAGTATCAAGTTTTTTGATATTCTGTAAAATATTCGCTAAGGAATTGAGGCTGTCATCACTAGTCACTTGCGTAACTGTGAAGGTATTGGAATTTTTCTGTACAAAAAGCCATTTTGATGGCAAATTGACAGTACCTGATGAAGGATTTCCAGGAGAGTTGTCTGTGTCTTTATTGTCATAAATACTCAAAACCGCAAAATAATCCGCTGATTTATTATTTGCTTGTGTAATAATTTTAGCATCCAGCTGCTGTAACGGATCTTGTGGAGTCAAATCGGCACCATTTTCCATATCGTTATGAATTTCAAGCCAAAAAACAGGCTCAGCTGCATTGCTTTTCGCGAGTAACAATTGAACAACATCATTTACCACATTCGGCTGAATAGAAAGATTAGTAGCTATTAATTTATACAAAACTTGTTGAAATTCTTGCTTTCGGCTCGATTTAGTAAGCTCATCATTTAAATTAGCTGTGATTTTATGAGTACCATCATCATTATTGCTATTATTTAGAGTTGGCGGTGCAGCTTCATTAGAGCTCTCTGACCCGGGATGAAGCGTAGTAGGTGTTGGAATCTGTGATTGGGCATATTGCGTATAGGCCGATTCAATATTCGCCGCCAATGCCAAAATTTGATCGGACTGAGCCAAATAAGAAGGGTAAGGTAGCGCTTTATTTTTAGCATAAAAATAGGCTGCACTTACATCTCTACTCTTTAGATTGTATGACCTTATATCGGATAAGTGGTCAAATAGAAGATTGACATTGTTCAAAATTTGAAACACGGTTACATCATCACCATTTTTAGCATGAAAATACATACAAAAATTCATTGCTGACAAACCGCTATGCCGTATCAATAAACCCAGACGTAAAAAGTTGATCACGATTTTTAGTGGATCTTTTGATGAAGAGTCAAGAAACTTTTCTATACGCGCCTCTGCAATTAATATACCTAAATCCATAATACCTATATTAAGCATTGCACATAACAAAATGATCGAGTTCGTAATTGGAGAAGCTTTATTGGAATTCTTTTTCCGCAATCCATCTACACCGATACATGAGTTGATAAGATCAGTTCCGAGATTTTTCATGAAATCGGGGTCGATTTTTAGCTTAGCATCAACTAGTCTCTTGATATCATCTGGCCGAGGGCTAACAATAATGTACTCAATATCTGATACTGGCATAGTAAATTTATCATTCAACCAAATAAGCTTAGTGAAATACTCAAATTTGCTATCATCATACCCATCAATTCTGGACAAGGCCAATAGACGGTCTATATCATTAAAAGATAGCCCTGTTTTACGCGCTAAATAAGCCACTGCAGATAATTTATTTAATTTGTTTATACTTAAATTAACGACAGTTTGAGTCATTGAGGCTATATCGACTTTGAAATCGAGCGCGAATTCATTGTTATCACTGCTGTTTGCAAACGTAGGTACATTTCGGGTAATATTTATAAAACTCATTAGTGTTGCACTATCAATACCTAAAGCTGAGTAAAGCTCTTCAAAATCGGCTTCATTCTGCGCTGCGTTATATGTTGAAAGCATAATGGTATTTTGATTGCTTCCAGCTATGAGGTTATTCAACCATTCCATTTCTGCATCCGCTATATTCAAGTAATTCTCAGCCATTAAAAATGGGTCAAATCCGTTAGTAGGGGAGTTATCTGATAATTGGTCCGGTAATTCTTTGGCGATGATATCGAGCACCATTGAGCATAAGCCCATTCCATTTTTATCCAGTTCGCCCAATATAACCTCATAGGGCAACACAAATGGCGCTCTGAATAAGGTGGTGTACTGAGTGGAGGAAGCAAGATGCCTATCATCAAAAATGTAATTTATTGCAAAGGCAACTTTATCATCAAAAGTCGCCGTCTTTGGCAAACTTTTATCGGAGAGACAATTTTTATCTAAGTATACAGCTAAAACAAAAAATAAAATTGTAAGAAATTTAATTTCCGTGGTTGTATGAATGGAGTCGAGTGGGACTAAACGCAAATCTGGTCGACGCATTGATAATGAGTAAATCTGTGTTGAGTTATTATCGTCTACTAAACGCATTAAATCATAAAAATAAGCCGCAGGGCTATATATCGTATTTGAAAGATCTACATTGAAATAATTTTGGCTACCAAATAAATTACTATAGTTACGATCTATAGTAAAATGCTTTACTAAGTGTTTGTCTAATGTAGTCCTAACATGTGGACTAGCGAGCTCTACTTGTGATAGGTACTTTAAAGTCAATCGTTTGTAACGATAGACTGTGCCGGTATACAATTGATCTGCTGATATACTGGCTAGATTGAGTTTTTTTAGGTCATCGACTGATGATCTCGCAATATCATAAGCAGATGTATAACCTGCTAAGTTCAACTTTTCGATATCATGAGCGATTAGGTCGTCTATTAGCTGATAATTTTGGTCGGAAAATTCTATGTTTAGACAAGCCTTGATATTATTAGCCAATCTGACTTTATATCCTTCATCTGGCTTAATATTGTTGTTGCCGTTATTTGTCCCCGCAGCAGAAAATGCATCGTCTACAGACTTTGCTATGCTTGCATTAATATCATAGATTGTTACAGGAGTGTGGTCCACAGATGGTGCCCCATTCTGAGCATCCGGATTATTAAAGCCAACTGTGTTAGAACTTGTGCTTATTACGTCAAAGCTAGCCAGCAAATCAGCCCGGGCTGTTGTTGGTGCCATTCTGCATTTGGGATAGGATAATGTTATTGAAATATCGCCTAAACTAGAATATTTCTCTTGTGTTATGACTATATTTTTGGCTGACTTATTAGCTTCTTCGAAGGCGCTGGCGTTCAAAACACTACCGTATTTAAGTGAAAATAAGTCTGCGGTTTGTGAGTTACTTTCCTTTAACAGCAAAATTAGCTTAGCATCATCTTTATAGCCATATATTGATTTACATATTATCAGATCGTTAATGGATGTTTGAGCACTTTCGGCTAGGGATATTGAAAGAGCACTATTTTGGTTAAGTATAAATTTATCAGGCTGAATTCGGTCGATACGATATAGCTTAAGCCATGATGTGGGAGAAGGTTCAATATTATAATAGTAAACAAATATATATGCCAAGTTTTTATCAGCAACATACAATTTAATTAATGGGATTTTTTTATTAGAATATTTATAGGACTCATCAGGGTTATTGGCTAGATTTTTAATTTCATGATCCCGTATAATTTGAAATTTTAATTGAATACTATTACTAATTTTTGTCGGTAATTGAAAAATACAGATAGCATTATATTCAATATCATAACCTACGGCAATAACATTTTCATCGATAAAGAGGGGCAAGATTGTTTGGAAGTAATACATATCAGGCTGGTAGCTATATTCATTAGGACCTTCTGCGACAGACATTTCCATTTGTAAATTCCTCTGTTTGAATTTACCCGGATTGCTTTTGTCAAGCTCATAAAAATTAAACGTCGCCGATTTATGTGTACTATCGTATGCATACCTGAATAAAATCCAATTATTTTCTTCAGCACGATAAATAAAACCACTGATTGGATAACCGGAATCTACACTGTTATTAAAGCTATTACATGCAATTTGAACTACAAACTCCTTGCTATTAACACCATCAACCTGATAAACATCGTATATGCTTTTTTTCTCAGCAAAGATCAGCAGAAAATCATTCTCTGTAGGGCATATATACGCCTCATCATACTTAGTAGAAAATTTTGTTTTTTCATAAAGCTTTATTTCACTACCATCATAAATCCACACACGCAATAAAGCAGATTCAGGAACATAACCAAATACATAATATTTATCATTAAAAGTACAAGAATCGATCCAATCATAAGTGTATTCATTCAATTGTGGCAAAAGCGATGGAATGCTTAACTGATTTGCACCACAGATTGTTAATTTTACATCAGTCCTAGCAGGTACAAAATCATCAAATTCACTTGGGATTAAATCTATATTAACTGAGCCAGCACAACAATCTACTGTGGCGCGTAAATCCTGATAGTTCGTAGCGGGTATAATATCAATTAGCTTAGGAGATGCTGGGCTCTTTATTCTGAATTTTGTAAAGGGTGAAGCTGTGGCGACTAAGTCGAGCTTTCCTCCAAAAGAGGGAAGTAAATAGACTTCATATCCTACTTGCTCATATGATTTATAACCAACAGCAAGGTAGCTCTTATTCTTCAATGTAAATGTGTACACCCTTTTTGTGTCATAAAAATGAGGTGCGTTACAATTTAGCTCAAAACTGTCAACAATTTTATTAATTGAATATTTCTCATCATTCCCGGCCAATTTCCAAATTTCTAAAGAATTATTTTTATGGTCAAAGTTGATAAAATGTAAGTGTGCATTCAAATTCACAGGTATAATTTTTTGATGCTCGTTACTAGCTAGCTTACCTATCAGTGTTCCATCAGACGTATATATCATGATGTTAGTGGGTGAAGGCGGATCGTTTTTCTGTGAACACTGACAATCTAAGATTATTATTTCATTATCTAAACGCGCGACATGAACTGAAGCAAAATTATTCGTTAGAGACATGATTCTGTTGAAGGAATTATTATTTTTCTGCTGTAGTTTATTGTTTAATGAATATACATGAGCTTTCGATGTCATTTTTACTATTACAGTAAGTTCGTCATAGCTTGAAAAATTATAGATGTTAGTGATTATCTCATTATAATTCTCTTTGTTGACATGCTTCAACCTAGGCTCATTAATAATCGGCAAACGCCAGCACTGAACATGGGAGTGATTAGGAGATAAATTGGTTGCTTTTACAAGATATGGTTTGTCTTGGTATGTACTAATAATGAATTTTCCAGGTTTTAAAAAATTGAGATCAAGCGATTTATGTAAGTGAACAGCCGGACCACCCTCAACTATCAAATAAAAGTCTGCCGAATTATCCGCCTCATTCGTTTCAATATAATATAAATTTTTATCATCGGCATAGGGGACTGGGTAGGTCCTTACCTTTATTTTTTCGATTAGATCTGTATTTTGAAGATGATGATCAATCAGTAGATTAGAATACTTAACTTTAAGCTTCTCTATCTGATTTTTTATAATATGGTAAAAATTGTTTTTATATACATCACCGTTCTCTAAATTACACCGATACACAATCCCCTCTTCATACATCAAGAAAATGCAATTTTTATCAATCAAAGCCACGTGCTGTAAAATTTGCGATTGATTGATTTTTGGAAATAATTTCACAATCGATTCCGAGTAATAGGTCTCTTTATTTTCAGTGCGGATTATTTTGCCATTCTCAGTAAAAAGCATACACTCTTGTCCTGCGTCAACTGTCACTAAACCTGCAATATCCCCTAATTCGTGATAAGACTCCTTAAGGTAAACATCGAGACAAGGTAGGCTCTTGAATTGCTGATTTGATACTATTTCCAATTTTTCTTGTCTCTGGTCGCCAACGGTAATGATGATATACTGAGCCTGATCTTGATTAGTAGTATTTGCACGCAATAAAGCTAATTTATTCGTACCTAAGTCAGTTACGGATACAATCGAAAATTTGTTTTTATCGTATTTACCACTAATACCTGGTAGTATCGATTCTAACGACACAAGACGAAGATTATTTTTTTTGATATGGTAAACGTAGGCTTGTGTTTGATTTCTTAATATAAAGTTGATGGTTTGTTTCCCGGCAAAGATCGCACTTGCACTGTATCTCAGCTGGAGAATATCCTGAACCACTAAAGGAAATGTGCTCATAATAATGGCATCAAGATTTTTTTCGTAGTTCAAAATTTTTGCACGATAGCTATCATACAATGCACGAGAACCAGCATATAATCTCATCATCACAAAATGTGATAAGAGCTCGAACTTCGATTTTACCAGTAACACTCTGTTCAAATACCCAATATCCCATGCTAATAAACCTTCCGTAGTACTTTTACTCTTGTATACGAGTGAGTTCCAGGATATGTCAGCTATTAATGGCAAACTAACACAAAGTTGTTGGTAGTATTCTTCGAGCTTATACTGTGCTGATGACTCAATTGGCAGATCCCAGCTATTCGTAATTTCTGTGATGTCTTTACCAGAAGCTATATCTTCATCGAATTGGTTGATTATCTCATCTATTTTTCTAAAGTCGAGATGTAATCTGAAATATTCATTAAAATCATCGTAGGTGATTTTTTCTTGAAATGTTTCAATTGCTTTTATCGGGTGCCATTTAGAGAGAAAGAGGGCTTTTTGTGTAAAATTCTTCAAATTTTTTTTAGCTACAATTATAGATATAATATAATGTCCTATAGCATACTTATTACTCTCAAGATATAAATAATCTTTTGTACTCAAAAAAGAGTTTAAATCCTCGTCAAAATATTGATTGTTCTTTAGGGATAGTTTTTTTACCTTAATCACGGTGAAACTTGACAAATATACTTCCCACTTTTTTGTGTTACCGTTGTAACAAAGCAAAAAAGTATCTTGAGGGGCTGATACCAACCAATTTTTAACGAACTCCTCGGTATTACCCAGACTTTCCTGAACCACTTGCACTTCGATTTGATACGGAGCAATATACGTATCATAGACTTCGTTAATTTTTTTCTCATTATATACTCCATCTACTTCAAATAGTTTTCGTATAAAGAGCTCGGGACAGCCTATAAAATCTGGCGTCCCAAAATAAATCTTGCTCAGCATGCGCGTGTATATTTGGAATAATCCAAAGTGCCTATCTTCGCCAATACATAATGGCAATGAAGGTATTATTGGGTTTTTATGCATACATATACTCCCTTTTATTTAACTCGGTTAGATATAAACTAAAGTGCCTCATTTCATAACATGGGAGGATGTACGAGCATCCAATTTTTTTGGATCAAAAACTGCTGAATCTAGCTTAAAATTGTAGTGATTGTTACTACGACTCAGTACTTTATCATATTTTGTATAAACTAAATTTAATGTTGGCTTACTAGGATCAAAGCCTTTCACGTCTGTGTATTGAAGAGACAGTTTATTTGAATCTGATGGTCGCTCATTATCAACTTCGACAATAATATTCACTGATAGATACTCACGTATCGCCCTAATCTCTATTTCACCTGCCTCTGCTGTAGGCATTTTCATTCCATTCAGATACAGCTCGAATTTTTGATTACCGTCTTCGTTTTTCGAAAAAAATTGTTCGAATTTCGTTTTATGCGCATAGATATATTCAATTATTATTTGCCGAAAAACTATTGTTACTAACTGTTTTAATACGGGATCTTCGAAGACTATAGCAGGGTTATTATCATCAAACTTCCTCAAAAGCGCTCTACAATGATCTATGTTATTCATATTACCAAACAGTTTTTTATAGTAATCAGAGAAATTTTTGTCGTCATGGATTACTGGTAGTAAGAGAGCCATTGCTGTTGACCAGAATAAACAACTTCCTAGGCCTGGTGTTTTGATTACCATAATAAATGATTTTTTTGGAATATCACCTGCACTTTCTCTAGAAGGTGGCAGGCTGGTCATTAATGATTTGGGTACGTCAATACCAGCCCCTACCATTGTGCTAATCGCAGTATCATCAGAATCATTCCCAATACCGAAATTGTTAGTAGTACTTGCTAACCGGGGAAAAAATGATTGAGAATTAAAAGACATGAATAAATTAGCTTTGATTAGACTCACATTCCTACTAAAACTCTCAAAACTTTGTTGTAATAAGCCCGTCAAGCTAAACAAAAATGTTAAACTAACTGTTTTGTCATATCCCGGTGCACCTAAGATTAAATTATAGATCTTCATCAAGCCATTATCATATACCAGATAGAGATAGTCGTAATGTATCAAAGCTGCTTTCAATACACTTACTGGCAGCTTCAGGCTAGGTAATACAATGCCTGGGAATATTTTCTCAATTTCTAGAGGAGCCATGTTCTTATTATTTTCACTCCAGCTATATAATACCTTGTCATCATTTGTGAAAAAATAAATCTTGCTATTCTGGGCTTGCGCAGCTGCAACAACATTTACCTTTTCAGTAGTAATATCTTTAATCCAGGGTAAGCTGGAGCTTCTAGGATCCGACAATGGTACAATATCGTGCATTGAATATTGCTCAGAGTTTTCATATCCGATATATTTCTTACCTCCGTAGGCAAGGAAAGTAATTTTGCTTGCGGGTGGATTAATCAAATTAGAATAAGCGGTAAATGCGCCACAGATATTTTTTGTCCATATATCAGGCCCTGAAGGCAAATCGATGCTTGAAAAATTTTTATCAGATAACCCTTTTTCCTCGTTTGGATCGTCATCTGAATCAGTCGCTACAAAATCTTTAGCGTGAGCAACTAGTTCATCTGATAGCAATTGACAATAATTTTCTCCATAGGGGTTCTGTGGCAAGCCCTCTACAAGAAATGTTCCATCATTGAGAATGAACCATGTTTTGGGATCCTCTGACAATTTTACCGTCGCAGCTAACCTATTTTTTGCATCATAATAGTTCAATAACTGCTGGGGTATCGCGCCATCAATTAATGTTATCACTTCGCTCAATAATTTATAGGTTTTCTGTATCTGATTCGAATAGCTATCTTTAGGTTCAGCAAACTCCTCTGCCAGCGAAATACCAACATAGCCTTGGATCAAAATTGTGTACAACATATATGTAAAAAGATAAGCTGTCTCTAAAAACCAATCCAGTAATTTTGCTCGATCAAAAGCGTTCAATTTGCCATTAAAAGTATTCCTTTTATCAAAGGCTGTATTCCACCATCCACTAAACAAAGCTGAATTCGGGTAAGAATACAATTCTCTAATCGACTTTAGAAAGCTCTGTATAACCTCCAAGTAATTAGCATCAACATCATTAGCGGAATTAAAGTTAGCTACTAACAGTTTAGAAAATTCTTGCAGGCCTTTCTTATCATCAAGTGACGGTTGCATTAATAACGTAAATTTGTTGAATACATAAAATATTTGGTCGATCCTTTTTTGTATGACTTTAATAGCTCCATCATAATTTCTGTCACTGTATTGTGCTTCCCGAGACAGCAACATACAAAAATCATTAATTCCCAACGTACAATCAGCGCTATCGTTTGAATTCGCGAATAATCTATTATTAATATAGTCTAATAACGTAGAGTGCATCACTGAGTTATTAACGATAACTTGATCAACAATTTCTTTCAATTCGGATACTACCTTAGCAATGCTAGGATTACTAACTCTTTGCATAGAGTTTAGTTTGGCGGAAATACTTGTAAATCTGAGATCAACCTCTATACCAGTAAAGGAATTTTGATACGAAGCTAGGGTATTTATATTTGCATTTGAATCATCGAATAGCTGTTGAATTACGGTATTGATATAATCAAGTTGAATTGGGTTAGTATACTTGGCACGAATTAGATCAAAATCCATTTGGTTGCCTATCAAGTCTAACAATAGTTTCAGCGTTTTGCCGAATTCAATTTGATGTCTTTGATCTGGAATAAATTCATTCAAAATTTCTTTCAATTGCTCACGGTTGTACCCTATTAAAGCTTCCTTAACACAATCTACCTTTATTTGACCAGGCAGCAAATATTTTGCACTGTTGCTTTTTGCATCAACGACGAACCATGGCCTGATAATCAGATTTTGATCTACAAAAGCTGTCCAGGATTGTTTTTTGTCACAACAATAGAGAAATAGCATATTAGAATATTCGTAGGCTATCATATTACAAGCAAGGTCATAGGTTATGTTACCGCTTGAGTAGCTAATGACGGGTCCGAGACAATTATATGATTTAAATTCTCGTATAGTAATAGCATTAATATTTTCTCCAAATTGAGACAAATCCTTGTGCTGCAGATCAACTGAACCATACCTATAGCTTATTAGTAAGTTTTTGTTTTTATATTTGATCGGGAAAAGTGGGACTTCGAATCCACCATTGTATAAATCGATCCCAGGAAACTGCTGTATATAATCGGCTATTTTAATGATGTGAAAGCAACCAGAGAACTCATGGATGTATAGATAATTCACTCCATCTACATTACAATTAAATGATTTTAACGCTGGTCCTGTTGGGATTTCCCGAATCAGGTAACTCATAGAAGGAGTAATATCTATAGATGTTTCGTTTTTTATCGCTACTGTATAGACATCTAACCCAATGTCGTAATTGGCACCTCTGAAACTCAGACAACATAGTCGGTTAACTTCGCCACTTATGACTTGAAATATATAGTTATACTTAGTTATTGCATATAATGAACTGCTTACAGGCTTCAGTTCCAAACCATTATTCACATCTAGCCGACATATTTTCAGATTACTACGGTCTACCCAATCCCCAATAAGCAGCAAATATGTTGCATCTTCAATTCGCAAAGGTATAACGCAATCATTGCGATCTACCATGGGTTCTGTAATTTTTGTACCTGCTTTATCATCGCTTAGTGCCAGCTCATATTGGTTCTCACTCAAATTTTTTTCTATAATGACCACCTGTTGATTCGTGCTAGGGCCAACGTAAAATGCAAAAGCTTCCCTAGATCCCGCTATCTTTCTCAACACATCAATTTTATCATTGCACAATGGCATAAAACTTGTGTTTACCCCGCTATTATCGGAGACAACAGGAAATCTGTATTCTTTAAGCAGATATGTGTAAGGAAAATTAACTTGAGACGATCTATACAAATTTTCAAAATCGAAGTTGATTTTTATAACCCCGCCAAAATTTAGAAAGCAGAGTAAATTACGAAATGGGGGGTTGCCAATCACAACCGAACCACAAATATAATTTTGGAATTGCATAAAACTTTTATTACATAGAATAGCTATCGGATCCTTTGAAATAATTTTTTTCGTATCATAATCATAATATTTAAGCTGGCTATTTTTCATAAAAAAAAGCATGTAATTAGCGTCCGGCCAAACTAGCACTGAGATAATAGAGTTGAGATCTATATTGAAATCTCCAGTATTTAAGAGAGAATTTTCATTCTTATCCTTCAAATAAAGCGTATTAATTTTGGATTCGTTGTCAAAATAATATAATACTTCTTCTCCGGGTATTTGAAATATTGCCCGCATTTTTTTAATTTGCTTCGCACTTATTTTGTTTTCACCAGGAGCAATATCATCAAATTCCCGCGGATTATCATCTAAAATGGCGTGCTGGAAAATTCCATCCCTAACCGGATACTTCTTAATTGAGCCATTATCATAAAAAACAAAAAGAGATTTGTTAAACTTAGGATTACTGCTAGAACAGTTTACAGCGCCTACAACTTTGGGCTGATATAAATCTCTTGATAAAGCAATAAGTTTCTCAGCTAATTGATCAACTATCAGCGCCTCTGGATTGAGAAAGCGCGAATCAAGTTGATTACGTAAATCATCTTTAGCATGCATGTGTAACATTTTTTTATCGGCTGTAATAAACGTCAATATTTCATTATTTTGGCCCCAATTAATCACACCTTCTAAGTTGTTTGATATTTTGATGACTTGGTTTATGCGGTTATCTGTGAAAGCACTAATTTGTGTTGTGCAATAATCATAGTGAAAGTATGTTCCATTTCGCAAGAATATGATCATTAAACTACTATTTGGATTATTTTCAAACGCCGGAATAGCTGCAATTATATCGTTGGCATATTGTGCCAACGCGCCTGTACCCATATTAGCTGTAAGCGCTAACCACTGCTTTTCATTACTAACAAGGTTAAACTGAATATACTTATCACCTTTTAAAATAAATAATACAATCCCCCTACCTTCTATTGGCAATGCAATTTTTATACAATTCGCATCCAAATCAGTTAACCATAATTGATAAGGCCTGCCTAATCCATCGGTAGCAATTATATTGTTATTTTTACGAAATTGGTTTAGTTTACCCCAGTCATTCGATACCTTTGCAGCATTAGTGACATTTGTGAATGCCATCTTCGAATTTAACGACAGAAACTGATATGTTCCATCAGAGTAAAATATATAGGTTCCAGCTTTGTACTTTCCCTGATCGGCACGAATCGAAAATGCAGTGAGGTAATTTCTGTTAACAGAATGGGTAGATATACTTTGCAATAAAAGCTCAGCGAAATTGCCAGCGTTGGGGGCTTTTGTAATATTGAGATCACCTTCAGACTTGATGCCATTGATTATACAGGTGCCATCATTGAAAAACACAGTCATTATCTCATCATTCTTCCCCCATACCAGCACCGAGCTTATTCTGTCAACCTTATCAACCACCTCTTTCGCCCAGCTGATTAAATCATCTTCTGGCGTAATTTTGCGGCTGACTTCATCCAGTATTTTTTTTGTTTGAGGATTATATCGCACATACCGCCCGCCTTTTAAGAAAATTATTATAAGGTTCGTGTTGGGGAGGGATGAAATTGAAACTACATTATCTTCATACTCCTGCAGGATATTTTGTTGCCATTCCCAGTCCTTTACATGAGCCACCCAAAGCCGGATATTAGTTTCCAGATTGAAATGGGCATATAACAACCCCTTTGATTCCATCCGGAAGAAAAAATCAACATCGGGTGAGTTAGGCAGACAAATTACACCTTTTAATGAATCGACGATAGGCTTCCCAATCCATAAGGGATAACGGTTACCATTGTGTTTGTTCCGAACTACAGTACCGTCTGGATTTAGACGGTATTTGCCAAATTGTCCCCATCGCTCATGCATAATCTTCGGTTCGCCAGCATAAATATATCCATCATCTTTATTCGAGTAGAGCGCTTGGAACGTTCCATCGTTGTAGAATAGATAAACACCAGGAAGGTAATCCCCGTGCTTTTGGATGAGATTGAGAGTAGCAGTAACAAAACGTCCTGTACTCTGAATTGGTTCGACTTCTGCACTAGTTCTATTCATCGCCCATACTCATTGAATGAGCCCTCGATTTTGGTTTATCCGCCTTTTCAACACTTACTGGATGATCTGCAGGTTTGTTTACAAATTTTACGCTAAAGAAATGTCTACTGTGCTTGTTAAGCTGATACTCTGCTTTGCTTTCACACTGAGGCTCATCTGGGATGCTTTGAAATTGACTCTCCACGGATTGGATTGGGGGCTTCCCTGCTGGTATTGGAGGCGAATCGGCATCTTCTTTACCATGCGGGGGCTTATCCCCAGATTGATTTGAAGAGAGATTTGCCTCTAATTTGCCCTTTTGGCTATCATTTTGGTTTATAACGGCCCCTTCTTTTGATTTTCCCACTCTACGAATATTGCCATTTTTATCAGAAGCCGGTCGAAAAAAGGCTTTTAAAAAGCCGCCTTGTAAGTAATAGCCCAACTCATAGCTGTTGGTTTTTTTCTTTAAAGTACTACAGCTACCACACCCCGGAAGTTGCTGCAGTACCACGAGGATGCGACCGTAATCACCAGGATAGACATAAGCTCTTCCATCTAAAACACCGCTTTTTAAATAAAATGTATCCTCACCTAATTCTGCATGCCATTCAATTTCTGTAGGAACTAAATTGGGAAGATATTTTGAAAAAGGTGTGCAGTATGCTCCGATTTTACTGTTCATCTCAAACGAATTTGTCCTATTTCGATCAGAGGAATATCTGCTAACAACTACTCTGGCATTACGTATAACTTCTTCGCGAGATGATCCTTGCTGAATAAAGTTTATTTCATCGGCACTTAAATCAAACCCTGAGTAGGAGCAAGTAAAAGTACTTGATGAGTTTATTTTAATATTGAGGGTATTTAATTGAGCTCTACCATGTAAATTAAAATTATACAAACCTTGGCTCATTCCACCACTTGGGGACGGAGTATTGTTAACAGTACTATCATCTCCATCTTCTATCGCTAACTCATGAACGGGAGGAGTTTCTAGATATGAGGGGGCAGCTGTTCTCGCACCCGTATGCATACTAACATTATCATTATTGCTGGGTAGCGTGTTCTGGTTACCGCTTTGCAGGTTTAGTTTTAGCTTAGTAGATGATGCTTTCTCTTTTTTCGATAAATCATGCTCTCCAAAGATCACCATAATTTTGCCGTAAACTAGGCCTGAAATAAAATGTGTGCCAAATTGGTTGTAGAATTCATTTTGATTATTATGGTCATTAGCATGATCATACGAGATACGTGCGTTTGGAGAAAGGTAATCTACTAATTTCTCACTTAGGGTTAGTTCATCTATCCGTAAAGCCCCATCTAACTCAGCATGTACATAGACAAAGTATTTACGACTAAAGTAGGTAGATTGGTCAATAGTGGAAAGAACACTAGCGGTTACCTTGGTAGCCATTGTTCCCAAGACACCCATGCCACCAAAGCCAAAAACAGTATCTATATTACTGAATTCTTTATTCGAAATAATACTAAATTTGTCGATTCCAAAACAGCCTAGTCCCATGTTAACCAGTGGCAACTTAGAATTCTTGTTATCAGACTTTGGACTCTTAGTAGTCTCACTGATTGAGTGCGCGGAATCCTGAGCTATAGCTGACATCATGAGAGCCTCCATTTTGTACATATGCCCTCCTGGCGTAATCGCAATTGATTGCCCTAAAGTGGCGTAAGGGTCATACACTAGAGTTTCTGTATCAGAGATGCCTGAAATAGTTCCTTGGCCATATTCTGTATCGTATTGCATTGAAATTCTCCTTATGCTTAGTAAATAACCCCCCATGGGTCAAATATTGTAAAACTAAATTTTTTGTAATATTTGTAGACTGGTGTTTTGATTGGTGTGTAATTATTTTTGTGCCCCGCTAACCTAAACTATTAAAACAACTCCGTCAACCACTTTTATAAAATGGAGGACACCGGGGTCAACTCAACTGTACACAATCAACCAAATCACTTGGGAGACACGTAGCCAAACATTACATTCAGCCACAAGCATCGCTTAATTTAGGAAGAAATGATTATAGGTAGGCTATTACCCAGCTTTTCCCGAGGTTCTCTAATGATGATGACGATGGTGCTACAATTGTTGAGGCTGAGGATTTACCAGCTTTCGTAAACCACTTAGCCTATTGCATATGTTGACTCCCATTCTCTTATTTTTCGATTCAAAGCCAGATAATGACCAGTGAAACTATCCCTCTCAAGCTCAAGGGTTTCCAAAGTACCCGAAAAGCAAAAATAGTGTTGAAAGATTGAATTTACTTGTGGACTATCAATCTGAATTTGCAATGTTATGATTTGCAGAGAGTTACGATCATTTAAATGCCAGGGTAGTCAAGGCCGCTACGGTAACTGCTAACACAACAGCGGGAGCACTAAAAAATGACCATAGCCCATTCTCCGTTGTTTGTGGAGGATTGGACGATGCAGCCGCTGGAATTGATGTCGAGACATTTTGTCGAGAGCTTTCAATAACTGGCATGTACTCAGGGGCTTCTCGCGTAGATTGATCGGAGACGGGTGCTGTTGCAGTGCCACCTGTACTCTTGAAAAATCCAGCGGATATCATTGATGGCGGTGCATCCCTGCTAGATTTTGAAGGCACTACGCCAGCAGCTCTAAGTTGGTTGATATATTGCTGTGCTTTTTTCTCAACAAATTCATATTCGTCTAAAGGTCCCAAATCAAATTTTCGAACATGATCTTTCATTTTTTCGTATTTGACGGCACTCTGAAAGCACTGAAGTGCTTGGGGTTTTTTATTAGCACCAAATGATCCATTGATATACAGCAAACCTAATTCATAAAAAGCAGGGGGATATTTTTTTTCGGCCGCTTGTCGTAATAATTTTTTTGCTGCTTCAATCTTATTAGGTTGCTTTTTTAGTGTGAGATAATGCTGGGCTAATTGGACCATCGAAATAGGATCCTCAAGCTCAGATGAACGTTCAAGTATTTTAATAACATGGGAGTGATCTTTTTTAATTTTAAACACACCATCACCCCGGGCGTAAAAATAGGCTTCTCTGCGCATGGCATAGGTACACTCGTGTCGAGCCATACTATTAATTATATCAAAGGCACTACGTTTATCTTTTGCTTGACCGCACAATAAAATTTTATCGAGCATAAAATATCTTGCCTCTTCAACCATATGCATAATATCGTTTTCAGTTAAAATCTGATATTTTGCAATGACAGCCTCAAGAGTAATACCAGAATCTTCTGGATCACCATTTAACATGTTTAATTTTCTTTGACTAAAAAAATTTCCGGCATGTGCTGAACGCGCTAGATATTCTCTGGCTTCTTCCGGAGGAAGTAAGGAACTTAACTTTTCATTAGCTCTTTCAGATCCGTTATCAGCGGCAGCAAATAGCCATGTTATACCTTGATTTTTAATTTTTTTATCAGGAGATTTCATTAGTGTCATTGCATACAAAAATTGTGCGTCCACATCTCCATTATAGGCAGCTAATTTAAAATAATACTGTGACTTTTCGATATCGACCTCTGTGCCCCGACCATACGCAAACATCACGGCCACATTAAATTGTGCTTTAGCATCATCTCGCACCGCAGCTCTCATATACCACGAAAATGAAAGGGGTAAATTGGGCTCTACATCTCTCCCACACATAAAATGTGATCCGAAAAATCGCATGGAGTCTGTTTCACCTGCTTCGGCACAAATAGTATGTAAGCGAATTGCTTCATTAAGATCACGTTCGTAACCAGGCAGTCCGATTGCAAAGCTTTTGGCTAATGTCAAAGTAGAAGGAATAAATTTCAACTTTGAAGCTTTAGTTAACCATTCTTTTGCTTTTTCATCACTTTGACGTACTCCAATACCATGCAACCAGCAACGAGCATATTCATGCATACCTAATGGATAATTCGCTTCGGCAGCTCTTCTGAAATATTCTGCTGTTATTCTCCGATCACTCTCTCCATACTCCCCCGATTCAATCAATTGACCATATAAAACCATTGCTTCAGGGTTTCCGTTATCGGCATCGATACGAATCGAATCGATATGTTCTGCATAAAATTTTTGGCTGAATTTTCTCAGCTTAGCTTGAAAACTATTATCCAAGACAGTGGGCTTGATATAGACTTCATAATGACCATCAAAGGTTTCTACTTTCTCAATACGATCAGCGTAAGGAGTCTTCCTAAGCCATTCAGGAAATTGAGTGAACAGAGTTCCACGCAGTCCTTTGCTATTAATGTGGTTACCACGACCCGTGACAAACCGTGCTCGCACTGTGACAGCAGCACTCGTTTCCCTTATAACACGTTCAACTAAAGTGGCGGCCTGACTTTCAGACATGTCATGTAGGTCATACATGATATTATCTTTTCCATACATAAGAGCTCTCCTTTAGGGTTGAAAATTAGAATGCGTGAAACCTACAGATTTTGCTATGGGTAGCGAAATTACAAGCAACACTTATTCTGATATTATTTTGGTTCCATCAGTTTCGCAGAACCTTACCATATCCACCATCCAAGATAAATATACTCCCAGAAGAATCAGCCCTGATTCTCGCACTAAAGCGGCAGGAAATAACGATCCTTAATGAATATCTCGGCGAGGAAATCCTCATCATGAGAGATGACGATTATACCACCCGGATATTCACGAAGCACTTGAATGACATGTTCACGCGTTTCCAAATCGAGATTATTGGTGATTTCATCGAGAATGAGGAGTTTGGGGGTGTTCGCGGCAATTAGAGCCAATGAAAGACGTGCCTTTTCTCCTCCTGATAATGTTGAAACCAAGGCATTGACCTCCTCATTTTTGCGAAATAAAAAATCAGCAAGGTGTTGACGTAATTTTATTGGCTGCCAATCAGGAACCTGTTTTTCGATTATTTCCAAAACGGTTAAACCCTGTGGAAGATTTTGATAGTGCTGATCGAGATATCCGATTTCGGTGCGCCTTGGCGCGTACCAATTTCCAGATTTAATTATAGCGATATCATCTAAGAGTGCTTTGATCAGCGTGGTTTTTCCGCTGCCATTATTTCCCACAATGGCAAGACGCTCACCACCCATCAGTGAAAAATTAATTGTATTTAACAAAGCATTTTTTTCATTGTAACTGACGCTACCATCACTCACCGAAACAATCACTTTATTTTTCACGTCTTCTGCACTCAAAGAAAAGGTTGGCTTGATTATTTCAGGTAGTCTTAATTCTGACAAACGATCACTGAGTTCTTGTTTTCTCGCAAAGATAGCCGCTTTTTTTCTACCCGTCGTTTCTTGAGAGCGACAAGCTTTAGCTCGGCTAACAATAGTGGGCCATTTTCTCTGAGCAATACTTTTTTCACCCTTCGCTCTACTTTTTGCTGCTCTGCATTGTTCTTTCATCAATACCTGATGCATATCTTGTTTTTCTCTTTTGAGCCTCATTAATTGAGATTCAATGCAGTTTCTTTGGATTTCTCTTTCTCGCACATAGTCATCGTAATATCCTTTGAAAATGTGAATCTTTCCCTCATCAATATGCCATATTTCATCCACACAATGTCTTAACAATTCAAGATCGTGTGAAACGATAATTAATGTTCCTGCATAGGAGTTCAAAAAATTCATCAGCGATTTACGATTTTTGCGATCAAGATGATTGCTTGGTTCATCCAATAAAAGAAGATCCGGATCGTTACTCAAGGCTTGCGTTATAGCCGCATTCAAACGCTCTCCCCCCGAATAAGTAGAGAACTCTTCTATAACCTGCGGCACATAGCCCACACGCAAATCTCTGGGCAGCACAACACGCCCGCTCGTTGGTTCAACATTATTCTGAAGCATTTTGAGCAAGGTTGATTTCCCGGACCCATTGCGGCCAATAATTGCAATGCGGTTCGAGCACTGAATTTCAGCACTAAAATCCTCAAAGCAACGTTTATGAGGGAAAGACAAACTGAGATTGTGAAATTGAATCGGTTTATGCATCATGATGCTGACTCCACTATCGCCTTAGGGCACTGATATAAGACTGAAACCCCTTAAAATAGGCCACAGTCGCCGCCCTTCAGAAGGGCAATTTAGGAGTGTGTGTTCATGATCGCATTAAACCTCTTGATATGAGTTCGGCTTTCAATCTACATCAATTCAATACAAATGTCAATATTCCTGGGTATATAGCGGACTATTTTCATTAAAAAAGGACGTGTCCTGCCTAGACCCACATTTCTTTTCGACCAAATGCCAACTCAATGCCACATGGTCGGACTATGTGAAACTCGACTTGCACATAGTCCGACTATATGCTATTTTAATGACACTTGGTCGAGCTTAGGTAAATCTATGATTAAACGAGAATATTGGTTAGGAAAAATAGCCACCGCATGGGAAAAGCGCTCAGTCATTTGGCTGCCGGGCGTTCGACGAGCAGGAAAAACCTCTATCTGCAAAGACATACCCGGTATCGAATACTTTGATTGCGAACTACCAAGAATACGACGAATGATGGCAGACCCAGAAGCATTTCTAAACGACTTACGCGGTAAGTGCATTGCCCTAGATGAAATTCATCGACTCGAGAAACCATCAGAATTACTTAAAATTGCAGCAGATCACTACAGCGATATTCGAGTGATTGCAACGGGATCTTCAACTTTATCAGCCAGCAAGAAATTCTCAGATACACTTACAGGCAGAAAAAAGAAAATATGGTTAACTCCCATGTTATATGATGAAAGCGAATTATTTGGTAACAATAATCTACAACATCGATTCTTACATGGCGGACTACCACCTTTTTTCCGCGATTCTGAGTTGCCTGAAGAAGAATTCACCGAATGGCTCGAAGATTATTGGGCAAAAGATATACAAGAGCTCTTTAGAATAGAAAACAAGCACTCTTTTCAACGTTTTGTAGAATTGATACTAGCCAATAGTGGGAACATTTTTGAAGCAACAAAATTTGCGACTCCGTGCGAAGTTAGTCGAGGCACCATTAGCAAATATTTGCATATACTCAATACCACTTTTGTAGCACACATTATCAAACCGTATTCAAGTCATGCGGCCAGAGAAATTACATCAGCGCCAAAAGTATATGGTTTTGATACAGGATTTGTTTGTCATTATCGGGGGTGGATCAATCTTCGACCCGAGGATCTTGGAAATCTGTGGGAACACGTTGTCCTCAATGAACTTCAAGCAAAATTATCGAAGAGCCGCATTCGATACTGGCGCGACAAAGACAAAAATGAAATAGATTTCATCTATTTAAAGACAGCCTCTGCCAATCCGCAAGCAATCGAATGCAAATGGTCAGCCAATCATATTAACACAAAAAATTTCCATCGTTTCCGATCTCTTTATCCTGACGGTGAAAATTATGTCGTTGCAGCAGACATAGACAGACCTTACACGATAAATTCAGATGGCCTGACAGTCAATTGCATAAACCTTAAAGGGTTGATAGAAGCGCTAACGCACAAAAATCTTGCACAATGAATGTCATTGAAACAAAACGATTAATCTTGAGAACCTGGAGCGATGAGAACGCAGATTCTTTAGCTAACCATTATTTTTCTTTCAGTAATGTCCTAATCTTAGGCATTGCTTTTTGTGCAGCGACCTCACCAGCATGAATTAGCCGGCTTTTTTGACTGATATCAAAAGTCCCCACTGTCCCAACGGTTGGATGGATGGTGACATCAGCTCCCACACAAGCATGTTCAGCAATGGTATGAATAGTAATGTCAAATGCACGCTGAAATACATCAATAAAAGAAGTCGGCATTTCCTTCGGTAGATCCGCTTCCAAATTTACAGCAATAATGATGTCAGGATGATAGCGCTGTGCAATACTGACTGGCACTTGCTCCACCAACCCACCATCAATCAGTGTATACCCATACAATTTTACAGGATGCATCGCTCCCGGCATGGCTGAAGAGGCATTAACAGCAGGTGCTACTGGACCACTACTCAAAACTTTCGCTTTTCCTGAAAATAAATCGGTAGTCACCGCAACAAATGGGATTTTTAATTGATTAAAAGAACGTGCATGCATTTTTTTCAAAAGGAAGTGTTGTAATTGACGACCTGAAATAAAGCCATTTCCGTTTTTAACAATCGTAAAATCTGCGAAATCAAAAAATGCAGAGCCACGCATGATGTGTTCAACCATTTTGGCATCAGCACTATCGGCATATAAAGCTCCAACCACACTTCCTGCACTTGTCCCCACAATCAAATCAATTGGAACCCCTGATTTAGCTAAAACATTAATCACACCCACATGTGCAAATCCACGTGCACCGCCACCTCCCAAAACGAGAGCCACTCGAGGTCTCTTTTTTAACTTCATTGGGGCAGGTTCTTTTTGAGGTATGGGAACATCCACCACACCCGCACAACCAGATAAAAAAATTAAGAATAAGCTAACCGCGCAGATTTTCTGTATTCTCATAAACCCAGACCTCATGTTGGTACTTAGACTGATTTAAACAATTTTGCAAACTCTTTACTATTCTCATCCTCTTCGTCCTCAGATACAAGACTGCTTGCAGAAACATTCCAATTGTCGGCACTTTGATTTAAATTCATGACTTCACTTAATGGTTCAGGTTTAGGCTTCAGAAAACCTGGAGAATCAAATGAACGCGCCAATTTTCTGGTGGCAACTTGCCTGAGCTGATCTTTTTCTGAAGATTTTCGATGTTCGAATAGTCGAAAATTGATGCCATTATTCTCGATACCCAATTTTTGCTCAAGCAATTTAAGAATACGCAAAAATTGCCACTCGGTGCGTGGATCCTCTTTATCCACTTCCATATTTAGACACTGATCGAAGCGAGTTTGCGGGTCTGGGCTAGGAGCAAATAAAGATTTTGTGGGTTGCATAACCAATTCAGGCTTGGGAACTAAAATTCCTTCTACCGGCACATCGAGTCTAGGATCAGAATTCCAGGGTTCAGCTCGAACGAAATAAGAATAATTATCTGTTGCTTGAATATTGATGCCATCATCATCCAGCAAATACACCTTAGTGATTTTAACTGATGGGTTACGCTGATAATGTTCCTTAAGTAGCATTGCAATATGCAAATTTTTACCTTGAATTTTAGCGACTCGTTTTTTGACGAATTTTGCACAGATTAGAATAGAGTCTTTTGCTACTCCTAATGCACCCCAAGAGCCTTCAATACGATCACGATATTCACCAAAGGTTGCAACACCTAAAATAACTTTGGGATTTTCGGAAGCCTGTAGAAGTCGAATATGTTGCTGAAAGCAGGCATATATTCTAATATTTCTTGCCCAGGGGTCTTCGAAGGGACATTGAAAAAGAACTCCAAGACTGTGCCTCTTCGATTTTGTATGATCGTGATCATAAACCACCATGACAGCAGTTTGTGCAGGAGCTACTTCTTCTCGAACTTCTTCCATAACCATAACCCTCTCGCATTAATTCGAGTCCATTATATACCCACTAGAAGACCAAGTGAACTCGTATAAAATACCGATTCCAATTCACCATTGACTTCTTTGATTTGATTCTGCCACTATCAAGACCCAACATTTATAGGAAGGATTCTATTATGAAGTTGAGTCGCTGGCTTTGTGCCTCTTTTATTTTATTCTTCGCCTTCCAGGCTCAAGCTGCAGATAAGACGACTCGTTCACTTCCTCTCAAAGGCACAGTTGCACTCACTTTCGATGATGGCCCACATCCCCTTTATACTCCTCAAATTCTTGCCATTTTAAAAAAGTACAATGTCAAAGCCACTTTTTTTATGGTGGGTGTGAATGCAAAAAAATATCCTGAGGTTGTTAAACAAGTATTGGCGGAAGGCCATGCGGTTAACAGTCATTCTTTAACACACCCCATATTAACTCACTTAAATAATGCGCAGCTTGAAAAAGAAGTGAATATGCCCAATGTCATTATCCATAATATTATCGGCAAAAATCCGCTCTGTTTACGTTATCCTTTTGGAGCATCGAATGAACACGTACGTGCAGTGATTCGTGAGCATGGCATGACCCCCGTCCCTATGGGGTTTAACTCTTTTGATTATGATCGACCTGGCGTTGATAAAATTGTAAACTGGGTACTCAAAAACAGTTACTCACAACAGGTGATCCTCATGCATGATGGTTTTGCCAAACGTGAACAAACTGTAGCTGCCTTACCCCGCATTATCGAAGGTATTCAGGCTAAAGGTCTGGGTTTCAGTCAGATCTGCGCTTACTGAAGATGATAACCTCAAAGCCCCAGGAAAAGCTCTGAAAGATGGTCTATAATCAAGACTTATGGACCAACGACAAACCACAGGAGGGTTTTGTGATGAAGTCTCTATTAAGCGGTGTTTTGGGCATCGCCTTGGCATCTACGCTCAGCGGATGTGCGGTAGAATCCAATGGCTATGAATTCCATAGCGAATACACCCCAGGTATCCTCTATACCCCTAATTATGATTACTACACTCGAGCTGACGATTATGCGCCTAATACCGATGCATGGTATTATAGCTATGGTGGTCGCTATGAAGGGGGTGGCTACGGTTATGGTGCTCCTTTTAATCACTAAATTTGAGGCTCAGAAAACATGGGTTTATTAGTAGATGGCCAATGGCAAATCGACGAGGTTTCTCATTCTAACGGAAATTATAAACGCAAAGAAAGCGCTTTTCGTGAACGGGTTAGTGCTGATGGTCAAACCGATTTTTTAGCCGAATCCAACCGTTATCATCTCTATATTTCTTTAGCATGCCCTTGGGCACATCGGGCTTTTATTTTCCGAAAACTTAAAAAACTAGAAGATATTATTTCACTCTCTATTGTTGATCCGATTATTCGTGACAATGGCTGGGAATTTTCTGAAAATACAGATTGCATACCTGACGTCGTGAATCTCAAAGACTATTTGTATGAAGTCTATACAAAAGCGGATCCTCAATACTCAGGACGCGTTACTGTTCCGGTTCTATGGGATAAAAAAAATCGTACCATTGTCAATAATGAATCGTCCGAAATTATTCGGATGTTCAACAGTGAATTTAACGCATTCACCACAGATAAAACCGATTATTATCCTGAAAATCTGCGTGAAAAAATCGATAAGATGAACGACTATGTATACACAAATATTAATAACGGTGTTTATAAATGCGGCTTTGCCACCACACAAGAAGCCTACAACGACGCTTATGATGCTTTATTTGAAGCGATTGAATTCTTAGATGATCATTTCAGCAAAAAACCTTTTTTAGTGGGTGATCAGATCACAGAAGCTGACTGGCGTTTATTTACCACCTTGATTCGTTTTGATTCGGTTTATTACACGCTTTATAAATGCAATAAATATCGGTTGATCGATGCCGAATATTTACATGAGTATTTGGTGCGATTATTTGAAATCCCGGGGATCGCCGACACACTCAACATGGATCACATCAAACGTCATTATTTTATCAGCCAGAAAAAATTAAACCCGACGCAAATCGTGCCTAAAGGGCCAGATGTAATTTAAGCCGAAAAATACTAGCATTCTTCCTGTATAAGGTCTATTTTATTAGTATAAAGACCTATGATCCAACTATTATACAAGGGGACTCGTCTATGTGTGGTATCGTTGGTGCCATCGCCCAGCGCGATGTGGCGCCCGTCTTGTTAGAAAGCCTGAAACGCCTTGAATACAGGGGCTATGACTCTGCTGGCCTGGCTGTGCTACACCCTGAGGATCTGGTCATTCAACGCATCCGAACCCAAGGTAAGGTCAGCCAATTGGAGCAGGCATTACACCAACAGCCATCCAGTGGCTATATCGGCATCGCGCACACCCGTTGGGCCACCCATGGCAAGCCTTCAGAAACGAACGCCCACCCCCATCTTTCATCTGATGATATCGCGCTGGTCCACAACGGCATTATTGAAAATTACGCCAACTTGCGCGAGCAATTGATTTCCCTAGGTTATGGTTTTGCATCTGAAACAGATACCGAAGTCGCAGTTCATACCATCCACAAACATCTGGCTAAATTCGATTTGCTCCATGCCGTACATAATGCGACAAAAGAACTTCAAGGCGCTTACGCACTTGGCATTATGAGCAAATTATTTCCTGATCAATTAATTGCTGTACGTCGCGGCAGCCCACTCGTTATCGGACTAGGTGTCAATGAATTTTTTATTGCTTCTGACCCTATGGCATTACTACCCGTCGCTCAACAATTTATTTATCTCGAAGAAGGTGACATCGCTCGAATCAGTCGCAACGGCGTTGAAATTTACACTCAAGATTTGGAATTGGTAGAACGACCACGGCATATCATCGATTTAAAACAAGATGCTTCAGACAAAGGTGAATATCGTCACTTCATGGAAAAAGAAATTTTTGAGCAGCCACAAGCCATTGCTGATACTTTGGAAGGTCGTACCGCTAACGATCGATTACTGGAACAATCATTCGGTGTCAATGCAGGAACATTATTTGACCAAATTAAACGCGTTCATATTGTTGCCTGCGGAACCAGTTATCATGCAGGCTTGGTCGGACAATTTTGGATTGAAAATCTAGCTAAAATTCCGTGCACAGTGACCATTGCGAGTGAATATCGTTACCGACATACGGTCATAGAAGATAACACCCTCTTTGTCGCGCTTTCTCAGTCAGGTGAAACAGCGGATACTCTCGCTGCGCTTAAAAAAGCCAAGTCATTAAATTATCTGGCTACATTGGCGATTTGCAATGTGCCTCAAAGTTCTTTGGTTCGCGAATCTGAACTTGTATTTATGACACGCGCCGGCCTTGAAATTGGCGTGGCTTCAACAAAAGCCTTCACCACCCAACTCATCAGTTTAATTTTACTCTCGATCGCTTTGGCGCGCCGACATGGATTAACACAAGAAGACGAAAACGCTTTAATTCAAGCGCTGCAAAAACTCCCTCATACTATTAAAGAAGCATTAAGTTGTGACGATGCGATTAAACAACTGGCTCGGCAATTTGCCGACAAAGAACACGCTTTATTTTTGGGAAGAGGTGTACATTATCCCATCGCGATGGAAGGCGCACTGAAGTTAAAAGAAATCTCATACATTCACGCAGAAGCATACCCAGCGGGGGAATTAAAACATGGCCCGCTCGCATTGGTTGATAAAAATATGCCCGTTGTTGCGGTTGCCCCAAAAGATGAGTTGCTAGAAAAACTTCAATCTAATCTCAGTGAAGTTCAAGCACGTGGCGGAGAATTAATCTTGTTTGCAGAGAAAAATGTCAAACTTTCTGCGGCTAGTGATTCAACGGTTATTTATATGCCAGAGGTACATCACCACCTAGCGCCAATTTTATATACCATTCCACTGCAATTATTGGCTTATCATGTTGCTATTATAAAAGGAACTGATGTTGATCAACCCCGTAATTTGGCCAAATCTGTAACGGTTGAATAACGTGCTAAACTAGCATTCCCTTGTTTGCAATGACATCTTGTACAAACTCATTGGTTGCGTTTACAGTGTTAAAAACTATTAGATTCGCTAACGGTGTTGATTCCCAATTTTTTTGCAGAAAATCTTGCGATATTTTCGTCATCTGACCGGTGTTTGATATAATAGAATCCACAAAAGATTTGGGCAATTTAAAACGCTCCATTAAAACCCTACGGACTCCACCGCTGGCAATAACAAAAGCCTCCTCATCTTCACCGTCACTTTTTAACGTAATTAATCGATCATTATATAATCGAATAGCGCCCTCTTCACCACATTGTTGAACATACAAATTGTTTCTGTAGAAATGACTGTCCTGATAAGTAAAGCGGGTATGTTGTTCAAAACCGTCTTCGTCCATTACATTATTGAGATTGAATGTAAATTGTGTTAGCCATTCTCCCCAATATTCTTGAACACTAAATAACTTTGTCGCCTGATCATAGATAACTCGATGAGATGTCATGACATCCTGAATAACATACCCGGTTAAAGGTAATACCACTCGATGCGAATTACCAAAACCTGGGTCAAAAACATAAGGAATGAAGTTACTCTGAGAATCTTCTAAATATACTACCATGGTCATATGAACAGCTGAATGCTTAGGGACCCGGATTTTGTGAATACTGACAACATCAGACGATATACATTCACACTTGAAGCCAATCAACTCAAGGAGGTGTTTAGCCGCTAAATTGATTAATCGGCATGTGCCACCCTCACCACGAACCACCACTTTTTGGTAAGCAGCCGCCGTATCAAAAGTTGGTTTAATACCCAACATAATATCAATCGAACTGAACACAGTTTGATGGACAAACAGTCGATGAATCTCATTTAAAAGCTGTAGTGTTGGCTTCAAACTCTTAGCATTGTCATAATAATACTGAATTGTTTTAAGTTCCATTTAATGTGCCTCATCCCAATTATCACCCTGACCAAAACTCACCTCGATAGGAACATGCAGCTGAACTGAATGCTCCATCAATCTTCTCACACTGTCTATAAATGAATCAATAATCGGTGTAGCGACCTCGAAAACTAATTCATCGTGAACCTGCATGACCATCTTAGCGTCGATTTTATTTTCAATCAACCAACGATCAATATTAATCATCGCAATTTTAATTATTTCTGCTGCAGTCCCTTGCATTGGAGCATTAATTGCAGCTCTTTCTGCCGCATTTCGGACAATATGGTTAGAGGAATTAATATCAGGTACGTAGAGACGTCGGCCGTTCAAAGTTTCTACATAACCTTGTTTTCGCGCAAGCACGCGAATATCGTCCATGTACTGTTTAACAAGAGGATATCGGTGAAAATAAGTTTCCATATAATGTTGAGCTTGCTCGCGATCCACGTTAATTTGACGAGATAAACCGTAGGGTGACATACCATAAATTAAACCAAAATTAATCGCTTTAGCATGGCGGCGTTGTTCAGGACTAACTTTGTCCAATGAAATATTAAATATTTCCGCGGCAGTAGCCTTGTGCACATCGATCCCATGTCGAAAGGCGCTCACTAATCCTGGGTCACCTGTTAAATGGGCCATTATGCGTAATTCTATCTGAGAATAATCGCCTGAAACAAGTTTATAACCCTCGGGAGCGATAAATGCCTGACGTATTTTTCGTCCCTCTTCGGTACGCACTGGAATATTTTGTAAATTGGGCTCAGTAGAGGACAATCGCCCGGTGCTGGTTACCGCTTGGTTATACGAAGTGTGAATACGGCCAGTTTTAGGGTTGATTTGTTCCGGCAAACTATCAGTGTAAGTAGATTTTAATTTGCTTAAACTTCGATATTCTAAAATAATGTTCGGCAAGGGGTATGTCATGGCTAATTCTTGCAATACTGCTTCTGAAGTAGAAGGTTGCCCCTTAGGGGTTTTACTGACAACAGGTAATTGCATTTTACTGAATAAAATTTCCTGTAGTTGTTTTGGTGAGCTCAGATTAAAATCTTTACCCGCCAATTCACGTGCCTCTATTTCTAATTGATCAATTCGTTTGGCCAGAACATTAGATCTTGCTTTGAGGGCATCCGGATCTATCAACACTCCATAACGTTCCATTCGCATTAATACTTGCACAAGCGGCATTTCTATTTCTTTAAATACTTTTGCAACACTAGGTATAGCAATTAATTCAGACCACAGCGTGTTATGGAGTTGTAGTGTAATATCGGCATCTTCTGCGGCATAATCAGTGGCCTGACTAATATCCACCTTATTAAAGGTGACTTGCTTTTTCCCTTTACCCGCGACATCTTCGAATTTGATGGTTGTTTTACCAAGATAATTCTGCGCCAAAGAATCCATATCATGGCGACCAACACCGCCACTCAGGACATACGATTCAAGCATCGTATCGTAAAGAATACCGGTAATGGTATAGCTGTAGTTACCCAAAACATTCAAATCATATTTGATATTTTGCCCTATAATTATTTTTTTTTCGTTATTTAAAATGGGGACCAAAGCTTCTAGTACATACTGACGGTCTAGTTGCACAGGAGCATCGGTATAATTATGAGCAAGTGGGATATAGATCGCTTCCCCAGGATGAACTGCCATTGAAATACCCACTAACTCTGCAACAATATCATTTAAGCTAGTTGTTTCCGTATCAAATGCAACAATAGGTGCTTTCTCTAATTTTTTTACCCATGATGATAATTGTTCTTTAGTATAAATGGTTGTATAGGATCTTTTTACGGAAGACGCTCCTTGATCAAGCTTAGATAATAACGCTTTAAATTCTAGTTCTTGATAAAGTTCTCTCAATCCTTCACGATTAGGTTCTTCTAAATGTAATTCTTTAAGTCGTATCGGCAGGGATACATCACATTTAATCGTGACCAATTGTTTTGATAGTGGAATTTGCGGCAAAGCTTGGCGAAAATTCTCACCTACTTTGCCCGTGATATTATTGGCATCAGCAATAATGGCATCAAGATTATCGTAGTGACTCAACCACTTCTGAGCCGTTTTTGGTCCAACACTGGGAACACCTGGAATATTATCGGAACTATCCCCAACCAAAGTTAAATAATCAATCATCTGGTCGGGTCGAAGACCATACTTTTCGACGACACCCTCTGGATTAAGCACAGTATTTGTCATGGTGTTAATGAGCGTGACTTTGCTATTAACCAACTGTGTCATATCCTTATCGCCCGTAGAAATAAGCACATCATGTCCACTCTCTTCTGCTTCGGAAGCTAATGTGCCAATAACATCATCTGCCTCAACACCATCAATAATAATCAATGGAATTCCCATCGCTTTGATCAAATCATGCAGTGGTTTTATTTGCACTTGTAGTTCATCAGGCATTGTCTCACGATTCGCTTTATATTCTTGAAATAATGTATGGCGAAAAGTTTTAGCTTTTGAATCAAACACAACAGCAATTTTTTCAGGTTCATAGTCGCTGAGTAGCTTTCGAATCATGTTCGTCACACCATACACAGCACCTGTGGGTTGACCTTTAGAATTTGTTAGTGGTGGTAGCGCATGGTAAGCACGAAATAAATAGGATGAGCCATCGATCAAAACAATGGGCTTTGATTTCGATTCTGTCATAGTTTTACTCCTCATTTATTCGCGCCAATAGGCCAATGAAAAAAGCACTAGAATACTAAATATTTCAAGCCGACCCGCTAACATACCGACTATCAGTGCCCACTTACTAAAATCAGACAAAACTAAAAATGAGCTAGACACCTGTCCAATGCCCGCACCAGAATTTGAAATGGCCGCCACTGTCGCGCCGAACGAAGTTGTAACGTCAACACCATCAGCAAGCATCAAAATTAAAATAAGGATAAATAACACGGTATAGGCTGTTAAAAAAGTCCAAATGGCTTGCGTAACTTCCGGCGATAACACTTGTTCGCCGATTCGTACGGGCATAACCGCTTTAGGATGAATGAGCTGATGGACTTCACGTGAGCATTGTCGTTTCACTAAAAGTAATCGGATGATTTTAATTCCACCGCTTGTTGACCCTGCACATCCACCGATCCCCGCCATCATCATGACGAGAAAAGGAAGATACGATGGCCAATTTCCAAAATCTGCATCAACGGCTCCGGTGGTTGAACTCATCGACACAATGGTAAAAAAAGATTTTAGCAATGTGGTTTTCAGATCGGGATAAATTTGGTGCACAGTGAGTGTTGTGGCTGTGATTAATCCCACCACTAATAGAATGAGAATAAAAGCTTTAAATTCCGGATCTTTCCAATAAAGACCTAGCTTACCAGTTCTGAAGAATTGATAGTGTAAAGCAAAATTGGTCGCACCTAAGATCATAAAAATGATAGCACAAATTTCGATGTTGGGGTTGTTATAATATACAAAGCTCGCATCATGATTTGAAAACCCCCCGGTAGACAATGCACTAAAACTTTCGCAAACTGCATCAAACCAACTCATGCCTTGTACAGCGAATGCCACTGTGCACATCAAAATTAAGCCAACATAAATTAACCAAAGAATTTTGGCGGTTCCTGTTAAGCGAGGTGTGAATTTTGTATCCTTGATAGGGCCTGGTGTTTCTGCTCGATATAGTTGCATTCCACCAATTCCCAGCATTGGTAAAATTGCCAATGCCAACACAACAATCCCCATCCCTCCTAAAAAATGAAATTGTTGACGATAATATAAAATAGCATGCGGTAAATAATCTAATCCTGTAATCACTGTGGCGCCTGTCGTAGTAAATCCTGAAACAGCTTCAAATATCGCATTAGTAAAACTGAGCATTGGCTGTTGTGAAATCATCAGCGGAATGGCACCAAATAGCGATAAGACTGTCCAAAATAAAACTACAATTAAAAATCCATCTCGGGTTTTGAGATCTTGTGTGCAATTTCGAAAAGGAACCCAACAAAGAAAGCCACAAAGTAGGGTGATAAAAAATCCGATGACAAAGGCTTCATGAGCACCATCTCTGTAAAAGAGTGCGACGCCAATAGGCGGTAGCATTGATGCGCTAAACAGCATCATCAAAATTCCAAGTACTTTTATAACTGGTGCAAAGCGCATAAAACCTCGCTTTCAATTAATATAGAAGAGTAGAGCGGGGGGGCCAAAAAGTCAATTGACAGCGGCGTATTGAATGGGATAATAAACATCTGTAAATCACCAAGGAAGGGGTTGCCGTTATCACGGGAACGAGTGAACAAAATGAGCTATCAATTACGATTTAGTGGTTTCATATTCGGGCTTTTGTTGGGGTTGAGTGCCCCTGTCTTCGCTCAATATCAAAGCCCTTATGAATCTCCCTACCGTTATGCCTTGCTTGTTTATACGGGGACCATGACCTGTAACACCTTGGGGCAGGTTGTGGGCGGCGATTTTAAACTGGACGATGAACATCTCTATTCTATCGAATTTAGCTATTTATTTAGGCCTGAACAAGGTATTCGCCGCTATTTTGGCCCTCTTTTTCAAAGCATAGAAGCTAATTTCAATATCACCTATCATGATGATCATGGCAACTCAATCTTTGAATTAATTCCTTATATATCCTTTCGGTGGAAAAAATTTCCTTGGGATCATGTGCTCAAAACCAGTATTAGTCTCGGCGAAGGGGTCTCTTGGGTCTCAGATGTATCAACGCGAGAACACCGCAACTCAGAAGACCCACAAAAAATTCTCAATTATTTAAACTTTGAACTGACAGCAGCATTAGCAGCTTATCCACAAGTTGAACTTGTGGGAAGAATTCATCATCGTTCTGGTGTTTTTGGTTTATATCATTCCACAAATAGTGGTTCATCCGCTGTGGGCATTGGTTTGCGCTGTTATTTCTAAAAATAACTGACTTTGACTGAAAACATTTTTTCGACTTCTCGAATATGTGCTTTATCTGAAACAAATAAAATAACGTGATCTCCCGATTCGATTCGAGTGTCATGATGAGGAATAATCACATCGCCAGCTCGGACAATAGCCCCAATTGTCGTGGCTCTTGGCATCTGAATTTCTTCCAAAGTACGTCCGACAACCTTCGAGGTTTTTTCGTCACCGTTAGCAATAGCTTCAATGGCTTCTGCTGCACCACGACGTAATGAATGCACGCTAACCACATCACCTCTTCGCACCTGAGCCAAAATACTACTGATGGTGGCTTCTTGAGGCGAAATAGCGATATTAATTTCACCTCCTTCAATGAGATCAACATAGGCAGACCTCATAATCAGAGCCATAACTTGTCTTGCCCCCATTCGCTTTGCCTGCAATGCTGCCATGATATTGGCTTCATCGTCACTGGTCACAGCGCAATAAATATCAGTCTGCTCAATATTTTCGTTGAACAATAATTCTTTATCAGCAACGTCACCACATAAAACCGTACTGCTGACTAATCTTTTTGCCAATCGTTCACAATTAGCGCGATTATGATCAATGATTTTAACTTGGTAATCCTTTTCCAATTGAGCTGCTAAACTACTACCCACATTTCCACCACCACCAATCATAATATTTTTATAAGGTCGATAGGTTCTTCCTAAAGCAGCCATGATGGCACGAATATTCTCACTCGCGCTAATAAAAAAAACTTCATCACCCACTTCAATCACTGTAGAACCACTCAATGGAATTGAACGATCATCTCGAAAAATGGCCGCAACTCTCATCTCTACCCCATGAATATAATCCTTGAGTTTTTTTAAGGATTTTCCCACTATGGTACCACCATACTGTGGCTTGATTGAAACCAATTTAACTTTATGATTCGAAAAGTCGAGTACTTGCAATGCGCCAGGATAATCAATAAGTTCCTTGATATAATTTGTAACCAATGTTTCGGGGCTAATAAAAACATCGATGGGAAGACTGCCCTCACCAAATAATTCCTTACGAATAAAGTAGTGAGGAGATCGAACTCGAGCAATTTTAGTGGGAGTATTGAATAAGGAGTAAGAAACCTGACAAGCAATCATGTTAACTTCATCGTTATCAGTGACTGCAATTAGCATATCCGCAGTATCAGCACCCGCCTCTCGTAATATTTCAGGATATGAAGCGCTACCTACAATTGTACGAACATCAAGACGATCCTGCAAATCTCTTAATATACGCTCATCAGTATCAACCAGCGTTACATCGTGTTGCTCGCCAACAAGATTTTCTGCAAGTGTAGAACCCACTTGACCTGCGCCGAGAATAACGATCTTCATTGTGTGAGTTGCCTTAAAAGAGTGTGGAGAGAAATCTCTCTCCACACAGTGGAATTAATTTAATTAGTTTGTTGTTGCACCTTTTTGCATCATAGTTGGTTTAGCTGGTGAGATTTGGGGTTGAGCTGGACTCGCATTCACTTTGAGATTCAGCGCCTTCGCTAATTCAGTGATGAGCTCATCAGTGATGTCCACTTTATTGGTGGCATAAGCAAGACTTGAGTTAATAAAAACTAAAGACAGATTATGTTTTGCAGCAATTTGACCGGTTACTTGTTCAAGTTTTTGTTTAAGCTCATTTCCGATGTTTGTGCGAACATCCATCATTTTCTTTTGCGAATCAGCTTGCATTGCAGCGAGTTTCTTTCTCAGTTCGTCCAGTGATGTAGTCAATGCTTTCTTTTGATCAGCGGTGAGTTTTGCATTTTTATCATCTAAACTCTTTTGCTTTTCTTGCATTGCTTTTGTGAGCGTTTCGATATCTTGACGACTCGTTCCTAATGCAGCTTCCATTTTGGATTTGAATAAATCTTGGAAAGAAATAGATTGACCTAATTTTTGATAATCCACAATCCCAACCGACTCTGCGGGTTCGGCTTTGGCACTCAGTGCGCACACCATGATTAAACTTGAAATTAATCCAATTAGTACTCTGCTCATAAAATGCTCCTTTTTCAATGTTAGAAAATTCCGTTTTTATCGCTAAATTGAATAGTGATAAACAGATATTAAACATAGCACAGGGAAGTGACTTTTGCCACAAAAGCCATAAAGCTTCTACCTGGATATTATGCTGTTTCCAGTACTGTTTTACTAAACGAAGATTTCCAGAGCATCCGTATGTTGTACAGAACGACCGCCAATAAGAGCCATCGCAGGTTATCAGGATTGACATAGGTAATAATAGGGGCAGCCACGAAAACGCCTAGAACACCTGCCAAGGCGATAATAACAGAGGCTTTAATTGCCACCTGTCGTCGTTGGATGAAGGTGAGAGCAGCCACAGATTGCTGAAAAGCGCCTGCAGCGGTCATGATAGGGAAGGCTGCCAAGGGACTCATTCCTAACATGAAGAGCATAATTTGTGTGGGGGCATAGGCGCCAACCCCAATCGCAGGCAAAGCGCCTGAGAGAAACATGCCTAAGACACCCACAGCAAGCCACATCCCATGCAAAGCCATCAAATCGCCACCAACCGGCAACAAACCCATCTTACTACCGATAATAAGAGCGGCAATACCAATATATCCATAAAACATAAAGCGTCGAATACGGTCTTTATCGAGCCGAGAGACTAAGTACCCGCCCAAAAAGCCTCCCAAACTCGCCCCAATAATTAGCGCAAAAAGGGTTTGCATTTCTACTTGTACTACTTGTAGGAAAAAGAGGGCTTGAGCCAAGGTGGGTAGAATACTTTGAGCGTTTAAGACACCAGGAAGCTGTTTATCATCGACTAAATTCCAATGTTTGTCGAAAGCGACAATCACAGCAAAGCTACCAATACCTAAAGTGTCTGAAATATTGGCTACAAAGCCTGTAATGGCAAGCCGGATTTTTTCAAGCGATTTGAGAGGACGGGTCAAATGGCCTTCTTTCCAAGCCAATAAGAAGAGTCGCCCAGTTGAATAGACAGAAATGGCAATAACGAGCAATTTAATAATCAATACCATAAACAACCATATAATTATGCTAATTAATGCATTATACGGGGCCTATTGCTCGACTGTCAAGGATTTCTTTTACAAGTGCTTTTTTTACCAAATCTCATTTTTGTTAATATTTACTTAATAAACGCCGTGTATGATACGAAAAAGTTAATTGTATTGTTGCGGAGGTAGTTATGAAAGGCAGAGTTGAAGTACCCAGTAATCCCTTAGAGTGTCTAAAAGATGCGATGTCTAATCGTAGTACAAAGACCGACTTACGATCTATGATGGCAGGAATGCCAATCAGTGCTCCCAAAGGTGGGGTAGACGACGAAAAAAGAGCTAGACGAATTGAAATGGCACTCGCCATGCGAGCCATGAAAGGGGCTTTCGCTGAGCCCCTGCCAGTTGTACCGGCTCCTGCAGAAAAGCTCCCAGCACCTACACCTACGATCACTCAGCCTGAAGCGGTGCCAGCTGTGGACTTATCAACTGTCCACCCCTACTTAGACAACGAAGGCCTTTTGTATATCCCTAATCTTGGTGTTGATGTTGCCATGCATAAATTTGCCTGGACGAGCGCAAATTTTATAACCGTTTCTAGCATAACCTGTGCTGCTGTGGTTAGCATACAAAGTCCAATAAAAACAATGGTCGTCACTTTGATGAAAGAAAGTGTTCTGCTGCCTACCAATGTTGTCGGAGTCTATGGTTGCGCCAAGTTTCTCTATGCGGGCACAAGAGCCCAATTGACTGGGGCAGGCGCTAGAACGGCTTATATCACTGAGGCAAAGGATGTTAAACCCTATGATGACACCCGACTTACTCAGACGGCGTATCTCATGGGAATTAGCTGGGGTGAACTTGTGCTTACCCAACCCTCTGAGTCACTATCGACATTCAAAAAAGCGCGTCTTTTACCTACCGCTTTTAATTGGAAAACACCCAGCAATTTATCTTCATTGGTAATGGCAGGCATGGGCCCACGATACTGCTCAGGCCTTATCAACCTCGGCTGTTTATGCATGTTAACTGATAGCTTGGCTGACCAAATACCAGGGAATAGGGAATTTGCTAAAACTACTGCCGGCGCGATCTCTGGAATCATTGCAGCAATAGCCTCACATCCTACTTACGCATTGAAAGAATATACCTTGCTCAAATCCAAATTTGAAAATGGCCAACTGCAAAATGCCAGCACACTGGGCATTCTCAAAAAGATCATGAAGGAGCTTAAAACAGCACCCAAAGACACCCTGTGGTTATTTTTCAATAAAAATACAGCTAAGTCTGTAAGCTTGAGGGCTATGAACACCTCACTGATCTTTGGCATTGTGTCAGGATTAGCCGAGTTTTTAGGCAAAGAACCCTTAGATAAAGTGATTCCAGGGGCCAACCCCAAAGCCCACCCGAACGGCTTTTTTAGATCCGATCTCAGCCAGCGCGCAAATTCGACAGCCCCAGCTGTTGAAACGCCGCGCCAAGATCAAAGCATTCAGGGAAAACAGTAGTCTGACCAAGCCCAAAAGTCCCGAGGCTTTTACCTTGGGACACTATATTAACAATCAATAATACTAACTTTTGTAGCATAATCATTGGTTCGTCAGGTATTTCACAGTTGCTTTCAGCAGAAATCGTTTGATTTTATTAGAAAATTCTGTATAGTACCGGGAAGATTTGCGTAACGTTTGTTGTTAACAGTTTAACTTCACCAAAAACAAGGAAACTGATATGAGGTTTGTTACTGAATTTTTTAAAGAAACCGGTCGTCAGACTTCGATTGTAGTCGGTTCAACAGCGATTGGTATTGGAATTACTGAGGCAGCCATAGCAACAGGCAATTTAGTGTCTGATGCTATTAACAAGCAACCAATGCCAGACCCAGAAACATTTCGCGATATCGTTATGAGGCTTGACTAATCATCAATGAATTATGGTACTCTATAGGCTCAGGTCGGTATTCAAGTCCCTCTCTTTCGTAGTCTCCTGCGTATCGGACTCTTTTTCTTTTACGTTGGCTCCACTCATCAATTCTTGAGTCGATCTGAGCATAGCCTCAAAACCCGCAATTGCTGTTTTACGCCTGCCCCCATCCACTTCATCATTACCTTTGTGAGAACCATTACCATGGTGCGGATGCATTTTTTGAACAGCGGTAACTGCTTTTTTATCTTTACCGTGCAGTAAAACAGAGCTTCGGAAAAATGACCCTAAACATTCACGGATATTGTGTTCAGAAATTTTTTCATCCCCCTCTTTGAGTGATTTTATTTTTCTCATCAATTTTTCTTCAGGATTGGGAGTGCCCGATAACAATGATCTTGTATGAGAAGCACAGACCTGATCACCTGAAGCATTAGAGTTCATTTTTTGAACAAGCTCGAGTGTTTTTTTCCTCTCTGAATCAGGAAATTTCTTTTGCATCTCTTTGATAACCACTTTGATATCACAGGATGCTGACAAAACAACGCCGCTCAAAGTGTCCAAAAAGTAATCAAAACTAATTTCGCGTCCATCCTCAATGCCCTTTTTCATCGCTAATGAAAATTGATAGATATTCTTAACCGCTTCAGAGATATACAAGTCGTTATAAGAATGATGAACATGGGCACAGTCGTATTGCTGTATCTGTAGCAATATATCGGCTCTCAATTCAAGCAATCCAACTTGATCCATCAATTGAAAACTGGCAATTAAGCATTGTGCTTCTGGCTGATTAAATACAGCTGCTTTTAAAATATACTCCAAACCCTTCTCAGCACCTTCTCCGGACAACAAAAGAATACCGAAGTTACAGAGATCAGTTGGAGAGTGTTCGAAAGTGCCTTGATCCATTAAATATTCATACCGCGCTATCAACTGGCCGACTGTTTGTGCAGAACCTCTATAGCCTGCTTTAATCATAGCGAGTAATGCACCAGCTTCGATATTGCCCAATTCAGCAGCTCGTTGAAAATCAGACATGGCCTTCTCTAAATCTTGCGGTTCACCACAAGCACCATATAAAGACAACTTTCCACGGAATAAATACCCATCACAGTGAGGAACGTCCACCAATTTTCCAAAATTCCTTATTGCAATTTCTCGTAAGGAGGGTTTTTGCGCCTCAGGAGCAGAGTTATAATCTTCTAAAGCCAAAATACCTAAACTGAGTGTAGATTCCAAACATCCTCCACTGTCACCCAATTCAAAATAATGTCGAGCCCTCAGTCTATTTTGTTGAATACCAACAAAACCCCCTTTGAAAACATCACCCAAAAGATCGTAGAAAAAAGGAGTTTCGCGCCCACGACTCTCTAAAAATCTTGCCTTTTCTTCGCATTCCATAACAGGATCAAGAAGATAGGCTATTGCCTCAAGCATTAAAGAATTCTGATTGTGATTACCTTTGTAGGATGCCCATAATTCGCGAGCTTTTGCGTAATTTTTCTCTGGATGAATTAGGTTTCTAGCGGCGTCCATAACACAATCTCGCATATGAAGATCGGTTCCTAATTTTCGATAATACAAATAAGCAGACTCTATCTCAGGAAAAATAGTGGGCTTAATTGCCTCTTGTTGGAAAACCTTGTAGAGATAAGCGCATATTGTGAACGACAACAAAATGAATCCCTGAATTTTTTTCTCTAGGAATCGGTGGGGATTATCTTTTGCCAAAACATACTCTTTGAATCGCTCTATGAACTTAAAAACTTCTAAATATTCCTGGATTAATGTTGATTTTTCAACATTGTCGATTTTACTTAAGTTCGTGACTTTATCAGCGATAATACTGAATTTATCCATTGCAACAGTAGGATCATAGTTGCACTCTAAGCATTTATCGAGAAATAGTATAGTTTTACTTTCAAGAGCTATTGTTTCTAAAAGATTTTTTGTGAGTCTTCGCTGCCGCGAGGTGATTTGATGAAGGGCACCATAGAGCGGACGAGACACACTTTTATCTTTAGCATGTTGTTGTGCTGCAGCTTCCAGCTGATCGACTAAATGAGGAAGACTTAAGAGAGCCTCATCATCACAGTAAAAACTGAGATATTCCAATAAAGTTCTGGCAGACTGTGCCGGTAATTGGCGATAAAAGTCTTCTTGGGACCGAGAAAATACCACCGATGATTTAGCATAATTCCCCGTGATATTAGATAAGAGCATTGTGACAACGCCTTCATGACCTAGGTTAGTCCTTGATTTTTTTAGATCATCAGATGCATTCATTATAGAAGTGGTATAAACTACCCGAGATTGGGGATCATTGTGCTGAATTCCAAAATGCACTAATCCAATTGCTTGATCAAATTTTTTCTCAGTAACAAAATACAAATGAGCAATCATTGAAAAAGCATCTAGTACACCCAATCTAGAAGATTCAAAATGTAACGCTAGCTTTCCGACCCGTTCTTTTTGTTCGATAGCTCCGATAAAAATCCTGTAAGCAAACATCTGTTTTTCGTGTTGCACATGAAAATCAGGAGAGCATAAAGTTTCACCATAGACTGTACGTAATTGAGCTGGAACATCCTTATTCTTTGTAGACAAACACTCAGCTATGGCCAAGAAATGTCCAGTACGTGCAGCCATGTACCGCCTTAAAGGATTATTTTGGCCGGATACCAATGAAGCATGATAATGAAAATGCGGGCAATCTTCTTTGAGATTTTTGAAATAAGCTTCTTTTGCTCTTTGTGATTGAGACTTTTTTGCAGTTTTGTTTTTGCTCTTTTGACCTTGCTCTTTGGCGAATGCTTTGTCTTGGGCAATTATTGTCTGACTAACAAGAAAATATCCATTAATATCTATTTCAGAATAACCTAAAGCGCAGGCCTGCGTTTTAAAATCCTCAAATATCAAATTCTGCTGCTCTGAGGATCTTACTAATGGATTTTTTGCATCCATTAATCGACTCAGATACGGCCAGGCATGTAATATTCGATTTTTAAAGGCAGAGATAAAAAGATCGAGAGAATCCTGAAATTGTTGATTCTCATAAAGCTCAACGGCTTGATAGAACCATAGTGCTGGATCGCCCTCAGGTAGCTTTAGAATAGCTGCTGCTTTAGTTGCTTTTAGTTCACCTATCTTTAGTTCTTTCTGTTTCATGGCCCATACACCTCAATCTATTATTTAGCTTAGAAAAGAAGGTGATTTTACCATAAAAATCTTTATAATAAAACCTCATACCCCCTAAACTGGGTATTACACAAAGTTATGAATCAGCGAAGAAGCATTAAAATATGAGTAGTACCGATCTCAATATTGCAGAGAAGGCAGCATGCCCTTGTGGCTCAGGAAAAATATACCCTTCCTGCTGCGGGAGCTTTCATGAAGGGATGAAGTTACCTCAAACGGCAGAAGAACTCATGCGATCACGATATTCTGCTTATGCGATGGGTAACCTCAGTTATATTAAAAATACTATGCAAGGAAAGGCTGCTCAAAACTTTTCTGATCAAGATCCCGAAGAAAATCAAAGTTCACATCAACTACTAGGGCTTGAAGTGATTCGTCATTTTGTGGATAAAAAAAACCCACTTCATGCATTTGTTGAGTTCAGAGCTTTACATCAATTTGATGAAAAATTTTCTATCATCCAAGAACTCAGTGAATTTTCTCGTGTAGACGGAAAATGGTTTTACCTAGATGGTAAAATTCAAAAAAGCAGCCGCAACGACCCCTGCCCCTGCCACAGTGGCAAAAAATTTAAAAAATGCCACGGCTTTGATAATTAATTTTTTTATTCTGATCTTAGGGTTTCTATTGGATCGAGTAGCGAAGCTTTTCGAGCCGGGTAAAAACCAAAAAAGATGCCAACAAGGGCCGAAACAAAAAAACCTATCAAAAGAGGGAGCATATAGAAATGAAATTCCCAACCACTAATGAGTGCAGTAAATAAGGCCACCGCCTCCCCCAGTAATACGCCGAGCAACCCACCAAACAGTGTCAACACAACAGCTTCGGTGAGGAACATTAATTGGATATCGCTTCGTTTTGCCCCTACGGCCATCCGGACACCAATTTCGCGCCGACGTTCCACAACAGATACCAACATTATATTCATAACACCAATTCCGCCAACGATCAGTGCGATACTACCGATAAATCCTAACAGTAATGTGAAAGTTTCGTTTTGTTTTTTCATACTATTGATAATTTCTTGGGGGCTGCGAAAAAAAGGTTTTTTTGAAGGAAGAAATTGAGAAAATTTTTGGTTGAGTTCTTCTTTAATTTTTCCGATATCCTGGTCTTGTTTGAGCTTGAATACAATATTATTTAAACTCACATAACTATTCAAAGAAAGTGCAGCAAAAGCAGGTATCACTACTGAGTTGTTGATATCCACTAGAAAGAACATATTTTCAGGGGTTTTATCGAGCACTCCTACTACCGTGTAAAATCGATCACCTACTCTGACTTGCTGATCCAAAACATCGAACATCCCTAGCCCAACAAGTTTATCATAGAGAGCACGTCCCAGCACACAAAAGGGTTGATTTTCATCGAGATCAGAGATGAATCGTCCTTGAGAAAGCCTCAATTTTAGAATATTTTGTAAAGCCGCTGTTGCACCTATAACACTACCACGAAGTTCTTTTCCCTCGTAATGAATCGGAGAAAAATCAATAGCGTAGGGTGCAGATAATTCGACATTATTTAAGCGCTCTAAAATGGAATATATTTTCTGAGCTTCTGCTTCTCTATTAGCATTATTAGATTGTTCACGACTCATGTCTTGAAAACTTACAGCCAATAAATCGGTGCCCAATTCTTTAAATTGAGCTAAAGCGTGTTCTGTCGCTAACTGCCCACCCGAAACCAATGCAACTACAGAAGCAGTACCGACTAGCACACCTAAAATCGCAAGAAATGAACGCAATTTGGCACTCAGTAAATTACTCAAAGACTCCCGAAAATGGCCTTTAATCTGCATCTTGAACCAGCCTCCCATCTGAAACGCGATAGACTTTTTTGCATTGTCTAGCAACTTCTTCATCATGAGTGACAATAATAATGGTTCTACCTTCATTCTGATTTAATGCTTTGAGTAAGTCCATCACTTCTTGAGACGTTTTAGCATCTAAAGCACCTGTGGGTTCATCGGCTAAAATAACTTTGGGCTCTCCGACCAATGCACGAGCGATAGCAACACGTTGTTGCTGCCCACCTGACAATTGATTGGGCTTGTGATGACTTAAATCACCCATACCTACTTTTTCAAGTTTGGATTGTGCCAATTCCATTTTTTCTTCACCTGAAAGATTGCGGTAAACTAAGGGCAACATTACATTTTGTAAGGCGGTTAAACGCGGTAACAAAAAAAATGACTGGAAGACAAATCCAATGTATTGATTCCTAAGTTCAGCTAATTTATCACTGGCATAGGAGTTAATTTCTAGTTCATTGAGAATATAAGTACCTGCCGTGGGATGATCTAACAAACCAATTATGTTCATTAAGGTGGATTTTCCAGATCCTGATGGCCCCATCAGCGCCACCATATCACCGTCTTTTAATTTAAAATTCACGCCCTTTAAAACAGGTTCTTCTTTGCCCGCTAAATAATAGGATTTCTGAATATTCTGCAACTCAATCATTTTCGTTGTCTTCCGCCATCATTCCTTGGTTTTCGTAGGCAACGACTTTTTCTCCTGATTTTAATCCCTGGATAATCATCACTTCGGTGCGAGTTGTATGTCCCGTTTTGACCTCACGTTGGCTTCGCTTTCCTCGATCATCTATTACTGTAACAAAACGCTTTCCTTTATCGGGCTGAATGGATGATATAGGAATCATGATCGCCGATTTACCTGGAATTTTAACCATCACCTTGGCAGACATTCCCACGCGTAAAAATTCACGCTGTTCAGGTTTTATATTTTCAACATGGGCCGTTGCTGGAAAACTGGCTGCTTCGGAAGAGCCACGATTTCCTTTGGCTTGAACTGCTACTGTTTTTACCACACCGTTCAATGTGGTGGCATGGGTACCCGATGTTGAAACTACCACTTCCAATCCTGGCTTTATCCTATTGATATCCGCCTCACTGATTTGAAAATCAACTGTGATACCACTCATATCCCCAATAGAGAGCAGCGCCTGGCCCTTCTTAATTTCACTGCCCACAACCAGCTCACTCGGCCCTTCATCCGTTTTAAGCTGGACAGGGAATAGCACGATGCCAGCTCCAGGAGAGACCATTCTCATATCTTCCAATGAAGTCGCAAATATTTTTTCAATGTGTTTAATATCTTGCAGATTTAATTTCTCAATGCTTTTATCAAACCCAGGGACATGTTCTAGAATTTTTTCCAACTTAAATTTAGCATCGAGATAAGTAAGCTCATTGTTTTCATGCTGCGATTTCTCGTTCGTGAATTCTTGACGTGAAATGATTTTTTCTTTGTAGAGCTCTTGAGCACCATTATAATTCACTTGTCCAATAAGATAACGATCCTTGGCCTTCAAATAATTTGATACCATCTCATGAAAGTCAGTTTCAAGCTTGGGCGAATTAATGGACATCAAGAATTGTCCTTTTTGAACTTCTTGACCATATTTAAAATTCATCTTAGAAACAACACCCTCTTCAGGGCAAGTAACTGTTAACACTTGTGAAGGACTAATTTTACCGGTATAGTGTAAATTAACCAAATCAGCCTTTTCTTGAGCTGTAACGATCTTTTCCTTCCTCCCTTCCTCTCGTCCTTTATTTTTATTACAGCCTGCTAAAACCATAAAGACTGAACATAAAATGAGCATGACAATTTTCGGAAATATTTTTTTCATAGCAAATCCACTAATAAGTTATCTGGATATCCCATCGCGCTAAAGATGTGCCCAGGGTTTGATCAAATTGCGCCAATGTATTTAAATAATTTATTTTCTGATTGATAAGCTGTTGTTGTTGGTTAGTTAATTGTCTCTGCAGAGAAGTAACCTCAAACATGCTTGACCGCCCAAATTGAAATTTTTTCTGGGCAATATGCAAACTTTGCAGAGAATATTCTACACTTTTTTCAGCGAGATTAATTTGATCCCGTTGCGCACTCAGATTTCTTAGGGCAGTAATCACATCACTCACTAATTGTCGCTCGGTATTTTGCTTTTCAATTTTATATTGATCCAAAGCAACTTTTGCGTTGACTAAAGACTGTTGCCGCTTTTTATCATGCAATGGAATGTCAAGATTGACCACAACACGGCGGTCAGCCTCAATATCTTGATACTGTGTCAAAATATTTTGGGCATTCGTTGCCGTGATACTCAGATCCCAAAGCTGATCATTTTTCGCAACATCCAGATCTCGAAATTTCGACTTTAAACCAATAACGCTTTTACGAAAGTTAATGTTATTACCCAAGGCGATTTGAACACTCTCTTCTTTGGTGGGTAAAGGCTGTAAAGCTAAATCAATTGATTTATTAATTGATAATTGTGAGTGAGGATCAAGCCCTAAAATAATCAGTAATTTCTGAGTATCTTGATCGATGGTATTCCGATCTTGAGTAATCGAAAAGCGCTGCTGAGCCACTTGAGCTTCTTGTTGGGTCAGATCTGTCTCGGGTCTTTTTCCTGCTTTGATTTGTAGTCGAGTCGCTTTTAAGGTTTCTTCGGAATCTTTGAGCGAGGCCAAGTCCACATCCAAACGATTATAGTCCTGTACTACTTGATGGTAGCCGGTAATCACATTAGTAATGATGGATTGAAAACGATCTTTGAGCACCAGCTTATTGATGTCCTCTTGATCTTTAGCATTGCGATAGCTCGCTAAATTGACCGTGGGGCCGAAGCCTCGGAGCAGAGGCTGAGTCGCCGTCACCGAAATACGATGATTCCCTTCTTGATTTAAGTCGGGTTCCGCACTGACGGTGAGCTGAGTTCCGATCGCCGTTTTGAGACTGACATCTGGAGCCGCCGAATAAGTCGGTTTAAATCCCTTGGCATAGGTGGCAGACCCTGAGAGGCCATACTGAGGTAAAAACTCATTACGAGCCACCTCCAGGCTGAACTTATCCACAACGCGCTGTAACTGCGCAGACTTGATCTCAGGATTATTCCGCAGTGCTAAAAGCACCGCATCCCGGAGAGTAAGCTGTTTGGCAGGGGAATTATCTCGGGGTGAAAAATCCTGCTGCACCGAGGGCGGCTGTGCAACCCCAGGAAGAGCAATGATCAATGCGAAGATCGCTGTAGGAAGTTGGTATCTCAGTTTCATGCGTTCACTTGATTCTCGAGTAGTCTGGCTATTCTACCAAATTTTCCAGCAAAAAGTTACCGTGCTGACGCCACACCCAAAACTGACCTCTTATCGCTTGGAAACCCCTACCTAGACTGATAGAATCAGCCCCAATTTGAGCCCATTAGGAGACCTGAAACATGCTAAAAAACACTACCACCAGCTATGGATCCGTGGGCAAATTTGTGCATTGGCTGGTCGCTCTGATGGTTATAACGATGCTGATCGTTGGCTTCACCATGGGTTCCGTTCAAGAGCCCCTCCAATCTAAAATGTATGGCTTTCATGAAGAATTTGGCCTGACACTGCTGGGTGTTCTACTTTTTCGGATCTACTGGCGCTGGGTAAACCCTCAACCTGAATTGCCAATTTCGCTCCCTACTTGGGAAAAATTCCTCGCACACCTCAGTCATTATCTGCTTTATGTCGCAGTGGCAGTAATGATCGCCTCCGGTTGGGCAAAATCGACTTCTTCAGGTTACACACCCAATTTTTATGGCCTATTTGAATTGCCGATGCCTTTTGTGCCTGTGAGCAAAGCTGTCAGTCATTTTGTTAAACAAATTCACGTCACAACAGTTTGGATTTTGATCACCCTAGTTTCGTTACACATTTTAGCAGCACTCAACCATCACTTTATTTACAAAGATGATGTACTTAAAAGAATGCTGCCTTCAAAAAAACTATAATGTCCGTTGGCTCTTAGAATTTTCACAAACTCGTTGCAGTGAAGGATGAGAATCAATTAACTTTTGGACCTCTAGATCACAATCGACTTGCCCTATCAATGATTCAATCACCTCTCCCAGTTGACGATGACCTACTTTATATTCCTGAGTTTGATGATAAAGAACAAGCTCTGATGCTTCATCATTCATTTGTATCATTTTACTGCGCGCATCAGCGCAGTTTCGTGATGACTCTAAATAATCATTTAGGGCTGCATCGAAGGTCTCTTCACTGATTTTACCTGCTTCAAAATTTCGGCGTTCTTTCTCAAATTTTAAAGAGGCTGATTTTCGTTCTTCGAGAGCTGAGCGATATCCTGCAGCGGCTTCTTCTGCTGCAATTTGTGCTTGATGAATCTCAGTTTCATCTTCGACAAACATTTGGCACAGTGTTTTTACTGCACCATTACCGATCTCGTTTCTTGTAGGTGACACACTAAACTCAAATCGAGAATTGATCTTCTTTTTTGTAAAAGAGAATTTAGGTAAAATTTCAGGCGAAAGCAATTGATCATAGGCCGCCTGTATCATGACGCGAATAGCATTTTTTCTGCGATTTTGGCACAGCACTAAAAAAGGCGTCAGATAATTCTCGCAAGGCGTATTAACGTTGGCACCCGCAGCAATTAACATTTTCATCGCTTGCACGCGTGGCGGCGGCCCCATCAAATAACAAACTGAATAGAGTGGTGTAAGTCCTGCAAGAGCATCCTCTTGAAACTCCGCTGCCTTCACTCGACAATCAATGTTTGCTTTGTGTTCTATTAATGCGCCCAAGGTTTTACAATCACCATTATTGGCTGCAATATGCACCAACGATTCACAACGCTGTGTGAGATCTGGTATATTTCCTTCAGCTAAATACTTTAAAACCAGGGCAGGCTTTCCTTCACGAAGCGTTTGGAACAATTCATCTTCATCATAATTAAAACCATTAAGGAAATTTTCAATTTGCTTTTTCCAACCACAGCCCTCTGCATAATCCATGGCGGTGCAGCCAAAAGAATCAGGCTGGTCATATTTACCACCTGCTTCCAATAATATTTTAATTAACGGCAAATTGAGTTCGCGAGGATGACCTGATTCAATTTTAGGAATATGTGATTCTTTTTTAACCTTGCCAAGAACTCGATACGCATCCAGATGCCCTGCCCCCAGAGCCGATATCGCTTTTTCCTTCTGGGATTTAGTTTCCTGATTTGTACGAGAACGAAAAGGGCGATCTTTAGATACTGAAACCAATCGAGAAAAGGCATAGTGCACCGGTGTCTGACCAAATTCGTTCTGCGTATTAATGCTCAGTCCTTGTTCTATAAAGAATGCAGCTAGATCAGTTAAATTTAAGAGACAACTGGTATGCAACAAAGTATTTCCATAGGCCATTTTGACATTAAAATTAGCACCTGCTTCAAGAAGAACCTGTGCAACTGCTACGCTTCGGATAGAAAATACCGGATTATTCACTTTGGGATCAGCACCTCTTTTTAAGAGCAATTTGACAGCACCAACGTTATTTTGACGGCAGGCAAGCTCTAAAGGTGAGAGACCAACACAAGCACCCTTGAATACATAATTGGGATCTGCGCCCCAATCCAATAATGTGCTTAAAAAATCGGTAGGTTCTCTTGAGTATTCAAGCTGTCCCGAAAGCAATTCATTGAGACTGGGATTATCTTTGAAGTCTTGGGGTGTTAAAGGTTTGATGTTATTTTCTTTCGAGGATTCTTCGACAAAACTTTCTTGGCTCATAGTATCGCTCCTAAAAAATCTTTGGTTAAATGCGTATTTCGAAAGTATCATAGTCTTGATTTCAAAGCAATTATTAGGAGTAATAAGCCTGTTTTACTTGAATAAAGTCATCTATTCTGGATATCACACAAGCAAACTACTGCGAAACTAAATAGCAGAAAAACGCAGACTAAAAATAGTACATTTTTGTCAGTGCATTCAGAAACCTTCTGAGCTTAAAAACCCCGCTAAATATTCTGGTATACGACTTTCAAGCCAATATTCCGCCCTGCCAATTTTATTACCTGCTACAAATCCTACATGCCCACCATACGGACTCAACTCAATTGTCGTTGATGATGAAATTTCTGCTGTGGTAGGTATCACTGATTTTGGTAAAAACGGATCATCTTCTGCGTGAATAATCAACGTGGGCACTGTAATACTGGGAAGAAATTGTCGGCTACTCGATTTAGAATAATAGTCATCTGCATCAGAGAAATCATGGAGGGGAGCTGTAACTAAATCATCAAACTCATGAAAACTTTTCACCTTAGCAAGCTGATTCAAATCAAAAGGGCAAGGAAGCTGTCGATTTTTAAATTTTAATTGCACCTCTTTACGTAATTGTTTTAGTAAGCGCCACTGATAAAATTTTGAGAGTCCTTCGTTCATGGTTCTGCTGGCTTTTTTTAATTCAAAAGGTACCGAAACAGCGACAACAGCCGACAGAGGATTATTTATTCCGGTTTCACCGAGCCATTTTAAAATTACATTGCCACCCAAAGAAATTCCAATCCCAGCAATGGGAACATCAGGATTTGTTTCACGTAAAAAATTAATTACGGTTGCCGCATCTTGGGTATCACCCGAATGATAATAGCGCGGCAGGCGATTCGGCTCTCCACTCGTCCCGCGAAAATGCATAAAAACAGGGCGCCATCCTGCTGCAGAAATCGCCGAAATTAGTCCGGTCGCATAAGGTGATTTGATACTACCGGTTAATCCATGAAGTATCACAACAATCGGTTTTTTCTGATCTTGGAAATTGGCTTTATCCCAAACTAAATCAACAAAATCCCCATCAGGCAATTCAAAACGATGCGGATGCAAACTAAGAGGAATTTCAGGTCGCATCAAAGTTGCCCACACAGTTTGTGCATGAGCATTCCGCAACCACCAAGCAGGTTCAAATAGACTGTTTTGCAACATAATAGATCAACACAATATACTCAATTATCGAGATCAAAGATTACAATGACCAAGGTATAAAATCTATCATGAATATAACTAGCTTCAAGTGTCCTACCCAGATCCCAGCACAGACTGCCTTATATTCGTAAAAGACAATTTGTTGTGCCATTTTTGAGGGGAAGGAAAGAGTCAGCCGATAAGCCGGGTTCTGTCGAGAGCAGTCATTTCTCTGGGATGTTTGTCACCAAACACCTCAAGCGACCTACCCAGATCCCAGTGCGGACGACACTGTGCAACCGAAGTTGCATGGATCTCTATTTGGTCTTGCTCCGAGTGGGGTTTACCCTGCCGCTGATGTTACCACCAGCGCGGTGCGCTCTTACCGCACCATTTCACCCTTACCAACACCTTACGATGCTGGCGGTATATTTTCTGTGGCACTTTCCGTAGGCTCACGCCTCCCAGGCATTACCTGGCACCCTGCCCATTGGAGCCCGGACTTTCCTCCACCCATAACGAATTATGAGCAGCGACTGCTTAGCTGACTCTATCTATGATGATACCAAATTTTGTGACTAAATCTTAGCTCTAAATTGCATTTCCGACCCAACGCTCTCGGGGTCCTATTACTGGTTTTTTTAACCTCATCTCATAGTTTATAGTACATAAGTTCATAAAGGCTGTTTGGAGCAAGACTTGATATTTTATATAGTATATACTATATTGTATATAGAGGTGATTAATATGGAAAGAGTGCTAATTTCAATACCAGATCAGCTAGCCGCAAGGCTTAGAGCGGCCATCCCTACTCGGCAGCGCAGCAAGACCATTACCCAATTAATAGAAAAAGAGGTAGAAAAGCGTGAACGGCGTCTCTACGAATGCGCTTTGGCTGTTGAAAAGGACAGTGCGCTAAAAAAAGAAATGGAAGATTGGGATATAACTCTGCAAGATGGTCTAAATGATGAATCGTGGTGATATTTATTGGGTCGATCTTAATCCAACAACAGGGGCAGAAATCAACAAGCTGAGGCCCTGTGTTATTGTTGGAGCGACCCCAATTAACAAAGCACGGCACACAATAGTTGTAGTTCCTCTTTCCACTTCTTCAAAAGCCAGACCACCGCTAACTATATCTGTGAATTGTTTAAATAGGCTGGTAGTTGCAGTTTGCGATCAAATAAGAACTGTTGATAAAAGCAGACTGAAAAATACCGCAGGTTCTCTTTCTTCTCATGATATGCAAGCGTTAGATGATGGATTGCGACAAGTGCTGGCATTGTAAATCATATGCATGACACATAAAGAAACCAGCGACTTTAATAACTTAATTAAGGTTAGACAAATAATCTAGCACTTTATCCATTTGTGCATTGATTTTAGAATAGTCCAAGGCCATAAGCTGTTCTGATGTCATTACATATTTGCCCGCTTTTAGATCACTCTCACAGTGCTCAATCATAGTGGCAACTAATTCTCTTGTGAGTTCAAAATGGCATTGGAAACCGTATACTCTATCACCAAATCGATAAATTTGTCGTGGGCACCCTTCGCTTTTTGCTAGCAGTTTAATGCCATCGGTTAATCCTGGCATATCACTGTGCCAATGCATTACTTCAAATTTTACTGGGAAGTCGCTAAAAATCGGATCTTGCCTGGCGCCATCTAATAAATCCACTGGATACATGCCGATCTCTTTATTTGGGCTCCGCTCTGTTTTGGCACCTAAAGCCTCAGATATCAATTGTGCACCCAAACAAACACCTACAATCCTTATGTTCATATTGAGGGCTTGTTTAATAAGTTCGATTTCATCTTTTAAATAAGGTGATTTATCTATTTCAATGGTTGATTGTGGGCCTCCCATAACAACGAGCATGTCAAAATTATCAATAGCAGGAAGAGATTGACCAGCATAGGGACATACTTCTATTGAATTATGATTATTTCTTTTTACCCAAGTTTCTATCGAGCCTGGCTTTTCAAATGAGGCATGTGTCACAAATAAAATGTTCATATTCGATCCCTTCATAAACAATTAAAACTGTGAGGACGAGAGCTCCGGGTATTGGGTTAATTTAAAAGCTAAAGTTTCGTTATTGAGGAAATAATTGGCAGTCATGATAATAAAGTACACGACTGGCGTCATTAGAACTGAGATAATCATTTTTACAGAAATAGATCCTAATAAGATTTCAGCTTTGTGATCGGAGGCAAAGAATACTATTCCGACAAAAATTGTTGAGTCAATTATCTGACCAATAATGGTTGAAACATTGCTTCTGATCCACAGGTGTTTTCCTTGTGTTTTATTTTTTATTCGTTGATATAAATAAATATCTAAAATCTGAGACAATACAAATGCTAACAAACTTGCCGTCACAACTTTGCTACTCACAGCCAAAACTGATTCAAATTCAGGTTGATGTGTCCAAAATGATGCATAAGGGGCGTTAATCGCGAATTGTAATAAAATGACGATCAACAATTGACTCGCTAATGCAATCACTACCGTGTACTGCGCTGTTTTTTTACCCCACAGCTCACAAATACAATCAACAATCGGATAGGTAAATATTGAAAAAACAACATTTGAAAACGGGAAATTGATTCCAAGATGAACTACCTTGCTGGCAGTCACAGTGGCCGTCGCTAATCCGCAGATAACCAAAGATATCAATAGGGCATATACTAAAAACTGCCTGTTAGATAACAGTGATTCTATAGCGTGTGTCATTGTAGTTCTCATCATCAATAATTACCCATAAAGCTTACCATTAATAACCTCACCACGCACAGCCAATAACGACTAAAATCAAGACTGATCCTATTCCCTCTCTATTTTTGGGCTGTTTCCGATGCCGGACAAATACTAGATACAACTGACATAATGAGCCATCGATTTCCTAAAATGTGCTATACCTAGCGCAGGCGAAGAAGAAACCAAAGCTTTTCTGGCGCAGGACGAACGATTGGTGCGTAGGACGCGCAAGGTATGTATGGAGTCTGGTTTTTAGGTTTGAGTGGCGACAACTTTCTTGACAAACACCGCTTTCGATACGGGCGTACTCCGATTGCCATCGTCCCTAACCTCAATATCGTACCCGATAAACGAATTCTCGTGATCGGTACTTATGGCTTGGGCGTTTGGTATATCAACTTACCTTAGAAATAGGGTAAAGCACCTCGCACTCGTATTGAGTGTCGGGTGTTTTTTATTGAATATAAAAAAATTAATTGCTCTCTAAATAATCACAGGCATTGATTATCATGCCGAAGTATTCCGAATCGATTACTTCTTGACTAACACCGTTAATATGTATCAGCACAGGAATACAGGCAAAGCCCTGCGGGGGATTCAGGCGAGCGATTTTTTGTCTGACTTCGTCTATGACTGAGGTACCAATTTCATTCTTGGAAAATTTTATCTCACAAACATACAGGGTTTGGAATCGTGTTTGAATCAAATAATCAATTTGACAACCCTGGCGCTTTGTAGTTGCGGTCTGAAAATAGGGGGCATCTTGAACAACACTCATTGGATCTAAGCTTAGGCTCGAGTAAATGTATTGTCGGTTATTTAAAAGTAGATTCTCAAACTGTAAACCCATAATGGTCTCCCATTCTGGAAACATGTATACATTCACATCTCGGTAGTTTCTATTTTTTATTAACTCTAATTTCGGCTGAATATATTTCAAATAAAAACGTAAATAATTATCCTTCAAACGATAACGACTCAACTTTCCCTTTTTGCCTGTTTTGATTGACCAATTATAATGTCGTTTAATGTAACCTGATTCTATCAATTCTTCTAAATATTCTGATAAAGCACCACTACTCGGATAGTTAATGGCCTCTGCTATCTGTTCATAGCTCGCAGAACCTTGAGCTAAGTAAGTAACAATATCTTTGTGTACTTCATTGCGTCTTTCACCAAATAGATCCTTAAAAATGCTATTAAATTCGTCTACCAATAAACCATCCTTTGTGAAGCACAATCGCTTAATATTCTCTACAGCATTCACACCTGGATCAACCTGTTCAATATACCAAGGAATACCTCCCGTGACGGCTAGTAATAAAAATTTTTCGTAGTTTGAACCTTTAAATCCTAGATTGACCAACAACTCATTACATCTTCTAAGAGGTAACTCTTCCAAGGTCATCTTTAACGAAACGCGCCCAAAATATCCCTTACTGCTTAATAAATTTTTCTCAATCCATGTCGAAACTGAGCCACACAATATGAGTACAAGCTGATTATTCTGTTTAAAATATTGTTCCCAGACATAATGTAGCTTAGATAAAAAGAGATTATCCTTTGACCCCATCCAAGTAATTTCATCAAAAACGACTATGATCCTTCCGTTTTTTACCTTCTCGTATAATAAAATAAAAAGCTTATTCCAATCATCTGTTTTGATTTCAGGCAAGCCTGTCTGTACATGTAATTGATAGGCAAATTGATCTCGTTGTGACTGGGCCGTTGTCTCTTTGCTAGGTGCAAGCCCGATAAATTGATACGATTTGTAGGACTTCGCGAATTCTGTAATCAGCCGACTCTTCCCTACCCTACGACGACCTTTAATGACGATTAAGTTAGCAATCTTCTTCCGCAAGGTGCTAACGAGAAGACCCAGTTCGTGCTTCCTACCAATAAATTGCCCATCTGACATAGTCACCTCAAACTTTCGCCAAATGGCAAAAACGCTGTTTTCCGAAAGTTAGCACGTCCCTTCGATGAGCTGGTTGAATTATTCAAACCTGGCGTCTGCATTTCACCGTGGATGAGGTGACACAGCTCGTCACCCTAACAGAAGTGCGGTCGGGCTACTCGGCGAGCGAGCTCGCCGGACCCGACCGCTGGGGCGATCTCGCCCTCCACCGCACCTTTCAGCGCAGCCTACTCCTGCTCGTCGTCCTGATGGTGCTCGGAAAATAATGGGGTGTTCAAATCTGGAAATATAAATAATTTAGAGATGCTAGTTTTCAGATAAATTACGTTGTAAGCACAAAACTAAAATCAATTTGAGATATTTCTTGATTAGACCCCTTCCCATTTTTTACACGCTTCGCCAAGTCTGTGCAGCACCTGGGAATGCCATCCCTGGAATGGCTTAAGTTCACTCTTAGATTTGAATACCTGAAAAAAATCGTGGGACGATTGCCACTCATGCGGATTTTAATATACTATAATTGAAATATGTGTAATAAATTTTCTGGTCACATTAAGCATTTTGCTTTTGGCGATAAGGTGAGTAGATTATACGTAATTGTGTGTGTGGGGGGGGGGCAAAATGAATAATACTTGTTTAAACAACTTCTCGGAAGTCTTGAAGATTATTCAAACTGATTATTGTGATAATATATTATTTTAAGGCAATGGATTTAGCATTGGATTTGATGATGGATTCTCTTATAAGAACTTAAAATCCAAAATAACAGAACAGATATCGAACGATGGGGATCTGAAAAATTTTTTAAGTGACTCAGATACCGATAATATTGAGCAGTTCCTAAAATATTACTAATACGGGATTACTTCAATTCCAAAGCTTAACAATCAATACACTCATATTCCTTCAATGGAACTAGATAGGCTTATTATTAATCTCAAAAATGATAAGAAAGCACTTTTTGATTTATTTTTAGATGCTCTAACAAAAGTTCATCACGACCTTATTGATGAGAAAATGGAAAAACTCGATAAATGCGCAAATAATTTAATTCAATTTAATGAAGATTCCGATTAGAAAAAGCCACTTATTAAAAAGATATTTACTACAAATTATGACCTGGTATTGTATTGGGCTTTTCTAAGGTCAAATGAAATTTATTCTAAGAAAAGTAATGACCGTAATTATTTTAAGGACGCATTCTCTTCAGATCCAAAAAAAGATGAAGATAAAGATAATAATAATATAGATCATATTGGTATCGATAAAGACAGGTACGTGTTGTTCAGAGTTAAGAACAATATGATCAACATTCACTACCTTCATGGTGCAATCCACGTTTTTGACATCTCTTCACAGACTTTCAAGATCAGAAAAAAAACCAAAAAAAGTGATATATATCTTAGGCTGGATGATGTAATTAAAAAATTCTATAAAAAAATAAAGATAAACAAGCTCGATGAGCTTCGTACAACTGTCGTTTTAGAGGGCGCAAGTGAGTTTAAAGAGCAATACATCGCGTCTTCAGCTTATTTAGGAGATATGTACAGTAGATTTGATGAGCTTGAAGGCAATCTAGTAATTTATGGCTGTAAGTTAACGGATGATGGCGTTAAATTTATAGATGATCATATATGGAGGCGGGTCTTTAAAAAAGAAAAAATAAAGAAATTTAGGAAAATCTATATTGGTATTCACGAATATATTGATGAGCCTAATTTTGAATCTAGAAAAAAAGAAATTTTAGGGTGTATTAGAAAATGTCGACATCCTGAAGGGATTGATAATATCATTTTTTTCTCTACACGAAATGAGCCAACTATCTGGAGCAAAATTTCTGTCTAGCCTATATGATTTCAGGAGACTGAATCAAGGTGGAGTCAAGGGGGCAGAAGAAAGGGGTCAAATCTAAAATGCGAAAAAGGCTTATTTTTAGGCCATTTCCGCTACCACACAAATACTACAAACAACTAGCATAAAGATCCATTGATTTCCTAGAATGTGTTATAATGGTAATTGAGGGAGCTATAAAAGGCACCCCGAGCAAAAGGAAGCGCGACTGGTTGAAAGGATTTAAATGGTATTGGTTGAGCCAGGTTTTGAGGGGCTTTTAGCCCTGAGAAGTCCTGACTCACAAGTGGGAGTGCGTGTTATGCGTAGCAACAAAACGATATTTTCACAAGCCGGGAGCCGGGAGCCGGGATCTTTCATTTAGTCAAAATAAATATTCTAATCGATTACTCAATCCGCAGCTAGAAAACAATAGTGGTTGTAACAATTTCTTTCACAAAGCGCTTGCGAAACTTACGCGCTGTATCGGTGCCATGACGATAGCAGTTATGGCCAGCGTCTATACAAGTCCTACAGTATTAGCTGGCAATCAATCAGCTATCGACTGCACTCAATTAAGCGTAATCCAAATGCGGATCGCATTACAATTGCATTTGGTGACAAGTGAGCAATGTGTTCAAAGCTTTTTAAATCGCATTAATAAACTTTCACCGTTAACTCTTCCACTCGGATCACGAGCGGTAACTTACACTGGAGACAATGTTGCTGCTTATAATGCTTTAAACACCAACTTTCCAGGTTTCAATGCGTTTTTAAGCTTGAATGCAAACGCTTTGAATCAAGCAAAACAAGCCGATAATGCGCTTAAACATGGCGACCGCAGGCTCTTATTAGGCATACCGATATCCGTGAATGACCCAATATCAGTAGCTAACCTGGGACTTACCAATGCCTGGGCTGTCGCGAGCTTACTGCCATATCAGCCGTCTAATAACGCTATAATTGTGCAAAATCTTATTAACGCAGGTGCAATTGTCATTGGCAAGAATAATTTACATGAATTTGCCGACGGTGTAACTGCTATTCATTTTGCATTTGGACCTGTTCGTAATGCCTATGACCCCTCTCGTATAGCCGGTGGAGATGGTGGCGGTAATGGCACCAGTATTGCAGCACGTATGGTTCCCGCTGCAGTGGGTAATGACTTAGGCGGCTCTGTTAGAATTCCCGCCGCACTCAACGGCGTTATTGGATATAGACCTAGTTTTGGCCATTATCCAGATCAAGGTTTCAATGGTTTGAATTCGCCATTTCCGGTCAATTCATACATGGGAACAGCTGGCTTAATGGCTCATACTGTATCAGATATTGTACTGCTTGACTCTGTAATGACTGGGCAAGCCCCATCCGTCAATCTCTTTACCACAGTAAGAGGCTTACGTTTAGGTGTGCCAGACAATTATTATCAACATTTGGATCCACAAGAGCAAGCTGTTGTGAACCAATCCCTTAATCGTTTAGTAAAAGCAGGAGCAATCATCATTCACACGCCAAATATACCCGGATTAGATCCAGGTGTTTCCATTCCATCATTAGGATTTTTTGGAAATCTAGTTACTCTAGATAATACCTTTTCAGTTCGTGCCATAATGGTCTTTGCCAATATTTACAATCAAATATTAGCTAATACTGGGCTTCCAATTTCAATTACTTCACCCGATGTAGCTGCGTCAGTGTTTGTAGTTAATTTCTTATATAGTCTGTTCCCAGACCAGGTATCAGCACTTTCATATTACAATTATGTGTTGTCACTCGTCGCAACATCCTTGGGAAATTATGAAAGTTATTTCACCTCAAATAAACTTGATGCGATTATTTACCCTACTACAACATTGCCGGCTGACACCATCAAAAATATTGTAGTAAATGGCGGCAATCCATTCACCAATAATTTATTTGATTTTGCTTATACCTTGAGCGATGGAACACCGACCACAGTAACTGGTGCTTTTGGTGCAAATACACGTTTAAGCCCAAGCTTGGGAACGCCATCTCTGACAGTACCGATTGGACTCACTGCAGATAAAGGCTTACCTGTCGGAATGCAAATCGAGGGATTGCCAGGTGGCGACAGTCGAGTACTCGAAGTGGGTAGTGCTTTTGAAAAGCTGTTCAAAATTCCAGCACCTCATTCAGCGCCCTAAGTCTTGCTTAATTTTCAAGAGGAGCACACAAGCTCCTCTTTTTTTATCTTCAACTTGTACCCTTTAGACTCATGCAATGGCCCAAGCTGGAATGAAAATAGATGTAAAATCCCCACTGTGCCTTTGGTTCTTGATGCATGAACTTTAGGAGATTATTCACTTTCATACCCTCTTATCGCGAAAATAGTCTTTGTTGGTGTAAAATGCTTGGTCTTCGTTGTCTGGCCACCACCCGGGTATACCCAAAACTGGTAGTGGGCTCAGTAGGGTTGGTGATAAATCATTTTTATTATCTGAAATAAATTTCGCGGTTAGATCATCTATCGATGAAATTTCCCTGTGATTAAATATTCGCTGGTAGACAAAGATGGGGGGATTATTCCTCTATAACTCTAGATCTGAATGGTGAGACATTCTGGTATTTCTCACAATATCACGTTGCAGATCCAGTCCGATATTTCGCACAAGAACCATAATGGTCAACGGGCATGGTGTCATTCGAAGCGAATCCTTATCGTCAATTAGGAAGTTGTTGTATCATCATTTATCAAACATTCCAACAAGGATTTATCATTAATAATATTCGACACTGCATATAAAGGATAATTTTGAAGTTTATCAAAATATGAATAATTGAGTACAGAAAAGCGAATTCCATAGGGACAATGCTGACGTTCCTTCAAATATAGTCTCAGACTTTGAAGATTCGCGTTATGACCGCTTTTTACTTCAATTGGAATCACTTCTCTATCAATACCATACAAATAATCAATTTCAGCCTGTGAAGACCCTTCGAGTTTATGCCAATAATACAATTTTGCTTCTTGACTTACAGGCTGATATGCCAAGAGTTCTTGACCAACAAAAGCTTCTGTTAATTCGCCTTTATTAATTAAAGTACTTTTTGAATGTAGAAACCAATCTTTGATAGGCATGTCCAATATCGCTTGCGCTAATGCCACATCCAAAAAAATGAGTTTAAATTTGTCTAAGTCAGATTGAGATCCTAATGGAAAACCGTTTCCTTGAGAACGAATAACTTTAGTTATCAATCGTGCCTTTTCAAGCAAATCCAACGCGGGTTCTAATTCACGTTTAGAATAAGCAGACTCAATTAATCCATAATGAAAACGCTTGGTAATATGTCGTGGGATCTGTTTAAACAAAATATCCACGTACTTAATCTGATGTTTTCGCGCATATTTTGGAATATCTTTTTCATAGGCTGTAATGATATTGGCTTGTAACTCTTGGCATAATCTAATATCGCTATTATTTATCCAAGAAGACACAACCTCAGGCATCCCTCCAATACTCATATAATGACTAACCAAAGATAATGCTTTATCGTGGATAGCGTCATTGAATGGGGTATCTACAGGTTGTGAAATAATTGCCTTAGCTAAGATATTATGCCCTGTTGCCACAAGAAATTCGATAAAGGACATGGGATAAATCCATCGAAATGTAATTCTACCCACAGGAACACCCACTTGTTCGATAGCGAAATCTAAGAGCGAACCGGCCGCTATGACATGTAAATCTGGCATCTCTTCAAAAAAATAACGTAAGGCAATAATTGCTTGCGGTTGTTGTTGGATTTCATCCAAAAATAGCAACGTCTTTCCTGGGATAATTGGCTGATCCGACATTAACGATAGATCTCTCACAATTCGTTTTGGATCCAGATCCTTATTAAAAATATCAAATGCCTCTTTTTGTTTTTCAAAATTTATTTCAACGTAATTTGGCATGAGCTTGGCTAGCATCCTCACAAGATGAGTTTTGCCCACTTGCCTAGCTCCGTAAAGAAGCATCGGCTTGCGGTCAGCTGAACGAGTCAACCAATCTCGAAGATCATAGTAAGCTAGGCGTTTCATCGGCAGTCTCTTGATCTGTTGAATATATGGATCAATTATAGCATAAAAATGTTGATTTTTTCAATCATTTGCTTATCGTAAATGTATATTTTTGCTGTCATTTGCGGGGCGCAATCGCTTAAATTTTGGATCAATTTGATTTCAATTGACAGAAGGGGTACCCATTAGAAAATCCCTGTCAATAATTAAATAGCCCTACTCCCCAAAGTACGCGGTTTTAATCATCCGAATCAACTTGTACGCACCACGATTCATAACAGGATACCCGCGCCTTCATAATTGTAGCCTCAATGATCTGGTCTTGATTTTCGACTCGCTGCTTGAGGGATTTGACGAGCCAAAAATTGGGTATCTAACTCACACAAACGGGTGAAAACACGCTCTGGCATTGGGTTTTAGGCGCTTCTTCGCCATGAACATTATTAGATACTTGTCAGTATTTCATAAGAATTCAAAAGCCTACCAATCGTATTAGCAAGCGAAATAGGCTTATTTTTAGCCTATTTTCAGATCACCGCCCCAACATTGAAAAAATTAATAAATATTAACTTGATATTTACTAAAATGCGCTATAATTAACCTGGGGGAGCTGTAAAAAGCACCCCGAGCAAATGGACTGGCGATTGGCTGAAGGGATGCAAAGGGTATGAATTGAGCCAGGTTTTGAGGGGCTTTTAGCCCTGAGAAGTTCTGACTCATCATTGGGGAGTTTAACAATGAAAACAATAATTAATTCAATTATCGGGGGGGGGCGTTCTCCTTAACTATTGATCGTTTAACAACCATCAAGCCAGGGCTAAACTTACCCTCCAATATTTTATGGCTTGCAGTTTCGCTTTGTTTACCAACATCCTTAGCCAATGCACACTCACAGCTCGATTGTGCTCGCTTAACAGTAACTGAAATACAGAAGGCGCTAAAAACGAATCAGCTGACTAGCGAGCAATGTGTCACACGCTTTTTAGGACGCATTAATCAACTAGATCCTATTGATACTCCGCATGTGGTTCCTTATACCTATACCTGCGGGCCTGCCTGTGGGCCAGCAGACAATTTAGCGGCTTATGATGCCCTAAACACTGAATTTCTCGGTTTAAATGCATTTGTTAGTTTAAATGCACAAGCTCTCGCGCAAGCAAAGCAGGCAGATATTTTACGTAGAAATGGCGATAAACGCCCGTTGCTTGGTATTCCAATCGCAATTAAAGATAATATTGCTGTCGCGAACCTAGGGTTAACCAATGCTCTGGGTAATTTCACTTATCTGCCTTACCAACCCGCGACCAACGGAAATACGGCGCAAAAATTAATTGATGCTGGCGCGATAGTCATTGGCAAAAACAATATGCATGAATTTGCGGCTAGCATCACCAGTATTAACTTTGCCTTTGGCCCGGCACGTAATGCCTATGACGCACAGTACATGGCGGGTGGCAGTAGTGGCGGTGGCGCCGCTAGTGTGGGCGCAAGGCTAATTTCTGCTGCGATTGGCAATGATATTGGCGGCTCGGTGCGCACCCCGGCAGCCTTTAATGGGATAATCGGTTATAGACCGAGTTATGGTAGATACCCCTCTAACTTTGCAATGACCCTGAGCTGGGCGGATTTTCCAATAGCATCGCCCATGGCAACCGATGGTGTGATGGCACGCAGCGTGGATGACGTGGTGTTATTGGATAGTGCCATTGCAGGACCACAGGTGCCAAAGGTTAAACTCAATACCAAGCTAAATGGCTTACGCTTAGGTATACCGGAAGCCTATTATCAAGGACTTGAACCTACTTTAAAAGCAGTGGTAGATAAGTCACTGAAACGCTTGGAACAAAAGGGTGCTGTGCTAATTCGCACACCCACGATTCCAGGATTAAATCCTGGCGTATCGATTCCAGAGCTTGGGTTTTTGGGGAATTTGCAAACACTAGATGATGTGTGGCTTGCACGCATCATTGCTGTTTTTCAAAGCGCTAATGACGGTCTAGCAGAAAATACGGGTATCCCAAACATCCCTGATTCGCCGGATGTTGCAGCTCAAACTCTTTTATTTAACTTTATTTATAACTCTACCTTCCCCAATCTTGCATCGGCGCAAGCCTATAACGATTATTTACTGACGTTGACTGCCGCAGGGCTTGTGAATTATAAAAACTATTTTTCTGAAAATAAGTTAGATGCCATTGTTTATCCGACAGCACGTTTAATGCCTAAAACCATCCATGATGTAGTCGTGAACGGTGGGAATCCGTTTACCAATGGAGTATTCGACTTTACTATTACCCTTACTGATAACAGTGTTAACGGGGTTGGCGCAGCGGTTGTCGCGAATTCAAAACTAAGCCCCTACTTTGGGACCCCTTCATTGTCTGTGCCTATAGGTTTAACGACTGATACTCACCTACCCGTGGGTATGCAAATTGAAGGCCTACCTGGTGGCGACAGTCGAGTACTCGAAGTGGGTAGTGCTTTTGAAAAGCTGTTCAAAATTCCAGCACCTCATTCAGCGCCCTAAGTCTTGCTTAATTTTCAAGAGGAGCACACAAGCTCCTCTTTTTTTATCTTCAACTTGTACCCTTTAGACTCATGCAATGGCCCAAGCTGGAATGAAAATAGATGTAAAATCCCCACTGTGCCTTTGGTTCTTGATGCATGAACTTTAGGAGATTATTCACTTTCATACCCTCTTATCGCGAAAATAGTCTTTGTTGGTGTAAAATGCTTGGTCTTCGTTGTCTGGCCACCACCCGGGTATACCCAAAACTGGTAGTGGGCTCAGTAGGGTTGGTGATAAATCATTTTTATTATCTGAAATAAATTTCGCGGTCAGATCATCTATCGAAGAAATTTCCCCGTGATTAAATAATAGCGCCTTAGCAGTAATACCAATATAGGGATGGAGTAATTTTTCACAGAGGCCGTGGCCGAAAATATATACTTGCAGGTGATTTTTCACTGCATCGCGTTTTTCCCAAAATAATGTTTGCCACTGATGTTGACGAATGAGATCCAACAATTCTGGATCTTGAGAAATCACAATCACTCCGTTCTCATCAAACAATGTCAACATATTTTCGGTGGGTAATCTTTGTTTTATGGGGAATCGTTGCCTCTGCAGGTGATAATGTAAACTATTTATCGCCCTTTTCGTTTCTGTAAATTGACTCCAAACAAGCGCGTTAAAAAAATCATGCCAACTATTTTCTCGAGTTTGGATCTCGCCTTTTTCGAAAATACGAGGCTCATAGCCTAAAGAAAAATCTTCCGATTTAGCACCTTGAATAACAAATTTTATTCTTTCAACTGAGAGTTTCTGGTTTAATTCGGATATAGAAGGAAATTGATCATTAGCTTGGAATTTAAGAAGAGCAGGCCGCAGCGATTCAAAGAACGGTGATGAGAGTAATTTTTGAATAGTAATTTCCACAGAAAAACCTCGAGAAAATTGAGATCATAAGTGCTTAATGTCAAAAACGCAAGTTGGTTCAGAAATTCGCTCGATACTCAACAAAAAACTTCCTAAGCAGATATTATAGAACTTCTAGACTTTGCACAATCAATCATCTGAATAAAAATAGATTGAATGTGCTATACCCAAATGTTAGTGTATATGTGTGAAATTTCTTCAGAGGAAATATTCACGGTTAAGACTATAAACTCTATAAAAGGAAAAAAGCATTATGAATATTAATAAACTGTCAGTATCTCTTAGCTTTATTTTAATTTCTTTAATTAATCAGGCTGAGGCTTCAGAAAAATTCCAACATGAAATTCTCGACACTCACAATTATTTTAGAGCGCTACATAATTCTCCTGATCTGCAATGGGATAATGCTTTGGCAGAATATGCTTTGCGTCACGCAAGCCAATGTGAATTTCGTCACACACACGGTCCCTATGGCGAAAATTTGGCTGCTGGCTACTCTACTGCGGAAGCTGCGCTTACTGCTTGGTATGATGAGCAACGGTATTATTCTTATTCCAATCCTGGCTTCTCAATGAATACGGGGCACTTCACTCAGATGGTCTGGAAATCCACTAGCAAAATAGGCTGTGCTTCTGTGCCGTGCAATGGCCGGCACGGAACTCCCGGAAATTATCTGGTCTGTGAATACAGCCCCGCAGGCAATAGGGTGGCTCCTGGGTATTTTGCAAAGAATGTGACACCCGCACAACCCTCACAAGCCAAACTGTAAACCTTTCAGAACAAATAGCCTTTATCAACCAACGCTTTTTGAATTCTGGTCTATACTGATAAAGTAGGGGAGGGAATCATGAACTCAAACCCTCCTTTTTTATGGAAATTAAAGGAGATGGATCATGAAAAGGTTATTTTTAGTGGCGAAGCTGGCGCTGGTTACGATCTGTGTATCCAGCTTGGCTTTTGGTGCTAACATTAAAGTTGTTTGTAAAAACGACCCCAAACACGATAGAGCCAAGCTCATTCAAGCAATGAATACGGCAAAATCGGGTGATAAGATTGTTATTATAGGTAAATGCGCTCCTAAAGGAGTTCAGGCCAGTGCTCGTAAGGCTTACCAGTCTAATCTCGGCGGTGTAATGATTCTCGAATCATCCAGACCAAGAGAATACAATTCATGGAAATTTGATCGTGAAATCCAATACAGTCCGGTTTATGACAGACCACTACCTGCGGCAGTCATCATTGCTCCTGGTGTATCTGGTAAAGCGGCACCTGGTCGCCCAGTAGCTGCACCTGCAAAAGCCGGTAGATCAGCTGGTGTTTCTACTTCGAAATCCACAACCACTCGATCAGCTAGCACAAAGTCTACTTCTAGCAAATCTACTGTGTCTAAGAAAGAAGAAGCAAAAGCAGAGGAGAAAGATAAAGCAAGCGACGAGGAAAAAGCTAAAGAAGAAGATATGGATAAAGAAAAAGCAGCTGATGAAGAAAATGCTAAAGAAGAGGAAAATGCTCCTGAAGAGAATGCCAATGATGAAGGCAATGCTAATGGAGAAGAAAATGTTGCTCCTGAAGAAGAATCAGCGCCAGAACAATCTGAACCGGCCGAAAGCGATGGCGGCAGTGATTCTGGTGACGACTCAAGTGCCGACTCAGGCGACGACTCTAGCGGCGGCGACTTTGGTGACGACTCTGGCGGCGATAGCGGTGGATCTGACGAATAACCGAGATCTAACAATTTCGCCAAAATTAGGAGGGGAACATTGTTCCTCTCCTTTTTTTTGTAAAGACCCAATATTTTGCCCTAATTCAAAATCTGCTGTATTTCTTACCTTAATCAGTGTAACTATTTATCACAATAATTAATTTGAATTTGAGAGCTTCTTTCTCAGATAGATACATCATTAAAATTAATTAATAAATACCTTGTCTATACCCACTCACACAGGTACTCGTTTCGAGTTTTTCAAAGATAGCCAAATTTTCTTGATTTGCGATATTTCGTTCCATGGGATTTTCATGCAATCCATGTGTTTTGGCATGTTGATCTTTTGTAAATGCGCGGATACGGGTGACCATTGATAGTTTGGGCTTGCCCGGTTCAGTTGCCTGTACTTTATACCCCCCCCTTACCAAAGCTGCATGAAGTCGATTTAAAAATGCAGAATTATCGTCTTGCGCCGGATTCTGAGTGGCTATCGCAGAACATTTGCAACGAGGGCAACCCGTTTTAAGGGATTTCATATTAGAAATCACTCCTACAACAGTACACTCTGGTGTGAATTTTCCTTTCGAATCTTGCTGCCAACTAGAAATTATATCGTTTAGGTCATGCCGATCCAACGCGAAATAATACACTTGCTCACTGTGCTTATGTTCACTATCGATAAAAGCGTTTTGTAATTCTACGTGCCGCATAAAAGCCAAAGATGAGGATTGTTTTTTCGCTTCCTCTAAACCATTAAAAATATGTTTCCCATGATTAACTTTATTGACTACCGGAGTTTTTGCGGCCCCATAATAAACATCATATTTTTTTGCCATATTGTACAAATCAAAAGCTACACCACCAGCATTAAAAGCCATAGAACTGACCTGAACAGATCCATCGGGCATCAAATAGATCACACTGAGCACATGATCAGAGAAATTGGCATAATCGGGAATACCCAATTGCTTGTTAATTTCTGAAAATCCTTCTTTAAATCGATCATATGGAAAAGGAACACTCGAATTTTCCAAAGAAACTCGTAAGGCGTCTTGCTGTAAAAAATCTTCAAGACATTTTATTCGAGCCCTAAGTTTTTCTGGTATCTTTCGTTCACAATCACGAGCGGCCTTAGTGAGTGCCGAAAATTGTAAGTTTTTATTCGCATCTTTAATGAGTCGAAATGTCTCGGTATGCTGAGGGCTCTTTAAAATATCTTCTAAGGCGCCAATATGGGTATAACATCGATCAAAGGCCTCAACAGCCCTACCATCTTGATTCATTAGTTGACAGGCCAATCCCAACAGTAATTCTGCCTTGTAATAAAAATGGTGAATATATAACCTTGCAATTGTGATTAAATCTTGGCGACGTTTTATTTGAATCTCTGGGTCTTCAGGACGGTTTAATTCACAAATAAAACGAGGTACAAAATTCGGACATGCATTCGCCATCGTACCCATCGCTTTAGTGATAATTTCAACAGCCGCCATGTAATTATTCTGGTTAATTTTCAGACCAGCCAATTCCAGTTGTTTTGAACATCCAGAACTAAGCCGCTCATTATAGAACAATGCCCTGAGATGAAAATAAATATAACTATCATGAATGACATGAGGCAATCTGCCCATATCGAATCGATACCAACCATGTAACCTCAAAAACTCAGGACTACTCAGCATAATCTCAAATGCAAAGGGGAATTGCCCTGGTGCAGCCATATGAATTCTTAATTCATACACTAATTCATCCACTTTATTTTTCTCTCGAATCATACGATGAACAGCCTGCGTGGGATCTTCCCCTACTTCCTGATACACGGGTAATTCTGAACTACTTTGATCACCCTCCCAACGATGCCTTTTTAATTCAGGTGATTTTTCTTCACTGTTACTCTCTGATGAATGACTCTCTTTTTGCGTAGGTGTATTATCCTCTGCATCTCTGATTCGATTTTGCACATTTTCTTTGAAGTTGCGCATAGATTCATTGTGTTGCGCAATCAATGCAGGCCAATCGACAGGTATCTGATGCCAGTTTAATATTGCCTGCAACTGAGATTCTATCGCCATTGCTGTATTCAATTTTATTGTGATATCTTCAGTTAGAATCCTTTCAAGAGGCATTTCTATTCCTGCTACCTGTTGCTGCTTCCATAGAATAGCTTGAATGTCTCGATTTTCATCCTTTAAATCAGAAGACTCTAATCCATGGGTAATAAGCCGATCTAACTCTCTTTTGATTATTTCAACTTCTGGATCTTGTAATTCAATTAGACTTTGAAGTGCTTGTAATTTATTCACAAAAGCGGGGCCATAAACAGGGCTTTGAGAGCGAGCTTCCACATCCACTAATTCAATCACTTTATTGAAGGTTGATAGTGCTTCACGGAAGTGTTGCCTGGCCTTTTCAGGCTCAGTTTCCATATACGTGCATGCAAGACAGCTTTGCGCAATACCCAGATTTTGATGAACACGCTCCACGGGAAGATGATCCATTGAAAAGGCTCCCACGGCTCTCAATCTTTCATCTTCCTGTCTAAGTGCTTCTAGCGCTTTTAAATAAGCATCTATCGCCTTTTGAAATTCATCGAGCCGAAAACAGACATATCCAATATTAAATAAGGTTCGTGGATTACCGCGACTATATTGATCGGACAATAGAAAAGCTTTTTTTGCGCTCTCATAATTGCCGAGTTGATTTTCAATATTGCCTAAATGAAAATTAAAAATGGGGTTAAGAGGACTATGCTGCAATATCCATTCACAAAATTGTTTGGCATTCTGGAGTTCACCACTCTGAAGAATCCTCTCAAAAGCATCCAGCGCAACACGCAGCCGATTTTCAGGAGTATCTTCAATACGGCCTAATTCCTCATGAACTTCTTCCATAATTTCCCCTTAATTTTTTTGAGGACGCTTCCACCCTGTGACGGTTTTTTGAGTTGCTCTGGTTAAAGTAAGTTCATTGGCAGGCGCATCTTTGGTTATCGTAGAGCCTGCACCGATGGTAGCATAAGACCCGATGGTAATGGGTGCGACAAGCTCTGTGTTCGAACCGATAAATGCGTGATCGCCAATCACCGTTGGATGTTTATTAATTCCATCATAATTACAGGTGATGGTGCCCGCACCAATATTCACGTTGGCACCTATCTTTGCATCACCTAAATACGTTAGATGATTTGCCTTAGAGTGAGTTCCCAGCGTGGTATTCTTAACTTCAACAAAATTCCCCACTCGCGCACCCGTTTCTAAAACGGTACCTGGACGAAGTCGAGAAAAAGGCCCAACCTCAGACTGATCAGATATTTTCACTCCATCAATCACACTATACGCTTTAATTCGAACATGATCGCCCAATTCAGCATTTCGGATAATACAGCCTGCTTCGATAATACAATGATTTCCGATTTTAACTTTACCCTCGAGAATCACGTTGATATCAATGCTCACATCTCGACCAACCTCTAATTCACCACGCAAATCAAAACGCTCTGGATCTATTAATTGAAGTCCATCTCGCATTAAATTTTCTGCTTGAGTGATCTGGAAAATTCTCTCAGCTACGGCCAACTCTGCACGGTTGTTAATACCCATAATTTCCCATTCATCATGAGGACAAAAATCCAGAATCGCACATCTATCTTTGACAGCCATCGCAACGATATCAGTCAGATAAAATTCCTTTTGACGATTATTATTTTGAATTTTTGGTAGCCATTGTTTTAATCGATCTGCTGTTGTTGCAAGAATGCCGGAATTAATTTCGTGGATTTCTAATTGTTGCGGTGTAGCATCTTTTTCCTCAACGATTCCAATGACTTCTTCATGCTTATCTCGAAGGATCCGGCCCAAACCTCGGGGATCATCCACTTCACCCATTAATAAACATAATCCTTCCGAGCAAGGATCAACAAGCTCTTCTAAGGTAGCAACACTGATGAGCGGAACATCACCGTACAACACTAACACACGCGCATTTTCCGGAATTAACGGCAGGGCATGACGTACTGCATCAGCCGTACCAAGCTGTTCGGATTGGTGAACCCAATCTACATCATAATTCTCAAAAGAATTCGGTAGCGTTTGCCCACCATTTCCATAGACTACATATATTCGTTTGGGATTGAGCTTTTGTGCAGTATCTATAACGTGGGCCAAAAGCGGCTTTGCCGCCAAAGTGTGCATGACTTTTGGAATACTAGAATGCATGCGCTGACCTTTGCCAGCCGCTAAAATGATGATGTGTAAATTCATGACCTCTCCCTAATCAATGTGTAAGAGTAAAGGCCACTCCTTTAGCTTTAGTGACGTTTTACTTTTGAACGCAATTTGCTAATCGCACGTAATTGCGCAGTGGCCTGTGCAAGTTCAGCAAGCGCCTTTGAATATTCAACCTCTGATGCACGAGCCGAAATTTTACTCTGCGCGATTTTTTTCGCTTCCTGTGCAGCAGCTTCACTTAATTCATCAGCTCGTTCCGCAGCATCTGCTAGAATTGTCACAATATTCGGTTGAACCTCAATGAACCCCCCAGAGATATAGATAATTTCTGTATCGCCATTGAGTTTAACGAGCCGCACTTCACCGGGTTTTAAACCTGTCAGCAAAGGTGTATGACCTAACATCACGCCGAGTTCACCCAAAGAACCAGTGGCAACCACGGATTGCACGAGTCCCGAAAAAATTTCTTTTTCAGCACTGACGATGTCTAAATGTATGGACATACTCATCACCTCAGACTCTATAATTTCTCGGCCTTCTCAATCACTTCTTCGATTGAGCCTACCATGTAGAATGCTTGTTCTGGTAAATGATCATACTCACCCGCAATAATTGCTTTAAATCCGCGAATCGTATCGGCGAGAGAAACATATTTTCCAGGTGAACCTGTGAATACTTCAGCAACGAAGAACGGTTGCGACAAAAAGCGTTGAATTTTACGGGCACGTTGAACAGTTAATTTATCTTCTTCCGATAACTCATCCATACCCAAAATAGCGATAATATCTTTGAGTTCTTTGTAACGCTGCAAAGTACTTTGAACAGCACGTGCCGTATCATAATGATCTTGTCCAATCACCAACGGATCTAATTGACGTGAAGTAGAATCCAAAGGATCGATCGCAGGGTAAATACCTAACTCAGCAATTTGTCGTGACAATACAACAGTAGCATCCAAGTGTGCGAATGTGGTTGCAGGAGAAGGGTCAGTTAAGTCGTCCGCAGGAACATAAACCGCTTGAATCGAAGTAATAGAACCGGTTTTTGTAGAAGTAATTCGTTCTTGCAATGCACCCATTTCTGCTGCCAAAGTCGGCTGATAACCTACCGCCGATGGCATACGTCCTAATAGTGCAGATACTTCAGTACCGGCCAATGTGTAACGATAAATATTATCAATGAAGAGCAGAACGTCTCGACCTTCGTCTCGGAAATTTTCTGCAATCGTTAAACCCGTTAATGCAACACGCAAACGGTTTCCTGGCGGTTCATTCATCTGACCATAAACCAGCGATACTTTATCCAGTACGTTAGAATCTTTCATTTCGTGGTAGAAGTCGTTACCTTCACGCGTTCTCTCACCCACACCAGCAAATACAGAATATCCGCTGTGCTCAATCGCAATATTTCGGATGAGCTCCATCATATTCACAGTTTTACCTACACCCGCACCACCGAAAAGACCTACCTTTCCGCCTTTGGCAAAAGGACATAATAAGTCGATCACTTTGATTCCGGTTTCTAATAATTCTGCAGATGCTGCTTGATCCACAATTTTTGGTGCTTGACGATGAATAGGAAGTCGAATTTCTTCGCCGATGGGGCCGCGCTCATCGATAGGCGAACCTAAAACGTCCATAATCCGCCCTAAAGTTTTGACACCCACTGGCACACTAATGGGAGCACCGGTATTTTTTACCGCCAAACCTCGACTGACACCATCAGTAGGTCCCATAGCAATGGTCCGTACTTTTCCGTCACCCAACTGTTGTTGGACTTCTAAGGTCAAATTATGTTCGATGACATTTAGTGCATCGTACACTTTAGGGATATTTTCCCGCGGAAATTTTACGTCAACTACCGCACCGATAATTTGCTCAATGGTTCCAGTCATATTCAATCCTCACAAAAACTAAATCAATTAACAATTTTTAAACTGCTTCGGCACCCGAAACAATTTCCGTAATTTCTTGCGTAATAGAAGCCTGACGCGCTTTGTTGTAAATCTGCTGCAATTCACTGATTAATTCACCCGCGTTTTCTGTTGCATTTTTCATTGCAACCATTCGCGCGCTTTGTTCACAGGCAATATTTTCAACAAGCGCTTGATACACTTGTGTCTCGATATAACGGTCCAACAGTGCATCTAGCAATTCTTTGGCATCTGGCTCGTAAATATAATCCCAGACGTGTTTCTGACTATCGTCTTCAGTCATCACCAAAGGCACTAATTGCTCGATATAAGGTTTTTGAGTCATGGTGTTCACAAATTCATTGCTGGCGACATAAATTCGATCCACTTCGCCCGCATCAAATCGATCCAGCATCACTTTAACCAGACCAATTAAATCATTCACAGAAGGTGAATCACCCAAATGACGCGCATGACCAATGACATTGCCCCCGTATCGGCGGAAAAAAACCTCACCTTTGACACCGATGGTGCAAAGTTCAATTTCGCAACCTTTTTTGCGCCACTCATTCATGTCTTTGAGCAGCATTTTCAGCATATTAATATTTAAGCCACCACACAAACCACGATCGGAAGTCACCACAAAATAACCGATGCGTTTTGGCGCATCATTTGGCACTAAATAGCGATGACGATATTCACTTCGGCTATTCGCAATATGCCCAATGGCTTGCAACATTTTCTTGGCGTAGGGCCGAGACAAACGCATGTGAGCTTGAGCTTTACGCATTTTACTGACTGCGACTTTCTCCATCGCGCCCGTAATTTTTTGCGTATTCTTAATGCTCGCAATTTTGGTTTTTATTTCGCGTCCGACACCCATAATGCGCTACCAAGTCTGTGTTTTTTTGAAATCGAGTACAATCTCTTTGAGCTTGTTGAGATTGGCTTCCGAGGTATCAGGATTTTTATTGACTTCATCAATCACCGACTGATATTTGTCATGCATAAAAACATGCAGCGCATGTTCGAAAGCAGGTACTTCAGCAATCGGAACATCATCCAAATAGCCCTGATCCAAAATAAATAAGCTCATAGCAATTTCTGCCACTGAAAGTGGTGAATATTGTTTTTGCTTGAGAATTTGAGTACTTCGCTGACCTCGTTCCAACTGTTTACGAGTCGCTTCATCCAAGTCTGAAGCAAATTGTGCGAAAGCGGCTAATTCACGATATTGCGCCTGAGCAATACGCATACCACCACCGTATTTTTTCACGATCTTGGTTTGAGCAGCACCACCCACCCGCGATACAGAAAGACCCGCGTTCATAGCAGGACGAATACCTGAATTAAACAAGTCAGTTTCTAAGTAAATCTGACCATCAGTAATCGAAATAACATTTGTGGGTACGAAAGCAGAAACGTCGCCGGCTTGAGTTTCAATAATCGGCAGCGCAGTTAATGAACCGGTTTTTCCTTTGACTGCACCGTTTGTCATTTTTTCAACAAACTCAGGATTCACACGAGACGCTCTTTCCAACAAACGTGAGTGCAAATAGAACACATCACCGGGATACGCTTCACGTCCTGGTGGTCGACGCAGTAACAAAGATATTTGTCGGTACGCCCAAGCATGTTTGGTTAAGTCGTCGTAGATAATCAGTGCGTCTTCACCTCTGTCTCTGAAATATTCACCAATTGCACAACCCGTGTAAGGAGCAATGTATTGCATCGCTGCAGGATCTGCCGCTGTCGCTGCAACAATGGTGGTATATTCCATTGCACCACGTTCTTCTAATTTTCGTTTAACCGCGGCGATTGATGAAGCTTTTTGCCCGATCGCTACATAAATACATTTCACGCCGGTACCTTTTTGATTGATGATAGTATCAAGCGCAATCGCTGTTTTACCGGTTTGACGATCTCCAATAATCAATTCTCGCTGACCACGACCAATAGGCACCAAGGCATCGATCGCTTTTAATCCTGTTTGCAAAGGTTGGCTTACGGACTGACGCGCAATAACACCCGGCGCTACTTTTTCAATCGGAGCTGTGTGCGATGCATTGATTGGACCCAATCCATCGTAGGGTGCACCTAAAGCATCCACCATTCTGCCCAATAATTCTTCGCCTACTGGCACTTCTAAAACGCGTCCCGTACATTTTACGGTATCACCTTCTGTTAGATGTTCATAATCTCCGAGTACCACCGCACCCACTGAGTCTTCTTCTAAATTTAGCGCAATACCAAATGAACCACCGGGTAATTCAATCATCTCACTCGACATCACAGCATTGATACCATGAATGCGCAAAATACCATCTTTGACGCTGACAATTGAACCTTCTGTTCGCACTTCGGCGCCCACATCAAATTGGCTAATACGCTGACGTATCAGATCACTAATTTCAGAAGGATTAATTTGCATACTATGTTCCTCTATTCCGCTCTAAAAAATTCTAAACAATTAATGGCTACGCAATGCGGTTGTCATGCGCGACAATCGACCCCGCAAAGAACCATCGATCACTAAATCACCTACTTCTATCAACGCACCCCCTAAAAGAGATTCATCGATAAACGTTTCTAAACTGATTGAACGTTGAAATCGCTTTTTTAATGCCACTATCAACTGAGCCGTTTGAGATTCACTGAGCGGCTGGGCTGTGCGCACTTTTGCTCTAAGATGCAATTGTTTTTCAGCAAGCAAACGTTCGTATTCTAGAGCAATTTCCGGCAGTATCAGCAGACGATTATATTCGCCTAATAATCGCAGAAAATTACGACCCACCTCATTGAGTGTGGAACCTGCCATTTCAGTGAACAGCAACAATTTTTGTTCGGCACTGACCCGTGGATTTTTAACGAATCGCACGGTTTGCGAATCTGAAGCGACAACCGCCAACAATGCCAACAGTTCAGACCACTCATTGAACGAATCATTTGCGCTCGCTGTTTTTAATGCAGCTTCTGCGTAAGGCCTGGCAATTGTCAGAGCTTCTGCCATCCTTATTCTCCTGGAATCTCTGCAATGAGTTGGTCCACTAAACGCGTATGCGTCGCGTGATCGACTTTCTCTTGCAAGATTTTTTCAACACCACCCAGAATAATGTCTGACATTTCTTTGATCAGAGTATCGCGAGCCGTCAAACGATTTTGTTCGATGTCACTTTGCGCTACTTCAATCAACCGCTGACCTTCAACACGTGCATTTTCTTTGCCTTCTTCTAAGATTCTTGAAGCGCGCTGATTAGCATGTTCGATGATGTTTGCCGCATCCGCTTTTGCTTTGCGCAATTCATCAGCAATGTGTTTTTGAGACAATTTTAATTCACTTTCTGCACGTTCAGCGGCTTGCAAACCTTCAGCGATTTTTTCTTGTCGATCGTTAAGGGCTTTTAATATTGGAGGCCAAATATACCGCATTGTCACAAAGACAAAGAGTGCAAAAGCAATCATTTGGCCGAATAATGTAACGTTTAAATCCACCGTTCAAACTCCAAACAAACTATTAATTAACCACCCGCTGCTTTAGGTGCGAATTCCATTAAGGTTGCAAGAAATGGGCTTTTTACAGTGAACCACAGTGCCAGACCGATACCGATCATGGTTACCGCGTCAAGAAGACCTGCAACAATAAACATTTTTACTTGCAGCATGGGAACCATTTCAGGCTGACGTGCAGACCCTTCCAGAAATTTCCCGCCTAACAAACCAAAACCGATAGCAGTACCTAAGGCACCTAAACCAATCATGATACCCACAGCTACTGCTGTCATACCTTGCAAATGTGCTACTAAATTATCCATTGTCGCTCCTCAAATGTTCAGCGGTTACCGCTGGGTTATAAAATGTTGACACTAGTGATCTTCGCACGCCAGGCTCAGATACACAATTGTCAATACCATAAAAATAAAGGCTTGTAGGGTGATAATCAAAATATGGAACAAGGCCCATGGCACCGCGAGGGGCCATTGCATGTACCAGGGTAATAGGGCAATCAAGACAAATATCAGCTCGCCAGCAAACATATTTCCGAAAAGCCGCAGGGCTAAAGAAATGGGTTTGGCGCATTCTTCAACCACCCGCATGATAAAATTCACCGGGAAAAGCCAGAGCCCAAAGGGTTTAGCGAAAAATTCCATGAATACGCCTTTGAGGCCTTTAATTTTAAAGCTATAGAATAAAATGAGTATAAAGACGGTGATGGACATGCCGAAAGTAGCTGTTAAATCGGTGGTCGGCACTACTCGCAAGTGACTGATTCCAACCGAACCTGCTACCCGAGGCAATACGTCAACCGGGATAAGGTCCATCAAATTCATCAAAAAGACCCAGGTGAAGATAGTGAGGGCCAGTGGAGCAATGATGATGCTGCGCCCGTGGAAAGTATCCTTCACTTGCTGATCAACAAAGGTAAAAATCACTTCGATTAAATTTTGTAATTTGCCGGGTACACCAGATGTTACAGACTTAGCAACTTTATGAAATAAAAAGAGTGTTATAAGCCCTAGGGAAACTGAAATTAGAAAGGTATCAAGGTTCAAAGTCCAAAAACCACCGCCTTCGCCAAAGCTCATGGTTTTGACATTGAATTGCAAATTCGTCAGATGATGCTGAATATATTCAGAGGCTGTAACTGTATGTTGTTCACTCATAAACTAGCTCTAAATTGTATTATCAACGGGGAAAACCACCCCGCAAACTGCGCCAAAATAAACCCGGTAAAAAAGGGCAACTCATTAATGGGTAGGTATGTGAACACTACCAGAAACAACAGCCCAGTCAACAGCAATTTGATCATTTCAGCCCGGTACATGCCACGAACTATCTGCTTTGCAGCCAATGCACCCGTCGCGCTAAAAAATCGCCATGCGAAGTACAGGTTAGGTATGACGCAGATTAACCCACCCGTAAACGCAGAAATACCGGAATAAAATCCCCAAAACAGCCAAATCAATAGCGCAACGCTGAGCGTTACTGCCATTTGGAAGATTGTGAAATATAATGCTTGTCGCCGCAGCCGCTCTGTTATATCTCGTAGCTTCATTCAGTCGTTCCCGTTGAAGCAGGAATCGCTTCCTCACTTCGCACTACTATAATCGACGGGCAGTATATCGGCATAAGCCAGACGATGCAACCCATCCAGGCATTTTTTCTTGTTTTAATTAGCCAGTGATGGTAGCCTATGTTTTTCACAATATATAGAGGCTATTCCAATGAAATTAGCAGAAGAAAACGATGATATCCCCTTAGATGTTTTATCCACTAATCGCCCACCGAGTGAAATCCGCCAACTACTCAATAGACTCAATGCATCCATAGCAAAACTCAATCAATTCCGAGACATGACTAAAATTATGGCTCAATCATTGGATAGTTTGAACGTTAAAATGCTTGACGACCACCGAGCCCAACTACTCGGAGAGATCACAGCTGAAACTTATGCACAACTACTGTCGATGATTGCCCTACAGACATTTCATAATGAAGAACTTTTGACAAGATTTGGCGGATCGAACCCCGATAATAGCTATGCAAGATTGATTAATGAAGAAATAGAGCGGCAGTTGGAAGGAGCTCTACCTGATTACATGCGGACCTATATGAAGAAAGTTGAAGGCAAGCCTATACCCGTTCTGTTGAGAGAAACTCACACTTTGTTGGCGGATTTAAATGCCAAAATTCTTCTTGAGTTTAATCCATCATTAACCTCTATGAAATTTGCGATTTCCTACGCGATGCAGAAAATTTTTATGCTCAGCCAAATTTGCATGGAAAATGATCCTATGCAAAAAATGATGGAGCTTACAAACTTCCTCTCGGGTCTGATGGTAGATATATTCAGACATTTTGATCAACTATTTGAAGGGAAAGTTCAGCTGGTTGAATTAGCTGAATTAATGAAAAACCTGAACGCCCTGGTTGAATATATCACTATGCCAGGTGGCTCTAGAGACGAACTTAGCGAATTGGATAAGACCGAAGTTTCAAAACTACTGTTGAGTCTGATTCCCATTTCAGGGGCTGTAACTGAAGCGATGCAGATCAACCAGATTAAGACTTTAGAGGTCTCTTCTGAATTTTACGAGGCCGTTCAATTTAGCCAAAAACTCACACCGAGCCAATTTACCAAATTGATGGAAGCGACGCCAAAAATACTACGATTAGCTCTGGAGACTCAAGCTCAACAAGTGATTAATTTAGCTTGGGACATTGATCAAGAACACTTCTTCGCTCATTTTTTCGAAATGGTTCAGGATCCAGAACTACAAGCAACAATTTTGAGAGCAACTTGTAATCATACCATGCAATTTAATCTAAGGGCCATGCTACCGATCTACACACAAGCTCAAGTTTTTTGTAGCAAAAATGTAGATCATCCGGGCGTTCCATTACTGCAACAATTAAGCACTGAATACAAACATCTATTTCTTGAGCCTGAAAGTAACGCCGACGTTGTCCCACAAGCTTCTTTGCAACAAGCTAGCTTTTCTCGTTTCTTGAGTGACGTGACTGATCAAACACAAGGGCCTGTAATGCCAACCATCGTACAACCAGCTATCTATGACGAAATCATTAAGTCCATTGACGACTCTTTGATCGGTCCAGGATTCTAAAAGTGAGCAAAATATTTAAATGGGAATCTGCAGTTCGAAGTTATGAAATTGATCATCTTGGGATCGTGAACAATGCGGTGTATTTAAATTATTTTGATCACACACGAGTGCTACATTTACAATCTTTGGGATTAGATTGGTTTCAATTACACGGCCAAGGTTATGATTTTGTACTGGCGAGCACTCATTTAACCTATAAAATTTCATTAAAAGGGTTTGATGAATTTTATATCACTTCGGCATTAAGCATGTCCGGAAAAGTAACAGTGGTATGCCATCAAGAATTGTATTTAAAAAACAATCAACAACTAGTAACAAGTGCTGAATCAAAACTGACTTGCATTGAAATTGCCACTGGGAAATTGTGCATACCACAACAATTAATAAAGACCTTAAACGAGTAGGAAAAAAGGTTTGAACTTAGATCTGGCCCCTTTGTTCTGACGATGCAAGAATGCCCCTTATCTGATATACTGGCCTTAGTTTTCTTAACAAGGTTGTGTCTATGTTGTCAGAAAACAGCTTGATCTTCGCTTACCTTTTAAATGGGCAGGGTTCTGGTCGAAAATTGTCTTTGCAGGAAGTGCTTGGGTGGTCACCTGACCAAGGCGTGCTTTGGGTACATTTGGATATCAACAATGATTCTGCACGGGAATGGCTGAAAAATTCCAGTGGATTAGATGCCCCAACAGCCAATGGCTTTATAGAAGGGGAGACCAGACCCCGGACGGTCATTAGCAAGCAGGGGATATTCCAAATTCTTCGAGGGGTTAATCATACTCCCGGATCTGAACCTGAAGACATGGTCAGTGTTCGACTCTGGATCGATGAGCATCGCATTATTACAGGACGTCGTCGTTTTATTTTATCGGAAGTTGATATCAGTAATGCTTTGGAAAAAGGAATAGGCCCAAAATCTTCCCCTGAATTTTTAATTACCTTAAATGACACTTTAACACTGCACATGGCCGAGGTGATTGAAGATATCGATGAACAAGTGGATCAACTAGAAACTGATATTCTGAACGAAAAAAGTTCTAAATTACGACCTCTCATTTCTGATTTAAGACGACAAGCCATATCTATCCGACGATATTTGGCACCACAACGCGAAGCATTATATCGTCTGACTATTGAAGAAACTTCCTTTCTTGCACATGACGAACGAATGATCATGCGCGAAGTCACTGATCGCGTTGTGCGATATATAGAAGATTTAGATTCTTCTCGTGATAAGGCCACCATCATACACGAGGAACTCACTAATCAAATGGCAGAACAACTGAACAAACAAATGTTAGTGCTGTCAATTGTTGCCGTCATTTTCATGCCGCTCACTTTTGTCACCGGCCTTTTGGGCGTCAATATAAAAGGGATTCCAGGCTCTGAGAATCCTTGGGCCTTTATTATTCTGTGTTCTATTCTACTGATGATCACTCTATTTACTATCAGTACTTTTTGGTTTAAAAAATGGATTTAGAACATGAAACTAACAGTGGAAATTAGTTTATATCCTTTACAAAATGATTACCGCCCCATCATTCGAGATTTTATTAACCAATTGAATCTGCATTCAGACATTAAAATCGTCACCAATGCAATGAGCACACAAGTCACCGGTGAATACGATACACTAATGGCTATTTTACAACAAACGATGAAGCAATCTTTTTCTACGCATGGAAAAGCCGTTTTTATTGTTAAATTTATCGGGGATGAATTAGCCATATGAATTCCCTCTCGGAAATGATTAGTGTTTTTTTGAGTATCGTTTATTTATTACTAGCGATGCGAGAGAATCGATTTTGTTTCATCGCGGGCTTTATTAGCTCCTGTATTTTTACATTGTTGTTTTTCACTGCTCATCTTTTTATGGAAACAGGGCTCCAAGTTTTTTATGCGGCGATGTCAATTTATGGATGGTGTCAATGGAGCCCCGATCACAATAAAACAGGAGCTCTCCAAATCTCTACCTGGACTTTCAATAAGCATCTAAGAGCAATTTTGGCCACACTCATCCTAAGCACTATCTCTGCGTTTTTTCTAGTGCATTTTACCAATGCCTCTTATCCCTTTTTCGATTCTGTTGTCACATGGGGAAGTCTAGTAACAACTTACATGGTGACACATAAAATTCTAGAAAATTGGCTCTATTGGACTGTGCTTGATTCAATTGGAATGTGCCTCTACTTTAATAAAGCACTGTATTTGACGGCAGCCCTATTTTTTGCCTATGTCATTCTGGCTATCTTGGGGCACCTGCTGTGGCTAAAATCGTATCGCCTTAGCTCTGGGGAAGACGAACTGAATCCTCTTCTGGACACAGGAAACCTAGCTGGGTAGTATGAGGCCCTTCATTTTAATTTTTGATAGGAACTGAAACTATGACGACACTTCAAAATGAACTACAAAATACGATCAACGATTTAGTAATCCCCGGCAAAGGTATTCTAGCTGCTGACGAGAGTACAAGCACCATCACCAAACGCTTTAACGCACTGAATATTGAATCAACGGAAGCCAATCGACTCGCCTATCGTCATATGTTATTCAGCACGGCCAATCTCAGTAATTACATCAGCGGGGTCATTTTATATGAAGAAACGCTGGGCCAGTCAGCCAACGGTCTTAGCCTACCCGCTTTATTAGCCTCTCAAAAAATCGTACCGGGCATTAAAGTGGATAAAGGCTTGGTGGGACTGCCCAATAGTCGAAATGAAAAAACAACCCAGGGCTGGGATGGTTTGCATGAACGTCTACAACAATATAAGCAACAAGGCGCTCGCTTTGCCAAATGGCGAGCAGTCTATAATATCGGTGATGATTGTCCTTCTTATCTTGCCATTCATGCCAATGCAGATGGTTTGGCGCGTTATGCTGCCATTTGCCAAGAAAATGGCATCGTCCCCATCGTTGAGCCCGAATTATTGATGGATGGTAACCACTCTATCGAACAATGTGCTCGTGTCACGCAATGGACACTCGAAGAAGTATTTCGAGCCTTATTTATTTACGGTGTAAAATTGGAATATATTATTTTGAAGCCCAGCATGGTCATCGCGGGAAACAAACATTCCGTTCAATCTAAGACTGATGAAGTAGCTCGAGAAACTATCGCTGTATTAAAACGCACTGTGCCAGCAGCAGTACCCAGTATTAATTTCTTATCAGGCGGACAAACCCCTGAACAAGCTACTGCTAATTTAGATGCGATGAATAAATTGGGTAATCTTCCTTGGCATCTCAGTTTTTCTTATGGCCGAGCACTACAAGAACCCGCTTTGCATACGTGGAGTGGAAATTCTGACAACATCACAGATGCTCAATCAGCTCTATTAACTCGAGCAAAATTAAATTCTGCTGCTACGACAGGACAATATGCTGCAGCGATGGAAAAGTAATCAAGCTCGATCGAAAACGATGGCTTCGTAGACATCATTCCAAAAATGCCACTCTAGCATGGTACATTTGCTGAACGCCTCAAGCATTTTTTGACGAATTTCGTCGGTGGTTTTTTCTGCCAGTGCATCAAAGATTGCGATCATATTATTGACTTTTTCACCAAATTCTTTGGCGGAAATCAACGCAATCCAACCTGCGTAAGGGTTATTGGCTACAGAACCTTTTGCAATTAATAATCCACTTTCTCGATAAACCCAAAAACAAGGCAGTATCGCAGCAACAGCGACCTCTACTGGCTCCACAGCCGAAACGCTTAACAAGTAACTCGAAAAACTTTGAGTAGCTCTGGACAACTTAAGATCCCCCAAAGCTTCTTCATCCTGACCACAAAAGGTCTTAACCATACTTCGAGAATACTCAGCAGCAACTTGCGCCTCATTTAAAAAAGTAGTAGCAAATTCAGGTTGGATCTTCGAAGCAATCAGAGCAAAACAACTCGACAAATCTTTGAGAAACAAGCTGTCTTGATGGATGTAATAATGAAACTTTTGACGACTCAGGGTCCCTGCCATTAACTCTTGATTGAACGGGTGCTGATTTATCGCCCCATAGATAGGGGCAGCCATGTCCCAAGCTTTGGTTGAATGTTTCATTGTTACTCCATTACAGATTCAAGCTACATCTAATTCGTGTTGAATTATTGATCCCTTATCAGGGATTTATCCGGATAGGGTAACCCAGTGTCCAGGATGTTGTCAAATTCTGTCAACCGTTCTTAATATTCCGATTAAACAATGGCTTATGGATATCTCCACCCGATATCGAAACAGGAACCCCCGTGGTATTATAAGTACTAAGGGGCATATTTTGTAAGCTACGTACTGCTAAATAGGCAAAAATTTGAGCTTCTAAAGCCTGGCTATCCCAACCAAACTCATCAGCCGTTTGCAGATGAAGATTATTGCCAATTTTTTTCATTAAGCTCGATTGAAGCTCGCGGTAGATCACGGGATTATTCCATCCACCTCCCGCTAAAATCCAATGATGAGGCAAATCTTTTTCCAAAAGATCCAGGCTCTCTACAATCGCTTTTGCTGTAAAAGCTTCCAAAGTGGCACAGGCATCTTCCAATGATAATTCCAACAGCTCAGGTATTAAATGTAAATCCCCGATATCCAACGACTTGGGTGGGTTGATGAATAAATAATTTTGATCGTCTTTTTTTACAGCTTCATGCATTAAACGCTCAAGTACAGCGTGATTAATATTCCCTCGCAAACCATAACACCCATTGAAGTCCATGTGCACTCTGCCTTCTGTGCGTAACCGCACTAATCGATCAATCAATCCATTACCAGGGCCGGCATCAAAGGCGATTAAATCATTTTCGTCCGGCCCATAAATCAAAGTGATATTCGCAATGCCACCACAATTTAAAACGGCCAATGGAAATGTTTTATCTTTTATGGCCAAAGCTTGATGATAAAACGGTGCAAAAGGCGCACCTTGTCCACCTGCTTCAATATCTTTGGCTCTGAAATTATCGACTACAGTAATATTAATTTGATCGGCTAAAGCTTGTCCATCACCGACAATAACTGAGATTTTTTTATTCGGTTGATGATAGAAGCATTGCCCATGAAAACCCACAACATCGATTTTTTCAGACGAGAGATGTTTTTCTTTGAGTAACTTATTGACGACAATTCCATGCAGGTAGGTCAGGTGTGATACAATGATCTCAAAGGAAATTTCATTGGATGATGTCGACTCTTCGAAAAAATAAGCGGTAATCTCTTTCATTTTCGAATCAGATGCACTGGCCGACATTCCCAACTCAATTTCACAATAATCAATGATACAATTTTTAAAATGCTTCTTTGCCTCAGCAACATCACCCAGATATCGTCTCACCGCATACTCAGCAGCCTTCAAGGCAATCTTAAACACAGGCTGATAAGAAAGCGCAACATGTCCCAATCTTTCAAGTATTTGATGCGTGCCATCGGTTTCCAACAACGCCGCATCAATGCCATCCATTGATGTTCCACTCATCATTCCTATGCTTAACATCGATCACCTTCTTAAAAAATAAATCATTAAAATTTTCCAGGACTTTTCTGTTCGGGTAAAACAGTACCATCCCCCGGATTAGATCCTGCTAGAGATTGTTGAGGAGGAACGCCCGCTAAATTAGCCACAAATTGCATAGGTCTGGGTTGAGGAAAAAGTACGGCATTAGGGGTGAGATTTACCGGTGCGAATAACTGAGCCTGCCTTTGAGGTGGATTCATTCTGCTTCTTATAGTTTCAAATTGTGTTCTTAATCGAATTAATTCTGGACAATAACTTTCAAATGTATCTCTATTGATCATATTAGCATCAGCATTCTCAGCATTTGGCGACCATTTTGCAATGGCGATATCTAGTGAACCGATAATTTCTTGGTGATATCTTTCCAAAACCATTCTGTGATGTCTTAGGCAGGATATTCCTGCTTTTATTACATCGGGGTTTGGGCAAATAAGTGCTGAATGGATGTTTCGTAAAAGAAACTTGTTCATCTCAGAAAGCTCAGACCATTGTTCGAGCTGACCACCGATACGGTCGAGAACTTTTTCACGATTATGATGTTGTATCATACCTAAACATTGGCTGAACGACTCAAGTGTACCGAAGTCGATATTTTGACAAATACCCATCAATGTAACCAGCGTTGTTGATTTTATTTCTTGATCATCACTATCAACATTACCTTGCAACGTCATTAATATCTTATCCAAAATATCCTGCCTTAACAATAAAGCAATGGCGTCTCTTCTGATTTCAAGTGGAAGATAGGACAGCTGTTGAAGTATATGCAGTGAGGTGTTCAGTGTCAGTATGATCTCTTGAAGACGAATAGACAATAAACTGACTAGTGGCAACCTTCCTAAAAATCGGGTGAGCTCCAAAGACTTCGCTTTTTTTGAACCATCGATGAGCAGTGTTGCTGATTCATCAGAGTCATAATCCCATTCACCAGAGTCCCTTGCTTTAAAACGATACTCATTGGCTCTTATTGCAGTATCAATTGCTTCGATGAGTAATTTTTTTTCAACCGTAGAAAATGTGTCCCATTGAGTTCCACAAAAATAGAGCGTATTCCTATATTCATACTCACCTTCTATTATTTCAATGATTGTGTGGATGAGCAAAACTTTAAGCTCATTCTTTACGTCTGGACGAATGTGATCAGATTGTGATAACTCAACATACTTTTCCGTCATCTGCTGAAACGCTTTATAAAAATCTCTATCATCTACAGTAAGCACCAAATATATACACTTCATCATCTCTATAACAGGCGCAGAAAGAATAAGTCTAGATTTTATGACACCCCAGGTTCCTTGTACAACGGGGGATTCAATAGCTTCCTTTACTTTGGAATATATTGGATCAGGACTCGTCACCTCCATACGTTCTCTGGCAGGGAATCCCCTTACCCTTTCTTTTTCCCCTTCATAATTATTTCTAGCTATAGCAATAAGTCGAATCAAACTCTTTAAGGCGCTAACTTCATCAAGTCGAAGTCCATTTACATGAACAACGATATCCTCAGCAAAAGCGAGCAACCTATCAAAATCATAACATCGAAACTTTAAATCATTCAAAATTTTATCAAGTGTGTAGATTTCTCGTCTTACTTCGCCTGTAGCTCTATGCATGGAGTTTTCCTCGTTAAAAATTGTTTATGAAAGGGCCGAGATTAATATCGTCATCACGACCCACCAGCTAGTCTTGAAATGTTACACTGCAAATTCTACGAACTTATTTATGCTTTGTCCGTAGACGTCAGAAACTTTTCATCCCAGTTGGGATAAACAAGTTGCCATACTTTTTCAATTTTGTTGTCTTTGATAGTGGCAACGAACATAACGTAGTAAGTCTTTGACCGGCCATTTTTGGCATTTAACTTCATAGACACTCTGCCAACAACTTTATCATCTTTAGCAATCACGTCTTCATAGCTTAATATCTTCAGGCTTTTTAAACTATTGAAAATGGTTTCTTGTTCTTTTTTAAAAGCTTCGAATTTCTCTTTTTCGTTATTCTCTACTAATTGGAAATCTTTTGAAAAATAGAATTCTATTTTTGAGTTGTCCAGCTTTTCTGCGTATTGAGAAAACATCTCCTTAATCAGGGCTAAATTGGCATTTTCCTGTGTTGTAGTTGAGCCGGCGAAAGCAAACCCTGAGCTCATTAACAGGCAAAGGCCAATGAGTAAATTCTTCATGATTCTAATCCTATTGATAAAAAGTTAGTGGGAGAACATTTTATTGTTGTTTTGATTAATTTATCAAGGATATTCGAAAGTAGGGGGGGCTCATAATAACCGGATCAGGGTGGTTTTAATCCCTCCCCTAGTTTGATAAGATAGGAGCCCAGTAAGAACATCAAAATCTGAAAGGGGTAAGGTATGAAAAGAACCGAAACATTTGTGAGAGAGCTGCACTCTGTTAATGCCTTTAGTCACTTAGTCTCGCTTGCGACCAAAGACCTAGAAAGCGCTAAAGATCCTAGTTTAGTCGAAACTATCGCCAGCAATTTATCAGCAGTTTATGCCGCTGAAACTATGGCGTCTCGCCTTGACCACCTCCATATTTTAATGGAGACTCTTTCGCCGTATGAACACATCCCCCTACTTAAAGACTTGATGAACCAATGTCGATTCATTCAGCAGATTATGCTAGGAGTCAATCGGCACACTAATGTAGCCACTTTGGTGGCTGAACGGAACTTACGTCTTCCGTTTAATCCTGCTTTTGTTCGCAACCCACCCAAGGATTCTCCTTTCCATCAGCTTCTCGATGAATTGGTGGCTTGGCAACAAGAAGCCAATCCACATACCAAAACTGAAAAAATGCAAAAGATCATTGGTGATTTTGGCTGCACCGCTGACCAGTTTCTTCAATTGTCGGATGAAGCAAAATTTATCGTCCTAGGCAGAACCAAAAAGATTCTTCATCTGCTAAAACATGGCACGTCAAAAATTAAAAAAGTAGAATCTCAAGCTGAAAAAATTGAAGCTTCACCAAAAGAATTAGAGAAACACCGCGTTTACTCCATGGGTGGCCGTCTATATCAGCTTCATTTGGAAGGAGAGGGTAATGATCAGCGATTTAAAATTTCTTATTTCACCACAGAAGAATCTCTTGCAGATGGGGTACATTATGGTGAATCATCTTTCACGGTAACGTTGTTGGGAGATATTTACGCTTTACCTAACGCCGACCCAAACCCGTTTTTTGCCGGAAGAATGGCTGTTGATCAAAATGGAGTTTTGACATTTTATAATAATGCTTCAGAAATCTTTGATCATGATGAACACAATCTTTTGTGTCTTACTCGATACTTTTTCGATTGCGATCTGATTGGATACTCGAATCCCAATGTGGTTTGTGCATTAGTCAAGAAACGTGAACTTGTCTCGGCACAATCGGCTTTCATACAGTATCTTTCCAAATTTGAGCAGTTTCCATTATGGGAAGCGAACGAAAATATTTTTAAGCTCAGAGAACGTAAAGAAGTTTTGCAAGACGACGAGGGGCTGAATGAACTTCGCAAACAAGCCGTCAGCGAACAAAACAAAAAACTAAGAGCACTTTACAAACAGTATCAGCAGACAGGAACAGTTCCTACTTGGTTGCAACGCTGGAAAGATGATCATAAAAGCTGGAAAAATGGTGTTGAAAATCCTCGTCATAGTTTTCCACCACTCCACGCAAATCTTGGGAGCGATCCTTTGAATCTTCACAGTTTTTTTTCTAATAAATGGATAAAGGCTCTTCCCTATGTTCAGTGTCGCACTGCTGCAGAGGATGATCGAGCTGCAGGAATTCGCAACGATTTTCATAAGGGTGAATTAAATCAAACGGCTGTGCAAGCCCAAGCATCACTCAAAAAATGGCGAGATAAAATACGACTTAAAGAGCGCCTTGATGTCGAAAAATTTCAAATGGAGGTGAGAATGTTGCGCCCAAACAACATGGTCTTTGGTAAAATTTACTTTTATCCCCACCATGCATCAACAAGTGATTGCTCATTCTGTTTCTTAATTGATAACTCTGGCACAAGGATTCAAGAAGGTCAAATTAGCTTCACAGCTGAGGATAAAACCTATTCCGCACGAACAAAACTCAAGACCTATATTAAGCCCTCAGGAGTTGCTGATCCTAAAAAATTCTCTACAAATGAAATGGAGCAATTAAAAGCACTAGCCTTAGAAATACAGCCCTATGAAATGTACCTGATGTTGGCACCTCAGGAATTATATAACAAATCAGAAGCTGAAGTCGTTGCAATTAAAAGAGCCGTGGAATCCAATGTCCCAGCCGATGTGGCTATGGCATTTTTTGATGATGTCCGAACAAACTCACTGGCAAGGCAGCGTCATTATTTACATTTTCATTTTGATTCGCCGAAAAAACCACAACCTGAGCTACCCGGAATTGATCATTGGGCTTCTTCTGAACCAGAAGCCAAAAAAGAGTCAGAAAAGATCGAAGATTTTCTAGATGGGTCTCCCATTCAACGAACCCTTGGGGGAGAGGATTTCGATACACCTGCCTACGTGGTTCATAAAGATAATCATTTTGGGTAATAGAAAATTAGCAACTGCCCACCCCCTCAAGCTCGGGGTGGCAAAGTTGCATCTAAGTTACGAAAATTATTGCTCTTCATCCATAATAAATCGGTGGATAATGCCGTCCAATTCATCCAGCGAATTGTATTTGATAACTAATTTACCTTTACCGGATGCCTGATGCTCAATTTTCACCTGAGCCGCCAATTTCGAACTTAAGGTGTTTTGTAATCGCAATGTGTCGGGATCTTGATTTTTAGTCGGTTGTGCGCCCTGAGGTTCTTGTTGAATTCGTCGTACCAAATTTTCCGTTTCACGAACGGACAAGCCTTTGGTCACCACAACTTTTGCCGCTTTACTTTGCTCCTCGCGATCGAGCGATAAAAGTGCACGGCCATGTCCCATATCCAAATCACCACGCTCTACCATCGTTTTTACATCGGGGCTCAGTTGTAATAATCGTAAACTGTTGGTGACAGCGGTGCGAGATTTTCCAACGGCGGTTGAAACTTGTTGATGCGTTAAACCAAATTCGTCCAAAAGACGTTGCAAAGCTTCCGCTTCTTCAATGGAATTTAAATTTTCTCGCTGAATATTTTCGATCAACGCCATGGCGACGGCGGCCTCATCGGAAATATCACGAATTACCACAGGAACTTCACTCAAATTCGCCAATTGCGCTGCGCGCCAACGACGTTCTCCTGCAATTATTTCGTAGCGATTATGCGCCAAAGTCCGCACAACTATCGGTTGAATAATACCCTGTGAACGTATGGAATCGGCTAATTCTGATAAAGCTTCTTGATCAAAGTCTTTTCGCGGTTGATATTTTCCACTTTGTAAAAATTCCACCGGTAACCGACACAAGGTTTCATTATTAGATTTTGTTTCAACGGGCGTTGCGATGCTATTGACACTACTGAGTAATTCATTTAATCCTAGATCGTTAAGTCCTCGACCCAAACCGCGTTTTTTCACGTCCATTTATCCGTTCTCCTATTCCAATAAATTAATTCACTGAAGTTTCTTGCTCAACAGAAAGCCCCGCTTCTTTGGCCTGACGCCGTAACATTTCACCCGCCAAGGCTAGGTGTGCGGCAGCGCCTTGTGAGCGATTATCATAAATTAACACCGGTAAACCATGGCTAGGTGCTTCCGCTAGACGTACATTGCGTGGGATCACTGTTTGATACAATTTGTCGCCCAAAACTTGGGACAATTGCTCAGAGATTTCTTGCGTTAATCGATTTCGACCATCATACATGGTTCTCAATAATCCTTCCAAATGCAATTTCGGGTTAGCAGATTGCCGCAAGCGTTCAACGGTGCTTAATAAAGCCTTTAAGCCTTCCAGGGCATAATATTCACATTGCATAGGAATTAATATGGAATCTGAAGCTACCAGTGCATTGACTGTTAACATATTGAGGGTAGGGGGGCAATCGATAATGATAAAATCATAGCGCTCACGCACGGGTTCGAGCGCCCGGGCCAACGCATATTCTCGTGCATTTTGTTGTAGTAATCGAACTTCGGCTACCGTTAGAGAGGTATTAGAGGGGAGCAAGTCAAACTGATGCGCTGTTTTTTTAATGGCTGCACCAATTTCGCAGTCACCCAACAAAACTTCGTTGGTCGAGTATTGAAAATCTCCAGCATGAACGCCGCAGCCTACGGTTGCATTACCCTGAGGATCAAGATCAATCAACAAGACTCGCCGCCTTGTAGCCGCTAATGAGGCAGTCAAGTTCACGCTGGTGGTGGTCTTGCCAACACCACCTTTTTGATTCGCGATTGCTATCACTTTTCCCACGAAGTTCTTCCTAAATTCAGTCTTACCTTCGCACTATAACCAGATGACGCTGTTCATCTAAGCCTGGCACTTGATAGGGTATCACAGTATGAGTTCCACTGATTCCCCCGAGCTCTTCAGCCGGATACTGACCTTTCATCAATAACCACTGACCTTGGGGACAAATCAAATGAGAAGTGTTCACAATGATCTCCTCCACGGTACTCACCGCCCGAGCCACTATGCTATCAAAACACAGATCATTGGCATAGTGTTCCGCACGATCCTCCACTACCCGAACATTCTTCAATCCCAACTCCAGAACCGTTTGCTGCAAGAATCGGCATTTTTTGCCATTACTATCGAGCAAACAAAAAGAACGCTCAGGATCGGCAATCGCCAAAGGAATCCCTGGTAATCCGGCTCCTGTGCCCACATCCAAAATCCTCGTTCCTTTGAGATAGGGCAAAATGGCAAGACTATCCAAAAGATGCCGAGTCACCATCTGCAGCGGATCTCTGATCGCCGTCAAATTATACGCTTTGTTCCATTTTGTGAGCAGCGCAAGATAATCAATTAATTGCTGAACCTGTGCCGGCAGCAATTCAATTTTCAGCTCCTTAATTCCATCGATCAAAGTGTTACTAATCATGATCTAAATTACCTCGTATATTATCGCTTTCCCAGTGGTATTTCTGCAGCACAGATTAACAATTAATCTGTAATACTGCCCAACTGCCAAATAGTCAAATTTTTGCGGCGCATTTGCGGCGTATTTGCGGCGCAAATTTTTTGATGGCCTGAAACCTCGATTTAATATGGGTTTGAGCAACAAGGTGATTGTCAGGTGCTTAAATCATTCCCATTGATCTGCGACGTAAATATGTCAAAACATGGGTTTTCAATGTAATTCAAAGCCTTCTCGGCAAATAAGTTGGCCAAAAAATCAATACATCTTTGTCAAAGGCCATGTAAAAATTGATCCGCCCCAATTAAAGGCAAAATTCGAGCAAGGACTTCTGGTAAAACACTTTCTTCTGCAGTTGCTATCCATTTTACTTTACGATTACGCCAGGAAAGTGTTTGTATGATGCTTGCAGCAACTACTGATGGTTTTTCTAAGTTATTTAGCGGAACTTCTGTTGCTCCTCCTCGTATGCTTGTACTGATGGGCGAGCAAATCAATAAATCGGTCTTTTTATTGTATTCTTTAGATGATAGAACTAATGCGGGTCGGTATTTTCCAATTTCTTTGCCTTTATGGGGCTCGAAATCAAGTAGTACAATATCATTGCGATCAGGAATATAAGCGCCTGACATTATTCACCCATTTCGTCTGATAGAAAATCTGCTAATTCGTCAGCATGCGCTTTTTGAGGTGTTAAGCCTTTAAGTAAATCAGCTTCTGTATAAGTTAATTTCAACCGTTTTTTAGGTTGGAGAGGTCGTACTTTTATCCCCTGTTCAGAGACTTCTATATTCACTTCCATACCCTCCTTAAAGCCAGGGATAGCACGAGCTGGGCCAGTAATTCTTAAGGCCAAGCTATTACCCCATTTCTGAATATGTGCATGTACTAACATACTGACAATCCTAATGTGATTCAATACAGTAAGTATACACTATGTATCTACATACTTACAACTCTATTAGCGCAGTCGGATCAGCACTGGGTACCGCATTGGGTGTGTCTATCAACACTATGGTACTAACTCTCACCGTGAGTATCACTAATATTGCTGGTCTTGCAATAACCATCGCTAGCCGTATCGCTGATAAACTCAGCAATGCTTGGACCTATTGGGAGCCTAATGGGAACAATCACATAGTGTTTGCGAGTAGGTCTGCCCACGATTCGTACTACAGGCATTGAGAGACGAGGGGTCAAGTTATCGTTTAAACTTGGCCTCTATTGCCCCCTTACTTCTAATAATTTAATCTCAATTTTTGTTGGGTTATTGAGCTCAGCCCTTCCAACTTTGGACTGACTTCAATCACCAAAACTATGTTATTTTTTAAGATCGAAATTTCCCCTTAGAAGTAAGCTTTTCAATTCAGGCTTATTTTCAGATAATGATATTGGTGTTTGTCCTTTCAAATCTTTATGATAGGGATCTGCACCCGCTTCTATTAATAATCTGACACAGTTTGTAAAACCTCTCTCGACGGCTAAATGCAACGCTGTTTGACCCGATGTGGGCCCAGGTACGTCAATAGGTACTTTCAGGCGAATCAACAATGTTAATCCAGAATCATTACCATATTGAGCACAAGCACGAACTAGTTTTGGCAATTGGGACAAGTCAAACTCGTTAGCACCATAATATTCTTTAACTATGGCAGACAAGCCCCTCTGTCCAGCCTGTTTATATAATCGAGTACATTCTTGGGTTTTTGGATGATCAACACCTAAACCCAGTTGACAGATACGAAAAGCTTTTCCAGTAAATTCTAGGGCACTCAGAAAATCTCCTGCATACAGAGAGCATCCTCCCAGATGATATAAACATTCTCCGACATCCAAATGATCATCCCCCAAATGCTTTTGAAGTATAAGAAGGGCGGATTCGAAGTACTGTTGAGCTGCCTTTTGATTTCCGAGGTTTATTGAAGCCTCCCCTAAATAGAAACGGCAATAGCCCGTCTGAGGATGTTTTTTCATGGCATCAATTGAGACAAGCGCGAATGTAAAAGATTTTATGGCGTTCTCATATTCACAATTATTCAGTTGAGCGCGCCCTAAATGGTAAGAACACTCCCCAACTTCTGGATGACCTACACTAAGAGCTTCTGAAAGTATCTTATACGACCGTGTCAACAATGATATTGCTTCGTTATTTTCCCCACAAGAAAATGTGGCAATTCCTAGATACTTTAGGTTCATGGCGTATTCTGGATCACTTTCGCCTTTTGCTTCACGAAGTTGTTCACATTTGATTCTAAGAATTTTTTTTGCTTCAATTGCGTCACCAGTTGCCAACTTCGCTAGCCCCAAAGAGCTCTGATAGGCTCCTTCAGCCTCTGGTCGGGCCGATAACTCTTCTAAGGACTTCAAAATACTTTTATAGCTCGAACCTGCTTCTCTCTGTTTTCCTTGCATGACACTTGCATTAGCTATATGCATTTCCCTGCTGACTTGCAGCAGCGGGACTGCTCGAGAAAATTTACGCCTGTCTTCAAGCTCCTTATATAGTGCGCGGTTATGAGCTTCTACATTCCTGAGCCTAGAGGACGTATCGATAGAGCCAATATAGTGATCAACAATCTCACACCAACGAGCTAATCGTTTTAACGCTTGCCCGTGTTCTTCAAACAACTTCAGTACATCTTGTACGACTTGATGTATTTTATAGCAATCATTTTCACCTGCATCTTCCAACAAACTCAATGCACCTAGCGCCATTAATGCTTGATTAATTTGTAGATCTTCATCATTGTTTGAGAGCCAATTACTTAAGAGAACTTTTGGAATCGCTACTTCAGGCGCTACGTAGGCTGCAGCAAACAGAATAGTGTTGGTCTGTTCGAATTCACTAGTGCTTTTACACGCAATTCTGAGTTGTTCTAATGACATCTCTATTACAGCATACATGCTAGATTCATAGGGTCGTTCCCTCGCCACACGCTCTTCTTCATAAGGATCACCAGAATAGACTTTTGTTTGTAAATACACTTTCCGAGCTGATAGTCGACTTTTGTAGTTTTCACAATAAGTATCTACGGTGCTTTTTGTACTTCGTATATAGGCCATAGCCTGTGTTAGTGCTAGTGGATAACAACCTAATGTAGAAGCTAAATTCTCAACGTCTTTTTCATTGGCTTTTTCAGCAAGTACTTTTCGAATATACTGTTTAGCATCATCAGGCAAAAAAATATCCAAAGGAACTATAGCGATTTCAGGACCACAATCTTCTGAGTTTCGGCTAGTAATGAGCACATGAATTTTAGATTGAGTAGTCTGTGGAAGAAATGGTGATACTACGGCATAATTAGGAACATCATCATATACAACCAAACCATCCCCTTTTATCTTTAATTGATTGAAGATGTGTCGGTATAAACTATCCCCCTGCAGTTTTTCTACATCGATATGAAGCTCCTTTGCTAACTCAATAAGCTGTGCTGCCATGTTATCTTTTGTCGATTTTTCATCCAAACCTCCAAAAAGCCAAATTATCCACCGATAGCGTCCTTCCTTAAAAGTCTCATGAGCATAATGATTGGCTAATCGGGATTTTCCCATACCACCCGTTCCCGATATTATTTGACAACTGACATCCGGATTATCAAAATTGATTTTTATATTATCGAGTTGTGATGTTCTTCCAATAAACAATCCATAATTTCTTCGCAAACCAAAAGTAAAGGGACCAGGATCCGGCTTATTTTTTTCAACAACCGTTATATTACTACCCGGTTGCGCAAAAGGGTTAATAGTGATAGTACCTACATTCACTATTGCACGACCTGTTGCCTTGATCTTTATAGGAATAAGAGGTTTATCTCGCTTTGATGGTTCTTCAAACACTGAGTCCGAAGAAGAAGATTTTTCTTTATCTCCATTTTGTGAAGTATCTGATTTGGGCCTGGAAGATTCTTTTCTTGTAGCACCAGCAAAGAATTCAATGCTTTGTCCAGATTGGACATCACCCGTATCTATGACTGATTTCTCACCCATAGCTGTAATTCGAACGGGTCCCTCTGCATTAACGTCGCCAACAGCAATAGTCGCTTTTGATGCTCTACATTTGCCGCTATTCTGTTTATTGTCCGAGGGGGCTTTTTTTTCCATAGCATTTGTCTTTTTCTCAACACTCATCATCATACTCCCAAAGCTTAGATTTACTTCTTGGAGAACCGTGAAGCCTCTTCTGACATTTCCCCATTATATCCTGCGACTGTCACTATTGTGATTTCTCCCGTTGTTTCGATATCACCAGTTTCGGTTGTGGCATTATTTTTTCCCTTTGTTACTACGTTAAACGATTTACCTTTAACGTCACCACTTTTAAAATTAGCATCTTGCGTCATAGCAGGTATTACCGAGGGACCGTTAGCAGTTAAGGATGCGTTTATCTGGCCATAACTAGTGGTCGCGCTTCGGCCATTAGTATCCAGAGCAAGCCAACAATTATCAAATCTATGATCACCTTTTTTTGTTGAAAGTTTAGGATTAACCAATAATTTTCTTAAAATGAATTGCAATTGCAACAATTTATTGTTTTTTATACCTTGATCAGTAATTATGGAATCGTCCAGACCACCTGTCCACCACTCCCTAGGAGCAGCACTCTGGATATCACCTGCCATAACAAATCGAAAGGTTTTTTGAGTTTTTGTCTTTCTTTTATTGATCATTTTATATTCAAATTTCAAAACATAGTCTTCCCCATCGGGTCTTTGATCTTCAATTTTTGCTTTGTAAAGCGGGGTTAAAAAACAGATAACAATTTCATAGGTCTTTATTTTCTTTTTAATTTGTTTTTTGAGCCGCTTACCGCCATGATCATTATTAAATACATCCATATGAACATAATTTTCTTTAGGTTCATCATCATTAATTCCAAAAACATCATCTAAATAAGACTTAAATTCTTTTACAGTGGTTTGAATATCGCATTTAGAGACATCTATGGTTGGTCGTGTGTGTCCTGCCTTGGTGGTGATTTTCAATATTTTCTCTCTAAATGATGGGTCATCAATTTTAGTTTTTATATCCTCTAAAAAATCCTTTTGTATAACCCCACATACTCTTTTTCCATCTTTAAGAACACAATAATCGCCACTGCTGGTAAGATAGAGCTCACCCCATTTTAATTCATTAGTGGGGAGCTCATCTTTCAAAATGAAAGTATAGGGCCCAAACACCTTATCGTCGGGATAATCTCCCTTTGTTGTAACCCAAGGATAGCTTATAAATATTCTGGGTTTCTTCTTTAACTTACTAAGAAAAGCGTCCTGTAAGTTCAATACCACTTGTCCCCAAGCTTCCCCTCTGTCTGGTAGTTTACCATTGTCAGTTTGTTTATTTTCCATTTCCTAACTCCATTAATAAATAATTTACAATAGGCCTCTTTCTCAAACGATAAAATCAATATCGCAAAAATTATGTTTGTCACTTTTTACGATTTTCTTCTATGCCAACCCTATACTGAGAAGATGGCCGGGTTGAATTTCACCTAATGACACACACTCATAAACGACGCCAGAGTGTAAGCCCCCCTCATTGCCCCCTTAGTTCGAAAAATTTAATCCCGATTTTTGTTGAGCTATTGAGCTCAGCTGTTCCAACTTTGGACTGATTTCAATGGCCAACAGTAAGTTGTTTTTTAATTTTGTAACTTGTGGGGCTTCTTTCAATTTCCCACTGAGCTCACAGCTTTTGAGAGCCTCTTTATATCGCTTCAATCCAAAATAACACTCAGCTCGATTAAAATAAGCGGCAGCTAAAAAATTCAGAGGTGGTTGAGTGGCAATGATATTATTGACTAATGATAATGCCTCTTCGAAACGTCTGAAATATCGTACCAGGATTACTATTCTCAACTGGTCTTTCAGTGTAAGTTCTTCCCTGGACTTTAGAGCGTTAAGTTCAGCCTCCAACTGTTTTGTCTGTTGCTGTGTCTGATCTATCTTCTGAGATAACGTTGTTAATTTTGTCAGAGACCTATCATCTTCAGCCAATGCCTGACAAATGGAAAGCGTTTCGCGACAATCGATAAATTCACCGCATCGAAGTTGGCATTCAGCACGAAGATATAATGCCCCGAAAGAAATGTCCTGTTCAGGGATACAACCAAGCAACTCCATGCTCTGTGAAACAAGCTCAGTGTCGAAATATTCTTGGGCTAATTTCAACAAGCGATGCGGTTGTAGAAGTAATTGCGCTTCGAGAGTTTGAGAGAGAGCACTGCCCAAAGGGGAAGGTACAAAAGCAGGCTGAATAGACGGCGAGGGTTGCAGAATTGTTCGGTCTTGGTCCTCTTGAATGAATCGCATCACGGCTTCTGCTTTAAGGGTATTGGGATTTTCACTACCGAAGTGTTCTCTAAATGTCTGATGGCATCGTTGGAGATGCTCAAGTGCAGTGGTTGATTGCCCCAGTGCAGCCAAAGTGGTTCCTAAATTAAGTCGTGAAATAGCTGTTATAGGATGATCAGGACCATAGATGTTTTCATTAATCATTAACGCCCGTTCATGAAAAGCCTTAGCACCCAATCCATCACCCATTCTTGCAACCACAGTACCTAGATTCATCAATACATTTGCAACTTCAGGGTGCTTGGGGCCATAGACTCCCTCCTGAATAGCCAGGGCGCGTTCAAAAAGGGCTTTGGCTTCAGATTTTTGGTCAAGCTCTAGGATGGCGGCCCCCAAACTCCCTAGGGCTTTTCCCACAAAAAGATGCTCAGGGCCGTAGATTTGTTCCATGAGAATCAGTGCCCGTTCCAAATGGACTTTTGCTTGCGGCACTTCGCGAAGATCTCGGAGTGAATTACCCAAGCTCATCAACGTTTTTGCAACCACAGCATGCTCAGGACCATAGTTACGCTCTTGAATCTTCAAGGCTCGTTCTAGTAAATCTTTAGCTGTCAAGGCATCGCCCTGTTCTCGAGCCAAAATACCTAAGTTTCCCAAGATCATTGCTACCTTGACATGCTCAGGACCATAGTTACGCTCTTGAATTTTCAATGCCCGCTCTAATAAAGTTTTGGATTCCAATGCATAACCCAGTCCCCCTAAAGCATTACTTAGGTTTACTAAGACCTCTGCCACTTCATGATGATCGGGACCATATATACTCTCCTGAATTATCAAGGATTGTTCTAGGAGTGTCTTGGCTTCCAACGCATTACCCTTTTCTAAAGCAACACCACCTAGGTTACACAATGTCACTGCAACCTCGACATGCTCAGGACCATAAACCTGCTGCTTAATTGTCAAAGCCCTTAATAAATAGTCCTGCGCTTCCGACTGATTTCCCTGTCTACTGATTTCAATACCGAGGTTCATTAAAGTTTTAGCGATTCTTTCATGGTACTTGTCTTGCGACGTTTCATAAATCTTTAAGGCTTGCTTATAACATGAAACAGCTTCAACAGTGTTCCCAGTTTGTCCACCATAAAAATTGCCTAAATAAAAATAGAGGTCTGCTTTCATCTCTTCAAAAGATACATCTGACTCAAAGTGCTTTTCAATTTGCTCCAACACAACTTGTAAGTGTGGAAACAATGTTTTTCGACGTGCTTCGTCCGATAAAGGATTCACACTTTTATTCCAGTGCTGTCCCATAAATCCTGCTAGGCAGGTTAAAAAGGTATTATGAGCATCTTCACTATGGTCTAGCTTCAGGATTTCTTGCACCAGCTGATGGATTCGCACGTGATTAAGCAGAGTGACATTTTCTAATAAACTGTAATGACGCAAGGCAGACACAGCCTCTTGGCATTCTTCGATATTTACTGTCCAATAGCCCAGCAAGTTCATATCAATTGGTACTTCGGGGGCTAAATAGGCACAGCCTTTGAGAATTTGATGGGCAATTGCGTGGGTCACTTTTTCAAGTGAAAGATGAACCACTGCCCATACGGTTGCTTTCTGTGGATCATATTCTTCTCTGGGACGTGCAGCATAGCGATCAGAATCTGGATTTTTGTCGTCTTGGTACGGATCTCCTTGTGCAACTGGCTGCTGAAGATATTTGGCCTTTTGTTGTGTAATTCTTTCTAAGTAAACTGTGACCTGCATACTTTCGTTAATGATGTAGGTTAATGCCTGTGTGAGTGCCAGGGGAAAATATCCGAGCATTTTGGCCAGTGCATTAGCTTCATCTTCCTGATATAAATTGGCCTCACTTCTGCGCAAGACTTTTTTAATATAGGCATGTGCTTCTGCTGGACTAAACACATTCAATGTAATCGATTTAAAAGTCAGATCCCAATCTCGTTTATTATTATTCCGTGTTGTAATAATGACCGGAACTGACGAGGGAGGTAAAAAACGTTTGATACTACGCAAATCTTGCGCATTATCAAAGACAACCAAGTAGGGCCCATGCTCTTTTCCTAATCGCTCAAAGATCAGCTTGATTAAGTCATTCAGATTAATTTTTTTTGGGTTAAAGCCTAACTGTTGCCCTAAGCTCTGAAATTGTTCTGTCATCAAACCTTGATTAGCTATACCTACATCTGTTCCGACAATAAACCAAATAATGGAACGGTAACCACTTCCGCCTTTAGTCTCTTGAAATTGTTTGAGCTTGTTATGGGCGAAGGTTACAGCGAGTCGAGTTTTGCCAATACCACCTGTCCCACTAACTGTTTTGATTGGATGGCTAATGATGGTACTCTGATCCACCGCTTCAAGAAATGCTAATGAATCCTCTCGTCCCGTAAAATCTTCAAAGGCCTCTGGCAACCCAAATCGTCCATCAAATGTTATGTCAACGGTATTATTATTCGTAGGATGGATAGTAATGTTGCCTATTTTCATTTTTCCGCTGTTTTTGATCATTACAAGGGGGTTATCTCGCTGTAATGGCTCTTCTGACCCGGAGTCCAAAGAAGGAGATTTTTCTTCATCTCTATTTGGTGAAGCATCTGATTTAGGCCTGGAAGATTCTATTCTTCTGGCACCAGCAAAGAATTCAACGCTATGTCCAGATTTGACATGACCCGTATCAATGGCTGATTGCTCACCCACAGCAGCAAATCGAACCGATTCCTTTGCTTTAACGTCTCCTGTACCAATAGTCGCTGTAGATCCTCTACTACCCCCATTTTCCTGTTTATTGTCTAGGGGGGCTTTTTTTTCCATAGCATTTGTCTTTTTCTCAACACTCATCATCACACTCCTTCAGCCCGTTTATTTTCCATTTACTACCCCCAGTAAAAATCATTTACAATAAGTCTCTTTCACAAACAATAAACTCAGTACAGCTACTATCATTGCGATCGGCATTATTAATATCGCCCACTGATAATCGCTAGCAGAGTAAAGCGCTATGCCATTCAGTGTCTTGTTATCCCAATTAAGGCTCATTATTTTTCCAAACAGCGGTTGTGTAAGACCTCCTAAGATAACGATGGTTGAAGCTAATCCCTGTGCGATACCATTATATTCATGAGGATTACTCTCCGAAATTAAGGGATAAGCAATAACCTGTACGCTGATTAAAAATCCAATGCTGAAAAATATGAGCATCAAGGGGGCTAGGGATAATTTTCCTGCTGATAACAACACAATAAAGGGTACTATTGAAATCAGCCCAAAGAATACCATAGGCTTTTTTCGTAACCCGATTCGATCGGATAGCCATCCCATCGTGGGTGATCCCAAAATCATGCCTACAAAAATCATCGATGTGACATAGCTGGATTGTACTCGAGTGAGTTGATGGACTTGGGTGAGATACAGAGTACCCCACATAGCCCCTATCAGATAAATGGGTAAATTAATCAAGCAAATGTACAAACCACTGAGGTAATTTTGCCTTTTGGTAATTGTTTTTCTGAGCGCGTGGAGAAAATTAGGTTGTTCATCGATCTGATACCGAGTCAACTTCACTGAACTATTTTGAGGATGGTCTTTCACATTCCAAAAAATAAGAGCGAGAAAAAACAGACCGGCGAATGAAATTATTTGTGAAGTAGTACGCCATCCTAGCGTTTCTGCCAATACGGTTATTGGCGTTTGTGCCACAATCCCTCCTAACATGGCATAAGACACTATCAATCCTATCACCAGTGCCTGCTGGCTGTAAGGAAAAAAGCGACTGATTAATTTCATGGGGCCGATAAAACAAAATGTGCCACTAATACCGGCTAGAAACCGGGCCATGAGTGCATATGAAGGGGATGTAGCGATACTAAAAAGAAACATACTCACTATGCTGACTGAGAGGGCAGAGAGTAATACTTTGCGTACAGAAAGTCGATCGACGATAGCTCCCGCCATCAGCAACGAAAGTCCTCCAGCTATAAAATAACTTGCAGACACATGGCCCAGGTGAGTTGCTGTGATATTAAACTCTCTCAACATGGGTTCGTTCAAAGCGTTGAATATATTAATGAGCATGAATTGATAAAAGAAAAACCCTGCTGCAGAAAAAATAACTATCCAGGCATTCAGCTTGCTTGTATTCTGATGAACCGTCTCCATCGACTGCATTGTTGATTCCATGAATATGTCTCCATTAAGATTATCAGCAAATGGTGAGCGATATTAGAACAAAATCATTGTGAGAAAGCAAATAGCACATTATAATGCCGAGCAAAACCATATAAAAACAGAATTTTATTGATTTTAGATATTCTAAGTGCGCCTTACTGAAATGGGGTGGTCATGAAAAATAGGATTATTATTTCGCAGAAGCATCCATTAATTGGTGTTAGTCCTGAAATGGATCAAATTCTAACCCCTCTAAAAACCTTAGGGATAACCACGCTGACTTTTATGCGTAATTACGATGATGGCCATCAAATCATCATGTCTACCAATCCCAACTGGGTCAATGATTACTACAACGGCAATCTATGCGGAAATTTCATTTCTGGCCATCCCAAACACTATAAACAAAAATTTCTCATTATACCCAATGAGAGTCCCCTAATAGTCCATCAATACGCCAGAGAGAAATATAACGAAGGAAACTCCTTCGCCCTTGTACAACGCCACACTGATTTTACTGAATTCTTCTTTTTTGCTGGGGATGTTTCCAACAAGAGGCTGCATAATTTCTTCATTAACAACATGGATCTGTTTGAGACATTTGCAGTTTATTTTAACGATGTCGCAGGTAAGTTAATCCAGACAGCCGAAAAAAATAAAATATTATTACCCTTTGATATTTATAAAAGCTCTCCACACCCGAGTATAGCGACCTTGTCAGAAAACGAAAAAATAAAAGAATTGCTTAGGAGAATTAAAATCAAAAAGTACCACCTAAAAAGCAAAAATATCAAAATATCACAGAGAGAAATTGACTGCATAGCGGGTTTCCAAAATGATCTAACCGCGAAAGAATTAGGTAGAATTTTGAACATTCACTATAGAACGGTTGAAAAGCATGTGGATAATTTGAAAAATAAGCTGGGTTGCGATTCAAAAAAAGACATTATCAAAATATTAATCAATGATGGTTTTCCTTCGAATATCTTGAACGATTTTTTTTACATCGAATGATTCCTGAACTTGACTGTAAATATCCAGTTTAGTAACCGATAATATCCGCGCATGAGTATTGTCTTAATGCAAGTATCAAATTACGATATCGGGTCAGACAAAATTAGAGCTGATGCATGTTGAAGGCCAACCATACGTGTTTGACCTTCAACTACGATTTCCCATTTATTATGAAATGCTCGACTAGTTTAGTTTCGGACTTCCGACACTCTCTATGAGATCTTCGAGTATTTTACGCCCTGATTTGCTATCCGACAACACTAGAGCGTCATAGTGATTATGACCATTGTACTGAACAAATATAGGAGAGTCCCCACGGTAAAAATTGGATCCGTCCCTTATTATTCCATCAGGACCTAAAATTACAATAGGGCGGTTCAATATTCTCCTGAGCACATTAATTTCTAGATCATCTGCCCATTCATCACCTCTCTCTATTCTGTTTAAATATTGTTCGGGAGTCATGTTGGGATTTATAGCGCTGATAATCTCCATAAACTCACCTATATTATCATTGATATATTGTGCAACCATTTGTCTTAATTTGGGTACCTCTAGGTTTAAGTATAGACATACAGCACGGTAAAAACAGTGACCGTCGCCTGGTATTTTCGTAAAAATGAGCCCCTCAATAGGAGCGGGCATGTAGATTTCATCATCACCAGCTTTGACTGTATAATCCACATTATCATCGTAGTTTTGAGATAACTTAGGATTTTTTTGATCAGCCTCAAAATCTTCTGGTTTACAATTATCTTGCTCAGAATATTTAAAACGCGGTGAATACCTTCTTTCATCGGGTATTGGAGAACCATCAGCGCCTCCTGGAGCCTTGCTGGTATTAACTTTACTAAAGAGCTCACGCATAAAATCTTGTTGCTGACTCGTCATTTGTTTCATGAATTTTTGATTGTCTTCTCGATCGTTTTGCATCCGCTGTTCAAATCTATCTAGCGCTTGGGAAAATGCCATGTCGAGTTGAACTATCTTCCTGGTTAATGTTTCTACAATTTCTGCTTGCTTATCAATAACGAGATTCCTTGGGTCATCTATCATATTAAGAGCCATTTCCATAATTCGGTATAATTCAGATCGTCTATCACTCAATACTGTTTCAATCGAACTTTTTACTTTTTCCACAAACTCTTTTAGTCTTTCTTTAGTGAGAGTACCTCTATAGGACTCAGAGTAATGATCGTTGAAAAAGCACAGAAGTTCAGCGATATTTTGTGCACGCTTACGAGTCATGTTAAATAGGCCAGGTTCTTTATTATTTAATTTCTGTACTTCTATCAAATGTTTTCTCTCAACATAAGATGTAACTTCACTGAATAATATATCTAGAACTAGTTTTATCGCTCTAATATTTGCATCAACATTTGGAATTTTTAAGCGTCTAATATATTCTATAGAGTACATAATTAGTTTTTTATATATGCTGAATGGTAACTGAATACATCTGACTACAACATCGGTTATGGGCCTTCTTCTCTCTGCATTAATGGCGAAAATATCGATCCCTCGATCGATCAAGAATAAAAGGAACTGCGCGTGTATATTGTAGCTTTCAAATAATATATGCAATAAATTATTGCCTTTTATGTCCAGAATATCATTCACATCGAGAACTCTAGAACCAAGGTCACCCACCATTTCCAAGCTCAAAACATCGGATTTTAAAAATTTTCTCAATTTAGCTTTTTCTTGATCATTCAATGGCAGCATCTTTGACAAAAACAAATCATGATGCATTCCAATTTCTGTATTATTATCCAACAGTTCATCATGCAAATGCATTATAGTATCTGAAAATTTCTTATAGCGTTTCAGATTGTTACTGTGCGACATCTTAAAATCATAAAGGGGGAAATACTGCTTGACTAAATCGTCAAAGCGCTTAAGGATATACTCATCATGCATTGCAAGTCCCACAGAAGAGCCTTGAGTCAGATAGTGAAACATTGGACCTTTAGCAATACTAGTCAGATTCTTCAGCTTCAAACTTGTATCATAAATTCTGATCAAAATTCTATTCAACTCCTGAAAGCTTTCAGTCTTTGGATCTATTACATCATTAGTAAACTGTCTTTGAATCAACATATCACGTTGCTCACAATCATTTTGGAGCAGTGTAATTATTTCGAGTTCTTTCTCATTTGTAACAAGGCCATTAAGTTCTTTAGTATAATGAGCCATACCCTGTAGACTTAGCACATATGATTTACCCTCTCTTCTTAGTGAAAAGCAACGGTTGTTGAACCAAACCTCCGCCTCTGAATTTTCACCTATCCTCGCGTTATACATGTCGAGTAACGTATTTATTAATTTTTGCTTTCTACCATTAATAAACTGTTGGTACATAGCTTCAATATTTTTTTTAAAAGGCATACTCGGGTTAACAAATTGCTCTTCCGCGTATTTTCTTATCGCAGCAACAAATTCTTCTGACAAATCACAAAAACACAAATAAATCTGTTTATTTATTGCATTTTCAAAGGTGATCCTTCGTATTTCTTGATGATACAAGGACGCCATTAAACCAGGATTAAGACCTTTTAAAGGTTTAAGAGATCTGAAGTAGTCGTACTGTATATTATAAAAAGCTCCTATAAGATTCAGATCATGAGAAATAAAAAGTTTGGCAAGATTATAATTTTTCTCACGCACAGCATCTACAATAAATTGAATTAATCGCTCATGTTCGGTTAACATGGGCATTACAACATCATTTCGATGAACTTTTCGCATTGAGTAGCTCCTAATAAATAGTATATGGAGCTGATACAATAGCAAGGTTCATCTCTTGGGATATTCGTAGTGAATACGTACTTTAGCTGGTACTGGGCTCTATTGGTGAATAGTATTAGTCGACATGCGACTTAGAGCTAGCTCTGTTCCCTAGGCCAAGCGTTGATAATAGCTTTAACCAGTGTGGCCAAAGGAATTGAAAAGAAAACACCCCAGAAACCCCAGAGGCTGCCAAAAATTAAGATAGCAATGATGATAGCCAAGGGGTGTAGTTTCACTGCTTTTGAAAATAACAATGTCGCCAAAATGGTATAATCTATCACGACGATAACAGAATGGATCAAGATCAAATACCCGAAATCGGCTGACCATCCCCATTGTATATAAGCTACGATTACAATCGGGATCGTTGCCAAAACACCACCAAAAATGGGAATCAAAACAGAAATCCCTGATAGCGTTCCTAAAAGGGCAGCGTATTCTAATCCTAGGGCTGAAAACGCAACGACGGAACTTAGAGCAACAATCAATATTTCTACCACTTTTGCATTAACGTAACGCCCTATTTGCGAGTTCACTTGGCCCCAAACATTCTGAATGAGTTGTCGATGCTTGGGTAAAAATTGTAAAAACCATAGGTTGATTTCTTCATGATCTTTAAGCAGAAAAAATACTAAAATTGGAACCAAGAAAAGATAGATAATTAGAGTGATTGCGCTTGAGAGCGAAGATAATGAATAAGCAAAAATTGCTTGTCCAACACGGCTCATATCCGTTTTAAATGACAAAATAAATTGCTGAATTTGATCGCTGGAAACATAGTCTGGAAATCGCTGATGCATGTAGGTGATGAAATCATCACTCTTACTTAAGAATTTTGGGATCTCATTAAATAAATTGCTCATCTGTTCCCACAGGAGTGGTAATAAGATAAAAAGCGATGCGTAAGTCAGCCCAATAAATAGCAAAGACACGATTATCACAGCAGCAACATGAGGAATTTTCAAACGCTCTAGCAATAAGACAGGACTTCGCAGTAAATAGGCGATCACAACGCTTGCGAACACAGGAGTCAAAACACTGCCAAAAAAGTATATAAGCGTGCAGATAGCGACTAATAACACCACGAGCCCTAGTGCTTCAGGGTCAGCTAAATGTTTTGAAAACCAATCACCTATGTAAGTCCGCATCCTGCTTTCCTCTAATCAACCTTGTTACGCTTCACTAAAGCTTAGACCTAGCCCCGATATCAGTCAAATGGACCGGGACAGGCATAATTCGCTGTGATTTCATCACATGAGCAAGAACAAAAACTCAAAAGGCCTTTTGATACATAGGAATGTATCAAAAGTCATGGTTTTGATTGATTATACCGTATCAACTGTTTCGCGGAACTTACTTTGTCTTAATTCCCGTTTTGGTTGCGGTGTGTTCAACGACTGTTTCAACCAACATACCGGCACCAACGCTGGCCATCACTGCGGCGGGGCCTTTTGTTACTGTTTGGAAAGCCAGGGTTCCTTTATCAACGTGTCGACTGAAAAAGCCAAGAACAGCTGGAGCCTGCGGTACTTTGGATTGTTCGGTTTTTTTGCTCAACCAACCAAAACCTTTTGGTAATAATGATAAGCCAGCATCTACACCCACCAACATTGCTGTTTTTGTGAGCGCTTGGGTCGCTGAACTTAACCAGTTTGTGGGATCAGTCCAAGCTCGATAAAGTTCAACCGTGAACATCGTGCTATAGCACAAGGTTTTCCCCACGAACCAGGCAAAATTCTCTGATGTTTTGGTTGTCATTGTCAACGTTGTCACATTACCCACGCTACGAAATACAGCCCCACTGCGAATAAGACGACTAAGGTTTGCCCTTTTTGACAAAATGTAGCCAACTGAGTGAAAATGTCGCCCCAGTCATCTATAGGCCATACCCACCCCAGATTCAACACCAAAACGAGAAAACATAAAATGGTGTGGGAATTGGTAGGGGCTTTTTCCACACCATTTTGCATTTTGTTAATTTGGTGTGAGCTTTACACTGCAGCAAAGCCATACTGAGAAAAGCAAGCCGATATCGATTGTTTTCTTAGTCTTCGCTTAGACTATGCGCTGTTTTTGATGAAAGCTTTTTCAAATGCACCAACAACAGCGAAATCGCTGCGGGTGTAACACCAGGGATTCTCGCAGCTTGCCCTAGTGTGGCAGGTTTGACATTAATCAGTTTTTGACGCACTTCTGTTGACAGGCCACTCACACGAGAATAATCAAAATGTGAAGGTAAATTGGTTTCCTCGTGATTTTTTTGACGGGCAATTTCTTCGTGTTGTCGTTTAATATAGCCTTCGTATTTGATTTGAATTTCGACTTGTTCTGTAACGTTGTCTTCTGACGATATTCTTAGATCCAATACACGAATTAAATTATCAAATGTTACTTCTGGTCGTCGCAATAAATCGGATGCAAAATATTCACGTTCAAGGGGTGTATTAAAATGTTCCTCGTATCGTTTAGCCTGTTCTGAATTAGGCCGCACAAGATATTGTGATAATTGTTCATGCGCCTCAGTAATTTTGGCTTTTTTTGCACTGAATGCAGACCAACGTTCATCATCCACCAATCCCAAATCACGGCCAATCTGCGTTAATCGAAGATCTGCATTATCTTCACGAAGCAGTAGGCGATATTCTGCTCGCGATGTGAACATTCGATAGGGCTCTGTTGTACCGCAAGTAATTAAATCGTCGATCAGCACTCCGATGTAGGCTTGGTCTCTTGTTGGATACCAAGTTGGGCGTTCCTGGGAAATCAAAGCAGCGTTTAATCCTGCGATTAATCCTTGAGCAGCCGCTTCTTCATAGCCCGTCGTACCATTAATTTGACCAGCAAAAAATAATCCCGGAACAAATTGCGTTTCTAACCAAGGGTTCAAATCACGTGGATCAAAAAAATCGTATTCAATCGCATAACCGGGTCGGGTAATGTGCGCATTTTCAAAACCCTTCATACTGCGCACAAAAGCTAATTGAATATCGAAAGGTAAACTAGTGGAAATTCCATTGGGGTAGATTTCGTGAGTGGTTAAACCTTCAGGCTCAATAAAAATTTGATGAGCTTCTCGTTCGGCAAATCGTACGACTTTGTCTTCGATTGATGGACAATACCGTGGACCTGTCCCTTCAATAACGCCGGTAAATAAAGGGGAGCGCTCAAAACCTGTGCGAATGATCTCGTGGGTTTTCGCATTGGTATGCGTGATATAACAACTGACTTGAGTGGGGTGATCGCTAGATTTTCCTAAATAAGAAAAAACGGGCGTGGGTGTGTCACCCGGCTGTTCTTGGAGTTCTGAGTAGTCGATAGTACGACCATCGATCCGGGGAGGTGTACCGGTTTTCAATCGATCGACCCGGAAGGGTAGTGCTCGCAACCGATCAGCTAAAGCCAGAGCGGGGGGATCACCAGCCCGACCGCCTCTGTAATTCGATAAGCCAATATGAATTTTGCCGCCCAGGAAGGTCCCGACTGTTAACACCACAGCCTTGGCAAAGAAGCGCAGTCCCATCTGAGTGATCACACCACTGACTCGCCCATTGTCGATAATCAGGTCTTCGACAGCTTGCTGAAAGAGGGTTAAATGAGGTTGATTTTCGAGGGTATGACGAATAGCCTGTTTATAAAGCACACGGTCGGCCTGTGCACGAGTCGCGCGCACTGCGGGGCCTTTGCTGGCATTCAAGATCCTAAACTGGATCCCCGCTTGGTCGACGGCACGGGCCATGATTCCGCCCAGCGCATCAATTTCTTTGACCAAATGGCCCTTGCCAATTCCACCAATTGCGGGATTACAAGACATTTGTCCCAAGGTTTCTATATTATGACTCAGCAGCAAGGTCTCGGCACCCATCCGAGCGGCCGCTAACGCCGCCTCAGTACCCGCGTGCCCACCACCAACCACAATCACATCAAATTTCTTATCAAAATCCATGGGGCGTACCTGATTTCATTAAATTAGAAGCAATCGCAGATCTTATCAATTTATAAGTCATCAAACAAGGTGATTGTTTGAATGGATTTCGGCAATCCAAACATTGCACCTGGTTTTTAATGATATCGGCATTGTGCCACTATTCCAAATGAAGCGTGATTAGAACTGAAACTCCTCATACTACATAAGGCTGAGTCGGATCGAGTTCCTTGTAGATTTTTTCAGACGCAGAATAAGTAAAAATTTTGCCTTCTTTGATGTCAAAAAACCATTGATGAATGATTAATTTTCCTTGATCCACTTTTTCAGCAATCCAAGGGAAGCTCAAGCAATTTTCGTGCGATTGATGCATAGCTAATTTTGCACAATCATCTACTGATTCTGGACTGATATTGGAGGTATCGATAATAGAAACCCAGTTGGAAATAAAATCGTTTGGAATCGACGTCTTTTTTTCTAAAAGAGCTTGCATTCCGCCACATTGACTATGGCCCAATAAAATAAGATGCTTGACTTCTAAAAATTTTATGCCGAATTCTAAAGCTGCACTAGTACCGTGGTGCAGAGCATCTTTTTCAAAAGGTGGAACAATATTGGCGATATTGCGCACAACAAATAAATCACCAGGATCACATTGTAAAATAAAACCAGGATCAACGCGAGAATCGCAACAGGCAATAACCATAATTTGCGGTTGCTGACCATAGATTGATAAGAGTCTCATAATAGATCGGTTACCGTGAGCGTATTTATTTCGGAATGCTTGATATCCTTTTAGCATTTTTTTTAGACTACTAAGCATTTTTTCCTCCTGCAAATTTGAAGAAACAATTCGAGTCTAACATATATTTCTAGCATATCCAACCCTCTAGCATCAATAAAATACAATTGTTTGTGCAATATCCAGGCCTGAAAATATATACCGCAAATTTCTTAAAGGTACATTGAAACCTAATTTACAGTAACAATATTGTTAATCTCTGCTATACTATCAACTGTATTGGAGACGAATATGGATATTCATTACATTATACATACAGCCGTTAGCTTATTTACACTGACTCTGCTGGAGTTGATTCTAGGCGTCGATAATTTAGTCTTTATTTCTATCGCTAGCAATCAACTGGAAAAATCAAAGCAGAAAATGGCTCGGCGCTTTGGATTGATCCTGGCCTTAGTAACACGCCTATTACTTCTAGCAACAGTCAGCTATCTAGTTCATCTCAAAGTTCCCTTTTTCAGTATATTCGACTATTCATTCTCTGTTAGTGATCTTCTTTTACTGGGTGGTGGGTTATTTTTAATGTATAAAGGCACGATTCAAATTCATGCTGAAACAGAACCCGATACAGAGTTTCATTTGAAAAAGCATTATTCCAGTGTTTTAGCTGTAATTTTACAAATAGGTATTATTGATATTGTTTTTTCATTTGACAGCGTTTTCACAGCGGTTGGTATGACACCTGAATATTGGATTATGGCAACAGCCATTACAATTACCATTGTACTTATGGTTGTTGCTTCTGAGCCACTATCACATTTTATTGAATCTCGACCCACGATAAAGATATTAGCCCTTAGTTTTATTCTGTTAATTGGTACTTTATTGGTTGCTGACGGCTTACATTTTCATGTGCCGAGAGAATATGTTTATTTTGCTATTTGCTATGCATTATTTGTGGAAATCCTAAATGGTTATGTTCACAATCGAAAAAAGAAAAAAACTGAGGCCATACAGAAATGATGTGACTGATAAAACTCGATGTATCACACAATAATATTTAGAACCGAATAATGGTTGAAACAATAACTAATAAAAGCTATGATGCTTACGATGTACATCAAATTTCATTCAAATAATGTCAGTAAGAGGACAAGATATGCAATTCACACCTAAACTCTACTCAGTACTCAAAGAAGGTTATTCCTTAAACGATCTTCGCACGGATTTTATCGCTGGTTTGACTGTTTCTATTGTATCACTGCCGCTTTCAATGGCATTGGCAATTGCTAGTGGCGCCTCACCGAATGAAGGTCTGATTACTGCAATCGTCGCAGGTTTTCTCATTTCATTGCTGGGTGGCTCAAGAGTACAAATTGGCGGGCCTACCGGGGCCTTTGTTGTCGTGGTATTTAATGGAATTGCTCAATTTGGGTACGATGGTTTAATTCTAGCCACTTTAATGGCTGGGATCATCTTAATTATTTCGGGTTATCTAAAATTTGGACGAATCATCAATTTTTTCCCTCACTCAGTCATTACAGGATTTACTTCGGGTATCGCCGTCATTATTGCCTCAACTCAAGTCAAAGATTTTTTTGGCTTGGAAATTGATAAAGTTCCTTCCGACTTTATTCCGAAATGGATTGCCTATTTTACCCAATCTCATACGATTCATATGCCCACATTAATGATCGGTGCTTCTGCGTTGCTAATGCTGATTCTGATGCGTCGTTTTACGCCTAAACTCCCCAACTATTTAATTGTTATCGTGCTCACCTCTGCAGCAGTGGCCTATTTTCATCTTTCAACAGATACTATAGCTTCCCGTTTTCCGAATATTCCTTCAGGTCTACCTTTTCCAAAACTGCCCGAAATGACGATCGATAAAATTCAAGCAGTGGTGCCTTTGTCTTTTACAATCGCCTTTTTAGCCGGTATAGAAGCCCTACTCTCAGCGGTTGTAGCAGATTCTATGACGGGTTTTAAACACCGCCCTAATCAGGAACTTGTAGCCCACGGTATTGGTAATTTAGCCGCTTCATTATTCGGCGGTTTACCAGCAACAGGGGCTATCGCTCGAACTGCCACCAATATTCGAGCTGGCGGAAAAACACCTGTAGCAGGACTCTTTAACGCCTCCTTCGTATTAATTTTCGTTTTATTTGCTACGAACTTAATGGAATATGTTCCTATGGCTACTCTCGCAGCCATTCTTTTTATGGTCGCTTGGGGAATGAGTGAAATACATACGTTTGTGCACATTTTCCGCCTGGGCACCAGCGATAGAATTTTATTACTGCTGACTTTTTTCCTCACGGTACTCGTTGATTTGACAATGGCCATTGGAATTGGTGTCACCACTGCTGCATTATTATTCCTGGGTCATATGAGTAAATCCGTCGCCATTTCATCATCCACAGATAATCAAACTTTAACGGATAATACTAGTGAAACTAGCAACCTCATCGAGGATAATAAACGGAAGGAATTACCCAAGGGAGTCGAGGTATTTAAAATTCATGGGCCATTATTCTTTGGTGTAGCTGGTGATCTCATTGATACTCTTAGAGTTATGGGAACAAAGCCAAATGTTTTAATCATACGGATGAAACAAGTCAATTATCTTGATGGTACTGGTGCTACAACTCTGGCGAATTTGATCAAAGATTGCTTGATCAAAAAGACAAAAGTAATTTTAAGTACTGTGCAAGAGCAACCTGCTGATATACTGGCACGCGCAAATGTACATCCCGACGGAACGACCTTAACTTTTGCAAAAGACTATGACGAAGCTATACAATTAGCCAAACAGTTCACTGAAAAGAACAAAACCCATTTTCCGAAGTAAAAATTCTCTACTTTAATCCACGCAGCCTATGAAAATAGGCTGCGTTATTTTCCAATACAAAAAGAGCTGAATATTTTACCGAGTAAATCATCTGCTCGAAATTCGCCGGTAATTTCACTAAGCGAATTTTGAGCAAGGCGAAGCTCTTCAGCCAATAACTCACCAGCACGAAATGAGGATAATTGTTCAATTCCTACACTAAGATGTTTTTGCGCCATTTCTAATGCCAAAAGGTGACGACGCCGTGCACTGAATGTACCTTCTGATTTAGATTGATAACCGACTGTTTTAAGCAGAGCCTCATGTAGCAAATCAATTCCCAATCCATTTTTGGCGGAAAGCATCACTGATACATTTTCATCCTGTTGAATCAGAGAGGGGGTATCTTTTGTGAGATCAATTTTATTTCGTACAACAATTAGTTTTCCTCGCTCGGAAAAATCTTGGATGATCGCAGAAAATTTATCGTCATGATCCTGTGCTGAGCTGTGATCAACTACCAGCAATAATATGTCTGCCTGTTGTATAGCTTCTTCTGCACGACGAATGCCCTCGACTTCAACGATATCCTCACTCTCACGCAAACCGGCCGTATCAACCAATTGAAAACGCACACCCTGAATAACAATATCAGCGTGTAGTAAATCACGAGTCGTACCGGGTATTGAAGTCACGATCGCCGTTTCATCACCCGTTAATCGATTTAACAAGCTGGATTTCCCAACATTAGGTGAACCTGCCAAGGCTAATTTAATCCCATCACGTAAAATCATTCCCTGTTGCGCTCTTTGAGCTAATTTATTTAGTTGGTATGTGATCTCAGATAATTGCTCAGTGATACGATGATCTGATAAAAAATCTATTTCCTCTTCGGGAAAATCAATGGCGGCTTCAACAAACATTCTCAGCGCAATTAATTTTTTAACCAGATTATGAACAGCATCAGAAAATTCACCTTGCAACGATCGCATCGCGGAACGTGCTGCCTGCTCGGAATGAGCTGTAATTAAATCAGCGATTGCTTCGGCTTGAGCCAAATCTAATTTATCGTTTAAAAATGCGCGCTCTGAGAATTCACCAGGCCTGGCTAGGCGTGCACCACAACGAATAATTCGCTGCAACATGCATTCTAATATAATTTGCCCACCGTGCCCTTGAAATTCTACAACATCCTCACCCGTAAAAGAATTTGGCGCAGGAAAATAAAGGACCAACCCCTCATCAATAATTTGATTATCTTCGTCACGAAATTGACCATAGTGAGCAAAGCGGGGTTGCGGTAACACACCCAAAATTGTTTTAGCGATGGCGGGTGCTAAAGGGCCCGATATTCGTATTATACCGATACCAGCCTGTCCACCGGCTGTTGCTATTGCTGCTATTGTTTCACTTTCTTTGCTCATGATTATTTCTCACCCACCATTATACCTTTTCTCTCTGTACACAAAGCGATGCTCAACATTCAGAACTAAATCTTTTTTTAAAAAGAAAGGGATTCTTCTTGAATCAGCTCAAGAGAATCCCTTTCAATGATCTTACTTATTAACAACTTTAACGGCTTTCACTTTTTTACCGCTGAATTTCTGCATGATATAAGCTTGCTGTGCTATCGAGAATAAAATATTCACAAACCAGTACAACACTAATCCCGCAGGGAAGGTCGCGAAAAACACAGAAAACGCTAGCGGCATAATGTACATCATCATCGCTTGAGTTTTATCCGGCGGTGCAGGACTCAACCGAGTTTGCATTAACATTGCCAACATCATCAACCCTGGCAAAATATAGAAAGGATCCGGTGCAGAAAGATCCTTGACCCATAAGACCCAAGGTGCATGTCGCAAATGAACACTTTCGATTAGGACATAATATAGTGCAATAAAAAATGGCATTTGGATTAGCATCGGCAAACAACCACCTAATGGATTAACTTTTTCTTTGCGATAAAGATCCATCATGGCCTGAGATAATTTTTGTCGATCTTCACCAAATCGTTCCTTTAAGGCATTCATTCGAGGCTGTAAATCACGCATTTTCGCCATCGAGCGATAACTGGATTCAGATAATTTGTAGAAAGCTAATTTGATGATTAAGGTGATCAAAACAATTGACCAACCCCAGTTACCCACATATTTATTGATCAAGGCCAGCAACCAATAAATCGGTTGTGAGAGGAAAAACAACCATCCAAAATCGATGGTTTTACCTAAATGCGGTGCTAATTTATCGAGTTCTTCCTGTAGCTCAGGACCCACATACAATTTTGTACTGGTTGATGCTTCCGTACCCGCAGGAACTGTTAATTGAGGTGCAACATATCCGATGGTGTATACATCATCATCATGCACTCGGCTAAAAAAGTGATTACTCGCTTTGCTGTAGGGAATCCATGCACTCAGAAAATACTGTTCTTGCATGGCCACCCAACCACCGACAATGGAACGACTGAGATCATGCTTTTTCATTTCTTTATAAGTGATTTTTTCATAGGGTGTTTGTTCACTGGAAATTGCTGCGCCGGTATAGGTGCGCAAACCAAACATACTGCCATCAGCACCTTTTACACGTTGAATTTGAGCGTAGAGACTACCACGCCATTCTTTGGAACCTTGATTATCGACGATGTAATCCACCGTCAAATCGTAATGGCCTCGCGTAAAAATGAAACGTTTGGTGATATTCAAGCCGTTCGCATCATGCCATTTCAAATCTACAGACAGAGTATTTTGATCATAGGGCATTACATAATCGGCTTTGCCTGCTTGATAAATGACCTGTCCCTGGCTGGTATCTGGACCGGAGGGGCCCATTAATCCGCTTTGTGCTATATACAAATCCTGAGGGGTATCATTGAAAATTTGAACAGGGTTTTCAGGTTTGTCGACCTCTTTTGCATACTTTAACAAACTCGCCTTGAGGATATTCCCACCTTTGGTATCCACAACCAATCTTAAGGTATCGGTCGTGATGGAGATTAATTCGCCATGACTTGTGGTGTCATTTGTCGCTCCAGATGCTTTTTTAATAGGGGTATTATCACCCTGCTGAGCAGCCACTGCTGTCGCTGGGGGTAAATCCGTGTTGGTAGAAGGCGTCTGTGCACCCACTGCTGTAGCCACCGTTTTCTTCTCTGGCGCGGGGGGAGCATGCTCAATCTGCCATTGATTCCACAACAAAAAGCCTAACAAGGCTAGGGTAATGTAAAGAAATGGTCGTCTGTCTCTCATATCTCGTCTTTCTGGTTAGGTACCGGATCAAATCCTCCGGCATGGAATGGGTGACATTTTAAGATTCGGCGAAGGCTTAGCCAAATACCTTTGATCACCCCATGCGTGTTGAGCGCCTCCAAGCTATAACTCGAACACGTCGGCTCAAACCGACAATGATGCCCGAAATAGGGGCTAATTACTAGTTGATAGCCTCGAATCATACGACCTAGGCACCAGCGAACTGCGTTTCTACCTTTCGCCATAAGCGTTCTATGCATTCTCTGAGTTCTCTTTTGCTGAAGGTTGACCTGGGTTGCTTCACCACTATCACAATATCGAGTCCCTTCAATGAAGCCTGTCGAAGCCTGAAAGACTCTCGGATAATCCGTTTGACGGTATTGCGATCAATAGCCAATTTGAAAGATGCCTTAGAAACACTCACCCCTAAACGGGCATGATCTAAGGTATTGTGCTGACATAAAGCGACTAAATTATCGGCTGAAAAACGGTGAGGATGATTAAAAACGGCTTGATACTGATCCGCTGTACGGATCCGCAACGGTCGAGCAAAGCCCTGTGGTTTCACACTGTAAGGCGCTTACGACCTTTGGCCCGACGACGAGCGAGCACGATTCGACCATTCTTGGTTGCCATACGCGCACGAAAACCGTGGGTACGTTTACGCTTCTTAACACCGGGTTGAAAAGTCTGTTGCATAGTAATTCTCAAGCTATTATCAAATTAAGGATTGGGGAGTATAACGGGTCAATATCGATCATGCAATAAGGAAATGACAATAAGGTATTCCTGTACAATCCCAGAATCGTCTAAAACAGAGACTTCTTTCTGGGTATGGGATACTACACACTGGGCTAAAGTATTCAGACGTTCAAGAAGAGATCTTCTTATATCTCTATACTTAAGATTGTTGTTAATAGTTAGTAGCGCCAACAACGGGCATAACTTGGAATATTACTATGGATCAATAAGATACCTATGTATTTCAGTTAAGTAACTCTGTGAAGAGACTGTGGACAATATGTGGGATAATGTCGTATGAAGTGTTATACCAAAGTTATCCACAAGTAGATGACAGTTTAGTCAGTATTCAAAATCGAGTCCCCCAATGAAATTCTAAGATTTTATGAAATATTAAGCGAAGCTTAAAAAAGCCTAGAAAAACCAATCTATTTTTAATTCTATAAAAAACAATATCTTATAATTTTGGTTGTTTGTGATTTCTCGGGTGTTAATGCTATACTTCCATCTTGTTCAATAAATAATTCATTTGGAAGTGTTAAAAATGGCAAAAGGCTTACACGATGTCGGGGCGTTTTGCGATAGCCTTTTGAACACGAAATTTTGTAGAATGTCCCTAGCTACTTGTTAGATACATGATGTAACCGACAAGTAGTTCCCCAAGGATGGGGATTTTCTTGTGCGATCAGGGATGAGTATGGCAAGCGTTAGTATTTAAAGCTGACGCTTGGTCTTCAACGGGTTTTTTGCCTTCCTCTTCCCTGGTCGTGCAGTAATTAACGGTAGCCAGCGGTTACCCTCACTCAAGGAAGAGCTTATTATGAACCTGTACAAGCATATTTTGATGGCTATAGATACCATCACCCATTCTGAAGAAACCATGGATATCACTCGTGAATTGGCAACTAACGGAGGCACACGAGTGAGTCTGCTTTATACAATGCCCCATATAGGCAATGGCATCAATTATCAATTACCTTCAATAGCCCAAATTGAAGAGCGAGTTATCGAGGTAGCTCGAGGACGATTGGCTGCAGCGGCATCTGCTCATGATCTTGATGATGCTGATGAAAAAGTCGAACTGGGAAATAGTCACGATATTATTATTGGAGCGGCTCTTGAGAAAGAGGTAGATTTAATCGTTGTGAACAACGATAATCAACAAGCGACATTAATTTCAGATGCGCCCTGCGATATTTTAGCGGTTCGTTGCCAGTAACCACCAAACGAGGAGATTGAAACCATGAAGGTCTACCAGAAAATTCTTTTAGCTGTCGAACTGGATCCCAGTTGTGATTTAGTCACCACCAAAAAAGCCAAAGCTTTAGCCGACGAATTTGGCGCTCAGCTCTATTTAGTGCATGCGATTGAACATATGAGCAGTTACGGTGCAGCTTATGGTGTTGCCGCAGGTGCTGATATCGAAGAAATGTTATTGGAAAACGCCTCTGATTCAATGAAAAAACAAGGTAGTGAGTTAGGTTTAGGTGAGGACCACCAAGTGATTAAAGTGGGTCCTGCCAGAACCATCATCCTCGAAGAAGCTGATAGAATTGGAGCAGATTTGATCGTAGTTGGAAGCCATGGTCGCCACGGAATCCGTTTACTTCTTGGTTCAACCGCAAACGCTGTCCTCCACGGTGCTGCTTGCGATGTATTAGCGGTGCGTTTGAAAGAAGATTAGTTTTATTATGCTTGTATGGGTAGTTCTCGCTTCAGTGAGAACTACTGAGACTATAGGTTTTACCAACTGCACTAATATCCTCGATCAGATTTTTTATTCAAGCTCTTCCAATAAGAAAGTTCGCTATTTCTTTACTGACTTGATAGTCACGGATATTTTCCTCTAACCATAACCATTGGCCGCAAGGATTGCATTCCAAAAATACTTCATCGCCATTTTTGTCAACGATAAAATCATAGGCAGCGTAAGTTAAGCCAGATTTCCTATGGAATTCAAGAAGATTTATTTGCGTATCCTCGGTAATTTTACCTTTCTCAAAAATGTTGTCATTGAAGATACCTTTTCGCCAATCAGTGATACTTTCAGGGGATTCTTGCGAATTAATTTTTGCAACAAAAATTTTCTGATTAACGATTGTAACGCGTAGTTCATGATCCTTCTCGATATTCTTTTGAAAGATACCAGGCGCCATTGCAATAGATTCTTCAGCCACAAGTAGGTTTTGATATTTTACTACAGAGGTAAAAATGGGTTTACTTCCTGTAGAGGCAGAATTAACAGGCTTGTAAATCATATTTTCTACACGGTTATAAAATGATAATAATCCAGGTTGGTAGTTGGTGATTTTTGTTGGTGGTATATTGAGACCGCAGTCTTGAGCTAATTTCAATTGGGCGGGTTTATAACTCATTCTCAAATTGGCTTCCACATCGTTAATCCAATTGAAATTTCTGGTGAGGTAGTAAAATCCGTGTAATGAATGTTTCCATTCACTTGCACAAAAGATTTCTGACCAGGATGCGTTCGATCCGGCTACCTCACCAGGGTAATAAGGTTTTATTCGCCAAAAAATACCACTGATATCATCACTGTTTAGATTTACCCATGAATTGCCCGTTCTTATTTGGGGTATAAAATTATTATCAGAACATATATCTATGAAATGGTCATTTCTGTATCGTTCAAAAATAATAACTTCATGATTGGCACTTTCTGATTCAACAGCATTTTTGACGGCCATAGTATGTGGGTCGCCTTGCTGTGATAAAATGATAATTTTTTTCATGATTATGCTCCCACATAAATCATATTAAAAATCCCAATCGGGACCACCGTCTGGGCCACCACTCCATGTGGGTGTAATATTAGGCCCTGTAAGACATTGTGTAGGTTTTGGATTGTCAATTTGAGACAAATCTTCGGAAAAAAGGCTTCCAAACGGTTCTTTGGGATCTGTTTTTTCTGTAGTTGCCTTTTGATTATAATCAAATGGTTTAAAAAAATAAGGTTTGGTCATAAGTGAACTCCTAGTTATTAATGAGAATATATATAATATGAAAATTGCCAAAATAATGAATAGGTATTTTTACTTATATAAAATCATTTTTATGGATAAATATAATAGGGGTTTGTAAGAGTTTTTTGGAGATTATAATGAGTGGTCTAAGCTTTCATTTGCAACCTCAAAACACAGATGTAGATTCTTTGCTGAGACCTGTTTTCTCATTGTTTTTTGAGTTAGGATTTGATAATAAAAAGTGTCAACATGCTTTAGGTGCCTTTCTTGAAAAAGGTACGGTAGATTCTAAATATTTTAATCTTGATCAAATTTCTAAAGGAGGATGTTTTTCTAATAATGAACTCTTAATAGGAAATTATGATATCTATGAGAAATATTACTTATTTGTTGGATATAATTATGGCAAGGATTATTGGACTGATTATCTAACAGTTAATCAAGCAAAAGAATATTTTGATACGATTGATAATTTTATGATGCGATTGAGATGTGATGATAAAAATTCCTGGAAAGAGGCAGGAAAAAGCATCCTTGATAATGCTATTTTAGAATCTCTGGCTTCAGAAAAAATAAATTCAAGCGTTTGGCCAGAACCTAATGTTCCAGGTATTTATAGAAGAGAACATGCCAGTTTGCTGATTAAGTCTGATAAAACCTTGTTAATCAGCGATCCCCAGTCTTTGTCGGGCTCTTGGACAACTAATAATTCCGTATATCCTTTTGATAGAGGTAATTTATGTGCGGATGTCATTTGTATCACCCATGGCCATCATGATCACTGGCATTTACCCTCTGTTATAGCCTCTTCAAAGACAGAGCATACAGAAGTCATTGTCCCGATCACCTCCACTAATCTATTGAGTACGATAAATCCGAAAAAGATGATTCAAGAATTGACAAGACTTCATGTACTTGAGACTCCATGGTGGCATAAACATGTTGTGGGTGATATCGAAATAACAACATTACCTTTTTATGGAGAACAACCCACAGTTGAGATACCTATTGTAGATAAACGCGTAAGAAATTGGGGCAATACCTATCGATTTTCCGTGAATGGTAGAAGTATCGTTTTATTGTCAGACAGTGGCATTGATCCGGAAGGTAGTATGCTCGATGTATTACAAAAATCAGTCATTGAAGATGGCCCGATCGATTTTTTGATCGGTTGCTGTTCTGAATTTCCTGAAATCATCAATCCAGGAATCCCTGAAATGCTTTTTGCCCTGAAATTTGATGATATAAGGCAGGAATATCTAAAAAGAGACTCCATTCAGAAAATTAATTCTGTTACTTTAGGCATAGACGGCGTTGTTAAAGCTTGTCAAATATCTCAGGCAAAATATTTCTTACCCTACGCACATGGCTTTTCTGGTCTTTTTAAGGTTGAGACTCAAAATATCAATGAAAAATATATATTACAGATTTTAAGTAATAAATTGAAAGAGAGTGGTGTTAAAACAAAAATAATCGACTGGATACCTGGAGATGTTATACAGTTTAAAGATTACAGATAAGGAAGTCGATCATCTATGAAAATAAAAGTGATACCTGAAATTCAATTACAATTAAATAAGTTAATTGAATTACTATTGTTATATGCCATAACTGGGCAATGGAGTCAAATAGAAAAGTTTTCTACTTCAATCGTTGCAAAAAATGCCTTAAAGAATACATCCGATTCAAGAGTAGAATGCGGCGACTATATACTCAGTATAAGCATAGCCCACGAAAAAATCGATAACGCATTACCTACTCTTAATAGTTTTTGTTGTGGGAAAATATCTCTTGAAGATTTTTCGGCTATAGAGACTAATACGACCTATAATATTGGTAGCGTGACTAAATTCGTAATTGTTAATTTGTTGTGTAAAATGCTTGGGAGTAATATGCTGAGTTTGAATGATAATATCTCGAGATATATTAACATACCCATTCCTAATTTAGAAAGTATTACCGTAAAGCACTTGGTTTCTCATACCTCTGGACTGGTAGACAATATCAATTTGTATATGGCGGGTCACCCGATCACTAACATTCTATCTCAAAATAATAGTATAATGCCAGATGAAAAATTTATTTATTCGAATTGTAATTACGTCATATTATGCAAAGTGATAGAGTCTGTCAGTAAATCCAGTATTAATTCTTTACTAGAAAAGTATATTACAACACCGCTAGGTTTAAAAAACACGTTTTTCTATGATTCTTTGACACCACAAAACCGATGTGCTATAGGCTATCAATATTTTGAAAATCTTAAAAAATATGTTCCGGCGAGTAATTTCTATATATGGGGGGCCTCTAACATTCGATCTACTCCTCAAGATTTGACGGTTATTGCTAAGAACTTTTTTACAAATCCTGAATACATGAATGTTGAATATAGAAACCTCGTTATTAACTCAATAAGGCAGGTTAATTTTGAGTACTTTGATAATAATACTATACAACAGGAGAAGATTTATATGGGTTATGGGTTAGAAAGGAAGGTTTTTGATCTTAACGGTCGAACGGTTGATGTTTTATGTATATCGGGATATCAGTCAAGCAACCAATCTTTTGTTGCTTATGTGCCCTGCAATGGAACTGTATTTGCTTTTACCTGTACACAGGTCAAGGGTTAGCAACAATAAATTTCATAGGAGAAATATACTTATGCTATTAACGGATATCATTCTATTTTGGGCAAATTCTCAACCAGATAAAATTGCCTTTCGTTATGTTTGTGAAAATTTAGATACAGTAGAGAAAGTCACTTATAAGGAATTTCATGATAGATCGATACGACTATCAGCAGAAATTCGTCGGGACACAAGAGTGACATCTTTTTTGGGTCTGCCAACGGCTTTTATCTTATATGATTCAGGAATCCAGTTTATTGTTAGTTTCATCGCATGTTTGTTAGCGGGTATCGTGGCTGTTCCAGTTGCTGTACCTAAAAAATCTCAAAAAATCAACAGAATGCTAGCTCTATTCCAGGATTCAACGCCCTCCCTCGTTTTGACAAGCGGTACAATTTTCGAAAACTTGAGCAGTGATATTCAGGCATTATTAATTGAGAAAATATTTCTAACGGACCAATGTTTATCTTCTAAAATAAGCTTATCAGATTTTGGATCAGATAATCAAAGAGATATTAATGATATCGCTTTTTTGCAATATACTTCTGGTAGCACAGGTACGCCAAAGGGAGTTGTTGTGACACACGGTAATATTCTATCTAATCTTTCAATGCTCAAAAGTGCGCTAAAAGTGGAAAAGGACAGTGTCTTTGTTACCTGGTTACCTCTTTTCCATGATATGGGTTTGGTTGGCAACATTTTACTCTCTTTATATTATGGCTGCACTTGTATTTTTACTGCGCCAACCAATTTCATTAAAAGGCCAAAATTGTGGCTCGATATGGTAACTCAATATAGAGCAACTATCACAGGAGGACCGAATTTTTCTTATGATTTATGTGTGCAACATGTTAATAAGAAGGAAAGAGAAACGCTCAATCTAAGCACTCTTAAAGCTACGTTTAATGGTGCAGAGCCTATTGATTCCAAAACATTATCTCGCTTCAAGGACTATTTTGAACCGAGTGGATTTAATGAATGCTCATTTTTTACATGCTATGGCTTGGCTGAGGCTACGTTATTTGTAAGTGGGACATATTACAACAAGCTACAATATGACAAACCTAAAAATCTTAACGATTACATCAGTGTCGGTAAACCATGTCATGGTATAGAGATACGAATCGTCGATGATAATCTTGAGCAATGTCCTCCCTACACAATAGGAGAAATCTGTATCGCAGGAGATAACGTAGCTATAGGTTATTGGAAGGATAGTGTTTTGACGAGGAATACATTTGAAGCAAAAATTTCTGATAATACAGATAGATTTTTGAAAACAGGTGATCTTGGCTTTATCGATAACGATAGCAACCTATTCATAACAGGGAGAAAGAAGAATCTGATCATAAAAAATGGTTGCAAATATCATCCTGAACAAATCGAATTGACTATAAAAAGGAGTATCGACCCTGATCAGATAAGTTCAATAATTTTATTTACTACCTTAGATTTGAATGGTAAAGATAAAACTGTTGTTTTGGTAGAGCCTCGTAGAAGTACATACAGAACGATTGATCATGTAAAAATAGTTGATACGATTCGCAACGCTGTTTTTCATGATTATGAACTGAGGATTGACGAAATCTTCGTCATTAGGCCATTTTCGATACCACGTACCACCAGTGGAAAAATACAAAGAGTAGAGGCTAAGAAACTGTATGACACAGGTCAATTACAATTTTCCACTGTATCTGATCTAAACACAATAGACAATCCAAGAAAGGCCATTGTATTGGATAAGAGCCTAGAAGATATTATTACTTATTCTTTAGTGATTGAGCCCTCCAACTTAAAATTAAATTCTTCTCTTATCGCTCATGGTCTAGATTCGATTAAGCTGGTCATTTTACAAGATAAGCTACAAAATTACTTTAATAAAATCATTCCATTTGAGACTCTTTTGGATTCTGTGAGTATTAATCAAATATTACTGAATATCCAAAAACTGTAAATTTTACGAAACGCAATCTTAAAATATAAAGCATTAATTCATACTCTATAAGTAAATCTACTTATATATTTTTCTTGTGTAACCCTTAGTATGAATGTTGGGTTGAAGCCTTCTATCAAGGTATTTCGATGATGATAGAAGTTATTCGCCCATTTTAATTCACATATTAGGAGACAATACTATGATAAGAGATTTCAAAATGATTCGTGAGCGTATGAACGAGTTATTAGGAAATATTGATACTTCATCAGGCAATTTGCATGCAATTGGTGAGTCAGTTATGAGCACCATTAAAAGTGGCTTTAGTTTACTAAATTCGGAATCTAAGTCCACTGGTATCTATGCTTATACACCTTTAATTACAGCAACCTGTCCTTCAGAACTTGGTACAACCTCAGACCAGTGTTCATCTCGCTGTGGTGTTGGAAATTGTTCAAGTCGTAGACCCGACGGTCAAGATGTTGAAAATCCGCCAGTCCCAGTGACACCAGTGATGGGAAGAATGTCTTTCAACCCCTGGGCTGGATTAAGCTTAGAGACTACTAATCCTTTCTAGGTTTTTCTTTTTTTCATAACAGCTGCTTTTGTTTCACAACAAAGGCAGCTCACTTAATTGAATGATTCAATAGGATGATATGATGATCAAAAATGCTGAAACGATTAATTGGGATTTTAATACCTATTCTATTATTCAAGAATTACTCAAAGAAGTTGATGACTGGGAAATAAAATATTTATCCGCGGGGCAATATAATTGGCGAGATTTCAAGTGGATACATGTCTATAAAAAGAGTAACAAGATCCCTACATCCGGTTGGAAAATTCATGTCTCAGCCTCTATTTTCAATGCAGATAAAATATTAGAGAGAATTCTACCGGTTCTACTAAAATGTTGTGTTAATTTCAAGGTGGCTTCTAATATCGATTTTTTGGCGTTTCTTAATAACAATCCCATCAACAAAAGGCAGGCCGGAAAATATATTACAATATACCCTACTGATTCTAAACAAGCTCAACTCGTTGCCGAGGCTATACACCAGAAGACTCTGGATTTTCTATCACCCCCGATTCTCTCAGACAAACAGTACAGGCCAGGTTCAATAGTATATTACCGATATGGTTCATTCATCGCTCAGTATGTCCAATCGCTCTGGGGGAGCTTGATGTCCATAATGAATGTGGAGGGAAGGAAGGAATTTGATTTCAAGAACCCGAATCCGAAATTCATGGATAAAATCGTTGATCCATTCAACAATATAGCCTTATCTAGGGACATGCCAACTGAAGAATCTTTAGGCTCGAATAAAATAACTAATAAAATTTATATTGAATATTTCAATATACTAGAAACTGAATCAACACAAGTAGTCTTATGTCTCGATATACAGAAAAAAAGACGATGTATTCTAAAGAGAGCCACTCCTGATACTTCACATGATCTTTCGGGTTATGATGCAGTCGAGCGTTTGAAGATTGAAGAAAATATTTTACAAAAACTAAACAATACGAAAGTAGCGCCAATACCGTTCGATTCCTTTTATGATAGCGAAGGAAGATATTGCATAATAATGGAGGACTTTCCTGGTATTAGCTTAGCAGACTACTTACAATTTCGTGTTCTCGCACAAAAGACAATCCCCATAAAAAAAATTATCAAGTGGTCTGTGGAATTGGCAAAGAAAATGATGGTTATACATCAAAATAATATCCTTCATTCTGATCTAAAATTAGCGAATATTCTTGTTGTTGATGGCGCTCTCGTCTTGATTGACTTCGATTCTGCTTCGGACTTAGATAAAGGTTCTATTGTAAGAACCTGTGGTTCAGTAGGATTTTCCACCTATAATCGTGATAGAGGAAATGTTCCTACTATCCAAGACGACATATACGCCTATGGGGCTGTGCTGTATTATCTTTTCGGAATGGTTAATCCTAATGTTAATCCACTTGAGCCAGATCAAACAGATACCAGTTTAGCTTATTTAAATGATAATCTCCCAGCCAAATATATCAAACTCGTTCATGATTGTCTGGCAGGTAAATTCAATAGTTTTTCTGAAATAGTCTCTTTTATCAAGACGCGAGGGGGAAGATGTGAACAGATTTCATCCTTAAAAAACAATCTCGACATTAAAAATCAAAAGCTGATATATATTTTAGACCAGTATGTGAAATCATATTATCGAGATAATCTAAAGGGCTCATGTTATAACGAAACTGTTATTGGTGACATCGTCATCTCTGATTTGAGAGGTATGGCGGGTTCAATAATTGGGCTTACAACCGTTGGTATATCGCAAGCACTCTCATCAATAAATCCACTTATTACCCAATGTGCTCAGGAATTGCTGGAGAAAAATTTGCCCTACAATAAAATTCCTGGCCTATACGTTGGTGAATCAGGAAAGGCAGTGGCTTTACTCTATGCGGCATTTACTACTAATGATAACTTACTTAAGCAAAGATCTATCAAATATATGCAAGATTCTAACGCAATGCCACTGCAGTCAGTAGATTTGTTCAATGGCGCAGCGGGGAGAATCAGGGCGAATTTAATTTTTTATGTTTTGACAGATGACCTTTATTTTTACAATATTGCTTTATCTCAAACAGATTTTTTAATACAGAATATGGTTACTGGCAAAGATTACGTGGGTTGGTATAATCCCACAGTACAATCTACGCCAGACAAATTAGAGCTTGATAAAAAAGAGATATTGTTAGGATATGCACATGGTATCGCTGGTATCGGAGATGCTTTATTAGATATGTATCTTCATAATAATGATCAGTCCTTACTTGAAATCATTAGAAATGTTATTACATCCCTTATGCAGTATTCACAAAAGGCTCATGCTGGCAAGTCTCTGTTGTGGTCTGAAGCTCTCGAAGGGTCACCATTATTATCTTTTTGGTGTCATGGTGGGGCAGGAATTGCAATTTTTATCTGCCGGGCCATGCATTATGGAATTTTACCTCGAGATGATTCTCTAATACAGAAATTAGTTTATCCAATCGTGAAATACACCCGTGGCAGTGCACCTATATTATGCCATGGTTCAGTTGGAAATTTAGCATGCTTACTAGACATTAATCAATATTGTTCAGAAAGTATTTCGCATGAAACAATAGATATATTTGAGAATATTATTGCAGTATGGTTACGCAACTACTTCAATAATTTGATGAAAACCTCAAACGTTCAGATAGCATTTGTAGGTTATCTGACTGGTATTGCTGGTATTATGGCTTTATATGCACGACTTGTTCACCCCGAAATGCCTAACCCACTCAGTTTGGAGTTCGCAAAATATTTGAAGGAAAGATCATGACCATTTTATTTTTTGGGCCCGAAACTGATCCACATTTGAATATGGTTGCTAATAAAGCAAGAACACTGGGTGAAGAATCTGTATTTATCGATTTTTCTAGAGACATAAGTCCAGTCAGCTATTACTTTAATAGTAATGGATCTAAGGTTGCAATCGTAGGTCTTTCTAATGAAGAGATAACATCAATGTACTGGAGGCCTGCTATTAATAATGACTCATGTGATCAACAATATACTGTTAAAGAACTTTGTAAATACCAGGAATATTGGAATCACTTTTTGCCCTTCGATTCTCTTAATGGTATTAAATCGATAAATCCTGTCTTTTCTACTATCAAAATGGAAAATAAAATCCATCAGCTTGAGATCGCAGTTAGGTGTGGATTTAATATCCCGGATACAATCATAAGTTCCCATAAAAATCTAATTAATGAATTCTTAACGATGAATAATAATTGCATCTACAAGAGTCTAGGAATGAATTGGGACGAAAATAACAAGCCAATGGCCACAAAATCGATAAATCCTAGCGACTTAAGAGTTGAGCAAATATTTCCAATGATTTATCAAGAGAAAATACTAAGAAAATCGGAGTTGAGAATCTATGTCATTGGTGATGCAATCATACCTATAGAAATAGTAGTCTCAAATGAAGATCAACATATACCCGACTGGCGACAAGGCATGCCATCCTATAAAATTTGTTCTTTAGATTACGAAATAATCAGCAAAATAAAAGCTTATCAAGAAGTATCAAATCTAATATATGCCGCCTTCGACTTCATTGTTAATGAAGAAAACGAGTTAATTTTTTTAGAGTGTAACCCTAGTGGTAACTGGGCATTCTTAAGCGAAGATATACGAGAGAAGATTATTGGGTCTATCGCACATGAGTTGTTAATTCCAAATCAAACACGCACAGTCAATAACTAAAGGAGATAGTAGTATGAATATTACCGATCTTTTTCAATCGCTACCACTTGAGACATTTTCGAAGGATTATTGGGGTAAAAAACGATATCTTTCAAAAAATATCAATGAGGAATTACAGAATATATTAAGTTGGGACATGATCAGGAGTTATCTTTCAAATCAAGAATTCTATAGAAAAACGAGTGTGTTGTTAAGGTCTGATAGCTTCTCGGACGCTATCCAACCGCAATCACTGCCTGAAGTTTTGAAGGGTATTAGTGATGGGTATACATTGCAAATTAGAAAATTGCAAAATGTTCTGCCTGTTAATTCTAAATTAATGAAGTTGGCAAAAAGCCTTGAAAGTTTCCTAATTGCCCCCTTGGATTCAATCACATTTTTTTATTCAACGCCCGATTCTTCTCCTACGGCTATTCATAAGGATATCCCTGAGATATTTTCTATTCAGATATCAGGGAAAAAGAAATGGCTTCTCTCAGATACAAAATGTTTAACAGATCAGATGTCTTTTGAACATAATGAAATAACGGATTGGAAAGAATATATCCTTGAGCCAGGAAATTTTATTTATTCACCTTCATATTTTCCACATCAGGTAAAATGTGTCGAAGAACCTTCCATGTCAGTTGCGTTGATATTTAATAATATACACTTTGGCAATATTCTTTCATATATTACCGAGGATTCTGTAGTGAAAGAATTCATGATGCGCCCTATGCCGATAATGGGAGAGAACAATTGTTTCAGTGCCGCACCTGAGAAAATTAAAGAATTTTTTGGTATTATATCCAGTCGATTATCTACCTTCGATGCAAACCATATTTCAAATGAGATCAAAGACCAGTTATCTGAAGCTTTGGTTCATCAAGGTTTAAAACTATGAATGGAGTATGTTCCGCTGCTGATTTAAAAAAATTTATGGATTTAGATCAACTCCGCGCCTCTGCTAAACCTCAAAAGGTCATTTTTAATGATAAAGAAATTTCCAAACGCTATGTCGAATATTTAATTGATAACTCTAATGCTAAGGGGTCCAGACGTGATGTCATAATACAGAAACATGTTAAGTGGTTATGTACGGAAATATTCCCGAAAAATAAAAATTATTTTCTCGATATTGGTTGTGGAGTTGGTCATTATTCATATCATCTAGTAAATAACGGTAATATAGGTGTTGGAATAGATATCATTGATATTGCTGTTAGTCGGGCTAGAACAATGGTTGATCCTACACAATGCCAATTTATTTGCGCCGATTTTTTAGACTACGATTTTCCAAGGGATCTTGATGTAGTTATATTCACGTATAGTGTTTTCAATCATCTCAGTATCGAAGAAGGCAAGTGCCTGTTAAGGAAGATATATGACTCTTTAAGCGTAGGTGGAGTGTTTTATTTTGAACCGCTTACCTTTATTCCAGAAGGTTCTTTGCCTGCGTATTATTGGGAAATCTCTAAGAAAAGCCTTTTTTTCCCAGAGCCTCATCTAAGTTTATTTGAAAATCGTTGGACATCAAATGGTTCTAACTTAACTGTCTATAATTACCTGTTAGCCGCAAGTGGTAAAATTGCTTCATTCTATGACAATTATCACTTATATACGGTTCAGGAATATGAAGATATTCTTAGTGAGTGCGGTTTTAGTAAGATACGTTTATGTCAAGTGCCTTATATCAATTTAGAGGAAGATAAAGGTTATTTATCTTTTGTCGCATACAAATGAGTTCATCTAAAGTAAATATCAGAAGGTTTTTATATGCATACTAACGCAGAATCACTACGATTGGCATATCCACCTGTTAGGGATCTCGCCCTAAGCATTCACCAACGATACAGTGACCAAAACTTTTCTCCGTACAAATTCGCCGATATTGCGGAGGTCTCCCTACAAGAATTGAGTCTTCATGATGAGTTTACTGCAGATAAAATATCGAGGTGGATTATGTCCTCACAATACCCGCAGCAATTCAATCATGTAAATGGTGTAGGTCAATTCGGTCAGCCACCTATCACTCTATTTCGTTCAGATACATTTCTTATAGAGACTTATTTTTGGATGGATTCAGATACAGATATTCATGATCATTCCTTCTGCGGTGCGTTCAAAGTTCTCTCGGGAGAAACATCGCATACTACCTACAATTTTGAGCCGAGGCTCAACTATAATAGTAATCTACTTTTGGGCCAGTTGACAGCAATTGGGACTGAACTTTTGCACAGAACGGATCAGGTTGTAAAAATATTACACGGTAACAATCTTATTCATTCTACTGTTCATCTGGCTAACCCCACAGTTACTTTATGTGCGCGCATCCTTACTTTTCCTAACATCAGGCAGTACGGATACTCTGAGGCTGGTATAGCTCTTAGTGGTGGTATGTCCGATAGAGTTAAACGAAGCTATTTGCTTGCATTAACACACTATAAGGATCGTAGATCTCATTATGAAGAGATCATACGAATCGTTTGTGATCAGGCTGAGCCCTTAGATTTATATTATCTTGTGGTTCTTTTATACAATCATACAAACTGTATAGAATCTACATATTTTATTTTAGATCAAATTGGGAAAAAATATAAGGAGCTAAGACATCATCTCAGCCTGTTACTTAAAAAATAAATTCTCTTCTTTATTGACTAACGAGGTCATTGATTTGTTATCACCAATCGGTCTTTTTTAAGGGGCGCCAATCTAGACATGCTGTCTTGGCTTATTTTAAATATTTCAAGGGCAAATCTGTTTTTTCAACGATATTTTTAACTACAAAACTAGAGTGGACGTTGGCGACGCCTTTGATTTGTGTAAGTGTATTGAGTAAAAAATCTTGATAGACGTTCAGATTGGGTACAACGATGCGTAGCATATAATCTGCAGATTGGCCGGCGATTAAATAACATTGCAGGACTTCTGCTGATGCTTCCATTATTTCTTCGAAGTTTTTCATTAGCTTGGGGTCGTGTGTTGTCAAACCTACTAGAGTAATTATTGTTAAAGATAGACCTACTTTTTCCGGGTCCAGTAAGGCAACGTATTTATTAATATATCCCCCCTCTTCTAGATGATTGACTCGACGCAAACAAGGTGAGGGTGACAAAGAGACTTGATCAGCTAACTCCTGATTGGTGATTTTGCAGTTGGATTGTAGTATATCAAGAATTCTTTTATCGGTTCTGTCCATGGCAATAATTCTCCAAAAAATTAAACTAATTTAGAATATCCTTCCAAACTATAACGCTTTCAGGGCAATTTTGCAATCATTCACTTTGAGTCATTGTTTACAATACCTCTTAAGTAACCAACAGAGGAAAATAGCATGGCTAAACAAATTATTATCTTTGATACCACCTTGCGTGATGGGGAGCAATCACCCGGTGCTACAATGACAAAGGATGAAAAAATCAACGTTGCCACGATCCTTGATTCCATGGGGGTCGACGTTATTGAAGCTGGGTTTGCAGCGGCATCACCCGGTGATGCGGCGTGTATAGAAGCTGTTGCTGAGATTGTTGAATCAGCCGTAGTTTGCAGTTTAGCTCGTGGTGTCAAATCGGATATCTCTGCTGCAGCAAAAGCTCTGGAGAAAGCCAATAAACCACGGATTCATACCTTTATTTCAACCAGTGCTATTCATATTGAACATCAGTTTAATATGACCTATGAACGTGTGTTGGAAATAATCGATGAAACAGTACGATATGCAAAATCGTTTTGCGATGATGTCGAGTGGTCTGCGATGGATGCCACTCGGAGCGATAGGTATTTTTTAATTCAGGCAGTGAAGACAGCTATCGATGCAGGTGCTCGAACCATTAATATACCTGATACTGTTGGATATGCCATGCCAAATGAATATCGTAATTTGATGACTAATTTATCTGAACTGTTTCCTGAAGTGATTTTTTCAGTGCATTGTCATAATGACTTGGGACTAGCTACAGCAAATTCTTTGTCCGGTGTTTTGGGAGGTGCACAACAAATTGAATGCACGATTAATGGTATCGGTGAGCGGGCAGGAAATGCTGCGCTGGAAGAAGTTGTGATGGCGATAAAAACCAGACCTGATATTTATCCTTTTCATCATAATGTCAACACACAACAAATTTCGTCTATTTCTCGTTATGTTTCGGATGTAACAGGATTTGAAATACAGAAAAATAAAGCCATTGTCGGTGAGAATGCTTTTGCGCACGAATCTGGTATACATCAGGATGGTATGTTAAAAAATCGTAGTACTTATGAAATTATGACCCCCCAATCAGTGGGAATGCCTCAAACAGAAATCATATTAGGAAAGCATTCTGGAAGAGCGGCTTTAAAATCAAAAATATCAGAATGGGGATTTAAATTGGATGACACGGCTTTGCAAGAGTTGTTCATTCAATTTAAAGAACTGTGTGACAAACAAAAAGTTATTAATAAGAACGATATTATGTCATTAATCAAAGAAGAGGTCGTGTCATGAGTACATCATTAGCAAATCAATCTCGATTCGTTTGGATGGATGGTGAATTCATCGATTCAGATGCAGCGAATATCCATATTTTGAGTCACACTCTGCATTATGGTAGTGGTGTTTTTGAAGGAATACGAGCTTATAATGGTCGAGTATTTAAAAAAACAGAACATCATCAACGTTTTCATGATTCTGCTGAAATGCTTGGATTTAAAATTCCTTATACTGTTGAAGAATTAAATGATATTGCAATATCTGTGATACAAGCAAACGGATTTCTAAATGCTTATATTCGTCCGATTGCATGGCATGGTGCAGAAAGTTTGAGTGTTGCTTCCTGTCATAATTCGATTCATGTTGCTATAGCTGCTTGGGAATGGAAGAGTTATTTTTCTGGATCAGAGAAAGGTTTAAAATTAATATGGTCCGATTGGATTCGTCCTGACCCCAAAATGGCACCTGTTTTTGCCAAGGCTAATGGATTATACATTACAGGCACTATCAGCAAAAATAAAGCCGAAAAAAACGGTTATCATGATGCATTGATGTTGGATTATCGAGGACATGTCGCCGAGTGTACGGGTGCTAATATTTTTATGGTCAAAAACGGTGTCATATACACCCCTATCGCAGATTGCTTTTTAAATGGAATAACACGACAAACAATCATAGATATCGCGAAAACTTTTGATATTCCTTTGATTGAAAAATATATTAGTCCTGGAGAGATTTTGAATGCTGATGAAGTGTTTGTTACAGGTACTGCCGTTGAGGTAATGCCAGTAATACAGATCGATCAGACTCATTTTGACCCAGGGCCGATAACAAAAAAGATGATCAGTGCATATTCTAAAATGGTGAACGGAGAATGCAATGGCTAAAACACTATATGATAAAATTTGGGATCAGCATATCATTAAGAATTTCGATGATGGTACTGTGTTATTGTATATCGATAGGCAAATGTTGCATGAGGTAACGAGTCCACAGGCTTTTGAAGGTTTAACCTTGGCTAAGAGAAAACTCCGTAATCCTGGGAGTATTTTGGCGACTGTAGATCATAATGTCCCTACAATAAATCGCCCTTCAAAAGCTGAGGGCATCTCAGATCCAGAATCCAAAATACAGATTCAAACTCTTGATGCTAACTGTAAAGAATACAACTTAAATTATTTCAACCTCGCTGATCTTCGACAAGGTATTGTTCATATCGTTGGTCCTGAACAAGGTTTTACTTTACCGGGAATAACGATGGTTTGTGGTGATAGTCACACGGCTACGCACGGTGCTTTTGGTTCTATCGCTTTCGGTATTAGCACGAGTGAGATTGAACAAATATTCGCAACCCAAACATTAATTACTCAAAAATCTAAAAATATGCGAATTTGGATTGATGGAAAGCTCGATAAAGGTGTTTTTGCAAAAGATCTTATTTTATCCATTATCGCTCGCATTGGTATAGCTGGTGGAACTGGTCATGTCATTGAATATGCAGGTCCTGCAATATCTAATCTCTCAATGGAAGGACGAATGACGATTTGTAATATGAGTATTGAAGCAGGAGCTCGGGTAGGTTTGATTGCTCCGGATCAAACAACGTTCGATTATTTACGAGACAAACCTATGGCACCGAAAAATACCCAGTGGGATATGGCATATGAATATTGGACACATTTATATTCTGATCCTGACGCCTATTTTGATAAAGAAGTAAAAATTGATGCTGGTGATATTGCTCCTCAAATGACATGGGGCACAAATCCTGAAATGGGGGGATCCATTACCTCACAGGTGCCGGACCCCGAATCTTTGTTAGATTCGGACGGAAAACCTGATCGTGTGAAACAAGCATCGATGCAACGCGCACTTGATTATATGGATTTAAAGCCGGGCACACCCTTGGAAGGTCTGCGTATTGATCAAGTTTTTATTGGTTCATGCACTAACGCGCGAATAGAAGACCTACATGCTGCTGCCGAAATTATTAAAGGGCGTAGTGTTGCGGGCACTGTGAAACGGGCGATGGTTGTGCCGGGATCGGGTTTAGTCAAGGCGGCTGCTGAAAAAGAAGGCTTGGATCGTATATTCATTGAGGCGGGATTTGAATGGCGGCAACCTGGTTGCTCAATGTGTTTGGCGATGAATGCCGACCGATTAAATCCAGAAGAACGCTGTGCTTCAACTTCAAATCGTAATTTCGAAGGTCGGCAAGGTCGTGGTGGTCGTACACATTTAATGAGCCCGGCTATGGCAGCCGCTGCAGCCATTACAGGCTATACCATTGATGTGCGTCAGATAATATAAGGGGGCTGAAGATGATAAAATTTAATCAGATTAAGGGCAAAGCTGCCTATCTTCCTATCGCCAATATTGATACTGATATGATCATTCCAAAACAGTATCTAAAAACCATCACACGATCTGGGCTGCGCGAATTTCTATTTGCAGAACTGCGATATGATATACAAGGCAATATTATTTCTGAGTTTATTTTGAATAAGGAGCCTGAGATTAAGATATTGATCTCTGGGGAAAATTTTGGTTGTGGATCGAGTCGTGAGCACGCTGTTTGGTCGATTTTAGACTTCGGAATACGTGCAATTATTGCTCCGAGTTATGCCGATATTTTTTATAACAATTGCTTCAAAAATGGACTATTACCAATAGTCTTATCAGAAAACAAAATTGAGGCCCTTGTAGGTAAAGGCAGTGAAATAACGATTGATTTACCGAAACAGCAGATTGTCTGCTCAGATATGAATATCAAATTTGATATTGATTCCCACCGAAAAGAAATTTTGATAAAGGGTTTGGATGACATCGAAAAAATCTTGCGTTTCGATGATGAAATCGTTGAATTTGAAAAACGCTATTTTAAGAAATTTAACTGGTTAAGGGGGGCTTGAAATGGATAGTGTATTATTATTGGCAGGAGATGGGATTGGTCCTGAGATCATGGAGCAAGCAAAAAAGATTTTGAGCCTATTTAAGGATATTGTTCACTATGATGAGGCTTTAATCGGTGGTGCCGCTATCGAGACATTGGGTAATCCTTATCCGACCGTCACCTCAGAAAAAGCTAAAAATGCATCAGCTATTTTACTCGGTGCGGTGGGTGGGCCTCAGTGGGATAGTTTATCGATCGAAAATCGCCCCGAGAAAGGATTGTTGGCCATCCGAAAGGATTTAAACTTATACGCTAATTTACGGCCATTAATCATTTGGCCGTCACTGGTTGATTTTTCACCTGTGAAACAAGAATTATTGACCAATGTATCATTTCTAATTGTGCGTGAATTAACCAGTGATGTTTATTTTGGTGAGCCTCGAGGTATTACTGCAACGAAGGCTTGGAATACAATGAGCTATACTGTCGATGAAATTCGTAAGATTGCTCATAAGGCGTTTCAATTGGCACAATCGAGAACCAAGAAGCTTTGTTCTATTGATAAGGCAAACGTTTTGGAATCGATGGTTTTGTGGAGGTCTGTTGTGAATGAAATCCATCATGATTATCCGGATGTGATCTTAAGCCATATGTATGTTGATAACGCCGCTATGCAAATCATAAGGCGACCATCCGAATTCGATGTTATTTTAACACCCAATATGTTCGGCGATATCTTATCTGATGAATCTGCGGTTTTATCGGGATCTTTGGGTTTATTACCCTCTGCATCACTGGGAAATCAGTATGGTCTTTACGAACCAATCCATGGTAGCGCACCTGATATTGCTGGACAAGGCATTGCCAATCCGATTGGACTCATTTTAAGTCTGGCTATGCTTTTCGAACACACCTGTCAAAAACCTCAGATTGCACAAAAAATTGAATATGCTGTTGCCTCAATTTTAGAACAAGGCTATCGCACTCAAGATATTTATTCGCCTGGAACGAAGTTGGTTTCAACCGATAAAATGGGCGATTTGATTGCAGAAAGCTGTCGTACCCATTTATGATTTGATAAGTCGATTCGTTTTCTTAAATGGCGCCAAGAGTGTGTAAAAAATCGGGACTACGAACAGAGACATCAGAGTCCCGAAAAGCATCCCGCCGACGATGACCAAACCGATTTCTTTTCGGCTAACGGCACCTGCGCCGCCGGCGAAAATGAGAGGGGTTGCGCCTAGGACAATAGCGGCAGTGGTCATGAGGATGGGGCGTAGGCGGATGCCAGCCGCTTCGATAACGGCTTCAGTGATGTCTTTGCCTTTGGCCCGGAGTTGGTTGGCGAATTCTACGATTAAGATACCGTGTTTTGAAACCAGGCCAATGAGGGTCAGAATACCAATCCAGGTGTAGATATTCAGAGTTCCGCTGAATTGTTTAAATACTCCCATACCGGCGCTGAATCCACCGGCTTTCATTGCACCAAAAGCCATAAAGCATTTACCGATAAAACTGACTTCGCCACCAAAAGGGATCAGTAATAGAAAGGCGCCCATAATAGAAAGTGGGACGGCTACCATAACGATAAGTGGATCGATAAAACTTTCGAATTGTGCGGCTAATATTAAGAGAATAAAAATAATAGCGAAAGAAAGGATTACAATGAAGCCCTGGCTTTCATTCAGAAATTGTCGGCTTTCGCCTGAAAAATCATAGCGCATGGATTCTGAAAATAATTTCGATGCTTCTTTTTCGAAATAATCTATCGCTTGAGATTGAGTATAACCCGGGGCGAGCGAAGCTGAAATCGTAGCTGCGCGCATTTGTTGAAAATGATTCAAACTTTGGGGAGCTGTTTTCTCAGCGATGCGCACTAAATTCGCGAGCGGCACTAAATTTTGTGCGGCGGTGCGTACGTGTAAGCCATAGACACTTTGGGGGTTTTGTCGAAATTGAGGAAGCACTTGGGTCACCACATCATAACTTAAGCCATTCATGCTAAATTGACTGATGGGACTCTCATTAAATGCAAAGTTTATCGCATCAGAAAATTGTTGCATCGGAATGCCCAAATTTCCTGCTAGATCTCTATTGACGGTAATTTGAATTTCGGGTTTATCAATTTTAAGATCTGAGCTGACATTCATTAAGCCCGGATTTTTTTTGGTAGCTTCAACCAGTTTCTGACTGACGGCATAAAGCTGGTTGTAGTCTCCAGTCGTTTGAACCACGAAACCAACGGGTTGTATGCTTTTTGAACCTGGAAGCATATAAGGGTTGATGGGGAATGCATTCACACCAGGAATGGTCATTAATTGCGGGAATAATCCTCCTATGATTTCGCCTATGCCCCTATGCCTTTGACCCCAAGGTTTTAAAATTAAAAACGAAATAGCACTATTTATGCCTTGAAAACCATTGATAATACCCAGAGCATCTCTTTCCGGAACTTTATTCAAAATTTTCGCCATCAGATCAGTTTGTTTTTCCATGAAGGCTAAGGTAGAGCCCGTTGGGCCTTGGACGATGGTAATAATTGCACCAACATCTTCTTGGGGAGCTAAAATTTGATTATTAAAAAGATGTGTGCCTAAAATTAATGTGATTACTAAGGTAATGGGTAATACGGTGATTAAAAATAATCTTCTGATTTTTATTACTTTAGATAGTCTGTCTCGATAGCGTTTTTCTAGTTGTTCAAAATAATGATTTATTTTTTTGGCGAATTTGCCTTCAAGTGATTTTTGAGTCATGATTTTTGAACACATCATAGGGGAAAGTGTGAGAGCTATAAAACCTGAGACAATTACGGTGCCGGCTAAGGTAAAAGCGAATTCCTTGAATAGAGAACCCGTTAAACCACCACGAAAACCGATAGGAGCGAATACGGCCGCTAGGGTGATGGTCATTGCAATAATGGCGAATTTGATTTCCCGAGTACCGACTAGTGCAGCATCTAGAGGTGTTTTACCGTTTTCAACATGTCGATGAATATTTTCAGCTACAACAATGGCATCGTCTACGACAAGACCGATAGCGAGCACCATTGCGAGAAAAGTAATGGTGTTTAAGCTATAACCCATCATCAGCATTAAAGAAAAAATACCGATTAAAGAAAGGGGGATTGTGACCAGAGGAATAGTTAATGTGCGAACTGAGCCCATAAATAAAAACATGACGATCACAACAAAAATGGTTGCTTCAACGATGGTTTTCTTGACTTCCCAGATTGAAGCCGCAATAAATTTTGAGCTATCCCAAATGACCTCAGGCTTTAAATCACCGGGCATATTTTTTGCCATACGTGGCAGTGCTTTATTCACTTCAGCAGCCACATCTAAAGGATTGGCGTCCCCTCGTGTGATTACACCGATTACTACCGACTTTACGCCATTCATCGTTACCGAAGCTCGGGGATTGTAACTGCCTAGCTCTGCTTTACCTATATCTTCAATTCGAGTCAGATGACCATTATCATTGCCCACAATCAAACGGTTAAATTGCTGTGCTGTGGTTAAATCAGTAATCGCGTTTACATCATATTCTTGATATTCGCTCGAAATTCTTCCTGAAGGCGCTTGAAAATTATTGGCACGCAACGCCATGACAACGTCGGTAGGTGTGATATTGTGTGAGGCCATTAAATCGGGATTCAGCCAAATTCGCATTGCATATTCATGAGGCCCTAAGATTTTCGCTTCACCCACCCCGGTTAAACCCTCTAAGCGAGGCTTAACGACGCGTTTTAAATAGTCTGTAATATTTTCATCGGAGAGTTGATTGCTGGCGAATGATAAATACATCGTGGGCGTGGTGTTTGGATTTTGCTTTTCGATAATCGGGTCATAAACTTCTTTGGGAAGGCGGTAGCGTACAGAATTAATTCGATCACCAATTTCACTTGCAGCGATATTAATGTCAGTACCTAATTTAAAATTTACTGTTAGCAATGACTGACCTTTGGTGCTGGTCGATGTCAGATAATCAATGCCTTCCACACCTGCAATGGCTGATTCTAGCGGGGAGCTCACAAAACCTTCCATTAATTCTGCACTAGCTCCTGGATAGGAAGTCATTACGCTGATGGTCGTAGTGCTAATTTCGGGAAATTGTCGTACCGTTAATTGATTGTATGACATTAATCCGAACAAAAGTAATAGTGAACTTAAAACCCAAGAAAATACCGGGCGTTCAATAAATATATCAGTAAAGCTCATGCTGATTTTCCCTTTTAACATTTGCTGCTTTCAATTGACGAGAATAATTTTAACCTGAATAAGGCGCTCAATTTTTTATTGTTTCAACGGCAGCACCGTCGTTGAGTTTCAATTGGCCTTCTGTCACGATTTGTTCCCCGGTTTTTAGTCCGCTGGTGATAATAATATTTTTATCGTGTTGAAGACCTGTATCTACTTTGGTCTTCACGACTTTATTGTTAATCACGCGATAAACATAATTTCCATCGACAGCATGCATTAGCGCTGTTTGTGGAATACTGATAACTTGTTCGCCTTTACCTGTAGACAGTGTTACCCGCATAAATGTGCCCGGCAATAAGGTACCTTTAGCATTAGGAATTTCTGCGCGAACGGTAATGCTCTGTGCATTCGTATTGATCACTGACTCAAAAGCCTTAACTGTGCCTTCAAATTTTTGATTGGGGTAAGCATCATCATCTAAGGAAACTTTTTGCCCCACAGCCAGTTTTAATATGTCCGATTCAGGAATAGTAAAGTCTATGTAGACAGGGTCGATTGATTCAAGATTTACAATAGCGGTTTCTGGTCCTACTTGATCGCCCACGTTGATTTGTTTGAGCCCCAATTTGCCTGAGAAGGGTGCAACAATCAGGGTTTGATCTAAATGAGCTTTACTGGCGGCGACTCGAGCTCGATTAACTTTCAAATTTGCTAGAGCAGCATCGAGCTCAGATTTAGAAATGGCGTGCTTGGGAAATAGCTGTTTTTTACGCTGGTAATCAACTTCACTGAGATTGAGGTTGGCAGTATTGAGGTCTAGATCGGCTTTGGCCATGTCGTTGTTGAGCTCAACTAAGGGCGTTCCTGCTTTAACAAATTCACCTGAGTTGAAGAATATTTTGCGCACGCGGCCGGGAATTTCCGGTTTCACGACAATGCCTTGAGCCGCTTGCAGGGTTCCAGTTGCCTTGATCTGGGGTTCCCAGTTAGATAACTGTGTTGTTGTAGTACTGACTTTGGGTGTAGGCATGGCAAATTGCGCCAGGGCGCCGAGAGGAAGAATAAGTGCAGCACTGAGAGTGATGGATTTGAATATTGTCGACATGAATTTTTCCTGGAACAGCTGTTAATAGGGGCTAGTTTACTTTATTTTCTTGAGCTTGTTAAGTGGGCATGAAGTTTCTTAAACTGATCCAATAACTCTTCCAAAGCGGGGACTTCGGATAAGTGCAGTGGTTTATAAAGTGGCTGAAGAATTAGCTGTTTTAATGGGATAGAGGGATAAGTGATATCACGCATTTGATGGACAAATTTGAGCGTTCTAAAACTATCGAACCAGACATTAAAATGTTTTTTTCGAAGCTCGGGATTTTTTGCAGATTTAAAAGCAATTTCCAACGCGGTAAAAACGCCTATTTTATCAAGTGTTTTGTGAAGAGGCGCGTCATTTTTTATTTTATTTAGAAAAATATAATCCTCTTCCGAGAAGAGTTTATTTTCAAAATCATTGATGTAATTTAAAAATAATTTTAATTTTTCAAAAATAATAGAATTGTAAAATAAATAATTTAACTCAGGATTTTCCATGGCGCTTATTTTTTCTAGTGATTTTCCGGTGCCAAATGGTGTTCTTGATGAGATTCTCCCGTCTATGATGATGGGCTCGCAATCGATTTTTTTTATTTCCCCGATTTTTGAAAGTTTATTTAAAATATAAAAATCTTCCCCAGATTCTATCGGTGGAAATCCACGAACCGCACAATATGCTTTAAAATCAAAAGAAATTGTGCTTCCTATGCTGTGATAGGAATAATCGGAATTCGAAAAGCTCAAGCCTATGACATAGTGTAGTAATGATAAATCATACAAAAGCATCGATTTTTTTATATCAGGAGATTCGCTTTTAACTCTATGAATATAGGGGTAAATTGCTGCTGAGTAATTTTTTAAATTCTGTGTTTGTGAAAAATAATTTTTTGGTGGAATAGCATCCGCATCTGTGCAGTGAATCCAGTTTGTTTTTATTTTATTTTCTAATATTAATCTTGATGCAATATCGGCGGCAATTTTTCTGGCTAAGCCAACCCCTGTTTTGCAAGGCAATTCCAGGGTTTTTGTTGATCTATCAACTAAAAGTAAGTCGCAATTTTTTGTTCTGTGCAATGTAATCGGGGTATTGTTATTTGATTTCCAAACGAGTAAAAAGTTTGATTTTATTTTTTCAATAAGCTTTGTGTTAGACAGCTTTTCTTCAGCACTAGATTTTTCTTGTGAATTTACAACTAATATTAAAAGGGAATTTTTTTCTTCTATAGAATTGAGTAGTTCGTTGATATTATCAAAAGGTTCGTCAAAGGCTGGAACGATTAAAACATTGTGATATTCGCGGGGGAAATCTTCCAAGTAAAAATTTTCTTTTTCAGCATATTGCGATAAGTATTTTTCAGACGTTTTATTGGAGGCCATTGCGCAGCACCAATTTGATTCTAAACAGAGATTCTGCCCTTTTATTAGGGCAGATTTCGATAAGGTTTGAAGAAGGCTGGTTGTTTGGCATGTTTTAATGTAAAGCGGGTTTGAGGGGCAATTGATCCACAATATTAGCTTCTATGATGAGGAGTTCGTTTAAACGGGGTTGAATGATCTCAGACGTAAAATACTGTTCACTGAGTTCTAGAAATAGCTGGTAATGTTTTTCTTCTGAGGCGGCTATTTTGGTGTAAAAGTTTTTCAGGGACTGTTCATTCAGGGCCTCTGCAACCAATGCAAAACGTTCTGCTCCGCGTTTTTCAATGATGCTGGCGCTAAGGAGCCTATCGAGTAAGTACTCTTCAGACCCGCGACGTTGCGCTTGCCGTAATTGATTCACGTAGGGATCTTTTTCATCGCTTGGGAGTACAAGATTGCGTTGCTGGATATGCGCCATCACGGCTTTAAAATGTTGAAGTTCTTCAATGGCAAGGTCTGTCATTGCTTTGACCAAAGCGGATCTATCTGGATAATGTAAAAGCATTGATAAGGCCATCGATGAGGCTTTACGCTCGCAGGCTGCGTGATCGAGTAAGAATGCATCAAAATCGCTTAAAACTGTTTCGGTCCAGCTGGATTTTGTTGGGGTTAGTAGGTTGAACATGACTCAGGGGCTACAATGATGTTTTACAGTTGTAATGGTTTGTTTGGGGATTATAGAAGAGTCGGATTTTCATATTTCCCGCTACTATTTTTTTACCCAGAGGAGTTTTGAGACTACAATTCGCCAAGGAGATTTGATTCACCCCAAGGAGATTAAATTGAAAATTTTTAATTTGTGCTCGGGTCAAGAGATCAACGGGAAGAATTAGCATAGTATAATTACTGCTCGGATTGACTTCTTCATAACAATCCGAGAGTTGAGTATGAATACTTCCCACGTCATAGCTAGTGTTATATTGAATTGAGGATTGAGCAGGTACAGATTTATCGGTAATAAGAGTGATGCAAAAATCTTTGACAGGATCACAGTCGCCACCCATGAATGCGAGGGCTGAGGTTGTTAGAGTGAATAAGACCAAGGATAAAAAAATATGCCCAGTTCTACGTCGAAAAATCGTCATCATCAGTATTTCTCCTGAGGGGTCAAATCTTGACAAATAGACAAATAATTAATTAGGCATTTGATTTGTCTATTTGTCAAGATTTGACCGCGTTTATTCGTTTATTCTGATAGCAGGGATATATCGGCTATCTCTAAGAACATATTCCGCAGTTGTGAAAGTAATAAGAGCCGATTATCACGAAGATTTGGGTCTTCAGCCATCACTAAGACTTGGTCAAAGAATTGATCCACGGGTGTTTGTAAAGAAGCTAGTGCGCTTAACGCTTTTTGGTAATCACCGGATTGAGACAAAATATGAACCTCATTTTGTTTCGTCGCCATGAGAGCAGCGAGATTTTTTTCAGCTGCATTTTCAAATAAAGTGGGATTCACACGCTCTTGATTATTGGTTTGCTTTTTCAGAATGTTACTGACACGCTTATTAGCAGCCGCCAAGGATTTTGCTTCGGGCAAGGTTTTGAAATGTTGAACCGCTTTAATCCGATCATCAAAATCCAGAGGATTGGTGGGAAAGCGCGCGTGAACGGCTGCAAAAATATCGGCACTGATGCCTTGTGTGCTATACCAGGTCCTTAGGCGTTCAAGGATGAAATTTAATGTATCGTTCAGAACATTTTCGTTCGGTAATTTTACGTGATAATGCTGGATTGCGGCTTCTACCAGTTGACGTAAATCCAGGGAAAGTTTTTTCTCGATGGTGATGCGCAAGATACCGAGTGCTGCACGTCGTAGTCCGAAAGGGTCTTTATCGCCTGTGGGTGCTTGGTTAACGCCAAAAATGCCGACTAAGGTATCGATTTTATCGGCCAGCGCCAAGGCACAGCCCTCGGGTGTGCTAGGGAGCTCATCGCCTGCAAAACGTGGATAATAATGTTCACGAATGGCCAGAGAGACGTTTGTCGGCTCTTTTTCGAAATTGGCATAATAATACCCCATGATGCCTTGTAATTCGGGAAACTCCCCTACCATTTGTGTCATTAAATCCGCTTTGGCCAGTTTGGCTGCACGTTCTGCGAAGGTTTCGTTGGCCCCAATTTTTTTAGCGATGATCTGTGCTAATTGCGCATTCCGCTGAGTTTTTTCAAATAATGAACCGAGTTTAGCCTGGAATACAACGGTTTTTAATCTATCCAAAAAGGAATCAAGTTCATGTTTAATATCTTCTTGATAGAAAAATTCTGCATCAGAAAGACGAGCTCGGATCACTCTTTCATTACCAATAATCACCGTATTTTTATTGCTACTTTCAATATTGCTAATGGTGATAAATACCGGCAATAATTGACCTTTTTCGTTATTCACTGCAAAACTTTTTTGATGCACTTGCATCGCAGAAATTAATGCTTCTTGTGGCACAACAAGAAATTTTGGATCAAATTTTCCGAGTAATGCAACGGGCCATTCAACTAATGCCGTTGCTTCTTCGAGTAAGGCTTCGTCTATAATGGGCGTGCCAATTGTATTGGCACACTGTTGAATTTGTTTGCGGATTTGTTCTTTTCTTTGGTTAAAATCAGCTACGACTTTTGCCTTTAAAAGTTGAGAGAGATAGTTCGAGGGTTCTGTAATCGTAATAGCTTCAGGATGGTGAAAACGATGACCATAAGTTTGAGTCGTGGGTGTGAGTCCAAGGATGGGATCAGAGATAACTTCTTTACCCAATAAGACTACTATCCAGTGCACAGGGCGCACAAATTGTGTTTCGTGAGTGCCCCAGCGCATGGGTTTTGGTACGGGTAATTTTCGAAGTGCTTCGTTGATAATAGGAGCTAGTAGCACCCGCGTTTCTGCGCCGGGTTGCTCTTGTTCAAAATATAAACGTTCACCTTGGTCGCTTTCTTTGAAATGGATGGCAGAGAGTTCAACGCCGCAAGAGCGTGCAAAACCCAAAGCCGCGGGTGTAGGTTCTCCTTCCGAATTCAGAGCCGCTTTTCTTGCTGGCCCCCAGCGTACGATATTTCGGGTAGGTTGTTGGGTAGTTAATGCTTTAACAATCACAGCCAAACGTCGAGGTGTAGCATACCAATTAATTGCTTCGTATTTTAATTCCTCTTCATTGAGGCCATTTTTAACGCCTTCACAAAAAGCACGAGCCAAGATGGGTAACATTTTTGGAGGCAGTTCTTCTGTTCCGATTTCGACTAAAAAATCTGATGTTATATTTTTTGCTTGATTATTTTTGTCCATATTTCAAATTCCTTTTTTATCACCGGATGAATTTCGCAATAAAGGAAAACCCAGTTTTTCTCGAGCATCATAATAACTTTGAGCAACAGCTTGTGTGAGTTTTCTCACTTGCAAAATAAATCGTTGTCTTTCTGTGACGCTGATCGCTTTACGTGCATCCAGCAAATTAAAGGTATGTGAAGCTTTTAAAGCCATTTCGTAAGCAGGAAGCGGTAAACTCAATGCAATTAATTCGTTACATTGTTTTTCGTAATTCGCAAATTGTGATTTTAAATTTTCAACGTCAGCATGTTCAAAATTATATTTTGACATCTCAACTTCATTTTGATGGAAAACGTCGCCATAAGTTACGCGGTGCCCTTCATGCTCGGTCCAAAGAACGTCATACATCGATTCAACGCCTTGCAGATACATAGCAATGCGTTCTAATCCATAAGTAATTTCGCCGGTGACGGGTTTGCATTCTAATCCACCAACTTGTTGGAAATAAGTGAACTGTGTAATTTCCATGCCATTCTGCCAAACTTCCCATCCGAGCCCCCAGGCACCGAGCGTAGGAGATTCCCAATTGTCTTCGACAAAACGAATATCGTGTTCCAGGGGATCAATGCCTAATGAACGAAGGGAATCCAGGTACAATTCTTGAATATTATCGGGTGATGGTTTGAGAATAACTTGATACTGATAATAGTGTTGACCTCGGTTGGGGTTTTCACCATAGCGACCATCAGTCGGACGACGACAAGGCTGCACATAAGCTGCAGACCAGGGTTCAGGCCCGATAGCTCGCATAAAAGAAGCGGGATGAAAAGTTCCTGCCCCAACTTCGAGATCAAGCGGTTGAATAATGACACAACCTTGTTCTGACCAAAATTGATGGAGTTGATTAATCAGTTGCTGGAAAGTTTTGGGTGCTTGCATACCTTGAATCACCTAACAATACTTCCCTCAGACAGAATGCTGAGGGAAGTGTTTATCACATAGAAAAGCCTTAATTAACTGCGTAATTTAACAATTAATGCGCTCAGATCTTCTTTGCTCGTTGCGCCAGGAACAAATTCTGTTTTAGACAGATTTTTGTTACCTAAAATAAATGCCGGTGTTCCCATCAAACCAATTTCTCGCGCTAGACGGAAATTTTCGTTCACTTGATCTTCAACAGATTTGGCTGCCATGTCTTTTTTCAATTTTGCTGTGTCTAAGCCGACTTTTTTAGCCATAGCGAAAATATTTTTTTCATTCAGTGGTTCAGTGGTTGAGAGCAGCGCTTCATTGAATTTTACAAATTTTTCGTTGCCTTGTTTGGTTGCAGCGATGACGGCTTTTGTTGCTGTTTTAGAAGCATCACCAAATATGGGTAATCCGCGAATCACAACTTGCACCTTAGGATCTGCTTTTAACAACTCAGCAAGAACGGGTGACATTTGTTTGCAATGACCGCATTGATAATCGAGAAATTCTACGATGGTGATATCGCCATTAGCGTTTCCGAATTTTGGTGCGTCAACCGCATTAAATAAACTCGCGGCATTTTTGGTAATAGCGACTTTGGCTTTGCCAGAAACTTCCGCCATTTGTTTTTCTTGTAAGGCTTTTGAGGCTTCGATCAACACTTCAGGTTTTGTGACCAAATAATCGTGTACAATTTGTTCAACTTGCGCTTTTTGATCTGCATTAAATCCTGCGTTGGATGGCGCAGCTGTAGTAGCGGCAGCCACAGCACTTAAGCTGACCAGTCCAAAGGCAGCCGTCGCTAAAACATTACGGACGATGGGGAGTGTCTTCACGGTTTTTTCCTCGTTAAGGTTGGTAAATAGCTGACACCCTATCACGCCCTATATTGAAGTCAAGCCTCGATGTATATGAGTAAAATTACGGGTGTCTGGGGGCTAGCACTCGACCGTAAAGAGTGCTAAAATGGGTCATTGGTAGAACCTTTAGAGGTTAATTTTTATGTCCAATAGCTTGCAAAAATTAGAGTTAGCCGTTCCGATGGGTAGCTTGGAAAGCTACGTCAATTGGGCTCATCAGACGCCCCTTTTAACACCCGAAGAAGAGATCGAGTTAGCCACCCAATATGCCCAAACAGGCGATTTAGAGGCAGCTCGACGCATGGTTATGTCGCATATGCGCTATGTAATCAGCGTGGCTCGGGGTTATATGGGTTACGGTTTGGCGCTGGCCGACTTGGTTCAGGAAGGTGCTATTGGCCTGATGAAGGCGGTTAAACGTTTTGACGCCTCCAAAGGCGTCCGTCTGGTCTCTTTTGCCACACATTGGATCAAAGCTGAAATCCACGAATTTATTCTGCGTAATTGGCGCATAGTTAAGGTGGCTACCACTAAAGCTCAGCGTAAGCTCTTTTTTAATCTGCGTAAGGCCAACAAAGAGCGTGATTGGCTCAGTACCTCAGAAGCCAAAATGCTAGCTGATAAGCACGATGTCAAAGAATCAGAAGTCTATCGAATGGAAGAGCGCCTTCACGGTCGCGATGTGGGCTTCGAAAGCCCTGCTAACGACGATGAAGACTGGTCTGCACCCGCTAATTTTATCGAATGCCGCCAATTTGACCCGGCTCGTGCTATTGAATCCGATGATTGGTCACAACAACGGGAACAATCATTACACGCTGCTTTAGCTGATTTGGATCCCCGCAGCTTAGATATTCTCCAACACCGCTGGCTCAATGATGACAAACTAACGCTTCATGACTTGGCCGCCAAATACAACGTCTCCGCAGAGCGCATCCGCCAACTCGAAAAAAATGCTATGCTCAAAGTTAAAACCGCTTTGCAAAAAGCGGCTTAGTGCTTGTTGATGGCAATTTTTTGAAATGTGTCAATACAGTTCTCGATTGTACACTTTGAAAATCTACTTTTTTTGAAACTGGGTATATCAAAAGATTTTCTATCGGCAAATATTCTATCAAAGTGTGCGAATACAAGGTCGAATGCATTATGTTGATAATATTTCAATGCATAACCTACAGAATCACGCGCAATTAAATCGAACTCATCTGGATTGCCTTGAAAATATTCAAGGGTCAATCCCAGTAAGTTAAATGCATCTTTCTGTTTCTGTCTTAAAGGACTGTTTTTTTCCAAATGGTCATTATCAAATTTAGCATATAAATCATCCAATTCTTCCCACGTCATATAAATACCTCCAAAATTACTTTTCTTCTTAATTATAGTAGATCTTTAAGGTTCTATCTTCCTTCTCATTTGGAGATATTCATTGAACTTTATTAGTCTGATGTTTTGCGTATAATGCTGCTTAATTCTTCATATATGGGACATGCTTTGTTGGCACGATAACAGACCTGATTTCCAATCACCTTTCGGTTTAGAACCTCGGCCTTTGATAATTTGGTTAATTCTCTATGCAGACTTCCGGGAACAGTGTTTGTGAGGCGGGCAATTTCACGAACATGATAACTTTTTTCTGGATGTAACAATAACAATCCAAGCACTTTGCGGCGGTATTCTTGGAAAATTAATGTAGAAAGTAAAGACATCAAGGAACCTATATGTCGTAGCTTATTAAGCTACAATTGTAGCTTTTCAAGCTACAGGTGTCAACTCGCAGAAGGCTAGGGGTTATTTGGGTAGTATTCCTTTAGAAAAATTTTACGGGTATCATCGTTTCAATGCCTCATTGTTCAATTCTTATTTGGAGTCAAACCATGAAATCCATCAAAAGTTTCTTTATGGCGATCCTTATCACAGTTTCTACATTTGCCACTATTCCGCAAGCTGGCGCAGAATCTCTGTGGTTAACTCTGCCACCTACACCTACTCTTCCCATCACAAAACAGAGTGGTTATGCGGATATCCACGGGGCAAAAATTTGGTATGCCGTTTTTGGTCAAGGTGAACCTGTTATATTTCTTCATGGTGGGCTAGCAAATTCTAATTATTGGGGTTATCAAGTTCGTGCCTTAGCAAAACATTATCAAGTTATCGTTATGGATAGTCGTGGGCATGGACGCAGTAGCAATAATAATTCTTCTTACAGCTATGACATCATGACGCAAGATGTTATTGGTTTAATGGATTTTCTGAAAGTAAAAAAAGCCACGATTGTCGGATGGAGTGATGGTGGAATTATTGGGATTAATATGGCTATTCATCATCCAGATAGGGTTAAAAAATTATTTGCCTTTGGCGCCAATTCGACGCCTGATGGAACAAAAGATCCTTCTAACAGCCCTGTTTTCAATAATTATGCCAATCATCGTGCTAAACAAGAATATGCTCAACTTTCAAAAACACCTAAAAACTACGAGGATTTTCTCAATCAAATCAAAAAAATGTGGGAGACACAGCCACAGTTTACAAAAGCCCAATTGAATTCCATTAAAACGCCGACTTGGATTGTTGATGGTGACCACGATGAGGGTATCAAGCGTGAAAATACAGAATTCATGGCCGACCAAATTCCCAATGCAGGTTTATTAATACAACCTAATGTCAGTCATTTTTCATTCATACAAGACCCTGAACGATTTAATAATGATTTAAGACTTTTTCTACGCCAATCCACATAAGCTTTTGCCAGCTGAACTCCGGATTTATATCATGGTCTAGAGTTCAGTTTTCATCAAAAGAAAGTTGACACATTATCCAAACTGTTGAATAATCTGGTCATATTAATCTAAGGCTAATGGTTCGTTATGATCACACTATCAACTTTTGATACTCATTCCGAACTTCTTTTAAAAAGGCATAAACACGGGGTTCTTCTCACAAAACCCTCTTCTTTAAGCGATTTTTCAAATCTTACCATTGCATCTCTTTATACATTACCTATTACCGCTTACTTTATGGATCGCGATAGTAAAGTTATTCATTCCAATGAAGCATCCGTTGAAATTCTAGGCGCAGATTCACTAAAGGATATAGTGGGTGAAACCGTCGAAAAGTTTGTCAAAAATAAATCCTGTCGCGAGATTCTAAATAACGATAAAGGAATTATTCGAACTGAATTAATGAAAGTTACAGAAGAGAGTGCTATACGAAATGATGACTACCCTATTCAATCATTAAGCTTTAAATTTCCTTGGTATTCTGAAAATGATGTTGTAGGGATTTTTGGTTTTTCAATTACAACCAGCTTTATTTCAGTATCAGAATTGGCAAAAATTTTATTTCAACTCATGATGACTGGCTTACTTAATACATCTCACTTCTCACCCAACACGGTTTCACTTAACACCCAACACAGCGAAACCTATTTAACCCAACGAGAAAGAGAAGTTTTGTCTTATGTGGTGCGTGGAAAAACAGCAAAAGAAATTGCTAATCGGCTCTCAATTTCTAGAAGAACTGTTGAACATCATATCAACGCTCTCAAATTTAAAACAAACTGTCACTACAAATCGGAATTGATCGATAAATTTACATAGTCTCGGCCACCCGATTGCTCAGCAAACCTGTGGATAACTTTTGATAGAAGATATAAAATGGACCTCTTGCATAAACAACAAGGATAAAACCGTGTCCTCGCTCTTGTGGGAACAATGCTTAGCACAGCTTGAAAAGGAGTTAAAACCCCTCGAATTTACTCGATGGATCCAGCCTTTGCAGGTCGAACAAACTCCTGAGGGGCTTGCTGTACTTGCGCCTAATCAATTTGTTCTAGGATGGTTGAAGGACAATTATTACACTCGTCTCAAAGAACTGGTCTCCGAATTGAGCCCGGAGCAAACACCAGCGCTTTCACTGGGTATTGGAACTCGAAAAGTGGCTCGTGCTGCACATACGGAAATGACTCAGCCGACACATCCTCAACAGCACATGCACACCAGCCAATTAGACACGGATGCTAACAACCCCTTTGCTAATACTCAGAGTCTCCTTAATGAAACCTTTACCTTCCAAACCTTCGTAGAAGGTAAATCCAATCAGTTGGCACGGGCTGCTGCTTTCCAAGTCGCTGAAAATCCTGGTACAGCCTACAATCCTTTACTGCTTTACGGGGATGTTGGATTGGGCAAAACTCACCTCATGCACTCAATAGGTAATATAATTAAAAGCAGGAAGAAAAACGCTAAGATAATATATTTGCACTCCGAGCGCTTTGTCGCAGACATGGTCAAAGCCATCCAACGAAATTTAATGAACGAATTTAAGCGCTGGTACCGTAGTGCCGACGCACTGCTTATCGATGATATACAGTTTTTTGCTGGCAAAGATCGATCTCAAGAAGAATTTTTCCACACCTTCAATGCCCTGATGGAAGGGCGCCAACAAATTATTTTAACTTGCGATAAATACCCCAAAGAAATTAATGGACTCGAAGAACGCCTTAAGTCGCGATTTGGCTGGGGATTAACCGTTGCCATCGAACCACCTGAATTGGAAACACGCGTCGCTATTTTAATGTCAAAAGCGGAACAATCCGGAGTCCAACTCCCTCATGAGGTTGCCTTCTTTATAGCGAAACGCGTCCAGTCGAATGTTCGTGAACTTGAGGGTGCTCTGAAGCGAGTAATCGCTAATGCGCACTTTACCGGTCAACTCATTACACTGGATTTCACCCGAGAAGCCCTCAAAGATTTATTGGCCGTGCAAGCAAAATTGGTCTCAATCGAGAATATACAGAAAACAGTGGCAGCTTATTATAAAATCAAAGTTAATGAATTGGTTTCTAAGCGCCGTAATCGTTTCTTAGCGCGAGCTCGTCAAATCGCCATGACTTTAGCCAAAGAGCTGACCACGCATAGTTTGCCTGAAATTGGCGATGCTTTCGGTGGTCGTGATCACACCACGGTGCTTCATGCAACACGTGTCATCAAAGAATTAATGAGCTCTGAACATGATATCAAGGAGGACTATCTCCATCTTTTACGTATCTTATCAACCTAACTTTATGGAAGGACTTATCTGATGAAATTAACCGTACAACGCGAGGAACTCCTCACTCCATTACAATTAGCGATTGGTGTTGTTGAACGTAGACAAACGCTGCCTATTTTGGCCAATGTCTTACTACGTTTTGATCACGGACAATTGTCGATTACGGGTACAGATCTGGAAGTAGAATTAATAGGTCGGATCCAATTAACGGGGAATCACGATATCCAAAAAGAGATCACAGTCCCTGGACGTAAACTTTTGGATATTTGCAAAACACTGCCTGATGAAGCTTCGATCACATTAGAATTTGAAAAAGATCGTTTACTAATCCGTTCAGGACGAAGTCGTTTCTCATTAGCAACTCTTCCTGCAGAAGAATTCCCCTTTATTCAACCTGATCCCAGCACCATTGAAATCACGGTCCCTCAAGCTGATTTACACTATCTGATTCAACGGACTCATTTTGCAATGGCACAACAAGATGTGCGTTACTATTTAAACGGCATGTTGTTAGAAGTTAAAGGTGGTACCATCCGTACTGTGGCCACTGATGGGCACCGCCTGGCCTTAAATTCAGTTCAATTTGCTGATCCCAACGTAACCATTAATGCTCTGTTACCCTACAAAGGCGTCCATGAGCTTTTGCGATTATTGGGTTCAGTTGTTGGTGAAATAAAACTTGGCATCAGTGCCAACCACATTCGTGTAGAAAATCCTAGCTTCGTATTTACTTCTAAACTCATTGATGGAACTTTCCCTAGCTATGAACGTGTCTTACCCAAAAACAGCGATAAGCATATCAGTCTCGATCGGCATTTTCTGAAGCAAACCCTGCAACGTGCATCCGTCTTGACCAATGAAAAGTTCAGGGGCGTACGTTTCCATTTGGAAAACGATTTATTGCAGATACAGGCCAACAACCCTGAGCAAGAAGAAGCCCAAGAAGAAATGACAGTTGAGTATCAGGCCGCGGCTTGTGAATTAGGCTTTAATGTGGACTACATTATTGATGTGTTGAACACCATCAGTAATGATACAGTTATTCTAAGTTTTACTGACAATGAAACAGGTGTCTTAGTTCAAGAACAAAAAGATAATGCCTATAGTGCCTTTGTCATCATGCCCCTACGCCTATAGTTTCAACCATGAGTCGGCTGTCGCACATTACAATCCATAACCTTCGTAATCTTGCGGCAGTCGATATCACCCCGAGTCCTAACGTTAATATTCTTTGTGGCCCCAATGGTAGCGGTAAAACCAGTTTTCTCGAGGCCATTCATCTCCTAGCTGTAGGCCGTTCTTTCCGTACTCACCTCAACTCTCGGGTTATTGAATATGATCAGCCACAATTCCAGCTTCATTCTAAAGTAATAACACCTAATTCTGAAATCCCTATTGGGCTTGCTAAGCATCGAGATGGCGAGACTACTATTAAATACGCTGGCAACCTTGTTACCTCCATTCTACCTTTAGCAGAACTACTCCCTATACAACTCCTTTACCCCGATGGCCACACCCTCCTGCGTGATGGCCCAAAAGTCCGTCGTCAGTTTATCGATTGGGGATTGTTTCACGTGGAACATTTATTTTTTACGCATTGGCAACGCGCTCAAAGAGCTATTAAGCAACGCAATGCAGCATTGAGAACCAAGGCATCCTTCGCTCAAACGACTATCTGGGATACTGAACTCATTATAGTTGCGGACCTCTTAGATCAATCCAGAGCACGTTACATTGAAGACCTTAGGCCTGGCTTCGAGTATTTTCTAAAACTACTACTACCGGAATCATCAGTATCTCTGGGTTACTATAGAGGTTGGTCGAATGACTCAGCACTTGAATCCCTTTTAAAGCATAACTATCAAAAAGATCTCGATCTAGGATATACTCAATATGGCCCTCATAGAGCTGAACTTCGCTTAACAGTGGATGGACATCCAGTCAAAGATACTTTATCACAAGGCCAACATAAGACTTTAATTTATGCTCTACGTCTTGCACAGGGTGTGCTATTAAAACAACAAACTGCAAAGCTTCCTATCTACCTGATCGATGATTTACCAGCGGAGCTAGATCAGTCTAAATTAAAAATAGTCTATGATTGCCTACACAGTCTAGATGCGCAGGTTTTTATCACCGGCACTGATCACAAACACTTTGAGTCACTTTGCCCAACTGAAGAGACCAAATTGTTTCACGTGAAACAGGGGCATATCTATGAAGAGTAGTAGAATATCGTTATGCTTAGACCTGTGCCTGTACCAAATCTGGATATTCGACATTTGGAGTTAATCTTATGAAACGAGACGAAAATACTAAGCATGATACTAGTCTAAACGATGCGATCGAAAATAAACCACAAAAGAAAAGGTCACCTGTTGAAGAAAGAGAAATCTACTATCGAAAGACTTGTCATTTAGCGAACTCAAAACCCTTGTAGTACAGGAATTATCACAACTGGATGATGATGAGATTGTAGGCTTGCTTCTCCCTGTGTTACCGGATCTAGTAACACAGAGGTATCATTCATTACTGTCTCAAGAAAATCCCATTCAGATGAATAATAGACACTTCAAATGTAACCTGACTCTCCCCATCCGATCAAAAGAAGATAAGATTGTAGAGATATTGAAAAAACTAGACCTTGGACAATTGCAGAATTTGGCATCCGCTCTTTATCAACATATGCTGCCTCGACTCGACACCAAAGCTACTATATGAAGTAATTCAAATGGCATTGATCAGGCCGGAGCATAATTCTATACGAGATTCAGGTGGAGATTCCTCACCTCTCGGCAATTTTGAGCAACAATTGAGAAATAGATAAGCATGTGGTAAGCTGAGAACTTAAGAATCAGGGTGTTTATTGTAGCACACTGTACCACAATACACATTGAAAACAGGAGAAAAGCATGAAAAAACCCTCAGAAATTGTCGAAATCAAAGGTGTAGATCCTGGCCTAATAAAAAATATTCAGATGCCCCCCGAAGCAAAAATTGCACAACAAATAAATGAGCTTGATCCAAAGATTCGATATAAATTGCTACTGGCAGAAGATCAAGCTCAAAAGCAAGGAGATCATCGATCAATCTTAGACCCCAATAAATATTTCTCATTACTCCTTCAAGTGGACCCAAAATACATGGAGCGCCTACAGCAGCAAGTGCAATCCCTAATGAGGGACATGCCAACCCTGCGAGATGCTGCTACTGCCGCTTCAGGTAATCCTGAAAAGCTTGCCGATATCATACTGACCCTATGCGGAATCTCTGATCGCAAAGATTTTTTAGGTGGGGATCTTCAGGCCCAGTACCCCAACTTGAACAAACCCTCGTTGATAAAATTAGGTGCAAATAATCTCTATGCAATGATTATGAGTTACTTAGAAACCCTCAATGATCACTCAGATAATCGCACTGCTCTAGCTAAATTCGAAAAGCTGATGAAAACTAGAATGGAAGGATCGGCTCCGCGCCAAAACTCGAATCTAGAACCACCAAAGTAGCGCATTTTTCTACAAAATTTGGTATACTCCTCGTTTTGTTTTGAGAGAGTTAGAGGCATGTCTACAAACGAAATCGATACCACTTACGACCAGTCGAAAATCAAGGTTTTGAAGGGCCTGGATGCTGTACGTAAACGCCCTGGGATGTACATTGGTGATACAGATGATGGCACGGGTTTGCACCATATGGTCTACGAGGTCGTCGATAATTCAATCGATGAGGCCTTGGCCGGACATTGCACAGAAGTTGATGTCATTATTCATGCCGATAATTCCATCACCGTTAAAGATAATGGCCGTGGCATTCCAGTTGGAATTCACGAAGAAGAAGGGCGATCTGCTGCCGAAGTCATTATGACAGTATTGCATGCGGGTGGTAAATTCGATAACGACTCCTACAAAGTTTCTGGTGGATTACATGGCGTCGGCGTTTCTGTGGTTAACGCGCTCTCAGAATTTCTTCGTCTAAAAATTCGTCAACTCGGTAAAGTCCACGTACAAACTTATCATTTGGGTGAACCTGAAGAACCGCTGAGAGTAATAGGCGAAACTGACTCCACTGGTACTGAAATTACTTTCAAACCTTCTCTCGAAATATTTAATAATGTGCTTGAATTTCACTACGATATTTTAGCACGACGATTACGTGAATTAGCGGTATTAAATTCAGGACTTAGAATTTCTCTTTACGATGAACGTTCTGGCAGAGGCGACGTTTTCCTTTACGATGGGGGCCTCAAAGAATTCATCAAAATGCTGCACAAAAATAAAACCACTATCAATGCCGATATTTTATACTTCAAAAAAGAAGAAGAAGGTATTACTGCGGAAGTTGCTATGCAATGGAACGATGGTTATCAAGAAACAGTTTTTTGCTACACGAACAATATCCCACAACGTGATGGTGGTACTCACTTAGCAGGATTTCGTGCTGCATTAACGCGTGCTGTCAATCAATACATCACAGAATATATGAAGGGCGGAAAAGTTGCTTTAACCGGTGAAGATATTCGCGAAGGTTTAACGGCAGTAATTTCAGTCAAAGTGCCTGATCCTAAATTTTCTTCGCAAACCAAAGATAAATTAGTTTCTTCTGAAATTAAGCCCATTATTGAATCCTTGATCTCAGAATATTTAACGAATTATTTAGTGGAACATCCTTCTGAAACCAAAAATATCATCAACAAAACTATCGAAGCTGCACGTGCACGAGAAGCTGCTCGAAAAGCGCGGGAATTAACGCGTAGAAAAAGTGCTTTAGATATTGCCGGATTACCCGGAAAACTGGCTGATTGCCAAGAAAAAGATCCGGCGCATTCTGAAATATTTATTGTCGAGGGAGATTCTGCGGGTGGCTCTGCAAAACAAGCGAGAAATCGTAAAAACCAAGCCATTTTGCCACTTAAAGGAAAAATTCTGAATGTGGAAAAAGCGCGTTTTGATAAAATGATTTCTTCTGCCGAAGTTGGTACTTTAATTACTGCTCTGGGTTGTGGCATCGGTCGAGAAGAATATAACCCCGATAAATTACGCTATCATCGCATTATTATCATGACCGACGCGGACGTCGATGGTTCTCACATTCGCACTTTGCTGCTCACTTTTTTCTATCGACAAATGGTTGAAATTATTCAACGCGGGCATGTGTACATTGCACAACCCCCACTCTACAAAGTGAAAAAAGGCAAACAAGAGCAGTACATCAAAGACGATGATGCCATGGCAGAATATCTGCAACAAGTTGCGCTGGAAGAAGCCAGCTTGCACGTAAATCCTCATTCTCCCCCTATTTCAGGTACCGCACTTGAAACACTGGCGAATGAATATCGTGTTTTACAGCGTAAAATTAAATATCTCAGCCGTCGATATCCCGAAGTGATATTGCAACAATTACTTTCCATGCCCACTTTAAGATTCGAGGATTTATCGAATCAAACAACAGTCGAGGCCTGGGCAGAAAAATTATCCGCCTTGTTAGTGAATCAACCACACCATGGCGATAGTAGCGCTCAATATAAAATTGTTGTTCAAGGATCTGGCGAGCTGGGGCAAACTATTCCTGTTGTGATTATTACTTCACATGGCGTAGAACAAAATTATCCTCTACGCCAAGATTTTTTCGCTTCACACGATTATCACCTTTTCGCAGACTTCGCAGAAAAAATTCGGGATTTACTGGAAGAAGGAGCGTTTATTAAACGCGGTGAAAAACAACAAAATGTAGCCTCCTTTATTGAGGTCTTTGATTGGCTCCTCCAAGATGCTCGTAAAGGCATCAGTTTTCAGCGTTATAAAGGTCTAGGAGAAATGAATCCTGATCAGCTATGGGAAACCACCATGGATCCCGAAACGCGTCGCCTGATGCAAGTACGCATTGAAGATATCGTTGCAGCCGATGGTTATTTTACAACGCTGATGGGTGATCAAGTTGAACCTCGTCGAGCTTTCATCGAAGGCAAAGCCCTCGATGTTGTGAATTTGGACGTATAGCCATGTCTTTAAACGAAGAGTTTATGCTTGAAGCCATTGAAGAAGCTCAACTAGGCATTCATCAGAACCGTGGTGGTCCTTTCGGTGCGGTGATAGTCAAAGATAAGCAAATCGTTGGCCGAGGCCACAATTGTGTCCCTTCCACCAACGATCCTACGGCCCACGCGGAAGTGAATGCTATCCGAAATGCTTGCCAAGCATTGAACACCTTCAATCTAAAAGGCTGTGTGATCTACACCAGTTGCGAGCCTTGCCCGATGTGCCTTGCAGCCATTTATTGGGCCCGCCTCGACAAAATCTATTACGCCGCCAATCAAGAAGACGCTGCCAGTATCGGCTTCGACGACCATTTTTTCTACCAAGAAATCAACAAATCCGTAAACGACAGGATCATTCCTGAAGAACGTCTGCTGCCCAAAGAAGCCCAAGAAGTACTAAAAGAGTGGTTTTCAAAACAAGATAAAATTGCTTATTAATGGGCCAATTGGCCTTTTATAAGGGAATTTTAGCTTGACATATTAGGAATAAAAAGTCACAATTAGACCTAATTTATGCAATTCAATCTTTTACTGTGGAGCATAGCCCGATGAAAACAACACAATGCCTCTTAAACACTTTTCTAACAGGATCCCTCGTTATTGCAAGTATGGGGCTTTCAGCGACTGCTTTCGCCTTAGATGCAAAAGAAAAAAGAGCAGAAGCCGTGAAATTGGAATGGTCGTCACCAGACAGTAACCACCAACTCACCGTCTATCGTGTTTTTGATAAACTCAGCTCTTCTTATGTCTCCGTACATGTTGAAATGTCTTGTGATGGCAGACCTAGTTCTTCGGTTACAGTGAATGGTTGTGGCGCTGATAGCAATTTGAGCCTCATGCCAGGCGAAACATTCGAATGTGCCGTTAAATCCACAGCACCCTTAACGGTGGTTTCCAATAACGCAAGTACCGCCTGTGGCTTTGTGTTATTTCAAGGTAAAGGTCCCAAATAAGACAGTCGCTATTATGGGATATCACTCTGAACAAGATGATATCCCACTTGTCCCGTCTCTTTTGATTTAATAATCGTCCAATTTTCTGGCAAGGCTAAGGTTTTAAGGCTGCGTTCTGCTTCAATATAAATCAAAGCGCCAGGCGCCAAAAGTTCAGTAGATGCCAACCATGCGCATGTCGATTCAATTAAGCCCTGATGGAATGGCGGATCGATAAATACAATAGAATATTGTCGACCCGATAATTGTTGGTGGAGTGAATTTGAGGGAATATTACCTTGCAGAATTTTAAAATGCTCAGCCTGTAATTGCTCTATGACCACATGCAAAAATCGTATCACTTCCGGATTCTTATCAACGAAACTGACATGGGCCGCACCGCGAGACAAAGCTTCAAAACCCAAAATGCCACTGCCCGAAAATAAATCTAAACACACAGCATCCTGTATAAAATTTTGCAGCCAATTAAACAAGGTTTCTCGAATACGATCAGCGGTAGGTCTCAATCCTTCCACATCAGGAAAACGAATTCGACGGCTGCGCCAACGACCACCAATAATGCGTATCTGATTCTTTTTCAAAAAACACTGTTCCCGACGGTTATAGTGACCAAATTTTTAGGATTTAAATGTCGTTGAAAAGCTGCTTTGACACTCTCAACAGACACAGCACTTACATTGTGTCGATAAGTATCTAAATAATTCAACGGCAGACCAAAGGTGGTGATATTCATCACATTTTGCAAAATGGATTGATTGCTCGCTAACCGCAAGGGGAAACCATTAATCAAATTATTTTTTGCTTCAGCCAATTCTTCTTCAGAAGGACCTGAATCAATATAGCTGGTTAGGGTATCTCGTGCGATTTTAATCGCTTTTGCTGCCTGTTCATTTCGCGTTTGCAAACCAATTAAAAAGGGTCCTGGCATTTTAAGTGCTTCAAAATAGCTATAGACACTATAGGCCAAACCTTGTTTTTCTCGCACGGTTTTATACAAACGTGATGTTAAAATCCCGCCCCCCAAAACCTGATTGCCCACAACTAAAGAAAAATAATCCGGCGAGAGTCGTTGAATGGCACGTTGTCCGATTAAAATATGGGTCTGTACTGAGGGAAATCGTATATTTTTTACTTCCGAATTTAAATTCCCATCCGTTTTTTCAGCCTTTTGCAATGGGCTTCCCTTAGGTAAAGTACCCGCAATAATTTCCGCTAAATCATTTGCTTTTTTTCGATTGAGATCACCGACCAAAATAATATTTGTATTAGCCCCATTATAAAATCGCTGGTAAAACTTTCTTAGATCTTCTTCGGTGAGTTGTTTCACCGTGTCAATTTTACCAAGAGAGGGCTTTCCATAGGGCCCGCCATTAAAAACGGTCGAGTAAAAAGCTTTCTCAACAATCGAGTCGGGTTGTTGTTCTTGCTCTTGTAATGCACGCAAAATTTGGTGCTTCATGCGATTAAAGTCGCCCGAGGGGAAACTGGGATTATTGATCACATCAGCAAAAACGGCGACCGCGGGATCCAAAAAAGCTTTATCCGACATCGCTCGAAGTCGCACGGCGGAATAATCCAATTCCACGCCGGCTTGGAATAGTGCGCCTACATCTTCGAATGCTTGGGCAATTTGATCAGCATTACGCGTTTTAGTGCCTTCGTCCAGCATTGCATTGGCAAAGGTGGCTAATCCAGCGTGCTCACCGTCCAGAGAAGATCCGGCATTAAATACAACGCCAATATCGACAATGGGGATTTCATGCATCGAAACCAAATACACCTTCACGCCATTATTCAATTGCCAGTGCTCGATGGGAACGACATTGGGAGCCGATGTTTGAGCTTCAATAGGGGTAGAAATTGTCATCATCAGTACTCCAAAAATAATGATTTCTCGAATTGCACGTACATTAATGAACATGATTAGTTCCCGCTGGGTTAAAACTTTGAGACTCTTTACCCGTCATGGGTAAAGGTTCTAGCTCAGCAATCGTCATGCGATCATTAATTAAATATTTTTTAGCGACTTGTTGAATTTGAGCTGGCGTTACAGCCTGAATATTTTTGACATAATCATCGCTTAACCGCCACGATAGGCCCACTGTTTCCAAACTGCCAATTTCTTGCGCCTGTGTGCGAATGGAATCTTTGCTGTAGATTTTTTCCGCAACAACCTGTGCCTTAACTCGGGCTAGTTCACCCGGTGTAACTTGCTGTGTTTGCAATAAATGAATCTGTTCCAATATGGCTTTTTTTACATCGCTGACACTGTGATTTGCCGAAGGCACTGCACTGATGGTGAATAATGTATCGAGTCGATCAAAAGGAGAATAGCCCGCATAAATTGAACTCACAATCTGCTTGTCTCTCACCAATTCTTTTTCAAGACGAGCACTTCTGCCACCGTCTAAAATTCCCGCGATCACATCAAGCGTATAAACTTCTGAGCTTTTAGCCGCTGTTTTTGCAGAGGGTACATTGTAACCAATAATAACCCAAGGCAATTTCGCAGGCGTTTTTACGACAATTTCTCGCTTACCCATCGGATCTATTTCGGGCATTTCTTTAGGAGGAGTGATCGGTTTCGCTTTTAAAGGACCAAAATATTGTTTAGCTAATTGAAAAACTTCATCAGGCACTACATCACCGACAACCACAACGGTCGCATTATTGGGGGCATACCATTTTTCGTACCATGCTTTGAGATCAGCGAGCGTTAATTGATTAATATCGCTCATCCAACCAATCACAGGATGATGGTAAGGACTTGCGGTGTGTGCTGCGGCTTTAAATCGTTCATAAGTAATGGATTGTGGATCATCATCTGTTCTCAGTCGACGTTCTTCCATCACCACCTGATGTTCTTTTGAAAATTCGGCTTGATCGAAAATGAGATTGTTCATGCGATCAGCTTCTAATTCAAAACTGATGGGCAATTTGCTTTTTTCAAAAACCTGGTAGTAACCCGTATAATCGTCAGAAGTGAAAGCATTTTGTTCACCGCCATTTTTTGAAACAAGCGTAGCCAATTGACCCGCTCCAAATTTAGGTGTGCCCTTGAACATCATATGTTCTAACATGTGAGAAATGCCAGTGATTCCTCTGGGCTCATAACTGGATCCCACTTTATACCAGACTTGCGAAACCACCACCGGAGCACGATGATCTTCTTTAACCAAAAGACGCAATCCATTGTCCAATTTGTATTCGTGTACCTTAGCCTGTGAACCCAAGGCCCAAGCAAATAAAGTAACAAGACCCGTATACTGGATTAAATTCTTCATAAATATCCTCGTTGACCCCTTACCTTCTAAGGTCAGAAAGTGTAACATCAGACCGTGTTTTAAGTATATATGTTAAAGAACCAGAGTACCCCATGCTAAGATTTCTAAAATCCAACAAAGATCAATCCACCGATGCTCGGGAAAAAACCGGTCTTTTTGCAAAGCTCAGGGCCGGGCTAAAACGAACTCGACATCAACTCACAGAAGGTTTGTCGACCCTTTTTTTGGGCAAAAAAACCATTGATGAGGCGCTGTTAAAAGACATTGAAACCCAACTCCTGCTGGCTGATGTGGGCGTTGATCTTTCCTCAGAGATCATTCAACGTTTGACGCAAGAAATTAGCCGCCAATCCCTGAATGATCCCCAAGTATTACTCAATCAATTAAAAAATATCCTCGGAAATATTTTAGAACCTTGTTCCGTTCCACTGACGCTTGATCCAAGTCATCAGCCCACTGTGATATTAATGGTGGGAGTCAATGGATCTGGCAAGACGACTACTATTGGGAAAATGGCTAAAAAATTCACCTCCGAAGGAAAAAAAGTGATGCTGGCCGCAGGTGATACATTTCGGGCCGCAGCGGTTGAGCAACTGCAGGTATGGGGGCAACGCAATGATGTCCCCGTTATCGCTCAGCAGGCAGGCGCTGATAGCGCTTCTGTGATTTTTGACGCATTGCAGGCTGCAAAGGCGAGAAACATCGACGTACTGATCGCGGATACCGCCGGTCGCTTACATTCTCAAAGTCATTTGATGGAAGAACTAAAAAAAATTAAACGCGTACTCACCAAACTGGATCCCAATGCGCCCCATGAAGTCATGTTGGTATTGGATGCCACCGTGGGACAAAATGGTCTGCAACAAGCACAGCAATTTTTTAACGCAGTCAATGTGTCAGGAATTACCCTCACGAAATTAGATGGCACCGCAAAGGGGGGAATCATTTTTGCCATTGCTAATCAATTGGCTACGCCCATTCGCTTCATTGGGGTCGGTGAAGCCGCAGAAGATTTGCAAGTTTTTGACAGTGCTGCCTTTATTGAGGCATTATTTACGCCCCAAACGGAGGTACAGAATGATTCGCTTTGAGCATGTCTCTAAAGAATACCCCAACGGCCATGTGGCCTTGAAACAAGTTTCCTTTGAGCTCCAAGATGGAGAAATGGCTTTTTTAACCGGGCATTCCGGCGCTGGCAAGAGTACTTTGTTAAAAATAATCGCGCTCTTAGAAACTTGCACTAATGGTAATGTCTGGTTGGCGGGTCAACCCATAGCAGATCTGAGTCGACAAAATCGACCTTTACTCAGACGTCGGATGGGCATTATTTTACAAGCCCCGATGTTGTTTCTTGAACAATCTGCTTATCAAAATGTTGCTTTACCAATGGTTATTGGCGGTTCATCTGCTAAAGAAATTCCACGACGCGTGCGTGCGGCTCTGGATAAAGTCGGTTTGCTCAAAAAAGAAAATATGCTCTGCAGTAATTTATCCTTGGGCGAACAACAACGCGTGAGTATTGCACGTGCCGTTGTCAATCGACCTAGCATTCTTTTAGCCGACGAGCCCACCGGAAATCTTGATCCGGCTCTGGCTAACGAAATTATGCAGTTGTTCACAGAATTTAATTTGATTGGATGTAATGTTTTAATCGCGACACACAACTTGTCACTGATCGATCCCACAAAATATAAAGTTTTAAAATTACAACAGGGTCGATTAATTAGCACGGAAAAACAACGCCCTGTACTTCAATCATCCAATTGGCAAAATGAACCTATCACCGTTTAATGGGAATTATTGATCATGCAAAATCGTCATCTCAAACAATTTCTCAATATTCTCGACATTTGTTTTGAAAGAATGGTGCAATATCGAAGCTCAAATATCGTAACAATTTTGCTATTAACAACAACGCTCTGTTTGCCAGCATTATTTTGGTCGGTCACCGCTAATTTGTCGAAACTCAGCAACCATTCTTACAACAGTACTGAACTGAGCATTTATTTAAAACCCGATGTCAATCGCGATCAAATTAATGATCTGCTGAGTAAAATTCAAAATGTTTCGGTGGTTTCTAAAGTGCGTTATATCTCTCCCGAGGAAGGACTCAAAGCCATGAGCGAACAATCCAATCTCGGCACTTTACTTGAAGCTTTACCTAAAAATCCTTTGCCTGCGGTGATTTCTTTGGAGCTAAAACCTTCCAAAGAGCTAACTGAAAATGCACAAGCCTTGCAAAAACAACTTAGCACATTGAATATCGTAGAAACAGTGCAATTAGACAGCGTGTGGTTGCAGCGTTTACAAGTGATTTTAACCACCCTAAAAGAGTTGAGTTTGATTCTCGGGGTGCTGCTAGCTATTGGTGTGGTATTAATTGTGAGCAACAGTATTCAGCTGACTCTAGAACGTCACCGTCACGAAATAGCCATTTACCAACTCGTCGGTGCCAACAGCCTATTCATCCGAGCTCCCTTCCTCGTCGCTGGCATGCTCATCGGCTTCGCCGCGGGCGTCTTTACCTGGGTGATAGTCAGTCTCATCACCACCTGGCTTTCCTACAACATTGACGCTCTTGCTTCGCTCTACCAAAGCAATTTCCAAATCACCCACTTCGGGTTTCTTCAAGGGCTCACTCTACTGTTTTTGAGTAGCCTACTAGGCACGGTAGGCGCTACTGTAGCTTCTCGACATTATGGGTAGATATTTAGACTGCTGTGGTTGAATTAACCGCCAGTTACAAAATTTTATCTTAAGCTGTTAAACGTGCACAAGGATAGATTAACCTTTTTGATATTTTCAACTTCGCTTTCCGTCAATAGTCCTTGGCGCTTTAGCGAAATTATTAGTATCTATACCAATTGATAATTACTTATCGTCTAAAAGCTCACTGAAATCAATTGTATGCGCGAAATACTGGCTATCGATCAGGTCTTCAGAGATGCCATTGACGTGTATTAATACTGGCCGTACAGAGAATCCTTTGGGTAACTGAAGTCGTTCAATTTTTTCTTTTACATCGGAAACTACTTTCATACCAATTTTTTCGGTATGAAATTTAATTTCACAGACGTAAATATTGTTAAATTTTGTTTGTATCATGTAATCGATTTGCACACCTTTATGTGTTTTTGTTTTTCGGGCGAAGTATGGGTTGTCGAGTAATATTTCAGTTTTATCTACGCCAATTGCTTTAAAGATAAATTTTCGGTTGTTTAGCACCATATTTTCAAATTGAAGCCCCATAATTGAGTGCCAATTTGTTGGTATAATAGCCCGATCATTTTTTATGGCCTCTTTGATAGGCTCAATATACTTTAAATAGAAACGTATATAGTTATCACTGAGTCGATACTTGCTTAGTTTCGAAACTTTTGCCTTTTTAATTAACCAGGTATAATCTCTGGTTATATACCCTGTTTGAACCAGTTCGTTTAAATATTCACTGTATATTCCGCTTTTTGGAAGTTCTAGTGCCGAAAAAATCTCATCCTGCTGAGCATCGCCTTTAGATAAGCACGTGACAATATTTTTATACTGTAATGCGCGAGTGTGAAAAATATCCGTAAAAATGTTGTCAAATTCTTTAAAGAAAAGGCTCTCTTTTTGGAAGAATAGTCGTCGCACATTTTCTTCGGTAGATAATTTAGGATTAATCGTTTCTAGATATCTTGGAACACCCCCGGTAATGCAGAGAGTTTTGAACTTTTCGAATGCTGAAATCTTTGCGGAGCCCCAAAACTCATTGCACACAGGCAAAGGTAGTTCAGTAAGAATCATGTCGAGATCAACCCGGCCAAAGAAGCCTGTGCTATTCAAAATATTGCTTTCAATCCAGTTCGACATCAAGCCACTTAATATCATCACGATCTTTGGATTCTTTTTAAAATGGATATCCCATGCCGTTTTTAATTTTCCTAAAAATGTTGGGTCTTTGGTGGCCATCCAATTTATCTCGTCAAGGACGATAGGTGCTCGTCCTTTCCGACAATTTTGCGCAAGGTTATTAAAAAAAAGTCCCAATCATCCGTCCGAATGCCAACTATTCCTGTTTGACGTTCTAAGTCATTGGCAAAATGTTGGCGCTCCATGGCTGCAGTGACATCTTTATCGGGGGGCAGGCCTACAAATGTATAGTGCTTATCAAACGATTCTCCGAAAACTTCACATAGGCGACTTTTCCCGATCCGGCGACGACCACGAATCACTATTAATCTTGCGGATGGGTACTGCAATTGCTCGTGGACCAATTGTAACTCTCTCTGGCGACCATGGAAGTTGCTCATATAAACCCTCACTTATATACTTCACCAACTCGCGATTTCTTGATTTGGTGAAGAGTTTTTGGTAAAGAATTCGGGGTTAGTCGGCTTCAGGCGGCACGATGAGATTCTTCTCAGCTATGTGGAGAGGAAGGACTCACTCTGCTGCTTTATAGCAGCCTCCTACACCATAGCGTCGAGAACTAATTTATCTTCAGAGGGCTTTAGAGCATATAAATCTGATAGCATAGTGTCTATCTACTCGATATTATAGTGTATTCTTTTGAGGCAGGAATCTAACTATTAAGTTATTTAGGGATCTAGTGATTTTTGTGGCGTGTCTGCATTGCCTATCTGTTTATGCAGAAGAAACTCGAGCTCAGACAAGGCTCTGGTCGAGTTTTTATTGGCGTGCCCCTATCAAAGAGAGTCATCAGTGGTTTTATTCTCTGGAATCAACCATCCGCTTTGTTGATGAGCGTGAAAAATTTGATTATGCCTCTCTTGATCCGGGCGTGGGAAAAGAAATTTTCTCTGGTTTGAGCTTGTGGTGTGGCGTTGAAATTCAGCAAGAAAATAATGGCAAAAATCTTCTTCAAACACTAATAATTCCTTGGGAAGCTATAATCTGGAATATGTATTCAAGTCCCCTAATCAATGTGAAAAATCGATTACGTGTTGAAGAGCGCAAAAAATTTTCGCACTCAAATCTAGCAGTTCGAGTTCGAGAAAGAATCAAATTCGAAATCCCGATAATGGGTTCTGAGCACTACTACTGTGATTTATACAACGAAATCATTTTTAATGCTGTTTCGACAGGGTGGGATGGTGATAAGTTAGTCAATCAAAATCGCGCCTCTGTTAGTTTACGTTACCAATATCATGAAAATACTGCGCTCAGCTTGGGCTATCTTTTTTCATATAAATTCCGAGACACTAATGAAGCTTCAAACGTTATTGTGCTGCGATTTGAGTATAATAATTAAAACTTGCCATAGTTATATTCCATATATCAAATATCGCTTGACATGCGATATTTATGATATACAATATAACTATGAGTACCCGAAAACCACCTACTGTAAAAACGCTAGGTCCTGTCAGTGCACGTTTCGTTAGCGAAATGCAAAAACAGGGAAAAACAACTTTTACGCTTGATGATGCTGTAATCCAGTATAAAAAAAATCGTCAACAAACGAGCAAATTCATACACCAACTTGCAAAACGGGATATCGTGGCCAAAACTAAATCAGGGCAATACGTTCTATTGCAAGCAGGACAAGAAACCGCGCAACTTACTAACTGGCCTCTCATAGCTGTACGACTAGTAAGAAGCAGAGAGTATTTTATTTCGCATCTCAGTGCAATGAACTTACATGGAATGACAACACATCCTGTATTAAAAATATACACTACAGTAACTAAGCAACAATCTACATACGCAATTAAAGGTATTAGCTATCATTTTATTTATTGTAAACAAGACAATTTCTGGGGTACTAAATGGATATGGATCTCCAAACAAGATAAAGTGATGGTGAGTGACATTGAAAGAACTATCTTAGACGGTTTGGGATCGCCGCAACTTTGTGGTGGTGTAAAAGATGTAGCGCGTGGTATTTGGGCTGTAAAAAGTAAAATAGATTGGGATAAATTAGTTAAATATGCTGCGAAATATCGCACCAAAGCAGCAGTTAAACGATTAGGGTTTATTTTGGAATTACTTGAACTTGGATCTGAACATATTGATAAATTGCATGATATTGTTGTAAATCATCATGATTACATTAGCCTAGATCCACTTAGCCCAAAAATCGGAAAACGGCTGAAGCGTTGGTATGTTCAAATGAATATTAATAGTGAAGAACTGAAGGAGGGTGTCTGGGGATGATTCCATTCAATGAATTAGATTCTAAAGCAGCACATTACAAAGTTCCCATAGCCACAATAGAAAAGGATTATATAATCTCCTGGATCTTGATTTGTTTGTCACAATCTTCTTTGAGTAAAGACTTTATCTTTTATGGAGGCACAGCGATCAAAAAGATTTATTTCGGGGATCATAGATACTCAGAAGACATAGATTTGAAAAGTGCGAAATTTTTTTCAAAAGATACAATAATGTCGGAGTTAAAATGCTTAAATTTTTCAAAGGAAGTAGCCAATGTTTCACTGCAAATAAACGATAGCTCCATTAATGCCGAAAAAAATAGATTACAACTGAATGTAAACTATACGGGTTATGATGAGGTTAAAGTAACATCTAAACAAGTTCGCATAGATTTTGCCATGAAAAGAGAAGATTTTGGAGAAAGAGTTGAAAGAAATATCTTGCCATCTTACACTGATATTGCTTCAGAAAAATCATCGTATCTACAAGTCATGACACTGAATACAATTTTGGCTAATAAGCTGGGTTTATTAAGTGACTTAATCCGAAATGAACCTAGGGATATATATGACATTTGGTTTCTGCTAAATAAAACCAACGAATTTGATTTTAATCCTGATAAAATTCGTAGTTTTCACAAATACCTCTATAATATCTATCCTACATGGTCTGGACTGTCTGAAAAACTTGATAATCCGTCACTAAGGAGAAATTGGTCTGACAGATTATCACATCAAATAGCAGATTTACCGCTATTGGAAGAAGTAACCTCGAATATTAAGAATAAGATTAAAAAATTCAAAATCGTTAGTTAAGAAGTGATGCAGCACCAGTTCAAGTCACCTTCCAGTTCCTTAGAGTCTGATAATAATTAAAAGCTGGATTAGATTAGTGTAAGAACCCTGCCTGCAAAAAGCAGGCAGGGAAATAATACTATGACAATTGTCTCTCAGCAAAAACGCGCATGGCGCTTTGTATGAAGGACAACAACTCCGGGTGACGCTGATCGAAGAAAGTTCTGAAGTGAGGCGTTTCATAGAGATCGATCAACCCCACATAGGTTTCCTTGGTAGGAGTCCAACTTCGCTCTAGCCAAGTATAATGACGATGCATAATAGACTGTACTTCATCAGATGAAGTCGATAGCTTATTTTTCATCGCTTCAATCAAGGCCTGCATAATAGTTTCCCCTTCTTGAATAAAGGCGTTTTTTTCAACATCAGTCCAGTTTTTCACTTTTTTGTGACTTTCATCCAGAAATTCCTGTGTGATGATGCCTTCATCAACGAGATATTTCTCATGCGCTTTTTGCTTTTCTGAATCAAAGCCATAATATAAATCTTTGTGTTTCAACGTTACATCTCCTCTTAAATGTTGAATAGTGTTGTCAATGGTCTTGATCAAATCTTTGGTTCGATCGAGATTTTTGACTAGAATTTCTCGATGCGAACTAAGAGCCCTAATTTTATCAAAGCTCTTGCTGCTGAGAATTTCCCCTATTTCATTGAGTGAAAAACCCAATTCCCGATAGAATAAAATCTGTTGAAGCAACAGGAGTTGTTCTTCTTCGTAATACCGGTAATTATTTTCACCGTAATACGCCGGTTTCAGTAGTCCGATCTCATCATAAAAATGAAGAGTTCTGACACTAACTCCAGAAAGCTTCGCTAATTTATTCACTGTGTAGGACATTGTGGATACTCCACTCATGAAGCCGCTACCCTAAGATATGACGTAACGTCAGAGTCAATATTATTATACAGCAATAATTACTAGGCGCTTGGTAGACTGAGAAACGATCGAAAATTATTACGTACGGGATAAAAGGCGGAGGCTGGGTTCGTAACTCGATTTTTTATACCGTACGGTACAAATATGCTTGACAATAGGCTGGGTGTGTTATATTTTTACCGTACGGTATATTTTTAATGGTGGAGAGATGATAAACCCTAAACAGAATCTTGGGCCTAAGTTTGGGCGAGTCAACTCTGTTGACGAGTTGGGGGAGATTATTAGACGCTTTAGAAAAAGCCAACATTTAACCTTAGAAAAAGTTTCGGGCCTCAGTAATTTGAGCATACGATTTATCTCGGAGCTTGAACGAGGGAAAGAAACGGCCGAATTGGGTAAAGCATTAAAAATGTTAAACAAGCTGGGTTTAGAAGTTTATATACAGCCTCGGGGTTATAAACAGGGCATGAGGCTAAAAGATGATTGATGAAGATGTCTTAAATGTTTGGTATCAGAAACGTCTAGTTGGTGTTCTTCGGCGAAATGCTGCCGGTATAATAGGCTTCCACTATGAAAAAAATTGGGTGGAAAAAGGATTTTCTATTTCTCAACAGTTGCCTTTAAATACTCTGGATTATCCGCCTGAACTAAATACAGCACACAATTTTTTTGTGAACTTACTGCCTGAAGCAGATGCTCGTATGCACATCGTTCGTGATCTGAAAATATCAAACTCCGATTTTGAATTGCTAAAAGCAATAGGCGGGGAGTGTGCTGGTGCCTTGTCAATTTTACCTGCTAATATGCTGCCTAGTGAGGACTATGAGTATAGCCAATTGAATGATGTCGATTTGAAAAACCTAGTTCAACGAAAAGGAGCAATATTAAACCTAAATTCAAGTAAGAATCGGCCCAGATTGTCTTTGGCAGGTGCGCAAGATAAGTGTGCGATTTTATTTGATGGTAAAAAATATTTCATTCCTCAAGGTGCTTCCCCATCATCGCATATTTCGAAATTTGAGATAGCTGATTATAGAAACATCCCTGTCTATGAATATTTTATGATAATGCTGGCAAAATCAGTTGGTCTGCCAGTGGTCCAAGTCGATTTAAAGAAAATAGATGATCACTATTATTTGTTGATCAAAAGATACGATAGGATTTTAGGAGAAAAAAAAGTAATTGAAAGGTTGCATCAAGAGGATTTTTGTCAAGCATTGGGAGTTGGATATGAGAGAAAATATGAGCAACAGGGCGGCCCCTCATTTAGTGAATGTTATCGATTAGTCCAGAGGATAGTTCAAAACCCAATTAAAGATTCAGAAAATTTATTACGATGGCAAATATTTAATGTGCTAGCTGGCAACTCAGATGCTCATGCAAAAAACATTTCTCTATTGTATAATAGAGATAATCAAATAAGCTTAGCACCATTTTATGATTTGGTTTGCACCAGAGCAATTGAGCATATTGATTCGGAACTTGCTTTTTCAGTCGGGGGTGAATTTAACCCTGATAAAATCACTCTAAAACATTGGGAAAAGTTGGCAGGTGATTGCGATATTAAACTGCAGTATCTTGAAAAAATGGTTGATCAAATGTCAGAATCGCTACTAGAAAATTTGCCAGCAGTAACAAAAAACTTCCACGAGCTTCATGGCCAATACCCAGCGCTTCAAAGGGTAACGAATGTTATTACGAAGCAATGTAGGAAGAAATTTAGTAGGCTGTAGTATCGTTTAAAAGTGTTATATGGTACATGTCAAATATCGTCTGGCACTCGATAATTGTAATATGCAAAGTAACTATGAATACTTGAAAAAGGAACTGATATGAAAACTATCACATGGGAAGAATTTGAGCAGGTTGAGCTACGATCAGGCACGGTTATAAAGGCGGAAGTATTTGAGCGGGCTCGTAAGCCTGCATACAAAGTTTGGGCGGATTTTGGGCCGCAGATTGGTGTGCTACAGACCTCGGCGCAGGTTACGGCTCACTATACACCAAAGACTCTCGTTGGACGTAAAATTATCGGTTGTGTGAATCTGGGTGAAAAAAATATCGCTGGCTTTATATCGCAATTTTTATTGGTGGGATTTAATGATGGTGTCGAAGGGATCTGCCTAGCAACGGTGGATCCCGTTGTACCTAATGGCGAAAAATTACGTTAGTTAGCCTTTAATCCTCTATTATTTCCACTGGGCTCTCAGATACTCGGTGAGTTCTTCTAAGTTTTGTGGCTCTCGGGGTTTGGGGGGGAGGAGCGATGTGAGGTGTGTGATAATTTTATTGATTTCTATGAGCTCTTCTTCGATTTTGAGAAGCTTTTGTGCAGATTCTTCTGGGGTCGTGCTGTTATCAAAAAATAAAGATGATTTCATTGCATTGAAGTAGCCTGGCTCTGCTATGTTTTCAGGGTGCTCAGGCATATTAGCGATGCATTGTAATCGTCGAGATTCTACGTCTCTTTTCATTGATTTGGCAAATTGAATCAAGGTTGAATCGGGTCGATGTTCAAGTGTTAAATCAGCTCCGTGTTTAGCCAGTAAAATAATGCACTCATGACTATAGATATTAATTGCAGTCAGTATGGGGTAAACTTTTGTTGGCATCATTTGTCGGCGATAGTATTCGCGGTTTAGATCTAGAGGGAAACGCGTCAGAATTGTATCTAACAGCGCAAATCGTCGCGTTCTAATTAATTCGTGGAGCACAGTTCCCAATAATTCGTCAGTGATAACACCGGCTTTTTCGAAGAGGTATTCAATGAAATCATCGGGGATAGTGGTTTGACTACAGGCAATTGTTAAGGCGGAATCGGTAGTCTGTCCTAAAGTTATGTTAGCGCCAAAGCGTTCGACTAGAACTCGAGCGGAATTTAAATCATTGGTCATGATGAGAGTACTTAGTGGAGATGCAGTCTCAAGACCAGCTATAAATTGATCATTAACGTCTGCACCCTGCTCTAAAAGCCAGACGATTGCAGGAGTTTTATGAGACATACAAGCGCCGTGAATTAATGGTATACCTTTCACCCGCAAATCACCCACATTGCAAATTCCTGTTCTGACCATATGAGTAATAAGATTTTGTACACAGATTTTTGCTTTATCTTCACCTAAATCATCTTTTAAAATTTGAAGCATTTCATTGAAGCAGCGTTGCAAAAAACCCGCAGGAACTTTAGGTGCTAATGTCTCGAAGGTGCTAATTAATTGCTCACGTACATCGTAAGCGCCTTGCAAATGAAAAGCTAAGAAAAGTGTGCTACCGATATTGGCAGGATTGTTTTCAGTGGTTAATATTTGAGAAGCGATGATAGCCTGTTCTTCAGGGATTTTTTGTTGTTTTAGTGCTGACAAAATAATGGTGTTAGAATGAGAAATCGGAATGCCTCGAATGCTCATAGCAAGCTCTTCATGAAGCAGTGTGCTTTGAATCTGCTCAAGCTTAACCCATTGGGACTCGCCAATATCAGATTTGGCAACACAGAAAGGTAATCGTTTAACAGTGCCTATGTCGAAGAGAAAAAATTGATGCTCATAATCAGTACCGCTGTCTAATGCTTTGTAAGTGGCTAGCCTTGTGCAAGAGGCCTTGATGAGATCAATGCCAGTTTCCTCTCGAACTTCACGAATAGCCCCTGCGGCAAAATTACCTTGATCTTGTTGAGCATCATAGAATCCGCCTGGAAATAAAAACATGCCTTGCGGTTCATCGAAATTATTTTTCTTTCTTACCAGTAGCACATGTTGCTTATTATTGAAGGTTGCAGTAATACAGGCCGCAACAGCAAAATGAGTGCCCTCAGGTTTTTCGGCTGCTTCAGCTTCTTTATCTCGAGTGGCGCCCTTGGCTTTTAAAGTGGCAATTATTTTCTGCAAATTCGTTTGGCTTTGTGCTGATAATTGTTGTTTGTCGATATCGTGCTTCAAAAACATTCTTAAGTTTTGATTGGTTAGCTGTTCGGAATTCCTCTCAGATTGAGACATGAAATCTAATTCACCGGCGAGTACTTTTTCTGCTATCGCTAGGGCGGTCATGCCAGTTCGGGTTTTTAGATTGATTGCAATGCCGGCGTCAAGCAGGGCAGCCACTACCTCAAAATGGCCTTTCCAGCAAGCATAGTGAAGCGCAGTCCATCCTTCAAGATCCGATATGCTCTGTGCAGTGCTACCTCTAGCTTGATTAATGTTGAGCCTAGGGTCTTTTAAAAAAGCCTCTACAACGCGAAGTTTGATAATGTTTTTGTGATTCATCGTTGAGGTTGGTATTGTTCGCATATTCTTTGGCTGATTCTAGAGTGCTATTGCAAGCAACTCTCAGTAGTTTTTGTGGGTGTTCATATTTCAAATATTGGGGATAAAACTCAGTAAAAAGATCTAGCCGATGCGATGCTATGATGGCTTTTAATTCTATGTATCCCACCTTGGGTAATAATCGCAAGTTACGGCAATGAGGATGAGAAGAGCCACGCATCAATATTGCTATTAACTGAGGATCACCTTTATTGAGTGCGCGACTTAAATTTGAATCTATGAGCGTGCCAGCATTGGGGTCTGCATTGTTATCGAGCAGTAATTGCACCACCTCGCAAGAAATTTGTCGATATTCTTTTGTGAGAACACTAAGCGGTGTATCGTCATCTTTACCGGGAGCAGAGGCTATCATTGGATTAATCGTAGCGTTTAGTTTTCGAAGGTCGGACCGCATACACGCTTGATGAAAAGCGCTGACTTCTTTATGGCTGAGTTCGCTGCTCTTAGAAACTTCAACATAATCTGCATTAATAGGGATTTTTTTCAAAGGTATTTTTAATTCAGGGAAACGATAAGAAGGAAATAATGCATGAAAGACAGTGGCAATTTTATCGACATCGTTGCATCCTAAGATTTCTTCTTGAAAATCCCCACCAATAAAACGCAAGTACTCGATCATTTTGTAACCGAGCCACTCAAAAATGACATCAATGCTGGGATCGGCTGCAACAATTTCTTCGGCAGGTGTTAATATTTCAGTGATAAGAGTTCCATCGGTCCGTGTAAAAGTGGTGGTTCGTAATCCCGCTTTTGCATCATAGCTCACTTTGAATTCAGTGGTACCACACATGATAATGGGGTAGGTAATGTTACGTTGATAGTCTGCATCGTGCCCACTGATAAACATGCCGGCATATTGTTGCTTTTCTTCGGGTCTCATGCGATCAAAGTGAATTGTGATAGTTTTGCTGTTCGATACGCTGGTTGGCACAGGATGTTTTGCACCAATACCCAGCACAAAATAAATATAATCTTGTCGATCAACACCGCCTGTTCGACTATTCTGATGCGTAGAACTCGCACGTCGACGATCAGCGACTGACATCATGCAGCCAGCATGTTGAATATAGGCAAATTGTTCGGTGCCATGTCGAGCTGTGAATAGCGGGATAATGTGGCCGTGCCAAAATCTTAAGAACTGAGCTTCTTTTTCTGAGAAACGGGCGGCACCGTAATTCGCACGCTCTGCTTCAGGAACCTGAGTACGATTTTTTAAGCGTTCGAGTAATGCTTTAAAATTACGTCGGGATTGTTCGCGAATATCTGTGCCATTGTAGCGTTCGAAACGGATATATTTTCCCGCTTGGTTGAACAATCGGGGTAATTTTGAAGATTCTTTTTGGGCGATGGCCGTTCTTTTTTCTTCCACGTTTTATCTCTCAATGTTGAGTCGCACCTCAAAGTGGTGTCGACGTTTCTATTTAGCTAACACTGGATATTCCGCAGTCGCGAGTTGTTCCGCTGCTGTCGGAAATCGAGCTTGTTCATTTGAATCATATTCTTTATTTTCTTTCGCCCTCAGGAATAATGCTTCGGCTTTATAGCCAGCCACTTCGATGGCTTTGAGCTCCTCATCAAACAGATTTCTGAGGTTTAATGCGCGCGAACTGACAATATAGTCACCTCCTGGCAAGGCTTGATAGACAAAGACCTTATTTTCGGAAGGCATTGATACCTTCTTTGTGCTCTCATCGCCATTGTTACCTGAGGCCCATCGACCAAAACGGGCAAACGGTTTCTGTTCTACCCATCTGGCCCACACATTACTGAGCTCATCCGCCGCCCGGCTCAAAATAGCCGCAACAGGAATAGCAATCATGCCTAGGAAGGTACCGACTGTCATCACGGCAGCGGAAATTTGAAAGCCTATCGCAGTAGCCAACGGTGTGATGTAAGGTCCGAAAGCAAGAGCTAATCCGCCACCTACGGTGCTAATTGCACTCTTTAGCAAGACCGTGAGATTTGTGAGCAAGGGCCATTGGCCAAGCCAAGCGAGAGAAGTTGTCACAATAGGCAATTGAGAAATCCAGGTGACAGCCGTGAGCAGTGAAGGAATGGCGGTGACCAAAGCACTGATGGCCAGCGGAAGGGCAAAAGCCCACAACACTCCCGACAAAGCCAGGCTCACGATTGCACCGAGCCCACCCATGATAGTAGAAATACTTCTCTGTAAGGGCGAACCCTTTTTCCCAATAGTAAGGGTGTAGCCTAAAGCAAAGGCAGCGCGGGCACTCATCTCTGGAGAAGTGAATGCAAAGGCAAGGCGGTTCACCCAAACCATGGCATATTGAATGATTACCATGGCCACCAGAGGGATCATGCCCAAAAAGATTAGGCCTGCTCTTAGAAATCCATTCGCTATCTGTTCGTCACAGAAATCTTTCAGACCCACAATCAGTGCACCATTAAGCATTGCCGTATATTCTGAAATCAGAGGTAAAAAAACTTCTGTGACTAACTTGATGATATTCAGCAGGATCTTAAATGGCATTAAGATCAACTTTATAGGGAAAATCAGTACCAGCTTAAACAATAACAATAGGCTTTGAACAACTTTTTTCTCTGTCGAACGGTATTGATAAAAACTGAGAAGACCATTCTGACTACTGAGTGTTTCTTTGAAAGGTATCCAAACCCCAAAGAGATTCCTCAGAAGTTGCCATCCACTAAATTGGGGAACTCCGTCTACCACAGACTCTGCTCGAGAAGGTAAGCCTAGAAAAGACGCGAGCATGAGCCAGAAGGGTAGCTTAGAGCCTTTGTAACGGGTTTTATTTCCGTCTGCACTGTAGATCATGAGATTGACGGGGTCGAAACCATTAAATCCAAAGACATTTAAAAAGGTTGTATTAAATCGTTGAACAAAGGAGGGATAGCGATGAACATAATCTTTCTTACGCAAGTACACGTCAAGAAGAGTTGAGACGTAGGCCGCAGTAAAGAGCCACAGACGTAAATCCCGCGACCATTCTTTCAGGGGGCTCATCTCATGGAGATCGCCGTCTTCTTTCGTCATTGAAGCAGACTCATCGTATTCCCCTGAATCCGATCCGTCATCTGAAGAGAGATTGTCACCAAAATCATCTGCTACAGGTTGACTAGAGCCCTCAGCGTTTGTGGTAAAGCCTAATTCACCCTCGCCCGATTCATCAACCCTGATTTTCTTTAATGGGACAGCTTCCCCAAAAACATTTCCTGGCAAATCAGCTCGTTCTTCCCTGGGTTTTGTGTGGGAGCCATCTCCGCCAAAAACATTTTCGGTGACACACGCTTGTACTTGTTTATGCTTTGTGGAAGAGGCACCCTCAATAACATCTTTCGAGACCTCACCTTGTTTTTGCATGGGATTTCCGAAGGGAGCATCCTCCTCAAAAACATCTTGGGCGACCGTACCTTGCTTTTCTTCGGATTCTCTGGATAAGTCTTCAGGTTCAGATTCGAGAGATAAATTCGTTTTTAATTTATGACAGTTTACAAATGCTTTGGGGCCATAGACAATTTGATCATATCGGTTCCCCAATCCTACTTCTTGCAGAGATCGAGCGATTGTGTAAGCTTGAGTGGCGCTATCCTCACCGGTGGCATCAATGGTAATCCATAGGCTGGAATCAGAATCTTCTAATTTACTCGATAGGCCTTCTACTGAATCCAGTTGCTTATCTAGTGTGGCAGTACGATCTTGAGCTTTTAGTGCGGATAGTCGTTGTAGCTCGAACATTTTCTTAATTTGAGTCTTGTCATACTTGAATTCGGGCTTACCTTGATGAATCTCGAAAAGGGTGCTCGAATCTAAGAATACTACATTAGCTAACCATTCATCGTCTCCGGTATTATTGTGAATGTGTGCGATTTGATCAACGGAATAGACGCCCTTTTCTAATTTTGCTTGAGCTTTCATCAACAAGACCTCTTTCGGACAAAATCCCATTTTACAGCAACCATGAAAGAAAAATCAATAAGAAATACTTTTTTAAGATTTTTGACTAGCACCCCCGAATCAGGTATGCTACAAAAATATGCATAACTCGTTAATTTAATTAAATAAGAGCAGCGGCATGAAAAGAACTTACGGTCATCCCTCAGCCTCTCGGCTTGTCCAATCTGAAGCTTGGGATGAAGCCTCCAAAGCCTTGGCCAGCGCCTTAGAACAGCACCAAAAAGGCAACCGTCCACTCGAAAACCCTGTCCATGCTGCTCATCTTCTCTGCGATGCAACCCTGGCGGGTTCTCCCTATGAAACGGTAGATTTTAAAGAGGTGCTACGCTGGTGGAATCAATGCCTAGCAGATTTTAGCCAAGGGGTGCATCTGATTGATCCGACTCTCTCAGCGGACAAACTCAACCTCATGCGTTCCGAGCTGCGGGCCATAGAGAAAGCTTATGATTTGATCGTAGAAGCCAGCCAGAAAAGCATTGATGAATTGCTCCTGATGGCAGATGCAGCCCTAGAAAAAGAGGGCGGCCACTTCCTGATTCCTATCATTTATAAAAGCCAGAACAGTGGCAAAGAAGAAGCTTTTTTAGTCGAATTCACCCGAGAAAAATCGAAACTATACCTCAGGATGCTGAACCGAGGTGAGGGCATGCGTCTTCATCCCGTTCTTGCCATCCGCGATGGCAAGCGTCTACATAGCTATTGCACCGAAAAAATGCTGCTGCGCGATCAGGCCTTTTTTTTAAAGCTCGTCAAAACAGGGATTTTTTCTAAAGAGCTAGAACCCTCTGAACTAGGCCAAACTTGGATTAGACAGCTCAAGGGGTACCAACTCAAGAGCACCACTCCCGAAGAAATTTATGCGGTATTAGCGGATGTCATAGCAGAAGTCCAGCCCGCCGATTTCAAACCGTATATGGCCAGCACTCCGGCACGAAGTGCCACGAGTTTTCATCATCTGCCCCGCATTCTTTTTCGACACCATCAAATGGCAGCACCCAAATTATTGAAAAGGCTCAATTTTGCTGTGAAGGCCCAGGCCTTGTTTCAGGTATTTCAGCATGCTCAGGCGGGTTCATTGAAAGATTTTGCTCTTTTGAGAGATCAACTGACTGAGATTCATAGCGCCAATGAGAAGTTGGCTCGGAATAAAACGCTGAATGATCAGGATCTCGCGAGAATTCATGTGTTGACGGAAGCCCTGGAAAAGGTACTTCCAGTACCAGAACCAGGCAAGATGGTTTCCACGAATTGCCAAGGCGCTCAGAGCGCTTGGCAATTTATCGCGCCTGCACCCCGAAAACTCCATGAGGGGCGCTGGAATGGAAATCCCGGCAAACCTAAGGCCAAAGTGATTCGTAAGTCCGCTGAGCTCAGTCCTGGTCCAGAAAATTTATTGGCTCGGTTAAATGCCCTCGCAGAAGATTTTCATGACAACGCGATCGCTGAAATGCATGCTTTACTCAGCCTTTTGCCACTTCCCAGTGTCAAAGGCCCTGATCTTTATTGGAACGCGATTGCCCCAGACGATCGGTTACGATTATTAACGGCCTTGCGCAGGCTACTTCAGCGCTATGGTTCAGCCATCGTCGAATCACAAGAAACTGAACTGCCCCGTGCCATCCTATCCGTGGCAACGGCCTACTGTATCGCGGACAGTCTGGCCAGGTGTCTGGAAGGAGATCCTCTCAAGCTCAAAGGCTTTGGCTTGAAGTTGCTGGATCATGATCAGCAATTCTTTTTTCACCGACGTGAACAAATAGAACGTTGGCGTGCTCTGCAGGACTATTTTCTGCAAAGAAATGAAGGGTTGGAAAAAGTGATTTTCAGTTATTATCGGGGTAAGCATCCTTGGGGAATACTCAGCCTCAGTCACAATAAAGGCTATTATTATAAACCTGAGCAACATCTACTTTATTTAAAACAGTTTGCGCTCGATCAAGATCGGTCTTTATCAACACTCATCGCACGCCGTTACTTGTATGAGAAAGACGTCTACGAAGGGCTTAAAATGCCTGAAGCCTATGATGACTTACATTATTTTGCAGTAACGTTGAATCGCTTGTGGCAGGTCTCAACTCAGGGTGCTCAAGAAGATCTGGGTGTGATTCTTCGCTGTGATCAGATTCCTGTTCTCCTACGCTACAACAATTCTAAAAAGAAAAAAGAATATTACGAGCTCATCTACTGCAATGCAGACAGCCTTCCCACCGATCTTGAGGCCTTAATCGAACACAAACGAACACCGCCTCAAGCGCCCACACAAATTCAGCCTCGACAAACGCAAGCGTATTCTAAAGAGGCAGAAGCGGTTTTTTTCAGCGAGGATTTGAAGACTGAAAATCAGATCATGCATGCCAAAACTTCTTTAGGCAACTTACCGCAGTTGGTGGTTCATGCTTTGCAGCTGATTATGCTGCAGCGAGTGTATCGATTGAAACTCAGTCAACTGATGGATTTTTGCTTTCGTTTTCCCACAGCCTGTCGTCACCCGGATGTGCGAGTGTTGATTGAGAATGTGCTCTTAGAAGAGGGATCACTTTATACAGAACTTCGTCAAGAAGGTGGAAAAGGGTTACTGCAACAAATCTATGGTTTTCTACGTGCCCAACGCGATCGTACAGCAGCTTCTGAAAGTGGCTTTGATGATCATTTGCTCTGGCAACGACTCACCCTGGATGTTGAGCAACTGGCGCCCAAGGGGGAGAGCCAGGTGGCGGAAATGCTGGCCGAACTCGATCGCTCAACCAAGGCATTAAAATTAGACGAGAGACAGCGGGCTGCTTTAGCGTTACACCGCGCTTATCTCTACAGATTCTACTCTGAAAAGCCCGTTGAATTGCTCCGTTATTGGATTGAAGCCCGCACTTTGCGCCGGAAAATGAATAAGAAAAGCCTTCATTGGATGGAGGGGGAGGTGCTGCGTCACATTGAACTTCAGAGTGAAACGCTCAAAGCAGTAGTTCCCGAGGCGCTCGAACAATTGGCTACATTTATACCAGGCTGTACAGCGTGGACCGAAAAGGCGGCTATTTATGAAGCACAACGCGGGATCGATTTTATTGTCGTTGATCCCTTCGATGGCTGCATCTTCTGCAATGATCTGCCATTAGGTAGTCCACCTGAGAGGGAGCCTCAGAGCTTAAGCGAAAACGTCTGTACCTTACTGAATGTCAAACAGTCCCCCCCACTCAAACAAGGAGCTGACAAAATTTGGCGTTTGGAGAGTGATCAACGGCTACGATTTGAGTCACGCGCTCAGTTTGCTCAACGTGAGATTAAAGTTGTTGGACGCTTCGGTGCAGAGAGATATGAGCAATTCACTTTTTATCAAATCGAAGATCTTTGGGAGATTCCGGCTCACATACGTTCGATGGGCAAATCTTTTTGGTGCACCATGCGTGGGTTTTATGCCTACCAGGGAGAGGGATCTCTGATGATGATTGAAGAGGATAACGGTGATTCACTGATAATCTACGCTAGCAAAGATTTTTGGGATAAGAAAAGGATGTTTGCGAAGTATATTAAGTACACGGTGAATGATGGAGCAAACTTTGTCGATGTCAAACGAGATTGCAATATAGCAGAGCACAAACTGGCCGAGATTCGCACGGAACTTATGGCCGCCTACCGAAGGCAACTGACCTATTTAGCCATTCGCGATTTCTCCCTCAAGGGCGATGAAAAAAATACACGTTGGCAGCTCGCCCTGGAACTGTCGGGCATACCGCGTGAACTTCTTGTTGGACATAGCGCTTGGATAGAGTGCGATAGCGAGAAACCTCGTTTGCTCATGCTGGATACGCAACAAAAACCCAGTATTCTTTTAAGTCCCACGGAAGAAGGTTATCAGATTTCAAACCAAAAAACGGGCACTGAACGCGTTGTTTTGGCCACTGATCCCTGGATTCGTCTAGCTCAATCAAACAATATTATTGCGTGGGCCAAAGATGGCCAGCTTGAAGCGATTATTTATCCTTATTTAGAAGGTCTTTGTTTTCAGAGAAAAGGGAATCAATTCGAGTGCCTACAATTTCCGGGTTTTTTTGTTCAGACAGAGGAAGCTTCAGAGCTACCCGGATACCCATCGCAACTGCTTCTGAAAAATTCTCTCGATCAATGTCGACTGCTGATACCCGAGGCTAATCGATGTGTTGTTTATGAGAAAAACAAATCGGGTGCTAAGTGGCAAGTTGGCAATCACGCCGCAGTCTTCAAGCTGCTTTTACTCATGATCTCCTGTGCCCAACCCTTGGCGGCTCTTTCAATTCTCGATCAAATCGGAGATGAGGAACCACTCTCTCTGGAAGACTGGAAAAAATTAGCGACCTTGGCCGACCGAACAAAACGATTTCATGGGGCGCATGCATTGATTCTTCAATTGGCGCTTCGCATTACTGAACTTCAAGATGCTACACTTCGCGTTGCTGAAGAAGCTGATAAAAGTCTTCCCTTTAGAATCACCTTCTGGAAAGCAGTGGATATCCATTTGGCGGAGTATGGTCAAGATCGAAGTGTTCCAGTCTGTTTGCAACTCAGAGAAGAGCAGCTTCAAAGATTACGCGCATTTTCTCGTCCTCAAAAAAAACCGGAACCACGAGTTCTGGGAGGGCCTGTACGAACACAATTCAATGAACTCTACCATGCTGTTCGCTATACAGGTAACTATACGGGTACTGAACGACCCGCGATCTGCGCGTATTGGACCTGCGCAGAATTGGGCGGGAATCTCAGTAAGCTAGCCTTGGAGGCGGTAAAGCAAAAACAATTTCCTGCTCCTATTGATTTACACCTTCGTGCAACGCTTGAGCGCAAACGCCTCGGGCTGTGGGATGGTCGTGATCATGATGATATGCGTCTGGATCTGCTAGTGCGAATCCGAGCGCGGCGTGACAAACTCACCGAAGCAGTAGTAGGGGAATTAGACAAGGTGTTGGGTAATGACACTTTTTATGCCAAGGGCTATTCTCGGCCTAAGACGAATGTCCTTAAATATAGTACTGTCACATTGCCCCTCCCTCAAATCGCACCACTTCAGTTGATAGAAGACTATGAGCAACGTCCTTTTGCGGCCCAGTTTAAACAGCTAGTGACCTCCACACCTCATCCTCTTCCGGAAGAAGCCAAAGATCTTGAAAGCATCGTGAGTGAGAATGGTGATGAGCTTTGTGAAACGGTGCAAAAACCGATTCGTGAAATGCTCAAAAAACCGGTGGAAACCCAGGTTGATTGCTACGCATTGGCTGATAATGCCGAGAGTGAAATCAAAAACGCTTTATCCGATTTGCGAAAGCAGCAAGAAATCGCGAAGGGCTTAGTAGAAGAGATAGCTAATCGTTGTAAAACATTGGCTCAGCAATCTCTCTTGCTCAGTCCGCAGCATCCACCGATCACAGTTTTTGATGTTTTGGTGCTATTCAATCCTAAATATCCTCGATCACTGCTCGAACGAAATCCTTTTTTGGATGAAAAAGATCTGAAAGAGTTGATGAAAGCTTCTATCACCTTCATGGAATGTGGATGGAAGATGAGCCAATTAGAGGAAGCCCTCACAGAACTCGAAGACAAAAATGCAGAAGCTTGTGCGGCAATTCTTGGCAAAAAACAGACTTTTAATCCGTTCGGTCACTGGTGGCTCTCCCTTTATCAATTCATGTCGGGTAACTTGCTTCGCAGCGATCCCGATCAGGCAGCTATTTTACTGAAGGTCTTCGCTTGCCTAGAAAATGGTCAGACTGATCCTGCGGGTAGTTTGCTCAAACAACTTTATTTCGAATTTCCTGCGGGGGGAGGAAAGACAAAGGTAATCACCGCCATTGTTGCACTGTTGTGTTTGAGCATGGGTAAAACGCCGATATTCTTTAGCTTTCCCAACCTTGTCGATATTTGTCATCGCGATTTCAAACAAGCGCTAGCCCAGTATTTTCAGAAGCGCTGTGAGTATTTGAATCTGACGCTTTCTACGGAGCTCAACCATTCTGATCTGAGCATTCTACTAGAAAGACTTGAGCGACAAGATAGCCGACCGAGTGCATTGGTAATGGTGCCCGAGGGCTATCAACTGCTTGATCTGGAATATCGCAAAGCCCTGAGCGCTAAAGATACACAGCGGGTGTACCGACTCGATAAGCTTCTTTGTTTCTACGAAGATCGGGCCGTTTTTTTAATCGATGAAGGTCATCGAAACAAAGATAGCTTACTCAACGCCAATATCGCTATTGGAGAGCCGAAGCCTATTCCTTCTGTTTACCGCGCGCTGCAGCATGAGGTTTACCGCTACTTAGCGAATAATGAAACCCTAGGCTTACAACAAAATGGCCAAGCGAGTCTGAGTACCAGTATGAGAAAAGAGATCATTCGAAATCTATTGAGGCACATGCTGTCGATGAAGGCGCTAAATGTTGATCCAAGCCAAAGAGAAGATTTGATGGCTCAGTACCTGATGGACAAAACGACATCACCGCCAGAATGGCTCCTTCAACGTTATCAAAGTAAAAACAAGAAAGAGCAACTTCAAGCCCAGTGGATCGCCCAACTTCGGGGCCTTGCGACAGAGGTGCTGCCTTTTACGCTGAGTCTCAAGGGCATGATCGACCATGGCCCTTCAATTCACAGTAGTAACGAGGTAGAGGCTCCGCGTGATCATGGTCAGTTGAGTGGTTCTAAGTTTGAGGTGCCGGATATCGCACTTGGGTTGACTCACCAGGGCTTTTTGCAGCGTGGACTGCAGACTGATTTGCAATTCATCACAGTTCTCAAAGAACTAAAACAACAAGCAGAAATTCAAAGTGGTGGTTCTGAGCTTGGCAAGACACCCATCGAAATGCAGTTCCTTGAATGGCAAGGGAAACAAGCCATTCCTCTGCGAGAAATTGATGTGAATAAGCCTGATTCAGGCGCTTTCCAGGAAGCTTTCCGTTCACTGCGTTCACACCGAGAAATCATTTTGCGCTATGTCGCTGCTGTACCGGCAGGACAGGTTGCGGTGTATAACCATCGGTTACTGGCTACTGCTGCTGGCCTTTCTTACGGTGCGGCTCAAGCGGTGGTATTTTCAGCCACGCTCGGCATGCGCAGTCAGTACACATACTATGGTGATGATGCCTCGTACTGTGAAGACACGGCTTTCCTGGCCAAGGTTATCCGAAAAGCCTGCCTCCATAAAAATGCTCGGGTTGAATTGGATCATTCCTCAACGCCTCTTGAGTTTATTGAAGCCCATCAGTTTGGTAAGGCGGCGGGATTTTTGGATTTCGGTGGTGCTTGTGGTGCTCGACGATCTTCAGAGTGGTCTCAACTATTTCTTGATAAGAATCCGGCGGTGGACGGTACTCTGTATGCTCAGCAGCAGGTTGATGCTCAAGGAAAAATCGGTGAAAAAGTTCTGTATCTTCATCTTCGGGGTCAGAACCCTCGTCGGCTAGAGGGCAGCGACTTGAAATCCCTGCTGAGAAAACCGGAGCTTCATGGCAAACAATTACTTCGAATTTTAGCGCCTGAAGACAATGTGGGAATGGACGTTTATGCAGGTCCCGATGCGGAGTTCATTATCACTATCGGTGAAAACTGTTGTTTGGATGATTTAGCGCAGGCCTTGTTGAGGGCTAGACGCATTTTGGTGGATGTGGCACAGGGGCACGAATCCCAGACCATCCGTTGGATCGTTCACGATAAAATAGCACATCAGATTCGAGATGCGCTGGACTTGTCTCAGGATATAGAAATCACGCCACAGTTTATCCTTCGTTGGGCTCTGCTGAATATGGTCAAGCGACTTCGCGAGGCGATTCAAGCCAGAGCTTATCAAGAGATTGAAGCGGTTTATATGCGTTTGCTTCGGGCAGAACTGCGTGGCAAACCCGTCGAGGAGCAACTCAAAATTTTTAAAGCGTGTGAGGAGGCGGTCTACAAGAAGATGGGTTACAACCCCTTTGAACAGTGGGGCTATGCTTGTGTACAAAAAGGCACTCGTGAGGTGTTGAGCGCCTTTAATGAAGGCTTGAAAGTGGCTTTCGGTTCTTTACTGCACAAAATGCCGCAGGGAGAGCAAGGTCAAGGAGAAGTGAAGGTGCTCCCCGCCTGGGCTGAACAAAGAGTGGAGCAGGTGATTGGGGAAACAGAAAATTTGATTGCCCAACTTCCTTCTCATCGAAGCAACGATTTCAATGCCAGACAAGTTCAGAAGCAAGAAGTGAGGACGCAAGCGCGACAGCGTATGCAAAAAAGGGAACAGCAGCGTGTTGCTACACATGAAGAGAAAGGGCGCATTGAAGCCAGGTGGGTAGAAAAAGAGCTCTGCATTAAGAATCTGACCCTCCCCTTGAATCACTCGTACATCCGTTCAGTTACGGACTTGTTCAAGTGTGAAATGTTACCCAAAAACCTCTATCTCACTCAGGATACATTGTTGACTCAAGCGGGCTCAAATGATGAAAACTTGTGGAGATTCGGTTCTGCGAAACCTTATGAATTTCTGCTGGTGCTCAGAGCAGCGGATCAAGAGCCCGTTTATTTAGGTCTTTCACAAGAGCAGGCCACCCAGTACCTGATACAGCTGCAAAAAGGTGAGAAATCAGAGCTTCTCGATATTGGAATGCTCGACATACAAGGTCATTGGCTCTTCCCAATGCAGTCGCCACCCTCTAAAGAAGAGCATCTCCCCCTCTGCCAAGCGACCTGTCTCCTCGATGGCCGATTAGACCATCCCGACCACCTGCTCAAACTAGCCGAGCAAGACGCCCAGGCCTTAGAAAGACTTTGGAACCAGGTCCATTCTCTGCATCTCGATGCCGTTCCCGCCTGGGAAACTGTTCTGGCCTATACAACCGATCAAAATGATTTACTGGATGCCACCGCCAACAGCATCGACACGCTCGAGATTGGTCTGCCCAAGGGACCTCCGGTGGTGAAGTTTTAGGGTGGCTGTGTCTGTGAATACGAGGGCTTACGCCTCCCCATATTCCATGAAATGAATCAAATATGGTTGATTTCACAGTTATTTATGGTATCATAACTCCAGTTAATTACCTTTCGGATGGACTAATGCAAGAACAAGGTGCCTCCTATAATTTCCAAAGACCAAGAGCTGAAGATAGACTTACCTTATTTAATTTGCTCCCTCAAGAACTCTTTATTGAGCTGCTTTTTCGTCTGCATGGTTCAGATCGTTGGGCTCTGCTCACAGCCTTAGCGGGTCGCATTACTCCCCCAATGCTGCTCAAAGACTCACTTAAACCACGGAATTTTTTTACTGAACAACAGCAGGTGACCAAGTTTCCTATCCCAAGAGCACCTGATTTCAGCGAAGATCCGCTCGAAGACGCTTTCGTTAGTCAACTCCGTAATGGACAACTCATTTGTTGCTATCCCAATGGCACTCTTAGCTTGTACTCCACAGAAAAACCACCCGCGGCTCCTCAACACTTTTCTCTATTATTACCTGAAGCGAAAACTACAGCCGTTCACGAACTTCCGGACGAGCGTCTATTAGTTTGCCTCAAAGGTCAGCAAACGTTGCTTGTCGATCTCAAAAAAAACATCAGTGAAAAATTAAACGTACCATCGCTTCAACTAAAAAGTGTTTTCTCAAACAAAGATCACGGCATTTTTTTGGGTTTGAAAGACGGCAAACTGATTCAATGGAATTTAGAGAGAAATTGTGCCGTGCAATGCTGGCATTTTTCTGAACGCGGTACACGATCTCCCAAAATTGAGTTGCTCAAAGATGCTAATGATCATGTCGAAGTGGGCCTTCCTATTCTTAGAATTGCCCTCAACCTGGATAATCGCTTATTTGTTGTGTTCGGGGCAAAAGATGGATACTTGACAGGTTTATTTGATTTGACAGACGCACGATTGCAGCGCCTAGAATTTATTCACTACAGTGAAGACGATAAACGCGGCAATACACTTTCACAGATATTTTTTGATCGCTTTGGTGGCTTGACACTGATGTATCAAAATAAAATTTGTAAAAGTTATGTTCAAATCTTAGATCATAATTGCGCTGTCCCAAAACAACACATGGTTTTTAAAACCGATGAAGAGAGTATCGAAAAAGGCGCTTTTCCCTTACCAAACGGATGTTTGGCTTTTTCTGGTTATGAAGACAATAGTTGTGATGATGAAGAACAGGATAGCGATGAAAATGGCGAAGAAATTTCTCTCAATGGTATTCTTGAAATTCAACGATTTTCTCCCAGAAAATGATCGCGTGACTAAAGCTAATGTATCACTTACGAGCAGAAAAAGATGAAGAACGAGAACGGCTCTCTTCCAGTTTTTCTGTCGTAGCTTTGTCAGAGGTTGCAGTTTGTCCTTGCCCTGCCGCATTACTACGACTAGCAGCCCAAGAAACTCTTGGTGATTCGCCAGCAGAAGCATGCACTGTTGGCAGAGAAGATGGCTGGCGACTACTCAGTCTGTGACGAGATTGTGATGCTGGCACCACCGCCTTTGAATCTTCAGCGTCTAAAGAATCGCGGCGTGTATCTTCCCATTTAAATTTAGCATCATCACTGATAGACGTCCTCCGAGAGACAGGCGGTGTTGCTTCAGCCTGGGTAGGTAAACGAACTGAGGAACGTCTGGAGTTATCAGCTAACTTAGTCTCTTTTAAGGTCGCTCTGAGTTCAAACGGATGGAGTTTTAGATGAGTTCTAATATCAGAAATACCCTTCACAGTGGCATTTAATTTGGCGGATTCGAGTTGGCATACAAGAACACCATAATCATTGCCATTGGCTTTATGGGCAGCTAGCTGGTCGTTATTTTCTATTATCTTGCTTTTTGCTGTTTCTGCTGCCTGCTTGAGCATAATCTGTATTGGGACGCCTGCGGGGGTCATTTTTTGCACAGTTTTGCTTTTTGGCAAAGCCTCTTTAAGTTTATGAGGATCTATTAAGCTTTCTATTTCTGAGAGGATGTCTTTCTTAGAAAGGCTAGCCATTTTCTCTTGGTGTGGTCGTCGATGAGCTGCAGTTTGATCATTAATCCTAACTTCAATTTCATTCTTTTTCTCATACTGTTTAAGAACTGCCCCTAATTCTACGGAAGGATGGACTTCGGGATTTCGCATCGCTTTTATTTTTTTGACATTATCGTATGCCATAGAGGGATTATCACCACTGATGATATCTCTTAATTCTTTTGCCGTAATTTCCTGCATTTCCCCTTTAATCACAACCTCTGAGTCATTTAAATGAGCTATTTTACTCAGTGCTTCATCTGCAAATTTTTGATACTCCATCAATACGCCAAGGGAGTAGCCATGAACCTCAGACGTTGGAAAGAACTTTTTATAGATAGCTTCTCTGATACCATTTTTTTCTTTTAATTCAGCAGATGAATCTCCTTGTTTTATTACAGCAGCCTCATCACGTTGCGCATCACATAATTTAATTACACTGACGAGCTCTTCAGATAAGTTTTGCGCTTTTTCACGATTATTGGGACTGATATGCAGCAATGGGTCAAGTTCATCCGCTTTAATTTCTCTCGACCCGTTGATGACAACAACCGGGTGACTACTCATTCCCTCAGTACACGCTACCCATTCTTTCGCGAATGTCTGTGAACGAGCTGCAATCTCGTTGAATTGGGCGCTATAAGCATTCTGTGATTTTGCAATAGGGCCTAGGAGCAGTTCTCTATCAATAGCAGCGGCAAACGTCTTGCGTTGTTTTGGCTCACTGTGATTTGGCGACTCTTCTTGCTTTCGCATGTGTACAACTCCGACGCAGTTTTTACCTCTACCTAAGTATATTATAGCTTAATAGGCAGGTTTTTGCCGATCTATACTACATAGAGAATGGGACTCAGCCTCAGAAATCAAATGTAATACATTTGTAATAGATTTGCAGAAGACTTAGCTATTTCTGAATATCGGCGTATTCTTTTTCTAAGAAAATTACTGTGTTTAATACAGTAATTTTGCGCGAGATATTTCCAATACAATTTCTTAGTTGCTCAGGTGCTTCTGTGTTCATTCAAGATAAGGGGGGTAAAATGATAGATAAAATCTGTAAATATGGTATGAATGTTTTCACAAAGAAGGTGCAAGGTTTTTTTAATGGAAACAATGATCTTGATAATATAATGGTCCAAATAAGAGCTGAAATTAGTAAAGATTATTTGTACATAATATTTGAAGATGATATTCGAAAGGAATTAAAAAACTATCACTATCAGCATTGGGATGGAGGTAGGGTTGCTCTTGTTGCTGAAAAAGTTGCTAGGATGATAACATTATTTTCTTACGAGGAAGATAGTTATATACCTAAAGAAGAGCATATTCTTAGAGTTCAGGAAATATCGAAGGGAATAATGGAGACTATTGTAGATCAGGCCATTGATCCAGAACTTGAACAAGCAATAAAAGAGAGATGCAAATTAAGGGTTTGTCAAAGTGTTGCAAAAGGTGCAAGTTCTTCGGTATATGTATATCAAACAATCAAGGATCATGAAAAGACCCATTTGTTATCATCACTGTTGTTCGCTGGGGTTGACATCTCGGATAAAGTTAAATTTCCTGAACCACTAATAACATCTCGAAGATTTGCTGCGTGGAAGGATGGTAATCCACTGCTATATGAATATAATCATTTGTCTTATGCTGTCTATTGTCAAAATGAAGTTGCGATAATTGAAATTTTACGTATAGACGCTAGCTGCCCTATTTATCATTTAGAAAGGTTGAAAAAATGCTATGATCAAGCTTTATCTGTTGCATTATGCAAATACAAAGAGACGAAATCGGATTTAGCAGTAAAAATTATTATTATGCTACTCGACGCTGGTGCAAAGCTTAGTGCTAGATATGATAACATGCCTATAGGTGAAAAAAGTACTTATTCCAACAACTTAGTATTTATAGTGAATACTGATCTTCAAGATTTGCTGAAAGCTATTTTGGAAAGTCAGAGACAAAAAGAATCTTTTACCGCTGATATTTCAAACGCAATGAACTGCGTTTTATCAGAGGAAAGTGGTAATGAAATTCTATCGACGGATATATTAATGAGTTGTATTTTATCAGGGAAGAGCGGTAGTGACACTCTATTGACGGATATATTAGTGAAATGCAGGTCTAGTAAAGATCCAAAATACAAGAATATGGCTTTGCTCTTGTTTAGAGCTGGAGCAAACCTATGTAATATCCGGAACGCCTCTCCCTATCCCCAGTATAATATTTTGCAGTTAATAATAAAGTTTGGGTTGACAGAATTATTGTCAGAAGCCTTAGATTTACGAAACAAGCCACCTGGCTATAAAGCTGTATTAGCCAACGCGTTGACTTACACTTCAGCGCATCCCAGCAATAGCAGTCGTTTAGCGGCGAAAGATTTGGCTCAGAATGAATATGAAAAAGAACTCCGAAGGTGGTTTAAGACAAATATTACCCATGATACCCGTCAGCAAATTGTTAAAATTATTGATGAATTCCTAATAAATGAAGCGGTGGATGTGAACAATTCAAATAACCCGGGTATTCAAAAGGGGCATGAACAGGCTCAGGATGTTGTAGAGGTGAATAGAGCACCATCAATTTGGGCATCATTTTTCCATGTCGAAGAGTTTCATTTCAATGAAGAGGAAATTCGCTATGAAGAAGAGTACCAGCGAGCCTATGGTGTTAGTCATGATCAGTAACCATTCAATTAGGATTCTCATTAAGGTTAAGCATCACAAAGGAGACAATAATGCGTTCTGATATCAGTGAGTTATTTAACCAGGCTTTATTGGATGATCTGACAAGAAGCTGTAAGGGCTTTGAGGAAAAAATCTCTAAATCAGGTCAAGGATTTGAGTTTACGGAGCAATCGGCATACTTTTTTTCACGCTTTACCGATAATCTGAAGCTAGTTGTGTACAGAGCTGTGGATGTATTGAAGGAGAACAATATATCAGCAGTAGTTGCTCCGATGCTTATAGGGGCAGCTCAATCAGCACTAACAAATCAAGTTTTAGGGAATGATGTGGCGGGTGTTGCGGTACAAGGTGTTAATTGCGCATTAACCCAAGCATTAACGCATAGAAAGTTGAATCTTCTTAAAAAAGAAAAAGATCAAAGTATGAAAATTATAACGTTTTTTACAAATGATGCAAAAACAGATTTTAGTGAAATGATCAATTTGTTAGCAATCCGTTTTTGGAAGCAATTTCGCTTCCCGGTTGAAATGCTTCAAAAGGGTAAAGAGGGCAGTGATATATTGATTGATTATCTTTGTGGAGTTGTGATTGAGTCTATTAAGTCAGCCCCACTCAGTATGCTGGAAAAAAAAGATAATTCATCATTGAATTATATTTACACAGAGGTTCTAAAAGGGGAAAAACATCTCATATTCCGTCAATCAATCCCTGATACGGATATGAAGACACAATATGGCGAGAAGGATTTGAAATGGAATCTGCGCAGCCTCATAGAAAATTCCCCAAGAATCTATTGTGAGTCTTACTCAATGCCTGGTAGTTCATTGCCTTTGTTCAAATTCGAATTGCATCGTTGTCAACTTGAAAAAAAGAGGAAGGGTAGATCAGTAGATGCAGATTGTTCATATAAATACCCACCCATTATGCTAATTGGTCAAGATGAACTGGATAGATTAGCGAACTTTAAGTTAACTATGAAATATGAATTTCATTTTCCTAGCGGTTCTGGCCTAAAGGTAAATAAATATTCTACTGATACTCGTGTATATTGTGATTTGTATCAACATGCATCGAATGTAGAAAAACACAATAACTATTCGAAGGTATTCAGTGGTCTAATGGAGTTGATGGATAAATTTAATATTGCTTCAGATTCTTTAGCAGCGTCCCTAAAAAATATCCGACAAGCATCATGGTTGTTCGCTATGGTCGAGGTTTTAAATTTAATTAATATTCACGATAAATATATAGGGTCGATTATTAGAAACAAACCTGATTATGAAAAAATGCTGCAAAAAAACGCACGTTTTCGGGAATTGTATATCCAGTCGTGTAGGAATCTAGAAAAATTAGAAACTGCATGTAGGGCCAGTGAAAAAGTGATAGAAGCTCGTATTGTCGGTGTTCAAGAAAAAATCAGTGTTGAGAAATCGTTGCTATCTATACCTGAGGTCCGCATTTCGAGTGATATGAAAGAGCAATACCCGATTTTTCAAGCTCCAGAAAAGGCGGAACATAATTCAGATCTGAATTTTTTTCTAGATGATTACCTAGAGCAGCGACTGAGACAATCACAAATATCGATAAATCTTAGGTCTTTATTGATTATCCCCTATAGCTTTAATGATTTTGAGGGAGAGTCGATACTTAAACCAATTTTAACAGCTGAGCATTGTGACAACTATAATAATCATTTAACACAATATTTTGCATCAATGCAGAAGAAAAAAATAATGTCTGCTCTCTATGCTTTAAGGAGTGCAGTGCACTATTTCACATTTGGTATTAATGATCCGATAGTGTTTATTCAGGGGGATTGGGGAGTTGTTGAGCAGCTTAAGTCACATTGTGATGTGCTGCTAAATGAGTTAGACACTGTGGTTAATGAGGTTTATAACGCCGGTGGAATTCAAAACTTAGAACGGCGTAGTACCCTAAGTCACGATAATCAGCTGTTCAAAGAATTCCCTGTATTGAAGGAAGCCTTGATTCAAACGAAAAAAATTTATGATTCTGCGAAAGAGGTCCGCGATGATAAGAGTTGGTCAGAGATAATCAGTGAGTCATCTTTAACTAAAAAAGCGATTGGTGCTCTTTTGGGTGGTATAGTCATCGGGGGTATAGCATATTCGTTATATTCATACGCCACTGCTCAGAAAAATCCTTTAGATGTAGATAAATCAACGAATGCTGATAATCAAGAGCCTAATCAGATGAGTCTGATAGGTACTGTAATCGACAACTCTCAACAGAGTTCAAGTAATCCGGTAAAGGAAGATAATCAAAATAAACCATCTTCTGATAATAGTAGCAATCAATCTTCCAGTGCGAATGTTATTCCGATATTGGTCAGTTGCCTAGGAGGGGTTGCCACAGTCGCTGGGATGCTACTTATTAACGATCTAGTAAAAGAATGCATTATCAAAAAAAGAATATTACAGAAAATGCTAAGGCCAGATTCGGCGTTGAAACGTGCCATCAGAAATCCCTCGATGATGTGGGGAGCAACATGTAATAAAGCGTTGGAAAAGAAAGCAGTCGAAGATGATAAGTCAGATTCTTGTCAAAACATTCTGGAATTGTTTGAGAATTTAACAGGTTCGATAAAAATCTGGTTTGAGAGCACCCCAAACTCAAACAACGTAACTACTACAGATCAGGAAAGAGAGCAGGCCCTCGCTTTGTTAAAACGTCTAGAAAATATCAAAGGAAAATATCTAAAGACCCGAGCTGACTTAGAGGAGTATGCCTATCTAATAGATTGTCTGAAAAGTACGAAAAATGCGAGTCAGGTTCTGTCAGAAATTCCAATGAATGAGCGCTGGTGGAACGGTGATAGTCATGCTGTAGAAAAACAGGATTTTCAACTTCACCCTCAGCTCGATGACTCTCTCGAGAAGCCGCTTTGTGAGGAAAGAGAAGTTGCTAAAACGAACAATGAAGCAGTTGAGTCGTCCAGAAAATGGGGATGCCAAATAATGTGAATAATGGGCGGGCATAACTGTTGACAATAGATTGAACATATTACATATGAGGTAATTAATATGAAGTCTGAGTCTGAGGTTCAAACTAATCAAATTATCGAAGTATCCTATTGGGGCAGAGGAATGTGTGTAACAGTCGGGGTGGCATCCGGAGCTGTTGGTGTGGTTTTGTGTTGGACCGGCGTAGGTGCATTGCCAGGAGAGATACTGATTAGCTCATGTTTGACGCTTATTAGCCATGGGATAAGTGCAGAAGATAGCGAGATAAATTTTTACACTTGTGCCCTGGAAACTGGAAAAGCTGTTGTTTTTACAGTCGCAACGAGTGGCCTTATGACACTCATCTCTAATCCACAGTATATGGTTACTGTTGTGGAAAAGGCGAATAAAATGATTCCTTCTGGAGTACGCAAAGCCGCGCAGTTTGTTGGGAAAAAATCAGCTGATGCTGCGAGTAGTATTCTAAAAGTATTCTCGAAAACGAAACCGTATATTGTTACTAACAAATTCGCGAATGTCGCAAGAGGTGTCCGAGCATCCTTGAAAACCCTTATTAAAGGGGCTGCTTCAGTAGCTAAAAGTGCAAAGACCTATCTATCCACAGTTCCGAGAGCTGCTGAGGTGGCTGGAAAAATAGTGGATGTATCCGCGATAGTCGCTTCAGGTGCTAAGAAAATCACTCTATATTTATGCCAAAAAGGTGCACAGAATGCAACAAGTGTTCTGATAGGAAAAAGTGTATCAGTTGGCGTAGATTATGCCTTTAATAAGATGCAATCAAAAGAAAAATATGATGAATGGGCGAAGAAAAATTTTACCCAAGAGGCATTGGGGAAAGAGCTAAATGGTGCAATGCGATTTGTATTAATTAATGTAGCAACTGGAGGAATCGTTGATGCTGGAAAAAGCAGCTTTGCATCCAAAAATGGGGTTACTTATCTAAAGCTAAAAAGGTTTTTTGAGTCCTCGGATTCTGTCAGAATAATAAGTAGGGGTATAGATACCGGTTTACAGGCTGCATTTAGAACAGGGCTCTCTTCAGTAGCGAATGATCTACACTATAACTGGTCTCAATCAGAGAACCCAGACGAAACTACAAAAAAACTAAGCGGAAATGAAATATTAGCACGATCCATGGGAAATGCGGCTGTGGCCGGAATATATCAAGGTTTTCAAGGCTCTGTAGCAAAAAAAAGAGCGCTTCAACCCTTGCGTGCAGAAGTCGCCTATAGAGAATCATTAAAACGTGAAAATGAAAGATTTGAAGAAGAAATGAATAATAATGAACGTTATAGAGAAATTCATGAGTTGAATAAGGGTGTTGAAGTGTCCGACGAATTGCAAAAAATTTACGATGATGCCAAGCATACTAACGTCATAATAGAGAAGCAATTAGGAATATCAGATAGATCCCCAGATTTTTCAGAGAAAATAGCCAAATCAGATCAATCGGACACATATTATCAAAACAGTATTCTTATGAAAAAATTAAGAGGTATGCTGGCTGGATACGGTGATGTGAATCGTGCTTTTAATGGCTTCAGTCGCAAAAATCCGGAAATACGCCGGGTGTATGAAAGATTATTGTTTAAGCATCGTGCTCACCTGAAGAAAATCGCAACGACATTTGAAGGAACTGTTGATATCGAAACTCATGCTAAGGGCAGATATCCTAAAAATCTGACGGAGCAGGGAAAAAGAACATATATGGCTTTGCAATATGAAAACAATCGTAATAAAGTAATGGAGCCGCATCTGTCAGAGCTATTACAATATTTCCCGCCAACAACTTCAAGTAAAAATCGTGATGAATTTTACAAAGAAGTTGCCCCATATTTCGGACAACCCAATCAGTCATTTATTTTGGAAGAAATTAGAAGAAAAAAAATGGAAAATGAATTGAATAAGAGAAACAAAGAAAAGCTAAGCTCTTTAATGAAGAAAATCAAAAAAAATCTAGATAACCTTGGAAAGGTTACTCAGGAGGAAAAAGATCAAATTCAGAAGGCCTCGGCTAGATATAATCAGAATAAAAAAAAGCCAGTTGATACCAGAGAGGATTTTGATTCGCAACATAATGAGCTTCATTTGCTTTTCAGCATGAGGCATGCGTGTTTGGTTCTCAATGAATCAGAAGCAGGTTGCTTCAGTGATGAGAATGATTTAAGCTATTTAGAGGAAAATCAATATTCACCTGATTGCCATCTTGAGCTTCAAGAGCAAGTTGATGGGTCATGTGAAATTCTCAGTGATCAATATGATCGGGGAATGGAATTTTCTAAGATGTAAAAAATTAGGAATCGATTCGGCCTGAAAATTGGAAAAACCCATGCAAGATAAAAATCGACAGTCCTGGCTCAATGAGATTGTAGCCCGATTTAAACAATCCCATTTATCCCTTAACGTCGACAACCTCAGTCAACTCGATTTATCCGACTCTCTTAAAGGATTTCTGATAGAGATCATCCAAATTGCTCAAAAAGAAAGTAGTCAACCGTCTCACCCAGAATTTCTAGAAGAATTGCAAAAACTGGGGGTTAAAGAAATCGAGCAGATTACCACAAATATCGATATTGTCCTGAGCTCGCAACAACCAAAATCCACTATTCAGTATGTCCAGAATCAATTTGTGTTTGCACCTCCTGTGGTCACGGCCCCTAAAAAAACATTTCAACATTCATTTGGACTACCTGATGAATTCCTTAATTTTACTGGTCGAGAAAAACCTCTTGAACAAATTGAAGCCCATTTATCGCTGAATCAAGCCAACCCTCAGCCAAAAGTCATTATCAGCGGGACTGCAGGTATCGGGAAAACTCAACTGGCTATCGCAGCAGCCTATCGACAATTAAAATTTTATCATGAATCGCTTGGCAAATCAGGGTGTAAGTCTGTTATTTGGTTCATGGCGGGCAACGATGACATCCTCGATAATAAAGGTTTGATGACCGAGCAATTTCAACGCTTAGGACAACAATTAGGGCTGGATCCTAAAGAGTTGACACTAAAAGATTTGATCGCCATGGTTTACCAACTACTTCAGGAGAAGCACGCCCCTTATATGGTAGTGTTTGATAACACTCAAAATAAGCGGCAGATCTCCACTTACTTGCCACCTGTTAAGGTACCTACTGTTATTACAACCAAAAACAACAATGAACGTGATTTTGATCCAAGTTTTAAAAATATTGTACTAGACACTTTCTCGCTAACAGAAGCATTAACCTACACTCAAAAAGTACTCTCTGTTAATCACGCTGAGCTTTATCAAGAGGAAGAGGCAAAATTACTTGCGGATACTTTAGGCCACTTCCCACTTTCATTGACTCAAGCACTTGCCTATATCACAGCAGAAAATATGGCTATTCAAAATTATCGGGAAGCATTTAGACAGCAAAAAGCGATGTACCTTCAGGAGCGTCTTCCTATGGGGGATCCCTACCAAGAAGAAAAAAACCCTCCTGACGAAGCATATGACTCAAAAAAAGCAACTGTCTGGGCAGTAATTCAATTATCACTCAATAAAGTAAACGAAGCCAAATCAAGTCTCATATTGAAAGCATGTGCTTACTTAGCACCCGAAGCAGGAATTGATATTGATTTATTGAACTCCTGGGCACCCAATCCAAAAGCATGCCGAGACTTCATTGTGACATTACGTCAATACAGTTTGCTAGAGAACATGAGTCTTGTAAATCACATACGAATTCATCAACTCGTGCAAGAAATATTGAAACTCGATGATAGTCAGCAATTTCGCCTGGATTTTCTCTGTGATCTAGCTCGGAACTTAGGAAAACATTATGACGTTGAAGAAACAGTCTTGATTGATGAAGCGCGCCAAATGAGGCTGCTTCCTCATTTACAAATTGTATTAAATCAAATAGAAAAAGCTCATTCAAAAGACGAATCACTCGATGTTATGAAAGCATCTTTGCAGAATTATCTCGGTAATATTTATTGCGCACATTTAAAAAATCCTACTGAAGCTGCTCAATATTATGAGCAAGCACTACAGTATTATGAATCCTCCAAAGATCAACCAAACATCGCAATCTCTTTAATGCATAGAGGGATTGTAGAGCAAAACTTGGGGAACCTTAAAAGAGCGAAAGCATTACTAGAACGCGCTTTAAATATTCAACTAGAAAGCAGTAGCAGAGAGAATATCACCACGGCATCAATTCTAACCAACCTTGGTGTTGCAGAGGCACAGATCGGTAATCAGCTAAAAGCGAAAGCCCATTTCCAAGCGGCTCTCGAGATTCAAAAGCCTCTTTTAGGCTCTGATCACGCTGAAGTGGCAACAACGATGATGAACCTTGGTGTTAGCAGGCTGGAATTGGGCGAGACCACAGAGGCTAAAGAATTGTTAGAGGAATCTTTGCTGATCCAAGAGGCCCTTTATGGTCATAATCATCAGCAAGTTGCATTATGTAAAGCAAACCTTGGTTATGCGCATAGAAAACTTGGCGATCTATCTCAAGCCTGTAGGCTCCTTAAAGAGGCCCTCACAATTCAAGAGCGCATACACGGGCCGGATCATGCTCTTGTGGCAGCCACACTGCGAAACCTTGGCGGAACACTGGCAGACATGAAGCATCACTCAGAAGCCCTAGCTATTTCAAAACGAGCACTCGCAATCGAAGAACGTGTCTTCGGCTCAGAACACGTTGAGGTCGCCACCACTTTAGTCAACATAGCTGTTTTAACAGCACTATTAGGAAACCCACTAGAAGCCGAAAAAATGATGGAAAGAGCATGGGTCATAATAGAAGGGACCCAGCGACCGGAAGACCCTAAGTTGGCGGAAACTTTGAATAACTTGGCAACGCTGGCATCAAAACTGGGTAACAATTCCAAAGCCAAAACACTCTATGAGCGGGGCTTGAAAATGCAGGAGGGCATCTTTGGCCCTGAACATCCAGAATTGGTACATGTTTTGCATAATCTTGGTATAACATATGGTGAGCTGGGCTACTTTTCTGAATCAAAAATGTGTTTAGAGAGAGCGCTAAAAATTCAAAAAAACACCTATGGGACCGATCATCCCTTGGTTGCAAGAACACAGTTTGATCTAGGAGCAACGCTTATCACATTAAATGAAACGACTGCTGCTCTCGAGCAATTAAATCATTGTTATAAGGTATCTCTAGTCAGCTTGGGAGATCAACATCCGCTAACCCAAAATGCAAAAGATGCTATTAAGTCACTTCAAAAGAAAAATGATTCCTCAGCATTTCAGGCTTCAACATCTTTTTTTTCAGTTGAAAAAAATCCTTGGATCAAAATGCTTTCTGATATTTTAGACGATCCCTCCCTATTAACCTTTGAGAATTTCATGACCATCGGAGCCGGCTGTTTTTCTATAAAACTTAATGCAGAGGGTCTGAGATTTTATGATGCGATACTTGCTCAAATGCCTTCATTTGATTTGATATTACTTCGCGCCAAATGTTTACTTGGCATGCATCAGAGAAGTGCTTGCAGGGCTACCCTTGAGGCATGCAAAGTTTGGATTGAAGAAGATAGTCAAAAACAGAGTTTAGAAGTGGTATTAGCAGCTCTTGAACAGGACGAGCTACATGCAAAGCAACAAGAAACAGAACTTCGAGTTTTAGAGAGCAATGCTGAGAACACACTCAGAGATGAGCTGAAAATGGTTTTTCTTTTGCGCGCACTAAATCGTTTTGATGAAGCATTATCATTAACGAACACCATCATCTCAAAAAAACCTGCCCTTGATATACTAGTGAATGCTTATTACCACCAAGCAGAATGCTATTTTACTTTACAGCTTTACCATGAGGCTCAAGAAAGTTGTGCATTGTGCTTACAGTTGACTAAAGCCCCCCGGCTTATAGAGCTCAATCAAAGGATCGCAATCGGATTAGAAGTCGCTCCAAAACTTGAGAAGCTGCTCATACTGTTTCAAGAGGATGCGAAATACAGAGTAGAGAATAGCCAAGAGCAATCATTATAGAAATGTGAGACCTTGTTTGTATATGCCATAAATTCTGCTATCTTAGATTGCTTCTAAAATACAGGAGAATTATTATCAGGGTCTGAAAGCCTGAGAAAGCAGAATCGACAGATAGTACATGATTTTAATATTGAACTAGGGTTTTAAAAAAACCGACTACTCTTTGTAATATTTGAGGCTAAACGACCATGTATAGTAAAAGGATTGGTTCATTTTGGCCCATATTGATGGGCCCAGCTTTTTATGCTGGATATGTTTTAGGTAAGCAGGGTAAGCCCCATGAACCTAAATTTAATCAACGAGTTCTACTGATAGATTGGGATAATTGTCTTTGTGACACTATGCCTAGAATTATCATTCGGATGCACCTTGTTTTCAATGAGCTTAAACTGCGACATCCAAATCTTGAAATAGACCAAGAAACATTATCACAACCCATGACTGGCGAATTGTCAGAGCATATGCGAAATACCTTTGGTGAAGCCTATGGCTTAGAGGCAAAAAATCTCTACATGGAGTATATGAATCATCCCACAATACCCCCAAAGCGCCCCTTCCCGGGAGCTGCTGAATTTTTGCAAACACTCCTCGATCGAGAAGTGCCATTCGCCATTATTTCGAATGGTACCACTGCTTTCGTACAATCCGGTATTGATGAGTTTGGTTGGGGGAAGATGCTTTCTGAGGTGCCAGTAATTACCGTGGATGTTGTGAAAAAAAATAACAAACCGAATCCTATGCATTTTCTCGCAGCTCTCGATAGCCTTAAAATAAACATAAAGGATAAGCATGAAAGAGAGATTATTGTCGTCGGAGATGGCGCAGATTCAGACATGCTAGGTTCTTTAAAGCTCGCTGAAAAATTAAAGCTGCCCAATGTAAAAATTTCCGCTTATTGGATTAATCACGGTGCTTCATTGTCTTCTCAATTAAAAACTGTCACTAGTTTCCAAGAATTACAGGAACAAATATTTCCGGAAGACTCTTCCTTGGTTAGGAAGTTTTTTTGACAACTCATATCTCAGAAAAATAGAGTTTTAGTTTCGGATGTCGGCAGAATACATGTTATTTTCGTGGTTAATTAGCCATTCTTTGCGGGAAAGTCCGCCAGCGTAGCCGCCGAGTTTCCCCCCGGTGTTGATGACGCGATGGCAGGGGATGACGATGGCGATTTTGTTGGCGCCGTTTGCGTTGGCTACGGCTCGAAATGCGGTGGGTTTATTTAGTTTGGTGGCGACTTCTGCGTAGGAACGGGTTTTTCCGTAGGGAATTTTTTTTAGTTCATTCCAGACTTGTTGTTGAAAAGGTGAGCCCAGGGTATGGAGTGGTGTTGTGAATTTTTTAAGAGTCCCTTTGAAATAATCGGAAAGTTCTTTTTCGATTGAAATGAGTGGGGCAGATGTTCCTGGCAGAATAGTGGATTTGGTTTGCTTTTTTATTTCTTGAATTTGACGGTCTAAGCGCTTTTGTTCGGCAAATTCTAAAAAATACAGGGCTTTTTCATCGGCTATTGCCAGCATTGGGCCCAGTGGTGTTGCTATCATCGAAGATTTTAGAGCTAAATTCGGGTTTAAAATGACTTGCTTTGTCTTGCTAAGGTCTTGTTTGGCCATTCCCATAGATCACCCATTTGTAACTAGTGAGAGCATCGAGTCCCATGGGGCCTCGTGCGTGAAGTTTTTGCGTGCTGATACCAATCTCAGCACCCAAACCGAATTGTGCACCATCTGTGAAAGCAGTGGAAGCATTAACGTAGACAGCAGCAGCATCAATATGTGTCAAAAAATAGCTGCAAGCTTTTTCGTCTTCAGAAATAATAGCTTCACTGTGTCCAGAAGTATATTGTCGTATGTGATTCACAGCATTTTGTACAGAATTAACCGTTTTAATAGCAAGTTTGTAAGATAAAAATTCTCGCCCAAAATCTTCAGGTTGTGCTGGGTGCAGTAGGTGAGAAGGGTAGTGTGACTGTAGCGCTGAATAACTCTCAGAGTCCGCGAAAATTTCAACATTATGTTTGATTAGTGGCTCAACCAGAGCACTCACATCATTGAGTCTGGATTGATGAATCAGCAAACAATCCAGCGCATTACATACGCTTACACGACGTGTTTTAGAATTATTAATAATTGCGCGGCCTTTTTCCAAGTCACCACGCTGATCAAAATAAACATGCACAATTCCCGCTCCCGTTTCAATGACAGGTATTTTTGCATTGTTACGCACAAATTCAATTAAGCCTTGACTGCCCGGTGGAATACAAACATCCACAATGCCTGTGGCTTGTAAGAGAAATTGAGTGGCCTCTTTATCAGGGGGTAGAAAATAAACGCTGTGAGGATCAATCTGGTGAATCTTTAAAACTTCTTGAATGAGGTCCACTAGTACAGAGTTGCTATGAAGAGCTTCTTTTCCACCTTTGAGAATAACAGCATTGCCTGTTTTAAAGCAAAGTGAAAACACATCTATGGTAACATTCGGTCTTGATTCATAAATCACGGCAACCACCCCTAAGGGCACGACACGTTTTTCTATTTTTAAGCCATTAGGCAGGGTTTTTTGATCACGACTAGTGTGCAGCGGGGAGGAGAGTGCAATCACATTTTCGAGATCAGTTGCGATAGCTTCGATTCTTTCCTTGGTCAGGAGGAGACGGTCAACCATAGGATCTTCAGGAGACATGTTGACTAAATCTTTTGCGTTTTCATTCAGAATTTTATCTGCATTAAGGCGTAATTTATCCGCCAGTGCTTGAAGAGCATCATTCCTTTGTGCTTCTGTTACTAAACTTAAAGGATAGCTGGCAATTTTTACCTTCTGAAAATCATCGCGCAAATTCTCAATCATGCGAGCCTCATTAAAAAATATACAAGTGATCGTGGTGAATAAATAAGGGCCTGTCTTTTTTGCCGCAATGCTCACGTAAAGTGGCCGCATCATATTTTGCAATACCGACGCCAATTTTTTCGCCGCTAGGAGAGAGGATGTCAACCAAGTCTCGTTTCATAAAATCACCATTGGATTTTTCAATCCCCACAGGCAAAATGCTCATCACGCGTTGATTTTCTTTTAAAAGTTTGTACAGGCAATCATTGATTACGATAGAACCTCTTTTTTCTCCAGTGTTAAACGCAATCCATCGTTTGATCGTGGATTTTTTTCCGGCTGGTAAAATCAGAGTTCCGACGCCTACTTCATTGATGATATGTGTAAGGACATTTTTTTCGCTCATGCTGGCAATATGAGTGGCAATGCCTAATTTTGACATTTTTCGTCCAGTGCTCAGTTTAGAAATCATGCCCCCGCGACCATGGATGCTGACTTTTTCCGATATAGAAGGCCAACCTTCTTCCGGATTGATCGTAGCGATTAGTTGGGCTTCTGGATCAGAGGGATGTCCTGTGTAAACGCCAGCAACGTTACTCAAAATCACTAATTTATCCGCACCAATTTGTGCTGCAATTAATCCTGCTAGTTCATCGTTATCGGTGAACATTAATTCTTCGATTGCTACGCTATCATTTTCGTTGATGATAGGAATAATATTTTTGTGCAATAAAATTTCGTTCAATAATCGAGCGATATTTAAATAATGTTGTCGTGTGTGAAAATCTAATTTTGTCAATAATAATTGTGAAGCCAAAATGTGATGCGGTTTAAACAAGCGTGCATAAACATGAATTAATTCGTGCTGTCCCAAAGATGCCAGGAGCTGTTTCTCACCAATCGACCGTCCATATTCTCGCCCCAGCTCATCTCGCGCCACTTTCCGCCCAGATCCCACAGCTCCAGAACTCACCAAAATCACCTGATGCCCCGCCCTCTGAAGCGCCACAATCTGCTCCACCAAATCCTGCATCACCGATTCCAGTGGAGTCCCATCCTCCGAAAGAATGCTCTGCGTGCCCACTTTAATAACAATTTTCATAGAAAATACTCGGCTGAAAAAAGGTATTTTATTTAACAATATGCTGGGAGTCTATCAGTACATTGCTGGATTCAAGACCCAGTTAATGGTCCAGGTGCCGGTGTCGTTTGAGAAGCATACGGCGGTGCCAGGTTGGAAGTCTATGAGGAGCGTGTCTTCGTCAATTGAGAGAAGCTGAGAGCTGAGTTTAGCTAGGAAGGGGAGATGGCCGACTAACATGAGGTCTTCGGTTTGGGTGTTGATCATCTTGAGAATGGGTTGGGTGGGGTCGTTGGGTTCCAGACCTTCTATGAGTTCGGCTTCACCTTTGTTGAGGACTTCGGCTAGGATTTTGGCGGTTTGTTGGGCGCGGAGCTTCGTGCTGTGGTGAATGGCGGGGACGCTCAGTTCTATTTTTTCGAAATAGGCGGCTAGGCGAGAGATATCCGCTTTGCCCTCTGCGCTGAGGGGGCAACTGATGTTGACATCCATGGATGTGTAACTGCCGTGTCTAACGAGATAAAGCTTCATTTAATGTATCCTAAGTAGAAGATTCAGAAGATGTCAGATCAACTCTTTGATCTGACATCTTCAAAGTCCGTGTTTATTATAATACAATCATAGCGAATATGCCTTTGGAAGAACACTAGTCTTTTAAATAATACCAGGATCTGAATAATGAAAAAAACACACCGCATTCATAATGATAAAGCATTTGCCATGTTGCACGATTCTAGTGCGATAGCTCACACTGAGTGGCAAGGGTTATATGAGCGACATGCTTTTGTTTACCTTCGTGATTTGATTTCTTTGGAAGAACATCCGCTGCCCTTAGGTTTAAGCGCTGAGCAAAAACAATTAGTCCTCGATATTTTAGATGATCTCATTATCTTTTTAGATTGTTTTGAACATTATAATTATCAAACATTTCTAGCTCTACTAGAGACACGGTCCCGAATGAAAAAAGGGATTGCCTATCTTCCGGCCGGGTGGTGTGGAAAAACTGGGCATCTGGTGGTTTTAAAAGCTGAGCTTGTCAAAGACAATAGTTATCGCTGTTCCTATATAAATGAGGGTGCGGGCTCTAATTTTCATCGCCCATTGAGCAAGGGAAAAGATAAAACAAAATGCTCCTATGAATCCCACTCAAGATTATTTGATTTTGATTCTGAATTTGCACAAGTATTTGTGCAAAACATTGTGAGTCTCCTGACCGATCACAGTATATTCTCAGAAGAAAAGGTCAAATTAAAAACACGGAAAACATCACCTTCCTTGTCTGAGACCATTAAACCCTATGATGAAAAAGATTTATATGGCGTGCTGGCAATTTTTGGAGAAGAAACACCAATAGGGCAAATTTCACTCCTAAAAGCAGCAACACCCCAGAGGGTTGGAAGTTGTACAGTAACGAATTCTAAAATGGCTTACATTGACGGACTTTTGTTTCTAGCAACGATGTTACCTAATCAGATAAAACGTTTTATTTATGCATTGAAATTGAGTTCGCTCGATGTTGCTCATGCAGAATTTATGCAAGATCAATGTGATTCTAAAGTATTCGGTTGGGCATTACGCGAAGCCAATGTTCGGGTTGCAAAGCATTATCCTGAAATTATTTCTGCTGAAGAAGTGATTATTTCTAATCAATTACTTGATAGTATAGGCCAAAGTTTTGAAAAGCGAATGCGTGATAAACTGTCCATTTCTTGTCGTAAGGAACCTGTCCCTGAATTACGAGTGCCCATTAAAGACAAGAACCTGACTATTAACCTCGTCTCATCAGAGCCGGCTTTAGGTGGGGGTCATTTTTATCGATCTCGGGGTGAAGATAGCGTTCAGTTCACAGCCCAAAGAGAACCAAAAACGTTTTTAGACCATCTTCGACAAGCGGACAGGTCGTTGAAAGAAAATACTGGTAAAATCCGTGCCATAGAAATATTAAGGTATTTGCGCACTTTGCCCAAAACATCGGGTTTGAGAACGGATGAATTTTGGGATCAGATACCAGAAAATGATTTATTTCCAATCATTGACTCATTATGTTCATTATGTGAGGCAATGTCTAATAATGAAAATGCTACTAATATGGCATTGTTTGAAGGCGCATTGATTGTTTATGACATCGCAGCGCAACTAGGTCCGCGTTTAGCTGGGCTTTATCTTGAAGATGATTATTCCCTAGGGATAAGTGATTTTAGCCGAGAAGGGCTGGTTTTTGAAAGCGCTGATAATTATTATTTTATCAAACAAATCGTTGAAAATTTTCAGCGTCGTAATGCTGGGAAAATGGTGATTTTCACCAATGATATTAATTCAAGAACGGAAGATAAAACTTGTCACTATATTACTGAGCGACTGTTGACAAAAGAATTGCGGGCTGAGGCCGTTGAAATTCTAAAGGATTTGCAAATTTTAGAACTAAACCAAACGGATGCTCCGAATGAATTATTGATTAATGTGCTGTTAATGGGTGAATTTAAATCAAATTCCAGCTGGGCATCTGATGCTCCGACGGTGGTAGATGTTGCTAAGATTGTCAATCAGTCGTATCAAACCATACTGCGACTGACCGTATTGGTTCATCGATTTGGAAATTTACATCAGAAACGTGGTTCCATAAATGGTTACAAGTCGATTGACAATGGTAAGCTCGAAAAGCAAGTTGATCTTTGTATCAGAGAAAACTCAGACTATAGAGGCGAGCTAAAATTATCAAAAGAGTTAGAGTACCATTACCGTAGCTTAAAACCATCTGGTCTAATCTCGGACGGCATGCGCTTGAGAGATCCTTGTGGCGTTTCACTCAATTGTTTGCCACTTCAACAGGATGCGCGCTATTCTGAGGATGAGTTTGTCGATTGGGCAGAGAACGTGATTTATTATCCCGTTCCTCAACTCAGAGATCTCATTGCAATAAGCCACCATTACTTAAAAAATCCAAGTGATAGATCAATTGGTATACAGAGGGTCCCACCATACCAATATGACTTTTCGGGTTCTTTTAGTCCAAAATCCACGGGGTGGCGAGATGCCCCCCAAAAACCTGTCTTGGAAGAGTTAGATGAAGAATTACGTAGAATTGAAGCCTCGGGCTCATTACGAAATCTCTTGTTGTTCGAGTGGCTGCTAAGCAATTTCGATAGGTTGAGTTTGGCTGAAGCCCGAACCCGATTTTATGCCCTATTTTTTGAATTTGGCTATCTCGATTATGCATTTACTTGGCATCCTGAAGATCTTTGTCAGTTAGCGATGAAGTGCTTTAAAAAAGTTTTAAAACAAGCCGCGACATACCTTGAAGGTAGTGATGATAATATTCATGGTGAAGTGTTTCTGTGGCTCTGTGCTCTGCATTATTACTTTTGGGAATACGCTAGAGTGGCGGCTAAGGCTTATGGGTTTTCCATTGAATCGTGTCGTCCAATTAATGTACGCAATTGGATAACGAGTGAAATAAAAGCCAACAAGCGTATCGATTTGCAAGCGCAGTATGCTCAACTACTATTGCTGAGTTTCAAAGATCAGCCACCCCAATCCTCAGAAGATTTTTCTTTATTCTTAGCTGCAAAATGGTTGATGACCATGAAAGAAAAATCTGCTAGCAATGATGATATTATTACTGATATGGATATTGCTTGTGCGAACTTATGGCATCAGTATTTCGAACTTCTCAATCGTTACTTAGAAAGTCTCGATAATAACAGCTTGGATAGAATCGTTGAAGGTGCGATGCAACTTTGTCAGATTGAGTTGGCAAATCGAGAATGGTCTTGTAGCCGAGGCCTGTTGCTGCCTGCTAATCTAGGCGCTCATTCTGTACTGATAAACCTTCGTACAGGAAATATTGCCAATAAGGGTGTGAATATTCGTGATCGTACCACCTTATTTAAACATCAACAGTTGTTAAAAGCACTGAGGATCAATACGGAGAGTATTTCATTTCATGAGAAATCTTCTGAGAGTTACTATGGAGGCGTTAGCGCCATTTTCTCATCCGATGGAAAATGGCAATTCGATTTTGATATCTACAACAACCGGATTGTTGCTGCCTATAAAAAAGTGTGTCTTGAGGGTAAGCAGTATTGGTTTAAAGTGCTCAATGGTGACGAAAAGAGGGGAATTAAGGAACTCGCGCAGCTCTTCGAAGAGGGCAATTCAGCAGCTCCAGAGTATCTTTATGCAAAATCAGACACTGATGAAGGTCTGTCTTTTGTAGAGCCATTGGGAGGTGGTGAAAGAGGGTATTTGTATCTGCCTGAATCAGGTTGGCTATGTCTTAAGCGGCAAGGTGATGGATCATGGGTTCAAGAAAGAAAAGTATTTTGTAATCTACAAAAACCAGAATTTGAGTATGAAATATCATGGAATCGATGGTTGAATCAAACGCTCGGTGTTTTTTCGTTAGTCCCTATCGCAAAAATCAATGATGACTCTACCGTGGAGTTAGAGTCATTGAGTTGGAGGAAATTTAACCTCTCATTTGTTAATCAGAATGGCGTTTTATTCTGCCAACAACACCCAGGATTTTTTTGGAGTGATGAAGAACCGCTTGAAATATTGGGTGGTCTGCGCACATTAGTCACCTTGTGCGATAAAAAGGGCAATAAAAAATTCTTATTGCCCCCATTTCTTTTTTTAGATAATCGCCCGGCTCAAATCGGCTCCGAAAATAATAAAGTCTTTAGCCATGAATTTTTTATGGATCTTAAAAGGACGCTCAATCATCAGGATTGTTTTGAGTACACATTTGATCGGCACGGTGAGTTATGCGGTCAAAGCATTGAAGCTGATTTGTACTTGGCTTTGGTGTTTCGATGTTTGGGTGATTATCCTAAAGATAGTTATCGTCGAGCGATGCAAGCATTAATACGATCCTCAAACCCTAGGAATAACACAGAACTACAGGTTCAGATTTTAAGTTTAACAGAATTTTGGCCTGATCATTCGGCTTTGGGGGCCGCCTTTGATTGTCAGATTTTATTGAGACTTTACCGTCATCATGCAAAATGGTCGAAGCAGCCAGATAAATGGCTTCATAATAATGCAGCAGATACAGTCTTGCTAGCCTATTGCCTCGAACAATTCAAGTTGTATCAAAAAAACATCAGTACCCGTAAAGAAGCTATTTGCATCGTCCCTGATTATTTAAAGCTTTCCGAAGGAGATAAAGCGATATTGGGCAAAATGAAAGAATATTTGGAAGGTGCAATCTTAGAGGATGGTGAGGATAGGCAGAATTTAGAAGGGACTGAAGAGTATCATAATGGTTACGTGAGTGCAGTCAATTTTTCCACTAATTTAAAGCAGATGAGCACGTATTTCAGTCTTTCGACAGAAGCCAGAATTCTAGGATTTTTTAGTAATAAAATGTTTAATGATAAATTTCATCGTCGACAAGAAACAGATTATCCTCTGAATCTGAGAGTGAAATATGTTTATACTGAATCTGAAGAGGTTTATGAATTAGAGTACTCCAATGCAAGCAATTCAAAAAAATCAAATGATGATAGTCCCTATCAAAGTCGAAAAGTCACACCCGCGCACTGCCCGGGTTATGATCATTTACTACGTTACTTTGTTAATCTTTTTGAAGACGCTATATCGGAAGACCCGTGCCGAGTAAAGCGAGTTAAGGCAAAAATATTTTTATTGGCTCGGAATGATATGAATGACAAAACGGGACCCTTTCTTGCTTTATTAAGCCTTGTTGTACAAAACAAAAAACAATTTGTCTCATTGCGTGGAAAGCACAAATTGACACGTGAATGCGTAAGAGCCATCGCTCGAGTTGCATTTCAAGATAGTATTGCCGCTAAGCAACTGAATACAGCGAGTTGGATGCCATTTGTTCTCTCTGGAGTCTCATTGACAGAGATAAAGCCAGCTCAACCGACATTAATCCCGCCAAAAAGGGAACCGTTTTCATTTGAGCGTATACAGTTTAAGGTTTTGCAGGAATCTCCCTGTGAGGATTTGCTCAATGCACATTTTTTACCTGAGAGTAAGGCTGTTGTTACTACGGATTTTTTAGACACACTCGATGATTCTGATTCCCCGATAGAGCAGCGTCTCAATGATCGTTTACAAAAAGGTAATGAAGAAAATAAAAAAGCAGTAAAAGTGGTATATAGACGGAAGGGGTCGAGTGTTTCTTTAACCGATTTGCGTAAATCTTTAGTGAAGAAAAAATCAGATGGGTTAGATGATGCTGTTGCAGGACAACGCGCATTATTGGAATTGGCCAATAATTGTCAGGATGCTGAGAATCCAAGTATGGGTGCTTATTTTCAAGCAGCCAGACGAGGAGAACAAAAGCCTGATATCTCACTAAGGGATTTGGTTGATGCATTGCTATGGCAAGATTTTTCCGAATTGCAGCAGAAAAACCCTTTCCTTACTATACAGCGCTGTGATGCACTGATGGGGCTATTAATCGAATACCTTGCGCTTCAATCATCTGTCGATCAGATCGAAAATGCACTGTCGCTGATTAATGGACGAGACGAGTTTGATACATTAGAACCCTACGAATTACAAATGCTGGGACGTATATTGGCAGCAAAACGCTATTATCCTATCCAAGAATACCCCGAATTTTTGATTTATGAATATGCCAATAAACGAATGATTAGGCTAGACCAGGCTGTGGCCCTGATGCAAATCATTAAAATTATCGAAGAAGAGGTGGAGAACGAAGAAGATTTTAAGCATTTGTTGAAGCAATTTGCAGCAGGTGGCGGAAAATCATCGTTAATGATTATTATTTTAGTGGCTCGCTTTGCGCGTAAAGGCTTTTTGTGCACTCTGTTTAATACTAATGAGTTATATGCTATCGGTGTGCATGAAATTGCAAAAAACTTGCGCCAGTCTTACAACATCGAAATTGAAGTGATTGAGCGAGAGTTAGATCATCAGTGGTCCATCAGTGATTTGAATCAACTAAGAGAAGACTTAGCCAATTGGCGGCGGGATCGAAAAGCGCTTCTCTTAAAACCGGTGACATGGCACGGAATCAATATAACAGAAATGGTAGCGTCTTTGAGAAGCGATATAAGTCTGCAAAAGGCAGCAGATGCGGTACTACGCTACTTTTTCCAAGTGGCAGTCAGTTTAGTCGATGAGGCTTATACTATTTGTGATCCCTTGCAAAAAAACATCACAACGCAGGGGAAATTGCTTGGTGTAGCCGTTCAGCATCAGCGTTTATTTTTGGAGATTTATTCACACTTACTTGGGTTTCAGCCACAATCTCGAGATTTGGCCGAATTAGCAGGTATTATTCATAAAAGTAAAAAAATGCTGACAGCGGAAGAGTTTAAAGAGTTGCAACGCCGTTTGGTTCTGCTAATCAGTAGCTTTTCACACTATGAATCGTTAAGCAGTACAGAGCTGCAGCGGTACTTTTTGCAGGAAACGCGAGAAAAGCCCGAATGGCTTAAAGCTCTGTATGTTCAAAATTCTGTGCTGGCGGGTTCGGTTGTTTTGGGGCGTGCCTTTATTAAATCAATGCTGCCACATTTATTAACGCTCCAATTTAATCATCATTTTGGAACTTCAGTTCATCGTGGTGATTTAACCCCTGGCCCCATGTTAGATGGCAAACATGTTCTAGCCCATTTTGCTGATTTGACACTGATTGTTTCACTTTGCTTTCATCTCTATCATATTATTGGCATACCGTCAGAAATTTTGCATGAAATGATTTCGAATTTTGAAAATAAACACAAAAAACAGCGGCAAAAAACTCAGAAGGAAGTTACCCCAGCTGAATCTGATTTTAATCAGCTGCTCCCTAAAGAGTGTTCCTACGTTCATTTTGATGCCTTTTCAAGTCGAGCAAAAGAAGCGCTTTCTAAAGATCCGTCTCTGCGCTATTCATTTGATTTGCTCAGCGTTTTTTTACTCGATAAAGTGTTCCCTCAAATTGCAACACCTGCGATGCGAATCGAGTCTACGGCTGCTGACTTCCAGGAAGGTTTCCAGCGCATCGTTCATCTTGATGCAGCACCAGGATTGATAGAAAATTATTCTGATACGCTGCCGGAAGCAAGATTCTTTGAGATGTTGTCGTTTGAAGCAGAAGTTGTTGCAACGCTGTTGAAATTGGAGAACGGTCAGCACTGCTTGATTCCATTGTCGCACAATCCTGCCTTGTTGTTTGGATCCATTAAAGAACACTATCCTGATTTGTTTGGTAAAATGACAGGTCTGATAGATCGGGGTGCTTACGTCTCTGACGTTGATCCGAGCATTGCGGCGAAAGTTATCTTCGATCTATTCGATAACGGTGACTTAAGACAATCGGCATCATTTTTCGAAGAAGGTAAAATGCACTTTTTCTCGAAAGTGTCTAGCCTTAATAACAGGAGCTACCCTGGTACTGATTTGCTGGGAATACTGAAATGGCATAATATTGACCCAAAGGCTATGTTGGTTTTCTTACTGCTTGATCTGAGTAAAACCACCGGTACCGATGTGCAGCGTCCACAGAAAGATAGCCCGGGTATAACCATCGGTAAAGGGCAGACACTTAGCGGTACTATTCAGGCCGCAATGCGTGAACGATTATTATTAGAAGAAGAGGCTCAAACTCTAATTTGGATTATTTTTATTGAGCTCTATCAAAAGATCTCCTCAAATAAGGGCTCTTTTGATTTGAGAATCATTTTGTCGTGGATGGTAAAAAATGATGCTAATGCATTGAACAATAAAATCATTAATCGTGCCTACCAATGCATCCAGCGAGCGATTAAAACACAGGTTAAGAAAAGAATTCGTGCTGGGTTGATGAGCCCTGAGGCAATTAAACCTCTGATAGGGCAGCTGCAATCCGTTGATCCTTATCTGATCTATGAACTGGACAGTTATGATGATGTTCCCGAGAAAGTTCTAGGTGCTTATATTGATGAGCTCTGCACATTGGCTCATTTGGATCGTCAGAAAGATTTATCCGAACATTGTCTGAGTCGGTTGAGTCTCATTATTCAAAAAACTTCTTCCTTGATAAAGCTTTTGGCAAAACCTCAGGGTGCAGAATTAAACGCCCAAGTTTTTCAAGAACAAATGCAAGTGGTTAAACAGCAATTGGTTGTGCAGCAACAACAGATGTCACAAAATATGCAGAGTCTCGGGAATAAATTTAGTTTTGCCGCCGAAGTGTATTCGAGAAAAACCGATAGTCTGGACAAGGTCTTTGCTCCAGATAGTGAATATAAGGGCGTGGCAATGTATTTGGAGCAGATGAGTGATGAGATGCTAATTCCTAGTCTTCGTTTGAATTACCGTCATTTTCTGCCCTATTCTCACATTAAAGTTCGAAATGCTTTAACGCATTATAGGCCTGTTCAGGCGGTGCTAATTCTGATTAATAATGAAATAGTGAATTTTATAGCGTGTACTGCGGCCGGTATTCAATTTTTTGAAACTCTAATTCGAGAAGTCTCGCCGCAGGATCGCAATCATTACATACTCTTGGGTGCTGAGGTTAATGTGCTCAGTGCCAGTTTGAATGTTACAGCCGAGTTGAAATCAAGAGTAATTGCCAATCAACCAATCCGGGATGTCATAACGTTGATTGCGCTTCTCAATGGGCGGGTGAGAGACGTTGAAGAAATGGTTTCATTCATACAAAGACACCATTGGACTCGTAAAGATTTTGATGCGGTTATCAACGCAGTGCAGAAAATGCATATTTCTCGTTCTCAAGTTGAATTGTCGAGTATTCCTGATCTTGCGCAGCGTTGTGGTTGGGAAAATGAAGCAAAAGATTCACCGAAAGTGATTGCGAGCGCTCCTCAGTTTAAAGACACGGTCACAGTAACTGATTCCACTCTTACACCGAGTGAAGTGTCTGAGCGTGTTTGCGCAACACGCATTGTTATACCGCTACGATCTGTGTTGGCTAGGTGTTTGTTTGGACAAAAAGCTTCGGGCTTTGCTCAACTGCATACACCAAAAAATATTAGTCAGAAGGTTAATGAATTGGGGGCTGGCAATGTATTTAAATGACGCTAAAATGGGACTTGGCATGTTAATCATAGTCGCGAGGAAAAATTATGAAGGCTAAGAAAACCCAATTTTCACCACAATTTATTGAAGCTGTAAGAGCTCAAAATAGAAGTGCCGCACTTCTCAAAGCTATTAAGGCAAAGGATGATGATGTGGGTGCTGTGATTGCCGCTGTAAAAGAGGGTGCGGATTTAAATCGGATGATTGAAGAAAAATTCCCACTTCAGTGGGCTATTCATTATGGAAAATTTGAAAGATTTAAAACGCTGGCAGCGATAGAACCTATAAATGGAGAAAAAGCCAATTTAGATACTCCAGTGCTGGTGGGTGAGAGTAAGGTAGAGATGTCATATCTGCACTATGCTGCACTCAGAGGTGACTCTAAGATCACGGGATATTTGTTTCGTCATAGAGGAATGTCAGGAACAGTTTATGATAAACATCCTCAGGGTTTATTACCGATTCATTGTGCAGCAGCGGTTGGTGATATTCCTACACTAGAGGCCTTAAATACAGATAATCAAGCTCTAAAAGCAGTTACAGGTGCAGGTAGCTTTTGTATTCATATCGCAGCTGAGCAAGGTAAACTGAAAATGGTTCAGTATCTGCTTGAGTTGGGTGCAGATGTCAATAGTCGAGATAATCAAGATAGGTTGCCTGTACATTGTGCGGCGAAACGGGGGCACAGAGATATAGTCGAACTTCTATTGAAGCAAAAAAGAACCTCAAGAAATTATTGGGATAAACGAGGTAGAAATACTTACCTTTACGCTGTCCAGAGTGGAGATTCTGAGTTAGTGAAGAGTTTGATTGTGCGAGGTGATAAATACAGCTATTGTGATTCAAACGGTACAACTGCGATGCACATTGCTGCTGAATGCAAACAAATTAACATCATGAGATTTTTGCATGGAAAAGATGGTTTGTCATTTACTGTGAGAGACAAGGTAGGCCGAATGCCTATTCATATTGCAGCAGAAAAAGACTTGGAAGATGTTTTTGATTTTATCCTCGGGGAGTTAGGGAAAGAACTTAGAGCTTCTCTCGTAACAGCTCAGAAGGCAAATGAATTAGAAATGAGAGTGGCAGACGAGTTAAAAAGAGTGCTTTTAACTTGGCAGGATGAAAATGGTGACACTGTCATTGAATATTCGGTAAGAGGTGGCGCTAATAAAATTATCGAACGGTTGAGAGCGCTTGGTCTCAATTTCAATAGAACGAATAAAAAAGGCGAGACACTATTACATGAGGCAGCAGCACAAGGCGATCTCGCTAAAGTTGCTTTGCTTCTACAGTTAGGGCTCTCAGCAACCCAGAGAACCAGTGAAATTAAAAGCCCAGTACGTCTTGCGGTTGAGAATGGAAGAATTAATGTCCTTGAAGAATTCCGTAAAATTCCTCACTTTGATTTCAGACAACAAGATGAGGAAGGGATGTTGCTGATTCATTGGGCTGCTGGGGCAGGGCAACAACAGGCAGTAGAATGGTTGGCTAAAAATAGCGGCGGTCAATTAACGGAAGTGGATCGTCATGGTCGCAATTGTCTATTTCACGCGGTGCGTGGTGATCATGATGAACTTGTTGTTTACCTGTTGACAATTTTGAAAATGTCTTTGTCAACCCTCTGTGCGAAAAAACTCAGTCTGATGCATCATGCAGTGTTCAAGTCCGCAAAAAAATCAATTCACGCCCTAAGAAAATTAGGGCTAAGTTTAGAAGTACAAGATGATCACGGTATGAATCCTTTCCACCTGGCTTGTCGAAGTGGATTGCCGTTGATGGTTGATTTTTTGGTAGAATTGGGTGTGGATAAACAAGCTACCAATAAAACTAAACGTAATGGCTGGTTTTATGCAGTAGCTCAATGCCCTGGTGAGGAAATATTAAAATGTTTATATAAGCATGGTGTTAACCTGTTTAGTGCCTTAGATATCAATCATGTTAGCCCTGTTCATATCGCAGCGATGTCAGGTAATCTGGTTGCCGTCAAATTTTTTCATGATAAAGGTCAGAACTGTTTTGCCGAAGATCGACGCGGTGAAACACCTATGAAAAAAGCACGCGACTCGTGTGAGAAAGCCGAAAAAGAATTGATGGCTAAGACTGAAAAAAAAGATAGCGTTCAATCTGTCTTTGAAATGGAATCAGCGGAATGTATTGAATTACGTAAGAAAATTCAGGCTTGCAAAGAGGTTGTTTCTTTTTTACTGGAGTTGAAGCAAACAGAAAAAATTACAGCAGAGAAAGAAACGGCGGAAGATAAGGTTAAAGAAAAGCGAGAACGCGAGTTGCAATCACAATTTTCAGAACCTCCACCGCCACTGAGAATTGTAAAACCAAAGGTTGCTAGATTTTCAGCGCAAGAGGTGACTTCCGCCGTACCCACGAATGATGATGAGCCTGATGGAGCTGATCAGTTGGCATCTTCGGGAGAAGGGGATGCCGTCAAAAGACCGAAATTCTAAGAAACAATGCCACTATTAATGGTGTTAATGCAGAGCTCCAGGTAATTCTCTTTTAGATGTTTAATTTCATCGGCAGATTTTTCTTGGCTGAAATCTTTGTAGCTACGGAAAAAACCGAGAGGAATTGCGAGTAGCATTGATAATATTAGTTCAGAATTATAATCTTTTTTTATAGCCTTTTTTTCCTGAAACGATTTAATGTGATTCGTCATTTTTTCTAAAATGTCAGGAGAATAGGTCGAAAGATCAAAAGGATCAGGCTCGAGATACTGCCATTCAATAATTCGAAGAGTATCAGGGTGACAATCAAACAAACCAAAACGATAGCGTATAAATTCAGAAATAAATTCATAACAATTTTTGATGGTTAATAATTTGTCCCAATTCATCGTTTGCTGATTATGGTAGTCGTCGAGAATTTGAATTTTAACGGCAATCCATAAATCTCGTTTGTTCCCAAAGTGATGGTAAATTAAACTCTGGTTTATCTCAGCCTGTTTGGCAATATAACTGATGGACGATCCGGCAAAACCTTTTTGGGCAAAACAATGTCTGGCCGCGTTGATGATGGCTTTGCGGGTGGGGTCAGCTGAGGGGCGTGTTTGTATCAATGTCATTTTAACCTCGCAAAGGACTAAACTGTTGGGTTTTCTTCAGAGCTTAGATTCTCCCTGAAGCTGTATGCGAAGGATTCTATCGACTTTCTGAGAAGGTTGGAAGAGATAATTGAACGATCGATCAGTTAAAGCTTGACTTCTAGGTCTAGAAGGTAGATAATTGAACGATCATTCAGCTATTTGGTGACATAATGAATCAAAACAAATATTTGACCATTGGAATTGTAGTGTGCCTTGCCATACTTGCGGTGCTATCAACTGATTTCTATGTGCCGGCCATGCCAGACATGGTGGGGGCACTCCAAACCAGTCACACTCTTATTAAGCTCAGCGTAACCATCTACATGCTAGGATTGGCATTATCTCCTTTGGCCTTTGGGCCATTGTCAGATCGCTTTGGTCGTCGTCCCATTTTACTCCTATGCGCAGCACTGGGTTTGGTAGGGACGTTATTTTGTTGGGCTGCACCCGTTGTACAAGTCTTAATAGGAGGGCGCTTATTGCAAGGAATTGGTTTGGGCGGAGCCTTATCATTAGGGCGTACCGTCGGTTCTGATTTGTTTGATAAACAAACCTTTGCAAAAGTTGCCGGAGTGATTAGCTTGTGTTGTTCAGTGGGTCCTGCTATTGCTCCTGTTATCGGCGGGTTTTTACATGCACAAATGGGTTGGCGAAGTATTTTTATGATGGTAGTCATTTTAATTTCCATGAGTACATTTGCAATAATTAGAAAAGTGCCCGAAACCATCGAAAAAAAAGATACAGAGGCTTTGCAGATCAATAAAATGCTGAATAATTATGGCGAACTCATTTCAAATAAATTATTTATGACACAAACGATTTTGGCAGGGCTAACCATAAGCATGTTAATTTTATTCGGTGTTCTAAGCACTTTTATTTTACAGAATGTATATCATCTCAGCGTTATGCAATATTCCTGGGTAATGATGGTTGTAACCTCTGCGAGCGTGTTGAGCCGTACAGCCAATATTATTTTGCTTCGCACAAAATCGCCTGAGCAATGTATTAATGTTGGAATCTATTTTATGTTATTTGGTGCCGGTTTAGCCGTCATAATGAGCTTGCTTCAAATGCATTTCGCGTTGAGTATCATTATGCCTGCGATGCTAGTTATTTTTGGTGCAGGGATTATACCATCAAACACGATCGCTATTGCTATGGCACCCTTTCGTCACAAAGGGGGTAGCGCAGGCGCAATGTATGGCTTTATTACGATGCTTTGCGTTTTTGCAGTGAGTTTTATCGGTAGCATTACACCTTCGACCAACTTAGCTTTAGGGCTAATTTTTTTGGGGATAAGTCTGGTTTCTATGTTGATGGTAAAGATATCTGATCAATATAGTCCTGAGAACATCCAAGTGGCGGTTGAATAAAAAATCTAGTAAATGGTATGGTTCTCTAAGAATTGATAAGAGTTAGAGTGAATCCGAACATAATCAATCCGCTCAAAATTTCGAGAATTCCCCAGGCCTGCCCGTTTTTTAAAAACCTGGATGCGTAAGATGAAAGAGTGGCGACACCAGTAAACCACAAGAAGCTAGCAGTAATAACACCGATTACAAAAAGTAGGCGTTCCTCTTCGGGATATTGACTGACTACGCCGCCGATCATCACCATGGTGTCGATAATGGCATGTGGATTGAGTAAGCTAAAAGAAGTGGCGGTGATTAATAGCCTCAGCAAGGAAATTCTTGGTGATGCTTCATGAATCTCAAAAAGATTTGGATTTTTGAGTTGTTTAATGCCTGAGTAAATAGATTTTGCGCCATAGCTCAGAAGAAACAAGACTCCCAAGCCAATTAAAACTAATCTGGCGATGGGAAAAGCCATGATGAGTTTGCTGATGCTCATGGTGCTTAGCAAAATTAATAGCATATCACAAAGGGCGCAGATGAGTGCAGCGATATAGACATATTCTTTTTTAATGCCTTGTCGGATTAAAAAAATGTTTTGGGGACCCAAGGAAATAATGAGCCCTAAGCCCAATGTTAAACCTGATCGTAATACAGACATATTATCTCCTAAAAATTGATTACGACTCGATGAGGCGTCCCAATTTCGCCCATCTCAAACTTTGGTGTAGGGCAAAAAAAACCTCAAAAACAGAATATTGCAACATGCTGTGTTGAGCATTGATATGCCGTTATTATAAGCAACAGCAATAAATTAGAAAAATTAATTATTTTAATATATAATAAGAATATCTAATCATTGGGGATAGTTATGTTTGATTACAGGGGTTTAGAAGCGCTGGCTGCAGTTATTGATCAGCAGAGCTTTGAGAAAGCAGCTGAGAAACTTTTTATTACACAATCGGCCATATCTCAGCGAGTGAAATCACTGGAACAGTATTTCGGACGCCCGCTGTTGATACGTGATTTACCTTATTCGCCCACTGAACTAGGATGGCTTTTGCTGAATCACTATCGTAAGACAAAGCTCCTCGAGGATGATACTCGTTCCCAATTTTCTGAGCATATTGAACGATCACATCTTTCTATTGCTATCAATCGTGACAGCCTCGATATTTGGTTTCCAGTCGTTTTCAAATCCCTATCTGAGCTTAAAGACATTACTCTAGAAGTCATTACCGATGATCAGGAAATTACTTTAGATTATTTTAAAAAAGGATTAGCCTCAGCCTGTCTTTCAACATCAGATAAACCAATATCAGGTTGCCAAGTCGATTTTTTAGGCTATATGGACTATTTATTAGTGGCCAGCCCAGAATTTAAGAAGCGCTATTTCAGGAAAGAAAAAGACTTTAGGAAAAATCTGATTAAGGCGCCCGCTGTTATTTTTGATGTTAAAGACACACTGCATCAGCGGTACCTGCAAAAATTTTTTGATATTTATGATGAGTCACCGCCCTACCAGATTATTCCGTCCGTGCATGGCTTCAGACAATTTGCAGTGTTGGGTTATGGTTATGCGCTCATTCCACGTATCGATATTAAGAAGGAGCTTCAAAATAATCAGTTGGTCGAATTATTCCCTAAAAAGGTTTGGCGAATGCCTTTATATTGGCATAGCTGGAAAATTCAAACGAAATTGTATAAGGCGTTTAATGCGTTGGTGTTGAAGGTAGCTAAGAATCAGTTGGATCAATGAAAAGGGGGCAAATCTAAGATTGCTGCATTCTTGTATGTGGGAATGTAGCAATCTTAGATTTGACACCCTTTCACTCTCATTTCATGAGCAGCAATTTTCGTGCAACTAGAACAAGATCCTCTGTTTTAATGGCGCTGTTGGTCACGATGGCCACACCCGATTTAGACTCAGGTAATAGTGCGATGTAGGCTTTGAACCCGTCGGTAACGCCCGTTTTTTCGATAAGGGCTTTAGGATTAAATTTCTGCTGATCCTTGGGAAGTAGCTTGAATGGTGTAGGATCAAGGGTAGTAAGTTGTAGCTTTTTGAATAATTCAGAAGGGCTTTTAAAGGTGTTGACTTGCCATCCTAATGCTTGCTGGAAATTTTTAAGCTGAAGCTGGGGTGTTTGGCTCAGTATAATGGCATTGGAGATTTCTGATGGAGTACCTTTGAGGTTCAAAGACGCCTGTAAAAACTTAGAAAAATCATTGATCGTCATTTTTAAAGCGTATCCAGCAGAAAATAAATCATTTTCTTCCTTGGGTGTTGGTTTTCCAGAATTAAGATATCCTTGCGCATAATTAATATCTAAATTTGAGGGCACAACAATACCGATCTTTGACATCTGCAGCGGTGATAAAATACGATCAATATAAAGTTGGTTAATGCTTTTATGATGTTGAGCTTCAAGAATTAGACCCAAGAGGCCTATACCAACATTGGAATATTGATAGAAGGGCTCTGAAGATTCGGAAGGTTTCCAGTTGAGTAAATATTGTTTGAGATCCTCAGAGGTTTTGAGGGAATCCGGTGGTAAGAAAGGGAAACCACCAGTATGAGAGGCAAGTTGAGCCAAAGTAATACGTCTCATAACCCAATTTTTTTCGACCTCAGGCATGGTTTGAGTGACATTGTCCGTGAGCTTTAGTCGATGCTGAAGAACATCATCAGCGAGTAAAATAGAGGTAAAAAGCTTTGTTACTGAACCCACTTCAAATATTGTATTCGGTGTAACGGGCATATTTTTTTCAATATTTGCTTTTCCAAAGACATAGACCTTAGCTTTGCCATCACGTACCAAAGCAACTGCAACCCCTGGCGTATGAGTTTGGTTCATAAATTTCTGCACCGTTTTCTCAACAAATTGAGTATCAGTGGGAGTAGAGGCTAGAGCTGTTTGAACAAACAACGAAAGAAGAATCGAAGCAATGACGCGCATATTATTCTCACAGTAATAGAGTTGATACGAATTATGGTATTCTAAAATGTTATTAAATCAGTATCAAGTAGAGGAGCTTGACGCCCCATCTTTTTTTCATACAAAATTGTATACTAAGAATCAAACGTTAATTAGATTTAATTCAGTCGCTGCCCCAGGGTATGGGGCCTCATAACATAAAGGCTCTTTTGCATAGGTAAAAGCATTGTTGCTGTTATTAGTATAGTGGCCAGCTGTGTTGTCATTTTCTTCATTCATTCGAAATGTGATTTTTAAAATCCCAATGCTTTTTGGTACTGTTTTGCTTCTGAAACTTTATCGGTCAGATCCTTTTCAAATGAAGTAAATTCTTGAATTAAATTAGCTACAGCTGCGTCGTGCTTCTCAGGAGAAGGAATATAATTGATAGTCCAAGAACCTTCTGTTTTCTTATGACTAACCTGTGATCGATGATGTTCTCGATAACCGGTAATAGTCCGGTCCCAGGGCGCTCGACCGGCGGTGCTTGGATCGTAAATCGTCTCTTTGTCGATATATGAAAAAAGATACTCCATGAGATAATAACCCTTTCTAGTTGAACTTGACTCCTTAACCCATTCTTGCTTCGGATCAAGACACCCCTCCCAAGTCAAAAATACAGATGTTGGTTTTGTAGCTGAGTTAAGTTCATGACGCTCATCACGTACTATCTGGGCCTCTTCAAACCAAATGTGTTTCCGTCTCACCCAATCGCGAGCGTCCTGAAACCAATTATAATGAATCATGCCATCGTATTTTGGACACCATTTCTTGCCCGCATTTTTTTCATACCAATCACCTATCCAAGCATGGGTCGCATGTGGTGGCCTTACTTCCGGAAGTAATTGCAGTATGGCTGTTTTTACTCGATCAAGATCAATTTGACTGAAGTATTCTCTCAGTTCACCCGGATCTTTGATCATTCCCTCGATGTAATAAAACATTTGGGGCAGGCCACTATAAGCAGCTGCAACCAGTGGCAATAAACCCTGTGAATTACTGCGATCCATCAGTCCTTTCATTGTTGCGATTTTTTCAACATCGCCTCCTAAAATTACCGCAACGAACTCATCCTGATTTTTTTGCTGAGATACATCCAAGAAAGGTTTTCTTACATAGGTACTAAAAAAACGTCCCGACATGGATGCGAGATTTTTTCTTGCCTCAAGCAATTCTGATTTCAGTTGGGTATTTTCAGCTCTGAGTTGAGCGATCTCTTGTGACATTTTTTCGGATTTTTTATCATGCTGCCACTGCGAGATATTACGAGCCAACGCTCGCTCACCTTTTTTTTGAGCTAACTGCTTAGCATTCAAACCTTCCTGATTCGGTAACTTACTGTCTGCACCCATCATAATTAATCGCTGAATTAGCAATGGTTTATTTGCTTCTACTGCTAAATGTAATGCAGTATTGCCTTGCTCATCCAGGGGTTTATCTATACTTATGTATCCATACTCAATCAATGCTTCAACTAATTTTACATTCCCTTCTATAACGCAAGTTTTAAAAGATGCCTCGCAACGTTCTGTTGTCCACTCATTCAATTCAATAAAGCATCGAACCCCTGGCTTTTTCATATTTTCAACACAGGCTAATAACAAATCTTTCCATTTCGCATCAGAAACAGTAACTATCTTGTTGTTTTTCTTTAATCCTTTCAGTACCGCGCCTAATAATTCTGGCGTTCCTTTTTGGCAGACAACTTCAACTAAATTTTTTCCCGCGTTAATTTCTTTTTCTAATAAGCGCTTATCTTTTTCGATTAAACGCTCCAAGATTCCCGCATCGCCTATTTTGATTGCACTTAGTGCTTCTTCAATAAATCTTTTCACAAAATACACATCATCCCAATGTTCAGGGTGTTCATTTAGAACCGAACGAATTAAACTCAACATTGCATCATTGGGAGTTACTTCTAAATTTTTTAATGGATCACCCGTCATGGGGCTTAAAATTGTAGGTTGATTACTTGCAACCGTTGAAGCAGGGGATTTTTCCTTCTCTCCAGAAAAATCAGAGATTGGCGATTTTTTTTTATGCAAAATATATTCTTCAAAAGCTTCCCTTTCATACGTCTTCCCATCACTGGCTTGCACTGGCTCAAACATGATTTGATGCGTAATGGGACATCTAAATGATTCCAGTAACTTTTCTAACATAATGCTTTTGTCCTTGTAAGATTGAAAATAAAATTGATTCCTGTGCTGGGCCCCATCGGCTGGAGAAGAAACCATCTCCTTCTTTAAGATATAATTCGCTTCGTTTTTATCTCAGCGCCTAGCGCCTTTACTCCAAAAAAATTCATCCAATTCTGCTGGCCCAATTATCCACTCTTTGCGAATTAATTGTCAACCCCATGCAGGTGCTCTTCGAGACACTTGGTGTACATTTACGGCGGCTTGATCACGGCCCCTCTTTTGATACAATATTGTATACTAAGAATCAAAGGAGCTTTTTAGTGTCAAAAATTCTTGTCAGTGCTTGTCTCATTGGACAAAAAGTACGTTTCGATGCGAAAGACTGTTTGCAGTCGCACCCAGAATTTCAGCAGTGGATTCGAGAAGGAAAAGTTGTGGCGATTTGTCCTGAAATGGCGGGTGGTTTGCCAACTCCAAGGCCTCCTTCTGAGATAGAGCCAGGCAAAAATGCTGAAGATGTACTGAATAGAAAAGGTTCTGTATTAAGTATTCAAGGTGACGATGTGAGCAATGAATATATCAGAGGTGCTGAGAAAGCGTTGGAATTGGCCAAAAAAAATAATATACACGTAGCCATATTGAAAGCGCGAAGTCCCTCTTGCGGTTCCAAACTAGTTTATGATGGTACCTACTCAAAATCATTAGTTGAGGGCATGGGTGTCACTGCAAAACTTCTATCAGATAACGGTATCACCGTGTTTGACGAGACAGAAATTGATCTTGCCCTTCAGGCGGCCGCTCAAGATAGGTAACCTTTATTCAGCTGTGCATATTATTAGATTGCCACACTAGTTCTACATCAGGGTATCGATATGCCCATGATATAAGCCTCTTTTGAATAGGAAAAGGCTTTGTTGCTGTTATTAGTATAGTGGCCAGCTGTGCTGTCATTTTTCCCACTCACTCGAAATGTAATGCCCTTGGGTTGATGTAAAAAGGTAGCATATTCACGTGATTCAATTTCGCTTTGTTGAATAAATTTGAGTTTCCCATAATGCTTTTCAACTTCTTTTAAAGACATGCCCACGTGAACACCTTCTCGAGTTTTGTAACAAGAGGCCCATGCTTGAATGTTTTTAATACGAGCAGATTCCTTAATTTTCTGAGTGGGATCAGCTTCTCCTGCGTATAAGGTCATCATTTCTTTATTGCCCTGTTTAATTAAGATCAAAGCAACGCCTTCGCCATCTGAACTTCGAGTTAATCGCATTGGAGCAACAATCCGCCTAGCTTCAGCAACTGTCATCCCTAGTTTAATATTTCCAACAGAAGATTGTGTAATTAAGTGAATGGGTTGTGCAAACATAGTTTGAGGAAGACAAAAACAATAAAGTGCGAGTAATATCATTTTGAAAGTTTTCATAATCACTTAGAACCTCATAATAGATGATAAGGGGACGATTGTACTCGTTAGAATCGAATCTTAAAACTCCTTGTTCATCTATTTTTGATTGGGTCTGTCCTACGACAAGGCGAGCTAAAGGGCTATCTAATTGCCAACACGGGATGTAATGCATTACAGCTGCAAAGCCAATTTGTCTGTAATGCAATACATTCAGAGTCTCATTTCCTGATAGAAGGTGGGCCTGAAGCCATATTGCGTGATTTATACTGGTAAAACTCGCTATAATGCTTTGGCCGTACGGTAGTTTCTTACGAATGGGGGTGCAATGAAAATCGATTTTGAAAAGGTGGGTGCTGAGCATCTTGATATGATATTTGACTGGCTTAAACAAGATTTTGTTAGGGAGTTTTGGGATAACACGCAAGCTCATAAAGATGACATTGTGAATTTTATTGAAGGGCGTAAAACACCGTCGAGTTATGCTGAGGGTAAATATGTTTATTGGCTTGCGAGAGTAGGTGGTGAACCTTATGCTATGTTAATGACAATACAGGAAACTCTGGATGATGATATCGGAGAAGAGAAATTGTCGAGACTCTCAACCACTGGTAATTCATACGGGCTAGATTATATGATTGGTAATTGCAATTATTTCGGAAAGGGATACGGTGCTAGGACATTATCTGAATTCGTTGAGTATTTCCGAGCCTATGTTGATCCTAGAGCAGACACATTCATAATTGATCCCAGCGCTGATAATCCAAGGGCAAAACATGTGTATATCAAAGCAGGGTTTGAGTATTGTTGTGATTTTATTATGGCTGGCGACAACAGCGGAAGTGGTAAACTTCATCACTTATTAATTAAGAAATTTTAAAATGCGCATTATTCCAGAGGCAATTATTCAGAAGCTGATGTCTAGCCAATTCCCAGAATTATCTCAGCTATCTATTCGTGAAATAGATCGACAAGGTCATGACAATAGAACATACCGATTAGGCGATGAAATGTTAATTCGCCTTCCAACAATGGATTGCTATTCTCTGGCAGTTGAAAAAGAGCAGAAATATCTACCTCTGATAAAGCCCTATATCACTGCAGATATCCCCGTTCCCCTAAAAATGGGCTCGCCGAGCGAATTATATCCGTATCAATTTTCTATTTACAAATGGTTAGAAGGCAAGCCGCTAAATACTATAGATTTTGACGATGAATTAGCAATGAATCTCGCTTATGAATTATCGCAATTTTTAAACGAATTACGCAGCATCAACAATATTCCCGGTCCTCTGCCAGGTCAACACAATTGGTGGCGAGGTGATCATGTCAGCGTGTACGACGAAGGATTCAGAGAGCAGATAAAAAAATTATCGGGCATCCTAGATCAAAACCAACTCCTGACTCTCTGGGAACGTGCCTGCAAAACAAAATGGACACAACCCCCCGTCTGGATTCACGGCGATTTTGCCGCAGACAATATTCTGATCAAATATAACAAACTTTCAGCCGTCATCGATTTCGGATGCACAGGCACAGGCGATCCCGCCTGCGACCTAGTCATCGCCTGGACCTACTTCAAAGGGAAATCAAGAGAACTCTTCATCAAAGAAATTAATCTGGATAAAGACACTTGGCTAAGAGCAAAAGCTTGGATCCTTTGGAAAGCTACTTTCGAGTTGTCAGAACTCAGTGATCTAACCTGTGATCAGGCAGCGATTCATAAGAATATTATCAATGATGTGATTTTGGATTTTGAAGATTAAAAAACAAGGTGATACTAATTATTTTTTAGTTAAATTTGACTTCTAGGATTAAAATAAATTTAGATCCCCTCTTCTAAAGATAGGAAGAGATCAGGTCAAAATTTTTAAACCTTTCATGGCAACTAAATTGAGAAGTTTTAATGCTGATCCTCGAGGATGTTTGTCTCCTTGTTCCCATTGCCGAACTGTAGAGAGAGAAATATTTAAAAATTTGGCGAATATAGCTTGGCTCACTTTTTCACGAAGACGAATTTGCTTAATTTCTTTCGCACTTAATTCCTTGATGGTAGGTAGGCAGAGCGTATCATATTCACGTAAAGTTGTAGCATCAATAATTCCGGCATCATACAATCCTTTCGCCATTTCGTGAGCGGTTTCAAGCATTCGTTTTTTTGCGGCATGTTTATGTGACATGTTAGTTTACCTCAATAAGTTCGTTTATCTGAACAAGGCGATGAATGCCTTCTTCAGATGCATGTAATAGATCTTTTGCCAATTTTTTAAAAACCTCTTTCTCTAGTGGTCCTATATCTTCAAGATCTGATTTCGCGAATCCAAACACAAATATGCAGAGAGAATGGTGTTTAAAAGCAATTAAAGTCCGGTAAGCCCCGCGCTTACCTTGGCCATTACGCGAAATACGTTTCTTAAATAAACCACCCCCTAAATCTGCATCTACAAGTCCACGTTCTAATTCGTGTACTGCTCGTATGAGTAAGACATCGTGTATTGCTTCGTGCCTAGCCCATTTATGAAAGCAGCGATGTTTGTATATTTTCATTATTTTGCCTTTACTTAATTGTAACACATAGTGGTAGCTTGTCAAATCGTTGATTTGAGGAGCTTAGAGATTTGAATTAACCCCAGGAGATTATAGAGAATATAATGAGAACATTCAAGTATTGTTAATAAGTTACGACTATAGCAAGGGAGATGTTTACTAATAAATAAATGACCTGCTCGGACCTCGTAACTTAAAATCTGAATATGATTTACTTCAAAGGTTCGTTAGGAATAAGACCACGAAGAAATTGATCGGCTGGAATGCAAAGTATATTGTCTTGAAGTATTGGGTTTTCTCCTCTGTAAAGGAGTATGCAGGTTGCTTCGGGGTAGTCTTCTTTGAAGTTTTTTAGTCCTTTTAGGTTGGCTGGGTGGATGTGTTGGTTGTTTTTTACTTCTATGGCCCAGAGGCCGAGTTCTCCGTAAACTATGAAATCGACTTCTAGTCCGGACTTTGTTCTCCAGAAGTAGAGTTTGTGTTCTGTTTTTGTATAGTCGATCCAGGCTCTGAGATGTTGGGCGACGAGGCCTTCTAAACTTTGGCCGTCAATTTCTGAGGCTTGGTCTAGGATGGATTTTGGGCGTAATGCTCGAAAAACGCCGACATCGAAAAAATATACTTTTATTTGAGCCGAGAGTAATCGTTTGGCTCGTCGAGTAAAAACAGTTATTTGAAATATGATTAATAAATCTTGAACGATGGACAACCAGCTTTCGGCGGTGGTGTGTTTAACGGCGCATTCGCGTGACACGTTACTTAAATTGAGTACGGATGCGTGTGAAAAACTGAGGGTTACAAGAAATCGCGCGAAGGGTTCAATGTGTCTTACTAAGCCTTTAGCTTTAACCTCTTCTTCTAAATAAAATGACACATAAGTAGATAATGTTTCTAAAGGCTTTGTACTTGCAAATCTTAATGGCAATAAACCAAAATTAAGTGCAGATTCAATCTCAAACACTTCACCTAGCTCTGCAGCTATAAAAGGATACAGCGACTTTTTAAGCGCTCGACCACCAAGCAAATCTATTCCTTCTCTTTTAAGTTTTCTTGCACTCGATCCCGTTAAAATAAACTTCCAATCTTTTTTTTCTTCGATCAGGACATGAACAAGTGATAGGAGTTCAGGTGCTTTCTGAATTTCATCGATTACAATGGTTTGTCCATTAGGTTGAGCTCTCACCATTTCTAATAAGCTTTCAGGGCGTGCCAAAAACTCTCGCTTGATCTGTGCCAGTAATAAGTTGATGTATAAGGCTTTGGGGTGACGCTCCTTTACCATCGTTGATTTACCCGTCCCCCGTGGACCAAACAAAAAATAACTCTGATCGGGCTCATCAAAGAACCGATTAACATGCAAGAGTGGCATAGGTAGTGCCTTATAAAATGTAAAATCTCCTGGATATTTCACATTATAACGGAAAAATATCCAGCCTATTTTACATTTCAGATATAAAATATGCAGGGGGTTTTAAGGTTTTATATGGGTGGATATTAGCTGCATAGCCCATTTTGACTGGCTCTAGAGGTAATGGGGGCTTGGGAGGTGAAGAAGAAGCCTAAGAGGTTACTCGTTTCAACAATAGATTTGCGAGTTCTGTGCTTTGCTGGCTTATTTCTTTTACGGCTGTGCACTCGAATAGTGTACCTTTGGAGGGTGGGCCTAGGGTGTATAGTCTATCGGAGGCTATATTAGCGGTGTTGATTAGAGCTCCGTTGGGACTAACTTTTAGGCCTAATTGTAAATCATGGACCACAGCCAGGCCCTGGCTGAGTAATGATTCTATGATAGGATTATTTTCGATAGATTGATATTTTCCAGGTCCTGTGCAGTTGATTATGGTTTGAACTCGTGATGTTGATGGGTTTGTTTGTTTTCGTTTTAGAAAGATGACCGCCCCATTTTTTATTTCCAGTAACCGACCTTTGATTATCTCCAATGATTTTTCTTCTGTTAATAGATTGAGATATTCAGAAATTTGTGGCGGTATACGATGTCGTTCTGTGTCCCAGTAAGGTAAACAATGCCTCAAGAATTGTCTTTTTTCACGGAGTGAGAATGATTTCCAAATGGGATTAACCTTCAAGCGGATAGCTTTGAGGATTGCTTGCTGAATTATTGGGTTGTCAGCGTTATTGTTAATTTCTTTGCGTGTGAATTTAATGAGATCTTTAAGATTTAAGGATAATGTTTTTTCATCTATGATGTATTCCGCAGTTTCCTCAAGTTGAGTTTTCGGAATTAATCCGTGTCGTGATAGGGCAATTATTTTTCCTGAATGACCTTGAGATTTTAATTGAAGAACTGCGTCGATCATGGTGAGTCCTGTGCCCAGTATCAAAACGGAAGAATCTTTTGGGATAACTTGATAGCTTTCGTAATCCCAGGGATTTTCAAGCACTGAAATGCTATTATCGAAATGAAAGGGAAATTTGGGGGGAATATGGCCATGAGCAAAGACTGCAGTATCAGCTCGGAATTCATTACCTTCTTGATTTTCTAAGATTAAATGATCTTTAAATTCGACAATCCTAGTGGCATTTGCCGTTATCAATTCTATACTGCACCCCGAAGCAGAAGGAGATGTCATTGTATTGAGAATATCTTGCAAATAGCCGCCATACAAATATCTCGGTATAAATTCCTCCTTTAGCTCCCCTGACCCCGTTTTTAATTCAGTCTTATCAACATGTAATTTCAACCACTCAACAAAGTGATCAGAATTATCTGAAAACGCACTCATGTTTTTAGCTCTTACATTTAATATATGAATTGGATTTAAGGTTGAGTAAGCTAAACCTTTTCCGAATGTCATCGGAGTACCGAAAATAATGATGCGAAGAGGCGATTTAGCCTTTTGATACAAATTTCCTGCTAAACAAATGCCTGAGAATCCAGCCCCAATGATGGCGACGGTTGGGGTTTTAGGCTCATCTCTTAGCATGCTTTTTTCGCTTTTTACTGTCTATGATAGTGTCTACTCTAGATTCAAGGTCTTTCGCAAGAGGAATAATAATGCCACTCGCAGTATGCTCGAACACAAATGGAAAGCAAGCATGAATGATGCAAATGATACCCGCTAGAATCATTTTGAATCCAGCCCAGACGGCAAAGCTAAAATGCTTCCAATAAGATTCACCCGCATGATGCGGATGATTGAGAAAAAGATTTTTCATGTCTAACTCTCGCCGTAAAAGGATACAATCTATTATAGCCCCTAACTCAACATACTTTTCTAAAACCTACATTGTAATTATAGATTAGAAATTGCCAATGTGTGCGTGTTGACGCGGATTAGAATGCTAGAAAGTAGTGAAGATATCGCCGGTGTAGCTTGAAAAAACTGGTTTTGTGATGTTTTTCAACGATCCTTAAACTAGAGATGGGAAAATAATTCGTTTACAATCCAAATAGAATCGTTACGAATTTTTTTGGATGGAGTCGCTCATGAGATTAAACAATTTCCCTCAATTAGTTCTTACAGTATTGGCAGTAGGATTTTATGCCTCTCAAGTTGTTGCCATTAAAGATTCGAGCAAACAAGCAGCCGATAACCCGTTGCGAGCACAATTGTTTGTGCAAAATTTTGAGCAAGTAGCCATTTCTCCGAATGGGAAATCAGTAGCTTGGGTTGAAACTATAATCGATAAAAAAGGTGGCCCGACAAATTTCCAAACAATATTTATTAAGGGTACTAAAAACACGGATAAGACGATTGAAGTTCGCGCGAGCACTAAAAAAGGCCGCTTCAGCAATAATGATATTGCTTGGTCTCCAGACAATAATCAACTGGCTTTTTTATCGGATATTGAACACCCGGGTCAATTGCAACTTTATCTCTATCAACTCAAAACAGGTGTGGCACATAAAATTACAAATGTTAAAGGACTTCTAAGCACACCAAAGTGGTCTGCTGATGGCAAACTTATTTCTGTTTTATATACCGATAATCTTTTGCAGCAAAGTGGTGCTCAAGATGCCCAAGCTGCGCGTACTGGTGTAATAAGAGATTCCTATTATGAACAACGCTTGGCAATTATAGATATCAATCAAAAAAAAATGATAACACTCTCTCCGGAAGATTATTTCGTCTATGAATATGATTGGGTGCCTGATGGAAAGCAGCTTGTTTTTACCGGTGCAAAAGGAAATGGTAATAATAATTGGTTTATTGCACAGCTCTATGCTATTGAAGTTCCCTCAGGAAAAATGAGGACGCTGGTCAAGCCCTCACTTCAAATAGGACGCCCTGCTGTTTCTCCCGATGGTAAAAATGTTGCTTTTATTATGGGTTTAAATAGCGATGCAGTGATTGTCGGGGGTGATGTTTATGTGGTGCCCACTGATGGTGGCTCCGCACGTAATGTTACAAAAAATAGAAAAGCGACGGCAACTTTTGTGAGCTGGATTAATGATGATAATATTCTTGCTGTAGAAAATTTGGATGGTGCAACGAGCATTATTCGAATAAGTTATCCTGAAGAAAAAATTCAGTCTCTATATCAAACTTATTCTCATCTTACTGCTGGTAGTTATACTCCCAGTCTTTCCCTGTCCAGAGATAGGAAAACAATGGCGTTTAAGCGCAGTTCATTTGCAAACCCCCCAGAGGTTTGGGCGGGTGAAATAGAGGAATGGCAACAGATTACGATTCGCAACACTTCATTACAACCTGGTTGGGGTGAAGTCAAAAACATACATTGGAAAAATAATGGTTTTGATCTTCAAGGTTGGTTGATTTATCCCAAAGATTTTGATGCTTCCAAAAAATATCCTATGGTAGTAGAAGTTCATGGCGGGCCGAGCTATGGCATTCAATCCTCTTGGCCGGGTATTCATAATTACACAATGACATTGCCCTCGAAAGGTTATTTTGCATTTTTCCCCAATCCGCGCGGAAGCTTTGGAAAAGGCCAGGAATTTACTCAAGCTAATCGTCGGGATTTTGGCTACGGGGACTGGCAAGATATTTTGACAGGCGTCGATGAAGTCATTCGTATAGCACCGGTAGATCCTAATCGACTAGGTTTGACAGGTTGGAGTTACGGTGGTTACATGACGATGTGGGGAGTCACGCAATCACCTCGTTTTAAAGCGGCAATGGCGGGCGCAGGTGTTTCAAATTGGATCAGTTATTACGGACAAAATTCTATTGATCAGTGGCTAATCCCCTTTTTCGGAAAAACCATGTATGACGATCCCGACGTTTATTCTCTGAGCTCGCCCATTACATTTATCAAAGGTGTTAAAACACCTACCTTAATTGTAGCTGCTGAAGGCGATGCAGAGTGTCCGGTTGCTCAATCCTATGAGTTTTGGCACGCTCTAAAAACGCTGGGTGTTCCAACAGAATTTATCGTGTACAACAAAGAAGGTCACGTATTCACAAATCCAGAAAATTTAAGGGATCTTATCAAGCGGACTACGGATTGGTTTGATCATTATCTCAAATGAACTTGTAATGGTACTGTTCGGCACCTAGCTGTTATGTGTGAATATGAATAAACAAAACAAGTTTATTACGGATTCTATACATTCTAAGGCTGCTACGAAATCTAAATGGCCACGTATCAGAGGTTGTCCAAGCTTGCCGCTTGGATTACGGCTTCTGCTATTTTAATGTCTTGTACGCAAACACCGGTAAAATCAGCGATTGTGAGTTGTGTGTCGTTTTTTCGAGCGGGATGTTTGTTGTTGATAATTTCACCAATTTCGATGATGTTCATCGTATCTGTAATAAGATTATTTTTGTAGGCATGAAAAATTTCACCCCGTGATTTTGATTGGGGGCGACTGTCCGTTACTACCAAATTTGCCTCTTTGATGATTCTGGGATCGAGTTCAATTTTTGTTGGTGTGTCTGAGCCCATCGCAGTGATATGTGTGCCTGGTTGAACCATGTTGAGATCAATTAAGGGTTTTGTTGATGGTGTTGCTGTGATAATTAAATTGCTCTGTTCTACCAGTTCAGAAATGGTTGAAGAACGTACTGGATTATATCCATGTTGGGATGCAAATTTCATAAATGAATCCACACTGGCGTCTTGCAATCCATAAACGCTCAGTTGCCTGCAAGAAATAATATCTTTCAAATAAAAAAGCTGCATTTTGGCTTGCTCGCCAGTACCGATTATTCCAATCGAATGTACATTTTTAGGCGCTAAATACTTTGCGGCGATAGCACCTGCAATACCTGTTCTGACACTGGTGAGGTAGCCTTCATCCAGTAAAATAGAAACTAATGTGCCAGTTTGGGTACTGAATACTAGGATTAGACCTTGGTTATTTGGAACGTTGAGTTGATAGTTTTTGTAGAATCCAGAAGCAATTTTGATCACATAGTGAGGGCTATTTTTAATATATCCGTATTTAATATGAGCATCGCCAGGTGGGTTGTCAAAAATCAATTCACCCACCGGAGGCATGATCACGTTGCCTTTAGACAGCTCAGAGTAGCCCTCTTCAATGGCTTGGATGAGATTGATTTTTGGAAGAATGGCTTTGATTTGTTCCAAGGTAATTATGTTCATGACATTCCTGCTTCAGGATCGCTATTAAATTTTCTTGATTGATATTTCCGCCACAAATAACGAGCACAATATTTTTATTTTTTATAGTGTCTTTGTTTTTGATCAAGGCAGCAAGTGGTACGGCAGCCGCTCCTTCTACTAATAGATGCTCCTTGAAAAGCAACAGCTTTATCGATTGTTTAATTTCTTCTTCGCTAACTGTTAAATAGTGATCAACATATTGTTGGCAAAAATCGAAAGTGATGGAATTCGGTTCTATATTGCCTGCGGTTCCGTCAGAGAGAGTGGGCAAGTTTTCAAGATCGATAATTGTACCAGATTTGATACTTTCAAACATAACAGGCGAATTTTGAGGCAAGCATCCTATGATTTGTGTTTCGGGATAACTGGCTTTTGCATAACCACCGATCCCTGAGATTAAACCGCCACCACCGACTGAAACGTAGATGGCGTCAACAGATGTTTCAATATCGAAAATTTCTTTTGCAAGGGTTCCTTGGCCTAAAATGATGTCTGGATCATTATAGGGTGATATAAAAACTTGATCATTCTCCAAGGCATATTCTTTGGCTTTTATTTCCGAAATCATGCAATCTTCACCACCGACATGGATCGTTGGGTTGTAAAGTTGAATATTTTCTAATTTAGACGAAATCGTAGATTGAGGTACGAAAATGGTGGCTTTGATGCCCAATATTTTGCAAGCGTAAGCGACGGCAGCGCCATGATTGCCACTAGAAGCTGCGACAACGCCTTTTTGTCTTTCTGTCGATGTTAGTGTTAAAAGTTTATTAAAAGCCCCCCGGACTTTGAACGAGGAAGTCAGTTGAATATTTTCTAATTTTAGAGTGATGTTTGCGTCTAAGAATTGGCTTAAGTATTCTGCTGTTATCAGGGGTGTTTGTAAAATATATGGTTTAATTTTCTCGGCGGCATTTTCTACACCTTGTTTGAAATCGATGGTCAACATGGATCACCTGCTATTTGATAATTGATTTTGGGATTGCTCGCTCAGATATTTGTACACCGAAGCTCTGGAAATATCTAAAATGCCCGCAATATAGTGGGCAGAATTTTTTCCAGAAAATGCACCAACCTCATGAAGATGAAAAATGAGTGCTTTTTTATCGCTACGATTGAGCGTAGACAATGAGAGGTTGTTCTCTTTTAAATATTGATGAACACAAACATTAATACGTTCCTGCCAATCATCTTTAAACAAAGGCTCAGGTTGTGGCTCAAAATATTGAGGGAGAATAAAAGACATGAGCTGTTCATGTATATTTAAAAACCCAGAAACATCCAAATTGATACACAGTAGACCGACGGTTTTACCTTTGGTATCACGAATAACGCTACTGATGGACTTCATCTTTCGCCCATCCCAATTGGTTTTTTCATAGGGTCCAGTACTTTCTGAAAGAGCGGAAAGCTCTGTACGACTCAAAAGGGAGTCATCCCCCACCTGGCGCTTCGATAGGGGGTTAAAGATCGCGTGGATCTTGTTTTCCGAAATCGAATGAATCACAACCTCAGCATAAGGGTATAGCAGACGGTTTATCGCCTCTGCTGTGGGCATCATGGCATCAAGAGCATTCATATTACCTCGGACTGGTTAATTTTGGACGGCATAGTCTTGTTTAGACTGATTTGTCAATACCTAATGATGCGGGTAAGCTTATTCCTGATGAATGTTGTATTCGCGGATGGTCTGGCTAGAAAATCTCTGCCTTTAGTTTCTTGATCAAGCTGAATTCTCAAAATCTGATCACATCAGGCAACAACGAGATTGCTGCTTCAAGCAGCTTGTATCGATGGTTGCAAAATTACTCATCATATGTGCAATTCTGTTCATGATGAGAATAGAGTTGTTATACTGATCTAGATTAATTTCAACGCCCATATTCAGATATTGTTGGCACAACACATTATCATCCCTAAATACTATCGCTAGCGCCAAACAAGCCATTATATCCCCTGGATGATTCGTATGATATTGGATGAGTTTCGCCAAGAAATCGTTGGCATCGTTGTCTTTAGAAATGGCTTTGATTAAATATTCGATGACGCGTGAATGCAATACGTAATAGCTGAAATTATCACTGTTGAAAAAGAATGGATTGTTATCATTATGTACAGTGTATAATTGATAGACTGTTTGACCCGATTTATTCCCATGTTCCCAATTGATATTGCCAAAGAGCACTAAATATCTGAAAACATTGATTCTGGAAGTTGAACAACATTCATGCGCTAAAGTATTGCCTGAATCAGGATCTATAATGCTGAGATCTGCACCATATTCACTCTGTAAAATACGAATAATACTTGGACTTTCTTCCCGCGCAGCACATTGCAAAAGTTGATGATAAGCTCGCTGATGTTCAGCAGAGCGAGTTTCAGGATTTTTTAATCTCAAACAACAATCAGGATGGTCGGCTACCTGTCGAAAAAACAAGATATCGCCCGATTGTACTGCAAAATGTATTGGCATAGATCCATTTTTATTTAATTGATTGATATCTAACTTTAAACAATTAACGCCATACCAAAAAACGCGCTTTGCATTGCGTGATGCCGCTAAATGCAGAAAATTCAGAGGTAATTTCTGACCCGCGGAGAACCTTTCAACCAATGAAATACTATCACTACAGATGGCTTTGTTTAAGCAAAACCACGGATCTCCTTCAACAACGGGTTCCATTTGTCCATACTGTTGCTCTAGAAAATCCAATACGGCATGTTGACGATATTCGATAGCCCAACCATAGCATTTTACTAAATAAGATGCTTTAAGATTATAATGTGCCACTTTTTTCGAAGCCAGGGCCCATTCTATAATTTCTAATGAACCCCCTTTTACGGCCCCTTCTAAAATGGCTTCTATTTCATTCAAACTAGTTTCATCAAAACGTTTTAAAGATTCTAAATCACCACTAATGGCAAATGTATCCACAAGATAATAACTCGTGCCGGATGAGTGGGTCATTAAATGTTTTGGTTTTCCAGCTGCCAAAGCATCCCAAAATGTTTTACCACCCAACAAGGCGCATAAGATCACAAAAGTAGGGTAGTGTGTAAAAGCACTGGGATTAAAAAGTTTGTCACCTGGAATATATCGGATCCTCAGATACAAAGCTCTGAAATCGATGGGGTGAGCTTCTAAAAATCCCTCAGGAAATAATGCCGGATCGAATACGATGCCCTTTTCATCTTTTAATTTTTGCACCCAAAATGCTTTCTGAGCCCGGCTTAGATTAAGCCATTTTGTACACGTCTGCGCAACGGAACATAAATCTCCCCAGCTCAGATAACTAAACATTTGCTGTACTACACCACCTTCAGTGTTCTCATTCATAATATTCACCTACCTTATATAATTTAATGCAAGAGTAGCCCAGAAAATAGGTATTTTCAAGCCTTTTGGCTATACATGAATGAACAGAATACTAATTTCGCATGTGTGCAGATGTTGCTGCTCTCCCTGCTCAGAAGGCTTTGCTGGAATCCTTGCTTAAGACTATAATCCGTGAATGTTACCCTTGAGAAAGTATCATTGATCGTTGTTCAAAATTAAGGAGGTCAGCAATGGGTGCACTTGATATCGAAAAACTCAGAAATGAAACTCCCGGTACTCAGAATGTTATTCATTTTAACAATGCTGGGGCTGCTTTACCTCCTCTCTCGGTGACTCAGGCAATCAAAGAACATCTCGATTTAGAGTCCACTATGGGCGGTTATGAAGCGGCGCATTTCGCTCACGATAAAGTGGAGAAAGTCTATGATGTAGCTGCTGCGTTGATTAACTGCGATCGCGATGAAATTGCTTTTCTTGAAAATGCAACACGTGCATGGGATATGGCATTTTATAGTCTTAAATTTAAACCTGGCGATCGAATCTTAACCGCTGTAAGTGAATATGCTAGCAATTATCTAGCTTTTCTACACGTAGCTAAACGCACAGGAATTATCATTGATGTGATTTCGAATGACTCAACAGGCCAATTAGATTTAAATGACTTACGCAATAAAATTGATGAGAAAGTCAAATTAATTGCCATCACGCACATACCTACACAAGGTGGTTTGATTAATCCAGCCGAGGCAGTAGGACAAATTGCCCGTGAAAATGCAATTCCTTATCTGCTAGATACTACGCAATCGGTGGGTCAAATGCCCATCGATGTCAAAAAGATTGGGTGTGATTTTCTTTGTGCTACAGGAAGGAAATATTTAAGAGGTCCCAGAGGAACAGGGTTTTTATACGCTAGCAAAGCAATATTGCCTCAGTGTGATCCACCCTTTATTGATCTACACTCAGCTAAGTGGGTCAAGAATAATGAATATCTCTTGAACCCAACTGCCGCTCGATTTGAAACATGGGAACAAAATATAGCGACAAAAATAGGTCTTGGAGTGGCCATTGAATACGGTTTAAAATTGGGACTACCTGAAATTTGGGGGCGAATAAAATTTCTCTCATCTTATCTGCGAGAACAATTATTGCTTATACCGGGAGTAGAGTGCCAGGATCTTGGGCAACATAAATGCGGTATTGTCACCTTCACTTATAAAGGAAAAACCGCTGATGAAATTAAACAACATTTAGCGACTAAAAAAATTAACGTTTCAATATCGCTTCAAGAATATGCGCGCCTCGATATGGCTGCACGAAACTTGAATGCGATTATTCGATCTTCGTTGCACTATTATAACACGGAAAAGGAAATTGATGTGTTATGTGAAGTTTTAAGTTCACTTTCTAAGTTCTGAAAAGGGGTGCATCTTTTTTATGTCTGCAAGACATGGTGGGTAAGGCAGATGGATCTACCATCACCTTAACCCCGCCAATTAATTTGGACCTGATTTTTCTGACTCTTTCTCGCTATCACTGTTGAAAGCTTTATTGTAAGTTGTAGCGTCCTCGAGCGTTTCTAGCCATCGTTTCACTCGACTATAGCGAGCATAGGCATAGTTTAGTTCTGCTTCGGCAGCTTCACACTCTGCTATATTATCGGGATTGGCTTGGGCCTCTCGATATTTGGCTCGGGCTTCTTCAAGATTTTTCTCGAGAATGTCGTGCAAAGATGGGCCTTTTCGAGATTGGACTACGCCGGGCACTACAGCTTTTGCTGCCATCCAAGCTAAAGTGGGTACGCGTGATGTTTCATTGGTGTGGATTAATGTTGGGCGAGTGGTATAGCTTCGCAATTGTTCCAGTTCTGAAAATAAAGCAACACCGACATGTGAAAAACCATTCTGATCTAAAAATTTGCGTAATATTAAAGCATGTTCACGAGTATCGGTTGCTAGAATGGTGACATCTTCACCAAAAATCAGTGGGCGTTTTGCGCGAAATTCTTGATCTTGAAATAATGCAAGCTCAATGGATTCTTCGGCTTCGCAAACAATCATAACCGGGAAATTTTGTGTTAATAAACTATGGCAGCTTGGGTCATCTAAAAGATTAGGAGAAGTAGAATTTAAAACTTGTTCTAAGAGTACCAAGCACTCTTCCATAAGCTGAATATGTTGAGGTGCATGACGCTGCATTCCAACAACTGAGCGGGGGTTTGGATAATGCTCGATATAATGAAGCAGCATTAATTCGATTCCGAATTCATTTTGGGTTAGCTTAATAAAATCATAATAGGTGTCACTTCGAATTTCACAAGGTTGCGGTGCATCAAAACGAACCACTAGCCAAGGCTCATAACCAGGCACAGTGAATAAATCAACGAGAGGCGCCAAATTTTCTTGTGTAGGATTTTGATAGATTGCTTTAACATCAATATCCGCATTTGTTAATCGATTGAGTACTTCAGAGAGAGTAAACAGGTCTCCCACCTTTCTAGCTAAATAGACCTGACTCCATCCCAGTCTGTCCATTAGAGCGCTATCTATTCGAAGATGCTTTTCAAGCAGTAAAATAAGATAATACACATCAATCATACGCTTATAGCTTTTGATAAAATGCTCTTTCTCTTCGGGGCTCATCAACTCCTGATCCGGAATGCCCAGTTGTTTTGCACGCAAATAATAGGTCATAAAAGCATTAATATAAGTAAAGCCTGATCCAAAGCATTGTTCCCGGTAGAATTGAAACTCGCGCTTTGCGATGTCTCTCATTAAAAGAATAGTATCTTTTTTCTTTGCGTCCGATGTGGCATAAAATTCGGTTTTTTTATAATTATATTGATTTGATTCTGTTGTCATGAGTTTTAATCGGCCAAAACACATTTTAGAGGAGTCCATTAATTTGCAGTTGGCTCCTCGTCTGGACAGCTCACCGGTCATGGGAGCTAACATTTGTTTTGCTAAAGCAAGCGGTGAATCTAAAACAGGTGGTAATCCTCTGTCACGCATCACTTTTAATACAGTCAAAAAACCTGATTGAGTCCCATGAATATAGGGGTCGAATGCCGGTTTGACAGTTGCCAAATTGGTGCACGACGGATTCTTCCCTTCGAGCATGGGCTTAAAATAGGGGTAAGTCATCATGTGGGCGGCTAATGCTGATACAACATTAGGAGCATGTTCAAACTGAACTTTACGAGCACGGATAAAATGAGAGCCCCGTCGTTCTGTTGGGATCACTTGGCCTTCTAACATGAGTTGGCAATCAAAGAGCATATCACCCTGATCCCAAATTACCGTGTGAAGGTTTTGAGCCAAGCTAATAAACACTGGTAAATGAGTGTCTCGATTATAGTCAGGGATAGACTCTAATACTCCCATTACATAAACAAATTCAAATTTTTCGACACAGCGGATAATATCAAAGCAATCAGCCAAATTAATTAATACACGCAGGTAATCAGCTTGCTCAGAATTAACTGTAGGTAGATTAATCGCACAGAATTCTCGAAATGCCTTGGGAGAATTTTTATTGGCTGCTGCTGATTGAAAAAGTTCTGAAATAAATTGACTCTGACCAATTAGAGTTAAGGCAGCATATAACTTCTTGGCGCTTTCTTTATCCCAATAATCAACACCTTCATTTTCGCGTGCGGAGTCATGATAAATCACTGCTGCACGGGTCAGATCAATCAATAATTCAGGACTGATCCCAAGAGCTTTTGATAATATTTCTGTTGATTCATGCACATATTCTGGAAAGCATTGCTGGAATAAATAATTCAACACTAAAACTAACAAGCTAGCACGGCCTACATGCATCCCACCGTGTATATCGCGTGTGATTTGACCATTTTTGAGATGCTCCACTTTCTTTTCTAGGGTAATCAGCTCACGTGTGCGTGGATGGCGTAAGGGATAGTATTGCAAATATTCAGTTTCTATAGCTTGTTGTGAGAATCCAAGAATGTCCCAAGCTGTCTCTTTGTTCATGATGCGCCTGCGTCTTTTGTTTAAAGGGTTGTCGAGCCCCTAAATTTCTTGCAATTTTAATAGTCTTTTCACCCGAATAAAGTCTGAAATAGACTCCAACCCGAATAGAAATGCCGGTAGATATATATAAGCATGAGGAATTCTACCTATTATTCGCACAAAATGCAATTGTAAGAGGGGGGGCGAATCTAAGACTGCAACCAGGTTTTAATCTTAGATTGGTACCCCCCCTCGTGAAGGCATTGATTTCTTGCTTATATTGTGTGAAAATAATGCCAATATAAATCATACTAGGTAAGCCCAATGAAAAAAGCACCTGAAAAGGGCACACCTGCGAATAGCGGGATATTTAGCCCTAAAAGAGAATCCTCATTAAGCAATCTCAGATTCCTGTTCTCAAAATTTGGCTTATCTATGGTGCAAGACCCCACACTGGTAGAGTTATTTGATTGCCCAGCACGAACTGTTCTAAAAGTCGCTGACAAGCCTCTTTTGCTCGGGGGAAAGATCAAAGAAATTGCTACAAGCGATTTTTGCGCATCTGAAGGCGTGACGTGGACAGAGTCAGTGATGGGCCCAAAAGGTCTGAAGGATATTATTGACACGGAATTTGTTGGCCAGACTCTAGGCGCTGAAGAAATCGCCATCGCAGATCGTCTTACGCATCCTCTTGATTTAGTGATTTGTTCCATGGACCCGTCTGTCGGTAAAGGTGTTTTTCTCTCACCAAACTGTCCCTCCATCAAAAAAGGTGAAATTGTTGTAGTTTATGCGGGCAAACTTTCCGACTCAGGCAAACGTACAGACGATCCAGATTTTGACCCCTACGATGTTCTGTGCTGCGAATCTGAGTTATTTGCAATGCAAAACGATCCCACCTTTCCTAAACAGGGTCATATTTCTGGTTTAACACACCGCAACATTGCTTCCTATATCCAGGATGGTCCAGTTAAGGAAGAGTTAGAGATGACAATATTTCATAAGTCAGTTGAAGGTAAATTGGCTATGGCTAATCTTAAAATGCAAACAGGCATTTACAGAGGCTGCCCGGTCACCTACCTTGTGGCAACGGACGATATTTTCTCGGGCCAACAACTACTATTTCCCTACAGCAATAAGACATTTTGGCCAGCTGCTAAAAAACATCTAAGGATTGAACGTCGTTATTTTATGCTCGATGGCTCAATAATTGATCAGCGATTGCACGACAAAAGAATTATTCCGTGTTATCTCGATGATGTTAGAGTATTAGAGCTCACTAACTATATGATCAAAGCGTATATTAGTAAGAATGAGCCGCTTAAAAATCCGGTAGTTTTAAGTGTTGCCGAATTAATTGAGTTGCTCGGATATGATCCCCGCAACACAGAAAAAGCGGTATCTATGTCACTGGCTGAACACACCACTGTAACACTGCGTTTAGCTATTACTAACGTCGCAAGAAAAGCAGGGGAAGTTTCGCATGAACTTATTTTCAACTACTTGTTTGATCTTGATGAGAAAATCAAACAAGCAAAATCGCTAAAAGAAGTGTCTGATATAATTACTTTTGCTTTCTCAACTAAAAATCCAGACTATGTAAAAAGAGCTGAATTTTTGAAACCACTCAAAGACATAGTGGAGAGAATACTTTTGAACCACAACAGGGAAGCTCAAAAAATCAAAGCGAATGCTGCTGTAAAATCGTTAGGCATGTGATGCGCTGTCTAATTGGTATGGCCTTTTGTATGGTCAATGATAAATGAGAAATTACTTTGAAAGTCGTCCCACTTCCTCGTGAAATTGTACCGCTGCAAGATGGGCCTTAATTTCCGAAATTAATTTATCAGCGAGATTAGTGCTGCCGTATTCTTTCGCCTTTGTTGCCCAATGCAAGGCGAGTTCTGCATTTTTTTGATCCCAATAATAGCTGGCGAGAGTAATTGCTGTGTGTTTAGAAGGAGTTTGCTGAAAGAGACTCTCGAGTAATTTAGGAGCTAATTTATGACTGCCAAATCGCATGGCCTTAATTGCCCATGTTTCGCTATTTTCAAGATCATTTTTATCCCTGTAATGATTGGCTAGTGTCATCGCTAAATTTTTTGATTGGGTTTGGGTAGCCATTTCGGCTAATAGCGCGGGTGCTAAATTTTTACTGCCCAATTGTATTGCTACAACTGCCCATGCTTCTGCATTGACGACGTCTTTATTGCTCCAATATTCCTTAGCCTTAAAATAAGCTTCATCCTTAGTTAATTTAACAGGATGTGTCACATTGTTTGGCTGATTTTCTTTCCACATATAACGGGTCCTTTGCAATGGAAATCATGCTGGAAGTGATATTGGCCCTGTTTTATCACATAGTTTTTCAAGCACAAAACGGATGGTTTTATCAACAGCTTCGTCAGCATTTTTGGTATATTGTTGTGCAGCACGATTTGCAACGACTACGCATGCAGAAGAGGCGCGATGCCCCAATATTTTTGCTAAGGCAAAAATGGCGGAGGTTTCCATTTCGAAGTTGGTCATATTTAGCTGCTGTAATTTTTCGATGAAGTCGTTTATTTTAAGCTGTGCGCGTAACACGCGACCTTGTGCTCCATAAAAGCCACCTGTAGTGATCGTGGATCCTATAATGGCCTCACTTCCTCGGAATAAATTTGTTAATGCGGGATCACCTTCAATTACGTAGCACATTTGAATGGCGGGATGGCCTTCAAATTTATCGAGAATTGTTTGTCTGAAACGTGATTCATTGTTGTTATATTCGATATCGTAAAAATTTGCCACTCCATCTAACCCTAATGCTCGTTCTGAAACAACAATGCTATCAACGGGTGCGTGTTCTTGTATTGAACCGCAAGTGCCAAGACGAATAATCTCAAGGCTTTTAAAATTAGGCTTAATAGTACGAGTTTTGAAATCAATATTGGCCAACGCATCCAATTCATTCATCGCGATATCGACTCCACCAACACCCATACCACTAGAAAGAACGCTAATGCGTTTATTGCCGAGGTAGCCTGTGTGAGTCACTAATTCACGTTTTTGTTTTCGTATTTCAATCCGATCAAAATAGCGCGATACAAGTGGGACTCTGTCGGGATCGCCGACAAGAATAACAGAGTCAGCTAAATCTTCGGGTAGTAAATTTAAATGATAAATACTGCCATCTTTGTTTAATATAAGCTCGGATTCAGCAATGCGCATAAAATATCCCCATATGTTAAGACGTGACTATTCAGCCAAAAATTTCCAGCCCAAGTTAGCAGAAAACACCGAGGTTTCCAAGGATTGGGGCAAAGATAAGGTCAAATGGTGATTTGGCCTTTTAGCTATTTATTTTCTGAACGGCCTTCGTCCAGCCTTCATACAATGCTGATTGCTGTCCAGCGCTCATTTGCGGTTCAAAAGAGCAATCTAAGGCCCAGGCTGCTGAAATCGATGATAAATCTTTAAACAGGCCGATTGATAATCCGGCTAAATAGGCTGCACCTAGCGCGGTCGTTTCAGTGACTTTGGGTCTTTGAACGGGCAGACCCGTTAAATCGGCCAGACGTTGGCAGAAGCTGTTATTATTGACCATACCGCCATCGACTTTGAGGGTGTTCAAGGTGCCTAATCCCACTTCAGCCATGTCAGCTTTGATGGCATTTAATAAATCGCGTGTCTGATAGCAGACTGAATCGAGCGCGGCGCGAGCAATTTCTGCAGCGCCCATATCGCGTGTTAAGCCGAGAATGGCGCCGCGCGCGTTAGGATTCCAATAGGGAGCCCCCAAACCTGTAAAAGCGGGGACAAAATATAATCCTTCGGCGGGTTTGGCAGTTTGCGCCAAAGCTTCTATTTCTGTTGCAGAATGAATTAAACCCAGCGCATCGCGCAACCATTGCACCACGGCACCTGCGATAAAAATGCTGCCTTCAATGGCATAAGCAGTTTGGTCTTGCACTTGATAGGCGCAGGTAGTAAGTAATTTACTTTTGGAAAGAGGTATTTTATTGCCTGTGTTAACCAGTATAAAACATCCTGTGCCGTAAGTTGATTTTACATCTCCGGGAGAAAAACAGCTTTGGCCAAACAAGGCTGATTGTTGATCACCTGCAACGCCCGCAATGGGTATTTCTTTTCCAAAAATCTTTTTATCGCAGAGACCAAAATCGCCGGATGAATGGCGAATTTCAGGTAATAATTTATCTGGGATTTTAAATATTTCTAGAAGATTATGGTCCCAGCTCAACGTTTTTAAATTGAACAATAATGTGCGCGATGCATTGGTTACATCCGTAGCGTGTATTCTTCCACCGGTTAATTTATAGATCAGAAAACTATCGATTGTTCCGAAAGCCAGTTCACCTTTTTCAGCACGAGACCTTGCACCTGGAATATGATCCAGTAACCATTGTAATTTTGTTGCCGAAAAATAGGAATCTAATAACAGTCCTGTTGATTCGGAAGTTTTCGCTTCTAGGCCTGCTTCCTTGAGTAGCTGACATCGTTCCGCGGTACGCCGATCCTGCCATACTATTGCATTATGCAAGGGTTCACCTGTTTTTCGATCCCAAAGCACTGTTGTTTCACGCTGATTAGTAATGCCGATCGCAGCAACTTTGTCCAAGATTAATCCTTGAAGAGTTGATCGACAACAATGCAAGGTTGCTTGCCAGATTTCATTAGGATCATGCTCTACCCAGCCATTTGTTGGATAAATCTGTCGCAATTCTATTTCATGTCTCACGACGGGTCTTGCTTTTGCATCGAAAATTATCGCACGCGTTGAAGAAGTGCCTTGGTCGATTGCCAAAACATAGGGCGGATCATATTCAAGCATTTGAATTGCGCGATTATTTGAATTAGAAAATTCCTTTTTCATCATTGTTCAACCTCAATAGAATTTAATCCTATTAACTTTTACAATCCGAAAGTCTCTAGGTTAGAATCAAAAAATAGTTTGATTGGGGCTATTTTGTCAATGATCTAATTGAGGATCCCTAGTTGAAAGTATTTGAGGCCTGCGTCAGAAGCAAGGCCAAGATCTTCTGGATAGGCGGATAAGATTGGTAATAAGACAGAGCCGCCAATAATTGCGCGGCGGTCTTTTCCCGTGGGAGGGTTGAAAGGTTTTAAAGCCCAGACATTTTGGAAAGTTAATGCCACAGGCTGATGTTTGGGGTCATCAGGGTTGGGGTAAGTGCCGAGATAGAGAACCACATGTCCACCAACGTAGAGTATTGTCGTAAAAGGGCGGCCATGTTCTTTGAGGTACTTTAAGCGTGCTTCTGGATTTTCGTTGCTAAGGTCCACAACATTCACAGTATAGGCTTTTGGATTGACTTGATCAGAAGAATGCATCGGAATCCAAATTCCAAAGGGTGTCATGAGATTTTTTAATTCCGATGCACAATCGTTATTTGCATAAAGACCGCCCCAGCCGTAAGTGCGACCGATTAATTTTTGCATTAAACCGATAAATTCTTGTGGTGTTGTGAGTACCGGCATTTTTTTGCCATGCTCTTGGCTGATCTCGGAAAAATGTATTTTTGCATTACCCTGTTCATCACGAACCGGAATCATAATTTTCCAAGCTTGATTATTTTCTTCTCCCGGAAATACCATGCCAAGATAACCTGAGTTCCAGAAAAGATTATTTTCCTGATCAATAATCGGGGTTTGTGTATTAGTGATAGCGATCAATTTTTTGTTGGCAGCTTTTGTCCATTGTGAAATAAAATTGTCATCAACAGTAGCAACATCCGATCGTGGAATCCACGCTTGAAGATCAGGTGTTTGAACTAAAATCCAGGCTTTACCCTGTGTTTCTCCCAAGATATATAAAGGTGTTCCTGCCCATACCGTCGAGCTTTGCAAATTATCAAAGGGATAACCTTCGCCTGCAATAGAATAATGATAAAAAATCGGTTCTTCAGTGGGCAATGCTCTTCCTTGGCTGTTCTTGATGGTAATTGCTCTGCGTGATGGATCAATGCTCAGATGGTCAAATTGAGAAAGATTCATTTTTGTTTCAAGATCATTAATCCATGCTTCAGTATAAGGCCTATGATTGAGACGGTATTTTAATTGATTGCCTGATTTTCCCTGGTTGTTAAAAAATTTAAGAAGTTTAGTGATATCATCCTTTGTGACATTTTCCAAATTATTGACAGCCTCCTTATTCAGGGCCAATAAATTCCAAGGGGAAAGCTCACCAAAATAACGCCGTTTGAATTCTAAAAATCGCGCTGCTTGGGCGTCTTTGCTCAATAATGCTTCTTGATAATGCGGATCAGTTTGTTTTATCCAATGATCAAAATGTTGATCGTAATGTTCAATGGGAAATAAAGAGATGAATGGCTTTTCAATAAAGCGAGAATGAAACCAGAAAACAGAAAAACCAAATAGAAAGATAATGATAAGGATATAAAGATATTTTTTCATTCAAAGAAGCCTCATGTCATACTTGGTAGTATGATCAGATAAATAACCTGAATTTTCAAGAGGACACGCTCAATCAGGCCTGATTTCAGGAATGCTATACCTTAGTGTTTTGCAACTATAAAGCTCTGGCCAAAGTCTGGAGCAATGAAATCATCTGGGAGGATATTGTATTTCTGTTTTGCCGCTTCCAAATCAATCACGGGCTGCTCATAAGATTCATCACTCATTGGGAAGGTTTTGAAATGAATGCCAATGCTTTTTTTAGATTTGAGATCCAGATGTGCCAATACAGCTTCTTCTGGATTAACATGGACAGGCTGCATAAACCATCGTGGACAATACGAGCCGATGGGTAGCATGGATAAATCCATGGGGCCGAAGCGTTCATGAATGGTTTTGAAATGTGGACTATATCCAGTATCGCCACTGAAAAAGAGGTTGGCCTTTTCAACTTCTAAAACAAAGCCGCCCCATAGCGTTGTATTATGATCCAGGATACCCCTCCCTGAAAAATGCTGTGCCGGAACAAAGGTAAATATTGTATTAGCCACCTGAATGGGTTGCCACCAATCCAGCGTTTTTACATTTTCGTTAATGCCAAAACGTTTAAGATGAACATCATTCCCCAGCCCCACTAAAAATAATGGTTTGTGATCTTCATACAGCTTTTTAAGGGTGTTTTTGTCCATATGATCATAGTGATCATGAGAAATAATGACTACGTCAATGCGAGGTAATTTTTCAAAAGCAATTCCAGGTTCATGCACGCGGTAGGGGCCAGCCCAGCTGAAAGGACTTGCTCGATCACTGTATTGCGGATCGGTGAGGATATTGATTTTGCCGGTCTGGATGAGTGTGCTCGCGTGGTTTACAAAAGTGACAACACAATCTGCTTCGGTAGGACTAGGCAAGTTATGATTAGCGGAGGGGATCACCTCTTTTGACCATGGAGAATGATCACGACTCCACATCCATTTAATCACTGACCACAGAGATTTTGAAGGTATGCCCGTTTCATTATAAAATCGTCTGCCATCAAAATGTTGACTGGGTGGCCCTTTATAACGTCGGTAGCCTTTAAATCTGGCTAAAATAAAGCTGAGGATGACAAACATCAGTAAGCTTAGAACAAGAAAAATCATAGGGCTGGATTATCCTATTCATTTGAAATGATCGAACGGATGAATATTATCATATCTATACCAGTATCCCAATGACTTAATTTTTTAAGGTCTTGATGAGTTGATATCATAGTTGTTCATTCGCAAAAAAAATCTTTAGGAAAAACTAGGCTTACATTAATCAATTAAGAATTTCATCACATCTTTAATTGAGAGAGTGTTCATTTCTTCTATTGTGAAACCAATAATATAACTGTTAATTGTAAGGCCATTACCTAACCTATTGAATAGTGTAGCGTTTACTACCTAATGAAAATCTTTGTCAGTTAACAAAATTATTGGAGTTTAGTGGTATTGATCAAATCTGTTCAGATCTGACTCTTTGCCTGCTCTTTCTCAAAGTTACTGATTGTCACCAATTAGTCCTCTTTGCGCACTTGAATGTTCTCGGTATGTGCTCTATTATCGTTATTAAGCTATCACCCAGGAGGTTGTTATGCTTCTTAAGCATTACTTTTATGAAGTCGGCAATTATCGATGCAATTTAGGAGTTGAATTATGACGGACGGCATATTGAGTGAACAATACCTTGTGCTACTGGATGATTTAAAGGAACGTGTTAAGTCATCGAGATATAAAGCAGCAATTAGTGTTAACAAAGAATTGATACTCCTCTATCATCATATTGGAAATGAGATTCTAAAGTCACAGGCAAACAATTCCTGGGGTGCTAAGGTCATTAAGCAACTTAGTAGAGATCTGCGATCTGAGTTCCCTGATATCAAGGGATTCTCTGAGAGGAATTTGGTATATATGCGCAAATTCGCTTGTGAATACCCTGACATTGCATTTACGCAAGAGGTGCTTGCGCAATTGACTTGGTATCACAATATTACTCTTTTAGACAAAGTCCCAGATAAGCAACGTCGTCTTTTTTACATTAAACACACCATTAAACATGGCTGGTCACGTAATGTCATGGTTATGCAGATTGAGTCGGGTCTCCATCTAAGAGAAGGGCAGGCTATTACGAATTTTAAAGACAAGTTACCACCACCACAGTCTGATCTCGCGCACTATACACTCAAAGATCCCTATCTATTTGATTTTCTCAGTATTGGTGATGAAGCACATGAGCGAGAAGTAGAGAAAGCTCTAATCCAACATATGGAAAAATTTTTGCTTGAACTGGGTGCAGGTTTTGCGTTTGTAGGTAGACAACATCACCTCATAGTAGGTGGTCAAGATTTTTATATAGACTTGCTCTTTTATCATTTAAAGCTACGTTGCTTTGTAATCGTAGAATTAAAACACGAAGACTTCAAACCAGAATATGCAGGCAAAATGAATTTTTATCTTTCAGCAGTAGATGATCTTATAAAACATGAGAGTGATCATCCTTCGATTGGGCTTATATTATGTAAGTCTAAAAATAATATTTTGGCTGAATACACCCTTCGCGATATGTCAAAACCAATAGGCCTCGCTGCTTATCAATTGACAGATATCTTACCTGAAGACTTAAAGGTAGCGCTTCCAAGTATTGAAGAGTTAGAGATTGAATTGGCTCGAAGTATATCGGTTGAAGAAAAGGAAGAATGCTGAGAGTTAAAATAAAAAGAAAGAGAAAGGGTCAAATCTGGACAATGGACAAAAACGGAACTTTCAAAGATGCACTTCCTGAGATAGACCAAGATGTCGGCGTCCACATTTTTTGGATAATCTGCCAAAGGCAGTTGCTAATTCTATTGCAAAAAGTCTTAAGGATACTAGTAATCCAATTCCTAGATTGACTTTGTTTGGATTTAATCCCAGGGTTGTTGTTTAATATAAAATCTAGACGATCAATATATATGACTAGATTATCAACATCAGTAAACGCAACCAAGAACGGGGTAATTTCTGCTTCTGGAGTAAGATTATTCAAAAAAGCCGTATTCTCTTTAAGCTGTCTGAATTGATTGTTTAAAATGGCGAGTAACTCAGGTTGTTCACCATCAAGTTCGTTCTTCAAGGATTGAATCCAAGTGCCAAAATCATTTATTTCTCGATCCAAAACTGCAATTTCATTAGAGATGTTGGGGGTGGTATTTATTTGATCTCGACTCATTCCAATTACTCCCATAGATTTGAAGCGTCATGACAATCTTTCATATGTTTTATTATAGTACAGTTCTATAAATTTTTTTTGAAACGTATGTGTATTAACTGCTCACGATAATTTTTGGCTTCACTGCCTAGACGATTCGAAAGTAATGAAATATTTGATTGTGGTATCATTTATTAGGTTTCTCCTATGGTAAGAAGTTCCTTTTCTGGGACGTTCAAAATTAATCGCCATTTTGACAAGTATTTTCCTTCGTGTGCAAGTTCGGGGTCGAGTAATTGGTAGGTCTTAGTCAACTTTGTTTTTAACAAGTCTTGGTACACGCGAAGGCCAATATCAGATAGTTCCATTAGATAGCCTAATCTTCTGTAGACAACGCCTACGTTTAGTTGCATTGCATAATCAATAAGTTTTTGTGGATTTATTAGATGATGTTTTATCACAAATGCCTTTGCGACTTCTGATAAGCCACCACATTTTTCGGGGTGTTTTAAACCGTCAATTAAGGTGCGCTCCAGATCACTGACTTTAATTTTTTCATTCTTATCGAGCCAAACTTCTGTGATGCCGAAAATATGTTCTGGTTTGCATCGTGTGAATCGAAATTCAGTACCCAGTATATTGCAGGGGCGGAAAAATTGAGGTGAGCTGATATGGACGATCAACTGAGGTTGGGTAGTCATTTGGTGTATATCAAATGCTGATGCATAGGCTATGTAATAATGCGTTTCAGGTTCCCTGTCTTTGCTTGAAACTATTTCGCGTGCCACCAGATAAGGGTTCCCTAAATATTCGTTTTCAAACCCAAGCTCGAAGGGTACGATTTGGTATAGTCCTGCTTTCAGTAGGGTTACAATGCCATTTTTGATAAGCTGTGAAATTACTTTTGAAGCTGGTGCTTGTCCCCCTAGTATTTTTTTTTGCCTGGTTAAAATTGAAGATGTAATGATTCTGACTAAGTATGGTAGTAATTAGGTAAGCAGCTAAACGGCCGAGTTTTTTCGATATGTGATATTTGTTATGCAAATAATACCCCATTTAGGGTTATTATGCACATAAAATATAACTTTGTCGAATGAAAATGATATTGTGTGTGCAAAAAATGCCTTTTAAGGGGATGTAGTGAGATTAAATTATCATTCAATATAATCTAAGAAGGAAGTTTTTTAGGTGATTAGATATCAGGAACAGGTAAAATATGTGGATCTGCCTGCGAAAATATCTATTGTGAGATATAATAACCTAATTGCTAATGATTCAAGTTAGGGAGAATTGTTGTATGAGTCTTATTGCTGTTGATCCGACTAATGGGCAGGTCATTAAAACCTATGCTGAAATGAGTTCAGAGGACGTCAGGGCTGCGATTGAGGGGGCAGATCGGGCTTTTGGGAGTTGGTGTCTGAGTTCATTTGCTGAGCGTGGAGAGTTGATGGTTTCAGCGGCTGGGATTTTAAGGGCGCGGGCGCAGGAATTTGCTGAGTTGATGGCGGATGAAATGGGTAAGCCTGTAAGGGATGGACGGGCAGAGATTTTGAAATGTGCGGATACTTGTGATTATTTTGCAGAGCAGGCAGACACTTTATTGCAGCCACGTACAATAACTTATGCACAGAAGCAGTGTGTAGTTTCTTATGAGCCGATCGGAGTGGTTCTGGCGATCATGCCCTGGAATTTTCCGTTTTGGCAGGTCTTTCGATTTTTGATTCCCACATTGATGGCAGGAAATGTCGCGCTTTTAAAACACGCTTCTAATGTGCCGGGTTGTGCCTTAGCCATTGAAGACGTGATTAAAGCAGCAGGTTTTCCGCAGGGTGTTTTTAAAAGTTTGATGATTGGCAGTGCTGCAGTGGGTGGTGTGATTGAACATCCAGCCGTGCGAGCAGTGAGTGTCACAGGCAGTACTCATGCGGGGCAGCAAGTGGCTGCGAAAGCAGGAAGTTTGGCTAAAAAATCGGTCTTGGAATTAGGAGGGAGTGATCCTTATATTATTTTAGCCGATGCCGATATAGAAAAAGCAGCATCAATTTGTGTTACAAGTCGATTAACAAATTCAGGACAAAGTTGTATTGCGGCTAAACGATTTGTCGTAGTGGAATCAGTGAGAGAAAAATTTGAACAGCATTTTGTTGAGCTCATGAAAAATGTAGTGATGGGAAATCCCAAAGAGGAATCAACTCAAATTGGACCACAAGCACGCCTTGATTTACGCGATGCACTCCATCAACAAGTACAAGTGAGTATTCAAAAAGGGGCTCGCTGTCTTTTAGGGGGTGAGGTTCCCGAAGGTGAGAGTGCATTTTATCCTCCCACAGTACTCACGAATGTGAAGCCAGGAATGCCAGCATATGATGAAGAACTGTTTGGACCTGTTGCTGCCATTATCTCTGCCAGTGATGAAATAGAAGCGATTAAAATAGCAAACGACACCCTTTATGGATTAGGTGCCGCAGTTTTTACGGAAGATAAAGCGCGTGGTGTTGAAATTGCTACAAGACAAATTCAGGCAGGAAATGTGGCGGTTAATGGCCTTGTTAAATCTGATCCCAGATTGCCTTTTGGCGGTACCAAGTCGAGCGGTTATGGGCGCGAACTCAGTGAAGAGGGCATAAAAGAGTTTACAAATGTAAAAACGGTGTGTGTGAGTTGAGGTTTCGCGAAGATCACTTTTTAAATTGGGTATCAACTAATTCTTGAAGATCTATTTCAGTGGAATGATGGTGATCGGCCACAATGATTTTCTCACCGACTATTTTTGCAAATAAACCTAAGTGTGGAAGAGTGAGCGTGTTTTTACAGCCGTTTTTATTCCAAACTTTCAGTCTTTTATCTTCTCCAGTACTCACCAGCTGCCCATTAGGTAAAGTCAGTAGTGCATAAGGCCACCCATCGTGACCAACATAGGTTTTGATTAATCGATATGTTCTCATATCCCAAAGTGCGATTGTTTTATCTCCATAACCAACAAATAGATTCCCTTCCTTAGTGACAAGTAAGGATGTTGCTGTTCCTTGTGGTTTTCCACCTTTCCACACGCCGGGGACTTGTTTTCTAGGGTGCAAAATTGAAAGCCCATGGATTGAGGGATGAGGAACAATATCCATATTTAGCTCATCTGAAGGACGTAGAATTGCTACGCATTGGCTGGTTTCTAGATTCCAAATGAACACTTCGCCACCACTAAATCCACAAGCCAAACGATTATTGGGTAGTAAAGCAAACTGAGATATCCAGTCTGAACCTGGACGGTGTTTGTTGTGATAAGGAAATGTTTTGATAATTTGAGCAGTACTGCTGTCATGAATCGTAACATTTCCAGAGCCAGAGCCAACTGCAAAGCAATAATGATCGAGCTCGATTATTGCTGTCCCTCCTCCGTCTGGTAAAAGCGATATTATTTCAGGGTCGCATCGCTTTGGATCCGTATCAATAAAATGTAAATACTGAAAGGCTAGAATCACCATGTAGCGTGATTTCAAAAGCAGTGGAATCACATTCCCAATAACATGGCTAGAATAGTCAAATTGTAGTGTTGGAGGCTCTGTCATTTGATCTTTTTTCACTGTCCTGTTTGATGGATTTAGAGTGTGATACAATAAATTTTGATTTAAACCGAATAATTCGCCATCATTCATTATTCCGCGTAAGTAGCCCGGGTATTCTGTTGTTTTTCGAGGATATCTTGTTGGTAGTTTTTTAGTTCTAGAGGATTGTGGTTGATGGTGTGAGGGTTCAATTGCTTTGAGTGAGTGCTTGGGGATTGAAGGTCTCCCCATAGAAATATTAAAATAGGCAATCATGCTTATGTATGACATTCTGTTATGTCGAAAAGCGCAACCATTTGAAACATAAATTCCGTATTGATCTTGAATTTCTGTTAATTGGGTTTCGCTTAATTTAGCATTGGAATAGGTGCGCCCTTTTTTTAGCGACATCACGCTCGCGCTTAGGTTTGCTACCAATAATCCTAGGGCATTTCCCGCAATGGCTTGTTGGGTTTTAAGGCCATGATTCGCAGAACAAAATGCTTGTGAATCTTCATTGAAGAGGGCAATTATTTCTGTCAGCTGTAGGGAATCCTCCGCCAAATGATCCATTAATCTCTGATTGAACTCGTAATATACACTATGTATGTCAAGACAGTTCCTAAGAAGGTTTTTAAATTCAGGCGTATGTCGCTGACTTTCAGGTGTTTTGAAAGATAAAGGCGGGCACTCAGAAAAATTGGCTAGCTCGAGTCTGCAATGTTCATAGATATGGGAAATAAACATTTTTAATGTTTTTATATCGATGCTTCTATTGTTTCGTTGCCGAAATGAAAAGTGAAAATGAAAGGCTCTTTTTCGCAATGCTTTTTGAAGATGTGTCGTCAAAATGTCTGAAAAGGCACTTTCATTATTTAGCGCTGTCAACAAGGATGCAGTAGCTCCAAGTAGTGCATGGCAGTAAATATCACGTAATAATCCTTTATATTCCCTTTCGTTTTGCTCCAAAATTAACCATAAAGCTTCCATGCGAAAAGTGATATCCGTCATAGAAACGGATAATTTTGATATTATTTTAAAATGTATTCTTCTTCGAAAAACTTCTTTTACTACCAGATCGTGCAAGTCAATTTCGCTAAAATTATATTTTTTGACACGCCCTCCAATATATATTTTACAATGTTCTGGAATAACCTCATCTGAAATAAAAAAATCTCGCATGAATAATTCGACGTAACACCCGTGAGTTGTATCTTCTGCAGTTGCTTTTTCCTGTTTTGCATCGTTGATTCGATCATTCCATGATTTTTTCATAATAGCCTCCACGCATAGAGTGTTCACCTAGTAAGCTCAGGTACTTTAACACAGAAAGAGTATTTTAGATAACCATTATTAGATTTTAGATCCGTGATTAGATACTTTGTTGAATGGCCTTTAAGGTGATATCCTTTAATTCCGATAGAGTGCTTGCTTCAATATTCAAGGGTGGAAGCCAGTACAATGTATTGCCGAGTGGGCGAAGTAGTGCTCCCAGTTTCACAGCCTCTTGGTAAATTTTGTACCCGAGTCTTTGATGAGGGTTTTCAACAATTAAATCGGCAGCGACGACTGCACCGATTCCTCTTAAATTTTTGAGGTGTTGAGTTTGATTGGCTATATCTTGTAAATGAGACATCATTATTTTTTGCAAAGTCTGTGCTCGTTCAGAGAGATTTTCTTCTTGGATAATTTTTAATGTGGCTAAAGCGACGCTTGTTGCGAGTGCATTGCCTGAGTGGGTATGCGAATGTAAAAATGATTTTCCATTTTCATAATCATCATAAAAAATACCATAAATTGAATCGGTTGTAATGACAGCGCTCATAGGTAACCAGCCGGAAGTCAGGCCTTTGGAGAGGCATAGAAAATCGGGTTGGATATTAGCATGTTCACAAGCCAGCATTTTCCCTGTTCTGCCAAGTCCTGTCAGTATTTCATCGGCGATAATGTGAATATCGTGCGCTTTTGCCCACTGACATAGTCTGTGTAAAAAATCTTGGGCAATAATTTTCATACCGCCTGCGGCTTGAAGGATGGGTTCTATGATCAGTGCAGTGGTTGTTGTGGAATATAGCTCCAAGAATGTTTCTGTCCTACTCCATTCTTCAGAGGCATTGTACCATTTAGGATCATGAATTCCCGACACATAGGGCACTTCGATCAAAGGTGTTTCAAACAAAAGAGAAGTGTATGGCGCTCGATAAATGCCGAGGTCAGAGACACTGAGAGCACCAATGGTTTCACCGTGATAGCTATTTTTCAGCGAAAGAAAATATTTGCGATTTGATTGCCCTTGAATCATCCGGCTATGTGCGCTCATTTTTAAAGCGATTTCGACGGCACAAGAACCATCGCTAGCATAAAAGACCTTTGCAAGATGAGGCATCAGATTTGCCAGTTCTTGTGAGAGCTTAACAATAAGCTCGTGCGTTGTATTGGCTAAGATTACATGCTCAAAGCGATCTATCTGATCTAAAAGGGCCTTTTTTACCGTGGGGTGATTGTGTCCTAAGGATTTACACCACCAGCTTGAGATCGCATCAATAATCTTTTTGCCGCCAGCGAGCTCAATATACGATCCATTAGCGCCAGTCACCACCATTGGCTTGAAAAGCTCATAGTCCTTCATCTGAGAGCAGGGATGCCACAGCGTTTGGACATCTGTTCTTTGTAATTCCTCGATGTTCATCAGTAAACACATATATTGTTTGTAGTTGACTGCTGGCAAGGTAACAGATATTCTCTGGCTATTCAAATAGAGAAAGGATGAATGATGTCAAATAAATGTTGGGATACAAATTCAGTTTCAGCGCTCTATGAGTTGCCGTTTTTTGAATTGATCCACAGAGCTTATGCAGTTCACAAAGAACATTTCGATCCTACGGAAATACAATTTAGTAGTTTATCCAATATCAAAACAGGGGCCTGTCCTGAAGATTGTACGTATTGCACACAGTCTGCACATTATAAAACAGCATTGAAACGTGAAAAATTAATGGATGTGGAAGCTGTAGTTGAGCAAGCAAAAGCCGCACAAAAGAATGGTGTGAAACGCTTTTGTATGGGGGCAGCCTGGCGTAGTCCACCAAAAAAAGATTTTCATATTGTCTTAGAGATGGTGAAATCTGTCAAAAAATTAGGCTTAGAAACTTGTATTACTTTAGGTTTGCTAGATCAGACGCATGCAGACGAACTTAAGGCCGCAGGGCTTGATTATTATAATCATAATCTTGACACATCCGAAGAATATTATCCTAATATTATTAGCACTCGAACATTCCGAGATCGTATTGAGACCATCGAAAAGGTGGTGAATGCGGGAATTAATCTCTGTTGCGGCGGGATTTTAGGATTGGGTGAATCACGAGAAGATCGGATATCATTGCTTATTTCACTGAGTCAGTTGCCTCAATGTCCTCAAAGTATACCGATTAATAAATTAATACCTTTTGAAGGTACACCGCTAGCGAAATCGGAATCTATCGATAATTTTGAATTTATCAGAACCATTGCAGTGGCCAGAATAATGTTTCCTACAGCGAGAGTTCGTTTATCAGCAGGTCGGGAAGGAATGAGTGAAGAGACACAGGCTTGGTGTTATATGGCAGGTGCTAATTCTATTTTTATCGGTGATAAATTGCTGACCGCCCCCAATCCTAGTTGCCATAAAGATGTGATTTTACTTGGGAAATTAGGCATTAAATCTCCGAATGTTACAACGATAGATGATGTATGTTAACACGAATTCTAGAAACTAAAATGAAACATTGGGCTGATCACAGTCTAACAAGAAGAAGAAAAGTTATTAGAGAAATTGATGGAAATAGAGCCAAGCTAGATTCTATGGATTGCATCAATTTTTCTCATAATGATTATTTAGGGTTGGCTAAAAATCCAAAAATAATGGAAGCCCTGATTAGAGGTATTCAATTCTACGGATTAGGCAGTGGGTCATCGAGTCTTGTGTCTGGATATTATTCAGCTCAAGAAGAGCTAGAAGCAGCTTTTGCTGAGTGGTTGAAAATGGAGGATGCTATTGTATTTAGTTCAGGATATATGGCGAATCTGGGTGTGATAGGTGCTTTGATGGATAGGAGGCATACCGTTTTTTCCGATAAAATGAGTCATGCTTCTTTGCTGGATGGGATTCGGCTTTCCCGCGCTAAACATTACCGATATCAACACCACTCGATATCAGATCTAGAGCGATTAGCTTCGATTAAAAATCCAGATTTTATTATCACTGAAAGTGTATTCAGTATGGAGGGTGCGCTAGCATCTGTGAGTCAAATTATGCAGATTGCTAATCGATATCAAGCCGCGGTAATTATCGATGATGCTCATGGAATTGGTGTGTTAGGGGAAAATGGTCGGGGAATTTGCGAGCATGCTGGCATTGAACCGGAAAAATTGGGTTGTTTGATAACGCCTCTGGGTAAAGCTTTCAACGGGATGGGGGCCATCGTTTCTGGAAAAAAAACAGTCATTGAGGGTGTTTTGCAATTCGCAAAAACCTATCGATATAGCACTGCCATTCCACCAGCCATTTGTGTCGCTTTGCTTGCAGCTTTAAATATAGTGCGATCAGAAGTGTGGAGAAGAGAGAGATTGGCGGAGGTGATCGATTTTTTTATCAAGAATGCATTGTCCAGAGGATTGAAGCTTTCATCAACGGATCCAACTCCTGTAAAATCTATTATTCTAGGAGATAATGAAACAGTTTTATTTTTGGAGAATAAACTTCTTGATCAAGGTTTTCTAATTTCTTGCATTAGGCCCCCTACAGTACCTAAAAACTCTGCTCGAATTCGAGTATCACTGAATTGCAATCACACTAAAAGTCAGATAATTCGATTGCTGGACGCTATTGCTAATGGTCTCGTTGAGTATGAAAAATAAAATTCAAAACAGCTTTAATAAAGCTTGGAAAACCTACGATCAAAATTCTCAAATTCAACAAGAGACCTGTAATAGAGCCATCAAGTGCTTACTGAAGGAAGGAAATTATTATCCCTATGTGGCAGATGTTGCCTGTGGAACTGGTCTGAGCACAGAATCGCTTTTAGATGCTATCAATTCAGAGAAAATAGTGGCTATCGATTTTTGTGAAAAGCTTCTTGAAGTGGCGATCAAGAAAAATCTAGGACCAAGAGTTAGTCTTATTCATGCTGATTTTGATGAGCCGCGTGATGAAATGGCCAATTTGAACCTGATCTTTTGCAATATGGGATTGCAGTGGTCTCCGGATCTTACGTTTACGCTCGAGTTGTTTCATTCGTATTTGAAAATAGACGGCCTTCTGATTTTTACTTTACCGCTGGAGGGCACTTTCGCTGAGTTAAAGGGGCCATATAGAAATTCATTTTATACCTCGGATGTTATTAAAAGCCTGATAAGCACGGCTAAGTTTGAATTACTGAATTTTGAAGCATTCACCACAGTTGATCACTTCGATAATCCTATTGAAGCATTACGCTCCATTAAGTTAGTTGGATCAAATTGCCTGATGATGAAGGAAAATCTAAGACACGAGAAGATTTTTCGATCTACTGCCAAAATTATTTTTGTCAAACCGGACTGTTTCAATCTAAGCTATCGAATTGGTATATTCGTTCTCAAAAAAGAGGCTTTATGATCAAACAGATTTTTATTACAGGCACTGATACGGGGGTTGGCAAAACGCACGTTGCCACAATATTATTGCGACTATTGAATTATGAGGGTTATACAACTTTTGCGATTAAGCCCATCGCTTCTGGAGCAACGTTAAATTCAGAAGGAATATTGGTAAACGATGATGCACTGAATTTGCAAAAAAACGCTTCCCTCAAACGACCATATTCCATTGTAAATCCGATAGTATTCGAAGAGCCCATTGCGCCTCACTTAGCAGCACAGAAAGAGGGGCTGAAATTATCGGTAAAATCAGTGATTCAATCACTTGCTGAAAGCCTTCAAGTTGAAGCAGACTTTACCTTAATTGAGGGTGTTGGTGGCTGGTCTGTGCCATTGAATGATCATGAATTAGTGTGTGATTTTGTAAAAACACTTCAGATTCCAACCGTATTAGTAGTGGGAATAAAATTAGGTTGTTTAAATCATGCGATTTTGACAGCGAAAAGTATTATAGACAGCCAGGTGCACTTAGTGGGTTGGGTAGCGAACTGTATTGAACCTGATACTTTAGTTAAGGATGAAATTATTCAAACTTTGAATAATTGGTTAAGGGTGCCAATGCTAGGAATAATTCCGCATGGAATAGATATCCCGCCCTGTGCGCTGGGACTTGACTTAGCTTGGATGTTGTCCAAGCAATCATAACGCGATCTGCTATGGAAGGCTTTAACTTAAAATTAGAGATAAGATGGCCATTCGAACGTAAACGCCATTTCTGATCTGCTTCAAAATCATCGATTGAGATCCGTCCGCGATATCACTGGCAATATCGATGTCTCGATTGATAGGCCCTGGATGTAAAACGATAGCATCTTTTTTGGCGTGCACAAGATTATCTCGCTTAATGCCGTAATGTTGGAAATATTCTGAAAAATTGGGGATTTCAGCGCTTTTCATTCTTTCTTGTTGTATTCGCAGAGCAATGACGACGTCTGCATCTTTAATCCCTTCATTGAGTTCCGTGAAATGTGACAAGGAAGGGTCTTTTAGATCAGCGGGCTTTAAACTGGGAGGTGCTATCAATCGAATATCACGGACCCCTAGTTTCAGTAGTAAAGCAACTTGCGATCGCGCAACACGTGAGTGACTGATGTCGCCAACGATGGCAACACTCAGTGAGCTTATTTCAGGTTTAATCTGTTGAATCGTAAATACATCTAGTAAAGCCTGAGTAGGATGAGCATGATGGCCATCACCGGCATTAATAATTGAAACCCAAGAAGGTAGTTTATCAGCCAACATTTGAGGAATGCCGCTTTCACTGTGACGCACCACAAAAGCATCGATTCCCATCGCACTCAATGCTTCAAAGGTATCCAATAAGGTTTCCCCTTTTTTGGTGGATGATGTGCTAGCGTCAAAATTGATCACTTTCAGTCCTAAACGTTTTGCCGCTATTTCAAAACTGCAGCGCGTTCGAGTGCTCGGTTCAAAAAAAGCCGTACAGATCTCCTTTTCATTAGGGACTTTTAAAATTTGTACTCGAGGCCTGGCCATATCGTTTGCAGTGATCAGAATTTTACGAATGGTTTGAACTGACAATGATTCTATATCGATCATGTGGTGAAGTCTTTCAGATATCATGTTTGGTCCGTATTTAAGTGTGTTTACTTGGGTTAAGTATGGCAATGTCCCGAAGGGGCGTCAACAGAACCGTGAGTATGTGTCAAATATGGTCTTAGATAGGTCATAATCGTTTGTACGATGACTTTTAAAATTTCAGGAATGTCATCCGTAATGCGATTAAAGTCTGATTTCTCCAGAAGATAGAGAACGCATTCTGAACTCGATGTAGCATTTCCTGATCGAGGTTCATTGTCCATTAAGGCCAGCTCACCAAAAAAATCTTTTTCGCGATATTCTTTCAATAGAGTGCCATTTTTAGTAACTTTGACGGAGCCTTTAGCCACAATATAAAGTCCGTTTGCCATATCGCCTTCTTTGAATATATTGTGATCAGCCGGAATGTCGATGACTGTGATCGTTTCAGCAATACTTTCCAGAGCTTCGGCGGAAAGTTTTCTGAACAATGCGACCTCTCTGAGCACTAAAATCTTACTGATGATATCCATTCGTTCTCTCCTTAATTGTCCAGATTTATATGCAATCAATTCATTCAGCCAAGAATCTGATAGGGATTCGATACCTTTTGTTGTTGTGATACCCGACATTTTTCGATTTTCTAAAGCATATTCAATGGTAGAAACAAGCGAGCGATTTGTGATGTTGAGATCTAATAGTTCCAGAGCTTTGGAGTAAACAGAGCTTCTGGGTTCAGAATACATGAGTGTTGGTATTAATTGTAATATGACTTTGTTTTGACATAGTGCCACAATCAGATGTAGGTATCGTCGTCTAGCTAGCAAAATTCTTGATGACAATTCTTTCTTGATTTGTTCATCAGGCTCTTCAGTGATAAAAAGCATCAAAGTTTGAATTAAGCTGATGATATCAAAAAGATGTTTCTTGATTAATATTTTATCAGACGTGCTAAAGGGTAGATTCACAGATCGATATGCAATGCTTCTCGCCACGGGATTTTGAATTATTATCTCTGGCACCTTAAGCAATCCAATTAATTCAGATTCCGCGCTTTCTTGCGGAATAATCGATAAAATATGAATCATCGTTACTATCAGATGGGATTCTTTTTCATCTTTTATTTTAACCATAAGTTGATTGAGAATTTCGGGGCCAAAGCTCAAGAGCGTTTTGCTGATTTTATGGTATAAATTCTTGTATTGTAAGGTGTCGAGAATGGCGTTTACGACGTTTTTATTGTTATACTGCCTGGCCGATTTGATGGCTTTTGCAACGACTTGTTCTTTTTTGTCTTTTAATAATTGAATTAAGAGCGTGGAAAAATCACCGATAGCTGTCACCCCAAGAACATCACAGGCTGCAATTCGACTTTCTGAGCTCAAGCTATTAGCTAGCAATTTTAGTTTTGATAATGCCAAGATTACTTGATCAACATTACCCCCGCTAAAAAAAATAATAATGGCTCCGGCCTGTATTTGAGGAGCTTCGCTCTCAATGTTTTGGGTCGCAAAGGGTAATAGGGAAGTATAATTTGATTTCAAAATTATTTTGATGAGGCGAAAAATCATTTCAGGATTATTTTCATGGTCTAAATACTCTCGAAGAATTTGCCAAGACTGAGGGTCTTGGATAGAATCAATGACCTTTAAAGCAGAAATTTTAACACTTTCAGACTCAGAGCTAAGCATCGAGTACAGAACACCCGGCACGGTTTTGTGATGAATGTGGCTAAGCAATTCAAGACCAAATAATTGAACATCCACAAGATTACTTTTTAGAGCTGACTCGGCATTTTTGTTAATGATGTATCGATCGCTTTCTACATTGTTAACATAGTCTAAATTAAAACGATGCAAATTAATGGATTCAATTAATGCTTGCTTGTATTTTTTTCGTGAGATTAAAAAATTACGAATCAACAATACACAAGCAATAATGGCCCCTAATGCTGCAAGCCGAAGCCCGCCCAGCGTGTTTAAACCCAGAACTACAAGCCCTGCAAAGCCAATGCCAAGATTTCTACCCAGACTACCTAATTGGTAGCGAGCAGTATTAATGACTGAATCCGGAAGAACATTCATCACCATTTGTTGTCCAGATGCAAAAAATCCAAATCGACTTGTTAAAGCAATCCCTGAAAAAATTAAGCACACCCAGAGGTTAGGAAAAAATATCAGGGCGATGCCAGCTGGTAGTGCTGTTATGGGGAGTGTGAGTAAGATTCCAAAAACACCAAACCGTTTAATAATAGGTTCAGCGAAAACTAACTGAGTGAATATCGCGAAAATATTAACTATAGAGTAGAATGGGCCCAAAATATTACCGATCTCTTCTTGGGTATAAGAGGAGAGTAAACTCTTTGGCGCGAAATCAGCCGTAATTTGAATTACCTGGGCCAAGATCCCGGAAATAAATAAATACAGAAATAAGGGGTTTTTGAACAATTTTATTGTTTTTACTTGAGACTCTGTCTGAGAAATTTTTATCGCTGATTCAGTGGTGCTCAATCTTGTGACGATGATCGCAGAAAGCAATAAAAGCAAAACAGCATATAAGAGCACGATTGAAGGCCCAATTTTTAGCAGCAGTGGGATAAGTGAACCCCAAACCACCGCACCTGCAGTTGATGACGCAGAGAGATATTTTCCAATTGATTTGAATTCTCGTAGGGTAAAGGCTCGCATCTGCACTAAAATATAAGTTGTGCTCGTGAATCCAACCAAAATCAGCAGAAGTATGGAAAAAACAAAAGGAATCCAGCTTGCAGGAATTGAAAGTAACCCTAAAAATGACGTGAAAATTACGATGAAAGCGATATGGGTCGTCAAAGCAAATCTGTTCAAGCTTCGGTTCATAAAATTTTTGAGTAACTGCAGTAAGCCGGCAGTAAGTAATCCGGAGCCGATATAAAGATAGGGGATTTTATCGCTGGAGAAATGGGTAATAAAAATCATACTGGAGTAAGTCTGGCACAACACCAACAGACTTGTCCCAATAAACCCCAAGAGGCTTGCATAAACTATATTTTTTGAGTGCTGATCTAACTCCCGCATGCTGGATATCCTTTCCCATAACGTGCAGCTTCAACTAGCTCAATTTTAGCATACGCGACTTATTTGTGCTGATCGCCTAGCCAACTTTCGAGGATCAGTTTTGCAGAATAACTATCAACTGATTTTTTATCTAAGGCTCGATAGCCTTCAGCTTCAAATAATTGTTGTTTGGCTTCAATGGTTGTGAGGCGCTCATCAACGGGGTGTACGGGTAATCTGAAACGATCATGCAGCCGATTACTGAACTTTTTAGCAGCTGCCGTGATAGCTTGTTCCGTTCCGTCCATATTCAGTGGAATTCCGACGACTAACGCTTTGGCGCCCCATGTTTTGATTAGGAGTGCAACTTCTTCCCAGTTAGGAATGCCGTTAATTGCTTTGAGTGTGGTCAGTGGATTGGCTGTGTGAGTGATTGTTTGTCCCACAGCAACACCGATGTGCTTCATTCCGAAATCAAAACCCAGTACGGTAATATTGCTCATGCATGCCCGGCATCAGGAACAAAGCGAGTAAAATCCAAACCAATTAATGCCGCTGCGGCAGCCCAGCGTTCTTCAAAAGGAACATCAAAAATAATACGCGGATCCATTGGGGCGACTAGCCAGGCATTGTGCATAATTTCATCCCATAACTGCCCCTTGCTCCAACCTGCGTAGCCTAAAGTAATTATCATGTGATTAAAGGAGGTTTGCGGAAAGGTGATCAGATCTTGTTTTGAAGCCGAAACGATCAGATGATTGATGGGATCTGCAACAAATCCCTGCCCCACATCATTTTCGCGATGAATAATAAAGCCATGCTCTTTGGCCACAGGCCCGCCACGTAGAACGGGGAAATGGGCCAGATCCGGATTGTCGATGGGGATCTCCAGGTGCTCCAAAACATTGGCCATGGAGACATCCCTCATGGGTTTATTGATGATAATCCCCATGGAACCATTTTCGTTGTCCTCGAAAATATAGGCAACGGCTTTGGAAAATGACGAATCGTCCAAAGAGGGCATTGCAATCAAGAGTTTGTTTTTAAGTGACTCCGGTACTTTACTGCTCATGATCAGTCTCACTCTGACTGTTTGGTCTAAAGGTGCGATTATAAAGTTTTTGGCCAGTGCTGGCAATGTGCAGAAATAAGTCCTAAATCCACCAGCTAAGATTGGGTGCTGGATTTAAGAAGGCTCATTTCCTTGAGATATCGGGCTGGTTCTGCAATAATTCGCGCTTCAATATTAAAGGGTTGGCAACAGGAGACAAGTGATGACTGAACTAAGGGTAGCTGATGCGTATGAAGATTTGACAGTAGCTCAATTGGGTGAGATAGCATTAAAACAAAATGAAGTAAAACAGTGTCAAAATGGTGCCTTTGCTGCGACAACCGGGCATCGCACAGGCCGATCTCCCAAAGATCGGTACTTGGTACAAGACGAATTAACCAGTAATACTGTCGATTGGGGTGAGATTAATCAGCCCATTAGCCCCGAGAAATTTTCTGCCCTCTGGCAGCGAGTCACCCGTTATTTCGAAAGCAAACAACCCTTTATTTCCCATTTGTCGGTAGGCGCTGACGATCGTTACACACTCCCCATAAAAGTTATCACCGAATACGCTTGGCACAATATTTTTGCTCAGCACATGTTTATTAGAGCGCGGCAGCGTATCAGTCAGGCTCATCCTGAGTGGACGATTCTCAGTGCGCCCGGTTTTCAAACCGATCCTGAGAGAGACGGGGTCCGTAGTGATGCTACCCTAATCATCAATTTCACAGAAAAGAAGGTTCTGATAGCCGGGCTACGCTATGCCGGTGAGATGAAAAAAGCCATGTTTTCGGTGATGAATTTTCTGTTGCCTGCTGAAGGCGTTTTGCCTATGCATTGCGCTGCGAATGTGGGTGTGAATGGGGATGTGGCTCTGTTTTTTGGATTGTCAGGTACCGGGAAAACAACCCTCTCGGCTGATCCAGAGCGTTTTCTGATTGGAGATGATGAGCATGGCTGGAGCGAGAGTGGGGTCTTCAATTTCGAAGGCGGTTGCTATGCCAAATGCATCGACTTATCCCAAGAGCGAGAGCCGCTGATATGGGATGCCATTCGTGATGGTGCGATTATGGAAAATGTGGTTCTGGATGAGCAGGGCCGACCTGATTATGCGGATACGCACTATACTCAAAACAGCCGTGCTGCTTATCCCCTTGATCATATTGAAAAACGGGTTGTCAGCAATCAAGCGGGCAAGCCAAGCGCAGTTATTTTTCTGACCTGCGATCTTTATGGGGTATTGCCGCCGGTGGCTTTGTTGAGCAGAGAACAAGCCGCTTACCACTTTCTCAGTGGGTATACTGCATTAGTAGGAAGCACAGAAGTCGGTTCAACCGCGGCCATCAAGGAAACCTTTAGCCGTTGTTTCGGGGCTCCCTTCTTCCCTCGGCCAGCCAGTGTATACGCAGAATTGCTGATGAAAAGACTCGATCAGACAGGGGCTCAGGTTTATTTGATCAATACCGGATGGTGTCAGGGAGGTTATGGCAAAGGTGGACATCGTTTTTCTATACCTACCACGCGGGCAGTCGTCAGAGCGGCCCTGAGCGGTGATCTGAGGAATGCAGAGACCACGTTGTTACCCGGGTTCAATTTACGTATTCCAACGAAGGTGCAAGGTGTGGAAACTGAACTATTAAACCCCGTATTAAATTGGTCTGATCCAGAAGCTTATCAGCACAATTTAAATGACCTGATCAATCGATTTAACCAAAACTTTAAAAAGTTTGATGTGAGTGAAGAGATACGTAACGCAGGACCCACAGCCCCTATTGATTTATAGAGGCCTTATTCGAAAAGGGAATTTCATATGAATGGACAACGATTAGCCTTTATCGGCGCTGGTAATATGGCCCGTAATTTAATTGCTGGGCTGATCAATGATGGTGTTGATCCGAGCAAAATCATCGCTTCTCGACCGGATGCAGAAAAATTGTCCGAGCTGGGGCAGCGATTTAGTATCAACACAACCATCGATAATACGATTGCTGCGGCAGATGTGGATGTGGTGGTGCTCTGTGTCAAGCCACGGGTAATCACATCTGTGGTGCAAGAAATCGCACCCACGATCGCCGTTCGGAAGCCTTTAGTGATTTCTATCGCAGCCGGTATTAGTGCCGACCAAATCGCTCATGAATTGGGTTTTGAGGGTTCTGTTGTCCGAGCGATGCCCAACATTGGTGCCATGGTGAGGAGTGCAGCAACGGCATTGTACGCCAATCAGAAGACCTCTGAAGCGCAACGTGAACTCGCTGAATCTATTATGCGTTCTGTGGGCATTACAGTTTGGGTTGACGATGAAACTAAGATGGATGCGGTTACCGCATTGTCTGGGAGTGGGCCTGCCTACTTTTTTCTGCTGATTGAAGCCATGCAGGAGGCTGCTCAGAAATTAGGATTATCAGAGAATGAATCCACGCTCTTAAGCTTGCAGACAGCCTTGGGCGCCGCCAGAATGGCACTGGAGAGCCCTGAGTCGGTGATTGCGCTCAGAAAGCAAGTGACCTCTCCGGGTGGCACCACCGAGCAGGCGATCAAAACCTTGGAGTCTGGCAGTTTGAGAAAATTAGTCTTCGATGCTATGAATGCAGCGATGTTAAGAGCCAAAGAATTATCAAAGGATTAATCACTATGTGGGCAATCAATTCTTCTCTCTGGTATTTGGTGGATATAGCCTTATCTTTTTATGTGATGACGTTGATGCTTCGACTCTTGCTGCAATTAATGCATGCCAATTACTATAATCCTCTTTGTCAGTTTGTGATTCGTCTGACCACGCCGATAATAAAACCTATGCAACATTGGTTTCACACCTGGCATGGCATCGATACTGCCGTCTTAACCTTAATCGTCGTTTTGACAGCGCTCAAGTTTCTTTGCTTGGGGTGGTTAATTTTCGATCAAACACCTAGATTGTTGGGTGTTGTTGTGTGGGTTTTGGGTGATATTTTAATCAGTGTGATTCATCTCTATGTTTATTTAATTATCGGTCGGGTGATATTGTCTTTGATTCATAATCCGCAGCTGTCCGCTGTTTTGGAAGTGCTGTATCAGCTTACAGAGCCTGCCCTGCGTCCAGTAAAGCGATTTTTACCCCTCATCGCAGGATTTGATATCTCGCCCTTAGTGGTGGTTCTGGCGCTTCAATTAATACTGGCAATAGTGGCAGGACCGGTGGAAATTTATGGTCAGCACCTCGCTTTTCATGACAAGCTCCACTAGCTTAACCGTTGTCCTGTATGGCATTTTCGAGTAAACTGAGCCCCTATAATTTGTTTAAATCGTAGTGCTGAGATTAGAGATAAGAATGAAAACTAGCTCTGATAAAAATGAATATCAATCCGACATTCCCCCTGAAAATGACCAGTATGAGCGGGTTCAAGTCGATGATGGCTCTGAACAAAACAGTTCAGGTAGGTCCGAAGCCACGAGTCTTGTAGCGAACGATGAAGATCACGGCCAGCCCATTGCAGCCCTGCAAATGCTTAGGGATGCCAGACGATTTTCACCTATGGCTTTGGGGCTTGGTGTTTTATCTCGCGCAATGGTTACTCTGTGTACATCCTTTGAAGATGCGGCGAGTATCGCAGACCTCTTTTTAACCTATACCCGTTTTTTTCTGATCTTCATTTTTATACTTATCGTATTTTTTGGTGTGGGCTCGACGGCAGTGACCTGGGGCTTTTGGACGCCTCAGGTTCAAGACTATACGGCGGAGGTTGTTCAAAGGGCTTTAGGCTGTTGTGCGCAACCCACGAGACCGCGGGAAGGAGAGGGTGCGGAAGGTGACGCGGAATTTGAAGAAGAAGCGGGGTGCATTGAAAACGTTCAGACCTCATTGCCATGGTTAAGCTATGTCACTATTTCATGCTCTCTCGCCACACTCGGTTTGGTAGCCAATGAGAATGTTGAAGGCACACGTATGATGCTAGGCTGGGCTTCTCCAACATGGGGTTTGGGAATTTTTGGATTGGTCACAGGTGTGATTGCCGCTGTATATTCTGGTTTTACGGATTTGGACAGTGTTTGGCAAACGCGCTGGACTAACAGTACCGTTGTTACCCTTCGTCGCCCCCCCACAACCACCATTTTTGTTGTTACTTTTTTAGGTACAGTAGAGCTCTTTTACCGTACTTGGATTGTCATTTATTTAACCTCTCTCGAATTGAACGACAGTAGAGCGCTAGCCTTCGTACTCTCTAGCTTCTTCACGATTTGCGGGACGATTCAGAATTTTTGCTTTCAAACCAGTTATGCTCTCGAGGGCTCTTCATTTTTGAGATCTGTGAGATTAGCGATGGTGAGAATGCCAATCGTCCCGAAAATTATTTTTTTAGGACTCATCGGTTTGACAACCGTCATTGTGAACATGTCGATGCCGACCTTCAATATCAGTACTTTGTTGCCCCTGATTTTCACCGAATTTTTGGGCATTACGCTTTCTTCCAATGTAGTGATGAGTATATCCATTGCGGTTGCTGCGGGTATTACCTGGGGTGATCTGCTCAGCGGTTTCTGGGGAGGTGTAGTAAGGCAAACAATGGGTTGGGATCAGCCTGATAACCTCTTTCTTCACCGCCAGAGACCTCAGACTTTCCAAATGGGCTTCTTTCATAGGAGAGGCGCTCAAGGGGCACAAAGATCCACTAATTCGGATAGGGTGACGGTATTGGGCGATGAAGAAGCAGTGGAACTTAAACGGGTTGAGCAGTCGGGCAAAGGGGGGCAACAAGACTTTGGGGCAAACTATGATTTTGGTCCTGAATAACCAAAATTGAGTGCAATTTGTGGTGGCCCAATAGAAGGGCTTGCATTTTCTAAGATTAGTGCCTATGCTTAGATCGTCCCCCTTCGGGATGGCCGAGATTTTCCTAAACATTAATTCCTTTTTTGCAAATCAATTGAATAATGAGGCTTTAAAATGAGTAAATTGACAATAGCAGTAACGGATGCGTCTTTTGATGCAGAAGTATTGCGCGCCCAAGGTCCCGTTTTAGTGGATTTTTGGGCTGAATGGTGTGGGCCCTGTAAAAGTATCGCCCCCATCTTGGAAGAAGTTTCCACAGAATATGCAGACCGATTAAAAGTGGTAAAATTGAACACCGATGAAAATCCAGATATCGCTGTAAAATATGCGGTACGTTCAATTCCGACCTTAATGATTTTTAAAAATGGTAATAATGAAGCGACTCGTGTAGGTGCCTTAACAAAATCCCAATTGACCGCGTTCATTGATGAATATTTATAATCTTTTTTTCACCAGGAGTTTTCTTTTATGCAGAAAACTCCTTCCTTTAATATCAATAGCAACAATTTTCGCCTTTGTGAAAAGTGTTGAATAACCAGAGAGATTTAATGTGGTTAAAGTTACAGTAAAGAGCATCGATGTTGCGGATTTGCAGCAAAAGAGACCGGAAGAACTCATGGAAATGGCCAAGCAATTGGGCATTGAAAATATCGCGGGAATGCACAAACAAGGGCTCATTTTCGTTATTTCCAAAAAACTAGCGCTTGAACATCCTGAGATGAAAGCAGCTATTCATGGCAGTGGTGTATTAGAAATTTTGCAAGATGGTTTTGGTTTTTTACGTTCGCCAAAAATGTCTTATTTGCCTGGTCCCGATGATATTTATGTTTCTCCCTCGCAAGTGCGTCGATTTAATTTACGAACTGGGGATAGCGTCGTTGGAAAAATTCGTGCTCCCAAAGAAGGCGAACGCTATTTCGCTTTATTAGAAGTTGAAAAGATTAACTTCGATACGCCCGATGTTGCTAAAGATCGCGTTGCGTTTGAAAATTTAACGCCGATTCATCCTGATCAACGCATTGTGATGCAACGTGGTAATGGCAGCACCGAAGATATTACGGCAAGAATTATTGATTTAGTAGCGCCGATCGGTAAAGGTCAGCGAGCTTTGATTGTTTCACCTCCCAAAGCGGGTAAAACAATGATGCTGCAAAATATTGCAGGATCCATCGCCAGTAATTATCCCGAATGTTATTTAATTGTGTTGCTGATCGATGAGCGGCCTGAAGAAGTGACAGAAATGGAGCGCTCGGTTAAAGGTGAAGTAGTTGCTAGTACTTTTGATGAACCCGCCACACGTCATATCCAAGTCGCTGAAATGGTGATAGAAAAAGCCAGACGCTTGGTTGAACACAAACGCGATGTAGTTATTCTTTTAGATTCAATTACACGATTGGCGCGAGCCTATAACACTGTTGTTCCTGCTTCAGGAAAAGTCTTAACCGGTGGTGTGGATGCGAATGCACTCCAACGACCCAAACGATTTTTCGGCGCCGCAAGAAATGTTGAAAATGGGGGTAGCTTAACTATTTTAGCAACGGCCTTAATTGATACTGGTTCTAAAATGGACGATGTCATTTACGAAGAATTCAAGAGTACCGGTAACAGTGAAATTCATCTTGATCGTAGTATCGCCGAAGGTCGCATCTGGCCGGCGATCAATATTCCTCGCTCCGGTACCCGTCGCGAGGAGCTCATCACCGATGCCGAAGAATTAAAGAAAATGTGGATCCTGCGCAGAATTCTCCACGGCATGGGCGAAAAAGCCTCTATCGAGTTCCTGCTCGAAAGACTGGCCAACACCAAAACCAACGAAGATTTCTTCGACACAATGAAACGATAACTGCCTCATTTAAAGGAAGGGGTCAAGTCTGAATTAATTGAGTAATTTCAAGGATTGCTCAGTTAATTCAGACTTGATCCCTTGCTTTTATTTAAAATCAAAATAGGTGCCGACACCGTAGGCGATGTGTTGATCGGCAAATTGTTGAGTGAGTTGCATTTGGGCTGAGCGGCCTGTGCAGTGCCCGGTGATGATGAAATTGGGGTTGATGGTTTTGAGGTCTTCTATGGTGGGGCTGATGCGGTCATCGTATTCTGAGCCGGCGAGGTGGAAACCGCCCATGATGAAATGCACGTTGGAGTTATTGGTTAATTGTTGGGCGTGTTGGGTGGCGTTGACTACACCTGTGTGTCCACAGGCTGTGATTACACATAGACCTTTATTTTTTAAATGAATAATTAATACGCGCTCATCTACAATTTCAGGTGACTTCACCCATTCTCCATTTTTTAAGCGATGTTCTCCAGGATGTCCCGCTTCATAAGTGGTATTGCGAGGAACTTCACCACTGATCATTAGGGAATCATCAAAAATTACAATGGGTTTTACATCTTCAATTATTTTTCCACCGTGCTCAATAATATCTTCGTTGCTAATATTGTAACTCACTTTGATTAAATCTTTTTTCTTGAATGCGCGGGGTAGAAATAATTCAGGATGTGTGTAGACAGGTAAGTCTTTTTTGCCAATAGCTTTGAGAACACTAATGACACCGCCATAATGATCAAAATGACCGTGTGAAAGCACGATGGCTTCAACTTCATTTAAATCAATTTTCATGCGCTTAGCATTTTCAACGACCAAATCTTTGTCAGGTCCTGTATCGAACAGTAAGGTATGTTTTTTATCGGCAGTATGTACTTTGATCAATAAAGACAAACCATTGCAAGCTCGACAAAAATCAGACCCGCACATCTCCTTGTCTTTATTGATAGCAAAGCGATATTGCGATTCATTCCAACGCATTCCCTCATGGGTTTTAGTAAAAGGATCAGAAAAATTATCCATAAGCGCAATAACTTCGATTCGATCAACAGGCTTCAGAGTCGGGGACATGATAGGCTCCTCATTAATTTTGCAAAATAGTGTAGCAAACGCTCCTATGAAGTGCTAGCGGCTTTGAGGCTTCAATTGAAGATGATAATTAGAAATTAAACACCTGGCCTTTTTTTACGAAACCTAGAAAGCCATGTTCTTTAGCGTCGGGGAGCATGCCGGGGTTGTAGTGATAGAGCCACATTTTATTTTTTATTTCTTCAGGTAGTGAAATAAGATCGGAAAAGTGAGAGTGAACGCCACTATGTCGTGCCGCTGTTTCGCAATCGTGAAAAATGATGTCGGCTTCAGTGTAAAAATGCATCAGGAGTTGAGGGCAAAATTGTGCGTCGGCTGTGTAGTAGACTTGAGTTTTATTGGCACGAAAAAAAAGCCCGTGGCAAGGCGCTAGGGAATAGCCGTTCATAATGTGTACGGTTTGAACAGTTTTAAATTCGATACCCTCCCAGACAAATGAATCATTTTCTTTAACAGGTTTGGGATCAAAATACGTGTCTAAATGACTAATTTCCCCTTCCAGTGATTCCATGCTCCCGGATAAAGATTTTTTCCATAAATCATCGATAATTAATTCGCTGATATAAAGACGAGGGCGTTCGCAATGGGGGTCAAATTTGCGCGTAAAGCCAAGCCATTCTAGTCCGCCCATATGATCGCCATGAAGATGAGTAATATAAACATCCGAGATGTCGTGGTAGGTAAGCCCCAGTTCATAAAGGGCAAGTCGTGCATCAGACCCGCAATCGATCATGAGTCGTTTATTGTCATCCGAGACAAGTAAAGCATTCGATTGATAATTATGGGCGCCAACAGTGAATGCTGTGCCAGAGCCCAAAAAAATCAATTTCATTTTAAAGCATAGCCGCTAGTTTGTCTTTTGAAAGAGCTGCAACAATAGCGTTTGCTTTTTTTAGTCGTTCCGATAGTGTCAGTGCCACATTATGGCTAATTTGCAAAGCATTGGGATCTTTGCCGGCAACATCCCTTAAGAAATGTTGTGCATCGATATAAAGCAATTTCGCTTTATCTTTGGCATGGACGCTAGCGGTTCGCTCTTGTGGGCTTAACATACACACTTCGCCGACGTAGTCGCCCGGTTGAAGAGTGGCTAAAACTTTCAATATTTTGTGGTCTTCTGTTTCCAGAACCACATCAATTGAACCCTCTAAGAGTAAGTACATGCCTTTACCCATTTCGCCTTGGTGAAATAAAAATTCACCGGGGTCTAAATTAACCTCGATTCGGTTAGAGACCATCATTTGCAAATAATCTTCCGACACATTATCGAAAAGACTATTTTTACTCAGCGCTTCAAGAATCATAATTGCAATCCTCTTGCCAATTACAAATCATTCTCGCATATGCGAGAACTTACCTATAATTATAGCTCTTGTAGGGGGCTATAACTAATTACCTTTAGTCGTATACCGCCAAACCCCATCCCAGCCTGCTTGTGGGGGTGTTTGCTTAAATATTGTGCACCGTTCCAGCAGTAGTTTGGCTGCCATATCATCGGGTCGAAGTTCTAGAAGCTGATTGAGTAGGCTAATAGCTTCTTCCCATCGTTGCCCTTGATAATATTCAAAAGCACGACCAAATTTTTCAACATAATCGAGAACTTTCGGATCAATATCAACATCTTTTCTGCAGACCAATTCATAGATTTTGTGTTGGATTTCTTTTCCTTTGACTGCGATGCAGTCTAATACACGGAAGACGAAGTGATTTTGTACGACATTAACTACGGCTTCGCTCACAACAATTTTGGTCCCGTATATGTTGTTAATACTTTCCAGGCGACTCGCCAGGTTAATGTTGTCACCGATGGCTGTGTAATTGACGCGTGTAGAAGAGCCTAAGTTACCAACAATGGCATCACCCGTATGAATCCCAATTCGAGTGGGTAATTCTGGTTTGCCATTCTTTCGCCATTCGGTATTAAGCTGAATAAGCTTTTCTTGAAATTGTAATGCTGATAAACAAGCATGATAACAATGTTGATTGTCAGCCACCGGACTATTCCAAAAAGCCATTACTGCATCGCCAATATATTTATCGATAGTGCCTGAATTTTCTCTGATAATGGTAGATACAACGTCGAAATAATCGCACAAGTGTTGCATCATCTCTTCAGGCTGTATCTTTTCAGCGATGTTAGTAAAACTTTTGATATCAGAAAAGAAAATAGTAATGTCTTTTTTGGCGCCGCCAATATGATCGCCCATACCTTTTTTGACCAGAATACGCACTAAATCAGCAGGAACATATTTTTGGAATGAACGTAATCCGCTTCTCATCTCATAAATGGCGTCAGATAGAAAGGCAATTTCCTGGATGTGGGTGTGAATCTCGGGGGTTTCTTCCAGGTTAAATTCTTTAATGCGAGAGGTGACTGTTACAAGCCTGCCTAAAGATTTAGATATTTGTCGTGAGTAGAAAGTGATTAATGCAGTACCAAGTAGTAAGATAATCACGCAAATTTGGATCGTGATAATGTTAGCTTGTTTGAGTTCACCCACAAAATCATTTTCAGGAACTAGTACGCCGATGGTCCATTTTTTATCTTGAAATTCGGGGATTATGGCAAACGAAGCAATATAGGTATGCCCATTATCATTATAATTAAACTGGTTAAGTCCGGTTTTTTTGAATTGGTAATAAGGGATAGTTTGCCACGATGGCAGTACAGATAGTGGAGTTAAAGTGGGTGTGGTAGAAGATGTCTTTTGTGCTTTTGTCAATGAAGGGTGCGCAATCAGAAAATCAGATTTATTGACAATATAGGCCACACCAGTATTTCCGATTTTTTGTGATTGTAAAAATTCTGATAATTTGTGTAGGCGCATATCTATACCGACAACCCCGATCAATTTATTGTCGATATAAACAGGGCTTGCTGCCGTAATGCCCAGTGTTTTGATGGCTCCCGAGAAAAAGATATAGACATTAGACCAAATGAATCCTTTTTTGTTGACAGCATCGATATACCAAGGGCGGGTGCGTGGGTCGTAAGTGATGGTAGGTTTTGAGATAGTTTTAATCACATTGCCTTCAAGATCGCGGTAGGTCAGGATATCAGTAGGTGGTGTGGCTTCTCTATTAATAACCTCAGAAGAAATGCTGCCGTCAGTCTCGCGGCGTGAGATAATAAAATTACCTTTAGTGTCACTCCAATACACCATGGCTGCATTAGGAATGCTTAAAAGAAGTTGCATCGAAAAATCTTGTACTTGCGATTTGTTACTAACACTGATGGTGTTTCTTTCAATTAATTCCACCACTAATTTTGCAGATTGCTCTGCGGGACGCAATACCGCGAGAAGTTCTCGTTGCACTTCCAAAGAAACAGTTTCCATTTGTTGTTTGGAGAGTACCATTTGAGAACGATAAAACCTTAGAGAGGTAATGAGTACGATTGTTAAGATTGTGGCGACAAATAGCGTTAGGAAGAGTCCCAGTACACTAAACTTCAACGAGATTTTAAAGTCACTTTTCATAATTCCCTGCCGCCATTGAAGGAGTATCCCTATGACCCACCTCAACCATAGTCATAATAGCACATTTCTGATGGGAATGACGAAGAGCTTGCTTGTGGGCTCAATCAGTTATTATAATACGCTGTTAATGATTAGTAGGACTTGGCTTGCCGCATTGTTTAAGAACGGAATGGCGGGAGGCTAAAACAGGGAGAGTAATATGGGACTATGGCGCACTGTTGTTGTGGGCACCGGGGTTTGTCTCGGCTTGCCGTCAATCGCGTTGGCAGTCACACTAAAACAAATTGCCTTTGAAACTGTTGCTACAAACCCGGTTGTTTTAGCCGCAGCAGCCAATACTAAGGCGCGAGCCTATGATGTTGGTGAAGCCGTTGGTCTCTATCTTCCTCATCTCTCTGCCAGAGCAGCTGGGGGTCGTGAACGCAGCGAGAATCCAACGGTAAAGGCCTCCGGTTTGCAAAAAATCACTTTGGATCGTACTGAGTTTTCAATTACTGCTCGTCAATTAATTGTTGATGGCTGGGGTGTGGGCAGTTCGATTCAAGAGCGAAACTATAATTTGGCCAGTGCCAAATTTGATTTTATTGATGCTCGTAATAGTGTGATGTTAGATGTGGCCGAGGCTTTTTTGAATGTTAAACGTGAAAGGGAAGCTGTCGCAATTGGACAAAGGAATTTGGCCGCTCATACCGAGGCTTTGCGGAAAGTCACCTTGCGTTATCAAGGTGGGGCAGGGACTCGAGTTGATGTTGAGTTGGTACAGGCACGTATAGCCCGAGCTCGGGCTCAGCTCAGAGCGGCTCAGGGTAAGCTCGATATTGCCGTGTCTCGTTATTGTACCGTTTCTAATCAAGCACCTCCTGAAGATCTTTTAATGCCGGCCCAACCCACTCGGTTGTTGCCTCAAAATCTTTACACAGCCGTTAAAATCGCGATGGATATCAATCCCACTGTTTTATCTTCTATTTATAATGCTCAGGCAGCCAGTGCTCACGTTGGAGTGATTAAATCTCGCTTTTTCCCTAGAATCGATGCGGAAATTACAGCGAGATCAGATAATAATCTTTCGGGTGTTGAAGGATCTGATGGCGCAGTAAGCGGAATGGCCGTTTTGACTTACGATTTTTTTGCGGGTGGTTCTGATTTGGCTGCTTATAATTCTTCTGTGGCTGATCGAGTCAAAGCCTTGGGTAAAACAGCAGATTTACAACGTAAAATCAGAGAACGCATCCGTGACGCATGGGCTGGGTATATGGATAGTCGAGACGAAATAAAACATTATGCAGATAATGTTGATGCTCAACTTAAAGTAGTCAGGGATTATGTAAAACAATTTGAATTAGGGCAGCGCGAATTATTTAATGTACTAGACGCACAGAATGATTTGTATACTGCCCAAAGTAATTATGTGAATGCCCATTATGATAATGCCATCGCTTATTACCGTGTTTTAGAATCGGTTGGTGTGCTCAACCTGGAATGCTTGATCTAAACTACCTCCCCCCCTCCCGCTAGATGCAACGTTTAGATTTTGTCAGTCTAATCTTGAGGGGGGGCATGTGAGTATTGGTAGCGGTTTGTTCGAAATCCAGAGCCGCTCTGCTTTTCCTTCCCTAGCCTCTAGTCTGATTGGCAGAAATTAAATCCATGTTCTACAATTTACTCAGAAGTATTTTTTTTATCCTAGGATGGGAGGGAAGGCTGTGGTAAATGAAGATCGGAACAAAGACAAGTTGCTAACTTGTTTGAATGTCATTTGTAATCTTTATGCTGTTCGGTTTGTCTCTGAAACCGCGTTGGCAGGTTTGCCTTTGGTAGAGGGTAAATTAATACCTTCATTAATGGAGAGAGCTGGTGAAAATGTCGGCATAGAGGCCAAATTGGAAAAGAAGTCATTTGAGCAACTTTCAGAAATTAATTTGCCTGCGATTTTAATTTTGAAGAATAATGATGCAGTTGTTTTATCGAACTCTAATAATCCCGACCGATTAGAAGTCTATAAGCCAGAAAATCCAGAGCAAGTTGTGGTGATGAATCGCAGTGATCTGGAATCTGTTTATGGTGGCTATGTTATTTTGACAAATGTGATGATGAAGGCCGATAAACGAAGTCATGCATTTGGTGATATCGAAGAAGCCTCATGGTTTTGGCAGGCATTCGGTAACAACCGAAAAATTTATATGCATGTGATTATTGCAGCTTTTTTAACAAATTTATTTGTGCTAGTGGCGCCACTTTTTGTAATGAACGTCTACGATCGAGTTGTGCCCAATCAAGCGATGACAACTTTGTGGGTTTTGGCGGTGGGCGCAATGATATTTTTCCTCTTTGATTTGGCCGCGCGAATGCTGCGACATTATCTCATTGATATGGCTGGACGTAATGCCGATAAAGAAATGTCAGCTCGTATATTCAGACAATTGATGGGGTTGCGTATGGCTAATCGGCCTATGTCAGCGGGTGCTGTGGCCAGCTATTTTACTGAATTTGAAGCTTTGCAGGAATTTTTCACTTCAGCTGCTTTTGTCAGTTTGATCGATTTGCCTTTTATTTTTCTTTATTTGTTGACGGTGTGGATTATTGGTGGCCCTTTGGTTTTAATACCGCTAATCGCTATACCTTTGACGATTATTATTGCCTATCTGCTAGAAATTCCCAGTCGACAAGCGATTAAAAATACTTTGTCCGGTGTGACATATCGTCAAGCCTTGCTGGTGGAAACCATCGGCGGAGTTGAAGAAATAAAATCCTTGAATGCTGAAGGAATAATGCAGCAACACTGGGAAAATAGCGTTAAAAAAACCAATGAGGCGGGTAGTATTTCTCGATTTTATTCTGCGCTGACTCTGAATTTAACTGTTTGGGTACAGCAAGTTGTTGTTATTGCAGTTGTGATTTTTGGGGTTTATCAAATCACCGCAGGAAATCTTTCTGTCGGTGGTCTGATCGCGTGCACGATCTTAGCGGGTCGAGCCATGATGTTAGGGCAGATATCAGGTCTGCTTAATCGATTTGAGCGATCTCGTGCTGCATTACGTGCGATCACTCGTATGATGAGTATGCCAACTGATAGAACTGTGCGAGAAAATTTTATTCATCGCCCAGCGCTCAAAGGAAATATCGTTCTTGATAATGTTACTTTCTTCTATCCGAATGAGCGTGTGGCTGCTTTGGATAAGGTATCATTAAATATTAAAGAAGGTGAGCGCGTGGGTATCGTTGGTAAAATTGGTTCAGGGAAAAGTACTCTGCTCAAATTGATCAATGGCTTATATGCACCCACACAAGGATTTGTGCGCATTGATGGTACGGATAACGCTGAAATTGATCCTTTTGATTTACGCAGAAATGTACATTATGTTTCAGATGATAGCATTTTGTTCTATGGAACTGTTCGAGACAATATTGCAATGGGAAATCCGCGTGCTACTGATGAGGAAATATTACAGGCCGCTCATTTGGCTGGTGTGGATAAAATCGTCGCTACTCATCCGTCTGGATATGATATGCCTGTAGGAGAGCGGGGGCTATTGTTATCGAGTGGTCAGCGTCAAGCGGTTGCCTTGGCGCGTGCCCTGTTGGCGAATGCACCTGTTTTGATGCTTGATGAGCCAACGGGTGCCGTTGACAATGGTTTCGAGAAAGATTTTATGTCCGCCTTACCCCCTTATCTGAACGGGAAAACACTAATCGTTGTAACTCATCGAGCTTCAGTTTTGGATTTAGTGGATCGAATTATAGTTCTTGATGCCGGACGTTTAGTAGCGGACGGTCCAAAATCGGTAATTCTTGAAAAATTGCTGAAATAATACAGGGAGTATTGCAGTGAACACTCAAAAAGACAGTGATAAAGAAGTTGTCGATACGGCTTCTGTGCAAAATGGTAGTAGCGTTGATTATGTCGAAGATAGCCATAGTACGGTTTATCGCCGAGTCCCCGAAAAAGCTGCTAATGCTCTGTATTTATTGGCAATAGTAATATTGATCAGTTTAATATGGGCTTATTTCGCAAAATTAGACGTTTCTACCACTGCCAATGGTAATATTGTTCCCACCGCAAAAATTCAGGCGATACAGAATCTCGAGGGTGGGATTGTGAAAAATATTAGTGTCAAATCCGGTGATCATGTGAAAAAAGATCAGGTCTTGGTCACTTTGGATGATACACGATTTGCTGCAGAATATAATCAAGCATTGACAAAGTTGGCGGTATTAAAATCAGATATCGCTCGTTTAACTGCAAAAGCAGAAGGCAAAGATAAAATAGAGTTTGATCCAAAATTTGCAGCTGATAATCCTCAACAAGTGGCTGAAGAAACTGATCTGTTTAATCGTGATAGAGCAGCTTTTGATAAAGATATGCAATTACTTAACAAGCAACATGAATTATTAAAAAAAGAAATAGGTATAATCGTGCCTTTGGCAAAACAAGGTGTGGTCTCAAATATAGAGCGACTCCGCTTAGAGCGTGATCTTGTGACGCTAGAGCAATCTATTCAGGAGAAAAAGAATGCTTGGCAAGATCAGGCGCGAGAGCAATTAAATAAGGCTCAGGGTGATTATTCAGTGCTGCTTCAATCTATGGGTGAAGCAAGAGATCGAATGATTCGTACGGTAGTTCGTGCGCCCACAGATGGTATCGTGAATCAAGTTCATGTCACCACAATCGGCGAAGTGGTTAAGCCAGGTGATACGATTGTGGAGTTGGTGCCGATTTCGGATGAGTTAACGGTACAAGCGTTTGTGCGACCGTCTGATATTGGATTTATTCAAGTTGGTCAGAAAGCACTGGTTAAGGTAAGTGCTTACGATTATTCAATTTATGGTGGATTGGATGCGACTGTACAAACTATCGGTGCGGACGCGATCAAAGATAAAAAAGATGAGAGTTTTTATGAGGTAAAATTGCGGACGAAGAAGAATTTTTTGAAAGGCAAGGAAAACAAATTATTATTAATGCCTGGTATGACCGTTACAGTGAGTATTCTGACGGGAGAGAAGACGGTTCTCTCATACATTTTCAAACCATTTGTTAAAGCTAAGCAAACTGCTTTACAAGAGCGATAAGCTTTACCTATTATACAAAAAGGATTCCCGCTGGCGCGGGAATCCTTTTTTCATTTTCTCAGCTCTATTGTTTAGTGCTCGCTGTGGGCTGTGTAGCATGAAATAATTTTTGACAACATAGTCATCTGAGTTTAATCTGGCTCAATAGTGTCTTATGGTTACTTGTTATTTATTAAGGAATATAACTATGTGGTTCAAAAATGTTCAATTATTTCAATTCCAGGAGCCCTTTAAATTAAAGGCTGAAGAACTCGAAGGAAAATTGTCTGAGCACATTTTACAATCATGTGGACGAACGCAGCTCTCCAGTTATGGATGGGTGAGCCCTTTTGGGGATAGTCATTCTCCATTGGTGCATGCGTGTAACAATCGATTGTTATTTATGGCTGCGAAAGAAGAAAAGATTCTGCCGGCGGCTGTGGTCAATGATGCGCTGGCTGCAAAAATAGCCGAGATTGAAGCGACAGAGCACCGTGAACTTTCTAAACGTCAAAAAAGAGAATTACGCGAGGAAATTCAGTTTACATTATTAGCGCAGGCATTTATTAGAGTCAGACGTACAGCGGCCTATATTGATCCAGGATTGGGGTTGTTAATTATTGATAGTTCGAGTCGGCCTCGCGCAGAAGAGCTGACAGTATTATTGCGAAAATCATTGGGTAGTCTTAAAATTCAAGAGGTCAAGACTCAACTCGACCCTAAAGCTGTTATGTCTGAGTGGGTATTAAAACAGCACTATCCTGATGCGATTGAAATGTCGGATAGTTGTGAAATGTTGGCCCAAGAAAAAGGCAAAGGCGTTATTAAGTGTAAGCAGCAGGATCTCAGTGCAAAAGAAGTTGCTAATCATTTGCAATCGGGTAAATACATTACTCGTTTGGCGCTGCGCTGGGCAAATAAATTAGCCTGCGTTTTTCACGAAGATTTGAGTATCAAAGGAATAAAATTTCTAGAAATATTGAAAGAACGTCTACAAGAAATAGAAGCTCAAACTCGTGCTGAACGAATTGATGCTGATTTTGCTTTAATGTCGGCAGAATTTTCCGTACTGATCAACGATATGTTGACAATGTTCGGTGGGCTTTCAAATGAAGAGCTCAAGGCTTAGGGAGATCCTAATGAACCCCACAGTTCAACCCTTGCATGTTGTTACACCCACGATTCAATCGATCCCCTTAGGGCAAATAACCGGTAAATCAATACATCTTAAAATGGAATGTTATCAGCCTGTTGGGTCATTTAAGATTCGAGGATTGGGACGCTTGGCTGAGCATTATGTAAGTCAGGGATTTACGCGCTTAGTATGTTCATCCGGCGGTAATGCGGGTGTGGCGGCCGCCTATTGTGGAATGAAACTGGGTGTCAAAGTTCAGGTTTTTTTACCAACGACCAGTAAACAACTTTTTATTGATGCGATCAAAAGCTATGGTGCTGAAGTTATCATTGCCGGCGATGTTTGGGATGAGGCCAATACTGTAGCCTTAGAGGTCGTCCAAAATCAGGGCGCAGCTTATATTCCCCCTTTTGATCATCCTTTGATTTGGGCGGGTCATTCAACGCTGATTGATGAAGTGGTTGCTGAAGGTTTATATCCTGATGCTATAGTGGTTGCAGTAGGCGGTGGAGGTTTGGCTTGTGGTGTATTGGAGGGAATGCACAATTATGGTTGGGATTGCCCCTTGTTTACTGTAGAAACAAGGGGGACTGCATCGTTCAAAGCATCGGTAGATGCGGGCCAACTGGTCACTTTGCCCAAGGTTTCGGGTATTGCCACATCCTTGGCTGCAAAACGAGTTGCTTCTCGGCTATTTGATTACACCAAAGAATATTCGATAATACCGTTGGTTGTCAGTGACGAAGACACGGTAATAGCTTGTCGCTCATTTATCGATCACCACCACGTGCTTTTGGAGCCTGCGAGCGGAGCGCCTCTGTCGGTTATTTATCAACAGCACCCCGCCCTAGCCAACCATCAAAAAATTTTAGTGATCGTTTGTGGTGGCATTGGTATGTCACTCGATTCACTGTTAACATTTAGTGCGAAGTAAAAGATATGCCTTTTTCGTCTTTGACATTAACAGCCTTGTCTTTTGGGCTTGTATAAGAAGCTGAAGACTCTTCTTTGGAGGACTCTGTTTTTTGTCTATGATTAGTTTTAACAGCAGCGTTATTCACTATTAGCATTTGCGATTGCATTGCTATGAGCTCTTTCATAAAGAATTCGTTTTCGATTTTTAATCGCTGATTTTCTTCACGCAAGGCGGTACAAGAGGCTTTAAGTGATTCACAGGTGCTGCGTAAGGTCTGAATCTCAACCTGTAACGGTTCTATTAATTCCTTTTGTTTTGACAGATAAAATTCATGGACGCTACTCATATGAGCAATTTGAATCGATTGTGGACTGAATTGGGGTTTGTTGAGAACCATTTCAATTTGATAAAGAAGTTTATTGTAGGTTGTGTAGGGTGCAATGCTTCGCCAAAATGACGAGGTGAGATTGAGATATTCGGTCAAATATTGTCTGATTTGGATGGGCTGAGTCGTATTTTTCACTTGATTAGCGATAAGCTTAACTTCTTCGGCTAAGGGTTTAGGAACATTGGTTAACGATTGAAAGTTTTTAAGCAGAAAAGATCTGATTTCATCCAAAACGGCATTGAGAAATTCGTCGTAGAGTTTCATTGATGTCTCCTTATTGTGCTTGGATCTGTTTAGGGGTGGGTAGTTCTTCAGCTCTGGTGCAAGGGGCATTGTTGATTATCGCAGAATTTGATATAAGTATTGAGCTTAGCTTGGGCTGATAGCTCGCTAGATAGCTTCGGCATTTTAGTTTTAAAATAAACAAATAATTGGGTTCTTGTCGACAATCACAGTTGGACTGAATTCTTGAGCAGATATGTTCATCCGAGTGAGATAAAAGTATTTGTTCAACGGCCTCTAATTTTTGTTTGCTATTATGAAAGTCAGATACGGATTGCATTGAAATGATATGCTTTAGATACTGAATGAAAATATTTCTCAATACTTTATGTAATAGTTTCTTTTCCTGGGTCCCTGATTCCTGAGAAACAGTAATGATAGCATTTTTTATGATGGCAATGGTTTCATGAAAGTTATCAATGTCCATAGACATAAGCTTAAGGTTTTGCAATAGGTCTAGGAGAATAGGGTCAGATTTTCTAGGCTGTGCGGGTGCCAGCGTTAAGTCCTTTGTTGAGTTTTGACCTTGTGGAGATGGCTGATCAAATGGGTTTGTGGATACTGCAGACACATCAAATGGATTGGTCCTGGTAGTGGGGGTTGTTGATCTATTATTTGCGGATGATTGTTTTGCCAGTAAAGACGCCTTGATGACATAAAATGACTCACAGTCCTTTGTTGGCAAATGAAATTGAGAGAGCCCTATGCCTATTTCGTCAATGACCTGCATAATTGGTTTGAAATCGAAGAGAGTAGCATTGTGCATAGATAAGCTTTTATGAATTGAAGTCACCAATGCCATTTTCTTTTTTAATAGTGAAATGCGGGAATTCTGAAAAAAAAGATTCCATTCAGCCTTGAGAAGATTCTGTTTATAGCTGAAAAGTGCGAAAAACCCAGAGACAGTATTAGCTTGCATTTCTAAGTCCGATTTTTCCAGTTTTTCCTCAATCTCTTTAATATGCTCTAGTGAGGTTCTGATATCTTGGCTTTCAAGTGGATATTTTTCGAGTAGGCGTAAACTAGATATAAGCCAAACATTTTTCTCAAAGAACTGGTAGCGAAACTGTCGTTGCTTGAATAGACTCGGAAACCATGGTGCAGAGTGAGGAATCAATGACCGATCATAAAATATTCTAGGTGCGACGATAAGTGTTTTGGAATTTTCCCATGCGATGTAATGTTCATCTTCGGTAAATAAAGAAAGTTTTGCCAAGGCTGTTTTTTGAGTTTCAGACCCATATTGGACAATGTAGGTCAGAAATTGTTGAAAGTGCGCTGACCCAAGATCAGATCTTCTATAGGAATCATTTTTATTTCCGGTTTTGATTAAATTATTTTTATCTAAAAATTGCTGTGTAAAATGGATGTGATCACAGTAGCTAATATCACCAGAAGATACGGCGAGTTGTAATCGAACAAGCATGTTTTGGCAAAAAAGCTGTTTGGATTCCGCTATCAATTTTTTCGCGTTAGAAAGATATTCCTGGTAGGCTAAACGGATTTTTTTCGGAATTTTGTACTGGAATAGTCTGAATTCCAATTGAGCGAAATAATAATAGTTTTCAAAAAATGTAAGAATACTCGTAGCGGCGAAGATAAGAGAGGCCGTGCTATGAGCAGAAAAATAGCTTTTTCCAGAGAGCCACTGTTCTTTTAAATGCGAAAGTTGAGTGCGGCAATATTTTGCCTTGGGAAGCGAGCTGATTTTCTGCCAAAAATCTTGATTGCTCAGTCGGCGGTGCTGTTCGAGATACCAGGATTGCTGGGTGTCGCTGGCAATAAATTGTGCTAGTTGTTTAATTGATTGACGAATTCCAGTGAAATCATTATTATCAATTTGTACGTTAACCCCCTCCAGAAATGCGCCTCGGTGACCTACAGCTTGTTGAGGGCCAATTTTAGCTGATTTTTGAAGCAGCTCATTGGCTAAGTTAAATGCTACCAGGCTTTCGTCATTAAGAGCTTGGAGAAAATTAAAATCAGATCGGCGTTTGTTTGATTTTTTAGTTTGGTTGTAAGTTTTAAGATGATAGTCTAAATCAAATGGCATAAATTTCATGGTATTGTCCTCCAAAGTATGAGTTAAAGAAGGCGGTTCAGATTCTCTAACTTAACAAGTGCTTTGTAGTTAGAAGTAACTACGTTAAACTAGCCTCATAGTTCGAGATACTGCGTAGTATTACGCAATTGCATTGGTGGTTTTTTTGTTGTACGGGCAGTGCCCATGATGTTTGGGGGTTTTTGATGTTGCCAATCATTACCATGGCTTGCGGAATTGTGGCAATTTTTCAATTGACAAAAAGCGGGATTCAGAAATTTAAAATGAGATTGTTAGAGTCACGTCTTAAAAATGTTCAAAAAGTAATTGATCAGCTCTACGCTGATGATATTAATCCCTATTTTGTTTCTCTTCAGTATCGTGAGCAAAACAAAATTGATGGTGAGGAATTCACTTATGGTGAAGTTGTGGTTCCCTCATTTGCAAAACTATTGTCGTTGACCAGCCCGAAATCAGGAGAGATCTTTTATGATCTTGGGTGTGGTGTGGGTAAGGCTGTTTTTACCGCTGCACTCTGCTTCCCTTTTTTGGAAGCGAGAGGTATCGAATTATTGCCACCCCTATTTGAAATTTGTAGTAGCATGAAAAATAAATTTTATCAGTTAGTTTCACAGACTTCGTATTTTAAAAAAGACGCCTTTAATGTTGGCTTTTTAAAGGGTGATTTGATCAAGGAAAGGTTTTCTGATGGAAAAATCTTTTTTCTGAATGCAACCTGTTTTCGAGATCGCGATTGGTTGGCATTGCAGAAAAAAATTAATGATCTTTCGGTTGGCTCGCGATTAATTGTTGTAACACGACAAATAACATTAGCTCATTTTGAGCTTATTGAGGCAGGAACCTATCAAATGAGCTGGGGCCCCAGTTCAGTCTATATCTATGAAAAAGTTAGCTAAGATGTGAGACACGATCCTGAATGCCTTTGTCCTGACAATAGGGGCAGAGGCCGCCACAGTCTTTTTGCTTTTCTGCGTTGATAGGTGTGCGGCAAGCATTGCATTGAATAGTTTTGGTTTCGCTCAGTGTGCTGTCCACAGTAATGCGTTTGTCGAATACAAAACACTCACCATTGTAAAATTCCCCGCCACATTTTTCAAAATAATTTAAAATACCGCCATCCAACTGATAAACATTTTTAAAGCCTTTTTTGATCATGAGCGCAGCAGCTTTTTCACATCGAATTCCGCCTGTGCACAAAGTGACAATCGGTGCTTCAGTCTCTTTTAGTTCGTCCAATTGGTCGATAGCTTCAGGAAACTGGTGAAATTTTCGAATATCGAGTTCAATCGAATTTTCGAACATCCCTGCGCTGGTTTCATAATTATTGCGAGTGTCCAGAACGATCATTTCGCGCCCTTCTTCATACCATTGTTTAAATAACTCAGGAGCGAGGTGGGGCGCGGTAAAACGCTCAGGTTCGATGTCAGGAACGCCCATTTTGATAATTTCAGGCTTGATTTTAACCAGCATGCGTTTGAAGGGTGCTTCAACCGATGGGCTCTCCTTGAAATGTATTCCACTAAAATAGGGGTATGCGCAGAGTTTCTCATGAAAGGCGTTGATTTGATCCTGAGTGCCCGAAACGAAAAGGTTAATGCCCTCGGTGGCCAGTAAAATGGAGCCTTTAAGACCATTGCCCCGAGTGTATTCCAGCAAATCAGATCGCAAAGACTCGAGCTGCTCGGCGGGCAAGCTTACAAATCGGTAACTGGAGATGTTGATCATGGGTTCAGTATTCATGGCTCTGGCTCTTCAAAAGTGTAGAGGCTTATTATACTGGTTTTCGGGATTTTCTCAATAATGGCGGGGCCATCTTAAATTTTGCGCTTTATATTAGGGTTAAGGGGGGGTATGGGCTAACGTCTTAAACGTTTGACTTTCCAACGTTCAAAACCTTGGTTATAATCATAGCTCTCTATTTTCAGCAGGAAGCAGGAGGTTGACATGCGAAAAACATCCCACACGTTGCTCGACTTTACCCACGCTCAAAATGAATCCGTAGTTCGCCCTTGTAGTACGGGTGCAAAAACCACAGACGCAAGCTGCTTTACAAATAATGCTTGTTATACTGAAAATTCCATCAGCTTAGCAACCGGGCAATTGCAATGGCAAGATTTGTCAAGCTATCCCTATAAGCAAAATGTTTCAAAAGAGCGCTGGGGAACAGCTTTTTTTATTTCACCGAGTTTGCTCATGACCGCAGGGCACTGTTTTGATACATTAGCAGGAGGTAAGGGCTGGTATACGCCTCACGATGGTCAGGGAAATTATTTATCGCCCCAGGAGTTTGCCCCACTATTGCAGTTAAATATGAATTATCAATATCAAACTTGCACCAGCATGGTCTTTGGAGATAAGCCCGAAGAAAATGAAATTTCTTTCCCGGTAACAAAATTAGCAGAACACAGAAATGGCGGCTTAGATTATGCGATAATAGAAGTGAGGGGTTACGAAGGGCACAACTTCCCATCTGTAAAGTTTGATTTTAGCTTTACTCAGGGTGAGGTATTTATCCCTCAGCATCCAGACGGGGAACCCAAGATGCGAGAGTTTGGTGAAGCTAAGGTGTCCTCAAATCGCAGCATCCTCTTTCACAATGTTAACACCAAAGGTGGATCGTCGGGATCTCCTATGGCAACTTTGAATATTTTGGCCTGTGGCGTCCATGTGCAAGGTGATAATGGTGATCGCCTTAATAAAGCAGTGAATGTTGCCTCTATTTTGCAAAAATCGCCCATTCTACAAGGTTTTTTTAGGCTACAAAATCCTAGCATTCCCAAAGAACCTAAAGTGAGCTCAAGCTCACATTTAGTTGCTCAAGAAAAATCGGAAGAAGTTAATTGGGAATTGCTGGTAGCTCTCACTACTGCTGTTATTAGTGGCTATGGAGCACTTCATTTAGCCCAGAAAAATAGGTGCCGAAATTCAGTAGCGTTTGGTGTTGTTTCGGGAGTTCTTGTCGGCGTTTTGGTTTTACTTATATTAAAAAATAAAAGATTCCTGAATGAGTCGGCCAAGCCATCGAACGCAGTTTCTTTGGTCGCAGATGAAGAAATTCAGCCTCGCCGATTTCGTCCATAACGCGAGTAGTCTCGTTTGTTTAAGTTCTGGCTAGAGAGCGGTTATTCAAGGCTGTGCTCCCTTCTGTAACAATCGATTGGATCGTGACTTTATCATTGCTGCGATTTTTTCTTCTACATGATTTGAGGGTTGAAGATTGTGTAGAGTTGAAGAAAGTGCTTCAATGAGTTCAAGGGTGCGGTGGCGAACTGCAGCCTGAGTAAAACCGATATCTTTTGCCAATTTATCGAAATTGTCCATCTTGATATTATTTATACTGTATTCCCCTCCAATTTTCATGGCCATTTTCAAGCTCAATTCCTGATAGTATGTTGTGCTTAAGAGATCATAAAAAGGGGCTAGGCGACACTCTTTGTCGAGAATAAATGAAAAATTCTTACCATGTGCGTCACAATTTCCGATTAGGAAATTAAAAATAACTACGTTTATTAGTTGTTGTAAATCAACAACGGGCACTTCTGAATATTCGCGTACTAATGTAAAGCATTGCGCTAATGAAGGGCCGCCCTCATTTTGATATTTTCTTTCAGAAACAATCCCTAATGCTTGGCAAAAGTCTTCTTGATGTAAACGAGAAATTATAGCTTTATTTTGAGTGCCATCAGTAACGTTTCTGTCATAACGTTCAATTAATAAGTATCCTATATCTTCAGCATGTTCTAGAGTAGCTTTTGCCACATTTATACCGATGGAATTAGCTAATTGCAAACAAAACGCTTCATTAAAAATAATACCTTCATAAGCAGTAATTGCAGGCTTAATAATATGTGTGCTTGGAGAGCCATCTAGTGGGATAGAGATCTGGTCACCGACCTTGTATACAGCTATTTTATCTTGCACGCCAGCTAAAGAAAGTCGCACACCTACTTCACCAGCAAGTAAAGGCCTTTCAGGCAATTTTCGCAATATATTGGCTAGTTCATTTTCTGTGATTGGTCGGTATTTCTCATCGGTATAAGTTGTTTTTTCATCAGGCTGTATAAAGCTAATTGCACCGGCGCACTCCCCACCGATTTTTTCCAGCAACGAAAAGTCGTTATTTGGGCTGATACCTAAAATTCTACAGATTTTTCGTCGATTGTGCTGTTCGGGCAGTATGCCTTCAAAAAAGCCACGACATTCTTTTCGGCTAAATGTTTTTTGTTGCAAAGGAAGAGAGCAAGAAATAGCAATCGCTTGCGGATTGTTCAGCCATGAAGATGCATATTTAAAATTGGGTTCACCGTGATCATTTTGAATGAGTTGACCAATTAAGTCATGGTCCCAATATACGTCCAATATTTTTGTCATTATCTATTTTCCTTAATGACGGGAGTCTGTAATTGTATTTTAATACCTAGAGTCCTCATGACAGTCAGTGTTTTTTCTAGTTGGCAGGTCGGCTTACCCTGTTCTAGCTCGATAATGAAGCGTAAACCTGTACCTGAGCTCAAGGCGAGTTCTTTCTGTGTAACCCCGAGGGACTTACGTGTCGATCTTATGAATTGACCTAAGCTTTGTGTATTGTATTTCATTACAAGCCTTATTTGGTTACCGTACGGGAATATTATAGCATTTTTTTGAGGATTGCAAGTTGATGTTCCCTATCGGGAATATTTGGGGCGTTGTTTCAAATATGAAAGCAAAAGTTACCGATCGGGAACAAAGATTGAGTTCGGCTTCATACACCAAAGTCACCTGATGAAAATCGTAGTAACCACTTGATTCCATCCCGAACTCAGCAGTGAAGCTGCTTTATGCTAATGATAGTGTGAGGCCACTCATGTGAAAGTATGTAGATGCCAGTATTTAAACGAAGAAGCTGGCTGACAGTTCAAATTAGAAATAATAGTGCACCTGAACTTGTCATTTGTCAGGAACTGACCCCTCCTAGGGCATAGGAGGCAATCTCATCCATGAAGACTTTGCCGTAGGTTGATAATTTGTGATTGCCTACGCCGTGGATACTCAAGAAGCTGGGTTCGTCGTTGGGCTTTTTGGTGGACATTTCTATCAAGGTGGCGTCGCTGAAAATATAATAGGGGGGCACGTTGGCTTGGTCTGCTAGGGTTTTTCTGAGCTGTCTTAGTCGATCAAAAAGATGTTGATCTAAGGGTTTGCTTAATTCAACTTTTGCTTTAGATTTTGTTGCTGCTTTTTTAGGTTGAGCCAGGGTGATCCTTGGTTTGGCTAAAATGATACATTCTTTGCCTTGCAATAATTCTTTGCATTGAGGGGTTAGTTTTAGTGTGGAGTAGTGGGTAATATCTTGTTCTAAATAGCCCCGATGAATTAATTGACGAATAATGCTTGTCCACTCGCTATTAGAATATTCTGTGCCGATGCCGTAAGTGGAAAGCTCATGATGCCTAAACTGTGTGATGCGTTGATTTTCAGAGCCGCGCAGGATATCGATAATGTGTTTAATGCCAAATTTTTGCTGGACTCGATAAATACAGGATAGCGCTTTTTGAGCGGCGATAGTACCATCAAAAGTTTCAGGTGGATTTAGACAAGTATCGCAGTTGCCACAGTCATCTTCTAGATTTTCTGAAAAATAATTGAGTAATACGCGGCGTCGACAGGTTTGTGCTTCGGCTAAACCCATCATCGCATTGAGTTTATGAATTTCAATGCGTTTTTGATTTTCGTTCGTTGACATCTCTAAAATGCCTCGGATTTTTCCACAATCTGCGGCGCCATGCAGTAGTAAAGCTTCAGCTTCTAATCCGTCACGACCGGCGCGGCCGGTTTCTTGATAGTAGCATTCAATATTTTTGGGGATATCGTAGTGTACAACAAAGCGCACATTGGGCTTATCAATCCCCATGCCAAAAGCTACTGTGGCTACTATGATTTGTATTTCATCGCGCTGAAACTGATCTTGCGCTAATTTTCTGGCTTCATTTGTGAGGCCTGCGTGATAAGGCTGAGCTTTGTATCCGGCAGTTTGTAAATTTTCTGCGATTTCTTCAACTTGATTTCGAGTTGTGCAATAAATTATTCCAGCCTCATCATTTTTTTCTTTCAAAAAATTTTTTAGTTGCTGTAGTGGTTGGTGTTTGTCAATAACGGTATAGCGGATGTTCGGACGATTGAAGCTCATCACATGTTGTTTTGCTTTGTGTAAATGTAGATGGTGAATTATGTCGGAATGAGTGGGTTTGTCGGCGGTGGCTGTCAGTGCTATCAAGGGAATGCTGGGAAATCGTCGTCGCAATTCCCCTAATTGAACATATTCGGGTCGGAAATTATGCCCCCAGCCAGAAATACAGTGCGCTTCGTCAATAGCAAATAGACTGATGGAAATTTCTTGAAGGCGCGCTAAAAAATCTTCGCTCATCAATCGTTCTGGAGCGATATACAATAAATCCAGTTCATTGTTGTGCAATTTTGCCAGAACTTGTCGCGCTTCGTGAGCGGCTAGAGAGGAATTATAAAAGGCGGCATTGACGCCATTGCTTTTCAGAGCGCTGACCTGATCTTGCATCAATGAAATTAAAGGTGAAACTACAATGCCAACCCCTTCGCGGATGATTGCGGGTATTTGATAGCAGAGTGATTTTCCTCCGCCTGTGGGCATTAAGACAAATTGGTCTTGGCCAGCAATTAATCCATTGATAATTTCTTCTTGTGCAAATCGAAACTGTTTATATCCAAATATTTTTTCGAGGATTATTTTTGGTGATTCGGCCATGTTGTTGTCTGAAAATTCCATTTAAAAAAGCCAGCTATTCTAGCGCCCAGCATTTCCTGGTCTCTCTAGAGCCCCTCGTCGTGTAAAGAAAACGCTCTGGTTTAGTGTGTAATATCTAAAAATTGAAAGCAACCCCGTATCGTAACTACTGCCCTTAGCCGGGGAGGGAAATATCCAGTAGCAAACCTTGTTGCCCAAAGCGGTTGTGCAAATTTTCTCACTACGCTAGTATTGGTGATCGCAAAAAAGTTGTGCGTGATTACCGATCTTTACAAGGAGAGTAAAATGGCTAGCAAGAAGTGGTTAGTCAGGCTGGGAATCCTCAGTTTAGTCTTTCAAACAGTAGCTGTACTGGCCTGGGTTCCTCATTTGAGTGGCTCTGGGGTTTATCTGGGGCTTCAGGGAGGGTACGGAAATAACCATTACAACAGCGACCTATTCCAAGATAATGAAGTTCGGGAATACGGTCCGGCTGGCCGCATTTATATGGGCAATCAATTCAATGAATATTTGGCACTTGAGCTCGGTGGGACTTTTTATTCAAATTCCCATATCCACCATGATTTCGGGCTAGTCCGTACCTCGGATATTGAGTTGCTGGCTCGTCTAGGGGCTCCTATTTTGTGTTCTCCGGTTAGGGTGGATCTCAAAGTAGGGCTAGCTGACTCATTTGCTGATGTGGATCCTACAGACCTGGGTATTACAGCAGGAATCAAACACGATTTCACCACCGAAATTAGGCCTGTAGTAGGCTTGGGTATTATGTGGAATGTCACGACTCGCTTTGCTTTGGATATATCTTATTTGCATATGTTTGGTAATCCCACCAGTGAATCTCATGTTGCACCTAACAACGACTTTGTTGCCTTAGGCTTTAGTGTTATTTTCCGAAATCCCTAGCGTGATGCAATCTTAGCGATAATAGGTAATTTTGCAGCTGTCTTTTTCACCAGGATTGAGGGACGGGTTGGAAGTGATTAAGAAGTAACCTTTGCCTGTCCCGACATCGCCCGTCCAGGAACAAAGCGGTTCTTCGACTTGGATTTCTGAAGCATCACTATGCTCGATCACCCGAAGATCCAACTGCCCTTGGCAGCGTGAGGAGCTAGAGTCGCACAATCCAAACTGATTGCTCAAAATGTGCTCGTTATAGCGATTAAAAATGTGGGAATATTCTTTGACTTCTGCACACGTGCTGGTCTGATTGAATACCACAAAGCCCAAGGCAGGGTTTGAAAGGCCGATAGCAACACAAGCAATAATTATTGATTTCATGATTGTCGTCTCCGTATCATTTTTTTGATCATACCATGCGTTAAATCTATTTCCCAGCACTTGTCTCTGTGCCGCTATCGCCGTAAACTGTGGGTATGGCTTATCAAGATTTACGCGATTTTATCGACCAACTGGCTAGGCGAGAGTGTCTGCGGCGGGTTGGTGCGCCTGTTGATCCTTGCCTTGAAATGACTGAAATTAGCGATCGTGTTCTGCGTGCTAAAGGACCTGCACTGTTATTTGAAAATCCTAAGAACTTTAAAATCCCCGTGCTCACCAATTTGTTTGGGACGCCTGAGCGGGTAGCTTTGGGTATGGGGCGAGAGAAGGTCGAGGAGTTGCGAGAGCTGGGTGAGCAGTTAGCTATGCTCAAGGAGCCTGAGCCGCCCAAAGGATTGCGCGATATTTGGGATAAACTGCCCATGGTTCGGCAAATAATGGCTATGTCGCCCAAAATTGTCAAAGAAGGGTATTGTCAAACCCACGTGTGGCAGGGGGATGAGGTGGATTTGGGGCGCTTGCCTATCCAGACCTGTTGGCCGGGTGATGTAGGGCCCTTGATTACTTGGGGGCTGGTAGTAACTCAGGGGCCTGAACGAGGTCGGCAAAATTTAGGTATTTATCGGCAACAAGTGATTGATCGGAATAAAGTGATCATGCGATGGTTGGCTCATCGTGGTGGTGCGCTCGATTTTCAGGCTTGGCAAAAAGCGTATCCAGGACAAAAATTTCCCGTTTCGGTCGTTCTAGGTGCGGACCCTGCCACCTTATTAGCTGCTGTGTCCCCGATTCCTAATCATATTTCAGAGTATGCTTTTGCTGGTTTGTTGCGTGGTTCAAAAACAGAATTAGTCAAGTGTCAGACCAACGATCTTTGGGTTCCCTCTCACGCGGAATTTGTTTTAGAAGGATTTATTGCGCCCGGTGAATTTGCAACCGAAGGCCCCTTTGGTGACCACACGGGTTATTATAATGAAACTGAAAAATTTCCTGTGCTAACCATCGAGCGAATTACACATCGATCAGAACCTATTTATCACAGCACTTATACTGGCCGTCCGCCCGATGAGCCTGCTATTTTGGGATTGGCGTTAAATGAATTATTTGTTCCATTGTTACGTAAACAATTTCCAGAGATTCAAGATTTTTATTTGCCTCCGGAAGGTTGCTCTTATCGGATGGCTGTAGTCACGATTAAAAAAGCCTATGCGGGCCATGCTAAACGTGTCATGTTGGGGGTGTGGTCATTTTTGACCCAGTTTATGTACACAAAATTTGTGGTCGTCACTGACGATGATATTGATGCAAGAAATTGGCAAGATGTGATTTGGGCAATGACCACGCGCATGGATCCTCAGCGTGATACTGTAATCATCGATAATACGCCCATTGATTATTTAGATTTTGCTTCACCTGTTGCAGGGTTAGGTTCAAAAATGGGCTTTGATGCAACTCATAAATGGCCCGGTGAAACGTCTCGTGTTTGGGGAGAGCCGATCACAATGTCAGATGAAGTAAAATCTCGTGTGGATACCATCTGGGATTCTTTGTTTAATTAAATTATTGAAACAAGCCATGCCGATAATCAGAGTGATTTTTTAAATATGACTATGAGCCCTGAAAAATTAAATGGATTGACAGTCTTAATTACGCGTCCTCGAGATCAGTCTGTTCAGTTAGCGAGATTAATTACAGAATATGGTGGAAAATCTGTTATTTTCCCTACTATAGAAATTCTTCCTATTGAACCTTCTTGTGGTTGGGATAGCGTTTTTAAAAAAATTAATGTGGCTGATATTGTTGTTTTTACGAGTGCTAATGCAGTGCAGGAAATATTATCGAAAAAAATGGGCTCTAATTCGCAGTGTAAATTTGCAGCAATTGGTATGGCAACGCAATCAGCGATGTTGAAATACGGCATTCGTTGCGATTGGCTTCCAATGAAAGATTATCGAAGTGAAGGTTTGCTCGAGTTGCCAGTTTTTCGTACGTTGGAAAATAAGAAAATAATTATCATGGCCGGTGAAGGTGGCCGAGATTATTTGCGCGATGTTCTTGAAGAGCGTGGTGCTGAGGTCGAAAAGATAGCAGTGTATCGGAGAATTTGTCCATCTGGTGATCGGAATATATTAAATATTTTTTTCACGGAGCATGGTTATAAGGTCATTGTTTCAACCAGTGTCGAGAGCCTGAATAACTTGATCTCATTATCGGAAGGTTTTGCGGATTTGCAGAGAACGCCGCTTCTGGTGATCAGTAATCGCATTGCGCTTGCCGCAAAAGAAAAAGGATTTGAAACCATTATTGTGGCTGAAAATGTCAGTGATGAAGCTATTTTAAAGACACTTTCCTTTAGATTGGCTGATTTTAAAAAATAAAGCCTTTAGGTAGAAACTGGCGAAAATCAATATTATTAAGGAGTTTTGTTATGGAAGAGCAAAAAGAACTGACTGTATTATCTGAATTGAGCACAATCAGTATTAAGAATTATTCCAATGCATTGCATATTAATTTTGTCCCTCAGCTTGGTGCTGTGTTGGAAGCTGCTAGTATGCATCAACCACCCAACACGATAGGAAGGGAAGCGCTAAGTGTTGCGACGAAAATACACGAGGTTACTAGTGTGGTCAGAGTTTCTGAGCCATCGCCTGCTGCTAATGCTTCAAAACGTACTTTATCTGTAAAGGAAAAACCACTCGAAATCGTCATTGAAAACCCCCTAGATGAAGACACCTTATTAAATTTGACAAGATTGATGGGGGAGCATTCTCCCAAAACAATTACTGAAGAAGAGGCCCGAACGCTGGTAAGTATCGTAGATCAGCAAGACGTTATTGATACTTTAAAGTATCAACGGAAGGGTGTGCGTATTGTGTTTCGTCTGCCTGAAAAAATCTTTCAACCTTTAATGGGTTTGCCTCCTGCATTTACACAATTTACAGGGCGTGAAGATGAGCTGAAAGCATTGCGAGCTCACCAAGAAGGTGTTCAGGTGATTTCGGCTCATGATGGTGACGATGCTGATGAAGATTCAGTGACTTCACAAATAGCGGGTAGTGGGGGTATTGGCAAATCGACACTCGCTAATTTTTTTGCTCGTCAACAATTTCGCGAAAAAAAATACGCTTGGGTATTATGGCTCAATGGTGGGCTAGATGATAAAAATGCGGAAAATAATCTGCAAGCTCAGTTGGCTTGGCTGGGCTCAGAGTTTGGTTTTGATTCAAAGCAAATAAAAATTAGAGATTTATCTAGATTGATCTATAAGAAATTGTTTGAAAAAGGCAAGGGCTTGATTGTGTTTGATGATATGCCCAATGCTAGTTTAGCAGCTGCTTATAGTCCGGAAGCCTTTGATCTACCTAAAATGGACATTTTAATCACCACGAGAAATGGTCGCCATTTCGGCAAGGGCGTCAAAAAGATAATTCTTGATGTTTTTACACTAAAAGATGCGAAGCAGTATATCCATCGGATGCTTGAGATACCGGTGTCAGAGGGCGACGCCGAATTATTAGCAGTAACTTTAGGTCGTTATCCTCTCGCTATAACTCAAGCAATTGCTTACATCAATGACAATAAATGTTCAGTCCAAACTTTTTGTGAACGGTATAAGCAGAATCTGAAGGCAAGAAAGGCTTATTTATCGGAGCCGGTTCCCGGTGCAGACCCTTACGAACAAGAGCGGCGATTAAAAGAAGGGCAGTATAAAACTACCATGATTGCGGTTGTTCAGCTTTCATTAGATCAAATCAAAGCTAATTCTGAATTAGGCGAAGCAATTGAACAGCTAAGAAATTTATTAATCGGTGTCGCGTTGTTGGCGCCCGAAAGCGCTATTCCGAAATCGTTATTATGCCAATGGGTTCCCAATGATCCCGATGAAGTGGAAATTAATCAATACTTGTCTGTATTGCGTCAATTTAGTTTATTGGAAGAGTCAGATGGTGCGCAAAGCTATCGAATTCATCAGGTCATTCAAGATGTTCTAATGATTATTGAAGATAAAAAACCGGCTGAAATTGAGCAGATTCTGCATCAGGTTTGTCGATATGTACATGCTTGTTATTACTCACGCGGAAAGCTTCTGGCTGACGAAATGAGAAGGCAAGCGTTATTCCCTCATTTGCAAGAATTAAAGAAGAAAATAGAAGTCTGTAATTCTAAAGATGAGGTGGACACAAAAAAAGTTCTGCTGAACATTATGATTAAAATAGGATCGATTTATCGGCAGCAAGGGCAGGATGCATTAAGCGAAAAGTTGTTGAATGAAGCGGAAAGGTTTTACCAAGCATGTGGTTTTAACGATCTAAAACCCCTTATTGACATATTTTCTACTCTAGGAGCGGTCTATGGTAATCTTAGAAATCCAAGAGAACAGGAAAGGGTTCTTTTGCGAGCGCTTGATTTAGTTAGGGAGGAATACGGGGCTGAACATCGTAATATGTTTGGAGATCTTAATAATCTTGCCGATGCATATTTACATTTGGGAAGGTATCAAGAAGCTAGTTCGGTTATAGAAAGAGCAGAAAAAATATACGCGGGAACTACCGATATTGAGGAATGTTTTTATGCTCAAACATTAGCAACTAAGGCCTCTATTTGTTCCCATTTGGGTGATCCAAAACGAGGGCTTGAGTATCGAAAAATGGCTATTGAAATTCTAGTGAGAACATTGGAGCCGGAGCATCTTTATCTTGCGGGTTGTTATGCAGACCTCGGTGGTGATTTTGGAGAGATAGGAGATGATCATGCCTGTGTTGAATATTTAGAAAAAGCCATCTCTATTCGTGAAAGGCATTTTGGTGCAGACCATCCTGCTACGCTTGAAATTAAGCTGTTACTCTGTGAATGGCAAAGAGTCGAAGGTGATGCAAAAGAAGCTTATCAAATGCTGATGAAGATATTGGTGGTGCAGCAAGGTGAGTACGATGAGAGTCATCATATGGTTGCAAAAACTAAATATAAAATTGCGAAAGCACTAATGTCCATGGGATCTTATAAAGAAGCTTATGCTTATCTTCAAAGTGCCCTAGCAGTTTTAACAGCATTCTATGGTGATAGTCATGTCAATTTAAATGAAATAGAAATAACAAAATGCCATTTGCTTTGTGATCTAGGAGAAGAAAAAGAGGCTTTGAGGCTCATTGATCAAGTGATACAGAAGTGTAGTGCTTATTATGGCGCTAATAATCATCATTTGGAAAGGGCCTATTCTGCAAAAGCTGAAATATTGCTCGATTTAGGAGAGACTAAAGACGCGAAAAAATTTATAAAAAAAGCATTGAAAATGCAAAGCGCATTTTTTGGCTCTAGACATCCCAGGACGGTAGATAGCTTGATTTTGTTAGCGGATGTTTATCGACAAGAAGGCCAAAATGATAAAGCGAAAAAACAGCTGGTTATAGCTAGGAAAATTATCGGTGCTCGCTTTGGAAGAAACCACCCGAAGAATATTCATCTCAATTCCTCTTTAGGATTGGTCTGTCTTGCTCAGGGCCATGATATAGAGGCATTAGCCTTGCATTATCGTGCTCTGATGTTGTCTCAAAAAGATTTGAAGCCGGATCACCCAGAAATTGCCACAACATTGAGCCTTTTGGCTACGGATTATGCTTCACTTGGGAATCGAGATAAAACAATTGAGTTGATTGATCAGGCGTTGGCAATACAAAGGGCTTATTACCGAAACGCTCACCCCGATATTTTGAATTCTTTGCTTGTTAAAGGAAACGCTCTGGGTGCTAAAGGTGATGCGGTTTCAGCCTTGGAATTGTTTGAAGAGGCTTTTTTAATTCAGGAAGATTATTATGGCAAGAATCATCCCATCCTAATTTCTACATTAAAATGTATTGGGGAGGCATTGGTGGAAATTCGGCAAGTAGGGCTTGCGAAGCAAAGGCTGGCGTGTGCGGAGATGCTTTGTCGGCAATTTGAAAAAGGCGACTCAGTAGTTTATGCCGATGTGATGGCGAATTTGGCGAATGCCTATTCATTCTCTGGTCAAATGGATAAAGCTATTGATTATCAACAAAAAGCGTTGAAAATCATCATGATAAAGCGTGGTAAATCCGATGCTTTATTGGCGAAATCATTAATGAATTTGTGTTCTTATTATCTTCAACTTAGCAACCCCGTTAAGGCTGAGCCTTATATAAAAAAAGCGATAGAAATTCAAACGAAAAAATTCGGATTAGATCATGTCGAAACAGCAATGAGTCGTGCAAATGGGGCTATTGTCCTTTGGAAAATGAATAATTATTTAGAGGCATTAAAAGAATTCGTCGCTGTCGTAAAAATATATATTCGTTATTTCGGTAAGCATCATCCAAAGACCACCCAGATACATAGAATCATTTTTGAATTTTTAGCAGATGCCGCTAAATTTACATTAGAGGCCAGCCCGAGTTTGACAGAATATAGCGTTCTAATAGGGGCCAAGTCTTTGTTCGATAGGTTTTTAATGTTATCTGAAACGGAAATGGAGCCTCAAAAGGTTCAATTATTAAAATTACAACGCTGCTTAAATGAAAGTGACTTTGATGGCTGCTTAGCTCTGATGCCTACTTGTTCAGAAGAGGTTAGAAATAGACTGGATATTGAAGGCGTTAAATCAAGAAGCGAAGACAAGCGAACGCGTACCTATGTATCCCAATGTGTGGTTGATAATTATCGAAGGACGCCACGATATACATTTCAAAATGTTATGGCTTATGTTGTCGCAATGCGGGTTACGGGGCGGCATAAAGAGGTGGTCAGTGTAATTATCAGCATGATTAAAGTTTATAAGGAGCCTGCGCAATCAGCAAAGCTTTTTGGCGAATTAGCCAGGTGCTATCTGTTGAGCGAGGATTATCAGAATGCTATGACGGCCGCGCAGCAATCTATCGCGTTTGTAAACGATCCCGAGATGATTAATTTAGGAACTGAGTTCCAAGTTTTATTTAATACGACTAGGCGCCTAGAAAGAGTGTTAGATGTTTTAAACGACCTAATGTGTCAATCGGTTAGCACAGTAACATTTTGAATATGGATTTATACTGCACGAGAAGTCTTATCGGCTACGAACACGAAGGATCAAATTTTCAGGTTTGAAGCTCAGGTTTTCTTTGATCTTAAAACGATAATTGTAGGGGTCGTAGAACACAAAGCGTTGAAGAATCATTGCAAGGATTAATTTAGATTCCGTTAATGCGAACTGAGCACCTAAGCAAGCGCGTCGACCCTTGCCGAAGGGAAGGTAAGAAAAGGCGGATAGTTTGGACTTGTTTTCAGGTAAGAATCGGTCGATGTCGAAAGAGTCGGGATTTGACCATACTTTGGGATCACGATGAAGCGCTGGTAAAATCACACTTGTCCATTGGTTTCGTTTGATAAGATATTTTCCGCCAATTACAGTATCTTCGAAGGGAGCGACCACCAGAGCAGGTACTGTGGGCCATAGTCGCAATGTTTCTTTTAGAATTCTGTCTAGCACGTCGAGTTTAGCGATATCGTCGAAATTGGGAAGAGTATCGCCGGGTAAAATTTGATCGACCTGCGCATAGGCTTGGCTGAGTACTTCCGGATGTTGCAACAAAAAATAAAATGCAAAAGACAACATGCCACTCGTTGTTTCATGTCCTGCAACCAGAAAAGTCATGATTTGATAGCAGATATTCGTTTGATCCAGTTTTTTCCCGGTGAGAGGATCGCGCGCATTTAGCATCAAATTCAAAAGATCTTTTCCTTCGGTCGGTTCTTTTTGTCGTTGCACTATTATTTCATTCACTATTGTCAGTAATAGTCTGACATCCTTCTCGGCTTGTCGTCTGCCTCGTTGAAACAATTTTGTATATGGCAAATCTTTGATTCGTGCAATTGAATAATCGAATGTACGTGATAATGCTTGCAGAAAAGGATGGAAGGTTTCTGATGCAAAAGGATGAAATGAATAACCAAATCCACAATGTGTGATTGTTTCCAGAGTGAAGCGGGTCATGTCATCAGCCACATTGATATCGGTGTTAGGAGTTTGGTTTTGCCATTTATTCACTAATACTTGAGCTATATTGCGCATGATCTCGAAATAATTTTCTATAGACTTATGACTGAATGCAGGCTTCAGTATACGATGAGCGATTTCCCATTCGGGATCATCAGATCGGGCCGTGAATAAGCCATTCCCAGTTATGTCTCGTAAAAAACTTAAGGGTGGAACCACCATTTTTCGAAAGCGCATTTGATTGCAGAGTTCAGTCACTAGTTCGGCTGAATAAACAAAAGGAACCCGTCGACCTAGAAGATTGAGTTGAAATATCCCATCAAATTGCCGACTAGTTTTGAGCAGATATTGAGAAAGTTGAGCATTAGGTATTTGCAGCAGATTGCCAATAATAGGCCAGCCAGCAGGGCTGGGGATATCAAGCATTTTTTGTCGCCATGGTTAAGCTCTTTGCCATTATAAGTAAATTTATGGAACTTGGACTCTAGCTTGAATATTGTCAGGGAGTCAAATTATTAATCTATTTAAGCAGGTCTCTTGACCCCTCTGCGCTGAGTCTTTATCCTTGGCTAATCCTCTATTCTCAAGGAATCACATTATGACCGATGTTGAGCCGCAACAAATTGATACGGTAGAAAATCCTTCTTCTAAAGATCCATTGAAGCCAATTGTTGGTTTGGCTGTGGGTTGGCGGATTTTAATTTTACTGAGTGTGCTCCTTGCAATGGGCGCGGCTATTTTGGTTGTTGTGAATTTGCAGAATACCCTGGCGCTTCAGCAGGAAGTTGCCAATCAACGTGGTGCTTCACAACAACTCCACAATTTTCGGCAGCAAGCAGAGGCCCAAATCAGTCAGCAGCAAGTTGCAATACAAAGTGTGTTGTCGGGTTTGGAACAGCTCCGTTCTTCTACTAACAAAGATCCGCTGAGTCCTATCCTAGTAGAAGTCGATTATTTGGCGCGATTGGCGAATTACAATGCGCGATATGAGGGAGATGCTAAAGTTGTATTGGCACTATTAGAAGCGGCCGAAAAGCGCGTCTCATCGTTGGCATCGCCACAGCTGACCGATATTAGAAGTGCGTTGGTTTCGAATATCACTGCTCTCAAAGGAATAAAGCCTGTTGATGTAGAGGGTGTATTATTGCGATTAAATGTGTTGAGCCAAAGCGTTTCAGATCTACCAGTGGTACGTCAGGCAGTCTTAGTTCCAGCAGCAACAACTGCAGCAGAAGAAAAAACACAGGTTTCTGCAGTAAAACCCAATTGGAAAGAAAAATTGATGACAAATCTTTCTTCAATTAAGAAAGTGGTGGTTGTGCAACGTTTGTCTGATCCAGTGAAGCCGTTGATTTCTCCTGAGCAGCATACTAATTTAATCGAAAATATCCAGCTGAAGTTGGCGATTGCAGAGTGGGCTGTTTTGCATCATGAGCCTGCGATTTATACGGCAGCATTAGCTCAGGCAAAAGATTGGGTTAGTCATAATTTTAGTGATTCAGACATGACTCGTGCGGTGATTACTGGTTTGACAGAATTAGAAAAGATAGAAGTTAAACCAACTCTGCCAGATCTCGGGTCATTAGTTACTGTGGTTGATCAAGTCATGCAAGCTCACCAACTCAATGTTGGCGTTGCAGCAGGAGTTGTGCCTTCAGCGCCCAGCACAGGCTTGGATTCAACAAATACAGGCGGAACGGTGAACAAATATCCTGGGGGCCCCAAAAATAGTAGTTCTTCCCAAGAAGCACCAGCCTCGCCAAAGCAGAAACCTGAAAATACTACGGAACCGGAGGCCATTAGCTCATGAGGCGATTTATCCTTTATTTTCTAATATTATTTTTATCCATCTGGGTTGGATTAAAAATGCACGCGAGTCCTGGTTATGTATTAATTACCTATCAAGATTGGGCTCTTGAAACCTCTGTTTGGGTTGCTATTTTTGCGATAATTATTAGCGTACTAGTTTTTTATAAAACTACTCAGTTACTAGCATTTCTCCGAAATTTGCCGTCAAGAATTAAAGATTGGTTTAAAAAAAGAAGAGTTCAGCATGCGCAAAAGCTAACTACCCAAGGTTTGCGTTTTTTAGCTGAGGGGAATTGGCAGGCTGCAGAAAATACCTTGTTAAAATCAGCTTCTGAAGCAGAATCACCTTTGATTAATTATTTAGCGGCCGCTAATGCCGCCCAGGGTCGTAAAGATGTTCAAAAGCGCGATGAATATTTGCAGCGGGCGTTAATGAGTACGGACGACGCTCATGTGGCCGTGGGTTTAACGCAAGCCGAATTGCAGCTGGATACCCATGAATTGGTCCAGGCGCGAAACACATTAGAACATTTAAATCGAATCGTGCCTCGTCATCCTCAGGTGCTTAAATTACTCCAAAAAGTCTATGTTGAGTTGGGTGATTGGTCTCAAGTGCAATCCTTGTTGCCAGAATTGAGACGTAAAGATATTTTGACGAAAGAAGAAATGTTGACATTAGAAAAGCAACTTTATTTAGCTCTGCTTAATCAACAATTGCCTGAGGCTACCGTTGATCAGCTTCCTAAAATATGGCGTGATGTCCCTCGTCATTTGCATGAAGATCCCGATTTGCTGGTAAAATACACGGATGCTCTTTTATCCTTTCAAGAAATAGCTGAGGCTGAAAAATTATTATTGAAAGCCTTAAATCATCATTGGGATCGTAAATTACTGAGACAGTATGCCAAGGTGCCTTCGTTGAATCCTTCAAAGCAATTGTCACATGCAGAAAGCTGGCTAAAATCTTATGTTGGTGACGCTGGACTGTACGTTTGCCTCGGAAAGGTGTGTATTCGAAATCGCCTGTGGGGAAAGGCTCAAGCGTATTTAGTCAAAGCACGCGAACTGGAGCCGTCTCCAGGTATTTTGCATGATTTAGGACAAGTCTATGAGCATCTTGATGATAAAATGCAAGCCATGTCTTGTTATCGTCAAGGCTTGCAGCTGGTCGAGAGAGCTTAGCTCACTTGCTTCTCGCTAGGATTATTTTGGTGATATTCAGGCTTAGGATAGTTTTTGAATTAAATCGTCTTTAAGTTGCCAGCGTTGATTGAGCCATTGCTGGAAACTCAGTCGAAATTCTTTGTTGTTATAGTAATCCCCATGTAACTCTTTGGGCACGGGCAGCACTTCATAATGCACAGTGATTTTAGGTATTCTGCCACGGAAAAAATTCCACAAAGAAGGGTTTGGAGTGTGATAAACAATTGTGGTATCAATGATGTGATGAATATATTCATCCATCGTTGCCAAAACTAAGGCAATTCCACCAGCCTTAGGTGGCAATAGATGTTGATAACGAGATTGTCGAGCTTGATGTTTTTCGGGCGTAAATCGAGTCCCTTCAACATAATTCATTATGGCAATGGGCTTGTTTTTATAAATGGAGCAGGCTTTGCGGGTGGTTTCGATATCTTTATCTCGTTGCTCGGGGTGTTTTTTCAAATACTCTTTGCTGTGTCTTTTCATAAAAGGAAAATCTAGAAGGTAGCAGGCCAGTCCGCCGATTGGTAAGGTCCAAAGCAGCTCTTGTTTCATAAAAAATTTCAACATGGGAATTTTTCTCACGAAAACATGCTGTAAAACTAATATGTCGAGCCAGGATTGGTGGTTGCACATTAAAAAATACCAGCCATCACGCTGGAGCTTGCCTTGGGGGATAATTTCCCATTTGACGGAACTCGCAAGATTCAAGGAGAATGAATTAATTGAAACCCAAAGGTCTGGAATTATTTGATGCGCCAATTTGTACAAAGCATTTCTGATGAGTTTAACGGGGATTAATTTTTGAAGGCTTGCCAAGACAATAACAATGACAGGCAAAACAATTAGGTTGAGAGAAATAATAATAATGGCGGTCAGGGTGCGAAACCAGCTTAAAAAAAATTTCATTGTACAACAACTCAGAAGATTAATTGTTAGGCTTTATGTCGCCATTTTCCAGGTAGTCTTTCTTGCCTTTAAAAAAGTCGAGCTCCTTGTAGATGTCTGTTTTTTCTGTCTTTTGTTCCTCGAATTTAAAAGGGCATTCCAGTATATCACCCGAAATACAATTTCTGTAGCCTTCTTTTGTCACTATCCATTTCTCGCCCTCGGGAATGGGGGTAAGGGTGTCATTTTGAAGTACGACAGGGAATTCGAAAGTGGATTTGCTACGATAAACGCAAAGCATTTTACCCACGTTAACGCCAATCCATTGTGCGCCAGAAAAGCTGTCGATGACATTCACAAATGATTCTGAATAACTTCGCCAACCACCTGGAGCACCCCAAAACATGTTAATTTTTTTAAGTTTGCTCACGTCAGGACAATAGAGTTTTTTAGTGGTGGTCGTTCCGCCTTGGTCAGAGGGGTTAGTAGGGGCGGCGGCGTCAGCTGGGGCTCCAGGTGCTGGAGAAGGTGCTGTCCCCTGTTGAAGAGCCGTCGGCGCAGGTGGAGGAGGCGGAGTTTGGCCTGAGTCCGAAGATTGTCCGCAGGCGGTCGTGGAAGCGCCTAAAGCGCAGATTAGTAGTGCCATTAGAGCGCGTTGTGTTCTCATGATTATCTCCCCTATCGTCTAAATTGTCCTGCCCTAAGTATAGCAGTCCTACCCGAGTAGGGCCATGGCTTGAAGAAACGCGGGATTGTTATAGCTTTGTGCTGCTTAGGGCTGCTACAATGGGGGAAAAGACGGGGTTTTTATGGCAATTTTATCAATACAATCGCATGTGGCTTATGGGTATGTGGGCAATAAGGCTGCGGTGTATCCGTTGCAATCTATGGGTCATGAAGTTTGGCCAGTCAATACGGTCCAATTTTCGAATCATACTGGGTACGGGAAGTGGCAAGGTGAGGTATTTTCGAGGGCTCACATCCAGAATGTGATTAAAGGTATTGAAGATTTGGGCATTATTCAACAGTGTGATGCCGTTTTATCAGGCTATATGGGTAGTCGAGAAATAGCCGAAGAAGTTCAGGAAACGGTTGATTATTTTAAATCAAAAAAACCCAATTTAATTTATCTTTGCGACCCCGTGATTGGGAGTACGAGTTGTTTTGTCAAACCCGAAGTGTTTGATTTTTTTAAAACTCAATTGCGCGCTGATGTGATTACGCCGAATCAATTTGAAGCTGAATCTCTGTCTGATATAAAAATTAATTCTAGCCAAGATCTTAAAAGTGTTGCTCAGTATTTTCACAGTCTGGGCGTAAAGATTGTGGTGATTACTGGTTTGAAATTACCGGATGTTTCCTCAGAGACTTTGTACGTATTTATATCCTTTGACAATACTACTGCTTTGATTGAGGTAAAAGAGTACGCTTTTTCTATTTCGCCCAACGGAACGGGCGATCTGTTTTCAGCGGTGTTTTTGGGTTCCTTTCTCTCAACCACTGATCCGCTTAAATCACTGCAGAGAACCGTGTATTTGACAGATCAGGTCATGAAAAACACCTTTGATTCTAAAGGCCGAGAATTAAAAATCATAAGTGTTAATTATGCGAATTTTGAGGCTGAAAATTTCCCATCAATTATCACACTTTAATATCAATTAATCTAATCCTAAAAAATTAGGAGGTGTTATGCATAAAAAAGATGAAAAGACTGTTGTTGATTACGAAGATGAGCCCGGCGTACCACTCAGGGGTTTTGATGATCCTGCTGGTAAACAAGACGACTTAGACAATCCAGCTTCTTTGGTCGAAGTGGATGAAGAAGTGCACGCATCTTGTTGCAATCCAAAATGCGCTTTGCAACACGTGGGCTCTGCAGGATATAGCATTGAAAATGCTGTGGTCTATGCAGATACGGCATTAAATTTTGCCATGGGTCTTGGCATGTTCGGTTCCACACCCATGATGGTTTTTACAATTATTATGTTGTCTCTGATTACGACCAGCTTGGCAATGGGAAATTACCGATCGTATCTTTCAATCATGGATAAATTTTTATCGCGATTCTCCTATTTTCAACGCTGGGAAATGCGTGGACTTGTTGAGGCTACAGAAAATGAAACCAGCAATGCCTTTTGGAATGGGGTCGGCATAACAAATGCAATTCTTAAAGTTGCCATCCCTAGTTATTCTGTTTATCGAGTCTCCAACACCATATACACCGGTTTATTTGGAATTCAATCGATAGCGCCTGCTGCTGTCACGGTATCAGGATTGGCTGTCCTCGCCCTGCCTTCATCGCTCGCATTTTTTGATCAAGGAAATCATGAGCACAGGCCCATAGATCCTGATGCCACTTTTGATGAAGGAGAAATGCTTGTTTTGGAGGAGCGAATTGATCTTGAAGCTGATCGCCATACCCATTTTTCCAGAGTTGTAAAAAATCCTCGCGTTGCTCTTTTTGAAGATGAGGACGTCGATACTATTGATCTAGGTGAAGATGATATCGAGAGTGATTCTGATAAAGAAAAATCGAGGTGTTGTTGTGTGGGTTGTTGCAGTGCCAAGTGTGTTGTTCAGCATGCAGGTACAGCAGGTTATAGCGTACAAAACGCGACACTCTATTCCAATGCGGCTTATTTCAATTTGAATAATTGGGGCTTGATGGATGCTTATCCTATTCTTTCGGGAATTGGAGTGCTTGTTATTACGGGAAGTGTAACGATTGCTAATTATAATTCTTATTTGGTCTTGATGGATAACTTTCTATCTCGACATTTTCGCAGTTCCGAACAAGCTGAAAATTCTGAGACTTTTTGCTGGCGCTTATGGAAAGGTATCGTGACAGTTAACATTTTTCCTGCCACCTTTTTTAAAGTTGGCGTTTCCACGCTGACTTTTTTTCGGGTCAGCAATCGAATTCTGCAAGGCAATTTACCCTCCTCTATCACCCTTACAGCCGTGGTCAGTGCGGCAAATGTTTTGGCAACAGCGGGCCTTTTTAGCCTAAAAACCAATAAGCCCGTTGAAAACAGAGTGGAAGTTTTGTCGGATGATGAAATCGAAGAAGTAGTTGAGACTCAGGGCCATAAAAAGTAGAATAGTTCTCATTATTCATGCTTCTTAATTCGGGGAATCAGTCCGTGGCCAAATTACATTTTTATTATTCGGCGATGAATGCCGGGAAAAGTACGGCTTTGCTTCAGTCGAGTTATAACTATCATGAGCGGGGCATGAAAACGTTGTTATTCAGCCCAGCTATCGATACTCGTTTTGGTTTTGGCAAGGTGAGTTCGCGGATAGGTTTGGAGCAGGAAGCTTTTAGTTTTGATGAAGACTTTGACTTCTTTGATTCCATTCAAGTTGCTATAGAGAATAATCCCGATATCAAATGTGTGCTCATTGATGAGGCTCAATTTTTGAAGCAGGCTCAGGTGATGCAGCTTTGCCGTATCTGTGATGAGTTGAATATCCCCGTTTTGGCTTATGGTCTGCGCTCAGATTTTCGTGCTGAACCCTTTGAGGGAAGCAAGTATTTGATGGCTCTGGCGGACCAGCTTATTGAGCTTAAGACGATCTGTCATTGCGGGAAAAAAGCCACCATGAATATGCGAGTCGACCAGTTTGGTAATGCGGTTCGAGAGGGCGCGCAAATTGAAATTGGGGGTAATGATCGGTATACTGCGACCTGCAGAAAGCATTTTCGTTTGGGTCAGGGGAGTGCAACAGTTCCCCCGACAGAGCTAGTCACTGAAAACGTTTAGTTTGATTACCTGAAGGAGAGTATTTTAATGGCGATTGCGGTAGGTTCGGTATGTGGAGACCCCTCAGCTTCTCAAATAAGTGCGAGTAGTTGTCGGGCATGGTTAGTGGTGATATCAGCAGCGTGGTTCTTCTTTTACGAGTTTATGGTCCTGAATATGTTCAATGCACTGAATGTGCCCCTCATGCAAGAGTTCCATATCAGCGCAACAACCTTAGGTTGGCTTTCATCCTTCTACTCTCTAGCAAATCTCATCTTTTTGTTCCCCGCCGGTATGATTTTGGACCGAATGTCCACACGTCGCTTGATATTGCTTGCCTTGGGAGCGAGCGTGTTTAGTACCTTAGTTTTTTCTCAAGCCCCCTCTATTTGGGTTGCTGCCTTGTGCCGTTTTATGATGGGAATTGGTGGCGCTTTTTGTTTGTTGAGTCCCGTCCGCTTGGCTTCTCGTTGGTTTCCTCCTAAAAGAATGGCTTTGGTCGTCGGTATGATCATTGCTCTAGGGTTTGTTGGGGGCTCAGTCGCTCAAAATCCTATGACGGTGTTGACCGATGCGATTGGATGGCGTCATACCTTGTTGATTACCGGTGGGATTGGTGTATTAATGTGGTTAATGGTTTTTGTTTTTGTGCGCGACTTCCCCGCAGGCTACGATGAAGCTCATGAAAAACAGGCTTCCGCCAAAGAATTAGGGTTGGGCTATACCATTCGAACCGCAATTGCTAATCGAAACAATTGGATGGGTGGTTTTTACACCAGCCTTTTGAATCTACCCATTTTCTTGTTGGGCATGTATGGCACAATGTATTTAGAGCAAGTACATCAGCTTTCGCGGGCTCAGGCTTCTTTGGTGACCATGATGCTGTTTATTGGTACTTTGATTGGCTCGCCTACCATCGGTTGGATCTCTGATCGAATGGGGCGTCGTCGTTTACCCATGATTGTTTTTGGCATTCTATCCTTAGGCCTGATGATGTTGTTGATGCTGGTGCCTCATTGGTCCATGGCAGCCTTGCTACTGCTTTTCTTGGGCTTAGGCTATTTAACCAGTGCGCAAATAATTACCTATCCCATGGTTTCTGAATCCAATCCCCACCAAATTACGGGCTCTGCAATGGGGTTGGCATCAACCTTGATTATGGCCGGTCTCTTTTCTCAGCCTTTCTTTGGATGGCTCTTAGAGCTTCATTGGGATCAAAAAATGGTGGATGGGCTGAGAATTTATTCTGTCGATAATTTCAATTTGGCTTTGTCGGTAATGCCTATAGCATTTGTCTTTGGAATTCTTGCGGCCTTCCTCGTCAAAGAAACTTTCTGTAAATCGGTTGAAGACCGAGTGGCGAACTCTCACTAATGAAAGAGCGAGGTACTATTGTGCAAGCCGTTTCAATGAATTCAGCGTCTGTCGAAAATGTTCAAAACACAGACTCATCAAAATTAGCTTGGTTGGTGTGTTTTGTTGGATCGTTGTTTTTCTTTTATGAATTTATTCAGATGAATATGTTCAACGCGATTAATACTCATTTGATGCACGATTTTAATTTAGACGCTGCACAGCTCGGTAGTTTGTCAGCAACGTATTTCTTGGCCAATGTGGCTTTCTTATTGCCCGCAGGAATTATTTTAGATCGTTTTTCAACGCGCAAAGTAATGTTGGTTTCTTTGACGATTTGTGTGCTCGGAACTTTTCTTTTTGGGATGGTTGAATCCAGAACACTTGCTGCGATTTGTCGATTTTTTACGGGAATTGGAAGTGCGTTTTGCTTTTTGAGTAATGTGCGTTTGGCCACACGATGGTTTCCTGCTCAACGAATTGCATTGGTAACCGGATTAATTGTGACAATGGCAATGATTGGTGGCATGGTAGCTCAAGCCCCTTTAACTTTTCTGGTTGAAGCCGTGGGCTGGCGTAAAGCACTTTTTATTGATGCTGGCTTAGGCGTTTTTGTGATCGCTTTAATTGCTGCTATTGTTCGAGATTATCCTGTGTATCGACATACCCAGGCTTCTGAAGATAGATTGGCGTTGAGTAATATCGGATTTTTTTCTACCGCCAAATTGGCTTTTTTAAATTATCGAAATTGGTTGTGTGGAATTTACACCTGTTTGTTAAATCTGCCCATTTTTATTTTGGGTGGGTTTATGGGCACCATGTTTTTATCCAATGTTCATCAGATAAGTCACACGCAGGCTTCTTTTGTAACCATGATGATTTTTGTGGGTACTATTTTCGGATCACCTTTAGTGGGATGGATTTCTGATCGCATGGGAGTTCGAAAACCGTTGATGATTCTGGGTGCGATTTTATCGATCCTCACAGTCTTTGTTTTGATTTATGCCCAAACTTCTTCGATGGCGATTTTCATGTTGCTTTTCTTCCTGTTGGGATTTTTTACGAGTTCGCAAGTGCTGAGTTACCCCGTTGTTTCTGAAAGCAATTCGCGGCTGATTACAGCGATGTGCGTGAGCTGTGTTTCTTTAACAACGATTGGTGGTGGAGCATTATTCGAGCCAGTATTCGGATGGTTATTAGATATTCATTCAAACGGTGCTATTGTTGATGGTGTGCCCGTTTTTACAGCGAGTGATTATCAATTTGCGATGTGGTTGTTTCCGATTGGATTTATTATCTCATTAATCACCACATATTTTATTCGAGAGACTCACTGTAAAGCGGAATAAAAATGGCCCGAGCAATTGTTTTACTCTTAGATTCATTTGGGCTTGGTGCTTCAGCGGATGCTTCTCGGTATGGTGATGAAGGGGCCGATACTTTTGGTCATTTAGCTCAAGCCTGTGCAGAAGGTAAAGCGGATCAGGCAGGGGTTCGTCAAGGCCCTTTGAAAATTCCTCATTTGTTACAGTATGGATTGGCTCATGCCTCTGCGCTGAGTACGGGAAAAAATCCTATTGGCATTGAAATGGTTGAATTGCCTAATGCCTATTATGGATTTGCGATTGAACAGAGTTTGGGTAAAGACACGCCGAGTGGTCATTGGGAAATTACCGGTGTTCCTGTGATGTTTGATTGGGGTTATTTCCCTCCCGAATATCCGAGTTTTCCTAAAACGTTGGTTGATGATTTTATTCAGCGTTGTGAATTGCCTGGAATTTTGGGAAACCGGCACGCATCGGGCACAGAAATTATCGCTGAGCTGGGTGTGGAGCATATGCAATCAGGCAAACCGATTGTTTATACCTCGGCAGATAGTGTTTTTCAAATTGCGGCGCATGAACAAAGTTTTGGTTTAGAAAAGTTGTATGCAATTTGTGAAGTAGCAAGAGAGTTGGTGGATCCCTACACCATAGGTCGTGTTATTGCTCGCCCCTTTGCTGGAGAGCCAGGAAATTTTAAACGCACGGCCAATCGACGTGATTATTCGATGCCCCCGCCTGAGCCTACTTTGCTGGATCATTTGTGTGAGCAAGGTGGACAGGTGATCGCCATCGGTAAAACCGCTGATATTTTTGCTCATCAAGGTGTCAGTAGCACGATAAAAGCTGATGGAATTCCGGGTTTGTTTGATGCGACGCTGAAAGCTTTGCAGCATGCAGCGGATCGTTCTTTAATCTTTACCAATTTTGTTGATTTCGATTCTCATTATGGCCATCGTCGAGATATTGCGGGCTATGCAAAAGCGCTTGAAGATTTTGATGCTCTTTTGCCTGAGTTAGCACGGGTTTTAAATCCTGATGATGTTGTTATTATGACAGCGGATCATGGTTGTGATCCCACTTGGCCAGGTTCAGATCATACGCGTGAACATATTCCCGTCCTGGTTTTTGGTCCGCAACTGAAAAATAAAGCGATTGGTGCTCGCCAATCTTTTAGTGATATCGGTCAGAGTATCGCTTCTCACTTAGGAATAAAACCTTTGTCGAGAGGCCTCTCATTTTTACCATAAACTCGACACTGAGTGTTGAGGAGAAATAATGAACGTTTTAAAACGACATGTCAGTTTAATAGGATTTCTCACCTCGGTGGTGCTGGTTTTTGTCAGTTATTATTTTCAGCATGCGCTGAGTTTGCGCCCTTGTTTATTATGCAGTATTCAACGCGATATTTTTATTGCGCTTGCCCTCGTTTTTTTATTGGCCTTTGCCCATCAGTATTTTCGAGGACCCTCAAGGAGTTACAGTATTGTTACCGCTTTGTTGTCAATTTTAGGTATGGTCGTTTCGGGTCGGCAATTATGGTTGCAATCTTTGCCCCCACAGCCGAACGAACTCTGTGTGCCTGGGATTTCATATCTTTTTCATCAGCTCCCTTTTTTGGATGCCGTAAAAATGATTTTTATGGGTAATCAAGATTGCGCTAAAATTGAGTGGATGTTTTTGAATTTAAGTATGGCTGGTTGGGCATTGATATTCTTCGTCATACTCTTTTTTATCAGTATCCTCATGCAATCAAAATAAGGTTTCAGCTCCCGTTGGCCAAATTAGGGGCCCTCTTTATCTCAAATAAGGGTGGTTCCTTATTTGGCCAACGGGAGCTGAGACCTTATCTTACCTTGTTTTCTCGCCTTGAACTTATCGAATGATGAGCTAAACTTATAATATCCTGGTGTTATAAGGTGATTTATGGCAGATACCACCCCAAAGACTCCTTTTGAAACCTGGTCAACGCATACCGTGTACCAGAAAATTCAAGAGGTTGTGGAAGATTATGAAAATGGACGAATCTCCGAGGAAGAGGTGCTTCAGTTTTTGCAGGAATTAAATCTCAAAGATGAAGAACATTTTCTCGATAAGCTTGATGAGTATAACGAAGATCTGCGACTTCGTTTACAAAAAATTGATATCGCCAATCGTGCCCTTAAAATCGCTGGTATTGTTGCTGTTGTTAATTCAAACTTAGAGAAAATGCCTGGCATCGATGAGAAAAATAAAGTGAACATTAATAAAACGCTGAATGAACAACTGGTGAGTATTAAAGATCTTGGTGACGCGAAGCAGGTTTCTGATGGAATTTCCAAAGTAATTAGTCGTCTTGAAGCCAAGCAGCGAGATTTGTCGGCACAAGGATCGGCACAGCTTCAGCAAAATCTTAATGATATGCGAGATATTGCTATGGGGCTTAAGGCTGATTATTTAGGGGCTACTCGAGTGGGTTTGGGAACAGGAACTGTTTTAGGTGGGCCCTTAGGTGAGATTTTAGGTTTGGGCTTTGATAAAATGCAAGTTGAAGCGGATAATGATGGGGTCAAATATATCAGCGGTTTTATCTCAACCAATCGCCATGAATTGGCTTCTACCTTAAAATCTACGGCGACTGCCGTGAAAAATAGCCCTCGCTTAGATCACCTTGATTGATTTAAGCAGCTTCCAGTCGAGCAAAACTAGCGACTAACCATTTTGTTCCTGCTTTGGCAAATTGCACCTGGATTTGAGTGGCATCTCCTTGGCCCTCAAAATTAAGAATAATGCCTTCGCCAAATTTAGTATGTCGAACGCGTTGCCCCAATTTAAAACCCGTGTCTTGATTAGCTTGAGCCATTTTATTCGTAGCTTTGGGTAGGCTTGAGGTGTTCCCAGAAGGGCTTTGGTAGCTGAGAGGTCGAGAAATTTGCATTTTAGGTCGGACTTCGTGAATTAACTCTGCGGGTATTTCTAAGATAAAGCGCGAGACAGTATGATAATTATCACGTCCGTACATGCGACGTGTTTCTGCATAGGTTAAAAATAATTTTTGTTTGGCACGTGTCATGCCTACATAACACAGGCGACGTTCCTCTTCGAGCCCATTAGCATCGTCGCTGGACATGTGGTGTGGAAATAGGCCTTCTTCAACGCCGCAAATAATCACGCAATCAAATTCTAAGCCTTTTGCGGCGTGCAAGGTCATGAGTTGTACACTGTCTTCATGCGGATCTGCTTGATTGTCTGTGGTATCTAAAGAAATGTGTGATAAAAATGCAGGTAGGGGTGGCATGTCTTGAGTAAATTCGCTGCGTGGATCAAAAGCTTTTGTCGCTTGAATTAATTCCTGCAGGTTTTCAATCCGAGATTGTGCGCTTTCATTATTGTCTCTGCCATAATATTCGATGAGCTGCGATTTTTGCAGCATATATTCGGTGAGGTTGGATAGCTCATAATCTTGGGTCTCAGTGTCAATTTGATTGATCAGGTGTAAAAAATTCTGCACCGCGCTTTGCGCTCTTCCGCTCAGCAATAATTGTTGGCACAAACTTTCGCTGGCTCGCCATAGCGACAATTCATGTTGTTTGGCGTGATCGCGCAGAAGTTGTAAGGTGGTGTTTCCAATGCCTCGAGGCGGCATGTTGATGACTCGCTCGAAAGCGCCGTCATCATGACGATTAGAAATTAAGCGTAAATATGCCAAAGCATCTTTAATTTCAGCACGATCAAAAAATTTCAGGCCGCCATAAATCCGATACGGTATATTGGCGTGAATAAGCTCTTCTTCTATTACCCGTGACTGAGCATTTGACCGATATAAAATCGCTACGCTTTGCTTGGCATTGCCCAAAGCAACCCATTGCTCGATGGTTGAAATCACAAACCGCGCTTCATCCACTTCATTGAAGGCGGAGTAAAGCGAAATGGGATCGCCTTCATCGCCATCAGTCCATAAATCTTTTCCTAAGCGATTTGTGTTGTTAGAGATCACGGTGTTGGCCGCAGAAAGAATCGTTTTGGTTGAGCGATAATTTTGTTCAAGTCGAATAGTTTGCGTATTCCCAAAATCTTTGGTGAAGCGATGAATGTTGCCAATTTGTGCACCGCGCCAACTATAAATGGATTGATCGTCATCACCCACCACCATGACGCAAGAATTTTTTGAGGTAATTAATGTGAGCCAGGCATATTGGAGTGAGTTAGTATCTTGAAATTCATCCACTAATAGGTAACGGAAACGGTGATGATAAAATTCAAGTATCGGTGGATTGTTTTTAAGCAGCTCATAACAACGCAATAAAAGTTCTGAAAAATCGACTAAGCCACTTTGTTCGCATTGCTTTTCGTAGGCGCGATAAATTCGTAGCATGGTTTGAGTGAAGAGAGTGCCATCGTCGTAAACAGCATCGGGCCGTCGGCCCTCATCTTTTTCTTTATTGATGAACCATTGTGATTGTTTGGGTGGCCAATGCGATTCATCCAGTTCGAGCTGTTTTTGAATGCGTTTGATCATGCGCAGTTGATCATCGCTGTCGATAATCTGAAAGCTTTCGAGGAGATTGGCCGCTTGCCAGTGTTGCCGTAGCATGCGATGAGCCAACCCATGGAAGGTGCCCACCCACATGGTATGGATCGGCAGAGCCAATAAATCCTCTAGCCGCGTTCGCATCTCCCTGGCTGCTTTATTGGTGAAGGTAACCGCCAGAACCTCATTGGGTGCAAATCCCTGTTCTTGAATGAGCCAAGCAATCCGATGCACCAAAACCCGCGTTTTACCGCTGCCAGCACCTGCAATGACCAGCAAATTACGGTTGGGCGCGGTGACGACCTCAAGTTGGGCTTCATTGAATTGTTCTGTGATAGGGCTTGAATGCATACTTTACTATCTACTTGATGAATAGCCCAGCTTAAGTGAGAGGCCCAGATCAGTCAAGTTCGGGGTGTGTTTACCATATTAAGATGCTCAAGTAGACTAGGGTTGGTTAGTGTTATGTCTGTGTGAAGATCGGTAAGCACTTTAATGAAGGAGGAGAAATGAAGAGGGATCGAAACCAATTTGAATGGGTGCCTGTTCAGTCTGAGAGAGAATCGCTTCCGATCGATATGGCGCGAATCGCTGAGCTCATAACTCTTATTGAAGAGATGGCCAAACTTGACGTTTCCGATAAAGAACAGCAAAAAAAATGCATCAGCCTGTTATTCAGAGTGTCTTGGCTAGTGTCGGCATTGCCCAGGCCCCTTAAATTTAATTCCGAAAGCTTGATATCGGCTCTGGGTGCGCGAAACTGGGTGATGCTCGATTATTTATCAATCGCCCTTAAAAAGTCTCAAACGCATGCTTGTCCGTCTTGGAAGGAGAGCCAATATTCAGGCATTGTCGCAGATTTGATGCAGATGAAACAATATTTTAAGAAATACTACCGTGGAGATGAAATTAGAAACGTTGATACAGAGTATGAAGGCTTAGAAAGTGTTGTAGGTGATCAATTAAACACCCATTCCATGAATCTTGCGCATGAAGCAATTCAAATGGCTTTGGATTTCACCGGTAATCAGGATCAAGATGATCTCACGTTATTTCGGGTGATTTGTATAGTGGGAGAAACGGCAAAAATTATTTCTCCGGCATTGAGGAACAAAATCATTGTTATTTATGGTGATGATTCAAAAATATTAACTCATTTGTCAAATCTCCGAGATTTGATAATACATGACAAGTTTTCTTCTATGCAGGTTCTAAAATCCGACCGTTTGCTTCGTGACAATATTTATAAAGTGGTTCTTCCCTTTTTGAGATCAATCTTCGGCAGTCCTAACTTGGATGCTACTCAAAAACAAGATTGTTCGGAAGAGGCTATAGCTACTCTAGCTGAATTTATAAATAAAATAAAGGAATATGAGGGTGCTCTAAAGGCAAAAGAATCAAATCCCCCGATGCCTACTCATTTGAACGAATTCGCAAAGCTCCTTTGGTGGGGGGTGTCATTTATTGAGGAATGTCGAACTCTTGAAGAGTTTATTGAAATGATTATTGTAAAGAGATCCGCTGTAGCAATCCCAGAAATAAATTTGCTCAGTGATGATGATATTAGGGAATTTTTTCTGTGGAAGCCCCATCGATTAATCTCATTCAATACATTAAAAAAGATAATAAGTAATTTAGATAGTGTTAAAGGATGCGCCTCGCAAGCAGAAAAAAAGAACAGGCTTAAAGATTATTTTCATAAGGCAGAAGTGACAAGACAAGAAAATGATGAGTGTACTCTAATTGTTGGTGAACTTAGCCTTCTTTCAGAATCCTATAGAGAATGCCTCAAGCAGTTAATTAAAGGAAAACAAGTTGGGGTTAAGCCAGAAGATAAGTGGGAGGATCGAAAAGATCTTATTTGTCAGGAATTGAAATTGACAGGAAAGAACCCTTATCTAGATTATTTAGAGTATATCGATTTCATCAATAGCAAAAGATATAAAGATTGCGTGGGAAAGCGAAACAATTCGACTTCATTGATAGATCAAAAGCTTTTTCTGGAGTGTTTTCCTCAATCATTTGATTTGATTAAAAGTATCTTGGCTAGAGGCATTGATATGGCCCCAGAGACATTTTTGGTGCTTACGATTTTTACCGAAAACTTTCGTATTTTGGATCAGTTGCTTGATGATAATGAATATCAAGCTAGGGTCTATCATTATATTTCAAGACAGGGTTTTCCTCCTGAAAAAATCAATGGAATATATGAGGAGATTAAAAGAGTTTCGCAGATATCAGGCTTAGAGGGCACTAAAGAAAAATTGTATCTTTCTAGAGCGTTATCGGTATGCGCCAAGGGTAATCCCCCCATTCTAATGACCACTAAAGATAGAAAAATCATTAGTCAGCTGCTTGATCAGATGAAATTCGATGGTAATGTTATTTCATCCGATGAAATCCTAGGGCTAAGACGGAGTTTGGATACAAAACATATAAAAGACAAAGAAGTTCTAATTAAATTAACAGAAAACCTTGTAGGATGTGATAAAGAGACTTGTTTGGGGGTTGTCGAAGCAGCATTTATAAAAAGCAAGGTTATTTCTCAGCTTGAATCAGATATTCCATGGGAAAATAGGATTAAGAAAGTCAATACATTATATTTAGAATTACTGAGTCAAGTGAGGTTTTCAGATGGGAAATCGGCAAAAGATCTGTATGGAGATGAATTGCTGAGGTTAGTTAGATCGGATATAAAGCCCTCCTGTCAATTGGTAATGGAGCCACTCTTCGTAAAGTGCGATACTCTTGCTGATACGTTTTTAGCCTACCATCGTGAGAGGGATCCATCAAAAAAATCTAAGCTAAAATTGGCGGCTGAGTATTTAGTAGAAGATTTGGGTGAGACAGCGGAAGCCCTTGCAGCTCACCTCAAATTTTCCGATTCAGAATTATTCGAAGTTTCAAAGCGAAATCTGTTGATCATTGCGTTTGTTCGTAAATGTATTGCGCACTTCCCCTTAGGCGTGAATACTGAATGGTTTGAATATTTGATGATGCTGTTTTCATTCAATGTGCCGGATCGATTAAATCAGTATTTGAAATTATCTGAAGATGAATTATGGAAGCGAGTGTTTCAGTCATCACGTCGGGTGAGTATATCAGAATTTCGCGAGAATGAAGAAATGCATCTGAATTTTCAGATGATGGTAGAGCAATGTGGCTATAACCCAATTGTTAGAATCTTGCATGCGCCCGTTGGTATAATGGGCGATTTGAATGTGATAGTTGAGGCAAATGCGACAAAAACGGCTTCTTTATGGGACACTTTTGAATTAGAAATCATGTTGGGGCATTTAATCAATGCAAATGTTAGGGTCGAATCTCGGGAATCATTCGTCGCGAGATCCAAAGATCGTGTCCTAGATGAGGATTTACGAGAATTATCAAGTGCTGAATTGCTGCCCGAACTTGTCATGAAAGATACAGTTAGATCTTTGCTAAGAGACGGGAATTTTTCTGCTTTAGGTGGGGTGGGGCGAAGTGATTTGAAAAGAATAGAAAGTTTTTTCGAAATTCTAAAAATAATGACGATGGATAATGAAGTAACCCCCAAAATAATCCTAGAAAGATTAAGTGACATGGATAAAATTCGAGATTTGATTACGAGATTTTTGAGTGGAATAATTGAACAATCCGATTGGGAAGGTCTTAAAAAATGGTCTGAGCTCTTCTTTGTCCAAATAGTAAGGCCCTCTTTATTCGGGAATAAACCCGTAAAGATCAGGATGGCTAAAGCTGAAATAGAACCCCCTGCGTATTCATTTAGCGGTGATTTACCAGACTTTTCTAAATTACCTGAAACTGTTGATGGAGAGCCCGACCCAAAATATAAATATTGCTATCTCGAAAATCCTGAAGGCCCTTGTTACGAACGACTTGACTATATTTTTTTTCATTTTAATACTATATTGATGCGATATGGGATTGAATCTCTCTATGTAAAGGATATTATAGATGCTTCCTCTAAGTTTCTGTGGAGTTCGAGGTTCGCAATGATAGGTCTTGTGACTAAAATCCGAAATATTGAATCAGGAACTACTGTGGATCACGTCAGAGACCAGGGCTATATCACTGAGCACTATAGAATGGCAAGAGACGCAAGGAAAAATCGATTAGATAAGCGTGAAGATGTCAGAGAAGTGATTCGTATGCAAGCATATAAAGTTGGTGAATATCTTTCAAAGTTAATTAATGATTTGAAGACTGAAGTAACACCTGCAGAGTTGGAAGAAATTAGGGAATTACTTTTGATCTGGGTTCAAAATAATATCTATCTTGATACTCATTACATTGAACGTGAGTATGAATTGACGAAAGAATTTCAATCAATGGATGATTGTGAGAGAGAGGCATATGGCGTTATGATCTCATTGCCGAGGTACTTTAAGGATCGGCTCGATGAGCATCATGTCACTTCAAAATATGCCTTTAGAATTTTGGGGCGTTTACCTGGGCGATCTGAATTTTCTAGATCCTTTAATGCTTCTCTAAAAAATGAGCATGATCGAATTCAATTATTATCAAAAAATGCTCTGCCACCTTTTAGAAAGCTTCAGGCGGTTTTTAATAATTTATCTCAACATTCTTTAGTATCAGCGCTTTTCAATGACGCCAGTGTGGAAGTTGTTTCAAGAGAACTTGAAGTGCTTTTTGAGAAGCAATATTATGATAAGACTGAGTTACCATTGGTATTGCATTATGGGGACCCTCCTCAATCATTTGAAGAGTTGTATGCTAATGTTGAGCATATTGCATTTCTCATGAGGATGGCTAAGGTTCGAGAGCTGGCGCATACTGTATCAAAGAGTGATTTGGTTCATATTGTTGGTGTATTTCAGGGGGATCTATCTGTCAGCGATTTAAATATAGATGAACAGATAGGGTTAAACCGCAAAAAACCGTTACAATTGCCGCCAATTTTTAATGGCATTATTGGGTATGCGTCTGAGCTCGATGGAGTATTGAGTCAACTACATATTGCTATTGCTAGAAGATCAATATTCCGTAGGCCAACTAGCTGCTTTACTCGGTGCGATCTAGTTAGATCTTTGTTTGATCATTATAATTCCCGGCAGGAATATCTTCCATTATGTCACAGTACTATGGCATATTACGAATGGAGTACCTCAACAATTGACGATCTTTTTAAGCGATATCAATGGAGTGATGAGGAAGTAAAGAGTTATAAGATGTTGCCGAGTTTTGAAGAACATGAGCGTTGCATTCTAGAATATTATGAATATCAAAAAATATATTCTGTTATACAATCGTATCAGGCTAGAGCTGCAAAATACACGAAGAAAATAAAAGATATCAATGGTGTAATTATGAATCTAAAAGTATCGGTTGTAGAGGCTCTTGAAAACCCTAAAATTCTTTACCTTCAAGATCAATTGGATCTATACAGGCTGGCATACCAATCAAACAGAATTGAAACAAAAATTAAAATCAAAACATTATTTGAAACAAATTTTGTTAAGAGAAGAATGCTAAAATGTATGCAGCTGCCAGTCATTATGATTCCAATGATAGATGAAATTCTTGCGTATCCTGGTAATAGAAATGAATTTGAGGCGCAAAAGATTGCTCAATTGCTGTCTGCGATTCGAAATCAGGTAGATCGCGAAATCAGAGAAGAAACCCAATTTTCAATTGAGAAAGAGCGACAATTTGGTGGTTGGCTCGAATCACATAATGAACAGTTGCCATCCCTGCAAAGTCCACAAGCACAAGGGATGGGGTGTTATCGATATAATTTCCTGCCTGGACCCAGGGCTTCTGATGTTGCTGTGGTGCCCTCAGGTTCGATGGATTATTCAGAGGCCCGGTCTCCTCCCCACTAAATTGTTACTAAACTGTTCAGTTTCCGCCCTGGCTTCGATACAATTTGTATTGTGCTATGAGCATTGGAGGCTGGGATGCAGGATAAAGTTTATATGGCGTCAGAGAGGAAAACTCTTCTAGGTCATCCTAGAGGTTTGTATGTTTTATTTTTTACGGAAATGTGGGAACGGTTTTCGTATTTTGGTATGCGCTCGTTGCTGGTTTATTACATGATAAAACATCTGCACTTTTCTCAAGAGCAGTCTTCACATATTTATGGTCTCTATACTGGCTTTGTTTATCTCACTCCTTTGTTCGGTGGTATTTTAGCGGATCGTATTTTAGGGCAGCGTCGAGCTGTGGTTTTGGGGGCATTGCTGATGGCCGTTGGCCATTTTTGTATGGCATTTGAATCGTTATTTTTTCCTGGCCTTGGATTTTTAATTTTGGGAAGTGGTGCTTTTAAACCCAACACTTCCACGCAGGTGGGTGCGCTTTATGCCCATAATGATGATCGTCGTGATAGGGCCTACGGAATTTTTTATATGGGGGTGAATTTAGGTGGATTTTTTTCACCCTTGGTTTGTGGGACTTTGGGGCAAAAAGTAGGGTATCACTGGGGGTTTGCTGCAGCAGGTTTTGGTATGATTGTCGCACTGATAGTTTACCTTTCTGGGAAAAAATATCTTCCGCCTGATTTAATTTCAACTAGAAAAGAGAGCTCCTCAAGAAATTATGAGCCATTATCACGCCGTGATTCGTTAAAAATCTCGGCGATTTTTTGTCTGATGTCTTTGAATGTCACTTTTTGGAGTGTTTATGAACAACAAGGTAATACATTAGCGTTGTGGGCAGATGCTCAAACCGATCGAGTCATCTGGGGTTGGGAAATGCCCTCATCTTGGTTTCAATCATTTAATCCCTTAATGATTTTTATTTTAATACCCATCATTAATATATTCTGGGGATGGCAATCACGGCGTCACAAAGAGCCTTCCAGTGTAGCTAAAATGGGGATCGGTTGTATTTTGTTGTCGATTGCTTTTTTACTCTTACTTTTTCCTGCGCATGAGTTATCACTTTACCCAAAAGCCAGTTTGGGTTGGTTAATTGGCTGTATTTTTGTGCTGACGTTAGGCGAAATTTTTATATCCCCCATCGGTTTATCCTTGGTTTCAAAACTGGCGCCATTGAAATTAGCTTCTATGATGATGGGGGTATGGTTTCTCTCCAGTTTCTTCGGTAATTACCTGTCAGGTTATTTAGGCACCTTCTGGGAAAAAATGCCCAAAGAAATGTTTTTTCTGTTGATGTCAGCCTTGGCTTTGGGCGCTGGCCTTGTTTTTTTTATACTACTTAAACCTTTAAATAAAGCGATGGAAGAATAAAAACCCGCTAATCAATTTGATTGATCGCAAAACCTACCAGATTATATTTAGTGCTGCGACCACTTTCAGCGCTTTTTTGCAATATGCCCTGATCAATTAAATTGTGAATATCCCGGGTGGCTGTATCTTGCGAGCATTTCATCATTTTTGCCCACTTACTGGATGTTAAATTGCCTTTGATGCCGTCAAATAATATATTTAACATGGCAATTTGTCTTTGATTGAAATTTTTATCTCTATTTTGTTCCCAAAATCTCGCCTTATTTAAGACATGTTCCAAGATAGAGTCCGATAAGTCTACTGCTTTTGACAAGGCTTTCAGAAACCAAAGAATCCATGATGTGATATCCAAAGAGCCTTTTTGTGCAGATTCAAGTTCGAGATAGTAATTTTTTCGATCGCGTTGTATCTGAGTGGACATGCTGTAAAATCGATTGGGTTGATTATCTGCGCGTGCAAGCATCATGTCAGCAATTGCGCGAGAAATTCTTCCGTTTCCATCATCAAAGGGGTGCAGTGTGACAAACCATAGATGAGCGATGGCAGATTTGATGATTAGATTTAATTCTTCATCCGAATTGTTGAACCATTTTAAAAATCTACTGATTTCATTGGGTAATTCTGATGCAGGTGGTGCCTCAAAATGTACTTTCAGTCGTCCATAATGTCCTGAAACTACTTGCATGGGGCCGTCGCTGTCAGTGCGCCAAAAACCTCGATTGACTAAACTTAATCCACTGAAACCACTCTCAAAAAGCTCTTTATGCCAATGAAGCAATCTCTCCTTTGTTAAGGGTTGATCAAAGCGACGTGTGGCATCTAATAACATTTCTACAATTCCATCTACCCGTCGATCAGACGGTAAGGGCCCAACTATTTCAATGCCTAAGTGCTTGGCGATTGAAGAGCGTACTTCTTCTTTGTTTAAATTTTCTCCCTCTATTTCACAGGTTTTAATGACATCACTTGTCATAATCTCCAAGATGGCCTGATCTTGCAATTGAAATCCCAGACCTTCCATCCGCCCATAAAGCCGGCCTATTTTGAATATCACAGTGGATAAGGCTTGCTGAGTGGCTTCTTTGTCCCAGATAAAAATTGGCCAGTTGGATTTCTGATAGATATACATAAGATAATCTCCGCACATTATGCGGAGATTATAGCCCATATTCTCCGCATATTCAAGCCTAATCTCCGCATAATATGCGGAGATTAGGCGCTTTATTCTCCGCAGGACAATCCATTACGCCTGGGGGCTATCTAGCTGCTTCTCCTTTTAGAGGGGATCTGATAGGCTATCTTTATCCAAATCTCAGGAGAATTTTAATGACTCAGCCCGCTACTTATCAGCAAGAATTTGTACAATTTGCTCTTGGCGCTCAGGCTTTACGATTTGGGGAATATACGCTGAAGTCGGGTCGAAAGAGCCCTTATTTTTTTAATGTGGGTGACTTTAAAACAGGAGCCGCCTTGGCGCAGTTGGGCCGATATTATGCGAAGGCAATTGTGGCTTCAGGCGTGCAATTTGATCTGTTGTTTGGTCCTGCTTACAAGGGGATTCCTTTGGTCGCAGCAGTGGCGATTGCTCTGGCTCAAGAGTATGGTATCGATAAGCCCTTTTGTTTTGACCGCAAAGAAGCCAAAGATCACGGTGAGGGTGGCACTATTGTCGGCGCTGCAATGAATGGGCGAGTGTTGATGATTGATGACGTGATCACCGCAGGCACAACCTTTCGCCAAGTGGTTCAGATGATCCAGGCCCATGGGGCTGAATTCGTTGGGGTTGTTACTGCTCTTGATCGCCAAGAAGTGGGCCTCAATGGCGAACAATCGGCTTCTCAAGAACTCTCAACCCAATTCAAAGTGCCTTTCTATAGCATTATCAAATTAACCGATATCATCCAATTTTTAGATTCACAGGGCAATATGTCTTCAGAATTAGCTCGGCTTAGAAACTATCAGGCTTCGTTTGGTGTTTAATGTCAAAAGGGGTCATCAAAAGGGGGGCTCACATTGAAGCATTTGGTCATGAGCAAAATAGCTTTAGCACTCTCGTTACCCAAATGTTTCAATGTGAGACCTGACCTCTTTTGATCCTTTGTAAATAGGCTTCCCAGCCAGCTTTTCGATAATTTTCTGCTTCAGCGGCGGGATTTTTGGCTTGGAAAATACCTCGGCCGACGATGATGATATCTGTGCCGTTGTGCAAAATAGCTTGCTTAGGCGTGTTGTATTGTTGACCTAGTGCATCTGTCCCCGCCTCCAGTTTTACGCCGGGTGTGAAGTGAATAAACTGAGGATCGTCGGTGATGCGTTCCTGAGAAATAAATCCGATAACAAAATCAGCATTTTCTTTGGCGAGTTCAACGGTTTTTTGAGTATATTGGCTCGTGAAGAGATTATCCTTCGAGCTCATTTGAGCGAGCAATAATAAAGCATTACCCTTTGCTAGCCCCACTTTTTTGAGCCCTTCAATGATTCCAGGCCCTGGCAAAGTATGGGCGTTGGTAATCTCGGCCCAATCAGCGATGTGATACACGCCTTGTTGATACTGCATCCTAACCGTATTTCCAATATCCGCAAATTTTCTATCTTCAAAAATCAAAAACTGATGTCGTTGAGATAGCCGCTTCAGCTCAGTAATAAAAGAGGGAGTAAAATCGTTGATAATATCAACGTGCGTTTTTAGCACACAAATTGAAGGCCCTACCTGATCGGCAATTGAGAGTACTTCATCACAGCTTGTTAAATCAGGGTTGACACAAAGGTTGGTTTGCTTTTCTGTGATCAGAGTAAATAGTTTTTTTGCCAATGGATTTTGACAATATTGAATTCTTTGCTCGTAACTTAGCATAACATGAGTTCCCAAAAGAGTTTTTTGATATTGTGAATCATAACGATTACAAAAGCTAGCGCATGGACTTTTCAGGGTGTTTGGGGTAGCATAGTGCGAGTGTAGATTTATTAGGTTTATCAGAGGGGGCTGTCTATGAGCACTGTACAACGCGAAAATATGGTAGCATTTTATAAGAGTGTCCTAAAAGGAGTTGGTAGCAGAGCTAATGGTCGTAAAATTACGGATCCACTTGATAACAATAAAGCTGATCTCAACAAGTTACTTAATAAGATGTATGAGGATATACTGGAATCAGATGATGCGGAAGCCAAGGCGTATTTGCTAGGTGAAGTCATTACCAGAAAAGACATTGAAAAGATACGAGGCTTGCTCGTTGCTGAAGCAAATTTAGAGCATAATATTACAAGGCAAGGTACTACTATTACTCCTCTACTACTTGCGGTTGCAGTCAATGATTCAGAGGTGAACCAGCTTTTAAAAGAGCGTCTTTCTGAGATGCAATATCAATACTTTGAACTACAAATCAAAACGCTTCATGTACTCACAAAGGTGCCTCAGGTGGTGTCTGGGTCTGGGGCCCGAGATTCTTTTACCTCCAATATGCACAAAGATCCGCAAATTGGGACTTCGGCTCACCCGACTCCTGTTGGAGGGGGCGATCAAAGAGTGGGTGATGAAGAGAACGAGAATAAAGCTAAAGTATCTAAAACAAATGGTTGTACAATTTGTTAGGCTGAGACATAAGGGGTCAAATCTAAGATTGATACATTAGGTCAAGAGCATAATAGCTTTAGCACGTTTCTTATCCTCATGTATCAATCTTAGATTTGACTCCTTAGCCTGATCGACTTTTTTATCCCCACATTCAATGGTAGACTCGCGCCAGATATTACCGAAAAGGAAAAAGAATGGTATTCGACCAGCACCCTGAATATCGTGCCTTAGACGCTCATTATCGGACAATGGCCGATGTTCACATGCGCCAATTATTTGCCGACGATCCTCAGCGATTTGAGCATTTTTCTTTGCAGGCAGCGGGCTTGCTGTTGGATTTTGCTAAGAATCGAGTTAACCAGGATACCATCAAGCTATTGTGTAAACTCGCTGAGGCATGTGGGTTGACACAGCAAATCAAAAAATTATTCTCTGGCGAATATCGAAATACTACAGAACACAGGCCTGTGGCCCATGTCGCCTTGCGTAATTCACACGACAATCCGTTTTATGTGGGTGGCACTGATGTGATGCCCGATGTTCGTGATGTTTTATCTCAAATGAATGATATCGCAGAACAAATTCGCACGAAAATGTGGTTAGGGGCTACGGGTTATTCAATCACTGATGTGGTTAATATTGGCATTGGGGGTTCTGATTTGGGACCTGCTTTGGTCACAGAAGCATTAATGCCCTATCACAATGCTGGCATTCATTGTCATTTTGTTTCGAATATTGATGGTGTTCATATCGAGTCCGTGTTGTCGAAATTACATCCAGCGCGCACATTATTTATTGTCGCCTCAAAATCTTTTACAACCCAAGAAACTTTATTGAATGCGGCTACAGCAAGGGCGTGGTTGCAAAAAACCTTAGGTAAAAATGCATTATCACGACACATGTTAGCGATTACCAGCTACATGGAGCGTGCAATGGATTTTGGCATTGATCCTTCGCATGTATTGCCGTTGTGGGACTGGGTGGGTGGTCGCTTTTCGATTTGGTCTGCGATTGGCTTGTCAGTGATGATTGCTGTAGGGCCAGAAAATTTTAATGCGTTTTTACGGGGCGCTGAAGCTATGGATCAGCATTTTGCTACCAGCCCTTTGCATCAAAATATGCCTGTTATTTTAGCGTTGCTAAGCATTTGGTATATTAATTTTTTTGGCACGCGCAGTTATGCTGTTTTGCCCTATCAACAATTATTAGCGGGCTTACCTGCCTATTTGCAGCAAGCGGAAATGGAAAGTAACGGTAAATATCGACGTCACGATGGTGAGGCTGTTGATTATCAAACTGGCACTGTTATTTGGGGAACAACGGGTAGTAACGGCCAGCATGCTGTGCATCAACTGTTACATCAGGGCACTCAAATTATTCCCGTGGATTTTATTGTGCCGATGATTTCGCACGATCAATTGGGTGATCACCATAAACATTTGGTCGCTAATTGTTTAAGTCAAAGCCAAGCTTTGATGCGGGGTCAAAATGAGCTCGATATTTTTAAAAAATTATCACAGGAAGGTGTTGATCGAGAAACAGCCGCATTGTTAGCGAAACATCGGGCCATTCCAGGCAATCGGCCCAGTAATACGATTACCTTTGATCAATTGTCGCCGGAGCGATTGGGGGCGTTAATCGCACTGTATGAGCATAAAATATTTGTTCAGGGAGTGATTTGGGGAATTAATTCTTTTGATCAGTGGGGGGTGGAATTAGGTAAGTCGTTGACAGAGCCTATCCTTCATGCAATTGCTGGTGAAGAACAAGAATTTGATGCTTCCACCCAAGGTTTGGTAAATTATTATCACCAACATCAACAAAAATCGATAAGCAAATAAATGGAAATTCAGATGAATTTACGAGTGAGTGAGGCTCTGCCTAATCATCCTTTTTGGACCTTTTCGCTGCAGCTTTATAAAAAGAAAGAAGTCGAAGAAGCGTTGTTATCGCTTCAATATGATTATGGTTTAAATGCCAATGTGATCTTGTTTTTTTGTTGGTATTCGTTTAATGGCCAAGGTGCGCTAAGTCAGGCCAAAGTTCGGGAATTATTATTGCGTATTCGTCCTTGGCATGAACGCGTTGTTCTTCCGCTGCGACGGCTCCGAGATCGATTAAAACCCTATGTTGAGCGAGTAAAATGGGCCAAAAGTGTTCGGCAAGCCATTTTATTAGAAGAATTAGAAGCAGAGCACGCGGAACAATTATTAATGTCAGAGTTTTTTACCTACGAAGATTATCGGATTAAAACAGCGCCGCAAAAAGCCTCTGATATTTTTCGTAGTCTGAGTGCTTATTGTAGGATGATTAGAATTGATTTAGATGCCAAGGGTTGTGATGCAATCGCTACTATTTTGTCGGTGATATTCAGCAAAATTCCTATGAGCGAATTGCAACGAAACTCGAGAAAAAGATTGATGCGTCGCCGTAGTCGGGGTGGGCTCGTGGGTACTCAACTTTGGTTGGATATTTAATGTTATAGCGACCAATCGATAGGTTCTTTGCCTTGTCTTTTCAAAAGATCATTACATTTAGAAAAATGTTTGCAGCCTAAAAATCCTCGATGCGCAGAGAGGGGTGAGGGATGGGGTGCTTTAAGCAAAAAGTGCCGAGTGGGATTAATTATCTCGCATTTATGTTGTGCGTGGGAGCCCCAGAGTAAAAATACCAGGCCCTGATGTTTTTCGTTGAGCTCTTTGATAATACGATCGGTGAAGGTTTCCCAGCCAATTTTTGCATGTGAATGGGCCTTGCCGGCTTCGACGGTGAGAACCGTATTCAACAATAAAACACCTTGCTCAGCCCATTTTTGTAAATAACCTGATTTGGGTATGGCTATGCCCAAGTCAGAATGTAATTCTTGAAAAATATTGATCAGAGAAGGCGGTGCTGGCACGCCGGGTTTGACAGAAAAACACATGCCATGAGCTTGATTGGGTCCGTGATAGGGGTCTTGCCCAATAATCACGACTTTCACTTGATCAAAGGGCGTCGATTTTATCGCATTAAATACATCTTGGACTGGTGGGTAAATTATTTTGCCGTTGGAACGTTCTTGATTTAGTAACGCCATCATCTGGGTGAAATAAGGTTTTTCCTTTTCTCCAGCGAGGACGCTTTGCCAAGTATGGCATGAAGTTGCTGCTGTGCTTTCCATTCTCTTCTCCCAATATTATCGACAGGTATAGAGACTACTGTACCTCTGTTTATATTATGTTAATATAGTGACAGCGTTAATATTAAAGGAAGGAATATTATGACTCAAGGAAGACATTTAGCGGCGCTTGTCTGCGGCCTCATGATTACCGGCGGGCTATCCGGTTGTTATCCCGATCATCAGTCGATTGGTTCGGGAACTCCTTTTCGTTCAAATATGTGGCAACGTCATGAATTTGATTATCTGGTTTATCATTTGCGATTACGGGGTGTGCAAGTTGTACGCGTGGGTGATAGAACACGAATGATTGTTTCTACGGATAATTTCTTCAAGGTAAATAGTGTTGAGCTTGAGCCAGGTGCTCAAACGACTCTACGATGGGTAGCGCGATTGATTGAGCATTGCCAATGCACAAAGATTTCGATTACGGGCCATGTCGACAATGTCTTTGACGATACGCGTCGTGAAAGATTAGCTGCAGAACAGGCTCGTGCTGTTGCTGCAGAACTATGGGCTAATGGAATTGCACGCGATCGGATGGTGGTTTCTGGAAAATCGGATCGGCAACAAGTCGCGACAGATCGCACTGTTTTTGGCAGTGGTGACAATCGCCGTGTTGAGATTCGTCTCGATTAGAACGCCAACTGATCAATCGCTGCGTAGACTTGAGGGGGTCTGACAGCAGGGTCGTTGGTGTAATCGACCAGCTCTTGGCGTACGCCACGGTTTAGCGGGTCGTTGTAAATCACGGGTGCGCTGTACATGTCTCCGCCCCAACTGTAGAAAATCCCTACTGCTACAACGTTTTCTTTGGCAAAGGGTACATCGCCACCATCGACTGAAAATTGAAGGTTCATTTCTAGCAATGAGCCGACAGAATGTTTGGCGATCCATCGGAAACCGAGTATGTATTCGTAATAAGGTCGGCGGTCAGTTCCTGACAGTACAAATTGAAAACGCTCTCCGATATTTTGGTGATAGGCAGCGCCTCCCCCGAATCCAATGGCATTGTTTTTAGCTTCGAGCTTTTGATTGTATTGGTTTTCGTCATAATATAAATCTAAATCAAGATAACCAGTTCGCCAAGGATGAATACGAACGCCTAATACCCCGCCCAATTCTTCGCCGCCACGGATATGGCGTATATTGGTATTGGCCCCGCCGTTGAAAACCATATTAGGCAAGCGCTTTGAATCGGCATGGCTGTATTGAATGCCAATATGGACGCTGTCTAAACCCCTGAGTCCAGGGAAGCGGTGACGCACATCGCCCCCAAAATCCCATTGGCCGATCCATTCAGATTGCTCGCCAGCGAAAAAGAGGAAATCGGGATTTTGCGCGAACCACTCAGCGGTTACTTTAAAGAAGTCATTATAGGTTAGTGCGTGGCCCCAGGTTGAGGAGGCACGGAAAGTACGTTCGCCAAAAGCAAATTCGAGCGAAAGAGCATCGGCTGGGCCAATGTCGTTGATGTATTTGGGATCGAAGGTATAACCTGTTTTGTCGCTGAGGCTTGCGATAAATTGGAAGGGGCCGTGCATAGCGGGTGCCGATCGGTCGACCGCGCAGTCTGGTTCTGAGAACAAAGTATCTTGGATCCTAGCGGCATCGCAAGAGGCACTAGAAAAGCCCGCAAAAGTTGAGGGGCTCAAGGCCACAGTTGTGAACACAGTCGTGAGGAGACAGGCCTGACCTAATCCCTGGTATTTGCAAATCCTTGCCACCATGATACATCCTTATCAGTGTGTGATATAACAATCGTGACATAGTAACGAATAATTACGTAAAATTAAAGAGGCGAGAAATTAGAATGTATTCTCCTTGGATCGCCTCGGTAAAAGAACTGTGTTAGGATTTGGCTATGAGCCATCAAGACGACAATAAACAAACCACCCACTTCGGCTTTGAAGAAGTGCCTCTTTCCGACAAAGTGGATCGGGTAGCGGGTGTATTTCACAGTGTGGCAGAGCATTATGACCTGATGAATGATCTGATGTCGCTGGGCGTGCACCGACTTTGGAAGCGATTCACCCTTAAGTTATGTGCGGTGCGACCCGGGCAAAAGATTTTGGATGTGGCGGCAGGGACGGGCGATTTGACACTGGATCATGCAGAAAAAGTGGGTGCCGAAGGCATGGTTTTGATGACCGATATCAATAGTTCGATGTTGGCCAAAGGTCGTGATCGGATGATTGATGCAGGGCATTGCGATAATGTCCAATATTCTATTGCGGATGCAGAAGCGTTGCCTTTTGAAGATGATTTTTTCGATTGTGTGACCATTGCTTTTGGTTTGCGAAATGTTACTAACAAAAATCAGGCCTTATCTGAAATGAATCGGGTATTAAAGCCCGGTGGAAAATGCATTATTTTAGAATTTTCTAAACCGCATTCAGGTTGGTTTAATTCGATTTATGATTGGTATTCTTTTTCAGTGTTGCCTTGGTTGGGTGATAAGATTGCCAACGATGCCGAGAGTTATCGCTATTTAGCGGAATCTATTCGTATGCATCCCGATCAAGAAACATTATTATCAATGATGAAGGAAGCTGATTTTTCTCGCTCTGACTACCATAACCTTTCCGGGGGTGTGGTCGCAGTTCATCGAGGATATAAGGCATGATAAGCAGTTTATTGGATTGGGCGAGTAATCAGATTTTAGGATTGGATCCGGAGGTGCAATCTGAACTTTCTGATCATGCAGGTAAATTAATTAAAATAGAATTAGCAGGAGCGGATCTTAGTTTTTTTTGTCAGCCGACCCATGGCGGTGTGCGAGTTTTTAACGCATCGAAAAAAGCGCCTGATGCGGTTATTCGCGGAACACCAATCTCTTTGGCTATTTTAGGCATAAATCAAAAGTTCGGCTGGTTTGATAAACCTTCGGGTGTGGAAATTCAGGGTGATGCTGAATTGGTGCATGAGTTGCTCTTATTAATGAAAAAATTTCGCATAGATTGGGAAGAGTTTATTGCGCAGGCTCTGGGTGATAGAGTTGCACAACACTTAGGCAGCCAGTGTCGTGCCGCAAAGGAGTATGGTGCCGATGTAGCACAGAAAATTCAAATGAATACTGTGGATTATATTCAAGAAGAAATACGATTATTACCTCCTCATGAAGAGGTCCAAGATTTTATGGCGGATGTAGATGAATTACGCGATCGTGTTGAGCGTCTATTGCTGTTGGCCAAATAGTTGAAAAGGAGTGCCTGATGAAGTGGATCATTCAATTTTGGCGGTTATTGAAGATTAATTATGTCTTGGTCAAGCACGGAATAGATCGTGTTGTTTTTTCAACACCCGGTTTAGAGCGCTGGCGATTTCTGACTTATGCTAACCCCTTTAATTGGTTTCGAGACAAATCTACTTCTGAGGCAGAATCGGTGCGGCTCGCTTTGGAATCTTTGGGCCCCATTTTTGTGAAATTTGGTCAGTTACTTTCGACGCGACCTGACATCATTCCTGATGATATCATTGCAGAACTTTCAAAATTACAAGATAAAGTCCCTCCTTTTTCAGGCGAGATCGCTAAACAATTTGTTGAGGCGTCTTATGGCAAATTGGTTACTGAAGTTTTTGCAGAATTTGAGGTGACACCATTTGCTTCGGCCTCAATTGCTCAGGTACATGCGGCAAAATTGAAGAGTGGAGAATCCGTTGTCGTAAAAGTGTTAAGGCCCAACATTGCGAAATTAATCAAACATGATGTGGCTCTGATGTATTTTGTGGCGCGTCTGACTCAACGGTTTTGGTCAGAAGGCTATCGATTGCGATTGGTAGAGGTGGTGGCTGAATTTGAACAAACGATCACCGATGAGTTGGATTTAATGCGCGAAGCTGGGAACGCTTCTCAATTAAGACGAAATTTCTCGGGTTCTTCTTTGTTGGTTGTGCCTAAAGTTTATTGGGACTATTGTCGCAGTGATATTTTAGTGTTGGAGCGAATTGATGGTATTCCTGTTTCCGATGTCTCCACATTAAAAAAACATCACTATGATTTGAAAAAATTAGCTGAAGCGGGCGTGGAGATTTTTTTCACACAAGTCTTTCGAGACAGTTTTTTTCATGCGGATATGCATCCCGGCAATATTTTCGTTTCAAAATTAAATCCGAAGGATCCCCATTATTTAGCTGTTGATTTTGGGATTATGGGAACTTTAAGCCCCACTGATCAGCGCTATATTGCTGAAAATTTATTGGCATTTTTTAGAAGAGATTATCGTCAAGTCGCTATTTTGCATGTGGAATCAGGTTGGGTGCCGGCTGATACTCGTGTGGATGCGTTTGAGTCCGCGATCCGAGCTGTTTGCGAACCTATTTTTGAGCGTCCTCTCAAAGATATCTCGTTCGGAAAACTTTTGCTCCGATTATTTCAAACAGCGGGTCGTTTTAATATGACCATTCAACCGCAATTATTATTATTACAAAAAACACTCTTGAATGTTGAAGGGCTGGGTCGTCAACTGTATCCTGATCTGGATTTATGGGCGACAGCGATGCCCTATTTAGAACGCTGGATGCAAGAACGAGTAGGAATCAAAACCTTGGCCACCAATGTGATACACAAAGCCCCAGGTTGGGCAGAAAAAATGACCGATATGCCGGATATGGTGTATCGAGCAATCCAAGAGCATTTAAATGTGTTGCGACTTAATGCAAAACCTGTGATTGTGGAGCAGGTTATTCGCTCTGATCTTTTGAAGCGACTTTTATTTGGAGCGGGTGTTGCTTTTATTGCTGCCGCGTTAATTAATCTCTGGTTTTCAGATAGCCAGCCAGAGTTGCGAAGAGTCGCAGAAGGGGCTGTGTTGGGTTTTGGTACGATATTGCTGATTATTTCGGGATTTATGCGCAAGGTATAAAATAATGGCAAGAAAAATTAGTGTGCAATTTAAGCGCAGGCTCACGGAACTACTGGGCATTGGGCACAGTAAATTCGGTAAAGTCAGATTACGTAAACCCTATCGAGATGATGAGGATGAAGGCGGCGCTGCTTCCGGTTTAAGATTAGATTCGCATCCGCTTTTTGCCAATTTGCCTGATGGTGCCAGTTCTGATTTGTCGGGCGTTGCGAATAATAATGAATTCAGTGAAGATGCGGCCAAAGAGCGAGTGAATGAAGCCAGCCCAGAATTGCGAATGCAGCCAGTTTTACAACGTGAATTAACGCCAGGATTTAATCCTGCTCCTGATAGAGGGCGCCCCTGATGGCACGACAAACACTCTCCGATGCGATTATTTATGGTAGCAACGAATTAGTGGCTTCTATGGTGGCTGCAGGTGCGACCTTGGATGAAATCGATAACTATGGTTATACGCCCATCGTTCAGTGTGCGATTGTTAACAGCGTCGATAAGGCAAAAATATTATTAAATGCAGGCGCTAAAATAGATTTTGATGATTTAACCGGGCGAACAGCATTGCATTGGGCAGCTGAAAACGGCAATTATGATCTATGCGAATTATTGTTGAGCAGAGGCGCAAATCCCAACGCGTATAATCGAGGTGGGCAGCCTGTGCTCGTTATGCCCTTGTTACGTCAGAATGAGCCAGTCAAAAAATTATTATATCAAAAAGGCGCGCAATTATCTTTTGCTCAAGATTTTATTAATGGGAAATTGCTAGGGCATCGTTTCGAGTTAGAGGGGCGCGTGGATGTGATCGACTATGAGGGCGCCTTCATTGAAATTGAATTTGAAGGGTTTTACTTGGAATTTACTGTTGCGCTGGCAGTGGAGTCGCTTTCAGAATTTAAGAAAAATTTTACTGCCAAGCATTTGCGCAAATATTTTGATCATTTCGATATCATCATTAGTACTTTGAGTGCGGCTTCTGAATTGGTGAAGTATCAGCATTATATGGTGGATATTAAGCGCTATCAAAAAGAGATTAATCAGTTGTTGGATCGATCACCCTTGGTGATCCCAGTGGTTTATTCCGGGCATGCCATTTGTTTTATTCAATTTGGTGATTTTTTAATTCGGTGTGATCGGGGTGCTTATGGTCGCGATAATGGAACCGTCATTATTTTTAAAATGGCTCGTCCGGAGCGCTTTACCAAAGATTTTATTCGAGATTTGATGTATACACGCCAAGATACTCGTACTATCGATGAGGGATTGCCGCAGCAACTGGGCCTAAAAAAAGTCACGATCATCCCGTTGTCAGAACAGATTTCAGGTAACTGTACCTGGGCAAATGTCGAAGCCGTCATGCCAACCTTGTTATGTTTATTATTGCTGCACGAGCAAGGTCAATCAGGCCCAATTGATATGACCAAAGCAAAAGATGAGGCCTTAGCCGTTTACAAAGAATGGCTAGATTTTGACAAAGATCGTGCGCTCACTTTTTGCATGCAAAGTTTTTATCGAGTCAGTAAAGCTAGAAAAGCCACCAAAGCAGCCATCGTCGCCGCTGTTTTGTTTCAAGATTATGACTATGATAATCCCCTCGATCGCGAACGCGCTGATAAAATGATGCCCATTTTAACAGATCCAGACTACGTCTATATTCTCAAAACCTACGTAGAAGTATTTCAACGTGATCGAGATAACCCCTTATTTCAAAACCTCATGAAGTTCATTGATCATTTTGATATCGATATTAGCTCCCGTTGAAGGAGGGAAAATAATGTCATTAAATCACCCCCTCCCCCCCCTCTCTCTCTCAATAAAAAAGCGGCGTTTCCGCCATGAAACGCCGCTTTAATTTAAAAATTAGTGTGAATGATGACTATTTTTTCTGAGTAATTTACATTTAGGTCCTTTTTGGGCATCATCCAATACATACAAACCTCCCCTCACATCAGCCACAAATAAACATCCAGAAGGTTTATCGTATATTAGTTGGGCAGAAAACAATGGCGCGCCACCATTTTGTGCTTCAAATGCTGGATCACTAGGATGCCATTTCGCTAACTGTTTAGGATTGCGTGGATTCTTCAGATCGATTAGCAACACACCATCTGTCTCCCAAGATACGGCAATTGTGTCGCTATCTAAGAACACAGGTTCGAAAGCTGCGAAAGCAGTATTGGGTATTTGACAGCTAGGATCTGCAATATTCGCTGAGCAAAATGTATCAATAGTACTCAATAATCCGGGTTGAGTAATATTTTTGATATCCCAAACTCTTAACCCCGTAGCCTTGATAAAGCCTGAGTTAACTGTTACGCCTGTTGTTGCTAAAGTACCACAAGGTGTTGGATTGCCTGCACAACTTGTGGGTAGTGCTGGATAAACCTGCGTGTAATTTTTAAACAACGGTGGAACTGGAAATGAGCCTTGCAGTCCAAATAAGGTCAACCCAGAGTAGTAACTAATACCGACTGCTGGAATTGTCGCACTGGTACCGGCAGCTCCTGCAGATACTTCACCGTTGCTGTACAAATTGACCATGATTCCGCCGATATAGCCTTTTGCAGTGATGTTATCCATTTTTTCTTGGAATGTGCAGGCACCTCTAATGAAGGCTGCCAATTTCGGTTGAGAAGTAGGTGCAACTAAATTTGCCACTGGCATTGAGGCTGCATTAGCTGTACAAGCATTTCCCACATAAACGATATAGTCGGAATCTAGTACTCCGTTATAAGGAGCATTGGCGATGCGTGGAGTAAAGCCAAATTCACTCACCAAGACCACATAGTTAGGATTATTTTTGAAATTCATCTTAATAAATGCAGGCGGTGAGCCGGCATCCTCAACTAATAATTTACTATTCGCATTAGCAACAGAAAATCCGCCGCCTACATTTTTTGCTCTATCCGCATCATTAAGATCTTTTAAAATTGAAATTAATTTAATCTTTGGCAATTTGCTCACATCTAAAATAGCCACACCTGAGTTTGCCATACCTATGCTAAGCGTATTTTTATCAATAAGATTAACATCCGTCGCGGCGTTACCTGGAAATGCCCCCCTTACATTAAAACCAAACGCTAAGTAAGGTGGTAAGGTATTAATGAAGTTCGTAAAATCGTCAATTGAAGGTGTTGATGTGGAATTGGCCAAGCTAGGATCCACACCCGGAAATTGAAGTGATTCACTACCCCAGGTAGCAATTAAATTAGGATTTTGAGGGTTTGTAATGTCATAAATTTTGAGCCGTCCCAAGTTCCCCGCTGTAAGCGCTAAGTAATCTTTTTTGCCCTGACTAAACATAATAGGATGTCCTATTACTTCCCCATTCGGTCCTGTATTGCTAATTAAAAGAGAGTTAACATCAAACACTTGAGTAAATGATAGAAGCTTTGCTTTAGCAGGATTAGGATTGCTGACATCCCAAAGTTCAAAACCATTGATACCGCCTCCATTTATGGGTCGGCAAACATCTCCATCAATACCTACAACTAAAACATCCCCGGAGTTGAGGTGAGCAGAATTAATAGCGCCCATAGAGGATGTTTGCCATTGGGGCATTGGGTTTGCAATGGGATCTATTGCGCTCCAAGGTAAATAGCCGGCTAAGGGCAAATTACCTCGTGTATTAGATCCGTCGATAACAAGCACCCCAGGAATTATCGGGTTTCCACTCGGAATGGCGGGTCTAGAATCTCCAAAGCATAGTTGTGATGGTGAAAGATAGACCTTATTATTAATCACGGTCATAAGTTCTGTTGATAGTCGGCCCACAGGAGGGGTGTTGCCCAATCCCGTTGTATTAAAGCGACCTACGTTTTCGAGTCTTGTAGCCGCATCACCTGTAGGGTTTGTAAAAACCACATTGTTGACTCCTGAAACGGTCGACACTACAGATAAAGCTAATACACTTAACAAATAAGGAATTCTTTTGTTCAAATGATTACACATATAATAGACCTCCGCAGTTGTTGAAATGCCTACCTTCATTATAGTGCATATTGTTGATTTTTATTTTGTAATCACCCATTTTGTAGTACTTTTTGGGCCTCTAATAGCTGGTCTATTCTATGTTATACTCACTGCTTATATTGTTGATGCAGGATTAAGAAATGCCTTTCGGTGCCCCTCCCATAGAAGATGAAATTTTACGTGCTTTGTTGATGATTAATTCCACAGCGGAGTTGGATGCTGATCAGCGCTCTAAAATGAATGTGTTGAAAGAAGAAATCGATTCAGAATCTGAAACTGAAGCAGAAACGGATGTTGATGTGGGTGAGTCGGCGGGGCAAAAATCTGAACCTGATAGTATCTTAAGGCTAGTATTAAAACCTGTTCTTCAAGCCGCACTCTTAGAATTGCTCGCTAAATTGTTGAACAATGATCCGGAAGCACATAAAGCGCTAGTCAAATTATTAATCGCAACCAATACTCCGGCAAACATTCGCAAAGCGCTAACCTATGCTTTAGCAGATTTTCTGGATCGTGGTTATGCCAACGCCGCAGCAGTGCTTCGTGAAGCGTACAGCAAATCAACAGAGCCCGATTATTTTATTAGAATGGTCAGTGCAGCAAGCCCAAGTTGCGCAGAGACCCTAAAAGCCAAACCCCGGCCTTCACCTTTTCCGCCTGTATTGAAGCCAAAATAATTTGACTAGTTATAATGAATCTCGATTTTGTAGCTATCACAACGTATACAGAAGTATATGAGAGTGTACGGTAGTGTACGCTATTTGGCGTATACATGCAGATACTTTCTTATACTTGATCAGGCGTGGGGTGGGTTCTGCCGTCTTAGTTCCCTCGGCCGCTTGAGCGACCGCGACGGCCACTGTTTTTAGCCGATGCGCTTTGTCAGCCGCCTTTGCGTTTGTCCGCGAATCTGTTGGGTTTGGCTGTTGGTTTTTTATTGCGCTGTTTGGTGGGGGCTTGTGGTTTGATTGAAGGGTTGGGTTCGAAGCCGGGGATAGCGGATTAGGAAATTTTGCGTTTGAGGAGGCGTTCGATATCGCTTAATAAACGATGTTCATCGACGCTCACGAGTGAGATTGCTTCACCTTGCTGATATTATTTTAATCAATTAAATGTGACCGAAAATACATTGATTAGTCATTGTGGTATATTGCCTTTAGAATTACAAGATTTTAGTACTAGAGGAATTTGATCCTACTCTTTACAAGCCCTCACCGTTGCGGCAGAATTTTGGGCCAATGGTATTTCGAACAGCCGAATGGTTGTGTCAGGAGGGTCAGGTGGTGATAATTGCCATATTGAGATCCGTTTAGATTGGGAGAGATTATATGAAAGAGGAACCTGAAACAGGGGCAGCTGATACTATTCGTGTTGTTCAGTCTGTTGTGTTGGCGCAAACTGAGATTGAAAGAATAATTTCTTGTCCTGTTACATGCGAGATATTTCACACACCAGTGATTCTCATTGGGTCGGGCTATACCGTCGAAAAGGAAATCGCTTTACAGCTATTATCATCCGATAAACCCCTTTGCCCGATCACTCAGTTAGCTATTACATCATTTGAAGTGAATCGTGGGATGTTGGATCTTGTTCGGTATTATTTAACAAGCTATCCAGATGCCTGTTCGGAGCAATATAACCCCAAGAATTCAACTGATTATGCTCCAAAAATCCAAGTAGCTTTAGAAAACAATAATAATCAGGAAATTGGAGCACAGGCTGCCACTTTGTCCGAATTGCCTGCACAGCCTCCACAGTGCGCACCTAATCTTCCCTCAGCTGTTGGCAATGCCCAAGGCAGTAATGTGGATATTCAGGCCCTAGTACGACATCGAGCTGAAATTAGACCTAATAATGATGTCCATCGCCTTCCTGTCGCTGCAATGATTGTGCCCTCGCCCCCTCAAAACGTTAATTTGGAGCGCGACGAGGAGATGCTATTAAAGTTATTTTGCTTTGCTAATGAAAGTGGGCAAAGAAAACATTTTATCGAACAATTCAGTGGACACGAGTCAGGTCCTTTTCAATTCAATTTGGGCTTAGAATTTAAAACTGTAAAGGTCGGTTATAGTCGTATTTCTATCTGGAACACAGTAGGGCAATTGCCATTTCAGAACATATTGCGTACTTATTGTAGAGATTCCCATATCGTTTTTATTTTCGCTAATGAGGCTTTAGACGATCTGGATAGGTGGTTAAGAGTGTGTAACGAAAGTTTGAATTATCCCCAATTATATTGGATTGATAGCACTGCAGCTGTGGGCCAGCGATTTGTGGCTTGTCAAGAACTACCTCTGGAAAGCATTAGGCAAAACCGCTTCCCTGCCCTCTCTGAATTCCATTATAAACAAGTGGCTAAGGGGCTTTTAGAAGAAGCAACAAAACTGGTGTTGAGGAACGTCAACGTCATTGTGAAGGGGGGTGATCCTGAACAGCTACCGCCCCCTCCCGCTGCTTCCGATGGTGGTGGTTGTAGGGTTATGTGAGTTGGAAGGAAGGGGTCAAATCTAAATTAATTGATTAATTTATTTAGACTTGATCCCTTCCCTTGAGAGAAGAGTTGGATCTGCAATAATTTTTTCTTTTTGAGCGCGTGAGAGTTTTTTGACGCTATTCTCAATTTTCATGGCCTGAGATTTATCACCGGCGATTTTCCAAGACTGCGCGATTGCTACTGGTTTAAAGCTGCGGGTATATTTACATTTGCTGGTACCATTAAGGTGTGCTTGATAGCGTTTATTTAAATCCTTGGTATAGCCGGTGTAATAACTGTTGTTATCACAGTGTAATATGTAGACCCAGTAGTGTTGGGTTGTCATAATAACATCCAATTTTCTTGTTCAGATTTACGATAAGCGGTGGCAGAGCCATTACCGACTTTCTTGAGGCGGCCTTTTGAAATATCCTATCCAAGTTTGACGCAATTGATGCAATCTGTCGAGTCATTTGCCTCAATGATTGAATTTGTGACGCGATTGACGCGATCAATGGCTTTGATCGCATCAATCGCGTCATCCGGATTTTTTGCTGCGTGCGCCATCAGGTCAATTGTTTGAGGGGGCGGGTCGTTGCCTAGCCACCACGACCGCTTGAGCGGCCACGGCGGCCTGGTTTATTGGCTGAAGTGGCTTGCCAGCCGCCTTTGCGTTTGTCCGCGAATCTGTTGGGTCTTGCGGTTGGTTTTTTCTGGCGCTGTTTGATGGGGGCTGCTGCTTTGATGGTGGGGTCGGGTTCGAAGCCGGGAATAACTGATTGGGGAATTTTGCGTTTGAGGAGGCGTTCGATATCGCTTAATAAACGATGCTCATCGATGCTCACCAATGAGATCGCTTCGCCTTGATTACCGGCGCGACCTGTGCGGCCAATCCGATGTACATAATCTTCCGCGACCATCGGTAAATCAAAATTGACGACGAGCGGAAGTTGATCGATATCCAAACCGCGAGCCGCAATATCTGTCGCGACTAATACGCGCACTTTATTTTCTTTAAATTCTGCTAAAGCGCGTGTTCTTGCGCCTTGTGTTTTATTGCCATGAATCGCAGCTGAATTCAGCCCATCGTGTGCCAATTGTCGCGCTAATCGATCGGCCCCATGTTTTGTACGAGTAAATACGAGCACTTGTTTTAAATTGCGCGAACCAATTAAATAAGACAACAATTTTGCTTTTGACGATTTATCGACAGGATGCACGCAATGTTTAATGCTGTCTGCCGTTGAATTGCGCTGTGCAACTTCAACATTGACTGGTGATTTGAGCATACTGTCAGCAAGTGTTTTAATCTCTGTTGAATAAGTCGCAGAAAACATTAAGTTTTGACGCTGCTTGGGTAGTATGGCAATAAGTTTACGAATATCCCGAATAAATCCCATGTCTAACATGCGATCCGCTTCATCTAATACTAAAATTTCGACGTTTGATAAATCAACAGTGCGACGTTGTACGTGATCGAGTAATCGTCCTGGTGTTGCGACTAAAATATCGCAGCCTCTGCGCAATTTTTCCATCTGCACATTAAAGCTCACCCCGCCGAATACGACAAACGATTTAAAGGGTAAATATCCACCATAAGTTTTAAAGCTTTCATCAACTTGTGCTGCTAATTCGCGAGTGGGTGTCAGTACGAGTACGCGAATTTTACGTGTCTTAATGGCGGCTGCATTTTGACTCATCAATTGCAAAATCGGGAATGCAAAAGCCGCTGTTTTTCCAGTACCCGTTTGGGCACCTGCTAAAATATCAAGACCGGCTAATATGGGTGGGATTGCTTGACGTTGAATGGGTGTTGAAACTTTGTAACCTTTTTCTGCAGCAACACGAACTAACTCAGGTGCTAACCCAAGGGTATCAAATGGCATAACTCTTCTCCTAAACCTGCCTATTGGAAAATTACTCTCCAAATTCAGTCTAGGCGGATATTATTTTAATCGATGAAATGTGACCGAAAATACATTGACAAGTTATTATGGCATATTGCCGCTAAAATCACAAGATTTTACCACTAGGAGGTTAGCGCTAGGAGGTGGGGTTAGCGTTTTTTGAATCCTATAGCGGCTAAGCGCTTTTCAAGAGGGGGGTGGGTTGAGAATAAGTCGCTGAAAGATTGGGCGCTGATGCCAGCTTTGCGGGGATCGAAAATGTAGGCAGCTCGACGGACTTCTTCGTGAGGGGTTTTGGCATATTCGCGTGCTTGTTCTTCGGCATTATTTTGGGTGTCCGCTTGAATTTTTAATAAAGCCCGAGCTAGAGGTTGGTTGTCTCGAGTGATTTCGACGCAACCAGCGTCGGCCATGTATTCGCGGGTCCGTGATAAATACAGTGTTAGTAAGATTGTGACAAGGGGTAGGGTGTAGCGAAGAATTGTAATCACTAATAACAATCGGTTATCGCCTTTTTCGCGATTTCTATTTCCAAAAATCATGGCGTAAAAAAAGTAATCCAGTGTGATCAGGATAATGTTGGCGAGCACCGAGGCCATCAGTGTGAGTTTGATGTCCATGTTGCGAATATGAGAAATTTCATGAGCCATTACCGCTTGTGTTTCTGCCCGATCGAGTTTTCTGAGTAATCCCGACGTGATCGCGACCATGGAAGATTTTTCGCTGTAACCACTGGCAAAAGCGTTCATATAATTAGCGTTTATGATAAAAACTTTGGGCATAAATTTTAAGCCCGCAGCGATGCGTAGTTCATCAATAATATTATAGAGTTGTTGTTCTTCTAAATTGTTAGCCGTTTCAGGTTTTATTTCACGTGCTTCAGTGCCGAGCAGCATGAGTCGATTATGAAAGCTGAAGGTGGCCCATAAAGCCATGGCCGCTATGATTAATAATATTAGTGTGGCAATAGGGAAAGGCTCAAGGCTTAGCAGATGTTTGACAATAATATTGACGGGTATGCCGGGATAGGCAGAGCTCAGCATATAGGTGTCGATTAGCAAGCCCAAGCATCCATAGATCAAAAAAAATGTGCCAATCGTAATATAAGTTCGATGGGTGTTTCGACGCGTAGAGGCGCGCCAGTCGGTGCTATGCTGTTCGTATGCATGTAAGTTATCTGGCATAATCCCTCCGAGAAAAGCCCGCAAGATGGGGTCAGGTCTTTACTTGGTGAATACTCTTAGCAAAGTATGCATCAAGGTATGCATCAAGAAAAGATGTGGCCCCATCTATGACCCCTTAAAGTTTTACGGTGTATTTTTCTTGATCAGCCACCACTTCTTGGCTGAGATGCCAATATTCAAAAGGAACATCCAGGTTGCGGAAAATCGCAACAACCAATGCAGGAAAAACTGATTTTTTTGTGGCATTGTAGGTTTCAATGCTGTCGTTACAAGCTTGTTTCGCGAAGGTTAATTTATTTTCGGTGTTGACAATTTCTTCTTGTAATTGCAGTGCATTTTGGTTGGCTTTTAAATCAGGATATTGTTCAAACACGAAATTGATTCCACCAGTGATCCGAGAAATTTTATCTTCAAAACCAATCCGAGATTTTTCATCGCCCGCTGCGTGAGCAGCTTGAGCTTTTGTGCGTAATTCTGTGACTTGGCTCAGTGTAGATTTTTCGTAATCCATATAATTTTTAACAACATTAATCAAAGATTCAAAAACTTTAAATCGTCGATCCAGCTGAATATCGATTTGTTTTTGATTGTTGCGAATAGCCTCTATCATGGCTATAAGTTTGTTATAGATTGTTACGACATAGATGGCAATGATAGCTAATGCGATTAACAAGATTGCAGATGTGCCCATGAAGATCTCCTTTGTGTAGCGATATAAGGCTATTATAGCAGCAGTTGTGTTTTTTGGAAATGAGACGCTAAAATGTAAACACGGGTATTTTTTCAGAGATTGGTGGGGTAGACTTTAACCACATAGCTTTACAAAGGAGAAAGGCTTTATGTTTGATGCAAAATTTTTTGATGATTTGAGTAAAAAATTAACCAAGGCATTGCCAAAGGGTGTGCAACAAGCCTGTCAGGATGTTGAGAAAAACTTCCACAGTATTTTAAAATCGGCTTTGGGTAAAATGGATTTGGTCACACGAGAAGAGTTTGATGCGCAAGTTGATGTGCTAAAGCGCACTCGTAAGAAAGTGGATGAATTAGAGAAACATTTGGGTGTTAAATCAACGAGTCAAAAAAAACATAAACCAGTGGCTAAATCATCCAGTCATAAAAAATAACTATGGTAAATGCCCCTATTACCTATACGCGCGCTCAAGTGGGTATCACGGCCCCGCAAGTGAGTGTTGAGACTCATCTGTCGGGGGGTATTCCCAAATTCAGTATTGTGGGATTGCCGGAGGCGGCAGTCAAAGAAAGCAAAGAGCGAGTGCGCTCTGCTTTAATGAACTGTGAATTCGAGTTTCCCAGGCATCGGATCACAACAAACTTGGCGTCTGCCGATATTCCTAAGTGTGGTGGCCGTTATGATTTGGCTATTGCCATGGGAATTTTGGCCGCTTCGCATCAAATTCCGCATCAAGAGCTGGGTGATTATGAATTCACGGCTGAGTTGGGCCTTTCGGGAGAGCTGAGGCCAGTTTCGGGTATTTTGTCAGCGGCTGTGGCTGCAAGCCAAAAGGGACGCATATTAATCGTAGCGCCTGAGAATGCGGCGGAGGCTGTTTTGCCGGGTGGGAACGTGGTTTTTCCTTGTGAATCTTTGCTGGCTTTATGCCAGCATTTGCAAGGCAAGATTCGTTTGGTTCCGCAGGAAAGCACCGAGCAAAGCTTAGACGCCGTCTCGCATCTTAGCCCCGATTTGGCCGATGTGCGTGGACATGAACAAGCAAAAAGAGCCTTAACAATTTCCGCTGCAGGCGCTCATAGTTTATTGATGGTCGGCCCCCCGGGTACGGGTAAATCGCTATTAAGTCATTGCCTGCCGGGCATTCTTCCGGAACTGACAAAGTCACAAGCGCTCGAGGTCTCCATGATTCACTCTTTGGCATGTGGAAGGGTGGAGGCTTCTCGGTGGCGTCAAACGCCGTTTTGTGCGCCACACCACACCAGCTCCAGTGCAGCCTTGGTGGGAGGAGGTAGGAACGCCAAGCCGGGATTGATTTCTCAGGCTCATTGTGGGGTTTTATTTTTAGATGAGTTAGCAGAATTTCGAAGAGATGTTTTAGAGGCACTGCGTGAACCGCTGGAAACTGGCAATATTACCGTTGCAAGAGCTGCAACCCATTTGACCTACCCCGCAAGATTTCAATTCGTTGCGGCAATGAACCCCTGTCCCTGTGGCTATCTGGGCGATCCTCAGCGAGACTGTCATTGCAGCCCCCAATTGATTGAGCGCTATCAACGAAAGATCTCAGGGCCTATGCTCGATCGGATTGATTGTCATTTGCAGGTATTACCAGTGCCCATGAAAATCCTAACCGAAAGTGCCGATAAGGCTGTTTCGAGTGCAGAAGTGAGACAGAGAGTATCTGTAGCTCGAGACCTTCAAGAGCAGCGTCAAGGCTGTCCCAATTCTGCGCTTAATCAAAATAAATTAAAGGAGTTCTGTCAGTTAAGTCCTGAAGCAGAAGTTCTGTTAAACGATGCCATCGAAACGCTTAAATTGTCCCCTCGGTCCTATCATCGCCTGCTGCGAGTCTCACGGACCATCGCTGATTTGGCCGCTGCTAATACCATCGATACCCTTCATGTGGCAGAAGCGCTCTCCTATCGAAATGCCTTGAAATCCTTGATACATCACTGACCTAATTGACCAAAAGCCTCAAGTCCCACGTAATAGATGGTTTGAGCAACATCCAGATCAGGAACCGTGCAAAAAAGGGTGGCACTGTGGTATAATCGGTCCATGTTAGAAGTTAAACCCACGTGGAGAATGGCTTATACGGTAATCCGTCGGCATACTTTTATCTCCTCTTTAATTCTATCTTCTCTGATTATGATTGGGATTGGCGTCCTTTCGTTGATTATGGTACTACAAGGTCAACCTGTTTCGCTCGAAATCTTGTATCAAATATACATGAAATATCGCCCTGTGGTTTGGCGTATTATCTTCATGATTTATATGTATCCGGTGAGTTTGTATGCTGCAATTAAGTCATGGCAGTATAAATACAAAGATTTCAGAATAGTGATTTATAAAACGTCCCATCCAGGGACTAAAGTCAGCATGGACAATGTCTCAAGCTGAATAGGGTATTTGACTACTGACTTTTAACCCCAAGTTTAGTATCTTCAATTCAGGCAGGAAGTTGGTGAGCGTCATTTTCCCCTCCCCATTGGAAAAACATATTACCAGCTTCCATGCCACCAAATCACCCTCACTTAAGTCCCACGAACCTTGATTTTTAAAGCCTTCAGTGCGACCATTGTTCTTTATTTAACTCACTCGAAAAGATGGCTATGAACCCTATAACCTTATTTACCTCTGAATCCGTGTCCGAAGGGCATCCCGACAAAGTGGCTGATCAAATCTCCGATGCGATATTGGATGAGATCATTCGAAAAGACCCCATGGCCCGGGTAGCCTGTGAAACCATGGTCAAAACCGGCATGGTACTGATTGCCGGGGAAATAACGACCACGGCTTGGGTAGACATGGAGGCCATCGCTCGACAGACGATCAACGATATCGGCTATAATTCCCCGGCATACGGGTTTACAGGCGATTCTTGCGCTATTTTGACCACGATTGGAAAGCAGTCTCCAGATATCTCATTGGGGGTTGATCAGCGTGACGATAAACAGTTGGGTGCGGGTGATCAAGGCCTGATGTTTGGTTATGCGACAAATGAGACCGAAGTTTTTATGCCGGCTCCAATCACCTACGCACATCGTTTGATGAAACGGCAATCCGAGGTGCGTAAAAACGGCAAATTGCCTTGGTTAAGGCCTGATGCCAAGAGCCAAGTAACGGTTCGGTATCAAGATAAAAAGCCTATCGGGGTCGATGCTATCGTGGTTTCAACGCAGCATGATCCTGATCTGAGTCATCAGCAAGTGATTGAAGGGGTGATGGAAGAGATCATTAAGCCGGTTATCCCTGCTCATTGGTTGGATGCTAAAACAAGGTACTACATTAATCCGACCGGTCGATTTGTAATCGGGGGGCCGATGGGAGATTGTGGGCTCACGGGTAGAAAAATAATCGTCGATAGCTATGGTGGTATGGCACATCATGGTGGAGGGTGTTTTTCGGGTAAGGATCCTTCCAAAGTGGATCGTTCAGGGGCGTATATGGCTCGCTATGTGGCTAAAAACATTGTGGCAGCAGGGTTGGCAGAGCGCTGTGAAATTCAGATTTCCTATGCCATAGGTCTGGCGGAGCCTACCTCGGTTATGGTGGACTCTTTTGGAACAAGCCCCTTAAGCAACCAGGAATTGGAAGAAGTGGTCAAAAAGCATTTTGATCTAACCCCTGGTGGGATCATTAATACGCTGGATTTATTAAAACCTATTTATCGTCAAACAGCTGCCTATGGGCATTTTGGCCGGCAAGACCATGAGTTTTCTTGGGAGCGAACCGACAAGGCGGCATTACTAAAATAAATACATAATGTCCTATAATACCTAATATAGACCTCTTTCCTGAGAGTGAATGGGTATTATGGAAGATTTCAAAGTTGCTGATCTATCTTTAGCCTCTTGGGGGCGTCGTGAGATTTTAATAGCCGAAACTGAAATGCCCGGATTGATGGCATTGCGCGAAGAATTTGGGAATCAGCACCCATTAAAAGGCGCCCGAATCACCGGTTGTTTGCACATGACCATTCAAACCGCCGTGCTTATCGAAACCCTGGTTCATTTGGGTGCTGAAGTCAGGTGGGCTTCCTGCAATATTTTCTCCACTCAAGACCATGCTGCGGCAGCCATTGCCACCCAAGGAATTCCGGTTTTTGCTTGGAAAGGTGAAACGGAAGAAGAGTACTGGTGGTGCATAGAAAAATCGATACAAGGGCCTGAACATTGGCGTCCCAATTTACTATTGGACGACGGGGGTGATTTAACGCGCATTATGCATCAACAATTTCCTGAATTACTCTCGAATGTAGTGGGTGTGTCTGAAGAAACAACAACCGGCGTAAATCGATTGTACGAAATGGCTCGTCGAAATACGCTAAAAATTCCTGCCATTAATGTCAACGATTCAGTCACAAAATCAAAGTTCGATAACTTTTATGGTTGTCGAGAATCGCTGGTTGATGGTATCAAGCGCGCTACAAACACTATGATTGCCGGGAAAAAAGTGATTGTTGCAGGATACGGTGAAGTGGGTAAGGGTTGTGCCCAATCCTTGAGAGCGCTGGGGGCTCACGTTTATATTACAGAAATTGATCCCATTTGTGCTTTGCAAGCTGCGATGGAGGGTTATGAAGTGGTGACGATGGAGGAGGTCGCAACGCTGGGTGATATATTTGTGACCGCCACGGGTAATATAAATGTGATTAGGCATGAGCATATGCTGCGCATGAAAGATCAGGTCATACTGTGTAATATCGGCCATTTTGACTCAGAAATAGAGGTAAGTTCGCTCCGGAATTACCCCTGGGAATCCATCAAGCCACAAGTTGACCATGTTATTTTTCCTGATGGCAAGCGTTTAATTCTATTGGCTGAAGGTCGGCTCGTTAACTTGGGTTGCGCTAATGGTCATGCGAGTTTTGTGATGTCTACGTCCTTCACTAATCAAGTATTGGCCCAAATTGAGTTGTGGCAGTACCCAAAGAAGTACCCTTTGGGGGTCCATATTCTCCCGAAACACCTCGACGAGAAGGTCGCCTTCCTACACTTGCCTAAGCTAGGGGTTCATTTGACCACCCTAAGCCAAGAGCAAGCCCGCTATTTAAGCCTCAATCCTCAAGGTCCCTATAAGCCCGATCACTATCGTTACTAAGTTCTTGGGAAAAACCTTGAACTTTACAGTGGATTGAGGTAGAATCGCTGAGATTAAGAGTGCATTTTTTAAATGGGGGCTTTTATGCAAGACACTCAGGAAAAATATTTTACTGCTGAGAACATTAAAACGCACATTAGTATTTCAGTTGATGCTAACTATTGGTTCAATAAAGAAGGGCGGATATATCAAGATTTGTCTGATCTTTATAACCTATTGTTTCCTATGGAATTAGGAGAAGGTGGTGCAACCGAGCCTGTCAGAAGAGAATGGCTGAAAAAGGCGAGTATCGGACGAGCCCAAGAATTATGGCGCGCGATTAAAGAAAATCCTCAATCTCCCTCCGGCCCACTGACACTCGCTGCCATTTCTAAGGCCATTTTAGTGGGCGCTAATTTGAATAATAGTTCTGACCGCTGCGCTTTTTTCATCTTGATGCAACACAATGAAGATTGTCGAGCAATTTATCTGTGGGCGATGCAAGATAAGGCTGTTAGGAAAAATGAAGGTGCTTCAGTACGTGACCTGAGGAACTCGCTCTCAGCAATAGTTCCATCAGATGATGAGGCTAGAAGGTTGGTCAGATTATGGCACGGTGAGCTTTCGAACCCGTATTATTCTCTTAATACAAAGATTCGAGAGGCTACACAAACGAAAAATAGCACTTTTTTTAGAGAGCTCTTTGAATTAGCTCCTAATCTTACTGAATCGTATTCCAATGATCGTGGTAGTCCGTTCTTTATCGGGCAGCTTGCATTAAATAATCCAGGCGTTATGGAGCCTGTTTGTTTGGGGTCTGAACGGCCTTTGGGATTTTTGAGTCAGGCATTAAATGAAGCAGAACTGCTCCGCATTCTTGTATTTGACATTGTTTGGCATAATGTTTCTGTAGCAGATAAAAGAGTTACAGGTACACTTAACATGAAACGTGTGTACCATGAACCTCTGCTAGATTCGAGTGCTTTTATTGCCCAGATTGAACAGCCTGCACCGAATATAGATGGAGAAAAATGCAACTTTCTAGAGCTTCGTATCAGACGAGATCATGCTTCGCAAGAGAACAGACAGAGGGGTGAGTATGTCCTTACTCTTATGCCTAGCGAAGTACAGGTAGTGCCGGGTGATGCGGATGTTTTGGCCATGTTCACTGAAATGGCGAATCTGGTGCGAAATGGTTTGACGTATTTTATTCGCTATCGACGAGAGAAAATTCTTGCACTAATCGAGAAAGTGGCGAATTTGGATTTCCTCCAAGAGAACAAAGACAGCTGTTCTCATTATCAAGAGTTACGATATCGTCTTTATCACCCTGTGACAATTCGAGCGATGGAAGCATTTTGGCATGAAAATATTGATGCCTTTATTCGTGCAGCCGGAAAAAATGATCAATATTTGGCTCATCTATTGAGACACCTCACTAATCCCGCTTCATTGCTGATTAAAATACTGCGACAGAATAAGTTGTGGTTTGTTCAACGTGTGGGGAAATTACTGCCCGTCATTGCTAATATTCCAGGTTCCAGAGCTCAAAAAGATTTCAATATCTTGTTGAATGAGGTTGTGAGTGCGGAGGGGGTTGAGTCGGTTGTTACTGTGTCTGAGCTATTTAGAACAAGAGTGGCGCAGTGTATCGCTAGTTATGCCCAACATTTTTCTGATGCAGGTGAAGAGTTGTTTATTATTTTGGATAATCCCTCTACCCGTCGTTTAGCGAAATTGTCTGATCAACAAGTGAAACAGTGTCTCAGTATAGAAAGGCTGGGTAAATTAGAACGTTCTCACTCGCGTCTTGAAATGATTATTGCGCAAGATGATCGGTTATTTGGAAAAGTTGAAGAGCCGAGGGCTTTGCTGCAAGAGGCGAATAATTTACATGATTCTGATGCAGAAGCCAGTGAAGAGCTCAAAAAATATCGATCACAGCACCCTACAATTTGGGCTCGATTTCGCATCAGGGCGATCACGGCAAGCGGAAATTTAAATGATTATGTTCAAGCTTCGAAAACCAATCGAGGTGTGAGAAGCGTTTATTCAATCAGTGCTAGAGAGGCTTATATTATTGCCTCAAACGACTTTTTTTGGGGAAAAATTGAGGCGGAAAAAAGTTCTTTAAAGCATACTATTTTCACGATCAGAATGGAGTGGGAACTGCACCGTGATAGGCCTTTTGATCGGTTTCTTGTTGAAAGATTGTATTCCCAGTTATCGAGTGTAAATGGTCCTGTGGTTTTATCAGACGCTGAAAAAAAAGAAATCTTGCCGTTAATTGCTGATATTGGTCGGGGAGAGGAGCTGTTTGGGCTCTATAGCCGTGGCGATGATGCAGTGCCTAGTAATCCTTGCCGGGCAAAAGCCTTTTTGGCAGAAATTAACACGACTGAAAAAGCAGGGCTCGCATGGGATTTCGTCCAAAAAATTGATCCTGCTAATATTGATGCTGAAGCGATTTTCTCTCTGATGACAAGAGATGAGAAGCTCTCAGCTGAACAAGAGCAGTCAGGAAAAACGTGTTTTAATTTGGCTGTGTCGCTCCTAGAAAAAAAACCAGTGCTTTTTCACCAGATCATTCTTTTGCACACAAAAACAGAGGGGAGGTTGCCTCATGGTGCGATGGAGCGATTGTCTACTGTTGTGAAAAATTGGCTCAGTGATGAGGAGGTTGTAACGCCCGAGGTTTTGCAAGAACTAATGCGAGCAGGCTTATTAAAAGATCAATTTTCGAGTGATATTAGCCTCCTAAATCGACTTATCTCGGTAGAGGTGCAGCCCTGTTTGCTGAAAAATATCAGGGAATTATTTTTTCCGAGTGAAGAATCGAGCTCTGAAAATGGTTGCATAGCCAAACAAAAGTCTCTTAATGGGGCGAGGTCTGATAATGGTTATTTGAGAGATAAATTGCAAGCAGATAATTTATTGCGATTGAGAGATGTTTTCCCGCCAATTTTTAATAAGTTAATGCGAGATAGCATCTATCTACGTGACAAGCTTTGTGCTGCTATCAATAAGATGAAAGATCAGGAAATACGGGATATCTCTTTTACAGGTTTTGGTTATTTATTCAAAGAAGAACCCCAGTTTTTTTATGAGTTACTGTTGAGATTACCCGCTGATAAGCTTGACCCGCCAGAGGCTTTAATCGCTATAGGCTCTGATGATATTTTTATGCTTAATAGGCGCAGGGAGAATGATGGACATCATCCTTTATTTACGCATATGATCAAGGCCGATTTGTTTCAGCCAGAAAATGTAGAGTTGATAATGCGTTGTGTAAATAGCAAGAATCGCTATTTATCTCGATTAATGAAAGAAGTTTTGATTCAGTGTATTGATCTATGGGAACCTAAACGGGCAGGAGATCTTCTGCAATGCTATCTGACACACCCACAAGCTGGTGAGGAATTTTCTCGCGCGATACTTGTGGATGGAGTTGATTTGAGATTGAGTGTTAAGAGGCTGTTGCTCGAATCCAATTTTGTATCGGCCTACTTGGATAAAAACAAGGGCAGCGAAAAATTTTCAGAAAAAGCATCGAAATTATGGTCAGCATTGCTCTGTGCAGAGCCATTTAAACAATTTTTGGATTCTTTCCAATTTAATTGTGTTAATGCAAATCAGGTGGCCAATGAAAGAAAGCTCTCTCGGCTGCATGATGAGTATAAAGTAACAGTAATGGTGCCTGCAAAAGATTCCAGTGTTAGTCTGCTGGCAGAAAGTTTCAGCAATTTGTTTTCTCTTTCTGGTAGTGATGTGAGTATTTATTCGGAGAGCAAGAACGGAAATGGTCCTGATATTTTCGGAAAGTAATTAGATATTGAACGTGGGAGAAATGTCATGAAAAAAGTGGAAGCATCAAAAACTGGGCATACGGTAGTTCCGCCGCGCTCCCCGGCATCCGCAAAAAAACCGCCTTCCCCTACTCAGACCCCCTTTGCTGATTTAGTTGAAGATGATAGTGCTTCTTTAGAGAGAGTCATTCATGACTCGGGTTATCAAACTGAGATAAGGCAGTGGAGTCAAGCTAATTCCTCCGATCTAAATAAATTAATGGCACGATCTGAAGTGGTGCAATGGTTGTATCAGAACAATCGTATCGACACTAGAAAATGGGAATTTCTGATTAATGAGATTGTAAAGGGACGTCTTTCTGATCTACTTAAAGTAAAGAGCAACTTAGGTATAGTTTTGTGGAATAAACTGTGCCAATACTTAGTTGACAACCCTGTTGAATTAAACAAGTGTTCGGGTAAACCGAATTTATTGTTGGGGTTTTTGAAACATGCTTCACTTGAACAACGCATGGCGTGTTTTGCAGAGGCTGATCAGGCAATGATCGGAGGTCTTTTTGAGTTCTGTGGTCAATCTGGCCCTCTAAGACACTGCCTATACTCAGTATTGTGCCACTGTTTTGCTCGTATTCGCAACGAAGCATTTTTTATTAAACTGCTGAATTCCCGGGCATTCTATTTAGAGTTTGCTTTTGCGGCTTCGTCCTCGGGCATTTTGGGTGAGTTTGAAAGAGAATATCAGGATAGGCCATGGTTTGAGCAGTATAAACAAGCTAAGTCGGCCTATTTCAAATGCAAAGCAGAGATTGGCGCGGAAGATAAGATTTTTACGGAGAATGATCAGGCTCGGATATTGCGCTATTTGCGAAGTATTCTAGCTGATACAGTAGAATCAAAAGCCTTGTCTGACGATCTGTTGGCAAACTATTTTAGAATGAATAATGCTGATATCTGTTTAGCTTTATTTGCTAATCCCATTTTGTGTGATCGGCTAATTCAGCTTCATGCAAATAAGAAAATCGTTATAGATACCCAGGATCATATTTTTCCTCTGATGCAGTGGATGATGGAAAAAGAGGAAGAATCTAAGGGATCAAAAGAATCTAAAGAACCTATAGAATCTAAAGAATTAGTGCATTTTCTGTATTCAGACATTATGGGGCATTATTTGGTTGCTGCTGTTGAATTGCTCTTTGCTCACTACAATCAAGAAGGGCAACACAGGCAGTTTTTGGAACAATTTTTTGAATACTTCGGTACGTTCTTTTTCTCAGGAGTGACAGTTGAGCAATTGACAGAATTGCAAAACATCCGAGGTAATCCCCAGGTTATTTTAGGTCCATTTGCTAAAGTGTGCTCTGACAAGGTTGATGCTTACCGTGTATTGGGGGATGTCGGGGAAGAAAGTATTTATCAAAGATGGAAAGATACTTCAAAAGTAGCTGAACGGTTTATTGAAGAATTCCAATACAAAGGCCCCACTGATGTTGATCGCTGGATGAAATTGTTGTCCTGTGAATGGAAAGGCGATCTCGATGAAAAAGCTATCATCGACCTGATCGTTGAGCATTGTGTGCAGCTGCGTTTCCCTGAATTTCTCAAAGATATAAAAGGCTCCCGAAGTATTGATCAGCTTTTTTCGCGCACTACTCTGATTGCGGGGCGGCCTCAAGTTTATCTTGCTAAAAGAATAGTCGGTGTTAAAGATATTTTTGGTCGATGTGGCTTTAATCTTAACGATTTTAAGTCTTGGAAACCTATTTTATTAATTGGTGTTCTTTCTGATCCCGATTGGCACAAGTCTTATGGTTTTTATCCGAAAGAGTTTTATCGCTTAATCAGAGAAGATCCAGAAAAAACTTTATTTTCAGTGGTGGATAAAAAAGAAGGTTATCTAGACCGAGTATTGACTCATCCAAGGTTGAGCAACGAAGATAGTCGAAGAGCTCGCCTGTTTTTGGTTCGTATTTTATTAGATGCTCCGGCTGATGTTCAAAGAGTGGTTCAGGATTGGCTGCGATGTCGCGTTAGAAAAATTTTATTGAATGCGGTAAATGAACTTGCTACGGTATCCGGTATTGAACCACACTTATTTGCAGCAATGATGCAAAATCAAGCAGATTTGTCGCCCCGTAGGAAGTCGTTGGTGACCCTTAAACATTATTTGAATAATCCCGAAATCTATCAAAATGAAGATTTTCTAGATGTTATCAGTCGAGATCATATTTGTCGGGGTCTCGTTAAAGAGATATTATCAACGGCCCCGCGTTGTGTTCAGGATTTGATTAACAAACGCTCAACGTTGGAAGTCGCAGCGGCAGCTAGGAAACCATGGTGTGCGCAAGGCACGCCTTACAAGCAGTATCCTTTTGTAGAAGAGTTTAAGTCTGTGCAGCAAGAATTGCAGCAAAAAAATCCTTCATTGCAGAAGGCTGATTCTCAGACAATAGAAGCGTTTGTCGCTTTAGTATGGGAAAAAAATTGTGAGTTTATTCGTGCGAAACTACGGGACAAGGAGTTTGTGGCTAAATTAAGGAAAATCAGTGCAGGTATCGATAAAGGTGGCGAGTATTTGCAGAATTTATTGGACGTGAAAAATCATGCCGAGATTTGGAATCTGCTCAATACAAATCCACTCGCAAGGAAGGTAGGGCTTATGTTTCATCCTCATTGGCTTGAAGTGGCATTGATTCATTTTAGTCTCTCTAAGGAAGATGTACTGCTTCATGGCGAATTTGTAGGTACTTACATGCAATTACCTGAGTTTATGCCCACTACCAGGGAATTGTATCCCGCTCATCTGCTAAACAACGAAGTTAATCCAATTATGATACGGCTGGTTCATTACAGAGCGAGGCAATTAGTAGAGTATCTCATCGATTTGTGTCATTTTGATTTCACTAAGTTAGATTGTGCAAAGCAAGAGCAACGTCAAGAAATTAGGTTGCGAGCAATGAATCTTGTTGACGTAGGGATTGAGTCTGAATTCAAAAAATTGCCTAAAGATTTCCAAGATCAAACAGAGGCTTTACAAAAGAGATTGGATCGATTCCTTTGTTTATGTGTGAGTGCCAGTGAATTTTTGCCACTTGATAAGTGGGATGGCTTGTTTGAGCGTAATGAAACATTTTTATCTCATTTGTCTGAGCGACTAGCAGAATATGATTTAGTTACGATGTCGGTTGTCGAGATACCGGCTTTTGTGCGATTGCAAATGATCTTGTTGCGCAATCTCTCTAAGCAACTTGTATTGCCTGCAAGGCCCTCTGAGTCTCAACTTAGAGCAAAACATAAGGCGCTGGAATCAATCCGTGATATATTCTGGCAATTGAGTTGTATTCCACGTGCCGCGTTAGGGAAAATCAAGGTTCGCGATTGTCTTGATGAAGCATCAATGCAGCGTATGGAAGGCCTCGAGGTGCCTAAACATTTGGGGCATTTGTTGACGGATGCTGTAGAGCCCACTCATCAGAAAGAGCAACAGCAGAACTTTGGCCCAAAATAGTAATCCACCTTGGCGCCCTATTGCCTAAAAGGCTTGATCGCCTTATTATGCTAAGTCTCGTTCCCGGCGGGTTGGGTGTTTTTTGCCTGGGAATTTTCATTAGGGATAAATAATGGTGGGTATAATAAAGACATTAGGCATTCGTAAGGCCAGTTTGGCTGGTTTATTGCTTCTTCAATGTTTGAGCGCAGTCGCGATGGAGCAAACTGCAGCGGGTTCCGCAGTCGAATATCCTGCCTATCCGCCTGTAGCTACCCCCGACACGGAAAAAGGACGCCAGATTAAACTGGGTGAATATTTGGTTAAGGCGGGCGATTGTATTGCTTGCCACACTAAGGAAGGTGGTAAACCTTACGCAGGCGGCTTAGCCTTCAAAACACCTTTTGGTACCATCTTTTCACCGAACATTACCCCTGATAAAGAGTCCGGTATCGGCGGATGGACTGATCAGGATTTTCTCAAAGCAATGAAGCATGGGGTAGCTCCTGACGGATCCTATTATTTCCCCGTCTTTCCCTATACTTCTTTCGCTAAAATCACAGATTCAGATGTTTTGGCGATTAAAGCCTACCTCGATAATATCCCGGCGGTGGTTCAAGCTAATATTGAGCCGGATATGCCCATTCCTTTCCGCTGGCGTTTTGGTCAATTTTTCTGGCGAACCTTGTTTTTCAAGGGTGGTGAGTACCAACCCGATCCAGCCCAGTCTGCTGCTTGGAACCGAGGTGCCTATTTAGTTCAGGGATTGGGACATTGTGGAATGTGTCATACTCCCTTGAATTTTTTGGGTGCACCCAAACATCGTTATGAGCTAGCGGGCGGTGTTGTGGATGGCTATATCGCACCGGCAATCAATGCAACTGCATTAGCTAAAGTGCCTGAGTCGGAGATTCTGGATGTTTTCTTACATGACCATCGTATTGGGGGTGGTACTTTGTCAGCCAAACCGATGCTGGAAGTGAACCATGACAGTTTAATTTATTTGACCCAGGAAGATTTAAAATCAATTATCACTTACATAAAGACCGTTAAGAGTGAAACGCCCCCTCAAGAAAATTTAAGTGGCGGTACTGCGGCTGAAGTGGGTAAAAAGATTTACGAGAAGTATTGCCAGGCTTGTCATACCACGGGTTCTGGTGGTTCTCCGAAATTGGGAGATGCAGCAGCTTGGGCGCCACGCTTAAAAGAGGGCGTAGATCAAGTGTATGCCAAAGCGATTAAAGGCATTGGCGGTATGCCCGCCAAAGGTACATGTATGACCTGTACCGATGAAGATATTCATCATGCGGTTGATTATATTATTGCTCAGTCTGGTGGTAGTGCGGGTGGTGGAGCCGCAGCCCATCCTGAAAAAGCCTTACCTGCAGCGACACTCGAGCGAGGTAAAGAAGTTTATAACCGAGTTTGTTCTTTGTGCCATGATGCCGGCAAGTTGGGATCGCCAAAATTGGGTGATCAGCAAGCCTGGGCTCCTTTAATTGCGAAAAATTTTGATGTGTTAGTACAGCACACTATTAAAGGGTATCGCGCCATGCCTGCAAAAGGTGCCTGCGTAGATTGTACCGATACTGATATTATTGCTGCCGTGAAATACATGGTTCAACAGTCTAAGAGTTCCGGTGATTATTTACTGTGGTAAAGAAACTATCAGTTTAAAGAGAAGGAAAATGTAATGCGCGGATTTTCGCGAAAATGTCTTGGCCTGATGGGTTGGATTCTGCTACTTGCTACTGCATCCACCGCAGTTGCATCGAAATACAACATGCCTGTCGGTGTTACGCCCATCAGTCGAGAAATTTATACGCTCCACATGACCATCTTGTTGATTGTGTGTGTGATTGGGGTCATCGTTTTTGGTGTTTTGATTTATGCACTGATTAAGCATCGAAAATCGCAAGGAGCGGTAGCTGCAAAATTTCATTCGAGTTTGGGCGTAGAATTAATTTGGACAATCATTCCGTTTATTATTTTGATTGTAATGGCTTTTCCTGCAACTCGTGTTTTGATGTTGATGGAAGATGATAGCAATGCGGATTTGAATATCAAAATTACCGGCTATCAATGGAAATGGAAATATGATTATCTCGATGAGAACATTAGTTTTTTCAGTAATTTAGCGACAACTCAAGATCAAATCGAAGGTAAAGCGCCAAAAAGCACTCAATATTTGCTCGAGGTTGATAAGCCAATTGTGGTGCCCATTAACAAAAAAATACGCTTTTTGGTCACTGCAAATGATGTGATTCATTCTTGGTGGGTACCGGAGCTGGGTGTAAAACGGGATGCCATTCCTGGGTTTATTCACGAAGCGTGGGCGCGTATTGAGAAGCCTGGTACTTATCGTGGCCAATGTGCTGAGTTGTGCGGGGTAGGTCACGGTTTTATGCCGATAGTTGTAATCGCAAAAAGTGAAGAAGATTATAAAAAATGGGTAGCAGAGCAAAAAGGGATCGCATTAAAACAAACTAACCCGGTCGAAGAAAATAAGCCGTTATCGAAAGCAGAATTGATGGAAACGGGGCAAAAAGTTTACAATGCGACTTGTACTGTTTGTCATCAAGCGACTGGTTTGGGAATGCCGCCCGCATTTCCGGCATTAAAAGGTGGAAAAATAACAACAGGGCCTGTAGATGCGCATATCTCTCAAATATTGAATGGTGTGAAGGGCACTGCAATGCAAGCATTTCGTGATCAGTTATCGGATAAAGATATTGCAGCGGTTATTACTTTTCAGCGCAATAGTTGGGGAAATGATGATAAGGCCAAATACGGTAAAGCGGCTGGTGGATTGGTGCAGCCATCTGATGTGGCAGCGGCCCGAAAGAAATAAGAGGAATCGTCTATGACAGTGACAGCAAAATCCAAGGGGCATGATCATGCAGGAGTGGGCCATGAACATGGTCCACACCAAGAACCTGGATTCAAGGGTTTTTTGAAACGTTGGTTTTTTACCACCAATCATAAAGACATTGGTACCTTGTATCTGACTATAAGCATGGTCAACTTTCTTTTAGCAGGAACCATGGCTTTGCTGATTCGCACGGAGCTTTTTTTACCAGGACATCGTTTATTAGCGCCAGATTTTTTCAATACCATGACTACGATGCATGGTTTGATTATGGTTTTCGGTGTGGTCATGCCTGTTTTTGTCGGTTTAGCGAATTGGCAATTACCCATGATGATAGGTGCGCCTGATATGGCGCTGCCCCGACTCAATAACTGGAGTTTTTGGCTACTCCCCTTTGCGTTTACGATTCTGCTCAGTACCTTGTTCATGTCAGGTTCCGCGCCCAATTTTGGTTGGACTTTCTACGCGCCCTTGTCTACAAAATTTGGTCCCCCAAGTACCGACTTTATGATTTTCGCAATTCATATTATGGGTATGTCCTCCATTTTGGGCTCTATTAACATTATTGCGACGATTCTGAATATGCGTACTCCGGGCATGAGTTTAATGCAAATGCCGATGTTTGCATGGACATGGTTAATTACCGCCTTTTTATTATTAGCGATTATGCCAGTTCTAGCGGGAACCGTGACGATGATGTTGACAGATCGACATTTTGGCACGAGTTTTTTTGATGCTGCCGGCGGTGGTGATCCTGTTTTATTTCAACATTTGTTTTGGTTTTTTGGTCACCCTGAAGTTTATGTGTTGATATTGCCCGCTTTCGGAGTGATTTCTGAAATTCTGCCCACCTTCAGTCGCAAAAAATTATTTGGTTATCATTTTATGGTTTATGCCACAGCAGCGATTGCAATCTTGTCTTATATTGTTTGGGTCCATCACATGTTCACTGCGGGTGTTCCGATTCAGGCTGCGCTGATTTTTATGTACTCTACAATGCTGATTGCTGTGCCTACTGGCATTAAAATTTTTAATTGGGTGGCAACAATTTTTAAAGGTTCTTTAACCTTTGAAACACCCATGCTTTTTGCGATAGCCTTTTTATTTATGTTTACCATCGGTGGTTTTTCGGGGTTAATGTTGGCGATTGTGCCCGCAGATTATCAATATCAAGATACTTATTTTGTGGTGGCGCATTTTCATTATGTGTTGGTGCCTGGTGCCATTTTTTCTGCCATTGCTGCTGTTTATTATTGGCTGCCAAAATGGACGGGGCATATGTACAATGAGACCTTAGGTAAATGGCATTTTTGGCTATCCACACTCTCGTTGAATGTCACGTTTTTCCCCATGCATTTTTTAGGGTTAGCGGGTATGCCAAGGCGAATTCCCGATTATGCATTACAGTTCACAGACTTTAATCAGATTGCAACGGTAGGTGCTTTTATCTTCGGCTTTTCGCACTTATTATTTTTGTACAACGTTATACAAACGGTTCGAGGTAAGGGAGAAAAAGCCACGAAGAAAGTTTGGGAAGGTTCGCATGGATTAGAATGGACTTTGTCTTCACCGCCCCCTTACCATTCATTTATTACACCACCTGCTTTCGCTGAAGGGGTGAGTAGTCATGAGGAGTGGCATCACAAGTCTGATGATCATGAAAGATAATTCAGAACAGCAGCGCGGTAAAAAACAAAAGCGGCTCATTATAATATTATCGTGCTTTGTGATTGCGATGTTTGGTTTTGGTTATGCGATGGTCCCGTTGTATAACGTGCTTTGCAAATCACTGGGCATCAATGGCAAGACCGGTGGGCAGGTTGCGCTGGATGATAAAGGAATCGATGAGTCGCGAACTATTACGATTCAATTTTTGGCTACAACAAATGCGTATATTCCTTGGGAATTTAGGCCAAAAGTCAGAACGATTCGGCTTCATCCGGGCGAAAATAAAGCGGTGGCTTATTTTGCAAAAAATAATACGGATCGAGAAATGATTGTGCAGGCGATCCCCAGTGTCACGCCGGGGATTGCTGCGCAGTATTTGAAGAAAACTGAATGCTTTTGTTTTTCGCAACAAAGAATGAAAGGACATGAAGAAATGGATTGGCCTCTGTTGTTTCATATCGACAGAGATTTGCCGAAGAAAATTCATACAATTACTTTGGCCTATACTTTGTTTGATGTCACTAACATGCCAGGTAAAGTGATTCAAACTCGGCAGGGGCATTTATGAGCAAGTGCTATTTCGCTTCATAGTAGATCGTCCGTGCAATATCCGGGTTTGATGAAGTGTTATATCTCAGAGTAGATTGGGGTTTAAACTGAGTTTTAATTGAACCTCTTTGAAATATAGAGGTTTTTGCAGGAATTCCTGCTGAATTTTGAATTGAGGAAAAAGCGATGTCGACACATGAAAAAGGTTCTTACTACTTACCTGAGCCATCTAAATGGCCTGTGGTGGGTTCGGCAGGTATTTTTTGCATGCTCTATGGTTTGGCCCACTGGCTGCATGGCAATCGTTTTGGGACGGCTTTGTTCGGCATTGGCATCATGATTATTATTTATATGCTCTTTGGATGGTTTGGCGCAGTCATACGAGAGAACGAAGCCGGTTTGCTCAATAATGAGCAAGTTGAGCGCTCTTTTAGATGGGGAATGATTTGGTTTATTTTTTCTGAAGTTATGTTTTTCGCAACTTTCTTTGGCGCTTTATTATACACCCGAGTTTTTTCGGTACCGTGGTTGGGCGGAGAAGGTGTGGGTGATCTGACTCACGTTTTATTGTGGCCTAATTTCGTTCCCAAATGGCCCTTGCTTGTTACTCCCAATCCCAATGAAGTAGCCGGTGCTGAATCCGTGATGAATACGTGGGGTATTCCTGCATTAAACACATTGATACTTTTAACTAGTGGCGTCACGATCACCATTGCTCATTGGGGACTCCTAAAAAAACAACGGACTCAACTGATCGTCGGTCAAGTAGCAACTATTTTATTGGGAATACTATTCTTAACGATGCAGTGTTGGGAATATCATGAAGCTTATACCGAAAAAGGCTTACGTCTTAATACTGGCGTATACGGCAATACCTTCTTCATGCTCACAGGTTTTCACGGTCTGCACGTAACACTGGGCACCACCATGCTCATCGTTATCCTAGGTCGTATCCTAAAAGGCCACTTCACCCCCGCCCACCACTTCGCCTTCGAAGCAGTCGCCTGGTATTGGCACTTCGTCGACGTTGTATGGCTGTTCTTATTTATCTTTGTGTATTGGTTGTAATCCTGGATATTGAGACATTCGATCGTTATTCAAGCACGATTGTTTTATTGTGATGAATGATGATTTGATTATTCAATTGTAGGCGCAATCCTGTTGCTAGCGTAACTTTTTCTACGTCGCGGCCTGTGCGGATAATATCATCGGGTGTATAGCTGTGATTAATGCGGGCAATACCTTGTTCAATGATGGGGCCTTCATCTAAATTTTCTGTGACATAATGACAGGTAGCGCCGATGAGTTTAACGCCTTTTTCGAAAGCTTGCTGATAGGGGTTGGCTCCGATAAAGGCGGGTAAAAAGCTATGGTGAATATTAATCATTTTTCCGAAATATTTTTGGCACATGTGTGCCGGCATGATTCTCATAAAGCGTGCGAGTACGATCACGTCAGCTCGATATTCTTCAATTAATTGCGCAATTTTTTCAAAAGAAGATTCATTGTTACCCGCTGTGAAATTAACGTGATGAAAGGGGATTTTGTGCCAATTGGCCAGAGATTCTGCCTCTCGGTGATTGGAAATAACACAAGGTATATCACACGATAATTCATTGGTGTGCCAACGATGCAATAAATCAGCAAGGCAATGGGTTTGCCGGCTTACTAAAATTACGACGCGTTTTCTTTGTGCTGAATGATAGAGAGACCAGTTCATGTTGAACTTTTGCGCTACTTGTTCAAAATGTTTTTTAAAAGTGGCTTCATCGATTTTAACAGTGTCTTCATCGATTGCAACCCGCATAAAAAAGGTGCGCGTTCTTGATTCACCATGCTGATGTGAGCGTAATATATTACCTTGATGCTCTGCAATAAACTCCGTCACGGCAGCAACGATACCAATTGTATCCGGGCAGGATATTGTGAGTACTATTTCATTCATGCTAATTCTCGATCCCTGTTTGAGAATAGCCCATTATAGACATGAGTGGGGTCCGGTATGCAAGTTTGCCTTCGCAATATAAAGAGCAAGCGCGACCCTTGCAATACATGCATATATCTTCGGTATTTATTGGGAACGACGATGCTGCTCAGACGTGGCCCGTAGCGATTCGTAATTCGATTGTAAATAACCTTCTACTGCCTGTTTTATTTGGGTGTGATGCTCAATGCGTTCAGCTTGGGTCTGTTGAATGAGCTCGGGGGTAAGATTGCCCTGCGGTAATCGTGGATATGTACCTAACATTTCTACGAGAGGATTTATGACGGAAGGTTTTCTGACGAGAGTTGCTTCTTGAGATTCATTCTGAATCTCTGTATTGGAATGGTTATGCACTTGTAATTGCCTTTTTATTTTTTCAATTTCGGCAGAAAGATCAACTTCACTTGTCTGCAAACCCTCAAACATTTCCTCTAATTCTTCATTTTGTTTTAAAACAGTTTGTGTATACTCTTCATACGCGCGATCTAGCAGGGCGGTATGATCAATTTGAGCTGTATGTTCTCTCCTCCCATTAGATGTTGCTGGGGTAAAATAACTCGTAAATTGATCCCATTTATTTCTGATGTTGGCCTTTGAGAAAAAGCCTGCTTCACAAATTTCTTTACTCTCTTTCATATAATCATCTCCTGATCCTTAAAGTTTATACAGTATAGGGTCATTAATTGCTTTCCCATAGTAAGATCTACTTAATTGATTGATTTATAAACGGCTGTTCCGACGGAGGTTGTGGTCGTGTGTGTAATCTCAGCTTTTCCAACCAGGCATTAACTTTTAATGCATATTCAGGCCCTTTAAGTTCAGCTAATCGTTTAGCTTCAAGCGCTTTTTCGTAAGCACAGATTCTATTGGGGTCATTTCCAGGTTCATGCAGTACAGGTTGCTCACAACCACCATAACGAGTAATCATGTTCTCTATCATAACTTCTTTTATGGCACTGGGTGCTTTATCGGTGAAAACAGCCCAATCATTAATAAGACTGACAATATCGATGAGGGTTCCAGTTAGATTGTGGCGTGGCAAAGGTGGAGGGTTGGGTTTGAAAAACCGATCTCTTGAGCTTATTGTATTATTAGCATCCCTAGTCACGATATTAAGATGAGGCTCTTGATCAAAACTGCCGGCATCTAAAACATTCCCGCTCGACGGCCTTTTCTGAGAATCTTTCTTTTCTTGTTCAGGGTCGCTGGGTAGGTACTTGGGTGGAGTAAATTCATAGGGTTTATTAACAACTTTTTTTGGCTGGGGTTTGGGAGTGCTATTAAAAGTTGGTTTTTTCGGTATGTCCTCTGGTGGAAAAGGCGCCAACAAATCTTCGCTGAGTCCTATGTATTCATCATCAAAAGACGGGGATTCAAAGGTGCGATTTTTTTTACTATCGGCGGGCAAAGGAGCCGGGGCAGGGGCTTTCTCTTGGGGTAAGTTCGGGGCTGGAGAATTTTGCTTAATGGGTAGGTTGGGCTGAGGTTGAGTTTTATTTTGATTCGTATTAGGTTGCGATTGACTCGGTGTTTGCCGTTCTTGACGGTACTCTTTATAAGGTGAATTACGATATTTTTCAAAATCTTCTTTTTCTTTTTGCGATTGTTGATATGCGCCAAAACCAGCTGCAGTTGCGACTAAAGCGGGCGCTATTTGAACGCCAGCAGCACTATATGTCAGAACATTGATAGGGCCTGCTGAGGTGCTTACAATTATTGAAAAAGAGCCGCCATAGGCTACAAAAGCAGCTATAGCAAAATAGGCCGCTACAGCAACAGCCACGACAATAATTGCTGTTCTCACACCTGGGGGCAAACGTTTCCATTCAGCGCTGATATCATGCCCCGCTCTATTGAATGCTTTTTTAATTGATTTGATAGACACTTCGCGCAGATCAATTATCTTGGCCATAGGATTAATGCCGAGTGCAGCAAGATGGGTGAGGTCCACAATATTTCCCTGTTTGCTTAATTCTTTGAATGCTCGATGTAGTTCATCACTTGCAGTGTTTTTTAAATCAAGTAGGGCTTTTTCATAGGCTTTAATAACTTGTTTACGGGCAGAATTAATATCTTTCGCGGCCTTCTTGGCCTCGCGATGCGCATCTTTTAATTCTTTTTTACCTTCGCGATAAATGTCATTGCCCGTTTTGAGAATTTGTTTACTCATTTTTTTCTGAACCGGTTGAGTTATTTTATTGACTTGCTTTAATCCGTGATCAATGGTGTCCACAATTGTGCCAGGAGTAGATTGAATTGCGGACAATGACTTATTAATTTCTTTTTGTGCTCCTTCAAGCCCGCGCTGAATCTCTTCTTTTGCTGCCGTAATCTGTTTTTCCGCTTCACGTACACTTTTTTTCACGAGCCTTTGCACTTCTTTTTTGGCTGCTTGGAGCGGTTTTAGCGTCTGTTCAAAAATTAGGGCACTTGCTTTGCGTATTTCTTCCAGGCTCTCGGTGGCGGTAGTGATAGACTGTTGACACTGATTAACTTTTTCACGAGCACGTTCAATTTCATTTTTTACTGTGCGAGTAGAATTTTGAGCAAGACGTAATCTGGCTCTATCTATTTTTACAGCTAAATCATCCACTTGTGTGCAGGCAGCATTCAACTGCTTATTGACTTCCTTACTTGAATCTTTTACAGCACCTAAAGGATTGCGCAGAGCTTTTTTGATCTTGCGTTCTATCCCACCTTTTTGTGATTGAAGGCTGTCTATCACAGCTTGTTGGCTTGCTTTTTCCTGTTGGTTCTGTTGTATTTCTAAATCCAGAGCACGATTCTCTTGATCAATTTGCTGTTGAGTTGCTTCCAGGCGGCTGAGCTCAGTCTGTGCAGAGGCTAGCTCAGTAATTGCGTTCAGATATGTCTCAGTTTGAACGGCTTCTTGGCGTTTTAATTGGGCATGATTTTCTGTGGCCGCCTCAATCTGGCTGTCTAATGCTTTTACTTCGGTTTCGTAACGAAGTTGATCTTGGTGATGTTCGGAACTTGCTCTATGATCCGCTACTTCGCGATTTCCATTTACAGCGATGTTTGATAACTCAGTATTCGCATCTATTGACGTTGTAAATTGAATATAAGTGAGTTGTCCATTTTGAAGTTGAAGTGTGCCTGTTTGGTGTAGATCGGCACATTCTATGTTTGAGGCGGTCTGAGCTACGATTCTCCCAAGAGAATTATTTCGTAAGGTGCCGGTTTTTAGGTTCAGGAATTTTCTGCCTACTAATGTACCAGAATTGTAAATTGCCTTTGTCTCAAAAGTTGCTAGATTTCCGCTTGAATAACCGCCATTCATTAGCAGATGAGTGTTAATCATATGATTAAATTGACTGTATTGTATGCCACTATTGAGATCAATGAAATTAGATTTTGTTGTGTTAGTGGCGAGAGTTATTCCCGTATTCAAAGAAATTATACTATTGTCGCTATAGCTGCCCGCCAGAATATCAAACATTTGTTTCCCAAACGATCGTGAATCTACTGACGGTGTGTTTTGGCTAATAGAGTCATAAGCATTCATGCCAAGTTGTGCCGCGCCTTTTATTTGACAGAATAAGGGCATTAATTCATGGTTTCTGAATGAAAATAATCCTCGTTCTTGAATTTCATCCATTTTATAAACCAATCCCTGGGCTGTATCATACAAACTGGGCAACATAAATCCCATATTAATTAGGCGAGAGTAGCTGGGAAAAAGAGAGGTCAAAGATATTTGGGCAAAAGAAGTTAAATTTTGAAATGAAAAAATGTCCTCTAGATTCGCTGAGAAATTAGGGAGGGCTAAGCCCATATTGAGAGAGAGCGCGCTATTATTAGAATAGTTATTTGCCGCTATAAATCCAAGATTGGCATTAAGAAATCCGGAGCAAGAGAAGGATTGGCTCGCAAAGACAGAGCCGAGAATATTCATGAAATTACTATGAACGACTATGTGACGACTCGATATGCTGCCAGTATTAAGAACGTAATTATCAAATCCTAAAAATAATCGCGATTCTACACTAAGATCGCCTATGTTGTTAAATGTATTTCCTCGTGCTTGGAGTTCTCCCGTTAAAGCTATTTTTCCGACGTTATCAGCTTCTTTCACTTCAGCAACAAGATTGTCTCCTTTAACGTTAGCTGTGGAAGTAATCATCATTCTCTCTTCCACGTTGAGTCTGGGAATTGCTTGTGTCTTGTTTTCTTCTGCAGTCTCTGTTTTGGAAGCCGTAACTAAGGTGCCTAGCAAAGATAGATTCTGTGTTTGAACTTGAACTGCTTCTCTCAAGGTAGTTTGTGAAGTAGTCCATCCGTTCATTTCAGTGCTCATTACTATACCATTTTGACAGCTCAAGTGTCCGAAAACATCAATGGTTTGAGTAGCAATCATGGCGTCCTTAAAAGAGGCGTCTGCTTCATCCAAAATAGAGAGTTGTTTTTTAGCAAGAACCTGACCCTCTACTGAAGCAAATTGATTGTATATATGCAGCTCTTCAGTTGATAATAATGTTTTTCTTAAATCAAAGTTGCCGAAAGTGAATAGCTGCTTGACTGAAGTCATTGATTCATCCGCAATTACATTGGATTCAGAATGAGATGATAAAGTATTTTCTACAATCAAAGTGCTTTTCCCGGATAACTTTAAATGACCGTGATGATAGAAGTCTTGCATGTGTACATGAGTTTTATCATCGAGTTGCATTTGAGAATTTTTAGTGACCACTGCCTCTTTAACACTGATTTGGCTGGCTTGAGCAGTCATTTTTCCGCTATGCAATAGATTATTCATGTTTAGGCTGGATTGTTGAGTCTCAATAGCCGCTTCATTCCACAAAGTAGATGTTTGTAACATGCTAGAATGAGTTGCTTTCAGATCGCCGGTGGCGTGAATTTGATCGGGAGAGATTATGCGAGAATTATTTAAGTGTATTTTGCCTTTTACAAGATGACTGGTATTTTTTTGATGTGTTCCGATAAGCAAAGAATTATTTAAATTGATCAGGCCACTTTCGAGAAATAAATGAGATGTCAATTGACTATCATTAAACTCTAGTGTCAGTGAGCCTTCACCGCCGTTAAGTACTAAATAATCTGTATAAGATGAGCTCTTGTTAACGGTGCCTTTTTTGCTGTCAAAAGACAATTTTTTACTGGTAAAATAAGAATTATGAATAGCTAAATTGCCTTTAAGGGATACTTCGTTACCATGCAAACGAACATCGTTGAAAGTGAATGGAGTGTCGAGGTTGGCTTTATATTCAGCATCTATAGTGGAATGATTAAATTTTAGTGGCCCTTTATTGGCTTCTAATGAGCCCACGCGAAACTGAGCATGTTGAGCATCGGTTTCTCCATCCAAATTTAGCAGTTGGCTTACATTTAACCGGCTCTGGTCAATAGAGAACTTCGACTCTTTAAAAAATAAGCAATTACCTGATGAGGACAATTCTGAGTCATGAGATAAGAGAACCGCCCCTCCGAAAAAATTTGCCTGAGCCGTTTGTAAGGAACTTGAGCTTAGACTGAATTGACCTTGCTTTGTTATTAACTCTTTTGTGGTTATTAAAGATTTTTTTAAGACTGTATAGCTATCCCCTTCCTGCAAATAATGATCATAAATTTCCAGCTCGGTACCATCGCTATCGAGACAGCCCTCATGGATAAGTCGGTCAGTTTTGAAGATTGAATTAGTGTTGTATAAATCTCCTTTATTATTGATTGTTTCTGCATCTACGATGCTATTTTTTATTTCTAGTAATACTCCTTTTTCTATCAGTAAGCTATTATCCACTATAAATTGACCAGCAGAGTTAGGATCTTGATGATCTAGAGAAACTTGTGTATCTCCCTTCAGGAAGCATGTGGCACTATGGATATAATGAGTGCCCAATAAATGAATTGTGCTAGGATTTTTAGTGTGTCCCAGAGCCAAAACATTGGCTGCTATGAAGGTCTGTGTCTTTGACAAAAATTCTCCTGCAATTTCACATTGATCGGCCAATAATCGAGTTTGGGAAGTAATAGTTTTTGCTTGGGTTGTTTGTTGAAAAGCCTGCGTGATAATGTCTAGTTGATTTTTAACGCGTAAGTCCGCTTTTTGTAATACATACGGCGCCTCTATGTGAATATGATCACATGAAAGTGGCGCATCTAGCACAACCCCTATGCCCAATTTAAATTCAGCGGATTTACACTGTAATGGTTTGGTTAAACAGGCGGAATAGGCTGCTAGTTGCATGACCTCTTCCACTTCGCACTTCCCACTAATGCAGACGGGTCCCTTTGAAGTGATTCGACACGATTTTGCTTGGATATCGGAGAAAATATTGACTTGCTTATCGGTTAAAATTTTGATGAATAGTTGATCATTGGAATTATAAATCTCGGCAATATCTTCTCCGTGTGCGGTGAATAATGTCTTGCCATTTTTTTCAATGTTCAAATCATGGATATTATATTCGCCAAATTCATTTTGGCTGATGGGTCTAGTCGTATTGCCAGCGTCGATTAATTTATCTCTTTTTGCAATACCTAAAGTGTCAAACTTTATTTCAACTAGAGTGCCATCAGCCATCGAGTTCTCCTTATAAAGATTATCTGATTATGGACCTGTCCTACTTGTTGTAGAACTTTGTTCCACCGATTCATTAATAGTGCGACGTTGGCGTAAATTAGAGCCTCGACCGCGCTGCTCGTGAAAACCATGACCCCCAAGAGGAAGGGGTGATGCCATTTCAGCTTGAGCTGGGGCGGTGGGTTCCGCTATGAGGGGCGCAGGAGAATTTGTAGCCTGGGTAGAAGCAGGTCTTGGTGAATTTACGCGGCTGCCCGATGGTGAATTGGAGGGTGACCTTGATTCAATGCTCCGAATTCTTTCTGCCACTGACTGGGGGGTGCTCGCATGATTATTGCCCCTAATTTCTGCTTCGACTGCAGGTCGGAGCGAGTTGTTTGATGAGTTCACTCCCGCTGCAGGGGAGGCGGAGCGAGCTGAATGCAGGCGTGCTGGTGGGTTCACAGGGGCGTGTCGATTGCTGCTCACGGATGCGTTCGAGTAAGATTGCTCCGGAGCTCTTTGCCTTTCTAACTCACTAACACGGCCTCTCACCGCAGACAATTGTTCTCGGGTATTTTGATGATCATGAGCATTTTGTAAAATGACGTTATTAAGTATTCTTTGGTCATCGTGCCTGTGCTGCTCAATTTGGTCTTGTCGTTGCGAAATCTGATCCAATTCCGCCCTAACGACTGCGTTTTGTTGAGTGGCTTCTGCAGTTCGTTGGGCTTGGAGGCTTGTTTGTGCTTCAGCTTGTTCAGCTCTTTGACGAAGTTGTTCTGATGCAGTTAGGTTTCGTTCTCTTTCTTGCCTCGCCCCCTCATTCATTGCAGCACCCGCGGCTCCTGCTGCCGTCAAAACGACTCCTGTTATACCCACCGCGGCAGTGAGTCTTGGATGATCGCGTGCATAGTCCAACCCTCTTTGAATTACTCCTCTTTGCGCTGCTGGGGGGGCAGGGAGAGATTGGGCTAAGGCGGGTGGTTGTTGATTAAGGCTATGAGTTGGCAAACTAAGATTATCTGCACGTAAGGTTTCACGAATACCAATTGCCCCTGCGGGGAGTACAGCTGGAGCGGTAATACCCCCGGTTACGAAAATGAGGAGTGCTCCCACTGCCAGGATTCCTCCGATGATCGCTATTTTTATACCATGCTCACGAAAAAAATTGACTATCTTTTTCCACATTCTTTAGCTCCTGTTATAAGTAAATAAATATCGTTTAACGCTAAAAAAAACTTTTAGGCAGATGTGCTTAAGCCGCCTAAAAATATTTTAGGGTAAAGTAATTTACTAATGCTCTTGTGAATATAAGTAGATTTACTTATTTCAAGATTGGATCTGTGTTAACACCGCTTGCAGATAATTCCCTTCTGGAAATGCAGGAAGTGTAGGGTGGTCGGAGGCGGCACTGTAAGTGCCTAGGATTTGGATGTGTTTTTTGCTAGCAGTGGCGGATTCGCCGATGATGTGGAGGAAGTGATCGAGGGTGAGAGCAGAGGAGCAGTTGCAGGTTAGGAGTAAAGTGTTAGGGCGCAAATGGTTGAAAATTTCTCGATGTAAAAACCGATAATGTTGCACGGCTTTATCTAAATGTTTGCGTGAAGGTACTAATTTGGGTGGATCAAGAATCACAATATCATAATCAGCGGCGAGTGCTAGACTGAGTTTGGCGTCGCCTTCGATGAAGCTCACATTACTCAATGAATTTAGTGCAGCATTGTTTGTGGCTTGTTCAATCGCGGCTTCAGAGCTGTCAATACCGAGTACTGTTTTTGCACCGGCCTTAGCCGCATGTAGTGCAAATCCTCCGGTAAAACAGTAGAGATCCAGCACTTTTTTTCCATGACAGAGCGCGGCAATTCTTTGGTGGTTTTCGCGTTGATCTAAATATAATCCTGTTTTTTGAGTTTGTTGAAAATCAATTTGGTAGAGAATATTCATTTCTTTGATTAGTACCCTGACGGCATTTTCTGGAGTGGACGTCACTGTCCAGCCATCTTGTTTTAAAGTTTTTGCCTGGCTTAACCATAAAATTTCTCGAGGTGAAAGCAGTTTTTGTAATATAGGCTCGATAGTGTTGCGATGAGTTTCTAGCCAGAATGCAGAACTTGAGGCGACGAGCACATCCGAGAAAATATCTACCGTTAAACCGGATAGACCATCACCTTCACTATTGCATAATCGATATGCATTCGTAGCGGAGTTGGGAAGATTGATCAGCTGACGTAATTTAATGGCTTGTTTTAATCGATACTCTACAATAGCAGCTACACTGATTTCTGGAATATTTTCATCGGCATATGCAATTAAGCGCACACGATAGAGTGAAAACTCGTTATAAGGTCCCCACCCAATAAGAGTGCCATTTTCAGTATGAACACTGACAAGCTCCCCATTTTTTATATTCCCGGTCGTACGAAGAATCGCTTTAGGAAAAACCCAGGGGTGTCCTTGAATGATAAGCTTTGCTTTGTGTTGATGTAAGAAAATGGCTGGCAATGTCATTATGTGTGTCCTAATAAAAAGTGAATAGTATCGCTTAGAGTGAGTAATTGCACTCAATTGAAAAAAGTTTTTGGTCTTCTAGGCGAAGGGCGGTGAGTTGATTGCCCCAAACGCAGCCGGTGTCTAGGGCAAACAGATTGGGTAAATTGGTTTTGCCCATAAGAGCGGCCCAGTGACCAAAAATGAGTCGGTCTTCAGTGTTGCGTTTGTTGGGATATTGGAACCAGGGTATGAGGTCGTGCTGAGATTTGGGCGCAACTTTGACGTCTAAAACAAGAGCCCCGGCTAGATTGCAAAATCGCATTCGTGTGAAAGCGTTTACTATATAACGCAATCGATCCCAGCCTTGGAGAGAATCAGACCAAAGGCTCGGTTCATTGCCGTACATGTGTTCTAAAAAAGTTCCGGCATCATCACTTTGCAATACTGTGTTCACTTCTTCAGCAAATTGCTGGGCATCTGTTAGTGTCCATTGCGGTGGGATTCCGGCATGCGACATCGAGTATTTTAAATGTGAATCATGATGCAACAGGGGGCATTGTCTTAACCACTGAATTAATTCATCTCGATCGGGAGCATTTAATATCTCATCAAGGTTGTGCTCTACTGGATAGGTGCGAGGTGCTAATGCGAGCGCCAATAAATGCAGATCATGATTACCTAGTACACTGATCACGCGTGGCAGTTGGCTCACTAATCGCAATGTGCGTAATGAATCAGGCCCACGATTAACCAGGTCCCCAGTGAACCATAGAGCGTCGGTGCTGGTATCGTAATTGATTTTTGTCAGCAAGGCTTCTAAGGCTGCGTAACAGCCCTGTAAATCACCGATGGCATAGTGTGACATAAAAATCCTCAACGCGATGAAAGCGTTAAAATATTACTGATTTCTACAAAATTTGCGACGGTTAATTGCTCGGGTCTTGATTGTGGATTGATACTTAGTTTTTCCCAGTCTTCTGGTTTGAGGAGTGAAATTAAGGATTTTCGTAGTGTTTTTCGGCGTTGTCCAAAAGCCATCGCCACGATATGTCGTAACAGATCCACGTCTTCTGCCGGGAAGGGTAGGGCTGAGTATGGAATCAACCGTACTACCGCAGATTCAACCTGGGGTGGTGGGCTAAAGGCACCTGCCGATACATTAAATAATTTTTTAACTTCACAATGATATTGCACCATCACCGACAAACGCCCATAGGTTTTATTCCCCGGTTGTGCGGCTAAGCGATCGACCACTTCTTTTTGCAGCATAAAATGCATATCTTGAATGCATTCAACCTGTTCTAATAAATGAAAAATTAAAGGTGTTGAAATATTGTAGGGGAGATTTCCAACAATACGCAAAGGAAGATTTTTCTTCAAAGAGGCAAAAGAAAAAGTTAAAGCATCTTGCTCATAAATCGTTAACTCACCGCGACCCAGCGCTGATGATTTGAGTTTTGGAATAATGTCGCGATCAATTTCTATGGCATCAAGCGAAGTGAGATGAGGCAATAATGCAAGAGTCAAAGCGCCCAGCCCAGGACCTATTTCAACTAAGTGGTCGTTTCGTTGGGGGTTAATGGCGGCCACAATTTTATCGATGACATGGCGGTCATGCAAAAAATGTTGGCCGAAGCGCTTTCGAGGTTGATGATGAAGGCTCACGATCAAACAGAAATTTACAGTGTTTTTTTGATGTAGGCGCTATCGCGTAACTGATCTAACCACACTTGCAAATTCTCCTCAAACTTTCTGCGATAGATTAAATCCTTCACCTGTGATTCTGTCATTTTTGTGGGATCGTTGCGCACATCCACTAGTTTCAGAATATGAAAACCATTCGGTGCGCGAATCGGGCCTGCAATCTCTCCTAATTTAAGAGAAGCTAAAGTATTGGCAAAAAGAGTCGGCAATTGAGCTGCTTTTCGCCAGCCTAAATCGCCGCCGCTCAGTGCATCTGTGCCCGTAGAATTATTGGTCGCCACTTGCACGAAATCGGCGCCGGACTTTATTGAACTGACTATTTTGTTCGCGCGTTGTTCTGTTGTTTGAATCTGCGCTGTGGAGGGGGTTTCAGGCAAGGGTACAAGAATGTGCAATAAATGATACTCACTGGAGCCTAATTTTTTGTTCGCGGGGCTATGGAGATAATCCTTAACTTCTTTATCATTAATGTTGATTTTTGAAGACAAAGCGGATTGTTGTAAACGCGAAATAATCATTTGATCATGAATTCTTTTGCGAAAGGTATTAAAATTGATGCCGTCGTGTTCAATTTCTTTTTTGAGCTGTTCTAAACTGAGATGACTGTCTTCAGCCATTTTTTGAATTGCTTTACTTAATTCTTCATTGCTAACATCCATATTGTTGCGTTTTGCTATTTGCAACTGCAAAGTTTCTAAAATCAATCGATCAAGAACCTGATCGCGCAAAGCGCTAGGATTTGGTAGGGGTTTGTTGGTCGCTTTTAATTGTTGAGTGGCCGCTTTGGTATGAAATGACAGTTCAGATTGTGTAATGACAGCGTCGTTGACCACGGCAACGACCCGATCCAAAGACTCCCCATTTTTAGGGGTTCCGGCCATTGCCGTACTGATGAGGGCTGTACATAGTAGGGTTGTTAACCAAGATCTTGTCATTGTGAACCTCTGTATTGCATGCAATCCCCACCCTGTGTGGAGGCTTCTGATCCGCTAATTGTCTGCGATGGTAAGGGCAGTTGTCAATTCAAGACGAAGAAGATTGCGATGAGCTGAGCTTCTTGGCTGAGAGTTATTCAAGGTCAGTTTTTGCTCAGCTGTGGTAGTATGATTCAATTAATCCTATTGTGGTAGGATTAATTGCTGGTTTGAGTTGATTTTTCCTAATAATCCTACTATAATAGTATTATTGAGAAATCAGGGCCAGTTATGGTTATTAAGTCTACTATAGTAGGATTATTATGGCGAACCGAGTGAAAAAATTGCCAACCCCCGATCTTGGTATCTCGCTTACACCCAAGTTATTGGGTGTTATTATTAAAGCCAAGCGCACTCAAAGTGGGCTACGCTTGGAAGATGCAGCCGCACTCTGCGGTGTCGCAAAGCAAACATTCCTGAAGATAGAGCATGGTGAAGGTGCGCCTAAATTAGCCACTATCTTGCAAGTTTGTGAAGGGCTAGGTATTAAATTATCTGTCGAACCCTGGAAAGAAATCGGTGAGGTTGATAATGGCTGGTACTGAACATAGTTTAGCCGCTTATATAGGCAGTAATCGTATTGCAACTTTGTCTTTAGTCGAAGATAAATTGCAATGGAACTACCTTGATTCTTGGCAACGTAAAGGATTTCCATTATCCCCCTATCTTCCATTAAATAAATCGATACCCAGTGAAAATGTAGAAAGATTTTTGCGAAATTTGTTGCCAGAAGGTAATGGGCTTGACGAGTTATTGGCGAGTTTTCATTTGAGTAGGTATAACACCTTTGGTTTGATTCGTGCTCTTGGGCTGGATATTCCTGGAGCAATAATGATTCTTGCGCCGAATCAATCCATTCCGGATGAGCCAAGATTTCGTCCCGTTTCTGATACAGAATTAACAGATCGATTGCGACGCCGAGAGGAGTCCAGTTTAATTATTTGGGATGCTAAGCCTCGTCTGTCGAACGCTGGTGTGCAAGACAAGATAAATGTTTTAATTGATTTTAAGGGGCAGCTCGGATTTGGTGAGGGTAGCTTGTGTTCTACTCATATTCTAAAGTTTGAAAAGAAAAAATTAACACATTTAGTACTAAACGAGTACGTTACCATGCATTTGGCTAAATGGTGCGGTCTAACTGTTGCCGATGTGCAAATTAAGCGTTATGGAGGATATCCCGCTTTATTGGTTGATCGTTTTGATAGAAAATATATTTCTGAAACGAATATTCTGCGTCATCATATAATAGACGGTTGTCAGGCACTCAATTTGCCGCCCGAATATAAGTATGAGCGCATTTATGGTGGTTGTCGCGATGTTCCGCACATTCGCGATGGCGCGAGTTATGCCAAGTTATTTTCCTTTGCCAATCAGTGTATCAATCCTGCCGTGACCAAGCTGCAAATTCTTGATTGGGCCCTGTTCAATGTTTTAGTGTTCAATTGTGATGCCCATGGCAAAAATATTAGTTTTTTTGTCGGCTCAGATGGGATAAGAATTGCCCCATTTTATGATTTGGTCAATATAAAAATGTACCCAGACTTTGATCAGGAAATGGCTATGGCTTTCGGTGATGAGTTTGATAGTGATGGCATCAATGCTTACCAATTAGCGGATTTTGCCGAAACATGTGGCATCGATAAATTGCTAGTACAGAGACGTCTACAAATACTCGCCACTAAGTTAATGTCAATTTTAAATAATGATTTTGATCGGGAAATAAAGGCAAAAGATGAAATAGAATATTATCAAAAATATAAGGTGAGTGTGGTTTCTCGCTGCCAACATTTGCTAGTACAAGCTAAGCTGATTACAACGATTCAGCTCTGAGAAAGAGAAAAACCGGGTAGTAAAAGTGATAACCTGTTAATAATACTACAAGTTTCGAGGTCAGTTCTAATTTTGAGCAGGCCCCATCATTTTTCTTTCAATGAAAGAGGTGTTTTTCAACCAAGTACAATGAGTTGTCAAGAGTTTGATACCTTTTAGAGCATGGTGAACAGTTGCGGAATATCTTGTATTCATTCAACTTAAAATTTTCTATAAGAGCCAGTACTAGCCTTTAGGTATATGAATAATTGCCAAAAGAAATCAATTGCCTTATCCTGTGTGGATAAGGAGAAGTTTAAATGGATATAAAAGCGGAAATGCCAGATTGGCTTAATGATATCGTTTATCGTCTTAAACAAGCTCATCTCATGCTGTCAGTCGATGATATCGGCAGGTTGCAACTTTCTGAGTCTCTCAAGGATTTTCTTCTTGAGATCGTAAGGTATTCTCACAATGATCAGTCTTTGCCGCCAGGTCCGCGTTTTTTAGATGAGATGATGGCTTTGGGGGTTAAGGAAATTGAAGAAATAAATTCCGCTGTTGAAGTTGTTATTGGCTCTCAAAATCAGAAATATACTACTCAGTATGTGACAAACCAGTTCAATTTTTTTCCGCCCTTGCCCTCTGTTGTTCCTACGGGTGGTTTCACGAATATCTTTGGTCTTCCGCCGGTTGTTTCTGGTTTTACTGGGAGAGAGTCCGAATTATTGCAGCTGAGTAATAATATTGGTCAATTGCAAGTAGTGACTCAAAAAATTGCTGGTGTAGGAGGTATTGGTAAGAGTCAATTAGCCAATCATTTCGCACGCGCTAAATTAAAAGAAGGCTTTTATCAATGGGTGGTTTGGTTAACAGTGGGTCTTGAAGAGGAAACTCAGAAGAAAAGTAATCAAGATGTTCCATTGACACAGACTAATATAAGTTCTCGAATTGCCTCTTTAGGTAGGATGATAGGGCTAAAGGTCGAAGGTTATCTGGATTCAGAATTAATTTCTATTATCTATCATGTGATGTGCAAAAAGGGTCTGGGTCTAATTGTGTTTGATGATGTGGAAAGTTATCAGCAAATCAAGATGCTTTTGCCTGAAACTTTCGGTGTTGAAAATGTGCATGTGCTTATCACATCACGAAATTCTCTGGTCTGGGGGAATGATGTGGGCAGAATTCAGTTGGGGGTCTTTTTTGAAGATGAAGCTGTGATGTACATGGGTAAAGCCATGAGTCCGAGTAAATTTGATGCAGCTAATGCGAGAGTTTTGGTTGTGCTGTTAGGCAAGTTCCCTTTGGCCTTATCTCAAGCAGTTGCCTATATTGAAAATAATCCGATCACGATTGCAGAATATATCGCTTTATTTAATAAAACTAGGGAAAATAAGAAAAAGCTATTGAATAGTTTACCGCTTCCTCAGGATGAGCATCAGACCTCAGTATGGACGACTGTTCAGATGAGCTTGAAAATGATTAATAATTCAACTGCATTAACTGTTTTGCGGATCTTTTCGCACTGTTTGCCGGAAACCCCAATGGATGCAGCCTTCTTAAAGTGCTGTGTTGAAAGTGAGTTTGAGGCCAATGGTTGTGTTGAAATCTTAGCGAGATACAGTCTTATACGTGAAAGTTCTATCGAAAATCATTTCGAAATGCATCAATTAGTTCAACAATGTGTGCTGTTAGATGTTGATCCTGCAAAGACAAGGGCTGATATAATTTATATTTCAAAAAAAACGGGTGATTTTCTTGGGGCCTTAGAAAAATTACCTCAGAGAGTGGGGCATACGATACATTTAGACCATTTCATAAAATATCTGGATAAGCTTGTTCGTGTGGAAATGGTGAATTCTGAGCGATCCAAGCTCTATGAAATGTTTTTGTTTAGTAGATTTTCGATTTTGGAATTATGTAGAGGCTATTTGTTTTATCGAAGAGGAATTTATTTCAAGGGACGTGGGGAGCACGTTCCCGCAATATTTTCCTTTAAGCAGGCGATTTGCAATATGCAAGTCGCTAATGTTACCACGGAATTTATCCCACTTTGTGAGTTCTATATAGGATCACTTTTTTTAGAGGCCAATGATGTAGAGCGTGCTATTGATTATTTAAAATTTTCATTGAAGAGTTTTAATGCTTTTCGATTTAAAAGTGAGGTAGTTGACTGTGAGATTATGTTGGGCAGAGCATACGCGTCAGCGGGTCGCTTTGGTAATGCCCTAAATCATTATGTCCGTGCGATGGAGATGTGCTCCGCAGTTTCAAAGGTCGATATTAGAATAGCGGGCTGCCAGAAGGCAATGGGGCTTATTTATTCGCATTGCTCAGATAATTTTCGTTCTAAATTTTATTTAGAACTTGCCTTGAAAGAATACGATAGAAACAACCGAAGTTATTATATGGATGTTATTATCATATTGGTGTATTTAGGCGGTGTTTGTCTGGAATTGGGTGAGCTGGAAGGGGTTGCTCATTATCATGCTTCGCTGGAATTAATGCAAAAAGTTATAAAATACAAGGATCTTGAAGGGAACAGATCATATTTTGATGATTATTCAAATAGAATTGAGTTTCAGAGATTCTTTATTTTGATTGATAAGATAATGCACTATTTGGCTTATTACGAAAATAAAATAATCAATGATGCTTCGAAAGGTGGCGGTTCTTCCTTTCTTGGTGATGTTCGAAAGTGTGTTGATTTGGGGGCGAGAACGTTTTCTGTTTTAACAAGAATTTTGTTAGCCATTGTTGGTAGTGCTGAGTTGGGAAAGTTCTCAGGGTCAGATTTTTTTACGAAGATGTGTTTTTCCGGAGAAGAGCGTTTTTCAGTGAATTTTTGTCTGAGAGATGAAGAGAGGAAAATAAATTTACTCAAGATTTCTGTAAAATTTAATACTGTTCGTGAGCTTATTTTTCTAAGGTTCCCTGCCTTGAGAGAATCATGCGTGACTTTTCCTTATTCTGGAGATGAAATAAGGGGTTTCAAGAGGGAATTGATGTTTTCTCGATTAAATGAGAGGTACAATTACATTTACGAACGCTCTGAAAGACAGGAGATGCAGAAATACCAAGCTAAAAAATATTCGAATCATCGTGACTATCTTAAAAGGTTGTTATTTCCATACACGTTATTGTTGCACTTTATGTTGCTCATGTTTGTTTTTGTCTATTCTGATCAGCCTTGGTATATGTTCTCCTTAACACTTTTTTTGCAAAGTGGCTTTTACTGGTATATTTTTTTTGTGCATCTTTTTATCATGAATGAATTGCCGAAACTTGGTTTGATCGAATATGAGGAAGAAGAGGAATGTGTGTATCATAATTCATTGTATTATTTCGTTCCCCCGATAGCTGTTGGCGTTACCTCAATTCTGTATCAGTTAGATTCTATATCAACATTTTCCATGGGATTGTTGAGTTCAGTCAGTGCCGCGGTTAGTCTGCCTTCTTCTTATCAATTTGCGAAAAACATGTTCAGATTGTTTTCTCGTCCAACGATAAAATCCTATAAAGATGAGTTGGTGGAGGATTATCGTTCCTATATCGCTCCCTGTGTGGCAGTCGATCAGTTATCTGATACAAGAAGGGAGGTGGTCAACGCTATTCAATTTGAAGAGGAAAGATATGAACTATTCTGTCGATTTCATGAATGTGCAATATTGGGTCTTGTCGAAGAGCTCAAGGTTTTGATTCAATTGAAAATTCCCATAGACTGTAGAGATCCCAGAGAATTCCGACGAGGTCGCAGTGCTTTGCATTCTGCTGTGGAAAACGCTCATGAGGAGTGTGTTAAATTGCTATTAATGGCGGGCGCTGATCCATTTTGGCCTGATCTCGATGGTCAAACTCCTTATGATTTAGCGCTGAATAAGCCCAATTTGATGTTGTTGTTCAAAACTGTGAGTGAGTCCTCATTGTCAATCATGTTATGATTATTACTTGCAGGGGATTGCCTTTTGGCACTTTCATAGTTCTAAAACCAATCATGATAACCCGGCAAGCGATCTTTGAGCATGCTGTTGGGATTGCTGTTGCCTACAGTGGTTAAGCCTTTGAAATTGATTTGGATGTAGTAGCGATTATCGAAAGTGTTTTCTTCCGTTAGAGATTGATCGATGAGGGTCCGGCTTACGATGCCGCGTAAGGCTAGGCAGCAACCTTGGTACTCGAGACCTGCGAGGATGAATTGTGGGTGAGAGTGGCTGATGTTGTAATTCCAGTTACCGAGTATTTGTAGACGTTCTGTTAAAGGATAGGCGATCGCTACATCGAGTCGGCTTAAATCTTGGCTGCGTGCTCCGACTTTTTCGTCCCCGTTACGTACATAATCATAGCCCAGTGTCAGTAATCGATTTTTTTCGCCCTGATAATGTAAGTGTGCATTGGTGGTGGTGATGCGTTGATCACTGGGATCCCAAACCACGTTGGCGATGGCATACCACTCATGAGAAAAATGATAATTGACGGCCCCGATTAAGGGTGAAGTGTGATTATTGAGAAGGGGGTCGTTGTGGCAATCAGGTGTCAAACAAACTTCTCGCGGATGAAAATAAATTTGCGAAGCGAGTATGGCGCTGAATCGCTCGCTGCCGTCATCCGATTTTAAAAATCGCGTTGTTAGAGCCAGAGTAATTTGATTGGCATCGTTGATCCGATCGTAGCCAGAAAAGCGATTGGGAATAAATAATTGTTGATAGGTGAATGTCGGTAAATCGGTGTCGAAAAGTGGAATATCATTCTGATTGGTAAAGGGGATATAGACATAATACGCACGAGGTTCGAGTGTTTGAGTGAAGCGTTGTGATCCAAAAAATTGTGTCCGTTCAAAAAATAAGCCTGTATCCACCGTCGTAATGGGAAGCATGCGGAAAATTTTATCCGGTTCATTTTTCTTTTGGTTCTCTAGCCAATACAGTGTGCCTTCGACTTCAAGGTGCGGTGTAAAATAAGCGTAGGCATTTTTTAATGGTAATTCCATGCCGGGGCTAATATCTAATCGTTCTCCCGTAACGTAGGGTGTATCCGTTAAAAAATCTCGACGATGGTCGAAATACACGAATTCGGAATTAAGCCACACGTGGGGATGATTTTGTTCAAAGAGCCAATCGCCACGTAAATTTAATTGAGGCAAACGCTCATACGGATCTTTAGCATCTGAACCCAAAGGGTGTAATGTTTGGTGGACTTGTAATCGACTTAAAAAATCCCAGTGATTATCGGCGTAACGAAAATTGGCTTGATTTAATAATTGATCGCTATTTTTTTCGATGGGGTTGTGTCCGAAATCAATTAAGTAATAATCGTCAGAGACATAATTCAGTGTTAAATCAGTGCTGATTTTAGGAGTGAATTGATTAAAATATTGCATGGAGGCTTGTTTGCGATTGTCGCTGGCATTGGCAAGTCGGCCCAAATAAGGTTGTGCAATGGGGTCGAAATTCGGCTCACTGAGTTTATCATGTTGCATGCTAGCGAATTCATTATCGTTGGGCAAAAAACTGGCGCCAATAACACCATGGCTGTTAACGCCCAAATAACGAGCGCTGGCGTTAAATTGTATACCGCGATTTGAATACCAAATGGGTTTTAGTAGAGCATCGTAATTGGGTGCTAAATTAAGGTAATAAGGTGCTTCTAAAATAAAACCATCTTTATCATTTTGACCGGGTGTGGGCAGTAAAAAACCACTTTTGCGTCGTTTGTCGATGGGAAAGCTGAGATAGGGCCAATATACAATCGGTACATTTTTAATTTGAAGGCTCACATGTTTTGCAACACCGACGCCTGCTTTTTTATCTAAATCTAAATTTTTTGCGCGAAGCTGCCAAACGGGTGCGGGGCATAAAGGGCAGGTGCTATAAGTGGCTTCTTGAATTTTTAGGTTATTGGGTCGATTTTGTGCCCACTTGGCACTACCCCAGGCGGTGAGTAATTGCTGCTGAAAATCGCGATTCATTCGATAGGCACCATCCCAAAGACTCAATTGACGTTGATCTGGGATAATGAGCACTTCTTGGCCCGCGAGTTCTTGTTGTGCTTCAAAATAGCGGACATTTCCACTGAGTTGAATGCGATCGATCGTTTGAGTTTTGGGATTTCGATTAAAGGTAGCTTGATTGGCGCGCAACAGTCGTCCCGGTTGATTGATGGTGACATTTCCCGACAAGGTCGATTGTCCTTTTAATGAGAGTGTGGCGGGATTGTCTGCAGAGATGGTCATCGGGGATTGGTCAACGCCGGCGCTTGTAGGAGTCTTGGCGACTTCAACGGGGTCTATGAATACACCATAACAGATATTTTGTGGGCGGGGCTGCCAGTTCAGTAATTCAGTCAGGGGCATTTTTTGGGCAAGCGCAGCAGTAAGGGCGCATCCGCAAAATGCGGCGCTGATGCAGTAGAAGGACTTTCGAAACTGTGCCCTTTTCACAATTATTGGATTCCTGAAATCAATCGATTAAGAGGTATAGTGTACCTGGATATTGCGCAAACAATCTACTACGAAGCGAAATAGCACTTGAACCTGGGGCTTTCACTTCTCGCTACGATTGTTTGTGCAATATCCAGGTATGCAAGGGTGTGGATAAGAGAAAGGGGTGTGAATAATTTCCTTGTTTTTGCAATAATAAGTGTAAATATGGCCGTGTTAAGACGCTATTGAGGCAATTATTAAAGAATGTACTCTTTGTCAAGTCTAATGATATTCAATATTGATGTAGCTATTTAGCTAAGTTAATCATATAATGCCTTCCGATCAAATCATTAGGATGTAAGAATGAGTAAAAAAACTGATGATCGATTTATGGGGCTGCATCGTTGGGTGCGGGCTCAATTTCCTTGTGAAGAAAACGATTTAATCCCTTTGGCAGGTGACGCCAGTTTTAGACGCTATTTTCGCTGCAAACACAATTCAGAATCTCTTATTTTAGTCGACTCGCCGCCTCAGCATGAAAAGTCAGAAGCTTTTGTCGGAATCGCTAGAGCATTTGCAGCTCAAGGTGTGCAGGTTCCCGCTATTTTTGAGGCCGATTTAAATCAGGGTTATTTGATGATTTCTGATTTGGGTGATGATCTTTTTAGCACGCAATTAAATTCCTCCAGCGTTGATGGTTTATATTTAGCGGCTATGGATACGCTCATAAAAATTCAACAAACGCCAAGAGACGCTTTTGATTTTCCTGCTTACGACGAAAAATTACTACAGACAGAATGTCAGCTTTTTTCAGAATGGTATTTAGGTCAAATGATAAAAATGCCTTTATCTGCCCGCGAAGAATCCATGCTGAACTCGACTTATTCTCGTTTGATTGAGATGGCTTTATCGCAACCCACCACAGTAGTCCATCGAGATTATCATTCTCGAAATCTACTGCTTTTGAAGGATCGGCAAATTGGTGTGTTGGATTTTCAAGATGCGGTGATTGGTCCGATTACTTATGATTTGGCTTCTTTGCTCAAAGATTGTTACGTTGGCTGGCCTCACTCGAATGTGGTCAATTGGGCGCAGCGATATTTTGAAAAGGGAAAGCAATGTGGTATGATTCAAGATGTTAGTATGGCGCAATTTTTACAATGGTTTGATTTAATGGCCGTGCAACGACATTTGAAATGTATTGGAATTTTTTCAAGATTGAGTTTGCGGGATAATAAGGCGGGTTATTTAGAAAATATTCCTCGTATACTGGATTATATTTTGACAACCTGCGCGCGTCATCCCCAATTGAATGGGCTATCAAAATTATTGCAGAGTAGGGTTTTAAAAAATGAAAGCCATGATACTCGCGGCGGGTCGAGGAGCTCGACTGCGGCCGCTAACGGATAATTGTCCCAAACCGCTATTGCCGATAGCGGGTCGGCCCATTATTGCATATCAACTCGAAGCCTTGGCGGCCAGTGGGTTTACTGAGATCGTCATTAACGTTGCTTATAAACCCGAACTTTTCCCTGAGGTTTTGGGTGACGGTAGTCGGTTTGGGCTATCTATTCATTATTCCTATGAGGAGGAAGGTGCTCTGGAAACCGGGGGTGGTATCGTAAATGCCTTGGATCATTTAGGCGACACCTTTTTGGTTATCAGCGGTGATATTCTGACGCAATTCCCCCTGCAGACCCTGCATAAAGCACCTCAAAAGCTGGCTCATCTGGTGATGGTGGATCCTCTGCCTACCGGCGGTGATTTTGGTCTAATTGAAGGGAATTTGACTCTAACTGCGCCGAATATGCTCACATACGCCAACATTGGCGTCTATCGTCGCGAATTCTTCAAAGATTGTGCTCCGGGATTTATGCCCTTAGGTAAACTGCTTCGAGCGGTTATTGCTGAGGGGCAGGTGACAGGCGAGTATTACTCGGGTGAGTGGCATAATGTGGGTACTGTAGAGGTCTATACTGCGTTGAATGACCGTTGAAGCCATCGACTCAGCGCTTCAATCTCCTCAGAGCATACGGTATGGGCCATTGGGTATATATGATAATCTACGTTATAACCTTCTGATTTGAAAAAATGTGCTGCATTGTCGCCATAATGCAAGGGAAGCAGTGCATCGTTTTTACCATGGGCCAGAAAAATAGGTGTAGTTTTATTGGCAGGTTCGAGACGTTTTTCAAAATCTTCCGGTTTCCAGAGAAAAGTCGAGAGGCCTATCAAGCCGCCTAGCTTTTTCGGATAGAAAAGACCGCTGAGCAGCGCGGTGTAGCCTCCCTGAGAAAAGCCCGCTAAAAAGATACGATTGGAAGGTATGCCCGCCTCAATTTCATTGTCGATGAGCTGATGTATGTTGGCTATGGCTTCATAAATACCTTCTACGTCACACATGCCGGTTTCGTCTAGCGTGTAAAGATCAAACCAGGCTCGCATGGGCATGCCGCTATTCAGTGAAACAGGCCGGATGGGAGCATGAGGAAAGACAAAATGAATTTTGGTGTCTTGAGGTAATTTTAATTCGGGCGCAATAGGAACAAAATCATTGCCATCAGCGCCTAAGCCGTGCAGCCAAATAATGCTATAGTGGGCTTGGTCAGCCCGACCGATTTCAACCGTTTTTAAGGGTTCTGTTTTCATAGTAGAGTCTGTCCTTTTAAATTAATGGGTTCCAATTCGCGGGTGAGGTCCTTTCCTGTATTGAGTTGCGGTAAGCGCTGTTGAATTTATTATTTTACGACAACCGCTTCCTCAAAACCATCGGGTAAGAATTCAACGAGTTCTTCTCCTGAGTTATTAAACGAATCCCCTGTTTTTGGCTCTACCGAGAAAGGGCTTTTAGATTCCGGTTCTAAACTTTTTGACTTAGCAGCCAGCGATTTGGCAAGGTCTTCTAGGGTCTGGTAAGCCCTTGTGCAATTTTCGCCCAGCTTTTGATAATTCTCTGTGATCGCTGGTGTGGCAGAGTCACCTGCTGCCCAACCGATGCTCATGCCAAGTATGCCTAGCATATAGAGCACAGAACCCGCAGCAATTTTAGTGATTAAAGTCGCGGTGAGAATTGCGGTAGCGCCAGCGGCAAAAAATATTCCCCACCCGCTTATCAATAAACCTGCAACAACAATAGCAATAAGTACACCCAAAATAATACCTACCGCCACACTGGTATTTCTAGGGAGTGTCAATTTTTCGCAGATGTTTTTGAAACGAACCAAGGCATCAATTTTACCTTGAGGAGTTTTGGATGTCGTAAAAGAATCTATCAATTGCAAAAAGGCCAGTGCAAATTTTTCAGCTTTTTTTCTTTGTTTCCAACGTTTGAATCTTGAGGAAAGATTAAAAGAGTGGTAGTCAGCTGATAGTAGCATTATAGCATTTTTAATATCAGAATTGGCTAGTGGGTAATTAGCCCATTTTTTTTCAAATTCCTTTTGAGATTCCGATAATTTTTGAGAGCTCCATAAGTCTTTGTTGCATTCTTTCAAAAGATTGTATTCTTCGTAAATGGATCTGAGTGTTTCAAAATATTCTAGCGTGTTTTTTTCAAACTCAGCTATCCCAATAGATCTTGATTTTTTTTGAATGGCAAGGAGTTGGTCATTTATTGCTTTATCGAGCTTCGAAATGCAAGCGCGAGCTTGGCCCTCAATTTCAGCTATTTTTTGATCGATAGCGTGTTTATAAGTTGCTATGGCTGATTTATTCGCAGCGATTTTATTCTCGAGTTCTGGAATTTCTTTCTTCAGTGTTGCCAATCTTTGCTCGATTGATGCTCTGCCTGCTTTAATTTTGGTCTGAGTATCACGCGCGGATTGAATTTCTGGCTGTAGCCGTTCTATTTCAGATTTTGGCTCTTCAGGGCTTGGTTCTTTTGCAGTTTGACTCTCAGATGCGGGAGCAGAGCTGCTTAGCCAGTACGCTCCATAGGAGAATGCTACCGAAACTCCGTTTGAAAGGGTTGATGAAACGGAGCTTAAAAGGCCTTCGTTATCTTGAAGCTTCTTTTGCGCTGCTCGAAGCCTGGGCTCTAACTGTGCTATTGTTTCAGCAGCTACATCCCCATCAAGAGTATTAAAATTTTGTAATTCAAGAGTTGTTGTGTCTTGTAATATTTGTTTCTCTCTAAGTGTAGCAATAAGGCCCTGGTTTTCTTCAATAAGTTGTTTGTGCAAGGTGAAGGCATTGCTTTTTTCATTTTGTTTGGCCTCAGCTATTTTAATTAAACTTGTCTTCACTTTTTGAAAATACGCACGGAGTTTTGGAGGGGCTTGTATAATTTGCTGAACATCTTTGCCCATATAAACTAGATTTAGGATGGTCTCGTATTCTTCGCGGATAACCGTGGCGATATCAGAGTCATAAAGTTGAATACAATAATCCTGCGTGAGTTGAAATTCTTGTGTATTTTGGATTTGACGATTAATTTCTTCAAATTGAGCATCTAGGGTATTCAATGCTTCATTTCGAGCTTCATACAGTTTAATTCTTTCGAGCAACTCTGGTTGAGCCACCTCAAAACCCACGATCGATTTTTCTTGTCTTCCTTTAATAAAGGTCAAGACCGGGCCCAAAATTGCGCGTAGCGCAAAATTACATGATTGCCTGTACGCTTCTAAGATGTCGTTGACTTCTTTGAATGGGTCGGGAATGAGGGCCATAACTGCGGTTAGAAATTTCTTGCTGCTATTGGCAAAAGCCAGAGTTCTCTTATCTACCACGACAGGAATTGTATAGGACTTAAGATCTTTAGCCCTTGCTTTAGGTTCTGTCGGTATTTGACCATCCAGGTACTTTGCATGATTTTGAAGGAATGCTTGGATCTTTGGGCCATTTTCACGAAAGCTTAAGATTTTATCGCCTAATTTATCGCCACGATGAGCTTCGGCAAGTTCTCTAAATTCTGTCAGCGACTTTAACGCAATATTCCACATGGCTTTACCCGCATTCGCCGGGTATTCATGTTGATTTGCATCAACCCATTTTATTTTGGGGGCTGCATTTCTAACATTTCTTGCGGAATTGTCATTCGCTACGACGAGCGGTGCATTTGCTTCAGGTTTCTGATTGTTGGTGCCACGCGTGGGGTCATAAAAGGGCAGCCCTGAATCTGAGGCCATCTCTTGCGATATTTCACTGTCGAGGCCCAATTCGAATAGCTTGAGTTTGGCAAAGTGTTCTGGATTGTTGAAGTCGAATTCATGGGGTTCAAAGGGTTTGCCATCTTGGTTTAGGATGCCGAAATCATTGAAATTCCGCATGAGGTCTATGATGTAGGTTTCTAAGGCTTTTTGCATGCCATATTATCTCTTTCTAGGGGTGTGGGCGCATTATACTTGGTAAATCTTAACAAAATATGAAAGGAGGCGCAAGAGAGCTTAAGGCTAATTATGGCCTATTGGAGCTACCGTGCCTGATGTCTTGGCTAAATTGCTGAAAGGCTTTTTCAAAATTTTCGGTGAGTCGCCTAAACCCTGTTCGGACGGGGCTGTCCGGTATCTGGGTTAATGTAGAGCCCGCGGTGAGGAAATGCGTGGAAACGCTAATCATCTCACGATAGAAGCTGCTATCGCGATGATCCTCATCAATAAGACTGGTTAATCGAGAATAATTCCCGTTATTGTCAGTGATATTATGATTGGGATGGAGATCTGCGGCGAGTCGGCAAAGCTGATCAAGTTGTCTTAATAGCGGGGTCCAGTGGGTGTCGCGGTATTGAATCCAGGCCTGGCTTCCATGATCTTCGTAGTGAGGGATCTGGGTGAAGGCCATGCTCAGATTTCCTATGCCGGTTATAAGATTCGTTCTTCGGTTATCAATTGGATTGGGGGCTGCAACTTGGCCTTGTTGAGCTAATTGATCGCCTGACATGGTTTTACTCCTTTTCCATTGATAAGAAGGATGAATTGACCAGATTCTACAGGAGTTTCTCTATAATTGCGAGCCTAGTATAGTGCTCAAAAGTGAGCGCTTGCGACGATTGCTTCTTTGTTAGCTAAGTCTGGATAACGTGCCTCAAGATCAGTTTTCATATCCACTAATAAGGCTCTCATGGATTTTTTGTACGCTACGCTACCAACAGTAGCTCTAGCTGGGAATCGTTTGGGGTCGTTGAGTACATCTTCGATTAAAGTGTAAGCAGCGGCAATGGATTCTTCAGTATTGATTTCCAGTGCTTCAGCAATTGATGCTAAATAATCAACGCGAGCTTGTTGATCGGTTTTGGCCTTGCCGGCACCGCAGGAGAAAAATTTCAGACCCTGGGTGAAAGCGTAATCCAGTTTGTCAAAAGTGACATAAGTTGCCGCGCGTTGTGCAAGGTATTTATTTGCTAAACCTTCGTTGTGTTCATCAATGCTGAAGTATTTATTAAAGAGTGAAGATTTTGGTGCTGGAGCAGCAACAACTTCCGCCATCAATGCTGCGGGTGCATTGGGTTTTTCTGATGCAGCTTGTTGTTCTGCTTTGCTCAAGGCTAACTCTTTTGCCTCGTAAAGAGTTTTAAAGTCACGGAAGGCTGGCATGTGTTTAATATCAAAAACACTGCCAGTTGCTTTGGTGAGCTGAGTAAATTCTTTTTTGATTTCAGCTAAATTCGCTCGATTTAATTCAAGCCCATTTAATTTAGTTGCCAATGTTAAAAATGATCTTTCAACGGCTTGATTGGCATCGCGGATGATTTCTTTTTGGGTGTCGATTTCATCTTGAGTGATTTCCAAATCGGTTGCGGCGGCTTTAATTTTAGATTCAGCATCCTGCTTTTGGCTCAAATAAGGAGCGCTCTCTTTTTTCATTGCCGAGTGAAGTTGTTCCAATTGAGTTTGGCTTTTTTGGAGTGATTGTTTTCTAGCCAGAGATAAATCGACTGCCTTAAGTTGATCTTCAATCGCTATAGATAAAGATTTTTCTGGCATATCTGTTAAGCTGATTGAGCTTGTTGCTCTCGAAATACCTCTGGATATCCAGCCTGTGGTTGATTGATCTTTGATGTAAGACCAGCTGTTGGTCAGTTCTTCATCCCAATTCAGTAGTAGCTTCAATTGTTGAAATTGAGCTTCGCTGACAGGTATGCCAGTTTTTTTAAATGTAGCTTTAGCTTCCAATAGTTGTGCTTTGAGAGCTTCGAGTTTTTCTGTGCTGCTAATCACAGCATCACCTTGATGAATCTCGTGCTCTGCGATGAACTGAGATTTTTTCTTGACCTGTGCTTCTGCTTTGGCAATGTCCGCTGAATATTTTTTTTCAATGACTTCAATAGATTCTTGAGCGATGCGAACATAAGATACTAGGCGCATTTTTTCTGTTTGGATATTGCGTAAAGTGTGACTGTGAATGCCGGCCAATGAATCGGCTTCTTGTTTCAGTTTAACAAGCGCCTCTGTGTTGCCGTGCGCTTCTTCTAATTCTTTCTTTCGAATTTGAGCGGCTACTGTTTGAAGTTGGTCGTGGCATGATTCACGTTCAGATTGAAGCTTCTTGATGATGTTCATTAAGTCCAGGCTTTGTAAGCCCTGATTATATGCTTCTCTTGCAGAGAAGTTTTCAGCGGGTTGAGCTTCAAGCTGGCCCAAAACATGGTCAATCTCTCTCAATGTACTTTGAAGATCTTTGTTGTGAATAATTAATTCAGCAGTGGTCGCTTCTGATAAATCAATTTCAGGGGCAGAGGGGTTGATTAATTGAGTGTTTCTGGAAATGACGTTTGAGACCCTGTTCAATTCTTCCAATACTGGCAATAATGAGCTCAAAGCATCTTTTAATTCTTTGAGCTCTTGAAGTTCCTTTTCTCTTCGAGCTTTGAAATATTTCAAACCTTCGATGTGTTGCTCAAATATTTGTTGAATCTTTTCGTCGGCACGAGTGATTTGGTCGTCCAAAGTATAAGAATTGCTTGATTGTAGATCATTAGCAACTGTCAACAAGTAATTTTCAGGAAGCTGAAAAAGCGGTGTTTTGAGTAGCTGTGATTGCTTAACTCCCAGCTCATCAATCGCTATTTGAATGGAATCCTCTGGGGGAAAGGAATCAATTAAGCGATCAAGTTCTTGAATTTGACTATTTACACGTTCAATTTTTAAGTTGTAGCTCATTGCAGAAGAATTAACGACGATATCTCTGTTTGCCCGGTTTATTTCACGCTCTATTTTGTAATAGGGGTCGAATTTGTTTAGTGCTTTATTGTTCAGTTGAGTTGCCTCTTCTACAAAGGCAGTCACTCTTTTGTATTCTCTCTTGCGATCTTCATTGCTTTGTGAATTGTAATTCAAGCGAGCTTCGAAGGCTGCAATTCTATTCTTAAGTTCTGCTTGGGTGGCCTTGGCTTTTCGAACTATTTCGTCTTTAATTTGATCGATGGTTATGCCTTTGATGCTCAGCGCCGTTTTTCCTGTGAAGCCAATGTTTTTTTCAAGTTCATCGAGAGCGTGTTGATCGTTTACGATTACGTTGATGAATTGCAAATAGCTTTTTGCCATTTCAAAAGTTTTTTGGTCTACGATCCGAGGGGTGTTAGTTGGTGAATACAGTTTTTCAACTTCGACACCATCCACTTCGGATGATTTGGTTTTTCGGTCATTGTCCATGTATAAATATTGGCTATCGACATAAGCTTTGTTGGCTTTGTTAAGACCCGCTTTGATAGGGTTGTCATGAATGTACAATGCGCGCACTGCAGCATTCCACAATGCGATCCCAACGTTTTTTGAAAATTCGTGTTGATTTGCATCGACCATCGTACTCGTAATTTGTGTTTGATCGTCTCCAGAAAGGCTACTAAAACCATCTGCATTTTTGCTATCAAAAAAGGGGAGTTTTGCGTGTCTGAGCATTTCAGGATCGTCAACCGCTAATTCTATTTCGTTTTTTTCAACTGTGTGGATGCCGAAGGTCTTGAGGTGCCCCTGTAAATCTTTTAATAATGTTTCTAATGCTAGTCTCATTTCAAAAATCCTTCTTAGTTCTGTAGTTGTAATTATATCCCCCTAATGTTAACGCAATATGAAGATTTCAGGGTTTTTGAGGCTTTTTTTGGTCTGTTTCTGCTTTGTCTCAGGAATTTCCGCTAGCGAGTGAATATCCTTAATGTACAGCGTGAACCGCTGGCATTTTCCTGCATGAAAAGGCGGGTTTTTCTCATTGCGTGAGTAAGTCGATCTCGATACACTGCTCTTAAACACGTCAGCTGACTGTGCTGACTATTCTAAGGAGTGTTGATGCGATTCTGTATTTTAGCCTCTCTCCTCATCGTGGCAGCCTGTGGTCAAACCGGCCCCTTGTATTTGCCCGGACAAAAACAACCCACACACGAGCAACGTGATAATGGATCATTTTAATTACCAAAATGGGCAGCTTTGTGCGGAAGGGGTTCCGGTAGTCTCTTTAGTTGCTGATTACGGTTCTCCCCTCTATGTTTATTCACGAGCTACTCTGGAACGCCATTATAGTGTCTTTGAGAAGGCTTTGAGCCCTCATCCCCACCAGATTTGTTATGCCGTTAAAGCCAATAGTAACTTGGCCGTGCTCAATATTTTAGCTCGCTTAGGGGCGGGTTTTGATATCGTCTCCGGTGGTGAGCTGGCGCGGGTTTTGGCCGCTGGCGGGGATCCCAGTCGAGTGATCTTTTCAGGGGTCGGGAAGCTGAATTGGGAAATTGAGCAGGCCCTTAAAGCTGGGATTGGCTGTTTCAATGTGGAATCAAAACCGGAGCTGGAGAGGCTGAATGCCATCGCGGGCAAGCTGGGGCGGGTGGCTCGAATATCGGTTCGGGTGAATCCTAATGTTGATGCTAATACTCATCCTTACATTGCTACAGGTCTTAAAGACAATAAATTTGGGGTGGATATCCAAGAGGCTCAAGCACTGTACGAGCGCTGTCAAACCTTCCCTCATTTGCAGGTAATCGGTGTGGCTTGTCACATTGGTTCTCAGTTGACGGAGTTGGCTCCTTTGCTTGAGGCCTTTGATCGAGTTTATGAATTAGTCAAATCTCTGAAAGCGCAAGGGTTTGGGATTGAGCATCTGGATTTAGGGGGTGGCTTAGGGGTTCGATATCATGCGGAAATGCCCCCAGAACCGGCTGAGTATGCGGCGGCTTTGGCTAAGCGCTTTGATGATCCCTCTCTCCAGATTATTGTGGAGCCCGGGCGGGCCATTGCGGCCAATGCAGGGATTTTACTGACCCGCGTGGAATATCTGAAGTACGGGGCGCATAAAAACTTTGCGATTGTAGATGCTGGGATGAATGATTTATTGAGGCCCGCACTCTATGATGCTTATCAGGAGGTCATTCCGGCCATAATCACAGAAGGTGCGGTAACGGGGCATTTTGATGTGGTCGGCCCAGTTTGCGAAACGGCAGACTTCTTAGCCAAAAATCGGCATCTTGCTCTGAAAGAGGGTGATATTGTGGCGGTCCGTACAGCGGGCGCCTATGGATTTACGATGAGCTCCAATTATAATTCTCGTCCGCGAGTTGCAGAAGTGATGGTAGACGGTTCGGCGTCTTATTTGGTTCGAGAACGCGAAACGGTGGACTCACTTTTTGCTGCTGAGCATGTACTGCCTTTGTGATAGACTTAAACCGCTATAGATTAGATCAAATCCCGAAATCTATAGCGGTTTAAGTATTTATAGTGGGGATGTATAATCAATCATGTCAAAATTACTGTTTTCAAAAATGCAGGCTTTGGGCAACGACTTCGTTGTTATTGATGGGGTGAACCAGCAGGTTCAGTTATCCCCTCAAACTGTCCAGGCTTTAGCCGATCGACATCAAGGTATCGGTTTTGATCAGCTTTTATTGGTGGAGCCCTCATCCAGCCCTGCAGCCGATTTTCGGTATCGTATATTTAATGCAGATGGTTCCGAGGTTTCTCAATGCGGAAACGGGGCTCGATGTTTGGCGCGGTTTATCCGTCAGCAGGGTCTGAGTAATAAGCCCGAAGTTAAAGTCCAGACTCAAGCGGGGATTTTGCGATTACGGTATCTGAGAGGCAACTCTGCAAGTGTGAGCCTTGGTGTGCCCCGTTTTAAACCCCAAGAAATTCCTCATCAGCTTGAGGGCAGTGGGCCTTTTTATCACTTAACTGTGAATGGTCAGGACGTTGAATTATTGACGGTGAATGTAGGAAATCCTCATGTGTTGATTCGGGTTGATCAGGTCGATAATGCCGAGGTTGCAGTAATTGGTGGGCTCTTGACGGCTCATCCAGCATTCCCTCAGGGTGCCAATGTAGGCTTTGTCTCTATCGAATCCCCCAAGCACCTTCGGCTTCGGGTTTATGAGCGGGGTGTGGGTGAAACTATGGCCTGCGGCAGTGGTGCGTGTGCGGCTGCCGTTTTGGCGCAAACCCAAGGCTGGTGTCAGTCCGATGTGCTCGTTTCCCAAGAGGGTGGTGAAGTGCAAGTTCAGTGGGCTGGTCTGGGTGAAGAGGTTTGGCTGAGTGGGCCTGCAGAGCAAGTTTTCACGGGTGTGATTAGTTAAGATTGCGCATCCAGTGCGGATTTGATATACATATTCGTTCGGTTGGCGGTTTCCGCTGTACAACGAGTCTGAAACAGGTTGGAAGATTTCAGCTATAATATATTTCATTATTTTTAGTTAGGAGGGAGATATGGCTACTAAGGCGACTAAGACAAAGTCTAAGGCAGCACCCAAGACGAGCAAGTCCACTGCCAAGACAAAGACCGCATCAAGTTCAAAAGTGAAGGCTGCTAAGCCCAAAACCACAAAAGCAAAGACTGTTGCTGCTCCTAAAGTTACACCCAAAAAATCACCCGCCCCGAAAAAAAAGCCGGTTGTAGCGCGAGTCGAAAAAAAGCGTAGTCGTGAATCAGCGGTCAGTGGTCCGCTGCAATTTGAGCCTTACTCAGAGAAGAAGGGTGAGGATTATATGAATACAAAACAGCTTGAGCATTTTAGAGCCTTACTGCAGAACTGGGATAATGAATTACGAGAAGGTGTTGATAAAACGGTGAGCCACATGAAAGATGAGGCCGCGATTTTTTCAGATCCCTTGGATAGAGCAACTCAAGAAGAAGAGTTTACTTTAGAATTAAGAACCCGCGATCGCGAACGAAAGTTGATCAAAAAAATTGAAGAATCTTTGGAATTAATCGAAACGGGTGAATACGGTTTCTGCGAATCGTGTGGTGCAGAAATCGGCGTTCGACGTTTAGAAGCGCGCCCTACTGCGACTCTCTGTATTGATTGTAAAACTATTGATGAGATTCGCGAAAAACAAGAAATCGGCTGAGGCTAATTTACGCCATGTTGGCTTTAGAGATTAATAGCCTCACAAAAGTGTACAACTCTAAAGTGCGAGCTTTAAAAGGCGTAGATCTGGAAGTGCAAGAGGGAGATTTTTTTGCACTGTTGGGCCCCAATGGTGCTGGGAAAACCACTTTAATCGGAATCGTCTCTTCTTTGGTCAATAAAACCTCTGGAAAAGTCCGTATTTTTGGCCATGATCTCGATACTCAAAAAAGTACTGCAAAAACATTTATTGGCTTAGTGCCCCAAGAATTTAATATGGGTATTTTTGAAAAAGTTGAAGAAGTTTTAATTCAACAAGCGGGTTATTATGGAATTCCTCGCTCTTTGGGTAAAGAGCGCGCTGAAAAATATTTAAAAAAATTAGAATTATGGGGAGAGCGCCACAGACAGGTTCGTGAATTATCGGGTGGGATGAAGCGGCGTTTGTTGTTTGCGCGAGCAATGGTGCATGAACCTAAGCTTCTGATATTAGACGAACCCACTGCGGGTGTCGATTTGGAAATTCGTCGTTCAATGTGGGATTTTATTCGAGAAATTAATCAGCAAGGCACCACCATTATTTTGACAACCCATTATCTTGAAGAGGCAGAAAACCTTTGTCGGAATGTCGCGATTATAGATCATGGAGAAATTATCGCGAATACCAGTGTTTCTAATCTCTTAAGTACGCTGCAGCTGGAGTATTTTGTATTATTTTTGAAAGATCCCATCAGAGAAATCCCTCATATCGAAGGATTCTCGCTGCGTAAGGTTGACGATAAAACCTTGGAGGTTGGGGTTGGAAATGCCCAAACAATGAATGATGTTTTTGAGCGCTTGTCTGCCCATAATATTATTGTGAATAGTCTTCGCAATAAAGTCAGCCGTTTAGAAGAAATGTTTTTGATGCTCACAAAAAACGGGCGTGCAGAAAGTGCAGGGACTCATGATTCGTGTGAAGAGAAGTTGTTGCGCGAGGGTGAGCAATGATAAGCAGGCAAAATTGGGTCGCGTTTACGGCAATCACGACTAAAGAAGTTCGTCGGTTTTTAAGAATTTGGGGGCAGACACTGATTCCCTCCGCTATTACGATGAGTTTGTATTTTATTGTTTTCGGTGGTTTGATCGGAAACAGAATTGGGACCTTGCATGGGTTTAGTTATGCGCAATATATTACACCAGGCTTGGTGATGCTGGCAGTGATTACCAACGCCTATTCGAATGTATCTACTTCATTCTTTCTCTCGAAATTTGTGCGCAATATTGAAGAAATATTGGTTTCTCCCTCAAACAGTAATGTAATATTGTTTGGCTTTGTGGCAGGAGGGATTTTACGGGGCATTTTAAATGGTGCATTAGTGGTAATAATTTCTCTGTTTTTTACGCATTTAAGTATAGTTCATTTTGATGTAATGTTGCTCGTGATCGTTCTATCCTCAGCATTATTTTCAATTCTGGGCCTGATTAATGCGCTTTATGCGGATAATTTTGATCAAATTGCCATGATCCCTACCTTTGTGCTTACACCCTTAACCTACCTAGGCGGTGTATTTTATTCCATTGAAATGCTGCCACCTTTTTGGCGGGGCGTTTCTCAATTTAATCCGATTCTCTATATGGTCAATACATTTCGATACGGAATGATTGGTCAGTCTGATGTGAATGTATATGCTTCAATTTTAGTATTGATTTTATTTACATTGGTTTCGTACTTTTTGGCTTGGTGGTTATTAGAAAGAGGCACGGGAATTCGAACATGAGTGTTTATGAAGATGAGATTTTTATTCAAGGACTTCGTGTTGAAACAATTATTGGATTGCTGCCTCATGAGCGCATTGATCGGCAACCCGTTGAAATAGATCTGATACTCAAGACGGATATTTCAGTGGCTGCCCAATCTGAACATGTCTCAGATACTTTGGATTACGCCGCAATTTCAGAAGGTTTATCTGAGTATATTCAATCCACCCAATTCAAATTAATTGAGACTTTGGCTGAATCGATTGTGCAATGGTTATGGCAATTTTCGCCATTAATTAATCAGGTTTTTTTGGAATTGCGAAAACCGATGGCCGTGCAACAAGCAAAAACGGTGGGGCTTAAAATAACGCGCACACGCAAAGAGTAGGTTGAAAATGTCAGAAGCGTGGTACAGTGCATTGTTAGATTCTGAAGAAAAAACACATGCTGAAAAGGTCTCGCAAAAAATTCGAGACGAGATACGAGATTCAGGGTTCATCAGTTTTGCGCGATTCATGGATCTTGCATTATATGCTCCTGGGCTAGGTTATTATTGTGTGGGTACTGAAAAAATCGGCCCAGGCGGGGATTTTGTTACGGCGCCTGAAATCTCTCCGCTCTTTGCGCAATGTTTGGCTTCTTATTCTCAGAAAGTCCTGGCACGATTAAAACACAAAATAATTTTAGAATTGGGAGCGGGTACAGGGCGATTGGCTTTGGGGATTTTAGAAGAATTGGCGCGGCAAAATGCCTTGCCCGAACAATATTGGATATTGGATCTTAGCCCTGAATTACAACAAAGACAAAAAGATCTTTTTCAGCAAAAAGCGCCTCATTTTTTAGGTCGTATTCGGTGGTTGAATGAATTGCCCGTCGCACCATTTTATGGTCTTATTATTGCCAATGAAGTGTTGGATGCGATGCCAGTTAATCTTTTTCAATTTACTGAAGAAGGTTTCCAGGAGCGTGTGGTAGAGCTTGAAGATGATCAATTTGTTTGGGGGCTTCGTCCGGGTTCTTCTGAGTTTGTTCAGGCTTTGCAAGAACTCGAAATAAACTTCCCCGTAAATTATTATTCTGAAATTAATTTGCATGTTTCGCCATGGCTGAGTAGTTTGAGCCATGCTCTGAGCCGAGGTGAAATTATTCTCATTGATTATGGATTTTTGCGATCGGAATATTATCATCCTCAACGTGCTACTGGCACCTTAATGTGTCATTTTAAACAGCGTGCCCATTCAGATCCTTTGATATTGACAGGCATTCAAGATATCACCGCGCATGTGGATTTCACAGCAGTAGGCAATGCCGCTGAAAAATTAGGGCTTAGAGTGTGTCAGTACGCCACGCAGTCTCAATTTTTACTGGATAATAACTTGCTCAAATTTATGCAAGAAGCAGCGACTAATCCAGAGCAGCATAGAGCGCTCGCGAATCAAGTGAAAATGTTAACGCTCCCCACCGAAATGGGGGAGTTGTTTAAGGTGATGATATTGAGACAAGAGGAGAAGGTGTCAGGTTTCCCCTTACCTATTCAAAATTAAAATGCTAAATAGGTAAGGGGAGGCCTGACACCTGTGTTAGACTTAGTTTCTGATCAATTGCAACTTGGGTTTTGCATTTTCTGATCGAGAGCCTAGTTTGACATAGGTATCAACTGGCGTGATAGTGAAGTGAGAATTAGGGTAAACCAGACCATCAAAAAATACTGCGTGGAAATTGTCGCGCAGAATTAAATGAACGGCTTTAAATGGAAAATTCGTGGTAATGTTATCGACGGATTTTCCTGGGAAAATAAAAGAATCATCGCGAAGGTTCATGCCGCGGAATTCTATGGTGGTATAAACCACATCCGGTGAGCTATTGGCGATGCTGATATTGGAATTAAAAATCACAGTATCATCGATATCACCATAGTGCCAAGTAACATCTCTGGCATTCTTTGAGTTTTCCGAACCCATCACTGTTTTACTTTCTGAGTTAATTTGGATAGTTGCTTTGGGTACGCCGCTGGCCATTGCCAATCCGCTAGAAAGAAGCATGGTTGCTGCTGTTGTAATAAGTAATGTTTTTGCAATATTCATGGAATAATCTCCAGTTTAGTTTAGTTTTAGTGCCCGCTGAAACACAGCAGCCACGTGGGGATAATAGCACGTTTTATCAAGGGTGGGAAAGGGGGCGGGCCTCAATTTAACGTTTTCACTGTAGAGTTGGAAGCTTTGAATTGAGGTCTATCACTTTGGATAACGCCTTGGAGGTATTGTAAAAGGGGTAGGAGCTGGTTGTTCATTTCGCTGTTTTTTTTGATGAGAGCAGTGTCTAGTTTGTTGAGTTCTTCAGCACCACCGAGGGTTTTTAAAAGCATGATATTAGTTTTGAGTTTATTGCAGGTTTTCTCGTTTAGAGGTGAGCATAATAATTGGATGCTTTCCACGATAATGCGAGACGCTTTTTGATTTGAATTAACGACCTTTTGATTTTCCAGGTAAAAACCCTTTAAAAAGTCTTTAAGATGATTTCTAAATTCTTCTAAGCCTGAATGTTCGGAAGCGGTAATGTTTTGGTTGGCAAGCCAGTGTTCGGTATCGGTCAAAATCCGATGGGCAATTTGATAGAGGGCTGCATCGTTCAAGAATTTCATGTTTTTGCGTTTGATCTGAAGGTTATCTATTTTAAGGGAATAATGGCCCGCAGAGAGGTGACGTTTGAGTATCCGCTTGTAGTGTGTGATCAATTGTCTGATTTTGGTTGCAAATGGTGACATAAAAAAGCCCCTCGATAATGTCATCATTATAAAGGGGCTTGCTTAAACTAATATTAAGTGTAACTTCTCGCCCCTAGATACAACGTCCATATTTTGCCTGACCTGGACAAGATCTGAACGTTTTAGCCAGTTTAGTGTGTCATTTTAAACTTTAGAGACTTTTTGTTTGAATTCGATCTCGTACTGGGCGAGGCAGTGGGTTTCTTTGATCATGAAGAGGCTCGATACCAGCCCCATGATGCCGCAGAAGGGAAGCATCAGTAGTGCCAAACGGTAATTCTCAAGGGAATAATCGTGCACGCCATGCGTTATGGTTCCATCCCAAACTGCATTGAGGATATACCCCACGAAAGGCATCATGATTACACCCCCCGCAATCACGGCCATATTATTAAAGCCTACGGCTGTACCTGCGACAGCCGGCGGGTGGATGTCCTGGATAACCCCAAAAGTAACGGTTTGGGCGCCGGCGGCGCAGCCAAAGAAAAACAGGGTTACGATCATCAGCGGCCAGGATAGGGGGCAATAGATCACAGCAATAGAGGTAATGAGGTTAAGAATGGCGCACCAGGTAAGCGGCGTATTGCGGCTATTGATTCGGTTTGACCACCAGCCTGTGAAGGGGCTGGCAATTGCTGTGCCCAGCCAAACGGCGATCATGGCTTGGGTCGCGATTGTGCTGCTTGTGTTGTAGAGCTTCATAATAAAGGGGACGCCCCAAAGGCCTGGGAATATAGAAATGGGGGTCCAGGTGCTGAAGGCATAAATGGCAACAGCCCATGTTTGTCTGCAGCCTAACACTCGTTTGAGTCTTTGCCATTCGTTGTTATAGCGTTCAATGTTGAGACTATGTTTGGCCACATTGATGGGATCTGCCGGCGCATCTCGAATGATTAATCCCAAGAGTATGGCTAAGATGAGACCGCCCACAGCCGACCAAATCGCAGTAGGGCGCCAGCCGATTTTTTCAACAATCATTGCAATAGGGGCCTCTCCAGCGATGGCGCCCATGGAGCCCATAAATTGTACGAGGCCGGCAATGGTGGCGTAATATTTGGCGGGGTACCAGCGTGAGGCAAGAACCAGTGCGCCGATAAAGGAGAAAGCAGAGGTGAATCCGATAATCCAACGGGCTACGCAGGCGATGTAAAAGTTATCTGTTAAACCGAAAACCAGGGCGCTGGCACCGCAGAAAAAGACAGAGACGGTGAGTAAAATGCGAGGACCGTAGCGATCGTAGAGAAGGCCTGCCGGGATTTGCATGGGGGCATAGCCGAAAAAGAATAAGGAGCTGAGTAAGCCGAGCCCGCCCGCGTCGGTTTGAAAGCTACGCATTAGGTCGTCGGTCATCGCGCTGGGCATGACGCGAAGGTAGAATTCATAAACGTAGAATAAACTAGCGAGGGCAACGATAATGAATGGCTTGAAGGCGCCAAATTGGTTAGAATGCTGAGTCTTAGAACCCATGTGATTCCCCTTGTTCACACAAAAAACGGCTCAGTATACAATAAAACCTCTAGAGTGTAGAGTTTTATTTGGGGTGGGAGTTATTTGGGACTTCCGGCCGTCCAAGCTTTGTTTGGGTGATGCACAGGGAAAATATCTCTTTGGGAGTGAGAATGATTAATTTTATTGCAAAATGTCTGAATCCGTTATTTGCGGTCTTGAATTTTTTAGTGCCCGTAGTGGATTTAATGGCTCGTTTGTGGGTGGCAAAAATATTTTTTGTGGCAGGTCTCACAAAAATAGAAAGTTGGGATACCACATTAATGTTGTTCCAATATGAATATCATGTGCCTCTTTTATCGCCTTATTTTGCAGCATTGCTCGGTACTGCTGCAGAATTAATTTTACCCGTGCTTTTAGTGTTGGGACTGGGCGGGCGAGTTTCGATTGCAACATTTTTTATTTACAACATGATGGCTGTTATTTCCTATCATTATCTTTGGACTCCTGAGGGTGCGATGGGATTAGATCAGCATATCAACTGGGGGTTATTGTTAGCGCTCATGATGACGCGCGGATTCAGCAAATATTCTCTGGATTATTGGTTGAGTAAAAAATACAGCTCACATTTCGCTGGTCAGGGATTGGTTGCAGAATGAGGGATGAGTGATGCGATTAAATGCGACTTTTCATCGTGCCTATTTTTTAGTCAAGCCACACATGAACCCCGGTTTTTTAGAAATTTTTTTTGATTCTGGCTCAATGACAAAAAACCTCAAAGAATTAAGTAAACAACGATTGACTCTGAAAGTCTTGAAGCATCATTGGCAAAAACCGAAGTCCTCTGAATCGGAAATATTGTCCCTATCAAAAGAGTGGGGTATTGGCCGAGAAGTGGTCATGAGTGGCGCTGGGAAACCTTGGTTGTATGGCCGAGTCTATTTTCCGGAATCGGTGGTCAAAGCGCATGGTAATAATTTTCTTTTTTTGGGTGAAAAGCCTTTGGGTGAAATATTATTTTCTCATCCACAAATTCGACGTTCAAATTTTTCGGTGGCTCGATTAACTTCGGTACATCGTGAGTATCAAGATGCGGCTTTGGCTTTGGAGCAGTCGCCTGAATATTTATGGGCGCGACGTTCTGAGTTTTATATGCCAACTGGCGCAATATCATTGCTCGAAGTATTTTCTCCTGGCTTGGAGAGTGTGGCCAATAACAAATGGTCTAAAAAATGATAAAATTATCGGCCAATAAAATCAGCGGCTATGCGCAGCTAATGCGCATTGAAAAGCCGATTGGTACATTATTATTGATGTGGCCCACATTGTGGGGATTGTGGTTTGCGGCGCGTGGAGTGCCGCCCTTCGGTATTTTGATCACATTTCTTATTGGTGTCGTGGTCATGCGTAGTGCAGGTTGTGTTATCAACGACATTACGGATCGTCATTTTGATGGTCAAGTTTCCCGTACAAAAAAAAGACCCTTGATTACGGGGCAAATTACGGTATTTGAAGCGTTTTTTTTGTTTTTGTTTTTAAGTGTATTGGCCTTATGTTGTGCTTTATATTTAAATCCTCTGAGTTGGATGATGGCGGGAATTGGTCTGGTTTTAACGGTTATTTATCCCTTTATGAAGCGTATTACCTATTGGCCTCAATTAGTTCTGGGCCTTGCTTTTTCTTGGGGCGTTCTAATGGCCTACACGGCTGTAACCAATCATTTATCTTTAGAAGCCCTCGCTCTTTTTTTGATCACCTTTTTTTGGACAGTTTCCTACGACACAATCTATGCCATGGTCGATCGTCAGGATGATATTCGAGCAGGAATTAAATCAACAGCCGTTAAACTGAAATCGTATGATGTATTATTTGTAACCACGCTGCATCTTTTAGTCTTGCAAGGATTGTTGCTATTTTCAATGTGGCAGCAATTGAATATTTTTTTCTATATTCCCTGGTCTGCTGCATTAGCACTTGTTTTTTATCAAACAAAATTAATCCGTCACCGTATTCCAGAGGATTGTTTCAGAGCCTTTTTGAATAATCATTGGTTCGGTGCGCTTATTTTTATTGGTATAGTCTTTTCCATACCTTAACATTACCTTGACTCTCGTTCGATGGCTGTTATAGTGCCAGCTGACATCGGCTGTCAGTGAAGATCAACAGGGATGAAAACTCCTATCTGATTATGGATAGCGCGATTTGTTACAGTGCCTGTAGCGGCTTTCAACTCGCACTGAGGTGAAAGCTTAGAAAAGGTGCTCAGGCTCGGCGTTTTCTGCGGTACTTTCTGTGCTTGCTTGGGCCGTGTCAGGATTTGATTCTTCCGTTGGAGCATTTTCTTCGAGAAAGCTTTCAACAATTGCATTGGGTTGGTTCGGATAGGCTAAGAGACCGGTTTTAGGGTCGATATTAACATTCACAATGCCAGCCGGTTGTTCCCAATTTTGTTGCGGTTTGTCGCGCAATGCTACTCGCATATAATCCATCCAGATGGGTAGCGCTAATTGGCTCCCAAATTCATAAGTTGATCGGGGTTGATCGAAACCCACCCAAACAGTGGTGACGATATCTTGATTAAAGCCGGCGAACCAGGCATCAAATTGATCGTTGGTGGTTCCAGTTTTGCCCGCAATATCACTGCGATTTAAAGCCAAAGCTCGTGTAGCAGTTCCTCGGGTGATGACATCTTGGAGAACGCTGGTGACCAAATAGGCATTTTGAGGGGTGATGACGCGAGGTGCGGGGGTGATGGCATCTGCGGCTTTGGCATTTTTTGAGGTCTCGGTGTCATCGTCAATCAGGCAATCTTCACAGACGGTCAGGGGGTTTTCACGATAAATAGGATCGCCATTTTCGCGTTCGATGTGATCGATGAAATAAGGTTTTACACGGTAGCCGCCATTGGCAAAAACAGAATAACCGGTGGCCATTTGCAAAGGCGTTGCGGAGCCTGCGCCCAGTGCCAGAGTTAATGAAGAAGGTAATTGAGCATCAGTGAAGCCGAAGCGATGCAGGTAGTTAATCGCTGTTTTCAATCCCATGGCGTTTAGAAGACGGATGGAAACCAAGTTTCGGGACTTGGCCAAAGCATCCCGGAGGCGCATTGGGCCGTAGAATTTCTGATTATCGTTTTGCGGTCGCCATAGTTCGTCTTCGCTGTTTTTGTCTTGGAAGACTATGGGGGCATCGTTGATGATTGAGGCCAAAGTGTAGCCATGAGCCAGGGCTGCTGAGTAGACGAATGGCTTGAAACTAGAGCCTGGTTGGCGCTCGGCTTGAGTCGCCCGATTAAAGTTGCTGCGATGATGAGAAAAGCCACCCACGAGCGCTAAAATGGCCCCATTTTTGGGGTTCATAGAGACAAGCGCGCCCTCAATCTCGGGTAATTGAGTGAGTTCCCAGAACTTGCCGGTATGTCGGACATAGACTAAATCGCCAGTTTTTACCACATCAGAGGCTGATTCAGGCGGACGGCCAACGTATTTGTCATCGATATTAGGTCTGGCCCAGGATAGCCCTTCCCAAGGAATGTTGATCAGGTCGCCATCAGCCAACAAGGCGGTGGCATGTTTGTCGCCCACTTCAGTGATCACGGAAGGCAGCAGGTCCTGAAAGCTTTCTATGTCGGCTAATTGTTCAGTCCAGTCATCCCAATTTTTGCGTTTATGAGGTCCCCAATTTTCAAGGGCCCCGTTGTAGCCGTGGCGGCGTTCATAGTCCATTAGTCCACTGTAAATGGCATTGTTCGCAGCTTGTTGTAGCTTTGAGTCGACGGTGGTATACACTTTTAAGCCGGAAGCGTAGGCCTCTTTACCATAAACATCCACCACAGTTGCCCGAACCATTTCAGCAATATAAGGGGCTGACATGGGTACGGATTGGTCATGATATTCCGCGGTCATGGGTTCATTGATGGCGTTAGTATAGGCGGCCTTGTTGATGTGGCCGTTTTCAAGCATGCGTAATAGAACATGATTGCGACGTTCGCGTGCTGCTTTGGGATTGCTGATGGGGTTGGCCCGAGAAGGCGCCTGTGGCAAGCCCGCAATCATGGCCATTTGAGCGAGGGTGAGTTGATTCAGCGGTTTGCCAAAATAAAGCTCAGAGGCTGCTGCAACGCCATAAGCGCGATGGCCCAGATATATTTTATTTAAATAGAGCTCTAAAATTTTTCGCTTGCTAAATGTGGTTTCAATTTTGATAGCCAGCAGCATTTCATTGAGTTTGCGGCCGTAAGTTTTTTGGCTAGTCAAAAAGAAATTTCGAGCGACTTGCATGGTGATAGTGCTGGCGCCCTGAGATTTGCGACCGGAAGAAATGACGGCCATGCTGGCGCGGATTAGGCCGATCAAATCAACGCCAGGGTGTTCAAAATACCGTTGATCTTCTGTGGCCAGTACGGCCCAAATCAATTCTTTGGGTACTTGGTCGATGGTGACGGGGGATCGGCGCTCATCACCAAATTCAGCGAGCAGTACGCCGTCGGAGGAATAAACGCGGAGAGGGAGTTCGAATTGAGCATCTTTGAGTGCGTGCACATCGGGCAAGTGGATGTACATGTATAAATAGACGCAAATTAACATGGCCAATAAGGTAAAACCCAAACTTAGCAGAGCGGTGAACAGTCGTCTCATTTTACTTCCAAATCGTCTTTTAGAACCTGCCAGCATCTGCTGAGCAAACTCTAAGCTTAACAGGTTGGGGGCCATTTTTGCAATAAAAGCAATTGCGTACTACTACTAGATTACAAGAGGCTTAGGGTGGCCTAAGATTTTGTTCAAATGATCATGATTAATCTTTTACCGTGGCGAGAAAATTTGCGTCGAAAAAGGCGGCGGAAAATTGTTTTGCGGGTTGGAATTTTTTTTGCGGTGCTCATGGTGTTGGCTATGATAGGGCGAGGGTGTGTTGAGAGTCGATTGAAAAATGCGCAAAGAGAATTATCTGAAATCAGCCGAGAGTTAGAAATATTGAAAAAAGAATTTGATCTTCGAAATTTGCTCTGGCTGGATCAGAAAAAAGTGGTGTCGGAGTGGGAAGAACAGCAGAGTTGGCGAAAAAAATTTTCGTGTCAAAAAAAATGGCTAAACGAGTTGGCTTTTCAATTGCCAACATTGTGTCGGGTAGAAAAAACGGAAGTAAACGATGAAAGGTGGAGGCTGGAGACAATTTGTCAAGAAGAGGTGGGGTTGCGGGTTCTGGTTCAATCGATATTGGCCTTGCCGGGGTTGTCTCAAGTGAGCATATCTCAGCTGGAGATCGATGAAAAAGAAAAAGTATTCCGTTTGGAGTCGAGGGCGGTTTTGCGCTGTGAGTAAGTTAAAAATTTTTATGTGCTTTTTCTCCTTTTTGGTCTTCGTGTTGGTGCTCTGTGGTCCGTTGAAACGCTATTATTTTACTAAACAGGAAATCGATAATGTGAAGGAGAAAATAATTCTGACTAAAGCGCTAAATTTTGAGCGACAAATTTTTATTCAGGAGGCTGGTTCAAAAATAATGTCATATAAAATGGAACAGCGCTTAGAGGAACGAATAAAGCCCACAGCAATTTGGCTCAGTGATTATTTGTCGCGGTGTGGTGTTTGGCAGTTTGGTTATACTGAAGAATCTAAGGTTCCACTAGGCGGCCAAGGAAGGCCCATTTTTTCGTTAGTGGCCTATCTTAGTTATTCACAAGCTCTGTGTGTGATGGATTGTTTTTATCGTCATAGTTTTGATAAAAAATTGAGCGTGATGAAGCTGAATCGTGAAAATAATAATTCTTTTTTAACGCTGAGATTGGAAATGGATGTCATGAAATGAGGTGGATTCAAGCCCTAATGTTATTGCTCATAATTTTTTTTAGTCTGCCAACACTGGCTAGAGATCCTTTTGGCTATGAACGTGAAACGGCGAGTGTTTCGTCGGGTTTAACCCATGTTAATGAGCATTGGTATTCATTGCGTCATCAATCAGCCCAGCGAATTGCACAATTGCTGGCAACTACATTAGGAAAATTAAATGTCGAAGAATCGGTTGTGGCTGATGAACTACGTAATGGAATTTGGTTGTATTTAACGCCACAGCATTGCAAACACGCCTTGCGCGCTCTGCAACACTGGGACATTGCTTCACCTCAAGTGGATATGGTTGCAACCATAGTCGATATGGAAAGTACGGCGATAGAAGAATTAGGGGTTCAGTGGCGACAAGGTAATTATTCGTCAGTCCATCATAAAAATGATAAATTCGTGATGGATTTGCCCCGAGATCAAAATTTCGCGACGGTACATATTGGTGTCTTGGATCGTGAGATTTTGTCCTTGCAACTTTCTGCTTTAGAGCAAGAAGGAAAAGGAGCGATCATTGCGCGTCCTCATATATTAATCGAAGATAATAAAGAGGCTGTGATTGAAGCGGGAACAGAAATTCCCTATTCAGAAAAAACAAAAAGTGGTGCCACTAGCGCGAGTTTTAAAAAAGCTGTTTTGCGTCTTAAAGTTCGGACGCATTGTTTGCCCGATCAAAGACTGCTCCTAGCATTAGAGGTTAATCATGACAAAGTCAGTGCCTTGAGTGTGCAGGGAACGCCGGCCATAGAAACTCAATCCTTGGTCACTGAAGTCGCCGTCAGTTCAGGTCAGACCATTGTTTTGGGCGGCTTATTTACGGTCAGCCAAACCGAACAGAAAGAGCAGTTGCCATGGCTGGGGCGACTGCCGGGTATTGGAATATTATTTCGTTGGCAGAATCAGCAAATCGCGCGAAAAGAGCTGGTTATATTTATCTCTCCCAGGATTGTCGGGGAAGGTGCCTAGAGGGGGTGGGGTCTGACCCCGCTTAAACTTGTCATTTGTCAGGACATGCCCCCCTAAAAGCGCCTTGACTTGGGACTTATAAAAGATACAATGAACTCACACGTAGGACTGCGTGGTTAGGGATTTTGCAGTATGGCATGGCTCATGCTGCCGTTGTGATCAAGGTCTCAAGATGAGGGTGCACACGATGAGTACACTGATTGAAGGGAATCGTGAGTCTAGAGACTCACTCCTATTTGGCGATTCTACAAATCATTGGCATCAGTTTGGTCTCGATAATTCCCCTTTTGATGATGCTTTGGCGGTCTACTACCCAGTGCGTCAGTGGGAAGAGCATCTCAGCTTTCTGCACCAATTCCGCACGGCTTCTTACCCTCTGCTGTTAATTCCCGGTATTTTAGGTTCGGGTAAAACCACATTAATTAAACGGTTTATTGAATCAGAAAATGATCCTGTTCATATTCACTATATCGAAGCGCAGTCCCACCACACCTTAAGTCAATTTATTCAAGCTTTATCTTCAGCTTCAGTCAGCGGGATTGAAACGCAGCATGATGCTGACATACCAAAACTCATTCATCAGTTGAATGATTTAATTCATCAAACAGGTCCGCAATTATTATTGATTGATAACGCCCATCGATTAAACCGTGAAACGCTGATGCGATTATTACATCTACTTTTTACTCAAGATTTAATGCAGTCTCAATTTCGTGTAGTTTTATCGGGTGAAACGCAAATCCAAGAAACAGTGATGAATTTGCTGGATGCTTTCGCATCGAGTCGTCAAGTGCCCAGTTTGGAGCTCGAGCCGCTGTCTGTTCAAGAAGTGCGTGAGTATCTTGAATTTCGTTTTGATCAAGCAGGGATGAATCAAAATCTTCCTTTTACTCCTGCAGTCCTCAAACAAATTCACCTTTTGTCAGGGGGCTATCCAGGGCGCGTGAATCGAGTGGCTCAGCAAATTTTTGTTGACACATTAAAATCAGAACATGAAGAACCCCAACCTTCAAAAAATACGGTTCATCAACTTCTTGATGAACATAAAACTAAATTAATGGGTGTTGGATTGGTTTTTGCATTGTTAGTGGTTGCTGTGCAATTTCATTCTAAGCAAAATAATAGTCCAGCTACTGTTGCTGCTCAATCAACGGCGACACTTGCTACAACTGCGCCTGTGAAGCAATCGCGATCTGCGCGATCGACCGAAACAGTCACTTCACCAAAATCAGAATTGAGCCAAGATGTTCGAGAAGCACTAGCGGCTGCAGTTGATCGAATTCAAGCTAAAGAAATGGCGGAATCAGAACAGTATGAAGATTCTTTTAGGATGCCTGTTGTGCATAATCAGCATTTATTAGCGGGTGCCGTGATGGCGGATTCAAAAGTTATGCTCGCCAAAAGCGAAAAGAAAAAGCCAGCAGAATTGGCGCAATCAGTTCCCGCGGCAACTGTGCCTGAGGCATCAAAATCACTTTCCGTTTCGGCTGATGCAGTGACAGGTGCTGAGCTTCAAATGATGGCTTCTACGGGTTTCACCATTCAAATTATGGGTGTGCGTGAGCCTCAATTGTTAGAAGCTTTTGTTGCTGAAAATCACCTCACGGATGTTTCCTATTATCGCAGCAAATTAAATAATCAAGATTGGTATATTTTGGTTTATGGAAATTTCCAAACCCAAGAAGAAGCAAAAATCGCGTTAGGGAAATTACCGGATGCTGTTAAAAAACAGCAGCCCTGGGTAAGATCGTTTGATGCGGTCCGTCAGGCAATTGAATTGGCGCATCAAAAAGAAATGCCCAAAGACGGCGCGAGAGTTGCGGTAAGATAATCTAAAAATGTATCGGCTCACTCCCTCAAGCTTGGGATGGTAAAGTTGCACCTAGGGGCGAGTAGTTACCTAGAGATTATCGTTGAGTCCGAGGTTTTGGTTGGAGTGCTCGTTGAGCTTCCAGCCGAGCCAGGCGATCTCGTTTTTTCTTATGAGCTTCGTTAGGTTCGAATCCAATCAGTTTTATTTTGTGTTCTTGGCAAGCAACCCAGAGTGCCCATTTCATTAAATCGCTACCTGAGATGATTTCGATTCCTGCTTTCCATTTTGGCTTTACCATCTCAGCTAATTCAAAAGACGTATCAACCGCTTGTTTGATCACAGTCCCTTTTCCGGTATTGACAAATTCTCGGAGCAATTCGGGATCTTTGTTGTCCCAATTTTCAATAAACGGACTATCTGAGCCCCCGTAAATAAATCCTCCTGCAGAAGCGCAAGCACCATCATCTAAATTTTGAATAGTCCAACCCGATTTTGCGATATGAAATTTTACGCCGGTGTAGTTTTCGAAGGTGGCTTCGATGTTCAGAATTTGAATATAGGGACAGCGTTCGCGAAGGTAAGCAATATCGGCAGCACTGATTGGGCGAACCACATTCTCAACCAAGATACCTTGGTCTCGTTGGCCCCAAATACCAATTTTGGCCAGCGCCTCTAAATCTTCATCCTGATTATCTAATGGCATAACGTGATCACTTAAATTATGAAGTCACTACAATTATAGTGCTTGATCAGGGTGGGGTCAAACGCTTGGGTGATGCCTTTATCAATGGGCCCACTGAATAATGGCTTCTCTTAGCTCAATTAATTTACCGTGAAAAAAATGTCCCACACTGGGCATCTGTATAAAGTCAGGTGCTTCTTGTCGTGTAGCAATCCATTGGCTGACTTCTTCTGCAGGTACTACATCATCCGCGCCGCCTTGCACTACCAGCCAAGGGCATTGAATAGCAGGGATAGATTGGAAATCAAAATGATTAACGGGTGGTGCAATGGAAATTAAGCGATCCACGGTGAATTGACTAGCCACACGGGTGGCTACATAAGACCCAAATGAAAATCCGCCCAGCCACAGCTTGCAGCCCGGATAGTTCTGTTGGGCCCAAGCAATCACTGCTTTCAGATCATCTTGCTCCCCGATGGCATCAGCATAGCTCCCTTCGCTTGCGCCTACGCCGCGGAAATTAAAGCGGATAGCTACGGCTCCCAGTGCTTGTGCGGCGCGAACGAGGGTTGTCACCACCTTGTTGGTCATGGTTCCTTCCTGGAGCGGGTGGGGATGGCAAAAGATGGCAACCGTATTGCCCTGGGGGTGCTCTGGATTTTCGACCACAGCTTCAAGATTGCCAGCGGGGCCTGTAATCAGAATGGGTTGTGCTTGATGTAGAATGAATGAGCTCATAGGGCATCTTCATAGCATAACCTATGCTAAATAGATAGAGATTGCTCGCAAAGCCCCGTTTCTTCTAGCCCCCTGCAGACGCGTTGGGTGAGGGGGACGATGGTTGTTTTGCTTGATTTTGCATATTTTGTTGAGCATCTTTGACCTCGGCTGCTTTATCGCCAACTGTGTCGCTGCCAAATGACGAGCTGGTATTGGAACTGCTAGAAGGATTATTGGGAGCATTCGGGCTTGTTGGATTAGCATTGCTGGTTGTGTCGCTATTGCTCATGTTGCTTGGAGTATTAGCGTTCGATGCGTTACTTTGGCTGGTGTTACTATTTTGGTTGGTGTTGCTGGGACTTGTGGAGCTTGAGCTGCGAACATCGGGGTCTGCGGGACGTTGTGAATTCCCATTTTCTTCCTCGCCCTGCAATTCCTTTTGGGTTTGTTCTAGCTGTTTAATTTCTGTGTCGGCGGGTTCGCCATTATCGACTTTTGTCAGAGCCTTTTGCTTAACTTGTTCGGTATAGCTTTCCATTTGCTCATTGGTGAGTGTTCCCCTGGCAGTAGCCAAATTTTGGTCTTTGAGTTCTTGTGCTGCCTTCATTGATTGCTCTTGTTCCGCATTTTCTTGATCATTTTGAGGGGGGTTGGCAGGTTTCGGTGTAGGGGCGCTTGTTGCATCTGCCAGAGTTTGGACGTATTGTTTCTCGCCCAGGCTCTCCTTCAGATTATTAAAATCTTGCGTCTCCATTTTCTTGCTGCTCATCTGATCGGATAGTGCTTGACCTTTTTTGTCATTAGGTGCTTCAAGTACGGCAGCATTTGAATTTGTCCAGGCTGGTGGTTCTGGTTTGGGTTCAGGATTGGCTTTTTGACCTTGCACTTGATCACTGCGATTAGTTTGAGCCTGAGCTCTGTCCTCATCTTGGGGCGTGTCAGGAAGTGGTTTGGGCTCCTTTGGCATGGGTGTGGGGGCGTGTTTTGTGGTATCGGTAGCTTCGAGCGTGTTATCACTTTGATTTCTAGGCGTTGGCGGAAGGGGTTTATCACGAGGCTCATCGGGTATGGGTTTGTTAGGCACTTGTTCAGTTGCCTGTCCGCTCAGTGTCGTTTCGTTCTTTTGGGTTTTAAGCCCCTTTAGACGCTCATCCTGTTCAGCTTTTAACTCTTTGTATTGTTTCGCCGTTTTCGGATTCGCCAAAACCTTTGCTTCCATGTCTTTTGAGAGTGCGACATGGGGAACCCCAGCGTTGACGCCTTCTTTCATACACTCTAATGCTTTTTCAGGAGATCCTGAATTGATGGTGAAAGATTTATAGCCTCTCTCTTTAACCTCGAGCATTAAAGCTTTGGGGCTGCTAGAAGACAGTGAGTCTGCTTTGCCCGCTACTTTTGTAACATTGACTTTACCATGCGCATTTTCAATCGTTTGTGTGTTAGCTGCGTTGGCTGCTGGTGTGGTTGATGATGCTGTTGTTGGGGTTGTAGTCGTGACGCTGGCGGCCTGTGTAGTAGCGGCTTGGGCTTTGGGTGCTTCGCCTTCTTTTTTCTCTGCAGCGTCTTTTCCTGATTCTTGGTACTGTTTTGCTTTTTCGGCTCTTCTATTTTTGATGCCTGTTTCGATGGCAGCAAACAAAGCCTTATAGAGAGGGCCCATGGGAAAGGATTTGTTTTCTAATTCTTTACGCCCTTGTCTGAGCCTAGAATTCATGCTGCTGCTAAAAGCTTCAGAAAATGCTTGGCCCGAAGTTTGTGGTTTAATCCCTTTAGCGAGGGTTTGAGTTGAATCCTTTTTCGCGTCGCTCGTTTGAGTTGAATAGGTTTGAACCGTAGCTTTTGGCGCTGGGGCAGTGCTTTGAGCTCCAGGTGTTTGTGCAAGCGGTTTTTCCGGTTTTTTAGGTTCAGCAGTGGGAGCTTTTCCTTCTGCTTTTGCGATTTGTGCTTGTCTTTCTTGGTCTCTTTTTTTTGTCTCGTCTGCCTGAATTTGCATGCCGATGTCAATATATTCTATCCCGTCTAGTTCTTTACTTTCGATAGCTCCTTTTACGGTGTCTTTTGCACGTTTTAATGTCTCAGCAGTATCCTGAAGTTCAGTCGTGGTATAGCTTGATTCGACAAGACTATCGGCAGAATTTTTAATTCCTTCGGCGTACGCTTTAAATTCCTCATTGGAGGTGATGTCGGGATGATTTAAAAGTTCAGTCAGCTCCTTATGAGAGCTCGCTATTTCAGCTTCTAGGGTCGCTCTCGCATCAGACATAGACGATTTCATAGCCTTCACTCCTCACACTTCATGCTATATATGCTAATTATAGCTCATATTCCGCGGTTTTGTGGGAGTTAGGGTTGGAGCTAGAGATTGTCGAAGACATCAAATACCTCAGTATCTTCAGGGCGTAGAAGAGGCGCATTTGGCTTTGTGCTAGGGCTTGGCGCAGGCGTGCTTTTTGGGGCATTAATTTGAGCCGGCAATTCGTTTAGGGCCTTGATGAAATGTCGTGCCTCTTTGTTGGCGGGATTAGGGCAAAGTTCCTTTTTCTTTTCATAGAGTTCTTGGATTAAGTCATCCGAATCAGCATTGGCGGCTTTCCCAGGGTAGAGCAGCTCCCGCATATCATCTTTAAATCTTCTATCCAGCAACCATCGTTTGGGGCCAGAGATCTCAGCTCGAGCGGCGGCATAGCACTTTAAGAGCTCCACTAGCTTTTCAGCTGTGCGACCGGGAGGTGTATCGAAATAGTCTTTAAAGAGCCGGTTTGATTCAATGGAAGCCGTTGCTCCCCGATAAGCCGAACCCATTTCTGCAATGTTTTCCCGGATGCAGGATAGGGCTTTATTTTGATGGGGCTTAGTGCCGTGGATATTGGCGCGTAGGCAAAGATCATGGAGTTCTTGAGTGGTGGCTTCGAGTGCTGTTAAACCATTTCGTTGTTGATTAACCCACTCTTGATGCACGGGGAGAAGTTCAGCGTCGGTCCATTCTGCCCCTGCTTTGTCTGGTAATGAGCCTGCAGCGACTTTCTGATTCGCTTTTGCAATTAACTCTGCTCTTGTTAATTGTCGTGTCATCACTCTCATCAGAGGTTCAATAGAACTGTTCAGAAAGTGTAAAGCAGATGGTGAGGGATTGCGTTCGTAAAATTGGATATATTGTTTTAAAACACGGGCTCGAAATTCAATCGTTTGAGGATCATCGGGTCTCATTTTGTTCCATACCCGTTGTTGGAGTTCTGGCGATAAAGAGCTAATAAAAGCGATGACTTTCTGATCGGCTGGCAATGCATTAAAAGTTTCTAGATGTCGATTAATCACTCGGTTAAATTTGGCTTCATGTTGATCTGGAGGAATTCGATGATCAATTTTTTGCTGATCAAAATGCTTTACTAGCATTCTTTGCTCGAGTTCATCGATCAAAATTTTATTTTTGAGAAAATTATTAAAAGCCTCAGGATTGTTAGCCACTTTTTGATCAGTAAATTTTGTCCAGGCCTCTTCTCGCAACTCACGAATAATCCTAGTTTTCAGTTGTGCAGTCGCTACGAAATCGGTGGCGTCACGGGCTGCATTGAGTACTTTAATGTTTTCGAACAGGGCTAAGGTTTTGAGCAAAAACGCTTCTTTATCTTCTTCTCGCACAATAAATTTTGAAGACAGCCTAGGATTGTGCAAATTTATTGCATGAGGATTTGGTGCAGCTCCTGGGGCGGGTGTTTGAACATCACGGAAAACTGCTTTAACAAGATTCACCCGAGTATCGTTGGTGTTTCCAGGTCCATTGAGTTTTTCTGAGCGAGCATAGCGCCTCAGCAACGATTCATCATTTGCAGCAAGAAACATCGCTTTTCGATCATCGAGAGTAGTGGCATCTTTATTAAAGGTCTCGATTTTTTTGACTCTATCGCGTTCTTCATCAAACTCAGATCGCCGTGCCATAAAATCGGTTTTGATGGCATTAGGCGGCAGCATTTTTTGTCTGAAATATTCTTCGGGGCTTAGATCTCTTTGAAAAACAGTTGTTACACCTCTAGAGCCCACAAAGGTAACCCCTCTTTTATTCAGCTCATCGACGAAGTCTGCAGCCAATCGGCCCACATGCATGGGAGCAAGAATTTCTAAATATTCTCGTCTATCGGTATCCGAGGTGAGTCGCATAAATGTGTCTACTTGATGTAGAATGGGTTTGGGTACAGCATCTTTTCCGCTTATCATATTGCCATCAGCATCAAAGACAGGGTTTCCCTTTTTTTCTTTGTAAGCGCTGGAGCTAGCTGCGCAAATACGCTGCAATTGTTGGATTCGTTGTTTTTGTGAAGAGCTCACGTTGCGTTTCGAGGGTCTTAGAAATTTTGCGAGTTGTTCAGCATAATCCCCTGATGAGTGTCCCATGGGTTGGGGGGGATTTGCCATAATTTTTTCCATCAACTTGGGGTCGATACTGACGCCTTTAATCCCAATCTTCAGCATTTCTTCAACCGAGCTGATTAAATTGTCCACACCCCTATAAGAAACTTTGCACTTATTAAATACAAAAGTATTCCAGCCTTTCGCTTTTGCCGCTAGCGCTAAATCGCGAGGTGAGTTAGAGGTCAGTACCCCGTTTTCGAATTTTACTGTCACGGAGGATTTAAAAATAATGCCTTTCGTTCGTTCGATGTGGTTGAAATCCGATCCTAAATTGGCAATAACTTCGCCTGTTCCTGTGACGCCTGTTGGAGTTCGAAATAATCCGCAAACCTGATTGCGAGCATCCGAAGTTTGTTTATCTTCTTGTGCAATTTCTTGGAGTCGAACTTTGGCCAATTCCAATCGTTTATTCAGATAAACTTGAACCGCATTTTCAAATTCTTGTTTATTGCGCTGTTGGAGTTCGTTGGCAGCGGTCATGTTGGCTGCTGCAATAAGACCAGCTTTTAATGTTTTATGCTGTTCCTCGATTTGTTTGATTAAGTTGCCATGACTAAAATCTTTCAATGCTTTGTTAGCCTCTTCCAGTTTTTTGGTCAAGGCAGTTAAGTCTTGAGGGGAAATTCCTGGGCGAGCACGAAGCAGTTCAGTTTTTGCATCACGCAGTTCTTGGTCTAGTGCTGCAGATTTCGGTGGATCTATGACAGGCGGCAGATCTTCATGCGGCCCCCCAATTTCGTCTAATGCTTCCATCATTCATACCCCTTGTGTTGTTATAATGGCCTGTAGCCGGTTTCTATCCGATTCACAGGCTGCTCTGGGGTAATTATAGCTTAGTTGGAGGGTGTTAGGTTTTGGTCCGTGAGTGACAGCACCCTCTGATATTAGAGGGTGTTTAGAGGGATTGCTTCTTCAGCTTCAAGTTTGTTGGCATTGATGCGAGCAACAAAAGGATTCAAGGCTGTCTGTTGTGCAGGAGGTAAGTTACCGATGAGATTCCTGAGTTCATTCAGAATGTCCTCAGAATGAGCGTTGGGAGTGTTGTTCGGATACAATAAATCCTTCATTTCCTTTTCAAACTTTTGATTCAAGCGGAAGGCTTCAACAAAGTGTGCGGGTTTGTTTGCTGCATAGCATTGAATTCTTTTGAGCAATTTTTCAGCTAGCACATCAGCGGGTTGAAGATTATTGTTGATATTGAAAGGGTCGTTATCAGGTTGTTGATAATATTGTTTAAAGAGCTCAGTTGATAATAGGGGCTGGGCAGCGGGTGTCGGTACTAAATCACGTAGCGCATGCAGAGCACGATTTTCTCGGCGATTGCAACCTACAATAGGCCTGTGAGGGTCATTGAGGCAAAGTTCAGCTAATTTTGCCATCACCGCTGTTTTGTCGGCATCATCTAAGCGAGCCAGTAGCGATTTTGCAGAATTTTTCAGGTAGTCCATCGCGGCGGGAGAGTTCGCTTCGTTGTGAAGATCCATGAATTGTTTAAGAATCTGTGCGCGTAACTCAATGGTAGCATTGTGAGCTTGTTGAGAATTATCCATGGAGGCCCAAACCTGTTGTTGCAATGTGGAGCTCATTTGTTTTGCAAAATGTTCTGCTTTTTCTTTGGGGGTAGCCAGGTTGTTATAAGTTTGTAAATGTTGTTGGATTGTTGCCGCGTGATTTTGTTGGAAAAGAGCTTGTTGTTCGGCCTCGGTAAGTTGGCGTCCACCATTTTGAATATCGGCTTTTGTCTTTTCTAGGCTATGATCTTGTAGCATTTTATCTTCCAGTTCATCCAGAAGGATTTTATTTTTGTAAGAATTATTAAAAGCAGTGGGTTTATCTTCATCATCAATATCTTTCTCAGCTCTGTAAGTGTTTTGGCTCTGTGTGCGAAGTTCTGCGAGTAATTCAGATTTTTCTCTGAGTGTGGCTGCGAAATCGACTTGATTGTTGTTGGCTTGATCCATCACCACAATTTTTGAAAAGAGCGGTTGTACCCTATTCATAAAGTGTTTTTTATCTTCTGCGGTGACATACCGCAATAGAGTGACAGGGTGTGTGTAAAGTCCCAGTTCATGGTTGCCGCCGGGTCTTCTCGTGTTCGCTTTTTCGAAAACGGCTCGAGCAAAGCTTTTGCGTTTCTCATTGGAGTCCAGATGTTCTGTTTTTAACATTTGACGCAATGATTTTTCGTCTTTGGTTTCGGCGTAAATTTCTTTTCGTCTGGCATCAGTGGTTGCGGCTGCTTTAAATTCCTCCACTTTGTTGACTAAATCCAATTGAGTTTGATAGCCAGATCGAGTCAAGATGCTTAAACCTTTAACTTGCCAGAGCATCTCTTGTTTAAAATACTCAGCAGGGCTTAAGGTTTTGTTGCCCACTGCAAAAGTTTTGCCACGACGTTCAAGTTCTTTGGTAAAGGCCGCATAATAACGTTGTGTGTTATTGGGATAGAGTAGCTTTAAATAAGTAACTCGGTCTGCCTTGTTGGTTAGGCGCATAAAAGTTTCTGCTTGATGTCCGAGTTTGGTAGGCTCATTGTTGGCTTTGAGCTTGCCATCTGCATCAAAAACAGGATTGGATTTGACGTCTTTATAAGCTGAGGTGCTCGCAGCACAAATGCGCTGAAGTTGTCTGAGTTTAGATTTTTGTCCATCGCTTACACGAAGGCCGTCTTTAATCGCGCTAGCAAGTTGAGCGGCGTAATCAGCGGAAGAGTGCCAGCTTGAATGTGGGGTCGCCAACATTTTTTTCATGAGCTCAGGATCAATCTCAACCTGTTTAATTCCGACGCGAAGCATCGCTTCAATAGATCCTATTAAATTATTAGCTCCTCCACGCGTTGCTTTTGCCGTATTGAATTTAAAAGATTTCCAGCCAAGGCTTTTAGCGGTATTGGCTAAGTGAGTCGGTGAGCGAGAGGTGAGTTTGCCATTTTCAAGTTTAACGACATCGGCTTCTTTGCCATTAGCGGGGACAATGTGGTTGTGTGTATCCCCTAATTTTTGAAGAACATCGGCGCCAGTTTTACCTTCAGGTGTTCGAAATTCAGAAGTGATTTGCTTTTGAGCTTTTTTGGTGAGCTTCTCTGCGCTGTTGACTTCTTGTAGTTTGGCGCGTGCCAATTCGAGACGTTTTGTAAAATAATGAGAGATAGCATCATTAAAGTTCCTTTTTTGATTCTCATTTTGAATGTTGGCCTGAGCAACGAGGTCTTTTTGGGTGTTTTCTTGTTGCTTTTTCATTTGCTCGATCAGATTGCCATGGCTGATTTTGTGCTGATCTTTGAGTGCTTGATCGAATTTGGCTTTTACAGCTTGGCGTGAATTGGGTGCCGGGGGCTGTCCGCCATCATTAGGTAAGAGTCGGATTTGGTTTTTGAGAGCCGTTTTGAGCAGGGCAAGTTCTTGCGCGATAACCTGAGTAGATCGTTCCCCGTTAGGGCCGTTTCCATTGCCGCCGACTTGATTGCGCTGTTGCATGTTTTCTGTCCCCTTTGAACTTTAGTTTTGTGAGCTTTCAGAACCGAGATGGGGTCATTCTACCTTAATTTCAAGGTTCTGGCTAGCTGGGTGGAATGCTAACATATTGATATTAAATTAATATTAAGGGGGTAAGGAAGGGGGTAAGGCTTGAATTTAAGGGGAAAGAGAGCGAATTGCCCCCTATGAAATACAGGGGGCAAGCTGAATTAGTTGACCATTTCTTTGAGTTTTTTCAGAGAACGGATCTTCAGAACGTTACGTGCAGGTTTGGCTTTGAATACCATGGGTTCGCCGTTGAAAGGATTAATACCTTTGCGGGCTTTTGTCGCAGGTTTTTTAATGCGACGAATTTTCATTAAGCCAGGGATAGTGAATTCACCGATAGAACGGGGGCTTAAATGCTTTTCGATAGCGTTAGAAAGGCCTTCTAAAACGCTTGAGCATTCTTTTTTAGTTAAGCCAGTGTATTCAGCCAAATAGGCCAAGGTTTCTGACTTTGTCCAAGCTTCTTTCACTGCTGACAATTTTTTGCTAGCCATAAAATCTCTCACAAGTTAAGTTAATTACACCGATCAGACGGTCTATTATGAAGTCTGATCCCTGATACTCCTTATCAGGAAGCAGGAAGATAGCACTATTTGAAGTGGATTGCACGCCCTAAATGCAAAAAGCCCTTTTTTTATAGGCTAAACGCTAAAATTAGGAGGGAAGGGGTCAAATCTGGGTAAATGACAAATACACAAATAATAAATTAGCATTCGATTTACCTGTTTATCAGTTCTCTGGATTTGACTCCCTGCCTGAAATATTGCTTGTAATGTGGGGCGATCTGCGTTACGATCTGCAACCTTTAAATTTCGATTGGAGCGCTTAGCCAAATGACAACTTACAGTGCCAAGGCAGAGCAAGTACAACATGGTTGGTTTTTAGTGGATGCAACAGGCCAAACCTTAGGCCGTCTGGCCTCTGAGGTCGCTCACCGTCTGCGTGGCAAGCATAAAGCTATCTATACACCTCATGTGGATACTGGCGACTATATCGTCATCGTCAATGCCGAAAAAGTACAGGTTACTGGCAATAAAGCTAGCGACAAACTGTATTACGACCATTCAGGATATATGGGTGGATTGAAAACCATTAGCTTTGAAAAGCTGATTGATAAAGCCCCGACTCGTGCTATTGAGCGAGCTGTTAAGGGTATGTTACCTAAAGGGCCTCTGGGACGTCAGATGTTCCGTAAACTGAAGATTTATGCGGGTAAAGATCATCCCCATACTGCTCAGCAACCTCAGCCTCTTGAAGCGCTCAGCACTTCACGTAAGGCTAAGAAAGCCAAAGACTAAGAGTGAGATAATTTATGGCAATAGTTCAATATTATGGTACAGGAAGACGTAAAACCGCGACAGCGCGAGTCTTTTTACGTCCTGTTAAGTCGATTGGCAAAGCTGCTAAGGCTGAAGAAGGCGAAGGTTCAGGCACTGTAACCGTCAACGGTGGCACCTTGGATGAATATTTCCCTCGCGAAACTTCACGGATGATCGTTCGTGGGCCTTTGGTCAAAGCGAATCTTCCTTTCAATCGATTTGATATGATTATCACTGTCAAGGGTGGTGGTGAGACTGGCCAAGCTGGCGCTATTTGTCATGCTATTTCGCGTGCCTTGGTGAAGTACGATGAATCTCTCAAGAAGATTCTCCGTGAAGAAGGCTTCATGACGCGTGATAGTCGTATGAAAGAGCGTAAGAAAGTCGGCCAACCTGGCGCTCGAGCTGGTAAACAGTTCTCTAAACGTTAACGTCATAGCTCTTGTTTTCAGCAGGAGCATTGGGGTTTCCGCTAGAGCATGAAACCCCTTTCCAATGTGTTGATGGTAAATGTGTACAAAATTCACATTTGCTCTAACCCCTTTTGCTTAGACGCGGAATATTGCGAGGTGATCAGATGTCAATGGTGAAGCGTTCAGTCATGACCTTATATTCCGGTGCTGCTGATATCCACAGTCACCGTGTTCGAATTGTGCTGGCCGAGAAGGGTGTGACGGTCGATATCTTGAATATCAATGTTGATGAGCCTCCTGAAGATCTGGTTTCTTTGAATCCCTATAATACTGTTCCTACACTCGTTGATCGTGAGCTCGTTCTTTATAATGCCAGCATTATCATGGAATATTTGGATGAGCGCTTTCCACATCCTCCCTTGCTGCCTGTGTATCCGGTAGCGCGTGCAAAAAGCCGCTTGATGATTCATCGAATCGAGCGCGATTGGTATAGTTTGGTACATACGATTGAAAACGGCAAAGCGGCAGCAGCGGATCAGGCCCGAACGGAATTGCGTGATAATCTAAAGAGTTTGGCCCCGGTTTTTGCGGAAATGCCTTTTTTTCTCAGCGAAGAATTTTCGCTGGTGGATTGCACCATAGGGCCTTTATTGTGGCGTTTGCCCCGTTTAGAAATTGATCTGGGCCCTCAAGGTAAGGCCGTGATGACCTATGCGCAACGCTTGTTCAAACGAGAAGCCTTTCAGGCCAGCTTGACAGAAACCGAGCGAGAGATGCGTGAAAAGCATGTCGCCTAGTCGTCCTTATTTATTCAATGCACTCTATGAGTGGATTCTCGATAATAATTGCACACCTTATATTGCCGTGAATGCTACTTATGAAGGCACCATTGTTCCTCAAGAATATGTCCGTGCGGGTCAAATCGTTTTGAATATCAACCCCACTGCGGTCCATAAATTTGGAATCAATAAGAACGTGTTGCAATTTTCAGCTCGGTTTGGAGGGGTTTCCCGGGATATTTATGTTCCTATTCCTGCCATTACCGCAATCTACGCCAAAGAAACGGGCGGTGGCATGGTCTTCCCCACCGACGAGTATGATCAAACGAATCCCGAGCCTTCTCAGGGTGGGGTTCAACTCAAGGAGGTCTCTTCTGAAGAAGGCTCCACGGGTTCAGGTTCAGAGTCTGGCCCCGGATCAGGCCCTTCAGGCCCCAGCGGTTCAACGCCGAGTAGTAAAAAACCAAATCTGCGCATTGTAAAATAGTGGGGTCAGGCGTGTATGTTTGCATTCGCAATGCAAACGAGCATGCCTAACCCTGCGGTAATATTGTAAAATAATAAAAGGTTGTGTAATATTACGACTTTATCAAGTCTTATAAGCGTTTTTCGTGTAAATGGCCCAAGTTATGGAGTTTGTGTATGTTAGGCAACAAAGAACTGCGATCTGAAAATTTCTCACGACGCGTTGATACCCAAGACGAGCCTCAAGCTCTCGCAAAAATTCTTGAGAGTGCTAACCAGCAACTACGATCGGCTCATAATCTCAGTTATCTTGATGATGGTGTTATCTTATTCTTGTGGGCTCGTTATTTGCCCGAGCCTTACCAGGAAGATTTTTATAAGGCGGTATTAAAATGGTTCGCTCGAAAAAAATTGAGCGAGATTACGATGGATTATCCAAAAATCTCGTACTATACGGAATATCAAAACACTGGCTTTAAAAATGAGTTCCTTCCCTACAAATCTTACAATTTATCCTATAATTACAAACCTACATTTATTCTAGATAATTTTAAGTCTCAAGATACAGCGATTGCTGTTTTCCATAAATCGTTTGAAAAATATTTTGATCCAAAAGAGTATAAAATTCAATTGAAGGATGTTGATAGTATATTGCTTCAAAATAAGCCAGAAGCTTTGATTAACGCTTACAAATTAAAGTCGCACGACGAAATCATCATTCCTGAATCTGATCCTTTGGATACTTTGCCTGTGCTCAGATTGCCTGCGGGCCCTCGGGAAAAAACAGCCGATACTCTATTGTTAGAACGGGTGATCAAAGCTTTTTTGTCGGGACTGTATCCTCTGGTAGAAATTGATCGTATTTTAGGTGAGGTAACGGTAGGACTGCCTGAAGCTCTCGATAACCCCGTTAATTTAACCGCTTTATTTCATGCGGCTAATTTAGATCAGGTTGATTTTTCTACGGAAGAAATTGATCGCTATGAAACTTTAATCAAACAATTTTATCCGGATATTTTTAAAGCGATTAAATTGCATTTGGCAGGAAAATTTAGTTTGCCTGAATATTTTTTACAGTTGCCAAAAGGCTTGTTGATGGCGCTCATGATTTATACGGGACCTTATCGTATTAATGAATTAGCCAATGGTAAGTTTAGTGGCGATGAGCTGAATAAAATCTTCAGATTTATCCCCATGATGATAACAACACTGGGGATGGCGAGTTTTGCACTGCGAGAATTGCCAGGGATTTGTTCTAGGCTAGGGGCAAATGTTCCCTATTATTTTAGGCCATTATTCAGAGTGGATGATTTGAAATGGTTATCTTATCAAGAAGGTCCTTTCTTGTATGAAAATACCAGTTTTACGAGTACCAGTAGCGAAAAACTTTCGATGCTCGCTTGCCCAGTCTTTGAGAGGCCGTCATATATGCCTAGTTTGGCGCCAATTTCATTTTTTCCGCACGAAGATGAAGTGTTGTTGAATGCGGGTTCGCAGTTCATCATGTCAGGGCATAAATTTTTGGGGCCCTTTGCTTTTTTTCAGGCTCGGCTCGTGAACACACCTTCGAGAAGGCCGATCTCTTATCTAGTCGGAATAGCGTTACGTTACGCCTACAAAATGCACTTGGCTTTAAAATACACTGATGCGCCGGGTTTGGTAATCTCTAAGGGCAATGGTTTTTTATATCGTCCTTATCACGGCTTACCCCATACTATGGCGAAAGTATTTTATGTGGATGCCATCGTTGATTATTTGGCGCGTTATGCAAGCGATCCCGAATTAAAACAATTCTGCCAAGATCTGGATTATGCTATGCGTGATTTTATCAAATTAATTTTAGTCTTCAGTGTAACGGGGCGAGAAAGCGAAATTAGTTTTGCGGAAGATCCTGTTAAATATCGGGAATATAAGCGTCATTCAGGAATTAATTTTTCTGTATTTGCCTTAGAAAAGAAGCTGCACGATAGATGTGATCGTGGCGCGAGATTGGTGCAGCATTTATGCGATCCCAATTTTGCAACCACCGTGAATGTTCCTGGCGCCGATGGATATCGTAAAGAAGATAACTTCATTCATTTTATCACTTCGATGGCGCATGATTTAGATGCTCCTCGAGTGGATCCCAAAACGAAATTCGATGTCACGATGCAAAAATACCACGATGGTGTTGAGCAGACCGAGGCGCAACAAGCAGACTGGAAGCTACTCTATGATTATGTGATTGAATGTATCAAAACTCGAGGTGATGTCCTCTTGGATGGCCATGCAAAAGATGGTCAGCCTCAATTTTTTCAACCCATCATGCTTAGAATTGCGGACAACCCACTCCTATGCGAAAAAACCCTAGAACAAGTTCCCACTCCACAATTCCGTCGCGCAATTATTGCGCATAATAAATTCGCCTATGAATGCCAGCAAGTTCAAGACGCCCGCGAAAAAGAAGAAAAAACCCTGATAGAAATCGAAGAAATTCTGGGCCAAAGTTTAATGCTATAAACGTCTTTTTTAAAGCCAACGATGCTTATGTAATCATGCTACCTAGCATTTGTTTGCTGGTTCCTTAGCTAAAAACTCTGTTTGCATGTCATCCCACTGTTCTGCAGTGACTGCATGATTACATTTTTTTGGCATAAGAGACACCAATCCACCCTAAAAGCAATATATGCGAAACCGGTACAGGCTGGTATCGTGTGTAAAGATATAGAAGCTTTGCTTGAAGCGCTTGGGGCGGAGCTGTCAGAAGGTAATGGCTCACGAATAAGGATCGCTCTTAATGGACGAAGAGCGGTGTTTCATAGACCGCACCCTCGTAAAGAAACTGACAAAGGTGCTGTAGTATCAATGAGACGCTTCCTCGAAGAAGCAGGAGTAAGGTTATGATGACGTATAAAGGCTATATTGGCCATGTTGATTTTGATGAAGAGGCTGAAATTTTCCACGGTGAAGTGGTGAATACGCGTGATGTTATTACTTTCCAAGGCAGTACTGTTAAAGCGCTAAAAAAAGCGTTCAGAGATTCAATAAATGACTACTTAGCTTTTTGCGAAGAACGCAATGAAGAGCCTGAGCGACCTTTCTCTGGGAAATTTAATGTGCGTCTTTCACCTGAGTTACATAGAGAAGCGTATGTTGCTGCAAGATCAGCGGGTGTGAGTTTAAATACTTGGGTGGTAGAAGCCATCAAGCATGAGGCGCATGTCCGAGATTAAGATTATAGACTAAGCTCAAGGTAACCAGTTGATTTACTACCTTCTCTATCAAGGCTTTTAATTGTCCGGATGCCATTTTCTTCAAGGACGAAGAAAAAAGTTGCTTCAGGGGCAGTATTTTCCCCATGAAAAACTGGTTTTCCATTAAATAATTATGCAATATAGACATTGTCTATGTCACCAAGCCCGCGATATTGAGCACATTTACCGGACAGCTATCCAAAAAAGGCCTGTGATTTTCGGAGTTCACTCCGGAAAAAATCGGTAGAGATGTCGGTAAAGAAGTCAGTTGCCTCCACGATTTCAAATAATTTCTGCCAGTAATCTTTTCCAGTCGCTCAGCAAATAAAGCGGTATGTTTAAAATATTGGCATTATAATTCAGCGGGGTTTGCGACACTTTTATTCCTAAGGGTATATTAGCTGATTTTTTTTCTGCCATGAATATTCTCATGGATTTTAGAGTTCCCGTTTTTCCGGCTTTAACCTCAACGGGAATAATTTTATCATTATATTGAAGTAGGTAATCTATTTCTGCAGTGCTGCTGGGTATATCGCGTGACCAATAATAGAGCTCGGGTGCTTCATCACTTGGTGCGTAACTAATCAGTTCCTGAGCAACAAATTGTTCTGCGAATGCACCACGATTCAGGAGCATAATGTTTTCCTTTATGAGGGTTTCAACGCTAATTCGGGTTGCTCGACTCATTAAGCCAATATCTAAAAATGCCAGTTTAAACTTTTTTTCGTCTATCAGTGCATTTAAAGGTAAGCCTGATGCTTGGCTTGAAAATATTTGATATAAAATACCTGCTTTGCCCAATAAGGTGATAGCTTGCTTCAGTTCACGTGAACGTGCTTCTCGTGAAATATCTACATATTTCACTTGTCTGCCAATTAAGCTGGGTGCTTCTTGGAATACCGCTTGCAAATGTCTATAATTTGCTTTTGAAGCATACTTTCCAAAATCATCTCTATAGGTGGCTAGAATAGCATTTTGAATGGTTTGTATGGCTGAATAATCCTGATCGATTTGATAGGCTTTAATAATAGCTGGCATTCCTCCCAACACAAAATATTGTTGTACTAAGCGGTTGAGTTCTTTGTGTGCGATTTCATTGAGTGGTTTTTCAAGGGTGCAATTATCGAGTGCTTCTATGAGAGGCTCGTATTTCATCACATCTAAAAATTCCCTGAATGATAGAGGATGTAAATACAGATATTGTATCCTTCCTACTGGCATTTTAAATTCTTCTTCATTCAGTACAAATTCTAATAAAGATCCTGCTCCGATAACGTGTAGTTCAGGCAATTTTTCTTTGAAATAGCGGAGTGATTGAATTGCACTTGGGCAAAGTTGTATTTCATCAAAAAAAAGAAGCGTTTTACCTGGTATAACTTTACGATAAGATTTAAGTTCGAGTGCTTGGATAATATCTTTTGGTTTAAGGGAGTTAAAACATTCCGCGTAGTCAGGTTCGAGCTCGAAATTGATGTTTAGAAAATCATCAAAACGCTCCTTTCCAAAGTGTTCTATTAGGTAGGTTTTGCCGACCTGCCGTGGGCCTCGAACAAGCAAAGGTAACCTATGTGGGCTTTCCTTCCAGTGTTGAAGTGCCTTCAATAAATACCTTCGCATATTACAACCCCTTATTTTGTCCAATATTTTGTGTTAATAACCCTATATTATAGCCATAATTTGGTTTTTTTCAAGGGTTGTGTGTGGGGTTGCGATATTATAACCACGAAATGGCATTTTTAAGGGGTTGTTTTATCCATGTTTTGGCTTTTTTGTGGGGTAGTGGGGTTGGCTTAGTAACCCCGAAACTAATCCAAAAGTACCCGGAAGGTCGAAACTTCCGGGTTGTGGGGAGGTGATGTGTTGAAAGTTATTTTTTTATGGCAGTTAGGGTGAAGTTGAGTTTGACTTCGTCTTTGACGTTGTTTGTGCTGGCCCATTCGCCGCGTCCGATACCAAAGGTGGAGCGTTGGAGGGTGACTTCGCCTTTGGCTTCGGTGGTGGTTGGAGTGATTTGTTTGAGTTCGAAAGGGAAAATCAGTGTGGAGGATTTATCACGTAGCGTGAGGATGCCTTTGGCTTGGTAGGAATTTTCGTCGAGTTTGTTAAATGATGTGGCTTTAAAAGTGGCTTTGGCATAGGTTTTAACATCAAACCACTCTTGGGTTTTTAGTGTGTTGGCAATGTCCGGATAAGAGGTTGTTACAGAGTTCATGTCGATGACGATACTAACGTTGCTTAGGCTCAGTTGATTAACATCAAAATTAATTTCACCGCTGAAGGTTTTGAATTCTCCGCTGACAGGGGAATTATTTTGAGTGGCAGTGAAGGTGATTGTGCTCTTTTCTTTGAGGATATCCCATTTTTGTACGGCTGCTTTGAGCTCGATAGGAGCAATCGTTGATAATAAAAATAGTGTTGTGCTAAGAGAGTGTTTGAACAGTGAATGAGTAAAAATTTTCATGGTTTTAAAATCCTTTGTAAAATGTCATCGCGGTCGATGATAAAGTGTTTGATTGCGCCTGCCACGTGTAAACAGAAAGTCGCTATTAATGCGTAGGCAAGCGACTCGTGAACTTCTGTAAAAAATAACCGATGTGGTTCGCTGGCTGAAATAAGGTTGGGCAAAGTAAACCAGCCAAAAAAAGAAACAGGGAGATCGGCAGCTGAGGTGATCAACCAGCCTGTGATTGGTAAGGCAAACATGAAAAAATAAAATGAATAATGAGCGGCGCGTGCCAATAATCGTTCCCAGGTTTGCAAATTACTCAGCGAAGGAGTGATATTGCTCAGTCTCCAGGTGAGTCTCACAATGGCTAGCATCAGCGCCAAGATTCCAAATTCTTTGTGCCAACCATAATATTTCAGTTTTTCAGCACTGATCGGAATATCTGACATATAAAGCCCTAAAATCACCAGTCCGATCAGCACAATGGCCATGATCCAGTGGAGTAAAATGGCGATAAGGCCAAAGCGATCACGTGTGTTTGTAATTAACACTCTGAGTCTCCTTACTTAGCTCTGCGATCCAGAGAATAATGATTTGCTGGATGGGCCCCCCCATGTGGCTTCCATCGCTTCAAAGTTAATCAGCGTTGTTCGCTTCCGCTTCAATTCTGAGACTGACTTCATTTCCTAAACCGGGTAATAATGTTCTGAGTCCGTAATCGGAACGTTGTAGCGTTGTGTTCGCTGTAAAGCCTAGAGTCGCTTTGTTATTGAGAGGATTTACGCCTTTTTTGTTGAGCTTCACTTTCAGTGTCAGAGGTTTAGAAATTCCGTGCACAGTCAACGTGCCATTAATCACCGCACTTTCTTTGCCGCTTCGATTCACGGAGTGGCTGACAAAAGTAGCAGTTGGGAATTTTTTGGTGTCAAAAAATTCAGGGCCGTTGAGATGTTTGTCTAACTCAGGAATCCCTGTAGTGATTTTCGCAACATCGATGAAGACAGAGACACTACTATTTTGAAGTTTTTTTTCGTCAAGCACTAATTTTCCTTGAGCCATCCATTTGCCGGAGGGATTGGAAAAACCGAAGTGATTAATGTGAAATTCCACATAGCTGTGCATCGGATCAAGAGTATACTGGATGGGTGTTGCACCTGCGTGGGAGAAAAAGAAAATCAAAGCCGTAAAAAATGTGGGTTTAATAGCTGTGTGCATCATAAGACTTCCTGTCTGTGATTAAAATTTTCCAGAATTAATTGAGATTAAATAATCCCAGCATCCCTGAAAAAATAGCATCAGCCGGTGGACCGATTGCAGCAGTTAATATATTGGTAAAGAGTAACACCAATAAAATAATAAATCCAAAAGGTTCAACACGATTATACAATTGAGCTGCTTTGTGAGAGAGTAAACTGGCCACAACGCGACTGCCATCGAGCGGAGGTATGGGGATAAGGTTCAGAACCATCAGCCAGATATTAATCAACATGCCAGCTTGCCCGCTATAAGTTAACCAAACGCCCGCGGGGTTTTGAATCTGAGTTAAATAAACCCCTAATTTAAGTCCTGCGGCCCAAATCAGTGCCATAAGAAAATTGGAGAAGGGTCCTGCTGCAGCAACAATAGCCATATCTCGACGAGGATTGCTTAGATTAAAATGATTGACTGGCACCGGCTTGGCCCAACCAAAAACAAAACCTGATTGTGTGATAATTAATAGTCCAGGTAATAGTATTGTGCCAATTAAATCGATGTGTTTCAGAGGATTTAAACTCAGACGCCCCAAAATTTTGGCGGTTTTATCGCCTAATTTCGAGGCGACCCAGCCATGGGCCACCTCATGAACGGTAATGGCAAACAGAACAGGTATCAGCCAGACCGCGATGAGTTGTGCAGTACTTAGTTTGCCCATATTTTATTCCAGTAAAGTTAGAATTTCGGCTTATGTTCCGTGGTGTACTCGAAGAGTTTTACCACTTTTGATATGCCGGGTACATGTCGAGTGACATTGGTGGCGAGCTCAGCTTGTTCGCGACTGACTAAGCCCATTAAATAAGCAGTGCTGTTGTCAGTAACGACTTTTATTTGCGCTGATTTTAATCCGCGCTCAGCCAGCAGTGATGATTTAATTTTGGTTGTTAGCCAGGTGTCTGATGCCGCATCTTTGAAAGAAGATTTATCAGAGATAATAATTTCATTATGAACGCGACGTACCTTGGCGACTGAGCGAGTGATGGTGGTCGCTAATTCACGAATTTCTTCATCTCTGGCAGTGCCCGTTAAAAGAACAATGCGATTGAAGGTGCTGACAGAAATACTGGAATCATTTTTAATGTGTTTGTTTAAATTTAAGGCTGTTCGAACATGATGTGCGATGGCTTGATCATCAATTTGAGTTTTAACGTCACGCCCGTCTGTGACAACGGTTCCTGTTGCTGCGGCGCCAGCCATGAATGCAGCGGGTACGCAGGCTGTTAAAGTTAAGCAGCTGGCAAGAACAAATAAGGATTTTTTCATGTCATTTCTCCTAGATGGGATTAATTTTCCTGACCAAACAAAGATTGATCGATCATATCACATAAGCAATGGATAATTAATAGGTGAACTTCTTGAATGCGGGCAGTGCGATCGGAAGGTACCCGAATTTCGATATCGCCGGGTTTCAGTAATTCGGCAATAGCGCCACCGTCTTTACCTGTCATGGCAACCACCGTCATTTGTCGATCGTGAGCCGTTTCAATTGCTCGCAGCACGTTGAGTGAGTGACCACTTGTCGAAATCGCGAGCAGGATGTCGCCCGCTTGTCCTAGGCCTTTAATTTGTTTGGCAAAGATCTCTGCATAGCTGTAATCATTGGCGATGGAGGTTAAGGTGGAAGTGTCCGTTGTCAGGGCTATGGCGGGTAGGCTGGGGCGCTCACGTTCGTAACGATTGAGCATTTCGGAAGAAAAATGCTGGGCATCGCCGGCTGATCCGCCGTTGCCGCAGGCTAAAATCTTGTTGTTTGCGATCAAGCACTGGACCATGGCTTCTCCAGCGGCTGCTATGAGAGGCCCTAAGTACTCTGCTGCCAAACGCTTAACCTCAGCGCTTTCCAGCATATGGGTCTTGATCCGATCTACCGGATTCGCGATTTCCTGTGTTTGCATGTGTTGTAGCTTATTCCAGAATTAGGACCGGGATTGTATCTAATCTTTGGGGGATTGGCTAGGATCCTACAAAAGCCCCTTTAATCCATTCCATGTGGGGCGGAGAGTAAGAAAAATCAACGCCCACCACATCAAAACGACAAGGATGGTTCGCGTATCTTGAAAATTTTTGCAAAAAAAATTCTGCGGTCAAAATGATTTTTCTTTGTTTTTGATAGCCCACTGTTTCGGCAGGGAAAGCAAAATGAGTATTGGATCGTGCGCGGACTTCGACAAAAACAATTTCTTTTTGATCCTGAAAAATTAAGTCTATTTCGCCGAGCTTGCAGTGAAAATTTTGAGTGATTAATCGTAGGCCGCATTTTGAAAGTATTTCTTGAACCAATTCTTCGGCAATTTGTCCGCGCCGATGGCGGGGGTCTGTCTTTCTTAGGTGAATCATTGAATTAAGCTCCTCTTATTTTGCGCCCACCCTTAGGGTTAGGGGCTCCTCTAAGAAGAGCTTAATCTGAATTTTTATTCGGTAATATCCGTATTGGCAGGATTAATTGAGACTAGATCACCGTTGTGAATTTTAGCCCAAGCTAATTCACGAAGGATATGCTGATTATCTTGTAAATACAGCTTACCTGTGCTGCCCTGAATGCCTTGGGAAGAAGCTGATTTCAGTTTATTGAGATTGGTGGATAAGTAATAAGCGTCTACACCAAGGGCATAGAGTTTGGGGTTGTGGTTGTAGGAATTTTTCCAAGTTTCTGCTGCATTTCGTTGTATATTTTGGAGATAATCGGGAAGTCCGCCGAGCACCCAGGGCATGTCGGTGAACTGAATATTATTCAAATCATTATCTTGATCTTTATTGTTGATGCCAGAATAAATTAATGAGGTGGCATAGACTGGAACATTGCCCGCGTAATAGAACTTTAATAGGGGGGCAATTTGTCTGGCGCGTTCAGGTTCAGCGACTAAGAAAATCATATCGATATCTTGACGTCGACGAACTAACGGTTTGCCCTCTTCTTTTGCCAAAGCGGCTTGTTTTGATTTTCGACCACTAGTTTTTTCGACGTGTAAAATTTGACGTATTTGCTCAGATAATTGCTCTGGTTTTTGGTAGCTGAGTTGATCTGCAATTTCGCCGCCGGAGTTCTGCCAGCGATTTTTAAAGGCTTCTACGATGGTATTGCCCCAAGCACCGGCAGGAGCAATAATTAAAGCACGATGGTGGCCATCTTGAGAGGCGTGTGTGGCCACCTGTTCAGCTTCATCGGATTGAGATAAGGCAAACTGAATTAATTGTGGGACTTTGTCAGGCGTGACAGCATTTAAGGCTAGTGTTGGCACTTTCAATGAAGTGCTTTTGATCAGTGTCTGAACCTGTTCTTTTTCCAGCGGTCCCACCACGATGTCTGCACCCTCTGCGATAGCTTGTTGGTAAATAGCCTTGATATTTTGTCCTGAGGTATCTAAAACCATAATGGCCGGCACTTCGCTTTGCTGATTTTTTTGAGCCTCGTAGGCTGTCATGAATCCATTACGAATCGCTTGACCGCTGTCGCTAAATTTCCCTTGCAAAGGCAAAAGAATCGCGATTTTTTTCGGTGGTTGATTATTGGTGATGGTTGTCTCGTCTTTTGAGTGAGATTCTGTGATGGATTCAAAGGCAGAGCAAGCCATTAATTGACTGCAAAGAACTAAACTGACAGAGAAAACAAAATATTTTCGCATGGTCACTCTCACTCCATAAAGGTTTAATAAGCCAATTCTCGTATCAAACTTTCCAGTATATGCACTCATCCTCTGGGATTTGGTGGGGGCTGCCTCAATCTGAGTTTTTAGCTTCCCACTTTTGGTTCCATCGTGTAATGTTAAAATCAAGAATCTTAACGATAAGGATGAAGATGAAAGCAGGCACATTGTACCTCATCGCAACTCCGATTGGAAATCTTGGTGATATTACATTTCGAGCGATCGAAATCCTAAAAAAGGTTCAGGTAATTGCTGCTGAAGATACTCGTCACAGTCGAAAGTTGCTTCAGCATTATCTGATCACAACACCGATGATTTCTTTGCATAATTTCAATGAAGCAACGCGAGTTACTCAACTGATGGAGCGCTTAGAGGCAGGTGAATCGGTGGGCTTAATCAGCGATGCGGGAACTCCTTTAATTAGCGACCCAGGATTTGCGCTGGTTCGTGCAGCACAGCAAGCAAAAATCTCTGTGGTGCCTATCCCCGGAGCTTGTGCAGCGATAACAGCGCTTTGTTCATCTGGTTTGCCCACGGATCGGTTTGTTTTTGAAGGTTTTTTGCCGGCCAAGACAGTTGCTCGCCAAGGGCGATTAAGCGAAATTAAAGAAGAGCCCCGTACTGTTGTTTTTTATGAATCGCCTCACCGTATTAAGGCCATGCTCAAGGATCTAATTACTGTTTTAGGGCCTGCTCGTCGTATCACGATGGCGCGGGAGCTCACAAAGCAATATGAAACGATTTGCCAAGATGAGGCCGCAAAGTTGTTAGAATGGATAGAAAAAAATCCTGAGCAGCAGCTGGGAGAATTTGTACTTGTGGTGGCGGGCTCGGAAACTGAGAAAAATCGCGATGAAATGGATGTTGATCATGTTCTGTCTATTTTGGTCGCTGAACTTCCCACCAAACAAGCCGCTTCGCTTTGCTCAAAAATTACGGGGCACAAAAAAAATGAACTGTATGAGCGCGCATTGTTGCTAAAATCATCGAATAATTCTTAATCAACTATTGACAGTGTGACTGTGTTAATTTAAATAGAACCAACGCAATCTTAAGCGGTGAGGGCGTGGTTCTTCCTGAGTTGAGCCAGATTAAATTTTATTTAGGTGACAGCGTATATAACGGGAAGGAGATTCTGGTAGCAGGAACTCCATAGTTAATTTTTAATGTGGGAGACTAACATGTTAGGTGGATTGAAATTAGCGGCAATGGCAACGTTATTGGGTTGTTCACTTTCATCGTTGGCTGCCTCAGAAGCGAACGCGCCTCTCCCCAGCATGATGCCCTGCGATCAGGCCTTAAAAATGAGCTCTACTGATTTTATCGATAAATATACTAAGGAACATGGCGACAATACGCTTGAGCGAATCAACGCAATCTATGAGTATGGGAATTGTTATTCTCAACATTTAGACAATCTCCAAGCACAAATGAATGAATCAGGACATCATCCACTGATGGGGGCTAATGCAACATATCGAGATTTTGAAAAGGCTTTGAATGAGTTCACCAATACCGCAATGAGTTTTTGTAGTCCAGATGGTACTCTAAAGCGCGTCTCAGCGGCCTATGCCGTTTTGTACCAAAAACAATTTCGCAATTATTTCTATCAACAATATCTACCCAAAGGAAAAACTCCCGCTGCAAATTCCAAAGCCATCAACGATGCCAAAGCAAAACTTGAAGCAGTGATTAAAGAACTTCCCGCAAGACAAAAAGAACAAGCCATTAAATCATTTACAGCCTACTACGATGCCGCAGTAACAAGCCTGAACCTTCCCGCTCAACCCGTCTACGAATACGCCATCATGCTTTTACAATCTCCCGCAGATAAACCCTATTCTCCACCCCCATTTTAGTTTTTGGCTATTTAAACTGTCCTCCCACCGATCTGACCCCATAACCCTCTAGGGATGCGCTATACTTACAATAAGTGAGCAAGATGAGAGGGGGTATCAATGAGAAAAGATGTCTTAAAAGTCTTGGGCGTGAGTGCTGAGGGCAAGGAAAATGTGAGCGGAGTTAGTCAACCTAAACCAGCCGAAAGTAGTACTTTATGGGGGGTTTGGGGTCGTATGCAGGACGCTGTGCAGGGCGCTGTCGAGGCTCTCGCGGATAAGGCGGAACAGGCAGCGGAGGCAACAGGAATACTATCAGAGGATTCTGGTGCTAAAGCAAAAGCTGAAGTTAAGAAACAGCTGCAAAAATCCCAAGAAGATCGTTTAAGTTCCCGTGAGCAAGCATCAGTCATTAATATTTTTTTAAATAATAACGCGGATGATCATCGTAATAGCGCTTATGGGCCATTTGTTCATCTTCTCAACGAGTTTCGCAAGTACAATGATAATGGAGCGCCTCTGAAACCCATTATTCTTATCACAGCGTTGAAGGATTTAAAGGAGGTGACTGGTGATTTAGAAGAAGAACATTTTATTGCTCTCCTTAAATCAGCTGATCCTGCGGCAGATGCCAAGAGAATTGTAGCAGAGGAGAGAGAAAGTCGAGCTAAATCCTCCCCTTTTGCATCAGAGGATGAGAGTTTTGGAGGTGATTCTGCATTAGAGCAGTCGACTAAAATAGGGGCTGGGTCTGTAGGGGTCCCAATTGAATCTGAACAACCAGAGGCACGTGTTCATGACAGCGCCATAGACAAAGAAGTTGAGGTAACAGAATTTCCCGAAACGGAACAGCCGCCTATCGTTGTCGAGGGAATAGCGCTTGAGTCTGCGTTAAATGATATGCAGCAAGAGATAGAGTCAGCAGATGCCGAGAGCTCTTTTGACGATTTAGATAAGCAAGTGAAAAGTTTGGAAGCAAAATTAGTTGAGTGGGAAGAAAATTTACAAAAAATTCAAGATGAATACCCTGATGCAATGACGACTGAGAATGTTCAAATATTTAATCAGATGAATTTGGTGTTAAGGGAGCAGTTGGATTTATTGAAGTCAACATTAGAAGATAAAAAGAATGAGTTTGAGGTGTCGGAAGGAATCGATGTGGGCGAATTGCCGCCAATAGAAGACTCTGAGGAAGAAATGGGGAGGAACTCAAGCGATGTGCGCGACTTGCCGCCAATAGAAGAGTCTGAGGAAGGAATGGATAGGGCCTCGAGCGATGTGGGCGAATTGCCGCCAATAGAAGACTCTGAGGAAGAAATGGGGAGGACCTCAAGCGATGTGGGCGACTTGCCGCCAATAGAAGACTCTGAGGAAGGAATGGATAGGACCTCGAGCGATGTGGGCGACTTGCCACTAATAGAAGAATCCGAGGAAGGCATGGAGTCTTTCTTTGAAGAGCCTCTTGAATCGCCTGATGAGGCATTTGAGAAAAAAGTCGCCGCAGTTCGTGATAGCCTGAATAAAAACCCGCTTTTAAAAAATGAAGACAAAAAAAGACTCGACAGAGTTTTGAAAACTCTTTTTAAGCCAGAACAATTGGGGCAATTGGAAAGATTGGAAAAAAGAATTGATCAACAGCAACAAAAAGGTCTTCAGGATTTCGTTGAGTCATTGCAAAAAGAAATGCGAGATGTGGGTTTAGAGAGTGATTCAAGAAGATCGATGAGTAAAAGGGTTGGCGTAATTAATTTAAATTCTAGTTATGCTGTGGCTGAAAAATACGAGAGGTTGTTGGAAGTTAAAGAAGAAATAGATCAGAGGATAAAAGATTTGGCTCAAGTTGATCGCATGAGAGAGTTGATCAGAGAGCTTCCCGGAAAAAGTGCCGAACCTTTTTTGAATAGATTAAATGAGGTTGAAAAAGAAATTAAGAATGGCGAGGATACTGCAGTGAAGTTGACTCTGGCAGGTATTTTGATAGATGTCGAAAATGGTAATCACTTGTTTGAATTCAAAAGGAGCTTGACAAGCTTTGCGAGAGATCTCGGAGATCCAGAAAAAACTCAGGCCTTAAAAATGCTTGAAAAAGTTGAAGTAGTCAATGAGCGTCATGAAGATGTTGAGGTGGCTCTCAAGGCATTAGTCGATATAAAAAAAAGAGTTTCTGATGCACAGTCTAAACTTCAGCAGCAAGTTAAAGGGGGGCGACAAGAAGGTATGGCTGCAGAAGCAATGCAAGACAATCCTAGGGAAGATATTAAGATATTGTTGGTAAATAATGATTCAGAAAAAGCCAGGATTGCTAAGGAAAAACTCGGAGAGGCTAAAGATTCTGATGATCTTTCAACGCTGCGAAATGAACTTGCAGCAGAGGTTCTAAATAAAGTGAATATTGTCGACAGAGCAGTAAATCTTAAAGATCGAGTCGCTAAGGTTAATATCAAGAAAAATTACGAATATGATATGGACTATATTAACAAGGAGCTCGGAGATTTAAAAGCTAAGATTTCAGTGCTTGAAAAAATTTATCCAGATAATCCTAAATTGCAGCAAGCAAAGCTACAGATTGTGGCGATAGAGCAAAAAATTTCAGAGAATGAAGAGCAGAAAAATAAATCTATATTCACAAAGATGTCTGAGAAAATACTGGGCTCAGTACGGCCTGGCCCAAAAGAGGAAGTGAAAATGTCAGGTGCTGATGTACAAAATCCTTCTTCAAAACCAGCTCGTAGTCCCAGACTCCCCGGTCCTTTTGGCAAAAAAGCTAGAACAGCTGAATCAACGGCATCTGCCCAAGATGCTACCCCCGTAAGCTGGGCGAAGCCTGCAGAGAAAAAAGGGGCTACGCCAGGGGCGGGTCAATCGACTGGTAAAACCAATAAATAAAGTCAGGGGTAAGATCACCCGGATCGCCGCGCTTCGCTCGCATTGACAACCTAAATCGTCATTTTTGTGGGAGGGGCTTCCCTTTTTGTGGAGGTTGGTGTAATAATGTGGGGCTTGGTGGAGCAATGTGGGAGATTGGTGAGTGTTTCGGGGTATCAATGCAGTAAATCTTGATGCGAAGGGGCGCTTGGCGGTTCCTGCTCGCTATCGACTCAGTTTGGAGTCGATGGCGCATGGGCATCTGGTTCTGACCATCGATACGGATGAGCCTTGCCTTTTGATGTATCCACTTCCCGTGTGGGAAGAAATTGAGCGACGTGTGCAGTCTTTGCCTGCTTTGAATGCTGCGGCAAGACGCGTACAGCGGCTGTTGATTGGTCATGCCACTGAGGTGGAAATTGATGCCAACGGCCGAATTTTGTTGCCGAGCTTATTAAGAGAATATGCGCAGCTCGATAAAAAAGTGATGTTGATTGGATTGGCGAATAAATTTGAATTATGGAGCGAATCCGTTTGGCAAGAATCGCGGGATCGCTGGTTAGCGACCAAAGACGAAGGTGCGCTGCCGCCGGAATTAATGTCGATTATTTTGTAAGTGAACGAGTTTGAGTGAAGGGCATAAATCGGTTTTGTTGGAGGAGGCTTTAGCCGCTTTAGCAATCCGACCCGCCGGCAAGTATGTCGATGCGACTTTTGGTCGTGGTGGCCACACTCAAAAAATGCTTGAGCAGCTTGGTCCTGAAGGCCAAGTGTTTGCGATAGACCAAGATCCTGAGGCGATTCGGAGTGGTCAGGCTGAATTAGGTGATGAAAAACGTTTGACGCTGTGGCACGGCTCTTTTGTCGATTTGCAGCGATGTATGGAAGAACAGGGTTGGGCTGGGAAAGTCGATGGCATCCTATTGGATTTAGGTGTTTCGTCCCCGCAGCTGGATACGCCCGAGCGAGGATTTAGTTTTTCGGTTGATGGACCGCTGGATATGCGTATGAATCCAGCGTACGGCAAGGATGCCGCTAATTGGATAGCAGAAGCACCGGTGCAAGAGATAGAAGAAGTGCTTCGAGAATATGGTGAAGAGCGGTATGCCAAGAGAATCGCTCAGGCGATTGTGAAAGCGCGGATGGTGGCTCCGATTACGAGGACGCGTCAGTTGGCTGAAATTGTGGCAGCGGCACATCCCCGATGGGAGCCGTTTAAACATCCGGCGACTCGGAGTTTTCAGGCAGTAAGGATCTATGTGAATCAAGAACTGCCGGTGTTGGAATTGGTTTTACCGCAGTGCTTGGCGGTGTTGAAAAAAGGTGGGCGCTTAGCGGTCATCAGTTTTCACTCCTTAGAAGATAGGATTGTGAAAAATTTTATGCGCACGGCAGCGCGAGGCGATGATTTTCCGCCCGACTTGCCGGTGACAGCGGATCAATTGCATCCGCAATTAAGATTGATGGGCAAAGCGGTGCGAGCGAGTGAAGATGAAATTCGCTATAACCCCAGAGCTCGATCGGCGGTCATGAGAGTCGCTGAAAAATTGTAATGACAGGGAGGATAGAAATATGACTACAGCTACACGCGCCATTAATGTAATTCGTTGGCAATGGGCATTGCCTTACATGCCATTGGCTTCACGACCTGTGCTGCGAAATATGCTATTGTTGTCGACAATTTTACTCACTTCCTTTGCGACCATTGGTTCGAAACATATCAGTCGACAATTAACCACCGAACTGCAAGCACAGCAAGATATCTCAAACGCGCATTATGAAAATTGGACTAAATTATTGCTTGAGCAAGGCGCTTTATCACGACAAGCTCGAGTCGAGCAAATTGCGCGACAAAAATTACAAATGAGCGCACCGGTTGGTCAGCAAGTTGAGATTGTGAAACTGAATAGATGAGTTATGCTGGACGATTTTATGCTGTTATAGGCCTGTTGATTTTTGCAGGCCTTTGTCTCGTTCTTCGTATGGCTGATCTGAGTATTCTTAATCGCCATTTTTTACTCAAACAAGGCGATGCGCGTATGCATCGTATCGTCAGCGTTCCTGCGCATCGTGGAATGATCACCGATCGAAATGGTAAGCCCTTAGCGGTGAGTGCACAGGTTCATGCTGTGTGGGTGAATGCAAAATTAGTACCCCTGAATCACCCTGAATTAGATAATTTAGCCAAAGCAGTGGGCTGGACTCCAACGAAATTACGTCAGCGATTAGTCCAAGTTCAAAATCGCACTTTTGTTTATTTAAATCGTAGCTTAGCACCAGGCCAAGCAGAAGCCATCGAGAACTTAGAAATACCCGGCGTTTATACAGAAAAAACTTACAAGCGATTTTATCCAGAAGGTGAGGTGATGGCTCATCTTTTGGGAAATACTAATGTGGATGATATCGGGCAAGAAGGCATTGAATTGCAATTTGATGAATGGCTTCGTGGTGTGCCGGGTAAAAAGGAAGTGATTAAAGATCGATTAGGGCAAGTAGTCTCGGATTTAAATACACTGCGTCAGCCACGCGAAGGTCATGATCTAGCGTTGAGTATTGATAGTCGAATTCAGTTTATTGCTTATCGTGCTATTGCAGAAGCCGTCGAAGAGTTTCATGCGAAGGCGGGTACTGTAATTGTAATCGATGTGAATAATGGTGAAGTTTTGGCGATGGCTAATGCACCTTCGTATAATCCCAATGCATTGATAGGTCCCCGTGATGGGCGTTATCGAAATCGGGCAGTGACAGATGTTTTTGAGCCGGGCTCAACGATGAAAGCCTTCAGTGTAGTCAGTTTTTTAGAATCTGGAAAATTTAAACCGGATACTGTCCTTGACACTAATCCCGGTAAAATTGTTGTAGATGGACATACTATTAGTGATGTGCATAATTATGGTGTGATTACAGTCAGTCAATCCATTCAGCATTCAAGTAATGTCGCGATGAGTAAAATGGCAGCTGTGGTCGGTGCGCAAAAAGTAGTGCAGACATTATTTAAAGTCGGATTTTCGGAAAAAACCGCCTCGGGATTTCCAGGAGAAGTCTCTGGAACTGTGTCGGCTCGTCAGAAATGGAGACCCATTGAATTAGCCAATTTGGCGATGGGTTATGCGATGACCGTGACCCCGCTGCAGTTGGCGCAAGCCTATGTGGTTTTGGCCAGTGGCGGCATTAAGCGCCCAGTTTCATTGGTGAAAAATGATCATCCAGTCACTGCTGAACGTGTTTTACCGGAAAAAAGTGTGCGCAGTGTGCAAGAGATGTTGGGGATGGTAACGGAAAAAGAAGGGACTGGAACGCGGGCTAATGTTGTGGGTTATCGTGTTGCAGGAAAAACGGGTACGGCTTATATTGCCGGTAAACATGGTTATGACCATCAGCGCTATACTGCCTCATTTGCAGGTTTTGCTCCAGTGGATAAGCCCCGCTTAGTCTGTGTAGTGGAGGTAACAGAGCCGCACGGAGCTCATATGGGTGCGTTTGTGGCAGCGCCTGTTTTCTCAAAAGTGATGGCAGGGGCCTTGCGTTTGTTGGCCGTTCCCCCTGATAATCTCCCGACAGAAGAAGAGAAGGTCGAAGTAGGCAAAGAGATGACTAAAACCAAGAATCGGGTATAGAGAAAAATGGCAGATTTAGCGAAATGTTTAGTGGGCATTGTGCCTCTTTCAAAATCGATACAGTTTGATCGATTAATTTTAGATTCGCGGCAGGTGCAAAAAAATGATGTGTTTGTTGCGCTTTCTGGTGAAAGTTTTGATGGTCACCAATTTATTCAAGAAGCTTTGAGCAAAGGTGCTGTTGCTGTTTTAGCAGAGCATTCTGAAATTAATGATGATCGAATTATTGTTATTTCGAATCTTAGGCATGAATTGGGAATTATTGCCAGTCGATTATATCAGGATCCTTCCAAATTTTTGAAAGTGATTGGAGTGACCGGGACCAATGGTAAATCCTCTGTCACTCAATATTGCGCACAAGCCTTAAAACTATCCGGACAAAGTTGTGGTGTGATTGGCACCTTAGGATACGGATTTTTGCCGCATCTAGAACCATTGGCTAATACAACTCCAGATGCTGTGATGCTACAATCCATTTTAGCGCAAATGAGAGATCAAGGTGCGGATTCCGTTGCGATGGAAGTTTCTTCGCATGGATTGCATCAGGAACGAGTGAGTGGAATTCAATTTGATACGGCTATTTTTACAAACATCACGCGTGATCATTTAGATTATCACGGTGATATGGCTTCTTATCAAGCGCAGAAGCGTCGATTATTTTCGATGCCTAATTTGAAGCAAATTATTATTAATGCTGATGATAATTTTGGTCAGCAAATTATTCGAGAATCTCTTGGGGCAGCGCCTGTGATTGCCTATGGTTTGGAAGCTCATTCTGAATTCGATTGTCCGCAGATTATTGCGCATTCCATTCGTCAAAATGCCAAAGGATTTCGCGCGAAAATTGATTCGCCTTGGGGCTCGGGCGAATTGTCCAGTCAGTTACTAGGTCGTTTTAATATTAGTAATCTCTTGGCTGTTTTTGCGGTGTTGATGGTTCGTAATATTTCAGTTGAAGCTGCACTCGAGAGTTTATCGCAGGTGCACAATGTTCAAGGAAGGATGCAGGCTTATGGTGGTGATAAACAAGCCTTAGTGGTGGTGGATTATGCGCACACACCGGATGCTCTGCAACAAGCCCTGCTCGCATTAAAACCCCATACCCAAGGTAAATTGTGGTGTGTTTTTGGATGTGGCGGTGATCGAGATCATGGAAAGCGGCCTATCATGGGGCAAATTGCTGAACGTTATAGCGATCAACTTATTTTAACAAATGATAATCCTCGCACAGAGGCGCCTCAGTCGATTATCGAAGAAATAAAATCAGGATTGCTTTGTCCGTGGGCTGTTGAAGTGGAGCTTGATCGAGGGGCTGCGATAGCGCATGCGATTGATTGTGCCGAGCCTGGAGATGTGGTATTAATCGCAGGTAAAGGCCACGAGACCTACCAAATTATTGGTGATGAGAAATTGCCTTTTAGTGATATTGAACGCGTTCAGCAGCAAACCGCTGAAAAACTTTTGCGATGAGGACCTCATGACAACACTACAACAATGTGCAGCCATTTTGTCGGCAGAATTTCACGGTGAAAAAAATTTAAATTTTGAGCGAGTGAGCATTGATTCGCGCACCATCAAAGCCGGTGAATTATTTTTTGCTATTCACGGTGAAAATTTTGATGGGCATCAATTCGTGGCCGAGGCTGCAAAAAAGGGTGCTGTGGCGGCTGTTGTTAGCAAGCCTGTCGAAGCTAATATTCCGCAGATTATTGTCAGCGATACAACGCTTGCTTTGGGTCGTTTAGCACAGTGGCATCGTCAACAATTTGATATCCCGGTAATCGCAATTACAGGCAGTTGCGGAAAAACCACCACCAAAGCCATGCTGGCGAGTATTTTTACGCAGAGAGGGAAAACACTGAGTCCTCTGAGTAGTTTTAATAATAATATTGGTTTGCCCTTAACATTATTAGAGCTGGATCATACCCATAATACTGTTGTGCTCGAAGTAGGCGCAAATCATCCAGGAGAAATCGCTGAGCTAGTAAAAATTGCACGGCCCCAAGTGGCGGTTGTTACAGTGGTAGCGCCAGTGCATTTGGAAGGTTTTGGAACCCTTGAAAATATTGCGGCTGCCAAGGGTGAAATTTTTAATGAACTTGAGGCGGAAGGGATCGCAGTGATTAATATGGATGATCCCTTGTCAGCCTTATGGCAGCAGAAATTGGCAGGGAAACGAGTCATTCGATTCGGTCGACAAATGTCGGCAGAAGTGAGTGCTAAAGATGTGCAAGTCAATGCAGAAGGTTGTGCGGAATTTACTTTGGTTGCACCAGTGGGAGAAATTCGAATTACCTTGCCTGTATTGGGGGAGCATAATGTTACTAATGCCTTGGCGGCGAGTGCTTGTGCTGTAGCTTGTCATCTCAAATTGTCAGACATTAAAGCAGGGCTTGAAGCAATGGCTCCGGTAGCCAAGCGCATGATTCGTCATCAGCTATCGAGTGGTGCTGTGTTAATAGATGACACCTATAATGCGAATCCATTGGCTTTTAAAGCGGCATTGAGTGTGCTTAGGCACACAGGAATGCCCACCGCTTTGGTTATGGGCGATATGGCAGAATTAGGTTCGGAAGCTGAAAAAATTCATCGAGAAGTTGGTGCTTGGGTTCAAGAAGCGGGCATCAATCAATTTTTTACCTTGGGGCGATTATCTATTCACGCTGCAGAATCCTATGGTCCCAGCGCGCAACATTTTACAGATCCAGATGCTTTGGTGGCTGCACTGAGGCCTATTCTCAATGAACAAAAAGTCATGTTGGTGAAAGGATCTCGTTCTATGCGGATGGAAAATGTGATAGCGGCTCTTCTAGATCAGCAAGGATAAATCAATGCTTTATTTATTGGCACAATTTTTAGAGCGCTATTATCACTCTTTTCAAGTGTTTCATTACTTAACGTTGCGTTCTATTTTAAGCAGTTTAACGGCTTTGTTGATTTCGATGTTGGTAGGTCCTGTGATGATTCGAAAATTGACATACTATCAAGTGGGGCAACAAGTGCGTGATGATGGGCCTCAAACCCATTTGAAAAAAGCGGGCACTCCTACGATGGGTGGCGCTTTAATTTTAATTGCGATTGCGATCAGTATTTTGCTCTGGGGTGATTTGAGTAGCGCTTATGTTTGGTTAGTCACTTTGGTGATGTTAGGTTTTGGTGCTATTGGTTGGATTGATGATTATCGCAAATTAATTTATAAAAATAGTAAAGGGCTCTCCGGAAAAACCCGATTAATTTGGCAGGCCATGATCTCGTTTTCAGCCGTTTCATTTTTATTTTTGACAGCATCAGTGCCCGCAGAAACCTCATTAATTATTCCTTTTTTAAAAAATGTGATGCTGCCCTTAGGTCTTTTCTTTGTTCCTTTTTCTGCCTTTGTAGTAGTTGCCAGTGCCAATGCCGTTAATTTAACAGATGGGCTTGATGGTTTAGCGATTTTGCCCACCGTGATGGTGGGTGGTGCGCTGGGAATTTTTGCGTATCTATCAGGCCACGCGCAATTTGCACCTTATCTGACTATTCCCTATATCTCGGGCGTGGGTGAAGTTGCTGTTTTTAGTGCTGCTATTGTGGGTGCAGGTTTGGGCTTTTTGTGGTTTAACACCTACCCTGCTCAGGTATTCATGGGCGATGTAGGTGCTTTGGGTTTGGGTGCTGCTCTGGGAATGATTGCTGTTGTGGTTCGTCAGGAATTAGTGCTGATGATTATGGGTGGTATTTTTGTGATGGAAACAGTTTCAGTGATATTACAAGTTGCTTCATTCAAATTAACAGGAAAGCGCATTTTTCGTATGGCCCCTTTGCATCATCATTTTGAATTAAAAGGTTGGCCGGAGCCTCGCGTTATTGTGCGATTTTGGATTATTAGTTTTGTGTTGGTGTTACTTGGTTTGGCATCGCTAAAAATCCGATAGAATCTATTTTTGGTTATATAAGGCTCTGAGTTCTGCTTTTTTGATCCTTCCTAGAGAAAGTGATCGGCTGGGGTTGATTATTACATTTTTCTTCAGGGCTTCTCGTCCCAGTAGCATTCTGAATCGTAAAGGATCGCGATCGGATAGGGTCAGTTCAATTTCCCATGATAAATCACCGAGATTGACTGTGGTAGAAATAACGCAGCGTAATTCTTTATGTCCACTCGAACTCATTACATAACGTTCATCAAGGATGGTTGCATGGCATTGAACCACAATTTTATTATTTCCTTGAATCGGATGAATTGAAAAGTGGACGCGATCTTTTTGTTCGGTGTGAGTTGTCCTGATATCAAAGGCGTGCAATGAAGAAGTTCTGGCTCCGGTGTCAATCTTTGCCTTGATTGCAGGAATGTTGAGCGAGGGGAGTGCGCACCACTCACGCCAGCCGATAATAATTTTATCTCGTTTGGGGGCTTTTAACACTGACTCTAAAGTGAGTTCATCGTTTCTCTCAGGCATATCCATGTCCTAAATTTGTTGAGTTGACGAGATTTCATGCGCTTCCAAGTTGGGGTCCAGTGAGATGTGTTGATTGACGACTTCCTCTTCCTCATATTTGAGTTTGTCGAAAGTCGCAATATGAACCAGTGCTGCACCTTCGTGTACAATGGGGATATTACTTTTTCCGATGATCATCCCAGCATGTGGTGTAACAACATCGTATTCATCATCACCCACGGGATTGGATAATCGCCCCACAATTTCATTATCCTTGGTGGTGTCACCTAAATTTTTGTAGAGTCGCAGAATTCCACTGTGAGGTGATCGAACCCAGTAGCTCGATTGCGCGATCGCTGATGATTTAGTGTTAATTTTACGATCGGGATTTTTGGGTAGCATCCTAAGTTCTTCCATGGTGTTCAGTATGCCTTTGAGCCCGACATTAATAGAGAGATCATCAAAGCGCAAAGCTTCACCCGCCTCGTAACAAATGATAGGAATACTTTTTTGCTCTGCGGCAAACCGCAAAGATCCCGGAGGTGCTGAAGAATGTAAAATAATTTCAGCATCAAACGCTTCTGCAAGATGTAATACGCCCGCTTCACTCAGATTGGCTCGAATTTGTGGGTGATTAGTCCGATGTAAAGAGCCCGTATGAAGATCAATAATATGGGTCGCGTGTGAGATGATTTCTTTCATTATCATGTGCGCTAATCGTGCAGCCAAAGAGCCTTGCTCGTAGCCTGGAAAGCATCGATTTAAATCGCGACGATCCATCAGGTAACGAGTTTGATAAAGAAAGCCGTAGATGTTAATAATAGGTACAGCAATTAAAGTGCCTGAGAGCTCGCTCATCGGAATTTTTTTTAAGAGCAATTTGATTATTTCAACGCCATTAATTTCGTCGCCATGAATCGCAGAAATAACGCACAAAACAGGGCCGGCTCGGCTGCCGTGGAAAACGTGAACAGGAATTGATATGGGTGTGCAGTCATAAAGTTTCGGCATGTCGATCATCACAACAGCTCGTTCGCCCGGTTTGATCAGTTGCTTGTTGATTGTGATGGGGGCTGTCATGATCGGCATGATCACCCCTCATATCGACTGTGTGGTGTAATGGGTTTGGCGTGTTTTTCAATGTGGTCAATGATTTTTCCGGCAATATCTATGTTGGTTGTGTTTTCTATCCCCTCTAAACCTGGGGATGAATTCACTTCCATCACCAAGGGGCCGCGTTTGGAACGAAGTAAATCAACGCCCGCCATTTTTAATCCCATAATTTTTGCTGCTTGAATAGCTGTTTCGCGCTCACCCTTTGTAATCTTAACCTGAGTTGCACTGCCACCGCGGTGAATATTAGAGCGAAAATCATTTTCACCGGCCTGACGTTTCATAGATGCAATGACCTTGTCGCCTACAACGAAACAACGAATGTCTGAGCCATTTGCTTCTTGTACGAATTCTTGAACAATAATATTAGCGCTCAATCCCATGAAAGCCTGGATCACACTTTCAGCTGCGTTGATATTCTCTGCCAGTACTACGCCTACACCCTGGGTGCCTTCAATTAATTTGATAATCAGAGGGGCGCCACCCACCATTTGAATTAGATCGTCCACATCAGAGGGTGAGTTAGCAAAACCTGTGATTGGAAGGCCAATACCTTTGCGAGAAAGTAACTGCAATGAACGTAATTTATCGCGAGATCGCGTTATGGCAATGGAAGGATTGATGCTAAAGGTCCCCATGGTTTCAAATTGGCGGACTACAGCAGTACCGTAGAAAGTGCGCTTGGGGCTGATGCGGGGAATGATGGCATCGTAAGGTGGCAGTTCTATTCCTTTGTAGTGGATACTGGGATTTTCTGAGCTAATGTTCATGTAACAGCGAGCGTAATCAACCACAGAGACAGTGTGGCCGCGTTCTTGAGCGGCTTCAACCAATCTACGTGTTGAATATAAATCTTCGTTACGAGATAAAATAGCGATATTCAAGTGTTTTTTCCTCATTAACCGTTTAAAGCATAGTCTAAAACGTCCTACTTTGCCAGGCAGCTTCCGAGTGTGCTAGACTCTTCGCATCATAGTAAAAGGAGTCTCTCTATGCAAAGGAAGCTTAATGTCTTAGTCTCAGTGTTTGCCCTGCTGGTTCTCCCATCTTGGGTCTGTGCTGATGAGAGCGTGCCTCCCGCTCCTGATCAAGTTCTTAGTGCAAACACCACATCCGCAAACGCTACCAATCAAGGTGTTGCCCCCTTCAAAATCGATCCTAAATTTCGACCAGAAAATCAAGTGCCCTCTTCAGCGCAATTGCAAAATGGCCAAGTGAGCTATCAACGCTATTGTGCCGATTGTCATGGTAAAGACGGTGAGGGGAAAGTGGGGCCGAAATTAGTGGGTAGTTTGATGGTGACAGGGCCTACTTATGGACATATCTCCGTTGTGTTGAATGGTCATCCTCAGTCTAAAATGCCGACCTGGGGAATCTCAGAAATTTCTGATGAAGTAATTGCTGGTATTATCACCTATCAACGTAACGCTTGGGGCAATGGTAACAAAAAAGAATATGGCAAAAATGCGGGCGGTGTTGTAACGCCTGCACAAGTTCATGAATATCGCAAAACGCTCAAAAACCTTCCTCTGAAGCAAGATGTCAGAACCTAGAAGAGTTTTATTTAGTTAGCGGTTCCCGCGCAAGCGGGAACTCCTGTCGTTTAGTACTTTCTTAGATCAGTGCCGAATAGGAGTGGTGGATTTTGTCCATCAATTTGTGCCAGTCGTGAAAGCTCGCAGTTGCTTTTAAGCAGCCTTTGAATTTCCAGTAAAGTTTTATCCGATAATTTACCATCAGCACTGAAGCTAATAATGCGTCTATTGCTTGCTAATAAGGCAAAAATTGCAGGGGCACATTCTTCGGTTAATGGATTATTACCAAGCAATAGCGTTGTCAATTGACTAAATTCAGGATTAGTGGCTGCGGCATTGCAAATTGCTATTGCGGCATTATCGTCTAATTCGTTGGAGCTTAGATCGAGAACTTCAAAAGACTCTTTATGGGTGGCTTTTGTTTTTAATAGTTGAACGACAGAGTCTTTGGAATCTTTATAGCAAAATTTTATTGAATTTCCCGCTAAATTCAAAACTCGCAGGTTTGCTAATTTGAGAGCAGTATTGCAGATGACAAGCGCACCTTCATCTCCTAACATGTTGAATCTAAGGTCAATGATTTCTAGCGGTTTATGTGCAGCAAGTAAGGTCCCTAAATTCTTGGCATATCTTCCGGTAATTTTATTTTGCTGTAATTGCAGTTCTTTTGCTTTAGGATTTCGCCCTAATTTTTGTTTTAAAACCCAGCACACATTGCTGTCATCAAGATAAGAAGTTTTATCACCAGAAAGATCCAGCTTAAGTGTGGGGGCTTTCACAATAGTTGAGGCAGAAACGGCCGGTTGTAATTCTGTAGTTGCTTTGACAGTAGGGGTAGCAGCGGGGAGCAATGGGAGCACTTCAGCAGGTGAAGTGTCAAAGGGATTGCTGGACTCTGTGTTTGTGAACACAGGAAGGGAGGCTCCGGTCATTTTTCTTTGTACCGGTCTTGCTCGGCTTAGGGCTGGGCTGTTAGTTACAGATCCTGGTGTCGAACCGGCGAGGGGTGTGCTGGGAGTCTCAGCAGGTGTGGCAGAGCCTTCTTTTTTAAATAACATGGATAATCGTCTGGCTGAGGTTCGGCGTGTCAGGGGGCCGCGAAGCGAAGGAGGCGTGCCTTGAGGTGCCGGTTCTTCTGGGTTAGGTGTTGAAGCAGCAGCGCTTTTTTTAGAACCTTTGCCTTGAATTTTAAAAAGATCGCTCAGAGAATTATTTCGTGATCGGCTCAATGTTCCATTTTTGGGAGTTTCTGTTCCAGCATCTGTGGTGGGTGCGCTCTCCTCTGTTGCAGAGACGCCTTTTTTAGAGCCTTTACCTTGGATTTTAAAAAGATCGCTCAGAGAATTATTTCGTGATCGGCTCAATTGTTCTTTTTTTGGAGGCTCTTCTGCAGTTTTATCATCAGCAGTATCATTGGCTGCTTTCTTTTCGTCGCTATCTTTTATGCCCCCCTTAAACAGATCTTTGAGGGAAGTTCTCAGACTTTGTAAGAGAGGGGGTTTGGCTTCCGTTTTTTTATCCGCATCCTCATCGAGTTCTATTCTGAAAACACCTTCTTCTGCGGCTGGAAGGGCAATTACTCTATTCCAGGGTAAGGTGGCGGGATCAAAATCGGGTGTTGGTCTGCCAGCGAGAATATAATCGACTTCATGATTGAGTCTCATCGTGGATTCAACAAACTGCTTGGTCTGTTGTTCGGCTTCTTGAGCCCATTCTTTAGTCAGAACTTCTCTAGCGCGTTGAGTCACAGATTTCGCTTGTTCAATGCCTTGATCAAGATATTTGACAAATTCAGATTGTAGAGAGGCGACTTTATTGCTTATATTTTCAACCCATACTAGATTCTCGGCTTGTTCTGTTAATCGTTCTCGAGTTAATGTGGCAAGAATATTATTGCAAACGGAGATCATTTTTTGTTGTTCGTCTCTTAGCGCTTCAGAACATCTGCCTATACTGCTCATGGTTCGTGTGGTTTGCTCATTACTAAAACCGTAAATCAGTAAATCACCGCCTATCCCTGCTAAAGCTTTCGCATCTCCACACTTTGCAAAAAGCTTCGATAATTCAATGAGTAGAGAGAGGAATCGCAAGAGTGATTCTATCAGTTCTGGTTTATTTAGGATGGTAGGATAAATTCCTGTTTCATTTGGCCTTCTTGGGTTGAATTTGAAATAATCTTCAATGGTAGAGCCCGTCCCAAGTACCCATGGAACGCAGAGTTGATTTCGTTTGTTGAGAAAAGGATTGTTGGAGATTTGAGTAGCCAATGTGCTCTGTTCTCTGGGGTTAGATAATGAGTCGAATGCGCTATTACTTTGTGTTGTAGGCGTTTCCTCATATTGTTCAGAAAAAAATTGCTTAAAATCTGAGGTTCGTACGCAGGCCAGTAATGTTTGCCCAAGTTTCGTTTTGCCAAAAGCTTGATAATCTCTTTCTTGTTTACGGAATCGAGTCATGTTGGCTGAGGGGACATTGGGTGCGTTGGTAAATACGTGATAGGCAATCTGAAATCCTAAATCCAAAATAATTTTTCCAAGTTCTTGTAAGCTTTCTAGATGTTCCGTCGCGTGTGTATTGGCTATTTCTCGTTTAATCGTCAGAGTGACAGGACCTAAAAGTGTGGCTTTAAGGTCATCGAGTGCTGTTGTTAGCTTGTGTTTATGCCACGCCTCCTTTGGGAAAAAACCTCGTAGATCATCGATATAGACGATCCTCGCTTTTACGTTGTCGAGTGTTTCTTGATTACAGGGAGCGCCAGAAAGCGTGTGAGTAAGCCAGTGCAATAATTCGCAGCAGACCAGATTGTGGGGGTCGTTCTTATTTCCAGTCGAGATAGTCAAGAATCGTGCTACTCGACCTTGAATATAATCACAGATGTTGCCGATCATGGCGTCAGATTTTGAAGTGAGTAAGCCCTTTTTCGCGATTTTCCTGACCCATGTTTTTTTGCGCAGTTCGTCTTCTGAAATTCGGTGCATAGATTGAGTGCCATCTTCTACCATTTTGAGTAAATCGGGTACAGTCTCGCTGCGCATAGCACTTTTAAAGGACTTATGGACATTCGCCATGATTATTTTTTCGTCGGATGTATACTGATCTCGATGCAATAAGTTTCGTTTAAGCATCTAAAACCCCCTTTGTTTTCACATTCCTAACTTTTCGAAAGTCGGATTGCTAGTTTGAATATTCAAATCAATCTGTGCAGCAATTTTGCCAATTATTTCGGCAGAAAATTTATTGGCATAAGCCGATTTGTTTGTCTGCAGTGAGCGTTCTTCAAATGCGCCAGGTGCCATGATTAATACGTTCGTTATTGTGGTTTTAGTTTGGAGTAGTTTCAGTAGATGTGTAGCACCTGTTTCGGTTATGCCACAATTGACGATACGTAATTCTGTAATAGATGGGCACGATTCGGTAAGTCCACCATTTACATAATCTTTTTCAGCTAAAGCAGTACAGACTATATTGAGCCCTTCGTCGGTGAGTGGATTATCAGAAAGATCGATTACCTCGAGTCTTGGTATTTGAGAGAGGCGATTGACAATAATGTTTATGACAAGAGGGTTAATGTTGCAACCGGCGAGACTTAAAAATGTCAAGTTACTTTGTTCGGGTAGTATATCGGCAAATTTTGCTACAACCTCTAAATTGTGCGGATCGTCATTGCCATTTTTTATGTAAGGGGCAGAAAATATTTTTGGAATATTGGATATCACTATTTTTTCCCAGTCATGATTTTTGGATAAGGCTTCCCAAAGCAAAATAGCTCCTTTCCCAGTGAGACTTTGGCTGCTCATAATGAATGTGCGCAATCCAGTTGGGTCTTCCAAGAGTCCCAGCAGGAATCGAATTGAGTTGTCAGAAATACTGTGGGGTGCGCATCGGATTTCGGAGAGGTCCAGGGGGTCTGTCATATAATCTGGGGTTGTGAGAGCTGTTAAAGAGGAGCGCGAACCTAATGTTTCACGTCTCGGTTTTACTAGAATAGGGCTTCCAGGAGTGCTACTAGTCTCCCCGAAAACCTCGCCTTGAGTTAGTCTCATAGAAGGTGGGGATATTGATAGAGCTCTACTGCTTCTAGGGGATTCAGCCAATAAGCCTAGGCGAGTGGAGGGCATAGATCGAGGTGAAATACCTATGGCTGAAGCACTTCGTTGATCAAGACGATGCGGTCTATTGTTTAAAACACTATCGATATGTGCACATAGCAATGTGGTGGTTTCTGAAAAGTGCAAAGTTTGAGCTAATGCTTTTTTGATGCGAGTATCGATAGTGATTTTTTCTGCTTCAACTTTCACAGTCTCTGCTTGTGCAGTGCAGAGATCGATAGCTTCTTTGAATTGAAGATTCACTGAGAAAAGATTGTCATAATTTTCATCCCAGCGTTTGTCGCTCAATTTGCGAGAGCCGAGCTTTTTTTTGCCGATGATGCCACGCTGTGACATAGCCTTTTTATTGATCTCATCATGAAGTTCATTCAAGGTAGCGCAAAGTTTTTTCATGCTTTCCATCAAGCCTACAATGACTTTTTGACTTTGCCCATAGACTAAAAGATCGCCGCCTTTGCCGGCAGCGTTGTAAGCATCGTAACAAGAAATAAGGGCTCTTCCAAATTCAACTAAAAAGGCGTGCAGTTTGACAAAGTTGATCAGGAGTTCGTGATCGCTTCTGAAATCGCTAAGAATTCCTGTTTTCTTTATTTTGAAGCCCCGAGCATTTTTGTCTAAATAATGGGATATTTCAGTGCAACTAGGCGGCTCTGTGAGGAGTTCGGAGGGGATGCAAGGTTGGTTATCGGAATTCATAAAAGGATTGGATGTGATAGCCTGGGAAGGTTTGCCAAGTTCTAATACTTTACAGTAGGGCGGCGTTTTAATTAATACATGCAGAAGTTGTCCGCTCCTGGTGTTCAGAACATTTTGTGGGAGCTCTGTTATGTTCGGAGAGGGAAGTTCTTTGGTCTTTCGTAATACATAATAAAGAAATTGGAACCCATAATTTAACAATAATTCACCGTGTATTCTTAATGTAGCAATATGGTGTCGTACATGATGGTTTGCAATTTCTTTGCTGATAATAGGAATGACTCGAGTTTGGAGAGTTCCCAAAATGCTGGTCAGCACATTCAACATAGTGCTTTTTTGATCGTCTTTTGTGACAAAGGCTTTTGAGTCGCGCAGTTGAATAATATATTGGCAGCGATTTTGTACCATGATCAAGGTGTCTTTGTTGCATTCAGCTCCTGACAGGTCGCGTGCCAACCAATTTAGGAATTCATAACAGGTTAGATTCCAGGGGTCATTGGCGCGACAAAAGTTAAGTGTTGATCGTTCGGCAATATAGTCGGTGATGTCGCCAATCATTTCCCCCGTTTCTGGTCGCAGAAGGCTTTTCTTGAGTCTTTTAACCCAGAAAGACTTAATGAGATCTGTCGGCGAAATGGTGTGGAAGGGTGATTCCCCATCTTGTGATAATTGAAGTTCTTTGGGAATATCGGGGCTTATCGTTTGGGTAAAGCATTCCTGTACTTTTTTGATGATGACAAGCTCATCATTATTATATTTAGAGCTGCCAAACATTCTTGCGATTTTTTTCATTGTACTCCCTTATTTACATTCCGAATGTTCCGTTACTATTCTTTGAATGAGTTTGTTGTAGAGCGATTCCATTCTCGTCAGCTTGCTCTTCTATCTTTTTAACGATATCAGCTGGAAGGTTGCTTTCTTGTAGATCAATGAAAACAATGTTTTTATTTTTAGTAACAAGATCAAGAAGCTCTTTTCCAGCTGTTTGTCCTTTGTCACCAAAGGGGATGTTGTCAAAAGGGTTGCCGCGTAAAAGTAAAACCGTGATTTTAGGATGTGTTAGCAGTGCACGATTCAGCATGATAGTGGCACTATTAGTGAGTGAACATCGGCTAAGATCCAACATTTCCAGGGATTCATTATCACGAAGGCCGCTCATGAAGGTTCTAAAGCTCAAGTTTTCATCATCGTTGGTGAAGAAATTACAGTCTGCGAGTGAAAGCGTTCGTAGTGATTTATCTTTTTGCAATAATAGTGAAAGGGCGGTTGCCGCTGGAAATTCTTTGATTGTCTTTTTGACGACGGGTCCTGCTGTGCCATTTATATTGACAGAGCAGTCGGTGGGTGAAAATAGCTGTGAGTTGGACGAAAGCTTTAATATTGTGAGTTCGGTGGGAGTGAGAATATGTTGCATTTCCCTAGCAGATTTTAAAACACAGGATTTCAGACCAAAATGATTCAAGTCAAAATGTTTTTCTTCGGGAGCATTCTCGAAAAAATATAGAGAATTGCCCAAAAATTTTATCCCGTTTTTTGCTGGCAGTGATCCTTTAACCACGTTGCCTGTCGGAGTCCGGACAAAATAGTCGCCCTCTTGAGTGATGTAAATTTTCCCGTGTTCTGCTTTTTTCTGATCATTCCTTAATGCAGTATCCCAGTAAAGGTCATAATCGGCGAGAAGAAAATCACATAAAAGCTTTACACAAATGCCCTCTAGATTTTTATCGTCGAGTTGAAGAGTGGTAGGAGTTTCGCGCAACTGTTCTTTAATTCTTAGAATGATATTTTCCTTGGTGACGACTTTCCGAGCCTCTTCTTCTCTACATTGTTGCAGTCTCCCTTGTTCAGTGAAAGTATGGGGTTCTCCAATATCTCCCGCGTGTTTAACTGTAACCTGTGCCGGGTCATCTTGCCCAAGAAAAATTACATTGGGGTCATTATGGTCTTGGTCTAATACGTCAACGGCCTTTCTTAGGGTGTTCTGATAAGACAGTGCCTTTCGAACGCGGTCGAATTGTGCTTTTCTCGCAGCGACACTGCCTTTACGGTGAATGCTGGGTGAGAGGGGGGCGGCGCGGGAAGTTCGAGGAGAAGTGGAGCCAGAGCCGGGGGTCTTTTCGCCGCTTTGCTGATCTTTTATCGCTTTGGTTGGGCCTCTGCCGAGAAATTCTGGATTAACAATTCGGTCAGGGGCTTTTACCGGTGTCTTCCCTTGAGTTTCCTGTTTCAAGCTTGATGTTGGAGCAGAGGGGGTTGGCTCATCAGCTCTGAGTATTGCTGAGCTACTACTATTCTTTGGTGCTTCCTGGGCGGGTGTCGCTGCCTGTTTGCTGTTTTTGTCGGCCTCCAGCGTTGTGGAATCAGTCGATTGTCTTGAAGAGGGAGATTGGGGTGGAGATAAAAGCCCTGTTAAGCTTGCAGAGAGCTCATTGACCTGCTCCTCAGTTAAGGTAATCGTGTCTCTATTGCTTCGGGGGCTAGATGAGGTTTTTTCTGCATCTTTATCTCTTAAAGCTTCGGCTTCTCGGATAATGGCACTAAGCCTATCCTCGTTCGGTGCTGTTGTTGCACCACTATCTGCATTAGGTTTTGTTTGATCTAGGGCTGTCCTAGCAATGATTGTTGCGATAGTTGTACTCGCCTCATGGGATGCTAATGCACCGGTATTGGGGCTGACTGTTGTTGTCTCTTCGGCTGCTCTGGGTGAGGTTTCTCGGGATGACCTTCTCTTCTCAAAAACAGATTGTGCGCTGGGTCGTGGTGAAGTTTTTCGATGGTGCGCGAGTTTTGCTATGGTCTCTGGGCTTAATGGGGGACTAGCAGGTTTAGAGCCACTAGAATTGACTTGAGACGTTCTCGGTGAAGTGTTTGGACTTATGGATTTCCCTTGAGCCTGAGTGCCTTCCTGAGTTTCTCCTAGAACTTTCTCTGCTGTTGCTTCCTGGCGTACTGAGGTTTCCGTGAGAGACATGGTGTTGGGTTTGGGTGGAGCGCCTGCAGTTGAAGCCCGTTTTCGGGATTCTTGAGCAACGGTACTCGCTGGGATTTTAGGTGGCGATTTAAATCGGAGGCTGCCCATTCTTCCAGAGTTGCGTAATCCCCCTCGTCCTGCAGGAGGTTTAACGTCAACATTTTCAGTCGGTATTGCGTCCGATTGTTCGGTGGCAACAGGGATTGGTTCGCTGCCTGAAAAAGAGGCTGCTGACTTCTGATCAGGATTGGTGTCAGGTGCTGGTGTTTGTTGGGGTGAAAGTGATTCACTTTGTGCCGGATCAAACGGTTTTTCAATGGTTAAAGCTGCCGTCGTTGTTGTGGCGCTGGGTGCTGTCGATTCGAGATGAGGTTCTTTTTTTGGATCTGAATCGATCTGGACTTCAAGAGCTGAAAGTGTTGGTGTACTGGTGTCTGTGGGTTGGGGCTCAGATTTTACCGCGGGTTTGTCCTGTTGTTTCGGTGGTGTTGAGAGCTTATCAGCCACGGTTATTTCTTGAGTTGCTGTGGGTTTAGGTGCGGATTCACCGGTTATCCCTCTTGTAATAATGATGACCTCTGCATCTTCTTGTTCTTTGGTTGCTTCATTCGCTTTCTCAGCCTTAACCGGAGGTTTTGGCGCAACAGTTGCAGGTGGGTTTATGCGCTTAGGCTCGGGTTTTTGCTCTTGTTCGGCTGATTTAGAAGCGGTGGTTGAGGAGGCTTTGGCAGGTGCAGATTGGAACCTTGCTCGTCCGAACTGTGGAGATGTTGCTTGGGGTGCAGCGGGCTCTTTTGAATCCATGTTGGGAGTTTCGCCGATTCTGGGTTCATTCCAAGGACTCTCGCTGACATTTTTAGGGGGTTCCTTGCCCCAGGTTGCTGCTCTATCTCGCACACTGCTTCTTGAAACTTGCTTTTTAATCTCCTGAACTACCGGTGGGCTTGTTGGTGAGGTTGCACGTTTCGGTTGGGTGGCTGTGTTTGAGGCAACATTTTTTGCTGCGACTTTGGTAGCGTCACCTTCAAAATTCGAAGTTTTGAGTTGCGCTTGTTCTGCTGTCGGCACTGATTCTCTCGGTGATGTAGCGGGGGAAGTTTTTATAACGACGGGGCCTTGTTGTGATTGAAGCGACTGCGCACTGCTCTTAGCTGCTGACTCATTTTCTCGAGGAGATGTCTTGGAGGAAGTCTTTTTAGCGCCCTGATCTTGTGGTGCTTGGGGTACATTCACATGACCTTCAGCTGGCCATTGCACAACAGCGCCTTGATCCTGTGATGATTGAGGTACTTTCAGGGGGCCGGGCGTGGGCCACTGCACATCAGATGCCGTTTCCCCCTTTCTTGGCGAAGCCCCTTTTTTTCTGCTGAGTGTGGATGAATTAGGTGCGGACCCGGTTTCTGTAACGGAGCCACTTCGGGATCTCAGGCCCTTTAAAATGGACAGCCGAGGAGACTCGGGTTTAGGTGGGACCGTTGGAACATCAAAGGGATTTTTAGTGACTTCGGAATCACGGGGTGAGGTCGCAGGAGAAGGCTTTCTTTGGTGTTGTGCGGTTTGTGTTGATGAAGGTACGGTGCTCACTTGGCCTGGAGCAGTCCATGTCGCTTTGGATGAGGATTGGGAGTCTTCCTGAGCTCGGGGTGATGGTGTGGGGGAGGCGGTTTTTGAGTGAGGTGATTGTTGTCCTGCAACTGTAGGTACTTTACCTGGAGCGGGCCATGCCCCTTTAGGTGAGGAAAGGGCATCTTCCTGAGCGCGTGGTGATTCCTGTTCTGGGGCGGTGGCTACTTTCCCTGGGGCGGGCCATGCTAAGTGGTCAGGGGGTTCGTCTCTTGTTACAGAGCCGCTTCTATACTTATCACGGGACAAAGAAATTCGTCGTTCTCGGGGCTGCTGAGTCTCTTTGACTTCTGATGTAGGCGCTGGCTGAGAGTTTGTGCTCCTCCCAGATTTTAAGCCCTCGTCGGCATGTCTCGATAAGGTGGGTGAGGTGGTTGGCGGTGCAGGTCTATGAGCAGGTGGGTTGCCTCTAGGGCTTTCTTTTTTAGAAGGATCCACAGCTGCTAGTGCTGATGGTGCTTTTTCCTGAGGCCGATCAGCTGGTGGGGCCTTTCTTTGAGAGGCAGGGGATGTTGCAGGGGAAACTGCAGTGTCCTTGTCTTTTTTGCAGAAGGATTGCGTTTGAGCGCTGATTGCAATCATTGTGCCAATATATGCACGGAATTCAGCAATAACTTGCTCATCAAAATTCTCCGAGTAGGGGATATCAGCCAGTGCTGTTTTAACGGCTTGAGTAAGTGAACTGAGATCTTTGACAAGAGGCGCAAGTAAACCATAATAGGTTTTCATTTGAATGAGATTTTTCGCCCAATTAGCATCTGCTGCTGTCCTTTGGTCTTTTGGGGGCAGCTTAGGTACGGTTTCAGTAATGCAGGCAACTATAGCTTTGAGCGTTGTTTTCTTTGAACTTATTACTAAATCAAAACTTTCCATGAGAGAACGAATCTGTTCTTGTGTGGGCCTAAAGCAAATCAAACCATTATTGAGAGCGGCTAAATTATTGGTTTCTTCGCAAGCCACTACCAGTTTGGATAATTCCCACAATAACGCCAGCATTTTAAGTATCAATTTCAAAGCATCTTCATTTTGAACAAGAAGAGAGTGAATGCCAGGATTTTCTTGAAAAAAATCGGAGAATGATGAGTGGTTACGCAGATAGAGTGTTTTCAATGTGGCTTCTGGAATATGCAATTCATTATTAGCATTTAAAAAAGGATTACATCGATCCGTGAGTCGCCCCTTTGATAGGTTGAACAAAATTTTGAATTCTTCTGACATGAGTAAGGCTTGGAAAAGTTGGCCGAATCGCGTACCCAAAAAAATTTGGTAACCCTGGTCTTTTTGGCACAGTTTTGCAACCTCAGGTTTTGGCAAATCAGGGCAGATAGAAGGAAGATGAAATAAAAATCCAACACAGGCTTCCAAGATATCTATTGATCGTTTTTTAAGTGCGGAAACTGAGGCGCAAAAGTTCATTAAAGCTTCTTGTGGTACTTCGATTTTTTGTGCGCGTGGGCTGGTTTTTTTTCTTGCTGCTCGAGGGCTTGTGGAATTAGTCAGAAATTTTTGAAGGATTCTGGTCAATAAAATACCATTGATCTTTTTGAGCGTCTCAATAAGTTTTTTGTCATCTTCCTTGTCCGGAGAAAATATAGTTCGATCAGTTGTTAAAGCGCTAATATAATTTATTCTAGCATTGATTTTTTTGCGATTGGCATCGGTGATATCGCCATCGATTTTGTTGTTTTCGAGGGTGTGTAGTGTGGTTATCAGCCACATGATTAATTCAAAGCACATCAAGTGGTGAGGGTGATTGGGATCGATTCGTTCCCGCATTCTTTCAGAAATATGCTCACAAATTGTTGTGGTCAGTTCTTTAATGTCCTCTTGCAGAAAACTTTCTTTGATATGTTTTGTCCATTTTTCTGTTGAAAAATCAGTGTCGCTGAATGTTCTTTTTGTTGTCAGTAGCTTTGTGGGCTCTCCAGGAAGATTTTTTGTAAAACATTCAAGAACGGCCGCGCCGATGCCTCGATCTTCAGCTGCAAATAAAACACCTCTTGGTGATTCCTCTTTCTTCTGCATGTCTACATCCTTTAGTAGAAAAATAAATCCATTGGCAAATTCTGTTGGGCAGAAGTTGCTACCTCAATAATCGTATCCTTAATGTTTGGGGGAGTGAGGGGGGCGACTTTTTTGTAAAGCAGTATGAATAAGTGAGTATCAGGTTTATTCATTTCTAATTCCCTGTTTGACAAAAACTGTCAGCTCTAATTGAATTCCATTCATCAACTTAACACTATCCTTATTGTTTGTCTTAGTCAAGGGCGGCCACAAAAGAGCGCTGTCCCTGGACATTGCACAAACAATCTACACCGAAGCGAAATAGCACTTAAATCTCAGGCTTTCACTTCTCGCTACGATTGTTTGTGCAATCATCAGGCATGTCGTATACTTTTCAAATATTTTTTGTTGAACATGTCGAGTGAATAAATGCCACGCTCTAAAAGTAGCCATCGATGGCTTAAAGAACATTTTGATGATCCCTATGTGAAGCGAGCACAGCAAGAGGGGCATCGGTCTCGTGCTATCTATAAATTAATGGAAATTCAAGAAAAGGACCGCTTTATTAAACCTGGTATGGTAGTTGTCGACTTGGGTGCGGCGCCGGGTGGTTGGTCCGAGTATTTGGCAAAAATTCTGGGTCGAAATGGCCGAGTGATTGCGATGGATATTTTACCGATGGATCCTTTGTCGGGCGTTCAATTTATTCAGGGCGATTTTATGGCTGAAGAAACTTACGCTGCCTTAATAACTGCGGTGAATAGTGCCCCAATCGATATTGTGACTTCCGATATTTCTCCGAATTTAAGCGGTATGAAAGTGGTGGATATCCCTCGCGCAATGTATCTTGCTGAACTCGCTTATGATTTTGCAAAACAGGTGCTAAAACCGGGTGGCAGTTTTTTGGTGAAAGTTTTTCAAGGTGAGGGGTTTGATGCGCTGATGAAATCACTTCGCTCAGATTTTAAGACGGTTAAAACTCGTAAGCCCCAAGCTTCTCGTGCGCGTTCAAAAGAAGTTTATTTATTGGCATTGGGGTATAAAAAGGCTTAAACCTAAGTTTTGACGGCTATACTGCTATGTTGCTTCATAGTAGATTGTGTGTGCAATATATCCAGATTATAACGCAGCAGCTATTGTTTGCACTGTTTTCGAGGGCCCAGTATCACGGCTGTACAGACAGGCTCCAACTCCAACAGCCGCTGTAAAGCCAAAGAATCCCGCTCCGCTTGCCACCATCCAGGTGCTCAGTGTAAAGCCCGGCAGGGAGGAAAGCCCTAGACTTGGAATCAATGCCGCGACGCAAAGTCCGCCGAGCAATAGTCCGCCAACGATCAACAACGCGCCTAAGACTTTACCCCAGGTGGGGCCTTTGCCATGTAGTTTTTCTGCTATGGCATTTAATTGTGTTCGAAGCCTTGCTTTTCTAGCTTCTTCAGATTGATCTTGGGCTGCTTCTGTGCTCGTGATATTTTCCAATCGAAATTTAGTGGGAAGGGCATTGTTAAGATAGTTGACAATATCCATGTACAGAGGAGACTTTTGCTCTGCTTCGGGTAGCTTGGCCATTTCTTTTCCTAAGCTAAGAATTGATTGCCGTAGCGGAATGTTGTTTGCTTGCCATTGTCTTGATTTGCTAGAAAGCTGAGTAAATACAGAGCTCAAATTACCTTCAATTGAAAGCAATGTAGCGCCTAGGCATTTTTGTTCATATTCTAAATGATGCAATCGCAGGTAAAGAATCTGCATTTTTTTTAGATCTTTAGCGGCGAGATGTGCCGGAGTTGCAAGAGGATGTGTGTTGAAAAAGGCCATGGCAAAGGGATTAGATTCAAAATCCTCGCAGGTTGCTCTTTGCTCTTCCCTTAAGAAATCGTCGAAATCTGTGCCTAATTTTGACAGCTTTTGAATATACGATTTATCCATATAGGGTTGGTGTTTGTCTTCAGGAATCAGTGGCATGTTTGCGGCCAGGGTCTCTTTATCAGCAAGGCGGTACTGAGCGTTTTCGGGAGCCTCGCGCAATGATCGTAATTCCGCTGAAATGGCTGTTCTAGCTTCTTCAATGTGTTTTTTTTGTTCGTCAATGCGTCGCTTGCCATCCTCTTTCAGTCTCGTCAGATCAATTCCAGCACTGATGAAGTCTGTTTTGTTCAGTTTAATGCCTTCCAGTGGATCATCACCGTGTTCTGGATTGTATTCTTCTCGGGGCAAGACGCTATACCTTTGTTGTGACTCAGACTCAGTAAGTGGCTTATAGTACCCGTAAGATATAACAGGTGGTATGCCTTCCTCACAGGGGACATCGATAGTGCCCATTGGTGCATTTAAGCAGCCAAACTTAACGCTTTCATATTGGAGCGCTTTAATGCATTCCAGCATTATTTTTTTGTAGGTAGGGGCATCGTACTGAAAGCGTTCATTACCGATTTCCACGCGGAGTTCTTGGCCGACACGATACTGATTAACTTTATCAAGATCCAGATCGGGAGTTTCTGCAAAAGACTCCGGGCAGGTCAGTGTGTAATCTTTAACGGGGTCATAACCTGCGGCAGGGTGAGTCTTTGCGGGATGGAACAGTTTGAAATTCAATTTGTACTTTAAGAGAACCCCTGATAAAGCTTCGGCGGCAGCGCTTAGATTTTGTAGGTTGGGGTCTAATCGGATCATAAATTGCCATCTTGGCTCGTCTCCGCCGAATGCGTATTCTGCAGAATCTAGATTTTTGTGTTCAAAATAATGATCTTGATAGGTTTCATTTTTGTCAGTTTTCGCTGATCCGCAGTATGATGCAAACAGGGCTTGTTCAGGGGTAAGCACTTCTTCGGGTGATCGGGTGGTGGTGGAGGTTTTCCCAGTTGCACCTGGCTTTGCTGACTGTTGTTCTGTATTGCGGACGTTTTTGATTCTCATCTTGATAAACCCCAAAATTCTATAATTCACACTTTACACATACGAATTTTTACATTATCCCTTAGTTAGGGTAGAGAAGTCAAGAATCGGGGGCGCAACAAGTGCCTGACAGGCTCAATAGAATCAAGTATCATGGCCGCCTTAGGTTTTTTCAAAGGTAAAATCATGGCGGATAAAGGTTTAACGGTTGTGGTGGGGCTTGGCAAGACCGGCGTGTCTTGTGTGCGCTATTGTGTGGAGCGAGGCATCCCGGTAGCTGTAACAGATAGTCGGAAAAATCCGCCTGGACTGGCCGAAATACGGGCTTGCTACCCCCATGTGGTGGTTAAGCAGGGGGCCTTTGATGCCGCTCTGCTGGCGTCAGCAGAACGAATTATTATTAGCCCGGGTGTCAGTCTCAAAGAACCGTTGATTGCCGCTGAAGTGGCCAAAGGGAAGTCTGTTATTGGGGATATCGAGCTCTTTGTCAAAGAAGTTTCAGTGCCGATTGTTGCGATTACGGGCTCAAATGGCAAAAGCACCGTCACCACGATGGTGGGGGAAATGGCTCGTGCCGCCGGGGTTCGGGCTAAAGTGGGTGGAAATTTAGGTACCCCTGTTTTAGATTTGTTGGATCGGTCTAAACCAGAGCTCTACGTTTTAGAGCTCTCCAGTTTTCAATTAGAAACCACACCTTCATTAAAGGCCTTTGCAGCGGTCAATTTAAATGTAAGTCCTGATCATATGGATCGTTATAATAGTTTTCGAGAGTATCAACTGGCAAAATTGAGAATCTATAAAAACTGCAAAAATGCTGTTATAAACGTGGATGATCCCGCCAGTTTTGCCATAGAATTACCCACCGATAATTGTTTGCGCTTTAGTGTTTCAGAAAAGGCCAGTTCATTAACCGCCGATTTTTATTGTGCCAAACGGGCGGGTGAGCTTTTTTTGATGGTGAAAGATAGTCCTGTGGTGGCAGTAAAAACATTGCCGCTGATTGGTCGTCATCAATATGCCAACGCATTAGCTGCGATGGCTTTAGGAAAAGCCTGTAATTTCCCGATAAAAGCGATGATTTCTGCGTTGCAGAATTTTAAAAATTTACCGCATCGTTGTCAGTTTGTAGCTGAAATAAATCAAGTGCGCTGGTTCAACGATTCAAAAGGGACAAATGTTGGTGCGACACAGGCAATTCTTTCGGGTATTGGGCAGGATTTTACAGGAAATTTAATTTTGATTGCTGGCGGGCTCGGTAAAAAAGCTGATTTCAAATTGCTCCGAGAGGTAGTGGACAAATACGTGAGCAAAATCATATTATTTGGCCAAGATAAGGCTCAGCTGCATGATGCTCTGCAAGATTTGGTGCCTGTTTCTTTAGTGGGTGATTTAACTGAAGCTGTGGAGGCGGCGCGTAATGCTGCTGTGCCCGGTGATATTGTATTGCTTTCGCCGGCTTGTGCGAGCCAAGATATGTTCAGGGATTTTGAAGAACGAGGTGAGAAATTTATGGCCTTGGTCAAGGATATGGCATGAAGCGTTATCGCAAAGCTGGATTTTGGCAAGAATTTACCGTCGATACCTGGATATTATGTTCCGCGCTCATGCTCGTGGGTGTTGGATTGCTGATGGTGACTTCTTCCTCCATGGCGATTTCAAGTCGTGAATTTGGTTCCCCTTTTTATTTTCTTTGGCGTCAGTCCATCCATTTTATTTTAGGATTGATGTTGGCGCTTGCTGCTGTGCGCGTCAATTTATCATGGTGGCAACGCAACAGCACGATTTGGCTAGTAGCGGCAATATTATTATTGATTTTAGTATTGGTTCCCGGCATTGGTCGACACGTAAATGGTAGTGTGCGTTGGATTTATTTGGGACCAATATCCATTCAAGTTTCAGAGCTTGCTAAATTTAGCGTGATTCTTTATTTATCCAGTTATTTAATGCGGCGTGCAGATGAAGTCCAAACGCGAGTGATGGGCTTTATGAAACCCATGATGATTTTAGTCTTGGTTGCTGTATTGTTATTATTAGAGCCCGATTTTGGTGCGATGGCAGTGATCATGGCGACTGCTTTGGCCATGATGTTTCTGGCCGGTGTGCGATTGTGGCAGTATATGGTTTTATTTTTAATGGTAGCGGCGGGGCTGGTCGTTTTGGCATTCAGTTCGCCTTATCGTATGGCCCGGTTAACGGCTTTTTTACATCCTTGGGCTAATCAATTCGATTCGGGTTATCAACTCACACAATCGCTGATTGCTTTCGGTCGAGGCGGAATTTTTGGTGTGGGGTTAGGTGATAGCATTCAAAAACTTTTTTATTTGCCTGAAGCTCACACCGATTTTTTATTCGCCGTTTTGGCCGAAGAATTGGGGTTGGTCGGTGAAGTGGCGGTTCTGATTTTATTTGGAGTGTTGGTAGGGCGAGCTCTATGGTTAGGTCGCAAAGCTTATGAGTTGAATGAATTTTTTTCAGCTTATTTAGCTTATGGTTTGGGTCTGTGGATGGCTTTTCAGGCCATGGTGAATATTGGTGTGAATGCAGGATTGCTGCCCACTAAAGGTTTAACGCTGCCGCTGATGAGTTATGGTGGCAGTAGTGTTTTAATTAATTGTGTGGTTGTCGCGGTGCTGCTTAGAATTAGCAGTGATCTTGCGCCCTTGTTGCAGTCTGCAACGAAGCGGAAAATATCCACTCGACCGAACAGGGGTTTTGTTGTATGAATCACAGTGAAGATCTCAACTTGGATCTTAATCTTCCCATTCATTTTATCGGAATTGGTGGCGCAGGGATGAGTGGTATTGCCGAAGTTTTATTAACAAAAGGCCATGTTATCAGTGGCTCTGATGCGCACGAATCAGAAACAACACAACGATTAAAAAATTTAGGCGCGCAAGTTCATATCGGGCACAGCGCATCCAATATCAATGGTGCAAGAATTGTAGTGGTTTCGAGCGCAGTGAGCCCGGATAATCCTGAAGTGATTAAAGCTCAAGAAAATCAGTTACCCATTTTACCCCGAGCAAAAATGTTGGCTTTGATTATGAAGGCCTATCAAAGTATTATTATTGCCGGTACGCATGGAAAAACAACGACCACCAGTTTAATTGCCAGTGTATTGGCGGAAGCAAAATTAGATCCTACTTTTGTCATTGGCGGTTTGCTAAAAAGTGCGGGCTGTAATGCACAATTAGGTGATAGTTCTTATTTTGTTGCTGAAGCAGATGAAAGTGATGCTTCATTTTTATTTTTACAACCCGAAGTGGCAGTGGTCACTAATATCGATCGAGATCATTTATCGACTTACGGCGATGATTTTAATTGTCTGATCGATGCCTTCTTAGAGTTTATGGCTAAAGTTCCTGAAAATGGCGCTAAAGTGCTGTGTGGTGATGATCCTGTGATCGCTAAACTATTGCCAAAAATCACAGGTAAAGTGCTGACTTACGGATTTGATCCTTCAAACACAATACATGCTGAAGATTATCAGCAACACCAACTGATGGCCCAATTTAGGCTTTATGATGGTATAACAGGCCAATATTTTGCCGTGAAACTAGCGATACCGGGGCGGCATAATGTGTTGAATGCTTTGGCCGCTTATGCGGTGGCTCGGCATTATGGTATTGATGCTCAAAAAACCCTGAGCGCCTTAGAAAAATTTCAAGGGGTCGGTCGACGATTTCAACTCTATGACAACATTAAAATTCCTGGAGGAAAAATTAGTCTAATCGATGACTACGGTCATCATCCGCGCGAGATTCAGGTTACGATTGAAGCCGTCAGGAAAGTATGGCCCGATCGGAGGCTTGTTATGGTTTTTCAGCCCCATCGTTATTCTCGAACTTCAGAAATGATGGATGAATTTATCAAAGTATTGAATGCAGTTGACCAGCTAATTTTGTTAGAAATTTATTCAGGTGGTGAATCTCCCATGCCGGGAATTACCAGCGAAGTGTTGGCTTCGCGCTTTAATCAACAGTCCAAATTGCCATTAATTTTCGTGCCAAAAGGCGGCAGTTTTTTTGAAGAATTGATTCGCATTGTTCAAGATGGTGATGTCGTTCTGATGCAAGGTGCTGGCGATATTGTGAAAATGACTCAACAAATTATTCATCAACTCGAACTATTAAATGCCTAGGAGAAGTTTTTTATGATTCAAACAAAAGCGGCTGATTTAAAAGCAAACTGGGTTTTAGCCAGTCAAAATAAAAACCCCAAAGATTTGGGTCGAGTTGCGGTGTTGATGGGAGGGGACTCTGCTGAGCGAGAAATTTCTCTGGTTACCGGAAATGCGATTCTCGCTGCATTGCAACGTCAAGGTGTTAATGCCTATGGCATTGATGTCCATGATGGTATTTCTGAGCAATTGCGCAACGATCGTCCTGATCGCGCTTTTATTGCTCTTCACGGGCCAGGTGGTGAAGATGGTGTTATCCAAGGTTTATTACAGTGGTTAAATATTCCTTACACGGGTTCCAGTGTAGGTTCATCTGCTTTAACTATGAATAAAGTTTTTACGAAATATGTCTGGGAGTGTAACGGCATTCCGACGCCACCCATGGTCGTGGTGGATCACAATCCCGATTATTTAGAAGCAGCAAAAAGAATGGGTTTACCTTTATGTGTTAAACCATCGAATGAAGGTTCTTCATTCGGGGTGACCCGGGTGGAGGATTGGTCAGAATTGGAAGCCGCTATAGCGCTTGCAAAACAATACCATGAATTTGTCATGATAGAGCCCTGGATTGAAGGGCGTGAGCTGACGGTGGGGATTATTGGAAATTATGCGTTGCCCATTATTGAAATTCGTCCGAAATTAGGGATGTACGATTATCATTCAAAATATACGAAGGGTTGTACTGAATATCTTTGTCCTGCGCCAATTTCTGATGCGTTGAGTTCAGCAATTCGGGCAGTGTGCTTGCGATCCTTTCAATTAACAGGATGTGCTGGGTGGGGACGTTTAGATTTAATTTTAGATGATCAAGATCGATTTTGGATCTTGGAAATCAATACCATTCCAGGAATGACTGAAACCAGTTTGGTGCCTAAAGCCGCGAAAGCAGAAGGTGTTGAATTTGATCAGTTGGTGTATGAAATTATTTGGTTGAGTGTAAATCAGTGACTCGTTTGAGAAACAGAACACCAAAAAAGCGATTTCGTTTTGTGTTGCCGATGCGATTTATTCGGTGGACATTAACGCTATCGATAATAGGATTTTTGATTTGGGGAGGGCTCTGGGTTTTTCACTGGTTTGCAGACTCTCGAAATTTCCCTTTAGAAAATGTGGCGATTCAAGCGCCTTATCAACATGTGCCAAAAAATCTTTTGGATGAGCATATTGCTCCCTACGTGAAAAAGAATTTTGTGACGATGGATGCTACTCGTTTACAACAAGAATTACGAAAACTGCCCTGGGTCAAAAATATTCAGATGCGAAGAGTCTGGCCTGATACTTTGGTCGTGAAAGTGATCGAACAACAGCCCATGGCCCGATGGGGTGATCAAGATATGCTTAATACAGAGGGCGAAATTTTTTCAGTAGATGCCTCAACCATTCCTACTGACTTACCCCAATTTAATGGACCTCGAGACGATGCTAAAACTATACTCGCTCACTACCGACAGTTTCAGGCTATTTTGGGCAAAGAAAATCTCAAAATTGCCGCTATTCATGTGAATCCTCGACATGCTTGGGAAGTGCAACTGGAGGGTGGTCCTTTGATCAAGTTGGGTCAGTCTCAGCATCGTGAACGGTTGGCTACGGTTGTAAAAGCATGGGCTACGCTCAATAAGGGAAGGACTGCGCCCCTGACTGTGATTGATACTCGCTATGCTAATGGTATTTCCACCAAATGAATGGTGAATATCGCGCCTTTATTCCTCACTATCACCTATAGCCCCTGTAAAACACGCATGCTACACTACGCGCCAAATGCTCTTGAGCGCACCAGCGTTTTCTGCTCTTGCGCGGTAGCTGTGTGCGATAGTGTTCTTGGTTGATCAGCATGAAAGGCTGAATTTTTATGGAGATCTTTGCGGTGAAGTCTAAAAAAACGAGTAAAAATTTTATAGTGGGTCTTGATATTGGGACCACAAAAGTCGTCGCCCTGGTTGGTGAGGTCTCTGTAGACGGTCAAATCGAAGTGATTGGGATGGGTTCAGAACCCTCCTGCGGGTTAAAACGTGGTGTGGTGGTGAATATAGAGTCCACCATGCAATCCATTCAGCGCGCAGTAGAAGAAGCTGAATTAATGGCCGGTGTTGATATTAGTTCCGTTTATGTCGGTATTGCAGGCTCTCATATTCGTAGTTTGAATTCCCATGGTATTGTTGCGATTCGTGATAATGAAGTTTCGCAGGCCGATATCGATCGCGTGATCGATGCGGCTCGTGCAGTGGCTATTCCCGCCGACCAAAAAATTCTGCACATTTTGCCTCAGGAATTCATCATCGATAATCAAGAAGGTATTCGCGAACCCGTCGGAATGTCGGGTGTTCGATTAGAAGCCAAAGTTCATATTGTGACGGGTGCTGTGAGTGCAGCACAAAATATTGTCAAATGCGTGCAGCAATGCGGATTAAGTGTAAACGATATAATTTTAGAGCAACTGGCTTCTAGTTATGCGGTGCTCACAGAAGATGAAAAAGAATTAGGTGTTTGTTTGGTGGATATTGGCGGTGGCACAACGGATATTGCTGTATTTACCGATGGTGCGATTCGACACACGGCGGTTATTCCCATTGCAGGTGATCAGGTCACCAACGATATTGCTGTGGCTTTGCGAACGCCAACAAAGCACGCCGAAGAAATTAAAATTAAACATGCCCAAGCGTTAAAACATTTGGCCGATGCGCACACCATGATTGATGTGCCCAGTGTAGCAGGCCGGCCGCCTCGTCAGCTCTCAGAAAAATCATTGGCTGATGTAGTGAGTGCGCGTTATGAAGAATTATTTAATTTAGTGGCCGCTGAATTACGACGCAGTGGTTTTGATGATTTAGTGGCAGCAGGCATTGTTATTACGGGTGGCGCTTCGATGGTTGAAGGGGTCTTAGAGTTAGCAGAATCCACCTTCAAAATGCCTGTTCGAATCGGATTACCTCAACATGTCCGAGGATTGAGTGATGCTTTACAAGCGCCAACCTATGCAACTGGCGTAGGATTATTGTTGTACGGTTTACAGCAGCAAGATGACGGCGTACGTCGTGAATTTCAGATCACCGATGGTGTGTCAGGATTATGGTCGAAAATGACTGGCTGGTTTAAAGGTCATTTTTAAGAATATAGCTTCAGGAGTAATAAAATGTTTGAACTAACCGAAAGTGTACCGCATAACGCCATAATAAAAGTAATTGGCGTCGGTGGTGGTGGTGGTAATGCTATTGAGCACATGATGAGCGTGAACATCGAAGGCGTTGAATTCGTTTGCGCCAACACAGACGCCCAAGCTTTGCGAAAATCCAATGCAAGAACCTTGCTGCAACTCGGTGAAGAAATTACCAAGGGTTTGGGTGCTGGTGCTGATCCTGAGATCGGACGTAAAGCCGCTGAAGAAAATCGCGATCGAATCCGCGATGTTTTAGATGGATCTGATATGGTTTTTATTACGGCCGGTATGGGAGGTGGTACAGGAACAGGTGCTGCACCTGTTTTTGCAGAAATCGCTAAGCAGCTAGGTATTTTAACCGTTGCTGTTGTGACCAAGCCTTTTGCTTTCGAAGGTCGGAAACGTATGGAAGTCGCCGAGCAAGGTACCAAAGCTTTGGCGGCGAATGTGGATTCATTGATCACGATTCCAAACAATAAATTACTTTCTGTGTTGGGTAAAAACATTACGCTTTTAAATGCATTTAAAGCCGCGAACAATGTGTTGCTCGGTGCGGTTCAAGGTATTGCTGAATTAATTACCCGCCCTGGTTTAATTAATGTGGACTTTGCGGACGTTCGTACGGTGATGTCAGAAATGGGCATGGCTATGATGGGAACCGGTGTAAGCACTGGCGAAAATCGTGCGCAAGAAGCGGCTGAAGCAGCTATTTCAAGCCCGCTTTTAGAAGACATCGATTTGAATGGCGCGCGTGGTGTCTTGGTTAATATTACCGCAGGCACTGATATGTCTATCGGTGAATTTGAAGAAGTGGGTGATGTGATTAAATCCTTCACTTCTGAAAATGCGACAGTGGTTGTGGGTACTGTGATCGATCCTGAGATGACAGATGAGCTTCGTGTGACTGTTGTTGCCACCGGTCTTGGTAGCACAGAACGTGATGGTAGGCAGTTTAAACCCCGCGACATGACAAAAAGCGATGGTACTCCTGATTATCATCAACTCGAAAAGCCCACCATTATCCGCAATCAGCCTGCCGAAAAAGTGAGTGCTGAAATGGATTCCAAAGACATTGACTATCTAGACATCCCCGCCTTCTTACGTCGTCAAGACGAAGATAAATAAGAAGAGAAGGGGTCAAGTCTAAGATTGACCCCTTCTCCCTCTGAATCTAACAATTAATAGTTTGCTCACTTATCTATACTTGAAGGGGCTATGTCTTTATCATCGTTGCTGGCTTCTTCGTATTCTGATAATAAATTTTTTCTATGATCAGCCCCATATCCTTTTTGAACTTTTTTTGAAGGTAGAGGTGTTGAACTTTGCTCAAAAGAATCCTCAGTGAGAGGAACTGAATCCATTTTTATGCCGCTGTCGAATAATTTACGTTGAGGATAGTTGGCTTTAAAGAATCCTGGTGTACTTTCCATTGGGCTCACGTTCAGATGGCTTTCATTGGGGGTTGTTGCTATCAAATCATCATCGTTTTGGAATCCCTCATCTAGCCATTGTGATGGGTCTTCCTTACCCCAGGGGGGAGCGCAAATATTACCCTCATAATAGAAAGTAACTCTGTTTTTGACCTTTTCCCAATTTTTTGCGCAAAAGCGTAATTCATTAGAAGTGTAATTTTTGTAGTGTTTGCTTGATTTATTTCGAATAGCTTCGAGACTAATACCATCCAGGCAAAAGTGAATTTTAGCGGGATGTGTTAATAAAGCAACTTTGCATGATCCAATAAAGGCTTTTCTCTCATAAGTTTCTTCATTGCCTTTAATATTGGCGGGAAAATATTTCTTGTGCGCAATCCAGGCAAGATAATGAGTCTTAACTTCTGGATCAAATTTCTGATCAGTGCTTTCTGGCTCTTGAAGATCAGGGTTGAAAATTACAGTCTTTGATAATGCCGAATTTATATCATCCACAGTAAGATAAACTTGTCGGCTTTTGTCATGTTTGATTTTAGTTCGGAGCACTTCAAGAAATCGTTCGCGTCCTTCCTTGTGTAGGCCATAGAGTAAGTCGCCCAGATGAAAATTCACGATAAGGTTGCATTCATCGATGGGTGTCTTTATAGGGGTTTCGAATTTCATGACTTGCCTCGTTGTACCTGTCGTTCTCTAAATCACCATGATTCTATGATATTACCCGTTGAAGATTAAGGAAACCTTAAGGAAAGCGGAGTTGTTGTGTGCTGAGATATTATATTTAAACGGACTTAATCTTGTGGTAAAGTTATCTCCAGAATATGCATGGAGGCATAGAAAAAATGTTAGAAAAAGGATTTCGGCTCGATGATGAATCCCTCTCATCGTTTCATATAAACCGAATATTTCAAAGGTTATACAAAGAAGTACAGCAAGGCGTTAAACGTCGTAGTGTTCTTTTTGAATTTATTCAAGATTGCGCAATGCGTAACCTTCTTATTTTTTTGGAGGCTTGTTTTAATGATCCCCTGCTCGATGAAATGAGTTCTGACAATATTTTGAATGATTTCTGGGATAATATGCTTCGTCAGCATTCGGTAAAGAAATTAGTTAAGGTTTGTAATCCCGCCAATTCTGATGATCAATTAAGGCCTCAATCTTCATTGAGTAGTTATTATCTTATCATGGGTTATTATTATTTCCGAAAGGCAGCAATAGCTAAATCAGCAAGATCTCAGCCCAACCCTTCTCTTGAAGTAAAGTATCTTGATTTAGCAATAAAATACGGAAATTTTCGAGCTTTTGTTGTTCTAAGTGGGCGACTTCTTCGTCAACTCAGTGAGGCATTTTCAAGTAATCAGATCTTGGATCAAGAAGTTTTATCGCAAAGGATCTTCCAATTTAGCGATGTTGCGAATAAATATGGTGCTGTGGCATTGCTTGTGATGGCTAAAGTTTATTTGTTTCTTTCAAAATACTGCTGGGAGGTTTTAGAGGATAATGAATTATATTTTCAATATTATTTTTCGTCCTACTCTCAACTTGTTCAAGCGCAAGTCTTGTCGAAGATGATGACTGATGATGTTAGGAATGCGCTTCGAGGAAGTGATCTGAGGTCATTTTATCCTCATCCTGCCGATTCAATAGAGCTAGTGGTCAAAGACTATAGGGATTCCTTGCTTGCATCAGGTATTGATGTAGCAGTATTGGCCATGGTAGAAAATGATGCGATAGCACGCGCCAATTGGTATTCGGTTCGTTTCTACTGGGAGGAAAAATTGTCTATCGAAAGTTCTGTTTGTCTTGAATAGCAATGCTTTTGGGCCTATTTTCTGCTTGATGCTGTTGAGGTATGGCTAGCTTGATGAAGGAAATATCGATAGACTGGGCCCATTCATATTAAACAGGAGTCAAGGCGATGAATAAAGCTATAACAGGCGTGATATTAGGAGCGTTGTTGGTGGGGTGTGCTTTGTTGGTTTGGGGGCGCAGTTTCAACGGAGAGCAGCAGAATCAAACTTTCACCACTAAGCTGTATCAGCAGATTGCCAAAGATAAAGCGACTGAAAATTTTGTGGTTTCGGGTGATAGTTTGGCCACAGTGTTGATGATGTTGCAGTATGGTGCTACGGGTCAGACTCAGCAGGAATTATCGCGAGCCTTGTGTGGGAAGGCGCAATTATGTGATAGCGCAGAGTTCAGTAGCTATCGAAATTATTTGGCGGCAAATGCCGTTTGGGTGCAGCAAGGATTGGCCATTAATCCTGATTATCGCAAAGAGATTGAAAAACGCTTTAAGAGTGACGTTGAATCCATCGATTTTCAAAAAAATAAAACTCAGGCAGTCAATAAAATAAATAATTGGGCGAAGAAAAATACCAAAGGAATGATCAAAGAAATCGTTAAAGCCTCTGATATTGATCCCATGACGGCCATGGTTTTAGCGAATGCACTGTATTTCCAAGGTTTTTGGCCCACAGAATTTGATCCGAAAAAAACCACGGATCGTGACTTTAATTTGTTGGATGGCAAAACGGTCTCTGTTCCAACGATGATTAAAAAAGATAATTATTTCCTCGCCAAAAAAAATAATATTCAGTTAGTGGGTTTGGCCTATCGAGATACCACAATGGAAATGCTGATCTTGATGCCAGAAGATCCTAAAAAATTTCAAGAATTTTCGAAAAATTTAAGCACAGAAACAATTGCTTCGGTGGTCGCTGAGCAAGCTCCTGCTGAAATCATGCTGGCACTGCCTAAATTTTCAATCGCCTCTTCATATTCCGATTTGAAAAGCACCCTAGAAACAATGGGTATCAAAAAAGTTTTTGAGTCGGATGCCGAGCTCAAAAAAATCAACGATAAAGTTCCCTTGTTTTTGTCGAAGGTCTTGCAAAAAGCTGTCGTTCAAGTCGATGAAAAAGGCACCAAAGCGGCTGCGGTCAGTGCGGGCATTGTTTTAACACGCGCTGTCTTGATCAATAATATTCAAGTCAATAGGCCCTTTGTCTTTGCAATCTACGATCAAGAAACGCACAAAATTCCTTTTATTGGGCAGGTAGTGAATCCAGCGAATTAAGAGCGCTATTTTTAAATATTCAGGGATTGGTGAGGGGGCGTAAAGCCCCCTTGTTTTACCACAATTTTACGCGTTGATCGGGGGGTAAATACATTTTGTTGCTGGGTTTGATGTCGAATGCGGTGTACCACTCGTCGATATTGCGTAGGGGGCCTAGCACTCTGAAATGGGCCGGGCTGTGAGGGTCGGCGAGGAGTTGTTGGCGTAATTTTTCTTCGCGGTATTTGCTGCGCCAGACTTGGGCAAAGGCTAGGAAGAAGCGCTGGTCGCCGGTGAATCCGTTAAGAATGGGCGCGGTTTTGCCGTTCAGTGAAGCGTGGTAGGCTTTGAGGGCGATGTTGACGCCGGAAAGATCACCGATATTTTCGCCCATGGTGAGTTTTCCATTCACGTAGAGGCCGGGCAATCCTTCGAACTGATCAAATTGTGAGCCCAATTTTGCGGTGTGATTTTCAAATGACTTGCGATCTTCATCGGTCCACCAACTTTGTAAAATACCATCGCCGGTATATTTGCTGCCTTGATCATCAAAACCGTGACTGATTTCGTGACCAATAACGCTGCCAATCGCGCCGTAATTCACGGCATCATCTGCGTTCGGATCAAAAAAGGGCGGTTGTAAGATCGCGGCGGGAAAAAAGATAGCGTTAAAATCTTGGGTATAATAAGCATTAATGGTAGAAGGTGTCATAAACCATTCGTTGCGATCGACGGCTTTGTCTATGCGGTTTAATCGATAATTCCATTCAAAAAGACCGGCGCGTTCTGCATTTCCAATCAAATCGTTGCGTTTAATAATCAGTCCAGAATAATCGCGCCACTTTTCGGGGTATCCAATATGCGGTGTGAAGGCGTGTAATTTTTCCAGCGCTTTTTTGCGCGTTTTTTCAGACATCCAGGTGATTTTTCGAATATCTTGATCATACGCTTTTAATAGGTTACTCACCAGTTTGTCTGCTTTTGCTTTGGTGGCAGGCGGAAAATATTTTGCCACGTACAGTTTGCCAAAAGGATGAGGCAGCATCGCATCCAATAATTTTACAGCACGTGTTTCGCGGGGTAATTCTTGCGCTCGACCACTCAAAATTTTTCCGTAAAAATTAAAATCAGCTTCATCAATCGCTTTGGGTAAAAATGCAGACATCTCATGTAGATAATGAATTCTCAGATAATCTTGCCAAACCTCGATGGGTGTTTTTGCAAAGAGCTGAGCGAGTGGTGGGAAGGCGGTATTTTCACTGACAATGATTTTGCGGTTCGATGAAATGCCTTGGGCTTTAAAAAAATCATTCCAATCAAATCCGGGTGCAAAAGTGGAAAGATTTTTGATGATCATAGGATTATAAGTTTTATCGGCATCGCGGCGTTCGTGAGCAGGCCAGTGTGCTTTAGCCATTTGCATTTCTAAATCGTAAACAGCGGCAGCGCGTTTTTTTGCCTCTTTTTCGCCGATTAAACTGAGCATGGTGCCCAGATATATTTGATAAGCCTGTCGAGTTTTAGCGAGCGCAGGATCATCACGAAGATAAAAATCGCGATCGGGCATCCCCAGTCCTGATTGGCCTGCGATGACTACGTACTCCCGTGAGTTTTTGGCATCGGGGCTAATGCCGATGGCAAAGGGGCTGGCACCCGGGAAGCTGGGATCGCCCATCAGTTTGGCGATGTCTTCATGGGTTTTTAATGCCGTTATGCGTGTCATATCGGCTTGGATAGGTTTGAGGCCTTGGGCCTCAATCTGTTGAAGATCAGTAAAGCCATCGTAGAGATCGCGGAGCTGTTTTTCTTCGGGATTGAGCGTATCTCTATCCCGAGACTTAAGATCTGCCACCAAATCTTTCATCCTATTTTCGCTCTGGATCTGCAAATCCAAAAAAGACCCTGTGCCCACGCGATCAGCCGGAATTTCAACCTTGTCTAGCCAACGCCCATTCGCATAAAGAAAAAAATCATCCCCCGGTTTGACTCGTTGATCCATCGTAGAGAGATCAAAGCCCCAGTCTCCAAATTGCGGTTTTGCCGAAGGCGTAGCTCCTGCAGCGAGGTTGGCGGCGCAAGTGAGAGTAATCAAGGTGGGAATGAATTTGTTCATGGGTAGCACTTCCATTAGGGCTGAAATAGAGCCATGATACTACTGATTTTGGACCGCTCAGTCTAGGGCTTATGAAGAGGGTTAAATTTATATCAAAATAATAATTTTGTTGACGCTGGGTCAATGTTTCGGTAGAATTGCGACCAAGTCTGAGGTGCTCTTTAGGGCTGCCTCAGAAAGTTTGTAATATGGCAGCCCAGTTGGGTAATTAAACTTAAATAAAGAGGTTTTTAGTATGGAAGATACTCGTAGATATGAATCCCAGGGGCAGCCCAACACGCGCCCAGCTTGGCGTTCTGCGTGGGAGTGGTTAAAGAGCTCTCATATTCCTGCCCGCACTATTTTTGATGCACCCAAATCAATGATCGAATTGTCTTTGGTGCGTCATACTCGCGAACTTCTCGAAAGGGCTTATCCAATAGATGGTGAAGATCTCGTGAGAGATGTACTAACGACTTCAAATGGGGTGGTACTTCCGTATCCTCATATACCCTTTGGCTTAACAGTTGCCGCCTTTTTTGGATTGCCCTGTCGCCCTATCGCTATATTTGATGAGGATGGTAATCCTTGTATCAGCTACACCTTCAGGCAATTTTTATTTGATTTAGCGGGTGGTTGGAATATTGTTAATGAGACCATTACAGGTGAAGCAACAATTCAGCCTGTAAAGGCAGTAACTGAAGAGGATGCAGACAGCGAATATGGTTCAGGCAAGAGTGTGGAACCCGTTAAGCCAGCAACCTTAAGTTTTTCACAAAAGCGCTGGACTGAAAAAAAGATCTTTTCAGGTCTGGTCTTACTCTTCAAGATTTTAGTCATAGTGCCTTTCAAGATCATCTCTGGCCTGCTTAAGTTTGCGCTTAACATTGTAAAATTGGTCACTGAAGTGTTTATTCCATTGCTGACAGGTTTGCTCGCGATGGCAGCCAATAAATTAATTGGCTACACGGGGTCGGCACTATGGTGGACCCTCAGTTATGATGAGGAAAGACGAACTTACGGTTTTAACCCGCTCAAGTTTCTCTTTGGTGGGATCGCGACGATTATTGTCGCTTCAGTAGCGTTGGTCACAAGTGTTGTGCAATATGCGCTATTATGGGCGTCTCGTTTTGGACTAGCCTTAACTTCTCCCGATAAGTCTGCACGATTGGCATTTCACGCGGGTAAGAAACTTTTAAACAATGGTATATACGATTATGATACTGAAAGCTACGGCTATAACTCCAAATTCCAAAAGGGGTTTTCATATTTCGTCGCCGGATTTTTGTTCGTGGCTAGCCTTGCGACCTCTGCCCTGTTGTGGATGATTACTCTGCCTTTAGCGCTGGGTACATTGACAACGATTTTCCCTTCCATTATCACCGCTATCCAGTGGGTTGCGCAATTGCCTTTTGTCACCGCAACCCTAACCTGGTTCACACAATGGCCCGTGGTGGCGGGTTCTGTAGCCTTGGTGAATAGTCTATTTGGTACAGTCGGTGTGGCTTTGGCATCCGTTTTTGGTCCCGCGCTCACAACCCTTGCAGCCCTTATTCATGTACAAGTTCCAGCAGCGGTAGCGTTGGTGGGATTAACGCTGGGTTTTATTGTTACTCCTGTTGCTTCGCTCCTGAGTCGTGGTCTTGATGCATTGAGCGATGCTTGGGCTAAATGGGTTGAGCAGGCGCCAGTCACGACGGCTATAGCTTGGTTAAAAAGTTGTGTTTCAGGACGTGGCGCACAACGCAATAAGGAAGAAGGTCAGGCCTATGAGCTTCTTGAGCAGTCCAAACCTCCAGCCCAAGAGCCAGCAAAAGATCCTTGTCCTGCAGCCAGAGGTGTTAATTATTGGGAAGTGCCTACAATCTATGTATACCAGGCTTTTGAAGGCCAGCACTACATCGTAGGTGATACAGCTTTGAATTTAACGCGGGATAAGGATGCGTTAGAAGCTGACGCAGCGGAATTATTGAATGGTATTAGGCTCACTGGTGCAGCCGCGAAAGAAATGTGGTCTCGTTCGAATCCTGAAAAAGTGGCGCGCAATGGGCTCACCTATCAAGGTGCTCGTCGGGCTACGCAGGAGGAAAAAAATGCTACGCGGGAAGCGCCTGCTGAACCTCATGATATATATGAGGAACCGAAACAGTCTTGTTTTGGATCGCGTCAAGTGCAGTTCGTTTAATTTTAATTCGGGGGCTAATAGCCCCCGATTTCTTTCAGTCCCTGATAAAAAGCTTGTGTCCCTCCTTTCTTGTGCTACAATCCCCAATTCGTTTTATCATTTATCCCAATTAAATGGACTTCCCAATGATCAAGCAACGGACAATTCGCGAAATACACGCTACAGGTGTGGGCTTACATACCGGTGAAAAAGTGTACATGACTTTTCAACCGGCGCCTGTTGATACTGGCATTGTATTTTGTCGTGGCGATCTAAATCCCCGAGTCGAAATTTTAGCGCACACTAAAAACGTGGGCGATACGCGTCTGAATTCTTGTCTAATTAAAAATGGCGTGCGTGTTTCGACGGTGGAACATGTATTGTCAGCGTTTGCAGGGTTGGGCATTGATAATGCTTATGTCATTTTAAATGCACCTGAAGTTCCGATTATGGATGGCAGTGCAGGTCCTTTCGTTTTTTTAGCGCAAGCTGCAGGCATTGTTGTACAAGATGCACCCAAACAATTTATTCGCATTAAAAAAACCGTTGAAGTAAAACAAGAAGGTAAATGGGCGCGATTAGAACCGTATCAAGGTGCTGTATTTGGCATGACAATTGATTTTCCGCATCCCGTGATTCGTGCAGGATCTCAATCAGTTGAATATCATCATTCTACGATGGCGTATATCAAAGAAATTAGCCGTGCCAGAACCTTTGGATTTTTATCGGAATATGAATACCTGCGCAAAAATAATTTAGCGCTGGGTGGCTGTTTGGATAATGCGATTGTGTTGGATGAATATCGCTTACTGAACGAAGACGGATTACGTTATGGCGATGAATTTGTTCGTCATAAAATTTTGGATGCCATTGGTGATTTATATTTGTTGGGTCATAGCCTGATCGGAAAATTTGAAGGCTATAAATCCGGGCATGCACTCAATAACGAATTAATGGGTACGCTTTTAGCAGATTCCAGCGCATGGGAAATTGTTACCTTCAAAAATACCCGCGAACTCCCCAAAGGTTTCGCCGTCGACGCTGGCACGGTTTCAATTTAGGACCTTAGATCCTCTTCGTTTTCGTCCCAAACTCTGCCAAATCAGCCGCAGTTTTTCATCGCAAATTGTTGCGGCGGTGGCCTCAATATTTTCTGCGGCAGCCGCTGAAATCTCGCGGTGTTTTCTCTGAACCATTGCCGGTTTAGCAGCCACTGCTCGTACTAGACAGCGTATCGTTTTGATCGGTTGATCAGGCAGTGCTTCATTCAGGCCCATTATAATCGCTTGGCTGCTGAAGCGGATTTGGGTGGCGATACTGGCGTTGGTGGTGATCACAGTCAGATTGCCCTGCTCGAGTTTAGCGCAATTGACGGATCCTTGCAGTGGGGGTGGCAAAATCGCTTTAAGGGTCCGGTCAAGCTTCGATAAACACTGGACTTGAGCCATCAGTTTGGCCAATTTCTGGGTTACTAAGAGTTGATTTAAGTCCTTCATGCCTCTATATTACAGTGTGGTTAAAGTGATTAGCAAGGTCTGCTCTTTCCCCTAAACAGGTAAATATCATTATGAAGTTGTTAAGTAAAATTTTTGGAACTCGCAACGAGCGATTAATTGGTCGGATGTCCAAAGTCGTCACCAAAATTAATGCGTTTGAACCCGCCATCAAGGCGTTGTCGGATGAGGCATTAAAAGCAAAAACCGCTGAATTTCGTGAGCGGTTGAAAAAAGGCACTTCATTAAACGATATTTTACCCGAAGCTTTCGCCGTAGTACGTGAGGCGAGTGTCAGAACGCTCGGGCTCCGACATTTTGATGTGCAGCTCATCGGCGGTATGGTTTTGCACGATGGAAAAATTGCTGAAATGCGTATGGGTGAAGGTAAAACCTTGGTGGCTACATTACCAGCTTACCTCAATGCGCTCAGTGGTCGGGGTGTGCATATTGTTACGGTGAACGATTATTTAGCCAAGCGCGATGCCGAATGGATGAAACCCATCTACGACTTTTTGGGTTTAACCGTAGGCACTAATTTAGCCAACATGCCCTTTGAAGAAAAAAAAGCCGCGTATCTTGCTGATATTACTTACGGAACCAATAATGAATTTGGTTTTGATTATTTGCGCGATAACATGTCCTTTAATTTAGACGGTCGGGTGCAGCGAGAGCTGCATTACGCGATCGTCGATGAAGTGGATTGTATTTTAATTGATGAAGCCAGAACACCATTGATTATTTCTGGGCCTGCCGATGAAAGCTCAGAATTGTACATGAAAATTAATGGCATTATTCCCATGCTGGCAAAACAAGAAGAAGAAAATGGCCCGGGTGATTACAAAGTTGAAGAAAAATCCAAGCAAGTGTATCTAACAGAAGAAGGGCATGCGCATGTTGAAGAACTGCTGGTTCAGGCAGGATTAATTAATTCCGGCGCGAGTTTGTATGATGTCAATAATATTATTTTAATGCATCATATCAATGCCGCTTTGCGTGCTTATGCCATTTTTGTTCGAGATGTGGATTATGTGGTAAAAAATGGCGAAGTCGTCATTGTGGATGAGCACACCGGTCGAATGATGGAAGGTCGTCGTTGGTCGGAAGGGTTGCATCAAGCTGTTGAAGCCAAAGAGGGCGTAAAAATTCGCAGTGAAAACCAAACTTTAGCAACCATTACTTTCCAAAACTATTTCCGTTTGTTCAATAAGCTAGCGGGTATGACAGGAACAGCTGACACCGAAGCTTATGAATTCCAGCAAATTTATGGTTTGGAAGTGATTGTGATTCCGACCAATAAACCGGTGATAAGACAAGATCGTTCTGATGTGGTCTTTCTCACGCAGCAAGGAAAATATAATGCAATAGTCAAAGATATTCTTGCTCGGCATCAGAAAGGTCAACCTATTTTAGTGGGTACAACATCCATTGATAGTTCAGAATATTTATCACGGTTTTTGCAACAGAATAAAATTCCTCACCAAGTATTGAATGCAAAATACCACGAAAAAGAAGCAAAAATTATTGCTCAAGCGGGTCAGCCTGGCACGGTAACTATTGCAACGAATATGGCGGGTCGCGGTACGGACATCGTGTTGGGTGGTGATTTAAATGCAGAAATCGCGGCGCTCGAAAATCCAACGCCTGAACAAATTGAAGCTTTGCGTGCGGATTGGCAGCAGCGACATGACCAAGTAGTCGCGGTTGGTGGTTTGCATGTGTTAGGAACCGAGCGCAATGAATCGCGCCGCATTGATAATCAGTTGCGCGGTCGTTCAGGCCGGCAAGGGGATCCGGGTTCGTCTCAATATTATTTATCCCTCGAAGATAATTTAATGCGCATTTTTGCCTCAGATCGATTGGCCGGTTTAATGGGCCGTTTAGGCATGGATGAAAATACCCCCATCGAAAATGCGCTGGTTACGCGTTCGATTGCGAATGCCCAACGAAAAGTGGAAGGACACAACTTTGATATTCGTAAACAATTGTTAAAGTTTGACGACGTTGCCAATGATCAGCGTAAAGTGATTTATTCACAACGATACGAATTAATGTCAGCAGATAATATTCATGAAGCGATTACAGTGATTCGCGAAGATGCGATTTCGAATTTGGTTGATGAATTTATCCCCCCAGGTAGTATGGAAGAGCAATGGGATGTTAAAGGTTTAGAAGAGACTTTGGCTCAAGATTTTAATGTCAAAGTTCCCATTCAAAAATGGTTGGACAGTGAAGATGAGTTGCATGAAGAGACATTGAAGCAACGAGTTCAAGAAGCAGTATCCCAGCACTTTGAAGAACGGTTAATTCGCTTTACACCTGAAGTGATGTATCAAATTGAAAAAACAGTGATGTTGCGTAGTTTGGATTCGCATTGGAAAGAACATTTGGCCGCGATGGATCATCTGCGTCAAGGTATTCATCTGCGGGGATATGCGCAAAAAGATCCCGCTCAAGAATATAAGCGTGAAGCCTTTATTATGTTTGCAGAATTGCTGGATAATGTGAAGCGAGGTGTGGTCAGCGTTTTATCTACCATCGAAGTGCGTGTTGAAGAGCCTGCGGCTATCATGCCAGCCGCGCCGTTGCAAAATTTACAGTATCAGCATGCGCCTGCAGCCGCTTTAACGGAAGGTGGTGATGGTGAAGAAGAAGTGGCGGGGGAAATTATGCCTCAAACGATCATTCGACAAGCGCCAAAAGTAGGTCGTAATGATCCTTGTCCTTGTGGTTCAGGAAAAAAATACAAGCAATGTCACGGAGTGCTTTAGTAGAATTTTTCTGTTTCTTAAACAGAGCAGACGCTCAAATCAAAAACAACGTCGTTTTGTAATTGCTTAGGGCGTTCTTGAACATTTTCACGCATGAAGCGCACGGACATGCGATGTCGGCCGGCGCTGATCTCTGGATAAATCCCTAAATTTGCAGGTAAACTGACTCGCACTAATTCACAAGGATCGTTTGGATCCAACGCTTGCTGATAAAATCCATCGTGCGCTAATTGCTGAGATGAAGTGGCGCTGTTGCGAATTAAACTCAAGAGTAAGAAAACGGCCTCGCGCAAATTCGCAAAATGTTTAATCCAAGAATGAATGGTTTCAGTGCGAATAGAGCTGGGTTGTCGAAGCCAGAGTTGGTAGGCCGGCAAACAAAAATTACAGGCTCCACCGGGATTGTAACTGTACTGTCGAATCGCATTGAGAAACTCATTTTCACGTAAATGCTGTCCAATTTTTCCTGGCATATTAAAAAGACTTTCGTTGAGTCGATCTAATTCATTCAGAACTTCTCTTAATTTATCTTTATTCACCTGTGGTGATTTTTCCAATTGAGAGAGTTTTGCAGAGTGTTGTGACAGTGCTTTGGTGAGTTTGGTTTTGAGGTCCGGTCTATCAATCACGTTTAAGATTTCAAGTATGGCGGAGAGTGCGACTCGGGTGCCCCATTCTGTTTCGACGGGTAAATTCTCGTCCAATTGACTGAAGAGATGTTCAAGGCGCAAGCACAGGCGCACGTGCTCATTGAGAGGCTGTTCAAAGATAATTTTTGAGTTAGTGTCAGTCATAATAAAGAATTTCCTACACCATATCTGGGAATTCTAGCAGAGATTTTATGTAATGCAATGGTTAAAGGGGGTGTGAAAATATTAGATCTCATCATTGGCGGCTTTTTTGGGTAGAGCAGGGTTTTTGTTTTTGCTCAGTGCCACACAAACCAGTCCAGTCATTATCAAAATAATAGCGATGGTCATTGAAAAGCTCACCGCTTCACCGAGGATGTAGGCAGAGCACAGTAAGCCCAAGACGGGTACGCTGAGGTAGGATAAGGAGGCATTAATGGCTGGGAGATTTTTGAATACAGTGACGCTGGCCCAGTAACCGAAAGCGGTGGCTAATATCCCATTATAAATTAAAGTCAGGTTTAATGTTGTATTCCATTGGATAGTGTCGAGCGGTTCTTTGAAGTAAGCAAAGAGTGTTGTCAAAACAGTGGCCAGGAGCAATTGCCAAGGTACCAGTTGTAAGGGGGGAGAGTGCCAGCGACCGAAGCGCGACTGTAAGATGGACAGTGCCCAGACAAAAGCGGCCAGTACTAAGAGTATATTGCCGTAAACCACATTGTGATTGCTCCAATCCAGGCTGGTCGGTGAGAATAAAATTAAAATACCGCTTAAACCTAAGAGAACGCCTACCACTTTTAAGGGGCTGAGAGATTCATGAAAGAAAATGGCGGCGAGGGGAGTTACCCATAAAGGTGTTGAATAGGCCAGAATGGCAGCGCGACCGGCGCCCACATAGAATAAACCAATGTTCATAAAGCTCAAGAAGAGGGTCATTTGTAAAATGCCAATTCCCAAAATAACAGGCAGATCTTTTTTTTGAGGTATTTTTAGAGCGCCGACCAAACCAAGACCAATAAAGCAGGTAATAGTGGCAATGATAAAACGGATAGCGGTATACCAAAGAGGCCCCATGTATTGCAGGCCAATTTTGCTAATCGGCCAGGCAAGGGCCCAGATGACAACATTGGTCAGAAGAATGAGGTAAATAGGGCGTGTACTGGGGTCTTTTATCATCCAAAGAGTGTATCACGCCCTGCGTCAAAATCCATCACTTACGATAATAATCGTGTTGATATCGATGGCGCTGATTATATCGTTGATAGCGATAATATTGTTCTCTATCAACGTTTCGACCCACTTGATTACCGATCAGAGCACCGGCACCTGCCCCAACGACAGCGCCCACCGCGTTATTCGGAGCAATGGCATACCCTGCTAAAGCACCGGCTCCGGCACCTATGACGGTCCCAGCTTGTTGGTTATTAGCACAACCTAATAAGGTGCTGCTAGCGAGCACCACAGAACAAGCGACTATACGTAAATGTTTCATCGTTATAACTCCTTTTTGATGACTACGATCAACTTATAGTATAGCAGGTAATAGGGGTGCCATTAATGAGGTCACCATTTGCTGCCGAGAGGCGAGCTTAGATATTCCCTCTCGGGACCGCCCGGCAAGTCCATCCCTGGAGGGGCTTCGGGTTCCGCCATCCTGGCTCCACACGATCCCGAGAGGGAATATCTAAGCTCGCCTCTCGGCAGCCGTGCCTCAATGACCTGTCATCGCGAGCGTGGCGTGGCGATCCAGAAATGAGGCTGGTATAGGGTATTAAGCTAGTGTTTTGTTGTCAGAGAGCTCGAGATAGTAACGATGCATTTTTGTAACTGCTTCTGAGAGCTCAATTAAGCCTTGATCGTTTGTGATGATGTCATCCGCGGCAGTCAGTCGTTGTTCTGGCGTAGCCTGGGTGGCGATAATGGCATTAATCTCTGAAGCTGAACGCTGATCCCTTGCTTGGGTGCGATTTAGTTGTAACTCTCGTGGAGCGTCCACCACTAAAATTCGATCAATTGTTGGATTGGGCAATGTTTCTATGAGTAATGGAATGACCACAATGCAATAAGGAGATTTTACAGATTTTTTCGCTGCTATTACGGCTTCATTGATCAGGGGATGTAATAAATTTTCCAACCATTTTTTTTCATCCAGGTGATTAAATACTTTTTCTCCCAGCGTTTTGCGATTCAGGCTGTTATCAGGATTCAAAACATCAATGCCAAAATGTGAGGCTATTTCTGCCAGGGCTTTTGTGCCGGGCTCAACAACCTGGCGTGCAAGCAAATCAGTATCGATAATTTCAACACCTAATTTGGCAAATAAATCAGCAACGGTAGATTTCCCGCTACCAATTCCGCCAGTTAATCCAATTGTTAACATATTAATTTATCGCCCCATATCAGTGCTATAAATGCCGCGATTGCAATAAAAGGTCCAAAGGGGATTTGAGTGCGCACATTTTTTTGAAAGGTCAGTAAATAAAAAGAGCCTACGATTAAGCCTGTTATTGATGAGACTAAGATAATAAAAGGGACAAGCTGCAAGCCTAGCCAAGCGCCACAGGCGGCCAATAATTTAAAATCACCCTGACCCAAGCCTTCGACACGACGAAAATATTTAAAAATAAAAGCAACCGCCCAGAAAATTAAGTAACCTATTGTTGCGCCAAATAGCGCGTTTTCTACTGTTGTAAAAATTTGAAATGAATTGATAAGGAGGCCTGCCCAAATTAAAGGTAGTGTGATGCTGTCGGGCAAAATTTTCTGATCAAGATCAATAAAAAAAAGCGCTAATAAAGACCAGGTAAAGAATAGAGCTCCAAAACATTGAAGGCTGGGCCCATATTGAAAGCCAATAAAAATGGATAGAATCATGCCCAGTGCTTCAACAAATGGATAGCGGAATGAAATGGGTTGACGGCAACAAGCGCTTTTCCCGCCCTGATAGAGATAACTGAAAATGGGGATGTTACTGAGTGCTGCCAGCGGCTTTTTACAATGAGGGCAATGTGAACGAGGAAAAAATAAATTAATGTTCTGCCCGTTGGTGCCGGAGCTTGCTGTTTGGAGATGGCTAGCCCATTGCTGCTCAAGCATAATTGGAATCCGATAAATCACGACATTCACAAAGCTACCCACGCATAAACCCAGCACGCCAACCAAGGTCAAAAACAACGTTGGGTTCTCTTGAAAAATCAAAGTAATTTCGTTCATCATCAATTTATCCTTGGTGGCATTTCATGCCATACATCGGTGATTCCTTGAGATCATTATGTTATTCTAGTTAGAGCGCAAAATTATAGCAATCCCCTGCATCCCATATAGCGGCTGTCTAGAGAAGCCATCCTTCTTCTCTCGTCCTTAAAAATAGAGGTTGCTTTATGGGCTCAGAATATTATCATCGCTAGTTCAGCTAGCTTGGTCGGAGGGTTTTAAATGTTAATCAGAAAGATGCTTTTTATAGTTGTGCTCTGTAGTTTGGGGGCTGCAGTTTATTCCTCAAACAGTTATCAGAAAATTGAAAAAACAAAGCTCTATACTCTTCGTCTTGATATACCAAAAGAAATACTCCCAATCACCCCATTAAAAAATGATCTGCTCGAGCGATTTAAAGTGGCGAGCAATGAGATCAAGAAAAATGCTAATGAAGTGAAGAGTGAGCGCCAAGGATATTTCCCCCCGCTGACCTTAGAGACAAAATGGCAAGTTACCTTTGAAAATGCAGCAGTGCTGAGTGTTTCTGGAATGAGCTATGAATATCAAGGTGGGGCACATCCCGACACGTATTTTGAGGCTGTTGTTTGGGATAAAAAATCACGGCAGGCAATCCCTATCACAAATTTCTTCAATGAAAATCAAACCAATCTCGCACTCAAAGCCATTGCGGAAGAAGCCCAAAAATCCTGGATCAAAATTTACTCAGAGCGTAGTCACGAAGCTCCCACAGCGGATTTAATTGAGCAATCCAAACAAGGTATAAAACCAGAGGCTCAGTTTCTAAAAAACTACGTACTGACTCACTCAAAAGGCGCAGCCAAAGCCAACGGAATCATGCTCTTATACGGCACTGGAGAAATCTGGCCCTACGTCCTTGGTGAATTTCGAATCCCTGTCTCTCAAGCTACTTTTTATCAATACCTCAAACCCGAGTGGCGCAGCATTTTCAGTCGGGGCGATTGACCCGTATCCATCAATAATCCGCACATTTAGGTCATGAGATGGAGAGGGGGGGGCAAGTCTAAGTTAATTATTACTCGCATTAATCAATTAATTTAGACTTTTCCCTTTCCCCTGGCTCCCTCTTCTTCTCCCCTTTTCAAAGCTTGTTTTGTAGGTAAAGCCGGGCGATAATCCCCCCTCCTAAGCCGGTGTAGCTCAGTTGGTAGAGCAACTGATTCGTAATCAGTAGGTCGGAAGTTCGAATCTTCTCACCGGCAATGATCAAATCAAAGAAATTTTTGGGAATGACACCCTTTGTATAAGGGCAGAAAAACACAATTTTTTTGCTGAAAATAAAGTGATGTTTCCACTGTTATCGTATGCATGATGTCATTGATGCGCGGAGTGGAATTTAACCTCTTTTGGAAACCTTTTTCTTTGGTGCAGGTAAATGTTGCGTTGTAATTTTTATTAGTTCAGTTAACCAATCGCTATTTTCCCAGTTATCACCTGTAATATGAAAATAGAGCTTTGCTCCTTTGTAGGGTGGTTTTTGTGGGCAGTCTTGTAGATATTTTTGTCCAGCTTCCGTTATTTTAACAAACAGCTCGTCATCGCAAACAAGAGCAACAACTTTGGTATTGCAATAAACACAGTAACCGCCAAACATCTTTTTTGCCGTAACGATTCCAGCCTCAGATATTTGTTCTAGGATGTAATCTACAGTGTGTTGGCTCGTTGTCATGGCTATGCTCCTGTGTTGGTTGAATAACATATCTCAGGAATTGAGAAGTGGTCAAGCTCTTACCTTGCAATTTAGAAGAGCTTCGTGAACAATCATTTATTAACGTTAGAGGGGAAATGCTGCGATGAACAAGAAATACATTGAAATTAAAGGGCTGAGAATGGCCTATGTTGATGAAGGTGCTGGTGATCCTATTGTTTTTCTTCATGGGAATCCTTCGTCTTCTTATGAATGGCGCAATGTTATTCCGCATTTGGTTGGTCTTGGGCGTTGTATTGCTCCTGATTTGATTGGAATGGGTGACTCAGAAAAGATTCCTAATAGTGGACCTTCTTCGTATCGGTTTGTTGAGCATCGTCAATATCTAGATGCATTTTTGAATGCGCTGGATATTCGTGAAAATGTCACGTTGGTATTACATGATTGGGGTTCGGCGTTGGGGTTTGATTGGGCTAATCGTCATCGTGACGCTGTCAAACAAATTGCTTACATGGAAGCCTTTGTAGCGCCGATTAATTCTTGGGATGATTTGCCACCAGAGGCAGTGGGATTTTTCGAAACAATGTACTCAGAGGTGGGTGAAAAATTGGTGCTAGAAGAAAATTTTATTATCGAAAAGGAATTACCCACATGTATGCTGCGCAAGCTCACCGAAGAAGAAATGGATACTTACAGAAAACCCTATCGAGAACCAGGCGAATCTCGACGCCCAACTCTCACTTGGCGGCGTGAAGTTCCAGTGGCCGGTAAGCCCGCTGATGTTTGTGAAATTATCCAGAATTATGGCAAGTGGTTAGCTACCTCAAAAATTCCAAAATTATTTATCGAAGCAATTCCAGGAGTCATGTTTGATTCACATCGCAAGTTTGCACAATCATGGACAAATCAACAACAGGTGCAAATAAAGGGCGGCCACTTTGTCCAAGAAGACAGCCCTCATGAAGTTGGAGAGGCAATCTTTGCGTGGATAAAGAAGATTAAGGGTCAGGAGTAATCTGTCGATGAATTTAACTAATGAATGGCACCCGCTTTGATCTTTTGGGTGCCAAAATTTAGGATGGAAGTTGCCTATCTAGATGGCCTAGAGTGATTCAGGTAATACTTGGCCACCATCTATTACGAGTGTTTGTCCTGTTATAAATCCAGCTTCTTTAGATGCGAGATATAGAGCAGCGTTTGCGATGTCATTGACATGCCCTAGTTTTTTTAGTGGGATCCAACGCGCCATTTGCTCGATATGTTCTTCGCCCATTTTTTCTGCGCCTTCAGTTAGTATGTTGCCGGGCAATATTGAATTGACGGTAATATTTTCTGGGGCTAACTCTAATGCGAGTGAGCGCATAAAGCCAAGTTGCCCTGCTTTGGTGGCTCCGTAATGTGTCCAGCCTGGAAAACCTGTGATGGGCCCCGTGATTGAGGACGTTAAAATTACGCGACCATATTCAGCTTGTTTCAATAGTGGAAGAAAGGATTTAACGGTTAAAAAGGTACCCTTTAAATTGATATCATTCACTAAATCCCAATCTGCAAGTGAAAGCTCCTCAAGTTTTTTACAAGGATAAATTCCTGCATTAACACAAAGCACATCGATTGAACCGTACTTTTCTTTTGCAAATTGAGCTGCACTCATCATTGCCTTTTCATCGCTAACATCTGCAGCATAGGAATAAGCAGTGCAGCCACTTTCTGTAAGTTCAGTCACTAGTGAATCGCCATCTTTTTTGTTTCGATTAATTACTAATAAACGTGCACCGACTTCCGCAAATCGCTTGGCAACTCCACGTCCAATACCTTTAGATGCCCCGGTGATTACAACGACTTTGTCTGTGAGGGGTGTGAACATATTTGTCTCCTGCATACTTATAAATTTACTGTATCTGAATTCTGCTTCCAGATCAACTAGTGAATATTGGCAAGTGCTACTGAGTAGCTATTACAGAAGGCTTGAGTTAGTTGATGTCTATTTCTAAGGCACAAGAAGATTCTCACTGATCTAAATGCTCATAAGATACGAGTTGGAATGCTCAAGGCTTTTGAAATTTCCTTTATGGCACTCGTAGTTCGTCATTAAATTACTTTCTGCTTTTTCGTATTAGAGTGTGTAAATGTCGTTAACCTGATCAACGATGTGACTTAAAACTTGATTGTTCTGGGTGGACAAGGATTGAAAACTTGATTTCATATCTCAGCTGCTTCTAACTGATTATCGGCGCTCATTTTTAGTGGGCTTTCTTAAGCATAAATCTCAGTGAAAATAGCGGGGATAATTACTTTGATATTTCTTATAGGATTTTGAGGCAATTTGGTTCAATCAATCTTATCAAGGAGAATTCTTATGAAAAAGACAGTTATCGCAATTTCAGCTACTCGTCGCTCTTATGTGTCGAATTTCCTGGATTTCTTAACTGCGATTTATGGTGTCGCACCTGGAAAGGGTTATACCAAGCAGCTTGTTTTTAAGCTTTGTCAGTATGTGAAGAGCACATTAAGGAAGCATGAGCAAGAAAATGACCGGAGAACTGCAAATAGATTGAGGATAATCAGTGGGATATGGAAGGCTATCCAAATGGACAATCAAACCGAACATGAAAACCATGTGGTATCTGCAGTGATATGGGCAGAGAAAAACGTCAAGCTGACTGATCGTCTGTTACGACGGGATGCTGAGAGGTATTCAGATTTCTATAAAATCATGAAGCAGTTTAAAGATAGTTCGGGCTCTGCAATTCGTGATTTCAATGAGCCAATAAGCGCGGCTGATGCATTTTTTGAAGAAGATACCCCAGTGAGTGCCGTTGATTTTTATAACTTGGAACGAGAATATGATCGTGTCTCTCGTATGGAAAGAAGCATTCTCAGAGAGCCAGAAAAACGAATAATTAATCAATATCTTTTAGAGGCTCAGGAAAAGTTCAAAAATCGACTTCAAAATATCCATATTCTCGAGGATCGTAATGCGCTATTTCGAACTTTTTATCTTAGACAACTAGAGTTAATTAATAGTTGGCACCTGCAACTTGATCCTTCTAATCGTAGGGTTAATCTAACAGGTCTGGATTTTTCAGGAATGAATTTCACAGGCCTGGATCTAAGAGGGGCTATTTTGAATGCGTGCAATTTTTCTCAAGCGAGACTCGATAATATTAATGTAGAAGCAAAACAGTTTGTTTTCGCTTGTGGATTAACGCAATCTACTATAGATAAAAGATTTCTAGAAGAAGTTCAGGTGTTAAAGAATTCTACCCTTGAAGTTCATTTGTTCGGACTTGAAAAAAATATTGGTAAGAAGTGGTTGTGGTTTCGTTGGTTGTTGAATTTCCATACACTAAAATGTAAAGCAAGGTTGCCTGAAGTGGGGCATCTGAAGTTGTCTGATTTACGTGTTATAAGTGAAATTGCTTTGGGTAGCTGTTATCTTAATTTATTACCCGAAGAAGACGATTTGCATTTTACAAAAATAATAGAAGGAAAGTACCTTTTCGAAACATTATGTCGAGATGATTTGCTTCAAAAGTTAGAACGTATGATGTCTGCAAGTGGAATGCTTTTGAGCGAGGAAGCGATTACATTCATGGTCCATCAACGATTGGTTTTGTTCTTTGAATATCTAAACGAGAAAGAAGAAATTAAAAATATTAGATTGATATTATCTGATTTGCCTAATGAAATCTGTGAACGTATAGAGCCTAGGCTAAAATCGGCTATGGCTAGCTTTGAAGAGCTAAAGTTAGAGTGGGAAATGAGGAGGCCTAGGGTAGAGCAGAATGTGTTAACAGCTTCAATGGCCGTAGTCGAAAGAACGCCGGATCCTGGTTTATGTTTTGGTGCGGAAGAACGAATCGCTCGGGCTATAGAATTTGCAAAGGGTCAACCTCATTTAACTGTGGATCTGAAGAATGTGGCCATAATGCGCTTTACCCCTGAGCTTATCAGACAACTTGATGGTGTGCAGGTTGATTTAACAGAAGCACAATGTCTATTAGTGGACCATTACATAGCCAATGTGAAAGTCGATGGAGAATATCCATTGCATTTGGCCATAAAAGCTATTGATGTCACTGAAGTGAAGCGTTACTTAAGGATGGGTGCAACAATCTACCTAAACAACGTGAATCATGAAGAAGGGTTTGAGTCTACATTGGAATTGGCGATCCTGTCAGGCAATAGGGGCATTCTAGAATTGCTCATGAAAGCCAGTGGTGAAGTTCATCGTGCGATTGATGCCAGAAGCATCAAACTCGCATGTTTCTTGGGGTATCGTGAAATTGCAATTATGCTTTATGATTTAGCCTCTGCAGATGCCAACGGTAGATCGCTGCAGTTGGATGAATTTACTTATGATTTTTTGTTCAATAGTCCGGATTCAGCGAGTTCGCCATCTTTCAATGATACTACCTGCACTATGTTTCGCTCGGCGCGATTTCATCAAACACCAGCGAGGCAACATGCTACATTGAGTGCACCCGTATTGGAGCCTGTTATCAATCTTGATGCAGGCCCCAATACGAATTCTGATGCCAATCGAAAGGGCTAATTTTCGAGCACATTAGGATTGGATTGAGATCCCAGGGGGGGGGCGATCAGCGTTTCCCTCTAAGGATCATGATGAAACTTTAGAGAGTATTTGCAAATACAGCCAATGAACTATTCCAAAAGGCCTCAATCAGTTGATGATTATTTTTGAGATCCAATCGAATTTTTGCAGATTTAAAATAGGCTTCAACTGTGCGAGCAGAGATATTTAAAGCAAATGCAATTTCTTTGATTGTAGATCCTCTCGATAACAGTAATACTGAGCGCATTTCTTGGGCAGTTAAATAATGTTCAGGATTAATCCCCATGGGGTTGAGGTAATAGCGTTTTACATAAAAATCTTCGAGTGATTCTCTGTTGCTATGATTGGTAGATATTGTTGGTGCTTCAATGATGGGTTCAAAAATTTTAAACGCTTTTTCTTTAAAAAGGTGCACAAAATTCGTTATTAGATTAAGTTTATTAATGTAGAACTCATGCATATGTTCTTTTCCGGCCGATGTGCCAAAACTATAATAAATGGAAAAATCCGAAAGCAATTCAGTAATGACAAATCCATGTGATATATTGAATTCATTGTGAGATATCTTCATAAAGTCCAAAATTCTGTTTTTTAGTTGTGACTCCATAGGCGTTACCACGCTATCCCAAAAAAAATAACGAAATTGTGTGTTGTGAATATACCACATCATCGGAACCCCTATTTCAATTTTTCTATCTATTGTCCAGAGTGATGTGCGTAAAGGGTTTGTAGAAACCCATTCCAAAGATTGCCTAGCATGGTGAAAGCGTATGCATTCGAAATAGGTGATCTCTGTTTTTTCGAACAAGGCCTTACAGATTTCATTCAGATGACGTGTTTTTTCAAATCCTGGTGTCATGAGTTTTCCTGTTCTGCTGACTAAGTAATCTGCGCGATAATACTAATTACATCGTGATTATTGTCGGTAGTCAAGGACTAAAGTCCTAGTTCGCATCGTCCGGAGTTTGGCGGAGTTTTTTGAGTTGGCTGCGTTGGGATTTTTCGGCGAGGATTTTTAGTTTTGAGCGGCGCGAGCGGCGGCGTTTTTGGCGGCGGATTTTTTCGGCGGCTTGTTGTTGTTCGCTCTTATTTTCGTAGAGTTGCTCTTCTATTTTATCTAGGAGACGGCGACGGGCGTGGAAACGATTTTCCTCGCGCATGCGAGATTTCTGGCATTTAATTTCTATGCCCGTGGGGAGGTGCTTTAAATATACGCATGAGGCTGTTTTTTGGAGCTTTTGGCCACCGTGCCCTGTGCCGATAATAAATTTTTCAATCAGATCGGTTTCGGAAAGGTTGAGTTCCTGCATCCGTTGTCTTAATTGTCGCCATTTGTTTGTTGTGATCATCTTATAATGTGTTGTAAAAATGTAATAATTGGGGTGTATAATAATAAGCGGCAATTCCGCTTGCAAAACCGGCTAAGTGCGCTTCCCATGACACTTCTTTTTTGTCTGGAAACAAATCCATTAATAATCCACCGAAATAATAGAGACTGATAGCGCCGAGAACATACGACATCACGGTTTGTTCATTATAAGCTTGGATGATTAAATAACTCCAATAACCCATAATTAAACCGCTTGCGCCAATGTGAAAAGCGGAGCGCCCAATCAGCCAAACAATTAAACCGCTGCCGAAAACAATGGCAGCTGTTACGCAATAAAAAACAGCAGCCCCTTTGAGCATCACAAGATTGGCGAGAATGAAGAGTGGGAAAGTATTAAAAAATAAGTGATTAAAATGCCCATGTAAAATAGGAGAAATAGGGATGCCAACTAAACCAAAAACGCGTCTAGGATAAATGCCAAAAATATTGAGTCTCGAACCGAGAACCCACCAATTTACAAAATCTACAACCCAAATCACGCCAATCGCAATCAACAAAAAATAGGCGTTAGCCTCCATTGCTGTAATTAAGTCCATTAATCTTGTAATCAGGTCATTCATGATCCAGTCCTTAGAAATTGACTAGTATTCACGAGTTCATGATCCGTTACAACTAGATCTAATCCCACGTCCCATGCTTGTCGTAGTAATTGTTCTTCCTGTTGAAAATGATACGCAAAACCAACTAATAAAGGATGTTGAGGACGGTAGCTAGTGTTGAGAAAAGCGAAAGTTCTATCATAATAACCCATCCCCATCCCTAAACGTGTACCCATTTTGTCAAAAGCGACTAAAGGCACAATGACCAGATCGAGTATAGAGGGATCAATGATGGTGGATTCATTTTGCTGGGGTTCGGGAATCCGATACAGGTTTTTGACCAGAACATCAGAGGGCTGAAATTTTATGAATACCAGATGCTTTAAATCGGTGTTGGCTAAAGCGGGTAAATAACATTGTTTGTTTTGAGCGTGTGCTAATTCCATGAGGGGGCTGGGATCGATTTCGCTATCGTGAGCAATGTAAAAGGCAACATGATTTGCTTTTTGCCAGAGCGGGGTTGTGGAGAGCTGTGCGCAGGCTTTTTGACTGGCGCTGTGAATTTCTTCATAGCTTAGAGCGCGCCGTTTAGCAAGAATAGCATTGCGAACTAAGCTTCGATTAATACTGTTCATTAAAAAGGCCTCCGTGGTACCGGTGCGAACGACTATTCTGAACCCTTTGGTTCAGGTGGGGAAATCGGTGCCGAATTAGGCTTTCCAGTGAAGGACATGCACACAACGACACTATACAGACCCCGAGTCTAAGCAGTAACGGTTCAAGAATAACTGCCCGCTTGTCGCATACCATAGAGGCAGGTTCATTGTAAGCCAACTGTCTGTAGGGTCAAGTCTTTAGTTTTCATCAGCGAGGGCGTGCTCGATTTTATCATGCAAACTTTGAATACGATTGCTGATGGTTTCCATAAAACTATGGCTTTGTCTTTTTTCTGACTTTAAATCATGGACAACATTTAAGGCTGCAATGGCAGCGATACGATCGAGACTTTGAACTTTGCCGCTGTTGGCGACTTCTCGCATTTGTGAATCTAAATAAACGGCAGCATTCTGCAGGTCAACAACCTTGTCAGGGGGGCATTTTACTTGGAAATCCCGACCCAGCAATTTAACAGTGATGGTATTCGTGTTGGCAATGTCAGTCATTGATGTCACTCCTGAGTTGAGAAATTACACGTTTAATCTTTGATGCGGCAATTTGATTTTTGTCGAATAATCGTGCACGCTCTTGAGTTAATCGGAATAATTTTAAGCGTAAACTTTGATTCTCTAATTTCAAATTTCGTCGATCGAGTAGCAGTGCATCAATTTGCACGTCCAAGTTGGAAAGTTCTGTATCATTCATCCTTAATGATCCCTCAATTGTCCTGGTAAAGCTTGTCTTCGTGGCGTCCACAATAATCAATGGGTTATCATAGAGATCTTAATTCAAAGGGTCAAGTTGTCCTGGTGGTAGTACCTTCGAGATCGTTGGTGAGAATCTGGGATCATGCTATACTCATGCTGTAACCCTAGGAAGAGACTATCGAATGATTGATAAATCAGAGTTTTTACTACGCCGTCAGCAACTGCTAGACCAGTTGGAGCCTCATTCAGTTGTCATTATTGCAAGTGCTAAAGAGCAGCAACGCAATAGTGATGTTATGTTTCCTTTTCGCCAAAATAGTGATTTTCATTATTTAACTGGTTTTCCCGAAGACGAAGCAGTGCTTGTTCTGCGTCGTGGTGAACAAAAAAATGAAATGATATTATTTTCTAAAGTATGTGATCCAGTTCATGAACGATGGACAGGGCCGATTTTTGGTCAAGAAAAAGCGTGTGAAAATTTTGGCGCTGATTTAGCTTATCCCATCAGTGTGCTCAACGAAAAGATGCCGGAGCTTTTGGCGAATAATCAACGAGTCTATTCTTTTTTAAATCCCGAAGAATGCCTTACAAAAAAATTGCTACAATGGATTTCTGAATTAAGAGCTCAAGTCAGATCAGGCATTAAAGCGCCAGAACAGCTATTGGACGTTCGCTCGCTATTGCATGAAATGCGTTGGCGGAAATCCGCGCATGAAATTAACTTAATGCGTTGTGCTGCAGAAATTTCAGCACGAGGACATGTGCGATTAATGCGTAATTTATCATCACTATCATTTGAATATCAGCTTGAAGCAGAATTGGTGGCGGAATTTACACGTAATGGTGCTCGAGCCCAAGCTTATCCACCCATTGTGGGTGCCGGAGCCAACAGTTGTATTTTGCATTATAACAATAACAATGCGCCATTAAATGAAGGAGAGCTTGTTTTAATTGATGCCGGTTGTGAATGGGAAAATTATGCGAGCGATGTAACAAGAACATTACCGATTGGCGGGCGATTTTCTCCGGAACAAAAAGCCATTTATGAATTAGTGTTGAGTGCACAGATGGCTGTGATTGCAAAAGTTGCTCCTGGGGTGCGTTGGGATAAGCTTCAATTAATTGCTGTCGAAATTATCACAACAGGTCTTGTGAAATTAGGCATTTTATCGGGAAATGTTGAGCAATTAATTGAGGCGGGTGCTTACAAGCGATTCTATATGCACAATATTGGACACTGGATTGGCTTAGATGTTCATGATGTAGGGGCTTACAAAATAAATGGAGAATGGCGCACATTGGAGTCAGGCAATGTGCTGACTGTAGAGCCTGGTATTTACATCAGCGCTGGTGAGATGGGCGTGCACCAAAAATGGTGGAATATCGGTGTGAGAATTGAAGACGATGTTTTGGTCACTCCCACGGGTTCCGAAGTGCTGACATCCATGATTCCAAAATCAGTTGAAGAAATAGAAGCCATTATGTCCGCTCAAACAGCGACTGCAATGTGAAGTTAGCATGGTAGATAGTGATAATCAGTTTGATGTTGTGATTCTCGGTGGAGGTTTGGTGGGTGCCACTTTGGCCTTAGCCTTTGCGCCGCACTGTCGTGTGGCTCTTTTAGAATCTCAACCCAGGCCTGCCGCCGAAGATTCAATTCCCGGGGGTGAGCGCGCTATTGTCCTATCGGCTTCCAGTAAAAATATTTTATCGGCTTTAGGTGTTTGGGAATTATTATCTCCTTATGCAGAGCCTGTCAAAGAAGTGCATGTCTCGGATCGGGGGCATTTTGGTCAGGTGAAAATCACGGCTCAAGAAGAAGATTTGCCGGCCTTAGGGTATGTGATTCAGGCAAAAAATTTGCAAGCTCAGCTCACAAAAAAATGTGACCAAGTTAATAATATCGTTGTATTTTATCAGGCAAAATCTCATTCGTTGCATAATGATGATCAGAAAGTGACGATCAATTTTTCCACGGAGGATGGCGAAAATAAAATTCAGGCGAAATTGGTAGTCGGTGCCGATGGTCAGCACTCTCAGACACGTGAATTATTAAACATCGCTGTCAACACAACAGATTATGAGCAAAGTGTTTTGGTCAGTAATGTTGAATTATCACGAAGTCATCAGCATATTGCTTATGAAAGATTTACTTCAACGGGTCCTTTGGCTTTGCTACCTCTCTCAGAAAATCGCTCCACTTTAATTTGGACACTTCCACATCAAATGGCCAAAGAAATGTTAAGGCTGAGTTCTGAGCAATTCACAGAAACAATCCAAGAAGCGTTTGGATATCGTTTAGGAAGATTTTTAACCTCAACACCGCCCGTTGCTTTTCCTATCACTATGCAGCGTGCGGCTGAGTTGGTGCGGAATCGTTTTGTGTTGGTAGGCAATGCGGCCAATGCTATTCACCCTATTGCGGGGCAGGGTTTAAATTTAGGATTGCGAGACGCTGCCGTATTGGCGGAATTATTTTTAGAATTTGGTTTTGATCAACTGGATGAATTGCTTCGTGAATATCCTAAGAGACGTCGAGCGGATCACCTTCAGATTGTCAACATAACGCACAGCTTAGTGGGTTTTTTTACCAACGCATTATTCCCATTAACGTTGGCGCGTAATTTGGGGATGACAGCGATGGATTTAATGCCGCCTGTTAAGCGGTGGCTCTCAAAACGTTCTTTGGGTCAGTTGGGTCATATTGCACCACTGACATGTGGAGTCATAGACTATGATCAAAAAGAGCAGCGAGAATAAAATGCAAAATTTTGATGTCATCGTTGTGGGTGGAGGAGTAGCGGGTCTTGTTGCTTCTATAGAAATGGCGCAAGCAGGTTTGCAAATCGCTTTGATAGAATCGCGAGAAATTCAAGAGCCGAAATTGGGGCAACACCTTCGGGTGAGTGCGCTAAATGTTGTGTCCGAACGAATTTTAAGGCAAATGGATTGTTGGGAAAAAATTCCCGCGCAGGCGCGAAGCTCTTTTCGCGAAATTGCAGTATGTGATGCAGATGGGGAAGGTCATGTCGAATTTAGTTATCTCGATATCGGTCGGTCTTATTTAGGACACATTGTAGGTAACGAGGCTTTAATCAAAACCTTATTAGAGCGAGCAGAATTATTACCTTCTTTTACCTTGCTTTGCCCTGCTGAGCCCCAGGCTTTGAGGATTGATTCAGAATCACTGACGTTGAAAACAATGGATGGCGCCGTATTAAAAGCGAAATTAATTGTTGGTGCTGATGGTGCTAATTCTTGGGTGAGAAAAGCACTGAATATTCCTTTTGCAGAAACATCCTATGATCACACCGCAATTGTTGCCACGATAAAATCAACGCATTCTCATCGTCACATTGCAAGACAACGCTTTTTAGAAAAAGGGCCCATCGCATTTTTGCCGCTTCATGATACGCACCATTGTTCTATCGTGTGGTCAACGTCTCCAGATCATGCTGCTGAATTAATGCGATCTGATCTGGAAACCTTAGCAAAAAAAATGGCCGATAGCATTGATTCTGAGTTGGGTGAAATGACCGTGGTTGATAAGCCAGTCGCTTTTCCTTTAACGATGCGACATGTTTCTCATTACGTTCATCCACGAGTGGCATTAATCGGTGATGCTGCGCATACCATTCATCCTCTTGCTGGACAAGGAATGAATTTAGGTATTCTTGATGCGGCCTGTTTAGCGGAAGTGGTCATCAATAATTTTCAATCTCAACGCGATATCGGATTCGTCCAAAATTTACGCCGTTACGAACGATGGCGCCGAGGCGATAATCAACTCATGATTGAAGCCATGGCCTTTTTCAAATCCGGGTTTGCCACCCAGCAAGCATTCCTAAAAAATCTTCGCGATTTCACCTTAGCTTTCACAAACCGAAATCGTTGGCTAAAAAAAATATTTATGCACAATGCCATGGGATTTCGTGGCGAATTACCCTTGATAGGGCGTTGATAGAACATAACGGTTTACCCCCTGGATCTAAGATCGCTAACCCCGCGCTGAGGGGGTCTTGCACCCAAACTTTTCATAAATATCTGCTACAATAAGAGTGTCAGATGCCAAATTATTAGCGATATTGTACTACGAGGTTATAGGAGGCTGATTATTATGAAACAGTTAAGATTAATTTCCAGTGCTGCGATAGGATTATGTATAACGTCTACTGTGTTTGCCGTTTCTGTTGACATGAGTACTCGCAGTTTCAAAGGCGGCCCTCTCAACGTTTCAAACGTTGGTCAGTTACAATTACAATGGACTTATCAGACGGCTCCTGATACCGGCAACGCTAATACCCCGATCGCTAGCGTGTCAACAACACCGGCACTCAAGGGCAAGTTTCTGTATTTTAATGATATGACAGGGAATATTACTAAACTTAACCGGTTTACTGGTCAGGTGATTTGGAAGAAGAATTATGTGAATGACCTATCTGCGCCTGGGTTTGTGGTAGTCCAATCACGAAATACCCCCTACATTGTTGGGAATTTAGTCATTGTCGGGAATAATGCTTCTGTTCTTGCCCCTTTATGCCAAGTCAGTGGTGGAACGCCTGCAGCCAATGGTTGCCATAACGGGGATGGGGCCATTGTGGTTGCCCTCGACAAAAATACCGGTAGTGTTGTGTGGCGAATCAAAGCCGATAACCATCCTGCCAGTAAGGTCACTGGTTCCATCAGTGGCATAGGTAATCTGATCTTTGTGCCCATAGCAAACTGGGAGGAAGAATGGGCACGAATTTATCCTAATATTTATCAAACCGACCAAAATGGCCAAGTCATTCCTGGTTCTCAATACCCCTGTTGTTCTGATCGAGGCAGTGTGGTAGCGATTGATGTGACCAAGCCTGCTATAGTGTGGAAAACCTACGGGGCTCCGGGAGATGGCTCAATCGTTGACCCGCTGGATAATAACCCACCTTTATCTACTCAAATGCAAGCTCTGTTGGGGCCTAAGGGATTTTATGGCTCATCCTTCTATGGTCATAATCCCACTATTGATACCAAACGCAATCATATATATGTTGCTTCGGCGCAAAATACCACAGCACCAAAAGTGGCTGAAGATTGCGAAAAATATCGTCGTGGCACAGGACCAATGCCGGTATTACCCAGTGGGGTTACCTGCAAAAACCTTAATGATAAACTACAGAATTATGCTAGCTCAGTATTAGCTCTTGATAGTAAGACAGGGATAATTAAATGGGTTTACCACAGCCGATTTTATGATGCCTGGAACCATGCTTGCGCTGCGCCCGATTTTTATGGTTTAGGCAATGTGCTACCTATTGTTTTCCCAGTTCCTCTCATCAATGCTAATAACTGTTTTCAAGATCCGGTGGGTCCTGATAATGGTTTTGGACATAATCCCCTTTTAGTTAAGAATGTGGTTTTGGCAAACGGAACTAAGAAAGATGTGCTGGTAGTAGGAAATAAAGATGGTCGATTGTTTGGACTGGACCCCGACACAGGAAAAGAACGATGGATTAGCAATGTTGATCCAGGTGGTCTCTATGGTGGTTTGCAATTTGGGCGTGCAACAGATGGTAAGCGGGTATTTTTTGGCACGACTAATTCAGCCAATATCAATCGGGATCGTAATATTCCATTTGTATCGAATCAAACCTTTTTGGATTATAATGGCTTAAGCGCTGTTGGTATTCGTGTAGGTTTGTACAGCCAAGGGGACTCAGGCCCACTTGTGCCCTTTCCTGCACCGAGTAGTCAAGTGTTGCCATTCCCTGGTCCTAATCTAGTTTATGGCATTACAGGTTATCCGCAGACTTTTCCAACCACCTACCCTAATGCAACGGCCGGTCCTTTTAGTCCTCTGCTATCAGTACCAGCCAGTGGTCCACGAGAATTGCTTACCTTGGTGAATCCGCCTGCGGATGTGCCTGTGGATGGGGTCACGGTATTTAATAATAACGGCCAATTACAAACTATAGATGGTACAGTAACGGCCGTGGATGCTGGAACGGGGAAAATATTGTGGCAAAGGCCCGCCAATGATGGCATTGTAGGGGCTATTGGTGCAGGGGTAGCATTTGGTACTCTTACTGTGGGTAATGGCATTGTCTTTATTGGCTATGCGGATACTCATGGTACTATGGTTGCCTTAGATGCTAATACAGGCGTGAAACTTTTTCAGTTTCAAAGTAGCATCCTCATCAATAATGTCTTGACGCCTGCGGGCAGTATTGAGTCTGGTCCACAGGTGGATGGTTGTCGAGTTTACTGGGGCATGGGTGCTGAAACGACGAGTTATTTCCCAGATAAAACATTCACTTTGCGCAATGGTGGAAATCGCTTATACATGTTTAAGCTACCACACTGTAAAGATTCTGATGAAGATAAAAATGATAATGAAGATAAAAATGATAATGAAGATAATAAGGATAATGAAGATAAAAATACAAATTTAAGTGAATAATTTGTTAGGCAGCGCTCATTCTAGAATGAGCGCTGCTTTAAAACCTAATACGCAACCTTGCTTATTTTTATCCACGATGTCAGAGATAATAGTCGTTATACTCGGATAAATCATGCCCACGGCGACAGCTCTGGGAACATCAAAAATCCGTTGATAGAATAAATTTTCTGTCAATGTGTAGGCAAGAAACGAGAGTATGGAAATCGCTAAGCTCGAGTTGAGCAATGATTCTAGTGTGAAATAACGTATCATTACCTTAACTGTTGAAATAATAAATCCTCGAGACCGTAAACAAGTGTCGTTAATTGCATTACTTTTTCACAAGCCAGCATAACGCCTGGCATAAATGCATTGCGATCGATTGTATTGTGCTTTAAATGCAATGTTTCCCCTGCGCTGCCGAAAATAATTTCTTGTTGTCCAAGAAAACCTGGCAAGCGGATGGAGTGAATGGGAATGCCATCTTTATCCGCGCCTCGTGCGCCAGCAATCAGCTCGTGTGATTTAATCGGATTTGTTTTAGCGCGAATTTCATTGATCATCTCAGCTGTTTTAATGGCAGTTCCTGAGGGTGCATCGGCTTTGTTTTCATGATGCGCTTCGATAATTTCAACATGAGAAATGTATTTTGCACTTTCTTTTGCAAGACGCATTAATAAAATTGCGCCGATCGAAAAATTAGGTGCGATAATGGCGCCGAGTTTTTGATCGGCGCATGTTGTTTTCAATTGATCTATTTGAGCGGGTGTGAATCCTGTTGTGCCAATAACAGCTCGAGTACCGCTTTCGATAATGATTTTGGCATTTTCAAAAGCAACTGCGGCAGTCGTAAAATCCACCACAATATCCGGCTGATTTTTTTTAATGGCTTCCGAGAGTGAAGTTTGACGATCGACTTTGGCCACGAGTTCAAACTGAGGATTTTTTTCAAAAGTTTGGGCAGTTAGCGCACCCATTTTGCCTGTAGCTCCGTTGACAATAACGCGTGCCGTCATCATATCTTATCCCGCTAAATTGTTTGCAACAAAATCCCAGTTCACTAATTCCCAGAAATTACCGACATATTTTGCGCGATCATTGCGGGTGTCAATGTAATACGCGTGTTCCCACACATCGCAGGTAAGCAGTGCTTTTTTTCCTGCCGTCATGGGAGTGCCCGCGTTGAGAGTGCTGGAAATTTCTAATTCACCGGATGAATTTTTAGAAAGCCAAGCCCAACCGGAAGCAAAATGTGCAGTGGCTGCTGCGGAAAATTTTTCTTTGAAGTTGGCAAAGGATCCAAACGTTTTTGTAATCGCGTCCAATAAAGTCCCAGTGGGTTCGCCACCGCCGTTCGGTGAGAGGCAGTTCCAATAAAAAGTGTGGTTCCAAACTTGAGCAGCATTGTTAATGATGGGTCCTTGAACAATCGTGATTTCTGATTCAGTCATTTGTCCATTTGAAATAGGCACCGTTTTATTCTGAGTGCCTGCCGCCGAGAGCATAATCAAATCCTCTAAGGATTTGCTCTCAAATTCTGTTCCCTCAACCAACTTATTCAAATTATTCAAATAAGCTTGATGGTGTTTACCATAGTGGTAATCCAAAGTCTCTTCTGAAATATGAGGCGCTAATGCTTTGCGATCGTAGGGGAGGGGGGGTAATGTAAATGCCATTGTAATGCTTCCATAGTGGGTGAATGATGCAGACCAGTCTATGGGTTTAAGCATAAAAGTCAAGAAACGGGGATGGTATCAGAGCTTGAATTGTGTCGCATGTTCATCATCCAAGATCTGATACCTGTGTCCGGTGGGAGCCTCAGAGGGGGAAGGCAAAGCCACGGATTAGGGTCAGACCTGAGCTCATGGCCCATCCTGTGGCACCTCTTAAAAGGCACAGAGACTTGTATTCAAGAAGACCCTGTGTTAGCATAAACGAGAATGATTCTTATTTGCATTTGCTTGTTCGTTGGGCTTTATTCAATGAACGAACTTATTTAGAATGGCTCTTTTCAACAACCACCTTTGGAGAAAACGATGAGTGTTTTAGTCGGTCGAAAAGCCCCTGATTTTGTGGCAGCTGCGGTACGCGGCAATGGCGAAATTGATAATAATTTTGATTTTGGCAAAGAAACCAAAGGGAAATACGCCCTAGTTTTTTTCTATCCCTTAGATTTTACTTTTGTTTGTCCTTCAGAGTTGATTGCCTTAAATAATTTGTTTGAAGCATTCAAAGCGCGTAATGTGGAAATTATCGGTGTCTCAATTGACTCAGCCTTTACACATAATGCTTGGAGAAACACACCCGTGAATAAGGGTGGTATCGGTCAAGTTCAATATACTTTAGTCTCAGACGTCAAACATACCATTGCTCAAGCTTATGGTATTGAACATCCCGAAGCTGGCGTTGCACTTCGCGGAACATTTATTATTGACGATAAAGGGATTATCCGTTCACAAATCGTGAATGATCTTCCTTTGGGGCGTGACATGAACGAAATTCTCCGTCTCTTTGATGCTCTGCAATTTCATGAAAAACACGGTGAAGTATGTCCGGCTAACTGGAATAAAGGTAAGTCAGGTATGGTCCCTTCGCCCGATGGTGTTGCTAAATTTTTAAGCGATAACATCTCAGATCTGTCATAACGTCGATACTCTGCAGTCCCCAATATTATTTGGGGACTTCATTTTAAGGCCTATATTTATAGGCCTAAATTAAAAAAACCAAGATAATTCTCCCCCAAGACCGCCTAAGCTTAACAAAATCTTAAATAAACACTTGCAAAACTTGAAAACCCTCCATAGAATGGCCCTGCAGTTTTTGGAATTGTGCCAAAAGTGTGACTCTAAAAATTGCAAATGTGAGCATAAAATCTCACAGTATTTGGCCAAAAGTGATATTGCTAGCAACATCCCGTTTGGCCTCATAAAGAGGTTATCGGGTTGTAATAAATGGGGAAATGGAAGTCGTCTCAACCTCTTGAAATTTGCGGACCCGCGAATTTCAGCGAGAAGGGATTCACGGAAGCATGGAATATGCTAACGTGGGAAAAAACCGTTTCCTATGTTGAAATTAAAAGGAGATCAGGAAGAATGAACTTTAAACCAGTGGTTGCTTCCTTATTTGCACTCGGTTTAATTAGCACGCCAGTTTTGGCTGCTAAAGAAGCTAAAGAGCAAACTAAGCATCATAAGCATCATGAACGTCATGCACAACATCACCACCATAACGGCGTGAGAGCCGAACGTGGTGTCAATGCTGCTCAAGACTATTTTATTAGCACCAACTCTGCTCGATCACCCGTCGCAGCATTTGACTGGGTTAATCGTTTTCACCTCAGTGGTATGATCAATGTTGACGGGAAATTTTCTACCCGTGCACCTCTTGGTACAGCTCCTGGGTTTAGATTCCACGATGATTCAAGCGATATCAACGTAAACAACGCAAACTTGTTCGTTGATGTTGATGTTAACCGTTGGGTCAGTGGTCACATTGGCGTTGCTTATGTGTCTGATTCAGTTAACCTTCTTGATTGGGATGTTAACACCAACTTTGCTGGAACATCTTTCAGTGACAACGTTCGTGGAGATAAAGGTGCTGTATTCTCGAATGGTCGTTTAAGCGTCGATGAAGCTTACATCACTATTCGTGATTTCTCACAATCACCTTTCTTCTTACGTGCTGGTAAAATGTATGTTCCTTTCGGTGACAATCCAGACACTTACCCAATCACTTACAGCTTCACTCAATTACTTTCCCAAACTCGTGGCACTGCAGCCCAAGTAGGTTGGATCGGTAATCGTGGCATGTACGGTTCTGCGTATTTATTAGCAGGCCAAGAAAGCAGCTTTGATTTAACTCGACGTGGTACAGCAGTTGTATTCGATAATGGCGCACTCGGTGCTCCTGAAGATTACGCTCAATCTTACACTGAAGTTAATAACTGGGGTGCTCAGCTTGGTTATTGCGGTGGTTATGATGATATTCGTTATCATCTTAGCGCGTCTTACATCAAAGACATCCGCGATGTTTGGTACCTCGCTGCGATCAACGATCTCGTGAAATACTCTTTCGTCAGAAATGATGGACGTGGTGGTATGGGATATCGTTTCCATCAAGTAGGTGGCGGTGCTCTGCACGGCGACTTAACTTATGGTCCATTATTCTTCGCTGCTAACTACGTTTCAGCATTAGGCGACTTGTTGCATGACGGACGTCGTGGTAGAGACGAAAATGATCGTCATCATCGTCATCATGATAATGACACTCGCATTGCTGCAGCTGATGTTACAGGTACCTATAACGCTAACGTTTGGGGCTATAACACAGCGTTTAGCTTAGGCTATCAGCGTTCATGGGACGCTTCTCCTGTGTTACCTGAATGGCGTCTCCAGGGTGATATCGGTGTATGCATTCTGCCTTACACCACTTTAACTCTTGAATACCATTATGACCGTGACTACGATCGTAATAATCATGGGTTAGATAAATTCATCACTGATCATGATCGTCAAGAAAACAACGATGAACATCATCATCGTCGTCATCATGATGAAAGATCATCTGGTACAGCTGCACTTCGTTTAGGCGTTGTGTTCTAAGCTAGGATCTTTAGATCGATGGAAAGCCCGCTTTATGCGGGCTTTTCATTTTGTAGATAGGCTTGATAGACTCAGCCAGCGATTGAAAATTGTGCAAAATAAATCAGTGGTTTTTTCAGCATCATAAATAGCAGAATGGGCTTCCGCAGCATTAAATTCAAAACCTGCCTTCGTACAAGATTTGCTCAGAACAGTTTCTCCATAAGCAAGTGCAGAGAGTGTGGCAGTGTCGAGTGTGGTGAATTTGTGAAACGGTGAATGTTTTAATCTAACCCGCTCAATGGCTGCTTTAATAAAGGCTAAGTCAAACCAAGCATTGTGCCCCACTAAAACGGCGCGATGGCATCGATGTTCTTTTATCATTGCATTGATGGGTTCAAAGATAAATTCGAGTGCCTCGGCTTCCGAAATGGCTAAACGAAAAGGATGATAAGGATCAATTTTTGTTATTTCGAGTGACTTGGGATGTAGAATACTCCCTTCAAAAGGTATGACATGGCAGGAGAAAGTTTCTCCGCGAGTTAAAACACCGTTTTCATCCATGTTGAGTAGCACAGCGGCAATCTCAAGGAGTGCATCGGTTTCAGCATTGATTCCACCGGTTTCAACATCAACAACGACGGGCAAAAAACCGCGGAAGCGATTTTTGAAAGTGAGTTTTTTAGTAGGTGTCATCGTTAAACACTCTCTTAATTTACAGTGAGGATTGCTGGATTTGCCATTCTAAAATTTGATCAGCACACAAGGGCACAACCCGACTGTGGCCGAACTCATAATAGGATGGTACGCGCCAGGATTGCTTCTGTAAAGTCAGGCGATTTTGGTTTGGGGGTAGTTGATAAAATTCAGCGCCGTATCGGCTGCAAAATCCTTCTAAATTTTGTAGCGCATCAACTGATTCAAACAGTGCGGTATAGAGGGGGAGTGCAACAGGAGCACTGTAAATGCCTGCACAACCGCAGGAAGTCTCTTTGGTTTCGATGCTGTGAGGTGCGCTATCGGTGCCCATAAAAAATTTCCCTGTGGACTGGGTTGCGGCTTTTAACAGGGCTTGCTGATGATCGCGACGTTTAAGAATGGGTGCGCAAAAATGATGGGGATGAATGCCACCCGTGAATAAATCATTCCTATTCAATAATAAATGATGCACAGTAATAGTGGCTGCGATATTGCTGGGTGCTGCATTAACAAAATCGATGGCTTCGCGAGTCGAAATATGTTCTAAAACAATTCGCAGATCTGGAAAGGCGCGATGCAGGGGGGTTAACACTTCTGTGATAAATACCGCTTCTCGATCAAAGATGTCGATTTGCGGTTGCGTGACTTCACCATGCACGAGCAGAGGAATGTTCACTGCTTGGAGTTTTTCCAATACGGGGATAATTCGCTGCCAATCGCTAATGCCAGCCTGTGAATGCGTAGTAGCGCCAGCGGGGTAAAATTTTGCACCAAAAATAATGCCCGATTCCTTGGCATCAACAATATCTTGCGCTGTCGTTTGTTCCCTCAGGTACAAGGTCATCAGTGGTTCAAAATGTTTAGCGGTTGGTACGTGATCAAGAATACGTCGACGATAGTCCTTTGCTATTTCCGCATTAATAACAGGAGGTTTTAAATTAGGCATCACAATAGCTCGCTCACAATACTCAGCACAATGCGCAACGGTTGTTGTTAAATGATCGCCATCGCGCAAGTGAACATGCCAATCATCTGGCATTGTGAGTGTAAATTTTTGCATAAATTTCGTCTCAAAAAATAGTAATAGAAAAATACTTATATTATACTCTATCGCTCGGAATCAGTCACATAAAAGGGGGATAATTTAATGCGAAAATTGTCAATAAGTCTGTTTAGTTTAGGATTAACGCTGGCCTCGGGAATGGCGCTGGCTACTACCGATAAGAATAAGGAATCATCTGCAACTGTTAATTACACTGTAGAAAAGCATCTGGATGAGGGGAGCTACTTCACCTTGGGAATGCCTGTTTTTACCTCACCCTTTTTGGGAATTCGCTCAAAATTTGACGCCAGCGATTTGATTGTAAACGTTTCAACCATGAATGAAGATCTGAGATTTTTAGAAGAACAGCAAAAATTAAATAAAGTGTTGAAAGAGAAGCATATGCCTCCATTGGATAGGCCCTTAGTCGAAATAAGCGGAGACGTGGTGGGCCAAGGCTTTTGGTCCAGTTCTTATCAAGGTGATGCAATTTCAGATGTTAATTTGACCAATGCTCGCTTCGACGTCTTTACGCGAGTGAGTAGTTGGGCCATGGGTTATATTTCAACCGACTTTGACAATAATCCCTTAGATGCCTCCTCTGAAGGTTCAGGATTTCGGTTAGGCAACTCAAGAATATTTTTAAAACGCGCTTTTTTAACCATTGGCGATTTGGATAAATCGCCTGTGTATTTTTCCCTGGGGCAAATGTATGTCCCTTTCGGGCGGTATTCAACGAGTACAGTCACAACACCTGATACACTCGCTTTGGGGCAGACTAACACGCGCGCAGCATTGTTAGGCGTGAGTTACCAAGGGTTTTTTGCTGCGGGCTATGTCTTCAGGGGCGATAGTGATACCGATGATGATAGCTTCGACATAAACAACTGGGGATTGAATGCCGGTTATAAATACCGTTGTGATCCTATCGGTGTTGAAGTGGGAGGCGGTTATATTGCCAATTTGGCCGATTCTAATGGGATGCAAATCACAGGTAATCATCGAAGAGATCAGTTCTCAGGATTTGGAGAAAGTCATCAAACAGAAGTGCTGGTGCATAGAGTGCCTGGTATGGATATGCATCTTGAGTTTGATTATGGAAAATTTGGTATCGATACAGAATATATTGCGGCGACTCGTCATTTTGCATTCCAAGATATGTTTTATAACAACCACGGTGCTAAACCAACGGCTTTCCATATAGAAGCGAATTATACTTACACGATTGCTGATCGGCCCTCTTCCGTTGCTATAGCTTACGAGCAAACCACTCAAGCTTTGGCATTGAGATTGCCCCGCCGTAGCTTGATCGGTACTTTCAACGTTTCGATCTGGAAAAACACCATTGAAAGTTTGGAATATCGCTACGACGAGAATTATCACTCTCACGACAGATCGGGTGGTCAAGCTGTTGCCATAGAAGACACCACAATCAACGGCAATCCCGTTGAAGAGGGCACACTGATCCTCGGTGGTGGTCCAAGAGGAGGCGGTCATCGCAACATGATCGTCGCTCAAATCGGCGTTTACTTCTAACAGCGTTCAGCCCGGGGAGCAATATCTTTGCTCCCCGGATTTTATCGGGCCCTGATAAGCAATTTCTAAGGGCAACACTGTTTATCTAAATCCACCATCTCCTTCCCATTTATTAAATCCCCATCGCTTAGTGTAGCGGGAACCGCCATAGTGGATTTAGGTTTAGGTGGTCTTGTCAGGATATTCACACAAATCGTTGATTAGGCAGGTAGAGCAGGCGGGTTTGCGGGCTTTGCAGATATAGCGGCCATGCAAGACTAGCCAGTGGTGTGCTTCCTTTAGATGTTCTTTGGGTACGTTTTTCAATAATTTTAGTTCTACTTCCAGCGGTGTTTTTCCGGGCGCAATTCTGGTGCGGTTGGCGACTCGGAAAATATGTGTATCGACGGCTACGGTGTGTTGGTCAAAGGCGCTGTTTAGAACCACATTTGCTGTTTTTCTGCCCACGCCGGGAAATTTTTCAAGTTCTTCGCGCGTAGAAGGCACAACGCTCTTGTGTTCGTTAATTAAAATTTCTGAGGTTTTGATGATGTTTTTTGCTTTGGTTTTAAAAAGATTGATAGTCTTGATATATTCTTTTAATTTTTCTTCGCCGAGCGCAATCATTTTTTTGGGGGTATTAGCTTTTAAAAAAAGCGATTTTGTTGCTTTATTAACGCTAATATCGGTGGCTTGTGCGGACAACATTACAGCAACTAATAATTCAAAATGAGAAGAATACACTAATTCTGTTACCGGTTTGGGATTCTTTGCGTGGAAGCGTTCAAAAATTTTTTTTCGTTGCATGGCATTCATTTCACCGAGTCCTTTGTGCTGGGTAAATGTTGAGCTGATAAATTTTGGCGCTTTTTTTGAGCCCTTGCAACGGCTTCTAAAATGGCGGATTTTCTTTGGCTCACATCTTCAACGGGTTTGATTTTTAGGGGATTATGAGTGCTAAGTCTGAGACGTTCTTGTCGTGAATGGTAGCGTTGTCTTGCGCGATTGGCTTTGAGTTTTGTAGTGGCAGGATCTTCAGCTACGACAGGAATCATGTCGATGCAATCCATTGGGCAAGGTTCAAGACAGAGATCACAACCCGTGCATTCATCGCTTAAAACAGTGTGCATTTGTTTTGAAGCGCCGATAATGGCGTCCACTGGGCAGACCTGAATGCATTTTGTGCAACCGATGCATTCATCTTCACGGATAACGGCACGAGACGGTAACTTTGTTTTTTCTCGCATTTCATCAAGATAGGGTGAGGGATCCTGATGCAAAATTTCGCCCAATTTTTTAAGCGTTTCCACGCCGCCGGGAGGGCAAAGATTGATGGGGGCATTATCTTCTACTAATGCTTTTGCATACGGTTGGCAGGCGCCATAACTGCACAAACCGCACTGAGTTTGTGGGAGTATAGCATCGATTGTTTGTAGTGTAGCTTTTGTCATGCGTCAGCAGGTGTGGGTTCAACTAATAATTTTGAAACCAAATCAGCATCAATACGTGTCATCAACGGACTAAAAGGATTGATGGAATGATTTAATAGAGGTTCAGAAAGCGTTTGCCAGCTTAAATCGGGGCAGTTTAAAAAATCGCCCGATTTCTGAGCTAAAGAAGGTGTAATGGGTTGCAGGTAGGTAATAATTATTTTGAATAAATTGAGTCCCAAAGTGCAGATCGCTTGGACCCGTGCTTCTTGTCCTTCTTGCTTCGCTAAATCCCAGGGGGCTTGTTCGGCAATGTACTGATTGGCCGCATCGGCCAATACCATAATTTCTCGGATAGCTTGGCTGTATTCTCGTTGAACCATTAATTGGGCAATCAATTTTCCTTGGTTAACGGCGGATTGAAAGAGTTCATCATTTTCAAATTGCGTCGCCAGTTTCCCCTCAAATTTCTTGGTGATAAATCCAGCGCAACGACTGGCGATATTCACCACTTTGCCCACCAAATCAGAATTAACGCGTTGCACAAAATCTTCGAAATTAAAATCGATATCGTCGATGCCGCTGCCTAATTTAGCCGCAAAATAATAGCGTAAATAATCAGGGTCGAGATGATCGAGGTATTGACGTGCGTTGACAAAAGTCCCCCGGGATTTCGACATTTTCTGCCCGTTGATGGTCAGAAATCCGTGTGCAAAAACATTAGTGGGCATGCGATGGCCGCTACCGTGTAACATCGCAGGCCAAAATAAGGCATGAAAATAAATTATATCTTTGCCGACAAAATGATAAAGTTCTGTAGCGTTTTGATCGACCCAATAATGTGAAAAATCAAGATCTGCACGGCGTTTTCGGAGATTTTCAAAGCTGGCCATGTAGCCGATGGGGGCATCTAGCCACACGTAAAAATATTTCCCAGGAGCTCCAGGAATTTCAAAACCAAAATAAGGTTTATCACGAGAAATGTCCCAAGGCGCTAAACCTTGAGCGAACCATTCCAGCAGTTTATTGCTGACAGCATTTTGAAGATGCCCCGCTTTAAGCCATTTTTCCAAGAGTGATTGATAATTGGCCAAATTGAAAAAATAATGAACCGATTCTTTTTCAATCGGTGTTTCGCCCGATAAAATAGATTTTGGATTTTTAAGTTCTGCCGGTGAATAAGTTGCGCCACAAACTTCGCAGTTATCTCCATACTGGTCTTTGGCATTGCAACGAGGACATTCGCCTTTAACGTATCGATCCGGTAAAAACATATTTTTACTGGGATCGTAAAGTTGAGTGATGGATCGGGTTTCAATATCGCCTCGATCAAAAAGACGTTGATAAATCATTTCAGAAAAAACTTTGTTTTCTTCAGAGTGAGTCGTATAAAAATTATCAAAGCTGATATTGAAATCAGCAAAATCTTTTTGGTGTTCGCTCAAAATTTTTGCAACTAGCTCTTCGGGTGTGATCTGTTGTTTTTCTGCGCTAATCATAATGGGGGTGCCATGCGCATCGTCGCCGCAAATAAATACCACATCATGCCCCAGCGACCGATGAAGCCGAACCCAGATATCAGCCTGAATATGCTCCACCATATGCCCTAAATGGATCGAGCCATTCGCATAAGGTAGGGCCGTTGTCACCAGTAATTGCCGCTGTTCTTTCATCAGATCCACTCATTCGCTAACGTTGAAGCCCTTTACTATACCAAATGAGCAGGGCATATGTAATGTCTATTGCACCTGGATATCAGGTACAAGCGCTTGAGACAGTATTGCCAGAAATTGATCACAGGGATTGCAGAGATTGTCTATTGTCGGCCCAGTTCTGGCATGATTATTATTCTATTTTTCCCAGTGTTAGGCAGATAGTGAATGATTCGAGAGACAGCAGGACATTTCGACACTTTTTCAGAGTTTCGAACGAATCTTCGGGTAGGTGCGCGGAAATCCTTAAAGAAAAAAAGTCGACTCTTGTTGGTCGAAGATGAGCCGCTTTCTCAAAAATATTGTCAATTATTGCTCATGAGTACCGGCTATAAGCTTGATATTGCTCCCAATGGCAAAGTCGCTTTGAAGTGGATTGCAACACGCCTTTATAACGGTATTTTGATGGACGTTGGCTTGCCTGATATCAGCGGCATCGATATTTCACGCATCATTAGATGCAGTGAAAATCCTAACCGCAATGTTCCTATCATTGCACTAACTGCCCATCTGGATGCTTCTAAGCAAGAGGCCTGTTTGGATGCGGGCATTACTTCATTCTTGATCAAGCCCGTATCGCCCAATACTTTGTGTGAGATGTTGGCTATTTCGCTCCAGCACAGAGTTTATTGAGAAGGTGCCACAGGATGGGCCAAGAGCTTCTGTCTTAGATTGACCTCTTGCGCTCAAAGGGCCATCCATGGCCCATCCCGCTATCTTCCTGATACCTATTCGCTCCAGAGGTCAATCTAAGACAGAAGCTCTTGGCTTTGCTGCATCATTGTTTCCACGCTCCCAAAAGAGAACATCACAAACCTGGCTCTCAGCAACCGAGCCTCATCCCGTCACCGTCATCGCGAGCGTAGCGTGGCGATCCAGAAATGTGAGGCTTTCTGGGACAAGTTCGCCTTTCATGTTGATGATTAAAGCTATCCACGTTAAAATTCCACACTGAAAAAATGGTATAGGTACAGTATGAAAGACTACATTATAGATCCTCGGGCGGTGCGCCCTGGCCTAAAACCTCATCCTAAAATCAAGAATATTATTGCTGTGGCGTCGGGAAAGGGCGGAGTGGGGAAGTCTACGACCGCTGTTAATTTGGCTTTGGCGTTGGCGGCATTAGGTGCGCGGGTGGGGGTGCTGGATGCGGATATCTATGGCCCTAGTCTGCCTTTAATGCTGGGAACTCAAATCAAACCTCATTATGAATCAGGGGTGGCGCTTAAGCCGGTGATGGCGCACGGTTTGGAATCCATGTCGATGGGGTATCTGGTTGATGTGAATACACCCATGGTTTGGCGTGGTCCGATGGTGAGCAAAGCTTTGCAACAATTACTGTTTCAAACCGAGTGGTCTGAGCTGGATTATCTGATCGTGGATCTGCCGCCAGGTACGGGGGACATCCAATTAACGATGGCACAAAAAATTCCTGTGGCAGGTGCCGTTATCGTGACGACTCCCCAAGATTTGGCGTTGCTGGATGCGCGTAAAGGGTTGGAGATGTTTCGCAAAGTGCAGATACCGGTCTTGGGAATCGTTGAAAATATGTCCACGCATCTTTGTTCGAATTGCGGTCATGAAGAATCCATTTTCGGTGCTGGTGGCGGAGAAAAAATTGCGGCAGCCACAGGGGTGCCTTTGTTGGGATCGTTGCCATTAGACAAACAAATTCGTGAGGATGCGGATGGTGGTCAGCCCACGGTTATTGCAGCGCCACAAAGCGCAATCGCTGAACGCTATATTCAAATCGCGAAAAGAATGTTTGAGCAATTAGCCTTGCAACCAAAGAGCTATGCCGGTAAATTCCCAGAGATTGTGGTCGAATAGAAGAGTTCCCCCCAAGCAGGGAATTTCATTCCCATAAACCCCGTCGATTAGTGCCCAGGGGGAATCGCGGTGTTGAATAAACAACTTAAGGAAAATTATGGCAATTAAGTCGGATAACTGGATCCGTCGCATGGCGGCAGAGCAGGGTATGATTGAACCCTTTGCGCCGAATCAAATTCGCGAAAACGAAAAGGGAAAAATTATTTCTTATGGCACTTCAAGCTACGGTTATGATGTGCGTTGTTCAACTGAATTTAAAGTGTTCACGAATATTAATTCGGCTATTGTGGATCCTAAAAATTTCGACAACACGAGTTTTGTCGATTTAAATAGCGATGTCTGCATTATTCCTCCAAACTCTTTTGTTTTGGCCAGAACAGTAGAATATTTTCGCATTCCTCGAAATGTTTTAACGATCTGTCTCGGAAAATCAACCTATGCTCGCTGCGGAATTATCGTTAATGTCACTCCGCTGGAACCAGAATGGGAAGGTCATGTCACACTAGAATTTTCGAATACCACGCCCTTGCCGGCAAAAATTTACGCCAACGAAGGCGTTGCGCAAATGCTATTTTTCGAATCCGATGATATTTGCGATGTCTCATATCGAGATCGAGGTGGAAAATACATGGGCCAAATCGGCGTGACTCTGCCCGAAGCTTAAAAGAAATAGGGGGGGTATCAGATGGATTTTGCTGGTATCTTATGCTATCATTACTGTAATGAAGTAATACCTTAAGGGGGGTGATGGTATGGCACACAATATCTCTGTTTCGAGCATAACATCGAAGGGGCAGGCGACTATTCCGGTTGAAGTTCGTAGGAAATTGCACTTAACGCCGGGTGATAAAGTGGGATTTGATATTACTGATGATAAGGTGATATTGGTCAGAATAAAGCCATTTGATGCAAAGTATCATAAAGCACTGTCAGGTTTGCTCTCTGAATGGGATTCGCACAATGATGATGAGGCGTATAATGACTTATAAACCCTACTCGATTGTTGTTGTCCCATTCCCGTTCACTGATAGTTTGAAAACCAAAAAGCGGCCCGCGGTAGTTATCAGCAAAGAATCTTTTCAAAAAAAAACAGGATATGTTTGTATGCTGATGATTACTAGTGCAAAAAATAGTACATGGTTTGGGGATCACCTAATCCATGATATGGCTTCTTGTGGTTTGCAAGTCCCTTCAATTGTTCGTCAAAAAGCTTTCACGATTGATATAAGGCTTATTCAGAAAAAGATTGGTTTGTTATCTCAAAAGGATTTACATCAAGTTAAGTTTCATTTGGCTCAAAATTTAGAGCTTTAAGTGTTATAGGCGTAGTCGATTTTGCTCGTTTAGATTAAATAAATACAGTTGGCAGGGAATCGTGCCGTTTAATAATGGATATTGTTTGTGTGAGCGCAGTCCGATGGCTTTTGCGAGAGTCGGGTCTGAGGTGAAAATTGCGGCGCTCCAGTTTTGTGCGTGTTGATTTAATACGGTGCCGATTTCTTGATACAAAGGCATTAATTCTGCACTGTCTTCCTGTCGTTCCCCGTAGGGTGGGTTCGCAATAATCAAACCGTTTTTGTCCATGCAATTTTCGGGTAAAGAAAAATCTTTAATCGATCGTTGCTCAATTTGAATTAAGTCTGAAAACCCAGCTGCTTTGATATTTTTTTTCGCAAACTGAACAACTTCGGGATCTTTGTCAAATCCTATAAAAATAGGGTGATTTTTTTCCAGCGCCTCTTCGTGTTTTTCAAGGGCGTCTTTTTGTAATTGTTGCCACAGTGCAGGCTGATGGCCTTGCCAGTGTAAAAATCCGTAATCAAAACGATCAAGGCCGGGTGCTTTTTCGGTGGCCATCATCGCGGCTTCAATTAAAAAAGTGCCTGATCCACAAAAAGGATCGATGAGTGCAGATTGTATTTTTGGCCAACCAGCACGAATTAATAATGCCGTTGCTAAATTTTCTTTGATGGGCGCAGTGCCAGCTTGTAAACGATATCCACGCTGATGCAAACTGTGTCCGCTTAAATCATAAAATAAAGAGAGTTTGCCATGATGTAGCCGTGCGCTGATGCGACAATCAGGATTCTGGGTGTCGATATCAGGGCGTTTTTTTAGGGTTTTTCTCAAATTATCGACGATGCCATCTTTGATAATTTGTGCTCCATAAACCGTGTTGCGCATAAAATCTGAGCGTCCTGTAAAGCTCACTGACAGAGTGGTATCCGCTTTAAATAATTGTGACCAAGGATATTGAGTCGCTAATTGATAGCAAGCCTGGGAGCTGGAAACAGAACCTTCTGCTAGCAGCATAAAAACACGGTTCGCTAAACGAGACCAGAGGCAAATCTGGTAGGCAATTTTGAGAGTCGCTTTGCACTGCACGGCGCCGACGGTTTGTTTGGTCGTAGTGGCACCAATCTGATCAAGCTCTTCTTGCAATAATCCTTCAATGCCCTTAGGGCAAGTGATAAAAAGTGCTAATAAATCGTCGTCATTTTTCGGGCGAGGGGGGTAGTTAACAGAGTGAGATTTGGATTTCATGATGAATGGTTTAGTCGTCAAGTGACTCTTCAATCATGGGTTGGCCATACTGAGCATTCACACGATCGCGCAGTTCTTTGCCGGGTTTAAAATAGGGGGTGTATTTTGCAATCGTTGCAACCTTCTCGCCCGTTTTGGGGTTGTGGGCATTTCGAGGTGCTCTGAAATTCAGTTTCAGACTGCCAAATCCACGGATTTCAATACGCTCACCATTGCTCAAAGCATCGCTGAGCATGTCGATGGTCTGATGTACGCACATCTCGATGGCCTTCATCGGCAGATGGGGAAAGCGATCAGAGATTTTGTTGGCAAGTTGAGATTTGACCATGATGTCCTCTCATAAAATCTGTTATAAATTAAAGAGTTCCCAACCTTGGTGAGGGTCCTCTTTGCGATGGGGGTATCATAACATGGCCAGGCTGCAGGTCAATGAGCAAGCTTATGGATATTGCAATATATCTGTTGGTAGGTATAGTCTCAGCTAAAGAATGGCACAAATTAATGGAATTTTTCATGCGACAGTTGACGCTGGATTTTCATCTCAATGAACGTATCACCCTCGAAAGTTTTATCGTGGGTGAAAATCTTCACCTTGTTTCTGCATTAAAAAATCTTTTTTCAAGCAGCGAATTTTGCTGGTATTTATGGGGTGAAATCGGTGTGGGGCGTAGTCATTTGTTGCAAGCTATCGCTTATGCGGCGAATCAAAAAAAATATGCGGTAAATTATATTTCTCTCGCGGACTATCAAAAATTGTCTCCCGAAATTTTGTTAGGATTGGATCAATACGAGATTGTGTTGTGGGATGATGTGGATGCAATTATCGGGCAGCCAAACTGGGAAGAAGCGCTTTTCCACGCGTATAACCAGTTGCAAGCAAAAGGCGCAAAATTAATCTGTACAGCCACAGCTCCCGCCTTGGCCACGCCCTTTCGTCTCGCAGATTTACGCTCACGCTTAGCAGCGGCTATCACTTTCCAAGTCAAGTCACTGCATGACGATGAAAAATTACTCGTCTTGCAACAACGCGCAAAATCCAGAGGTATGCACCTTAACGACTCGGTTGGTCGTTATCTTCTTAGCCACTGTCCACGCGATATGTCTGCGTTATTAGCTTGTCTCGACAAATTAGAGGCTGCTTCGCTTGAAGAAAAAAGATTGCTAACTATTCCCTTCATCAAGACTGCTTTATTCAATCAGAAATAAGAAGGAGCTTAAGTCCTAAAAGTCCTTAAAAGTATTTGCCTATGCTCGAAATAACTCTGAAGCAGGGGTGTCCAATGTTTTTTGTGTGGCTATTGAACAGATGTTTTGTCTTCACAGCTGCTGGGCTATTTTGGTACTATATCCCATAGTTAATATTATTTAGGAGTTAAATATGTCACAAGCATGGCCTGAAGTTGAAATACAAGGGCAATTAGAACCGAGCTTGGAAACTGGAATAGTGCATTCTATAGCAAGCCCTTTGTCCTTCTGGAAGTGGATCAAAAACCTGCTTATTCATCCGGCTATCTTCTCAGCTTACGCTAAGACAGGCGGAGTTGTTGATACCCCTCCTTCTGTTGATCCTGATCATATTGTTGTGGGAAGTTTGATAAAGACCTATCCTCTTGATGGATATGTCCCATCTACGACCCAGCTTGCAAGAAGACCTGGCCCAAAAGCTTTTTTTCGAGACGAACCATATAAGGCACGTGACGGTGCGCTATTTGTACTACGTAAATATTGGCTTAGTTCTACTAGGCCAGCGTCTGTTTACCATAAAGTTGGATTCCTTCAAGTTTTGCTTTCGTGGGTAAAAGCATCTGTAATGTTCGTGCTGAAAGCTGTAGTTCAGCTTTTAATGTTGCCTCTAAACATCCTCAAGTTGGCCACTGAATTCTTGCCAGAATTGATTGTGAATTATACAGGTAAGGGGATTGGGCAGGTTGTGCGCACTTTAGCAGATTTGCGTCAATTGGAATCAAAATCGGATAGCCTTAGAATGACAGGAGACCGTTTAAATCGCAATCAGCAGGCAGCGGCCAAATTTCAACCTGAACACTATCCTGTTGTTAAAATGATTGGGGTACACGTTTTGGGTTTTCTTTGGTTAGCCATTTTACTACCCTTTCATTATGTCGCTAGACTTGTGGGATTTGTTGGTGAGGCGCTGACATCGCCTGAGAAAAGCGCCAGAGATGCTTGGGAATTTGGTGCTCGTGTTCGGCCTCGTGCTTTGGGTTATATTCTTGGCACATTAGGTGCGGCGTTCAGCCTAGCACTGACCACCGTTCTCTGGATGATAACTTTACCTTTTGTGGTAACTGGGATTTTGACTCTGGTCCCTCAGTTAGTCCCTGTGCTTGCATCCATCGCGCAATGGCCTGTTATTGCCTCTAGTCTGAGCTTTATCCAAGGAACCTTTAGCTTGGTAGCCGGTAGCTTGCCTGCTGCTTTTGGTGCTATTGCAACTGCCATGAGCGGAGCTTTGGGTCTTTCCGTCAGTAACCTTGTGTTGGCAGTTACAGTGACTGCTGCAGTTATTGCGGCTCCCGTTCTCACCATCGGAAGTCGAATTGTCGACGAACTGAGCAATAGCTGGGCTCGCTGGAAAGCAGATAGGGCAGATAAGGAATTTCAGGAAACCTTGAGTCAAGGGTTTTTGTTCGCAAAATCGAGCAAAAATAAGAGTGGCTTTGTTGAATTAAATGAAGAGCCGTCATCGGGTGCTTCTGGAAGGGTGGAAAATTCTGCAGCATCACTTCGTGATAGTGCGTCTCACCTCGATAAAATGGAAGAATTTAAGGACTACAAGGTGAATGAATTTAAGAAACTCGAAAAGGGCTTTAAAAGGGTTGAAGTTGATACTAGGCTCTATATGGCAATCTAAGTTTTTTTAAATCCAATAAGGCGTCTGCGGGTTCTTCCTCAGGCGCCTTTTTATTTTATACAAAAAACATATCTGATCCCCTGTACAGCAGTGCATTATTAAAATTAATTATCCCCGCTTCTCGTTACGATTGTTTGAGCAACATCCGTGCATGAAAACTCCAGTGATCATCACACGACAGTATGTAAGTAATTACCTACTCATCCTACTGAAAATCACTTACGCACCACGGTATTGACGATATTTTTCTGCTTGTTTAGTGTTGAGTCTCGAATTAATTGATAAGGAATTTCGATGCTCAAACAAAAGAATTATTGGCAGGTTGTGCTTGCTGAAGTTTTAAACAAAGAGAGTTTGGAATATAACTTTGTTTATACCAATATAGGGCCTGATGATGAATTAAAATCAAAAAGTTTCGGCGCTGAAGATCAGGCAAATAATCGACGTGTTCGCGTTGAATTGGAAGGCGAATTTTCTGGTATTTATTTAACGCCTCGTGAAGTCGATTGTTTAGTCGTACTATCAACCGGCTGCACGGTGAAATTTGCAGCACGCGAATTAAATTTATCGCATCGAACCGTAGAATTTTACCTTAAAAATCTCAAAGCAAAATTTGGTTGCTCGACCAAGGGTGAGTTGCTCACCATTGTCACAGAAGCTGATTTACTGTCTCAAATTGCTTTGTCTTCTGAAGAAAAGGGATCGTAACTCCGAGCATTTTTTTAGTCTTACTGATCTTTGGTAATGAATTGTGCGGAATAAAACCTATGTTGGCACATTGTTGACAATCGCCTCACTGTGCGTGACAATCGAGCGTTTTTGGAGGGGTTCCCGAGTGGTTAAAGGGACCAGACTGTAAATCTGGCGGCTCTGCCTTCGTAGGTTCAAATCCTACCCCCTCCACCAAATTAATCAGTTTCTGTGCTAGGCGGGGACAACTGATCGCATAAGCTAGGCGAAAAGAGGCATAACTGCTATATGCTGACCTCAATAGTTTTGCGGGTGTAGTTCAATGGTAGAACTTCAGCCTTCCAAGCTGATAGCGTGGGTTCGATTCCCATCACCCGCTCCATAGCTTAAGCGGGAAACTCCTGTGCCCACATAGCTCAGTGGTAGAGCACTTCCTTGGTAAGGAAGAGGTCACCGGTTCAATCCCGGTTGTGGGCTCCAATTTTTTTTGAGTCAGTAGTAATTTTTTTAGAGTGAGGAGAACTCAGATGGGTAAAGCGACATTTGAACGGACCCTTCCCCACGTCAACGTGGGAACAATTGGTCACGTGGATCATGGTAAAACGACCTTAACGGCGGCATTAACGAAGGTAC
>CAZMLO010000002.1:0-11677 GCA_964567285.1 uncultured Gammaproteobacteria bacterium
TCCTAAGATCACCCCCCCTTGTATCTTTTAGATCACTAATAAACCCCTTTAATGTCCCCTGATTCAACAGTCTTTTTCTCTCTTCTTTTGTAAATAATGCTTCATAACTACCTTGTTTTTGCGCTAGCACTGCCAACCATTCCCCAATAACTTGCTCAGCCTCAAGTTCAAGAAAATAATTAATAAAGCCGCTATCCAGCGGCACTAGCATATCAGTAAGGCAAAATAATATACTTTCTACTTGCTGTGAGGAACTTTTTTGCGAATCATTTGTACGAGTATCAATAAAGCCATGATCATTATCTACGCATTGCAGCCTAAACCGTTCAGATTGGAATACCATGATGGATTCGACAATAAAATTCGCAGGTTGTTCATCACCAGGATTTATCAGGATTGATGTAACTATCATTTCACTCAGAGCTCGCCGATCCAATTTATTCAAAACTTTTTCAGATCTCTGAGGATCTTCTAATACAACCTGAAAATTATCCCCATTAACGGTTTTAGAGAACTGTACTGGATAAGCCTGAGCTCTAGGCATAGCACTTTCAAACCTGAATACTTCGGTATAAGGTGCACCATGCCCGATTAACTGTCGGCGTAAAGTCCCAACTGCTAACTCACGACCAGCAAGTTCTGGGTTTTCTTTTAGGTGCATTTTTAGATCGGCACCCTGTTCAGCCACAGTAATTGGATGTACCTTCCTACGGCCCTTTTGCCCCACTTCTTTATCCTTGAATACGCCAGCTTCAGTCAATACTTGACTAACGCATTTTGATTTCAGGTATACTGGACCGCACTCAGCTCCTCGTATCATCAAGCCTTTATTTCCAGGGTCACTATCACACATAAAAGATAGTGTTCTTCTATAAGAAAATTCACTGTTTCTTTGCATCAAAAGATCCGTTGCTTCTTGCATCATCACTTTATAATCTTCATTTTGCTGAAAGATGCTTACAAATTTAAATGCATGCTCTATGTCGACACGCCATCCCGCTCCCATTCTTAGTAATGCAAGAAAAAGCCTTGGTTTTTTTCTAATAATCGAAATGTCTAATGCACTTTGACCCGTCTTAGGATTAACTTTATTTATTTTAGCACCAGCTTTGAGTAAGAGATGTAAAGCTGCAATTGCATTATCTTCATCAAATCGATCAGCAATCATTTCTAAAGGAAAAAGACCCTCTGAATCTGCCCTATTAACATCAAATGTACTTTCTGCCACTAATCGTTCTAGTGTTCCCTGTACTCTTTGCGATGGATTGAGATGAGCACGATTCAAAAGCATATGAAAGAGGGTTTGTCCTGCTTCATCAGTTATGCTCACTGGCGTGCCAGACCGAATTAATAGATCAGCTGCATTTGGCATCGCCTTGAACATAGCACGTTGCAATCTTTGCTTTTTCCAGTCCAATGATAATATCGATAATTTATTCCCTTTATTCGAAATTGTAGACAACACATCTAACTGAGGAAAATATTGACTTAATTTCTCCAGTGTCAACATCTGTTCTATCTCTGATAAGCTATTCCAGTCAAAACGTGCAAAAAATTCACGAATTGCTTCGTGTACATATACCATTCTTTCTAACGGACTGGCGTCAGGTTGCTCATCCTTCTTCTTCTTTGCATCTTCATCATTTCTTCTATCCTTTTCGAACTTAAGTGCTCTCATCAAGTTGGTTACTTCGTCCGAGGCGGCCCCTGCTTGTCTCAAGAGGATCTCACCCATTTCATCGAGATCAATTTCTTCTAAATCCTTGATCCCTTTTAAAAACTCAGTAGGCATATTTATTAATAATTTATCTTTAGCTTCTCCATCAACAGATTCCTTGAGAAATGCCTCCAAATTGATCCCATCATGTACTTTATGATATGCATCTGTTATGCTAGGCCACTTAGCTTTTACCAACTGATAGCATTTTGCCACTAAAGGGTGTACCGAGATAAAAATATCGAACAGCGTTGGGCTATCATTCTTTCTCAAAAAATCGATAAGCCGTACAAACTGCTGATAGATAACAAATAAAACCTTAGGATGCAATTTCACAGGCAAATCAATCAACGCACGCAATATTTTCTTGTTCCCACCTGATTTCATATCATCGGATACACCGAACAAATCAGTGTTCACTAGACTATTTTGAATGATCATCTCTCTTATACAACTGCTATGATCAAATATTAACTTCAACCAATCAAGATACCACTCCATAGCAGATCTAGAAATCAATCTTTCCCTGACTTTTGCAGAAACTCGCCAACCCATCTCATCAAGAAAAAACAATACACATGCGTCTTGTATAAAATACCCCCGTGAATGTTTAGCGATAGGTTCACATAACGCAAGGTCATTATCTATTCCAACGATTTGTATTTTATCGATTTCGTCTGAGCCGTTATAAATAAATCTAGCTTGAAAATTATCTGATTTAGCATCTTTTGGATTTAGCAAGATATGCCCAATAACTGTTGCCGAGAAATGATCTGGATCCAAATATGACAATAGTTGATCTACAGTGCTTACTATATATTGCTTATTGTATTTTTTATATATTATTTTAAGGTTGCTTATAAATAATCTTATGATCTTCATTATTTCTACTATATCGAAATATTCGAACAAAAATTTCAATCTTGACATTACAGCCATAAATTTTATCAGATTCTTGAGTGTTTCTACATGCTCGTTCAACCATTTTTCAACGGATTTAAGTTGCTCATCCAAATCATCTTCATAAAAACAAGCGACTATTTTAAACTCTCTGATTTTATTTCGAACCAAACCTTCAGTCAAAACTGACTTTAGCAGTGGTACAATATCTTTAGCGAATCCACCCCTTGTTTCTTCACTATATTTACTATGCATCTCTGGTCGTGGCATATCATAATATTTTTTTAACTCGGGGTACAAATCTAAATAGTCTGATACAATAGTGTCTCCATTAATCAACGTATCATAGAAAACCTCTCTTTCTTCACCTGCCAAAAGTTTTGTTAATTTCTTAGCATAACTAGTAATATACAGCAAGTTATGAAAAGATAGTCCTTTTACTCCAAGTCCAGCTTGAATAATTGTTTCCACATATCCATCGTTGCCATTATTACGATTTAATTTTAGAATATGTTTGATCTTAACAAAAGCTGTTGGTGCTGCAACAACATGGTCACCCGCCACTAATTGCAACAGGCTCACAGCTAAAAATTCCATGGCCGGTCTTATCATGCTATTACCGTCAGCCATTGTTGCATTAACTTTATAAAATACGCCATCAAACTCATCAACAGAATGGTTACCAAATAGATTAGGTTTACGCGATTTACCCCACTCATCAATACTCGATAACTTTCTCGCAAGATCATTTGTAATATTACCAAAATCGAAACAATCTCCCACTATAACTGCTTTTGAAGTAAAAATAGCTGGGCGGTCTGTTATCGTACTCTTTATTAATCGATCCTGAAAATCCTCATAAACTCGCTGCAGTAGCAAAAGATCTTTTGCTAAAGTAGAAAAGATCTCCTTTAGATTAACCCTGATATTGTTGATATGCTCAATAACAGCATTTAATGGACCCAGATCTGCGCTCTGCTTATTTAAGATGGCTTTCTGTAAAATTTCCCTCTTTCTCATATCATCAAAAAGGTCAACTGGATCAACAAGATTTGGCAACTCCTCCCTTAAAATTAGAATATACCTGTCAGATGAACTCTCTAATAATGCCATTGATTTCCTGATTCGAGCCAAAGCTGATGCAAAAGGCGCTGATTCTTTAGGTAAAGCTATTAATTTATCTATAAGTGGCTGCCGATGTCTTCTAACCTGCTCTATTGGAGATAGTGTAACTGACTCTATTTCTGAACCTTTGGGCACCGCTTCCATTGAATCACCCAAAGAATCGGCTGAATCTCTGCCAAGTAGCGGCGAAACAGAAATAGGAGGAGTCTTCGGCAACGGCTTTTTACGTATTGAAGCTGCATGTTGGGCGAGGTTCCGGCTAGAGAATTCTTCAAAAGATCCATTGTCTTCTTGCATAGTGCATCTTCCTCTGATGTCTAGTATCGTGACTATAACAAGGCCTAACAGCTTAATCAATCAGATGTATTGGGCCACTATCTTAGAATTGTTATAGCTTGGCAAACAACACGTGCTATCTTAAACAGACAGTTTGCCTTGCTAGTAACAGAGGCTGTGTTGGTAATTTTAAGAGCCGTCTAAGCCTATTTCAACATTTGGCGGATACAGTTCAGGAAAATAATACCCGACAACTTCTGTTGGAATAGCAAAGAGTAAGGGGCTTTTTCTGTTTTTGAGGATAATAATCCACGGTCTGTCAGTTCCTTTACTATGTGTTTAGTTTTGCCCTCTGGTTTGTTAATTAAGCTAGCAGCAGCACCTCTGGAAATTTCACCGTGAATAAGTGCTTCCGAAATAATCATCGCTGACTCTGGCTTTAAGTTTCCAAGCATTGCAGTAGGATACCACACGATAGAAATTTAGCCCCTTTTACCTTTTATCAAGGCTAATAGTGAATTCCTTTCTGCTGGCTGTATTGTGACTACAGAATACAAAGGGAACGAGTGAACTTGATCGTGTATTGAATAATCATGCGTTGAAAATCTTATCCCATAAGGAGAAGACTTATGAGTTTCCAATAATATTCTTATACTTTTTAAGGATGTCCCTTTCTTACTTTTAACTTCAATAGGAATTACCATTTGCCCTAATTCCATTAAATACTCAATTTCAGCAGTATCAATTTTTCCTGATCGCTGCTAATAATACAAATTTGCTGATCTACGTGGAACAGAATAGGCCAAAATCTCTTGTCCGACGAATACTTCCATAACTGGGCCTTTATTCACATATTGGTCTTGTGGATTTAAAATCCATTCTTTCAAAGATAAAGCGAGCAAAGCTTGAGAAGTTGCAATATCTAACATTATAATTTTGTGGGTTTCTGGATTTGCCTGTGCCGCTAGGGGTATGCCTTGTCCTACCGAATATTGGACTTTATGTATTACACGTGCCTTCTGTAATAACTCAATTGCAGGTGCAAGCTAAAGAAGCGTTTTACCAGGTTCAATGAGCTTGTCAGTCAGAACACTAAGTTCTTTAATTATTCTACTAGGCTGAAGATTTCTCGAGAAGATCAGTCTGGCTTCTGGAGATAATTCAAAATTGACTTCAACGAAACTATCAAATGAGGTACTCATACGTCTAATGGCGTTCGTTTCCCAACCTGACGGGCACCTCTTAAGGTAGCGATTTACGCCTCAAAGAATGGCGCCATTCCTCTAAGTAGTAATCAATTGTTCTATCCATGCTCACTTCAAGACTAGTGTCAAAGAGCGAGACAGAATGCAAGCCAATTCTTATAAAAAGTCAGGCCAATTTCCTAAAGACCACTAATGTTATCGATGATAATATACTCATGTGAATAAATTATACCCAATAAACTATGTAGTACTTTCTATTATTTTAACAGTATTTTTAGGAGTAGCGCCATGTTGAAAAATATCGATGAATTAAATCCGATAACGAATGCCAGAATAGCACACGTTAAGATTCCCCCTCATGAGCAAACTGAGGCCCTAAGAGAAAAAACTTTTTGGGAGATGTATCTTGAGACTCTAAGAGACATTAATAAATCCACAATTCATTCTCTTACCAACTCTCTGTTGGACACTCAGAGCCAAGCATTTACATCGGAATACATCAATTTTTTTGATGAAACTACACTTGATCAAATCGAATTTGACGATTTAAATTCCAACCCATTCTCCATAATAAATAAATCTTCTAAAAAGAGAATGGCATTTTCCAATCGATATACAACAAATGAAATTCGAGGAGCACGATTGCGACAATTGATTGAAGAAAGTCGTAAATCTGAACCCACGTTAACATTGGGAAATTTACTTGAACGAGTAATAAAAGAGCCTACCCTCTCTGACACTCATCGCTATTTTATCAGCTCCCCTATTTCTGAAAATCTTGATGAGAAAACAAGATCTATTCTGATAAAAACCTCGAGACAAGCTCTTTTGATGCTATCTAAGAGAGATGAACTCGATGAAACTAGTTTAAAAACTGTTTTTGATCAGCAGTATGAATACTTTCATGAGAGCCACGAATCAATAAAATCATTGCAAAATCAGATATTCAGCACAACAGCCATTTTAGAAAAATCGCTTAAAGAAGCTCTAGAGAAAAGAAATAACCTCACAAAAAGTGACGATCACCTGGAAGAAATTATTAGACAATTACGAGCAGCAATACAGGCTGGATATGATTTAATGCCCGATTTTAATCAAAATGAAACTATTTCGTATTCGTCTGATTATTTATTTCGTATCAATACTTATACAGAAACTGCAATAACCTTATCAAATAATCCAAATCTAAAAAAACTATCTTTGTCATCGTACGTCGGTATTACAATGTTAGCACTAGGATTCCTTGCAATTGCAATGTGTGCGACGGCAATTTTCTTTCCACCTGCTGCTGTCTTTTTAAGTCATGTTCTCCTTCATGGAATCATGAGTAGCGCTGTTATTGAAGGTGCACTGGCTGCCACAGGAGTTGTAGCAGCAAGCGCGGGTATAGGTTTTTTTCGTGAGGGGAAAAAGTTCCAAGCACAAGATTTAATGAACTCATTAAAATTATCCATTCAATCGACTGAACTCGGAATCACTGGAGCAGTTTAATCTTCTAGAGGGGAAGCACACATTCTTCTGGCTGAATCCAATTTCAGCCTAGAATTTTTTTCTGTTAGCAGGGGGGTGAGAAAACTTGGCTCTTCAGTGATTCTTCGGCTACATTGAGTGTGCTTAGGATACGTGATTTATCTTCATATGTTATTAAACTAACACGACAAAAGGCATTAAGTAATTCTGCGGGATTTAGTGTGGTAATGCTAACAGATTTTTGCTCACTCAATACAATGTAAGAAAAGCTTATGGTGTTTGGAGGAATTTCATTTTCAACTTCCATTAGTCTGATGTCAGATTGGATACTTTGAAGAGAGCGTAAGAAATTACTCGATGTGAATCCTAACTGAAAGGTAAAGCTCCGAGCATTTTTAACTGTGGAATTGTCACTGCGAAAGAATTCGGTTAACATTTTCATAGATATAATCTCCCAGTTAAAATATCACACATCGGTTGCAACAGAAATCATCTGCTTCAGCTTCTAGTTCCAGTGGCTCTGAATTAAATATATCTGTAACATCTGTGCAATTCATAGTGTTTTTCTCTTGATTTGCCTGTTTATTATCATCAAGTTTATGACCAATATTTTGTGATTATGAGTCATATTTTTATATATTACGGGCGTTTTTTCATGGCATGAACAGAGTATCGCCCCAATAACTTGCGATAGAAAATCTTCGTATACTATACTTCACACAATTTGACTAAATTGAGCTCTAAAAAATGTGCGGACGATTTGCTTTATACACTGCCCCCAATACGCTCGCTGAATTTTTTTCAGCATCGCTGAAATATGATATCGAGCTTTCTTACAATATTGCACCTAGCCGAATTATTCCAGGTTTGATTGCCGTTGATGGAGAGCGATTGATTGTGCCGTTGCGGTGGGGGTTGATTCCTTCGTGGTATAAAGAAGGACAAAAATTAGCAATGCTGAATAATGCAAAATCAGAAACGATTGATATTAAGCCTTCTTTTCGACATGCTTTTCGTCAGCAGCGGTGTTTAATTTTAACGGATGGTTTTTATGAATGGGATTCTACCACAACACCTAAACAGCCTTATTTTATTCAAATCAAAAATAAAAAACCCTTTGCAATGGCAGGAATTTGGGAGCGGTGGATTTCGAGCGATAAAACCGTTGAAAGTTGTTGCGTGATTACTATGGCTGCCAATACCATTGTCTCAAAAATTCACGACCGTATGCCGGTGATTATTCCCCCTGAGCACTATGATCAATGGTTAAATAATTCCATACAAGATGTTCCCACACTCAAACATTTTTTCAAGAATAATGCTGTCTCGAATTCTTTGATAACACATCCTGTTTCTACCCGAGTGAATAATGCGCGATTTGATGATCAAGAATGTATTCGACCTCTTTAAATTATTGACTTGATAAAACTTCAGCAATAAAGAAACACTCATTTTTACCTGACACTTTTCTTCGTGGTAAATTGTATGGGCAATATCAACGTTTTAGCTTAAACCATCCCCAGCTCACACTTTTAGGTGCTGGATTTGGGTCTCTATCCTTTAGAGCTGCAAATCATCTGAATTAATTCTTGATAATCTTTATGAGAAGACTCTTCTTTTTTCAATAACCAACTTAATAATTGAGGATCCGATTCATCTAAAAATTTTTCAAAGGTACGAAACTGAGCAACACTGAGTTTCGAAAAGCGTGGGGACTCAATAAAATTGGCCAGGAGAGTATCCAGCTCAAGAAGACCGCGTCGGCAGCGGTATTTGAGCCGCGCGGTTTCTTCTAAGCTTAAAACTGGCCCACTCTCATTAGGCATCTTCACCTACACCATAGGATTCCTTCATGGCTAAGCTCAACACTAAGGCCACGATCAAGCTAATCGGAATCATGATCAGCGCACTTTGATATTCATGCGCGCTAAAAATTCTGATGCCATTCGCATCCAATTGACCACTCCAGGCTCGATCTAACAATGAACCCACCATGGGCGAGAAGACCATCCCACCGAACATAACCAACATGTTCACGAAGGACACGGCTGATGCAGACATATGAAAGGGGCAATTTTCTCGTCCAATAGCGAAACAAACGATTTCAGTGGACGAGAAAAATCCGAATAAAAACAACAGGATACTAACGATAGTTAAAGAATGAATGGGTAAATACAGAATGGCTAAAAAACACAACCCAGAAAGGATACAACCCAAGATGAGGGGCACCCGCCGAGAACGAAGTAAGTCGGAGAACCAACCGACCAAGGGCGCGCCAACCAACCAACCACCAAATACCATAGCATTCGCAACAGACGCTTCGTGATTGGTAAAGCCATGGGTTTTTACTAAGAAATCGACGCCCCAAAGCTCTCCAAAGACGGATAAGGACATATAAAGCGCAAGGCCAATAGCTCCGCAATACCACATTTGCAGGTTACCCGCGATGGAAAACATGCCACGCAAGGCTTCCATGAACGTTACCCGTTCCAAAGGTTCCATAAAATCGGGATCGCCGTGAGTGTCTCTGACCACCAACCAAATCACGGGAACCAAGATAAATCCTATGACCGTACCAATAAAAACGGTTTTTTCCCAACCTAGACTGGCAACCAGCGTGGATAATTGGACCACCCCCATCATCGCACCGATCATTCCCAAAGCTGTGGCCAAGCCTGCAAAGAAGGCAAATCGATTGCTGGGCAGCCATATCGCGGCTAATTTTAGTACCCCGACAAAGGCAAATGCACTACCAAAACCGACCATAAAGCGCCCGGTTCCCGCCAACCAAATCAGGTCGGTTGAGCCGAAGATCAGGCTGCCCAGTGCGCAAATCAGCACCGCTGCCGTCAACATCTTGCGGGGCCCCATGATGTCGGTAAGCAAACCAACCACCAATTGCATGGGTGTATACGCTATATAATAGAGTGAAGTGATGAATCCAAATTCTTCTGCAGAGAGCTGAAACTTGCCCATCAGCTCTGGCACCATCACACTCGGTTCGATGCGCAGTAGATATTCGTAACAATAAAAGATAGCTCCTAGGCCGCATATTGCCCAACCCAGCAGCACAGATTGACGTGATGAAACTTGCGATTCCGCCAAAATTTTCCCCTCCCAACTTCTAACCTGTCCAGAAAGCCCTACTAAACCTGCGGCTTCCGATTATGTACCGATCGGTAGGCCATTGTATCAAAAAATTGCGAAGACATCCACCTCTGCCTATGTTTTAGGGCGCTTACTCCCAATTATGCCCCAAAAGAAATTTCTCTAGAAAACTCGCGCAACGCTTTGAACTTAGACAAGTTTAGTGTACAATCGAGCCAAATTGCTCAAAGTTTGAGCGATCCACCCTAAAAATTTTTTACTAACAGAGGATTAGAAACATGCAAGGTCAAAAAACTGAAAACGCTCGGGATCTAGCAAAGTTAAGTCATAGTATTGCTTTGACTTACTTCTTCACTACAGATGACCTCTATGTCAAACAAGCTGATAGAGCAAGCCTTGCGGTAAACAAAAAATTACCCGAGGGTCAAATAGCTGAGGCAAAAAAATATATAGAAGAAAAAGAAGCATTTAAGCATCTTAGTAGACCTAATCAGGTTGCTCTTTATGAACTATGTCAATCAGTATTAAATTTTAATCACAAAAATTTTGTGAACGGCGGTACTGAAAGCTTAGTATCTAGGTATCCGCTTGATACACCATTCGGTAAAGCACTTAGAGCCGATCCTAAACTTATTGCTGATATTCGTGCTATTAGCAATACAGCGGATGCTGATTTTCAACTTCACTTTCCTGAGGCTAAGAATGATGAACTAGACCTAGCATTTTTCGTGTTATTATCGCGCAACCCAGAATTTATTAGGTCATTCTTCACTGCAGTAAGAAGCAATTCAACTTTGAAAGACTCTGTTAATTTCAATCGACGTTATACGGCAGAAGGCTACAATCTATTACATATCGCTGTATATTTAGGGGATCCAGAACTAATTGAGATTTGTTTTGAACATGCAGTAGACTTTCGGTCCACAGCGCCTGCTGACAAACTTACTCCTTTTCAAATTCTGCTTACTATGCATAATCCTAGTGCTGTCGGGGCATTTTTGAGACAAGTTGGGCGATTATTGGGTCAAGGTGGATTACGCAAGTTTGTGACAGAAGTTTCTGTAAATGAGTCTACTCATAATGCTAAAGACCTTCTCACTCAATACATCATACTTCTGAATGACGAAAAAACTACTTTTGTTAAAGGTGGTGCTGAGCAAAATACTGCTGCAAAAAGCTTATATTTCCTTGAGCATGTACTCGTTTGCCAAGCTAACAACGCCCTATTGGTCAACGATACTGCAAAATTCCAACAAGGCGTGAATTTGGTAAACTGGCTCGGGGACGAAGAAAAAACTTGTGTAGTCAAGTTGCTCGCAGCAAATGAAGCCGACCAAATCGCTGAAATTGTGGATCAAATTAAATCCCGATGTACAGCACTAAGTGCTATCGCATATCCAAAGCAAGGCTCGCCAAAGCAAGGTTCTCCGAAGAAAGGCAGCAGCCCAACACAAAACGCTGCAGCCGTATCTCCGACTCAAGACACTTCCATTGGCGGACGTATGAAGTCGTTATTAGGCATTGGCGGCAATGCAGCACCCAATTCTCCTGCTCCAACCAGTGTTGCAGGTACTGTAATGAGTCAAAATAATGCTACAGCTCAGGCTGCCACAGAGCACCCTGCACTACCTCAAAGTAGTGCCCTTGATGTGACTACTGAGGTAGACCCAGCTTTAGTTGCCCTTCTTACGGAAGAAGTGGGAGACGGTGAAGCTGATACCAGTGCTCCACAAGGTGATGATACTGCTGCAGTGGAACTTGTTCGTCAACAGCAAGAAGAAGCTGCTCGCCAACAGCAAGAACAAGCTGCTCGCCGACAGCAGGAAGAAGCTGCTCGCCAACAGCAAGAACAAGCTGCTCGCCAACAGCAGGAAGA
>CAZMLO010000002.1:11777-396152 GCA_964567285.1 uncultured Gammaproteobacteria bacterium
AGCTGCTCGCCAACAGCAAGAACAAGCTGCTCGCCAACAGCAAGAACAAGCTGCTCGCCAACAGCAAGAACAAGCTGCTAAACAGCAACAGCAGAAAGATGCTAACCACACTAAGCGAACCACTGCGACTTCTGGGACCACTGAACCTCCAAAAGGTATGCTAGCTCCTGCTCTAACCAACACATCGGCCAAGGAATCAGTTCAAGGTTTTGTACCACCTAAGAAAGCTCCAATGGACTTGAATACAACCGCTAGACCCCAAGACCTGCTTGATCTAACCGCGGAAGGTTTACCTGATGGTGATAACGCAGATGCAGATTTGGATCGTGACTTAGATGATGCTCTTACTGTTCAGGGACGAGAAGTCAACGCTGCTACTGCTCTACAAAGCAATCTACAGCAACCTACTGCATCCACTGTAAAGCCACGTGATCCTAATTCGCTCCAATCGCATCTTATGGAAGCTGCTGTCGCTTTACTCAGCAAATCTTGCAAACTCACGGAAACGGACAAAAATGTGTGGGCCATCATGTTTGAGGATGTCGCCACTCACGAAGAAAAGAGAGCAAGAAAATTATTGGCTCGCTTACGAGCCATTAAGAATTCTGGCGTGGAATCTAATCTTCCTCGGGAAATTATTTATCTGTTGGCAGGCAATCCTAATGCTCAGGTTATCTGGACTGAAGGCAGAATGCTGAAATCTACTGAAGAGAAATCATTACCTGAAAAGTCAGTAGTGATCCATGAGAATAGAGAAGATTACAGAGAAGTGAGCACTCTTTCCATCAAGTCCGATGGCGCTCAAAGAATGATTCGTGTAACAGGGCTCAAAGTAGAAAATGGTCGAGTTACTTTCACACCTAGGCTGACTGTTCAAGATCTGCTCCAAGATACTGAATTCCTTAAGGAATTCTTGGCTCAAACCAAAGGCAAGCGTACCTTATTGCATTGGGCAGCAATCAGTTGCAGCCACAGCATGCTTGGCACTGTTATGACTATTCTACGAGATTTCGAACAATCTAACTCGGTTTACAGAAACTTAGTCCCCACGCTCAACTCAGCCGATGGAAGCGGTAGCACACCGGTTCATGAAGCTGCCTTCATGGGATCTTACTCAATCCGTTATGTTCCAGGGATTGAGGAATTCAAAAGCGAAGGAAAAGATGGGGCTGAGGTTTTTTATAGGGGTTCTGCATTCGGAGCTGAATACAAGGGCGATGCTGCTGCTCTCTCGGTGGAATTATTCAATAGCAATAAAGCCGATTTTAAACTTCGTAATCTAAGACAAGAACTACCTGTGCAGTTGTCTGTCCGTGGTAATGAAGTGAAGATGCTAGCGCAATTAATACCCAGCAGTCCAACTGCTAATATCTATGAAAATAATTTGCAGATTAGCCTTCTACACTATGCTGCAACCCTGCCTGAAGTTCAAACGGAGACGCTCCGTTATATCATCGAAGGTGATAAACATAAACCCAACTTTGCTCCTTTCAATCTGAAAGATGATAGAGATGACATCCTCTTTGATGATTTGGAGCTGGGAGGAATGGATCGCTTGTTTAAAGAGCCCAAATCGATAAGTACTACAAATAGAGTTCCCCCTTGTAGCCCCAATATCAAAGATGCTCAAGGATACGGACCGCTCCATTATGCCGCAAGTGCGGGTAATTTCAGCGCCCAGGATGTACTTTTCAAGGCAGGCGCCTCTCTTGAAATGCGCCACAATCCCAGTGCCGAGGGCGATACTCCTCTGAGTATGACACTGACATTGGTACCCGCTTACGATCCATGGACTCATACCCTTCAGATCCAAATGTGCTCCAGAAGTGCGGGTTTTAAGACCATTTGGACTCTTATGGGCAATGAAGGTTTAACGCGCCGAATTGGTTACAATGAGTGGAATTCAGCTGAATACCAAGTCTATTTAAAAGCACAACGTAAAGGCAAAGCTCCTGTACGGACTCAGAAAGAACTTACACAGCCAGAAAGTGCTTCAACTCAAGCAATGATTCCTGTTGATGATAAATCTCCAGCAGCTTCTCAACATGCTCCTGGGGTTGCTGGCAATGCTGCTGAGAAACCAAAACTCGGACAGCAAACGCTTACAGAGTATGTACTGGCACCTATCGCTTTATACCTCGACCATGGCGTTGTAGTCAGCCAACACGATGAGTCTTTAACAACCCATGTTGTTATGACGAGAAAGCTCAAAAGTTGTCAACGAGTCCAAGAGTTCACCACACCAGGTAAATTGTCTAAACTATTAGGAACGCATTTCTTTGCGACTAACCGCGATAAAGCCTATGCTCAATGCTACCAAAAAGCTGCTGACTCTGACCAAAAGACACTCGATGAAATTACTCCTAGCTTAAAAGAAGCAAGAGAGGCCTTCATTGAACTGTTGAAAACCTCTTTCGCCTCCGGTGGCGATCCTTGGGTAAGAGAAGGTAATCGCTATAAGCTTGATGCAGAAGATAAAAGAGTACCTGATACTTGGAACCGTAGTAAATGTCAGCTCTGGAACCCTCGCAGAAATTATGCCGCTTTAGTCCCTCTGGCTGAAGAATGCATCATGACTATCGAAAATTGGGAAGCAGAGCATGATGGCGCCCCCATGACCAAGCAAGACTTGCTTGATCTCATTGACACGACCGTTGCTCGGTACACCAACGTTTACATTCACACAACCACCTTCTCAGAAAGCGATCTCAAAGGCGACTCATTCTTTGAACGCTTGATGACTGCTAAGGTGATGACATTGAAAGTGGATGAATTCGCTGAAGAAGCTGCAGCTCCAGCAGCCTCTCCTGAAACTGTAGCAGAGGCTCTTGGTCCGAGAAATAAAGGGAAAGAAGATGCTAATGCGCGTGTTAACCTGGGTTCAATGAAGAAGCAATAATAAACTCAGGAGTTCTCCAGCCACTGGACAACTCCTGTTTTGAGCAGAGGGGGGCTCAGTTTGGTGGTTTTAAGAAGAACCCATCAAACTGAGCCCCCTTCACCTTTTGTTATGCCCCTTTCTTCTATGAATATTCTCGCAACTGCGCCCGAAATAATCTCGCCCTAGCACTGACTTTTAAAGCCACTTTGATCAACCAAGGTTTGCGTAAATAAGATTTTTTTGCAAAGCCGTTGAGGCCTTCATGATAGGCCAAATATAAGGCATAGGCGTTAGTGGGTGCGATACCCAGCTGACATTTTGCGCAATGGCTATACCAGCCAATAAAATCCGAAGCATCGTCAAACTGACTTCGGCTGACAAAAATCCGTCCTGTTTTTTTCTTATAATGCGCCCAGGTATCGTCCACTGCCTGCGCATAACCATAGGCTGATGTAGGCCGTGTCCATGGGATAATACCTAAAATCCAGCGACGAGGCGGCTTGGCATCGCCTCTAAAAGAGGATTCTTGATGCATGATCGCCATTTGAACAGCAACCGGCGTCCCCCATTTTTGCTCTGTGGCCTTGGCAGCCGTATACCATTCCGGATACTCACTAAAAATGCTGCAGACATTATCGATACATCGAGGTTGTACCGATACACAGCCACTTAAATTTAACGCTAAAGCAATCGCAACAGCGGATAATCCTAACTGTTTCATGTTCGAGCACTCACACGCTGACTGACATGACAGAGTAATTCATAACCAATAGTCCCCGCCGAACGGGCGATCTCTTCCACTGGCAATCCCTTACCCCAAAGAATAACCTCATCCCCTACTTTCGCTTGAGGAACAGGTCGTAGATCCACAACCAACATATCCATACACACACGTCCTATCAAAGGGCATCGTTTGCCATGAATCAAGGTCGGCGTCCCAGTAACCGCATGACGCGGATAACCATCACCATAACCCATTTCCACCACCCCCACCGGCATTGTTTCAGGACAAACAAATAATCCGTTATAACTGACAGCAGATCCTTTGGCCAAATGATGGACAGTCAACAAACGTGAACGCAAAGTCATCACCGGTTGCAAACCCAAATCAGCGCCCGTCTTCTGTCCAAAAGGAGAAACACCATAGAGTGCAATTCCAGGACGAATCCAATCGTGCAATGCACCCTGCCACCCAAAAATACCAGCCGAATGGGCTAAACTACCCGACAACCGATGGGTTTTTAAACAATTGTCAAAAATAGCCATTTGCGAAGGCGTACACGGGGATTCCAGATTATCCGCTGAAGAAAAGTGTGCCATCAGCCCTTGAATTTTGACTCTTCGGCCGAGGCCACGCAAACGTTCCAAAACAGCGGCGACTTCGCCAGGCTGAAAACCTAATCGCCCCATTCCGATATCAACTTTTACCCAGACCGTGATGGACTCAGAAAAATCGGTGCTGGATAAAATATCCAATTGGGGATGATGATGAATCACCACAGTCGCCTGCACTTGTTGCAGCCAACGTAATTCTTCCGAGGTATGAAAACCTGTCATGACCACAATAGGCTGACGAATATCCGCTGTGCGCAATCGCTCAACTTCTTCGATACAGGCGACCCCAAAGCCATCCGCTTCAGGTAGCGCCTGCGCGACTCTTTCTAATCCATGCCCATAAGCATTACTTTTGACCATTGCTAAAATAGCACTATGCGGTGCACGCTGCTGAATTTGTCGAAAGTTTTGTGATAAGGCAGATAAATCAATTGATGCTTGTCGCACTCTCACATCATCATCTCCCCGGCATAATTTGCCATGGTGAAATTTTCAAATCGTGTATATTGCCCGAGGAATGTCATTCGCACACGACCGATGGGGCCATTACGTTGTTTGCCAATAATAATTTCTGCTGTGCCTTTTTCTGCCGTATCCGGATTGTACACTTCATCACGATAAATAAAGACAATTAAATCCGCATCTTGTTCTATCGCACCACTTTCTCTTAAATCCGACATCACAGGTCGTTTATCCGTTCGTTGTTCCAAACTTCGATTTAACTGAGATAAAGCGATAACCGGTACTTTCATTTCCTTCGCTAAGGCCTTCAATGATCGAGAAATTTCAGAAATTTCTAGGGTGCGATTTTCGCGATAACCGGGCACCTGCATTAATTGCAAATAATCTAAAACAATTAATCCTAAATCGCCGTGTTCGCGCGCTACTCTTCGTGCACGAGCCCGAACTTCGGCGGGGCTTAAAGCGGGCGTATCATCAATTAACATTTTTGCTTCGGAGAGCATACTCACGGCGGAAGATAATCGTGGCCAATCATCGTCAGATAATTTACCGGTACGCACCGTGTTTTGATCGATCCGACCCAGGGATGACATCATCCGCATAGCCAATTGCTCACCGGGCATTTCCATACTGAACACTAAAACGGGTGCCGTGCCCCTTATCGCCACATTTTCCGCTAAATTCATCGCAAAAGCGGTTTTACCCATCGAAGGACGGCCAGCGACAATCACCAGATCACCTTTGTGTAAGCCTGAAGTCATGCCATCAAAATCCGTAAATCCAGTGGCTGTGCCTGCTAATTCTGCATCTGAGTGATAAAGCGCATCAATCCGCTCAGAAGCCATTGCCAAATAATCGGCTAATTTTACAGGTCCAGAATTTTTTCGGCCTTGTTCTGATATCTGAAATATTTTTTGTTCTGCCAAATCGATCATTTCTGTACTGGTCCGACCTTCAGGATGATAGGCCATATCGGCAATTTCGCTGGACGTATTCAGTAATTGACGAACTACAGAGCGCTCTCGCACAATATCCGCATAAGCGCGAATATTGGCCGCTGACGGGGTATTTTTTGCCAGTTCAAATAAGTAAATATCGGAACCCGCTTCCGCAAGTTGGTGATGCGATTTTAAATATTCACTGACTGTCAACACATCAAAGGGTTCATTACGATTGGCAAGGGCTTCGATAGTGCGAAAGATTAAACGATGATCTGAACGATAAAAATCATTTTCGTTGATGTGCCCGGCAATTTGATCCCAGGTTTGATTGTCTAACATCAAACCACCGAGCACAGATTGCTCTGCTTCTACAGAATGCGGTGGGATTTTTACAGCCTCAACTTGCTGATCCTGAAAATTTTTCTTCCCACGAACAGGATTTGATTGCATGGCTATATATATCCTTTTTAAGGGGGGCCAAGACTTGGCCCCCTAACCTTTAGGACTTAGTCTGTTCTTCCGCAACGACTGTCAATTTTACTTTTATTTCGATATCACTGTGCAACTGCAAGCCCACTTCGTGCTCGCCGAGTTCGCGAATGGGTCCGTTGAATAAATCAATTTCGCTTTTATCAACATGATGCCCAGCGGATTCGTAAGCTTTGGAAATTTCACGCGGCCCAATTGAACCGAATAATTTTCCATCGTCACCTGCATTCGTGGAAATAATGATCGCCAAGTCTTGTAAAGTAGCAGCACGTTGTTGTGCTTGTACCAAAACTTCAGCTTCTTTCTTTTCCAATTCTGCGCGACGTTTTTCAAATTCAGCAATATTAACGCTGGTGGCATAAACCGCTTTGCCTTGTGGCACTAAATAGTTACGGCCATAACCAGACTTCACTTTTACGCGATCACCAATGACGCCTAAATTGCGAATTTTCTCCAACAAGATCACTTCCATCTTTTTTACCTCAGAATGTGTAAGGGGTTAAATCTAGTGCGTATCGCAATAGGGTAACAACGCTAAATAACGCGCGATTTTAATGGCTGCTGAAAGCTGGCGCTGAAAACGAGCAGAAGTACCCGTAATTCGGCTCGGAACCATCCGACCATTTTCCATGATGTAATTTTTTAAGGTTTCAACGTCTTTGTAGTCGATTGCTTCAATGCCATCGGCAGTAAATTTACAAAACTTTTTACGTCGTGAAAAACTCATGAACTATTCTCCTCAACTTGTTGGTTATTCAGTGCTTTCTTCGGCGACTTCATCGCTTTTAGAAGGTTCAGTTCTCGCCGATTCACCCTTGACTAAAGAAGAAGGTGTGGTTACGGGCCCATCTAACCGAATAACAAGATTTCGGATAATAGCATCGTTAAAACGAAAGCCGGTGGTTAAGTCCGACAGTACTGCTTGGTTGCACTCAATGTTCATGAGCAGATAATGAGCTTTGTGGATTTTGTTGATGGGATAAGCCAGCTGACGCCGCCCCCAGTCTTCCAAACGATGAACGAAGCCACCGCCTTCTTCAACCATAGACTGGTACCGTTTTACCATGGATGGAACCTGGTCGCTTTGATCAGGGTGCACCATGACGACGATTTCATAATGTCGCATATCAAATTTCCTCTCGGTTAATAGCTTCCTCCAACCGGAGTGAAGCAAGGAATAATGTTATAAAAACAAACTATTATAAGGGGATTTCCAGGATAATCAAGCACTATAAGGGCTTTGCCACTTGCTGCCGCACCACCTCAAAGCAACATATCCCCGCCGCCACGGAAACGTTCAAACTGTCCACTGAACCCTGCATCGGGATCTTAACCAAAAAGTCACAATGCTCTCGGGTCAAACGCCGCAGGCCTTTGCCCTCAGCCCCCATCACCAGCGCCAACGGCCTTTCTAGCTTCAGGTCAAATATCGTCTGAGGCGCCTCCCCTGCCGCCCCATAGACCCAAATGCCGCGATCCTGCAGTTCCTTCAAGGTTCTGGCCAGATTCGTCACTTGAATATAAGGAACTGTCTCTGCTGCCCCACAAGCCACTTTGCGCACTGTTGGGGTCAACCCCACTGCCTGGTCTTTGGGTGCGATTATCGCATCCACGCCCGCTGCATCAGCAACCCTCAAACAAGCCCCCAGATTATGAGGATCCTGAACCCCGTCCAAAACCATCAAAAACAATTTTTCACTGCGCTCAAACAGATCGTCCAAGGTAATTACCGGTGTTTTTTCTTCACGCAATAAAGCCACCACCCCCTGATGCGCCCCACCACTCACCCGCTTATCCATTTCCTGTCGAGACTCTTCCACCACCTGAATCTGATGCGAACGAGCCTCTTTGACCAAATCTCCCAAACGTGGGTTCTGCTTTACATTGAGAACAAAGAGCATTTGAACAGCTTCTGCAGAACGACTCAAAGCCGATTGAACAGCATGAATACCATAAATAAGATTTTTAGCCATCAAATTACTCCAGTATTTAAAACTGCCCCAAGAATAGCACAAACAAAATGGGAAGGGGTCTCGTCTCCAACTTGGCTGTAAAAAAATCCCTTGGGGCACGGCTGTCGAGAGGGAAAGTGACTTTATCCTCTCGGGAGCGTGTGGAGCCAGGATGGCGGAACCCGTAGCCCTTCCAGGGATGGACTTGCAGGGCGGTCCCGAGAGGATAAAGTCACTTTCCCTCTCGACAGCAAGCGGTAATCTAGACAAGCATGCCCACGCTCATTACAATTGCTACACTTACCGGCTAAGGAGAAAAATATGCACTCTCAATTCCAAGGACGTCGCTCAAGCTTTGCGATACTCAGCCTATTATTCATTCTCAGCGGTTGTGCAACACCTTCCTCGTCTCATCATCAACCCAACCGAAATCCCTACGCAAACGCTATACCCAAAGACATCGTAGACGAACCACTCTCCTGCTATGGCAACGAAGATCATTACGTGGTCGAAGGTAAGCATTATCAAGTTTTAAACAGCGCAAAAAATTACAATCGCGTTGGCGTCGCTTCTTGGTACGGCAATAAATTTCACGGTCATCTGACTTCCACCCGTGAAAGATACAATATGTATGGCATGACAGCAGCAAGTCCTGATTTACCTTTGCCCACTCGAGTACGTGTCACCAATCTAGAAAATGGCAAGTCAGTGATTCTCAAAGTCAACGACCGCGGCCCCTTTAAATCTAATCGCATTATGGATGTTTCTTACTTAGCCGCCAAAAAACTCGGGCTTATTAATAATGGTACAGCCAAAGTACGGGTTGTTGCTCTCCACTCTGCCGAACCACCAAGCCTGGATTCACTCGCTTCAAGAAGAGTCTTACAAGTCGGTGCTTTCGCTCAAAAAAATAACGCTACACGTTACAGCACAAAAATCACTCAACTCACTGATTTGCCTGTGAATATTCGCACCGTCAGAGAAGATAATAAAACTTTTTTCCGCGTAGAAGTGGGCCCGTTTGAAAATCAAGCCACATTGAATCAGACACTAAAAAATTTAGAAGAACAAGGCGTAAAAAATATTAAAGCCCGTTACAGTGAGATGTCCTAGTGTGATAGTATTACTTTTTTTCGTTTAGGAGAATCATGATGACTCAACTCAAATCAGTACTGCCTGCTTTTTTGACCTTGGCACTTTTAACCAGCGGTATCACACTCTGTCGAGCTGAGGTTACACCTTTAATGCTCAACGCATCGACGGCAGCCACCACTCCTGCTGCCAATAATTTTGTGCCTGCAGCGCCGACTCTTGATGTGAAAGCCTATGTCTTAATGGATGGCATCAACGGCCAAGTCCTCAGCGAAAAAAATGCTCACGATAAATTACCCCCTGCTTCACTGACTAAAATGATGACGCTCTATGTGGTTTCTAATGCCTTAAAATCGGGGAAAATTGCATTAGATACCCCTATCACCATCAGTGAACGCGCTTGGCGCACCGGTGGCTCAAGAATGTTTATTAAAGTGGGCTCACAAGTCACCGTGCATGATTTATTACAAGGCATTATTGTTGCTTCTGGCAACGATGCCTGCGTCGCTTTGGCAGAACATATTGCGGGCACTGAAGAAGCCTTTGCTGATTTGATGAACCAAACAGCAAAATCCTTAGGCATGAACGATTCACACTTTGTGGATTCAACCGGTTTGCCCAATCCCAAACATTATTCTTCAGCCTACGATCTTTCAGTACTCGGTCGCGCACTCATCAAGGATTTTCCGGATTATTATCCCTGGTACAAGCAAAAATGGTATACCTTTAACGGCATCAAACAACCCAATCGCAATCGCTTATTATGGCGTGATGAATCCGTTGATGGCTTAAAAACAGGCCACACCGATGAAGCAGGATTTTGTTTAGTGGCTTCAGCAAAACGTTCTGACTCACGACTGATTGCTACAGTGATGGGCGCAAAAAGTGAAAATTCTCGCGCGAACGATACAGAAGCATTACTGAATTATGGATTTCATTTCTTTGAAACGCATAAGATATTTGCCGGCAATTCAGCGATCAGCCAACCTCGTATTTATTTAGGTAAGGATAAAAATACCGCGATGGGTTTAACCGATGATTTTATTCTGATTTTACCGACAGGAAAAATCAAAGACATCAAAGCCGCCATGGTAATCAATAAAGAGTTAAAAGCACCGATCGTCAAAGGAAAAGTATACGGCAGTGTTAAAGTCACCTTGGGTGACAAAGAAATTGCTTCACGTCCTCTGATCGCCCTCAAAAGCAACCCTAAAGGTGGACTCTGGACTCAGCTCTGTGATCATGTAGCCATTACTTTTCATCGCTGGTTTAGTTGATGCCTGACGATCAGCCGAAACTACTTCAATTTCCGAGTGAGTTTATACTCAAAGTCATGGGTAAAAATTCATCGAATTTTGAAGGTGCTGTTTTAAAAATTCTGCATCAGCATATCCCTGATCTCAGTGAAGGTGCCATTACATTGCGAGAAAGTAAAAACAACAACTTTCTCGCAATGACCATCACCTTCACCGCCACCAGCCAAGAACAACTGGATCAAATCTATCTCGACCTCTCCGCTTCTGATGAAGTATTGATGACCTTATAAAGGTCTACCATCGAAAGGGGTGGTGTCGGGTCTCCCGTGGAATGAAAGCATCAGCTAATAACTGCCCCCCTAGAATTCAATATCCTAATTAATAGTAACCAAAGGGAGACCCACTACCTTTCACCTTACAGACGCTTTCCGCCTACCTTTGTCATCGCAAGCGCAGGGTTGCGATCCAGGATAACTATGTAGCCCCCTTCTTTTCAGCATTCCGTTCGGGGCCATTTTGTCGTAATATTAGGGGTTGTTATCAATGGGAGCTTAGGCATGAATAAACCGAGCGAGGTTATTATCCGCCAACTCGGCATTCAAGAGTACAATGCGACTTTTGCGCGTATGCAAACCTTTACACTGTCCCGGACTGATCAAACCAGTGATGAGATCTGGTTTCTGGAACATCCCCCGGTCTTTACTCAAGGACAAGCTGGCAAAGCTGAGCATGTCTTAAATCCGGGCAAGATCCCCATTGTGCAATCCGACCGCGGCGGTCAAGTGACTTACCATGGCCCTGGCCAATTAGTCGCTTATTTCATGATCGATCTTCGGCGCATGGGCTTTGGCATTCGACGCCTTGTCAGCATTCTAGAAGATAGTGTTGTCAAAACGCTTTCTGATTATGGACTTCACGCAGCACCCAGGCCGGATGCGCCGGGTGTTTACCTGGATGGGGCTAAAATTTGTTCTTTGGGGCTGCGCGTTCGTCACGGCTGCAGTTATCATGGCATTGCTTTCAATATCAATATGGATCTTTCGCCTTTTGCTCGGATTAATCCTTGCGGATTCAAAGACCTTCACGTTACTCACCTCCATAATTTTATCCCCGAAACCACCGTTCAATCCGTCGCCACTCGATTAATTCCTCACCTCTGTGAAGAATTTGGTTATACTCATTACAACATTATTCATGAAGTAGAAACTTATGACACCCCAACAACCGCTTGATCCGAATCAAAAACAACGCGCCGCTGATAAACTCTCTCGCATTCCGGTGAAAATAGAGCAGCAAGATTCTGTTTTAAAAAAACCGGATTGGATACGCATTAAATTACCCTCGAACGAAAAAATTCTCTCCTTAAAAAATATGCTGCGCGATAAAAAATTGGTGACGGTTTGCGAAGAAGCATCTTGCCCCAATTTACCTGAATGTTTTTCACACGGCACTGCAACCTTCATGATTATGGGCGATCGTTGCACTCGACGCTGTGCATTTTGTGATGTTGCGCATGGACGACCCGAAGCCCTGGATCCCGAAGAACCTCAAAAAGTCGCCGATACCACTGCACAATTAGGCTTAAAATATGTGGTCATTACTTCCGTGGATCGCGATGATTTACGTGATGGAGGTGCCGCTCATTTTGCTGCCGTGATTCAAGCCGTACGTGCTACCGTACCGGGTATTAAAGTTGAAATTTTAGTGCCGGATTTTCGTGGACGCATGGAAAAAGCCCTCGATGCTCTGGCAACTGCTCCTGCTGATGTTTTTAATCACAATCTTGAAACCGTACCCCATTTGTACAAAGCCATTCGCCCCGGATCCGATTACCAATGGTCGCTGACCTTATTACAAGAACACAAAAAAAGATTTCCCAATATTCCCACGAAATCCGGTTTGATGGTGGGCTTGGGTGAGACCGATGAAGAATTAGCGCAATCTTTTGCCGATTTACGGGCCCATGATGTGGACATGCTCACAGTGGGACAATATTTAGCACCGAGTCGACATCACGCACCCGTGCAACGATATGTGACGCCTGCTCAATTTGATGAATATGCTAAAATCGCTAAAGCCATGGGATTTTCTCAGGTAGCGAGTGGGCCGCTGGTACGATCCTCTTATCATGCGGATCAATTGGCCGCTGGGGAATTGCAAGATGATGAGTAATGACTCACCACAATCACTAGAATGGGTAAAATGCAGTGTGGTGTGGCAACTAACTTTTTAAGGATGTGAATGTTAGAAAATTATGCTCAAGGATTAGCCCAAACGCTGCACGCACACCCCAACTGGGGTCTTGCTTTGGCTTTTTTTGTCGCTTTTGTTGAATCGCTGGCTGTCATCGGCACTATAGTCCCTGGCTCTGTCACCATGACCGCGATTGGAATTTTAGTCGGAACAGGTGTTATGCCCGCCACTTTAACGTTTGTCACTGCTATCGTTGGGGCATTAACCGGGGATTTATTAAGTTACTGGTTCGGAAAATATTATGATCAACGATTGAAAAATATGTGGCCCTTCACCACTCATCCACAGTGGATAACTGCCGGAGAATTATTTTTTGAAAAACACGGCGGGAAAAGTGTCATTATTGGAAGATTTTTTGGACCAGTCCGCAGTTTTGTTCCTTTAATTGCAGGCTTATTACAAATGCATCCTCTCTATTTTCTGCTCGCTGCAATCCCATCCGCTACATTATGGGCCCTGGTCTACATGACACCTGGCATTTTACTTGGCGCATTGTCGGTCGAATTACCACCCAGAGTCGCCGGAAAATTTCTGCTTTATCTTTTCTTGGGTTTAGTTGTACTCTGGTGCCTAATTTGGTTAGTTAAATTCATCATAAAAAAATTTTGGGGCGCGATTGATCAATCCATCTCTAGATTATGGCAAGCCATGCGCGCACGAAAAGCCTGGCATTTTATCACCACGCCACTAGCCGATCCCCGTGAACCAAATTTACATGAACAATTAATGTTAGTTTTTGGTGCTATAGTTGCTTTTATTTTGTCCTTAGTTTTTTTGTGGAACATCACTCATCACGGCATTTTGACGGCATGGAATCAACCCGTACACGATTTTTTACAAAGTATTCGTGTTCCCTTTGTTGATAAAATAATGACCCTATTCACTTTGTTGGGTGATCGTAAGTGTATTTTAAGTTTTTCAGTCGCCGTTTTGTGCTGGCTCAGCTGGCAACGACAATGGCGCGCTGCCGCGCATTGGTTGGTATTAATGATTTTAGTGATCGGCACAGCACTCACCATTAAGTGGGGCTATTATTCTCCACGACCCATGATGGATATGCCCAGTAATTCGACTTCTTCACTACCCAGCGGGCACACAATTTTTACACTCGCTTTTTTCGGATTTCTGTCGGTTTTAATAGGGCATGAACTGCCGCGGCGACAAAAAAAGTATTGCTATAAAATTGCCATAACCATGGTCTTTCTAGCGGCATTCTCACGCATTTATTTAGGTCCTCACTGGTTAACTGACATTATTTCCAGTTTTCTCTTAGGATTAGTCTGCGTGCTAGTGGTAACGATTTCTTACCGTCGTCATCTCACCACGCATATCAACCCCAAAAAATTGGCCATCGCTTCAGGATGCCTATTACTCATTTTGTGGACCGGTTACAGCATTATTCGATATAATGAAACCTATGATTTTCATCGCCCCCATATTCCCTCAATTGAACTTGCCTCAGCACAATGGTGGCAGCAAAATAATAATGCCATTCCCTTCCTGCGACTTAATCGATTTGGAAATCCTGCTGAACCACTGAACGTTCAATGGGTTGGTTCAATTAAGCCTATTCAGCAATTATTAGAAAAACGAGGATGGCAAAATCACTCCATCCATCATGATCTCAAAGGCACACTAGAACGATTATCTTTACAAGACCCCAATCGTCGCCTACCCTTCTTTTCAGTGCTTTATCATGATCACAAACCCATTTTGATCATGACAAAACTCAATGCAGAAAATCGATATGATGCTGTGTTTTACCTCTGGAAATCCGATGTAACTTTACTCAATACTCAAACTCCTTTCTGGATTGGTACAGTGAAAAAATACATCGTGAAGCATGAGGCCTTGTTGCATCGCAATAATATCAAAGATGATATTTTTTCTGATGCTTTAGATTTACTTATTCAAGATACCAGGGATATCAACACTTCGATCATCACCCTGCCCTCTGAAAAGCTCTCAAAAGCTCCTGCTGCCTGGAAATGGAGTGGAAGGATTCTTCAATTGCAGGAACAATAATAGTCCTTTATTGACCCCATGGCGCCACAAGATTTTGTTCAATACCCAAGGAATTTAATATCCTCGCAACCACGAAATCAATTAAATCATCAATCGTCTTGGGCTGGTGATAAAAACCAGGGGCGGCAGGCATAATGACGGAATTTAATCGCGATAGTTTTAGCATATTTTCCAAATGAATTGCAGAAAGAGGCATTTCACGAGGGACTAAAATGAGTTTACGTTTTTCTTTGATCATCACATCGGCGGCACGTTCAATCAGATTATTACTCAGACCATTCGCGATTCCAGCTAAAGTACCTGAGCTGCAGGGACAAATGACCATCGCGTCCACCATTGCAGATCCACTCGCAATGGGCGCAGTCCATTCTTGTGCGGAAAAAGCTTGCAATTGATTGTGATCAAACGAAAAGCGTTGTTGAATAAATTCTTCCAGTGCTGATGTTTGGCCAGGAATAATAATATTTTCTTCATGTATAGCCACGGCGCGGGCTGCTTCTGAAACAAGCAAGTAGATCTGATGCCCTTCTTTCAACAAGCACTCTAAGAGGCGCAATCCATAACGAAAACCAGAAGCGCCCGTTATGGCAACAGTAATTCTGAGAGTTTTTGTGCTCAATTTGAAATACCTAGGGCACTCACAATAGCCGCAGAATCCTGGTTTGATAAAACCAACAGCACATCGCCTGAACTCAGTTTTTTGCGAACTTCATCCACTAAAACCGTTAGATTAACACAGACTGTAGCAGGGCAATCCACCGAATTTGCCAACGCTGCAACATCCCATTCCACCGTTGATGGCGCTAAAAAGAAAGCACCATCGACATCATTAAATACCGAAGATAAAGTCTGTTGGTGATGTCCTGTGCGCATTGTATAGGAACCAAAATCCACGACAGTGAACAAGCGTGTTGAGCCTAAATTTGCACGGATTCCTGCCAGGGTTGTTTTAATTGCCGTCGGGTGATGAGCAAAATCATCGAAAATTTTAACTCCTGAAACTTCTCCCCGATAATGCATTCGGCGGGCAACCCCCTCAAAAGAAGAAAGTGCGGCAACTGCTGTTTTAGGTTCTACACCAGCATGCACTGCGGCTGCAACAGCAGCCAAAGCATTATCCACATTATGATGGCCAATCAAAGACCATTTTACGGTACCAACTAATTTATCCTGATGATAAACTTTAAACTGGCTCGCATCAGCCACCACTTCATGAGCCTGCCAATCACCGTTTTTCCCGCCAAATCGTACTGCTGTTGACCAACATCCCCGAACCAGCACATCAATGCAGTTACTATCACTTGCATTTAATATAACCTGACCTTGACTGGGAATCGTTCGGAGTAAAAAATGAAATTGTTTTTTGATGGCTTCTAGATTCTCATAAATATCAGCGTGATCAAATTCAATGTTATTCACGATTAACGTTTTGGGTCGATAGTGAATAAATTTCGGGCGCTTATCAAAAAACGCAGAATCATATTCATCAGCTTCGATCACAAAAAACTGGCTGTCCGTTAATCGGGCAGTCACACCAAAATTGTGCGGCACTCCACCGATCAAAAATCCGGGGTTCAAACCCGCTTTTTCTAAGATCCACGATACCATCGAGGTGGTCGTGGTTTTTCCATGAGTACCACTGACTGCAATCACCCAACGTGATGCCAGAACATGCTCTGCCAACCATTGAGGCCCTGAAGTATAGGGCAGTCCAGAATCCAGAAGAGCCTCAACAATGGGGTATCCACGTGACATAACATTGCCCACCACCACACAATCAGCCTCTCGATCTAAGAGCTCAGCTTCGTAGCCTTCTTTAAGCGGAATACCGACATCAATCAACTGCTGGGCTAATTCAGAATGGATATTCTTATCGATACCTGAGACCTCATGGCCCAGCTGTTTGGCCATCAGAGCCAACCCACTCATGAACTTACCACAGGCTCCTAAAATTTGAATTCGCATGATAAAACCCTCGCAATGATAATGGGCTTAGGGTAGCAAAATCTGGGGGTTCTGTGAATCGTGTAAAGAAAATATTCTGGGATCTTGAGGGCAAAAGTATTTCTTAGCTGGGAACCGTTAGTGAATACTTACCGTGCTTTTTCCTGAGGATGAAAAACGGCACAAGACAAAATACGATGAGACTTATAATCATAAACAGTTCATAACGTAATACATTGCCTGCACTGACATTGGATGGCGGAATAAATCCCACTAAAATCCCAATTAAGCTAATAAGTCCTGCGCAGGCAGGTAGTACTATCCCCAAAAATCCATGCCACTTTGTGTGCTCAACTGTTCGAAATAGTTTTATTGCCGCTGAAAACAACAACACATAATACAATAAAGCAAATTGAGCAGACATGGCCGATAAAAGCCAATACGAACTATTTACGTTTGGTAACATCACAAAAGCACTGAGCAAAATGGTATAAATGACACCTTGAGAAATTAATACATTCATTGGAACGCCATTGCGATTCAGCGTTTGCAAAAATTTTGGCGCATCCGTTGCTTTCAAAGCTACATGCAAACCTCTCGCCAATCCAATCATCCAAGACGCAGCAATTCCAATACCCCCAATCACAATGCTGAAACCGATAATCTCAGCGATATAAGGAATATGATAACTGCCAAAAAAATTATTAAAGACATCCATAATCCCACTGATTAATTTAATTTGATCAGCCGGGACTAAAATACATAATGCTACGGAGCTTAAGGCTAAAGAAGTTAAAATTATCGAGACGCTAATTGTTAATGCTTTTGGAAAAGTTTTTTCAGGATGATCCACGTTACCAGCGTGCATTGCTATCACTTCCAATCCTAACAAGCTGAATAAAATATTAGAGAAATACGCCATATTTTTGAGTGAATCAGTATCGGGAAATAATGACTGAATTGAGAAAGGAGTTGCGGAAGCGTGCCCCGAGATCAACCAATAAAAGGAAAAGAAAATAATTAATAACATAGGAATTATAGTGCCCACAATGGCACTCACAGCACTCACAATACTGCTCGCTCGAATTCCCTGCGAATGAATTACCGTTATAAGCCAAAATAAACCAAGACAAATAATCAAAATTAACCAACGGTTATTTTCAAGATTCAGTCTAATCAATGATAAAATGGTGCTTGAAATAAAAGCAAAAATAGTGGGATACCAAATGATATTGTATGTCCATTGCAACCAAATAGATAAATACCCGAATGTTTTTCCAAACGCAGCCTCAACCCACAAATACGAACCACCCACATTAGGAAAACGTCTGGCTAATTGAGCAGTCACCCATCCCAGAGGAATTAAGAAACCCAACCCAGCCACTGCATAAAAAAAGAGCACAGAAAAGCCATATTGCGCACCAATCGGCAAATTCCGTAAGCTATCCACAGAAACTATCGCAATCATGACCAATTGAAAGACACCTAGGCATCTTCTCTTAGTTCCTGAGTCCATAAGCCCTCTCTCTACTCGCTTCAAGTTTCAATTATAGCAAATCCTCTGAAACACTCTTCAACATAGCATATTCTTTCTAATGAAACCTCTAAGAATAAATCATGCATCGCAACAGTAGCAACCAATTCTTAACATAACCTGCAGTAATAGCACTCAAGTTTACTCAAAATTGGGCGATGTAATTCGCTATACCTCCTGGTATAATCCCCTTCTTTTCCAATAAGGATTCTTATGGCAGGCAAGACCATCTTCTATGCCCAATCAGGCGGAGCCACAGCGGTGATTAATGCTTCGGCTTGTGGGGTTATTGAAACTGCGAGACAACACCAAGACCGTTTAGGGAAAGTCTTGGTGGGCCACAATGGAATTTTGGGTGCCCTGCGCGAAGAATTGATTGATACCAGCTTAGAATCTCCTGAAGCGATTCGGGGTTTACGATATACACCCTCTTCAGCTTTTGGTTCCTGCCGTTATAAGCTCAAAAGTCTTGAGGAAAATCGCGCAGAGTACGAACGTTTAATCGAGGTCTTTCAAGCACATGATATCGGCTATTTCTTTTATAATGGGGGTGGCGACTCTCAAGATACCTCAGCGAAAGTCTCGGAAATGGCTAATAAAATGGGTTATCCACTGATTTGTATTGGTATTCCTAAAACCGTCGATAATGACTTACCCATTACCGACAACTGCCCCGGATTTGGTTCTGTAGCAAAGTACGTTGCTGTATCAATTTTAGAAGCAGGCCTGGATGTTGCGGGAATGGCTTCAACCTCCACCAAAGTATTTATCATGGAAGTTATGGGTCGACACACCGGTTGGATTGCTGCATCTGCAGGTTTAGCGAGTGATAGAGAAGAACAACCACCGCATATTATCTTGCTCCCGGAAGTACCCTTTAATCCTGAAGCATTTCTGCAGCGCGTCGATGAGTGTGTAAAATCCTATGGTTATTGCGTTATAGCCGTTTCTGAGGGCGTGCGTGATCAGGAAGGGAAATTTTTGTCGGATTCTGGATCACGTGATGCTTTTGGTCATGCGCAATTGGGCGGTGTCGCACCAACCATTGCACAACTGATTAAATCATCACTGGGCTATAAATATCACTGGGCCGTTGCCGATTATTTACAACGGGCCGCACGGCATATTGCCTCTAAAACGGATGTTGACCAAGCCTATGCGCTAGGCCAAGCAGCCGTGGAACATGCACTCAAGGGCACCCATGGTGTGATGCTCACGATCGAACGCACTTCTGACACACCTTATCACTGGCAAATTGGCACTGCTCCCTTAAATCAAGTTGCCAATGTTGAAAAACATTTGCCGCCTGAATTTATCGCTGAAAATGGCATGCAGATTACTGAAGCTTGTCGACGTTATTTACAACCACTGATCGTAGGCGAAGATTATCCTCCTTATCGCAATGGTATTCCCGATTATGTTCGGCTCAAAAATACTTTAATCCCTAAAAAACTTGAAAAAGGTTTTGTCTAATATCATGGCACACGCACACTGGTCTTCACCACTTTCCTTTGTCTTATGCTCCACTGCGGCAATGGTTGGTCTTGGCAACCTGTGGCATTTTTCCACCCTGGTTGGAATGAACGGTGGCGGCGCTTTTGTGCTGGTTTATTTGTTTTTTGTTTTTATCCTAGGCATCCCTATGATGTCCTCTGAAATATTAATCGGTCGACGCAGCATGAAAAATCCTGCTGAAGCCTTTCGCACAACAGCAATTCAATCCTTACGTTCTGGCAAATGGTTTTTCGCGGGAGCCTTGCAAATTATTACTGGGCTTTTAATACTCACGTATTTTTGCGTGGTTTCTGCTTGGATACTCCACTATATTTTTCTTTCTGGACTCGGAAAGTTTGATCAGATCGATATCGCTACGGCTAAGAATGCTTTTGAGCAACTTCTCAATGCGCCCGTGAATTTGATCTTTTGGGACAGCTTATTCATCATTGGGATGATTGTGATCATCAGTATTGGGATCCAACGTGGATTAGAGAAAATTATTATCGCCGGCCTAATCGCAATGATGGCATTAATTATCACACTGAACATTTATTCCTTCGAAACCTCCAGCTTTGCCCAAGGTTTGAGCTACCTTTTTCAGCCAGACTTTAGCAGGTTAACACCCCGCAGCATTTTACTCGCGCTAGGTCATGCTTTTTTTACACTGGGCATTGGTACCGGTGTCATGATGACCTATGGTACCTATGTGACCAAAGAGACCTCTATTATTAAATCGTGCACCATGATTTCGATAGGCGATTGTGTGATAGCATTGTTGGCAGGCTTGACCATCTTCCCTCTCGTTTTTTCGAACGATTTAGCGCCTGATTTAGGATTTGGATTGATTTTTCACACGCTACCCGTGGCATTCGGCCAGATGCCTGCTGGCCGATTATTCGGCACTCTGTTCTTTATCCTTCTAGAATTCACTACATTTATATCGGGCATTGCCCTTTTAATGCCTTCCGTTTTATATTGCCGTGAGGCCTTCGGCTGGAGTCGCACCAGAGCCGCCACTAGCATAGGAATTATTGTCTGGCTAATCAGCCTGGCTGTAATCACCTCACTCAACATTGGCAGTAATTTCAAAATTCACGGCTTGAATTTATTCGAATTCCTGGATTTTCTCACTAGCAACATCATGCTCCCCATCAGCGGCCTGCTCGTTGCCATCATGACTGGCTGGATCATGTTTCGCAAAGATACCTCTGACGAACTTGATGTTAACCCGCGCGGTCCAGCGTTTCGTAGTTGGCGCTTTGCCATCCGTTATATCGCCCCCATCGCCATCCTCTTCATTTTCTGCCAGTTCTCTGGCGTGTTCTAAACATCCCTTTTTTACCCACCCTCGCCCCTATCACAATCTTTAGATAATTACAAGAGCATCAATTACGCTGAATTCAATTCTCTCGTCAACCCATAATCTTAAAAAATCAAAACACTTCTGGCTATAGGCATAGCCACAAAGTGATTGCATGGGATTAACGAGGAGGTACAGCATGGAGATTTCAGAAATAACCGTAAAAAATATTCCGAATTTGAATTATAGCATTCCCAATCAAACGATTCTGGAGAAAGAATATCCACTGTGGGAAATTCTTTCCGGAACGATGGGTTATATCTATCTAAAAAAAACATCTGATATGTCATATATCGATTGCAATGATAAAATGCTGAACTTATTCTTCAAAGAGGATGCACCAGAAAAACAGGACAAATTAAATATAATGAAAAAAAATCCTGTGCAATGCCCCACACTTTCCGCTTTTATCGAAACCGTAGAAGAACTAGAGAAACAGGTTATTAAGGATAAAATCCCTCTCAAAGATGTAATAACCGAACCATTTTTGAACATGATGGGCAAAGTTATACAATTATCAATAACATTGTACCCATTATTAAATCCATCAAAAAACAAAGTAAATGCTATTCTTTTTTACGGCGAGGATGTTACACCCCAAAAAAATCATGGGGGCTTACTCATCACCTATAAACATCTTTACAAAAATGAAAAATTGGCTCTTTCAAAATTTCTTGAACACATTGGGTTTTCAGAGTATATCGTTAAAAACAAGAAAATCACAATAAGAGAATTTGAGATACTACTAAAGTTTTCATACGGAAAAACAGCCAAAGAAATCGCTAATACACTCAATATATCTGCTAGAACCGTTGAAATACACCTGAATAATATCAAGGAAAAATTGAACGCCCAAAATAAAATACAGGTCATGAGAAAATTTCTCTTGTGTTACAAATCATAAAATAGAATACTTACATTTTATGTTCTGTGGTTGTATTTTTATGCTCATTATCACCCTGTAGATGTACTGTTTCTTCTATTTCATTACATCTCATTATGGCCTCCTTAAAGGCGGTTGTGAATAGATTAAAATAATTACCTAACAGTATTGGTTTGAGCGCAGCTTCCGTTACGCCGTTCGGGGTTGTTACTTTTTTTCTTAATTCTGAAACCTTAAATTCAGACTTTTTCGCTAACTGGGCAGCACCCAATATTGAATCCAAAGCGACTTTTTCAGCAATATGCTCCGGCACACCGCGATCAATGGCTGCTTGTTGCATAGCCTCCACAAGTAAAAATAAATAGGCTGGAGAACAACCGATTAATGGTGATAACGTATTAATATCGGATTCTTGACTTACCCAAAATGAATTGCCTGTGGCATTGAAAATATTCTCAGCAAGCAGTTTATTCTCAGGTGTAGCATTTGAATTCGCATACATAGCGGTTGTGCCCATACCCACTGACATGGTGAGATTGCTCATTGTTCGAATAATCTGTAAGTTTTTGTCTCCCAACCATGATGCTATATCATCGAGACGTGTTGCAGTAGCCAATGAGATGATGAGAGGCTTTTTATTTCTAATTACCTCAGCAGTTTCACGACAAACATCTTTTACAATCTGGGGCTTAACAGCCAGAATAACAATATCACTGGATTCAACAGCCTCAGAATTAGTAGTTATGGCTCTGACTTTATACTCTTCAACGAGCAATTTTAGCTTTTCCTGACTCCGATTTGTCACCACAATACTATCTGCTGTATATCCACCATTTAATAATCCAGACAACATAAAACGGGTAATATTCCCTGCCCCAATGAAAGCAATTCGCTTAGCAATCATGATTTTTCCTCATTTCTAGGTCCACCAGACAAGTTCATTTTTGTCGTTAAACGTCATAAAACACGAGATTAAGAGGCGACATTTGGAGACAGCGTTGCTATCACCTCGGATTACAGCGTGTATTAAATTACCATTTATTACACAGATTTCGCCAGGCTCCACTGAGATAGTGATACTTTCAAAATCTTCGAGATACTCTTCTGGATAAGGATATCCACTATACACTAATCCTAAATCAGCCCGTGATTTATCATCAGCTTCGATATTCCATATTTTCAGTTGTCCCGCGTTCTCTGGCACTGCAGCATAAAAATTAATTGCCATAACTCTGGTAGCATCCTGAATTTCAAAATCATGCTGCTTAGGGTCTTTTACCTGTGCAATATCATCATGAGGTTTTAACAAAAAATTGCCTGTGTTATTCCAGAGTACGGCCTTTGAATCACTCGCAATCATCCCATTATGCTGAGCTGGCCTCACTTTATTGTACTTATCGCCTTTTAAAATTAGCTCCTCTCGAAACACAGATAGCGGATTAATAGTATCCTTATATAAATCTTTTACACCTTCAACATAATTTTCTGCTTCTTCTAAATACTCTTTTGTTGTCTTTTCGATGTGAGAGGCACCAATAAAATATCCTTCTACTCCATCTTCACCTTCACCGAAACGTGGTGTTTTACGAGATGATGTCCAAAAGTTTTTTACAATCTGTTCGCAGATCTCCTTTTTACAATAATTGCGGACCCTATATGCTGCCAAATCGCCATTAAGAACATCAAAGACTTTATCGATATCGATATTTTTATTGGTCTCATGAACTTGAAAGCCTGAATTGGGCAACGAGGAACCCGTAATTCTGATTGCTCTTTCAATCATAATGCGACTCCTTGAGTTTCAAAATTTTCTTGAGCATCATTGACAGCCCGCCCGTTCTGGATATCAGGTTTGTGTAAAAGAGACCGCTTGAAGTCCATAAAACCGATTATCGCAGGAACTGGACTGATAATACGTGTTACTGGATTTTTAATATCAAAGGAAATTTTACGCACCTCCGGCATCAAACTCCAGTGTGTACCAGGACGTAAATGATGTTCTTGATGGTACCCATCATTAAAGGTCAGAAGATTATAAAATCTTCCGTAGTAACTAACAGAATCAGTATTTCGATTCGTCGGAAGAGCGCCATAATGCTCATAATAATTCTGAACATTCACTAGAGAAAATGCCAAATAATAGGCAGGAAGTAGACACACTATTGTCCACTGCCACGATATAATCATATAGATACAAAACGCAATAAACATTACCATTCTGTCACAGCGGATTTGTCGTATTTCGTTTTCTCGACGTCCTGAGGATTTTGCCAATACAAGATTCAAGACTGAATATTCTTTTGGACTTATTTGCCACATTTTCCTTACAGCGAGAAGGTCACGAAGATAATTACGAATTGAGGATATTGATCCAACAAAAGCATAACGGAAAAGGTTAGCATGATCACCACCTCTACCTTCTTGAAAGGTAGAGGTTAGATCATTTGTTTTACCATCCGGTCCAATCATATCATTATTATATAAATGATGGTTTCTTACATGAGTCAGATGGTAAGCCTGAACGGACTGCGCAATATTAATAGAATTCAGCATAGAAATAATTGCATTTAAAAATGGTGACTCAAACCAATTTACATGCGTAAACAAGTGGGATATCACTATAATGTTATAAGTAACCATTAATGTGATTAGAGCAAAACACCCCATTTTTCCCAGAACTGAAAACCCTTCCCAATAAAAAGCCAACTTCAATGTGATGATAAATTGCAATACACTGAGAATGACTAATATTGAGTCTAACTTACTATTCCGCCAAAGCTTCACGACTTACTCTCCATTAAACTAAATAAGACTGCAAAGTTCCACGTCGTCGCACATCCACGGTCGCACAATGGAAGGAACCACCAAAACTATTGAAATGTCTAAAATTACAGGGCACAGGCTTGAAACCCCAGCTCTTTAATGCCTTAATCATCGGCTCATCCTGCGCTTCAACCATCACCCGCTCTTCATCAAGAGAGATAATATTCATGTTAATCCACTTACTTGTCATATACAGAGGGTGACTATCAGGAATAATGGGTTTTGGAGCTTCAAAAATATCCCAGCCTCTAAAAATCGCCGGTACTTCAGGAACACGCTCTCGATTGATAAGTAGCTTGCCTGGAGCCAAAGGCACTAAGGTTGCATCAATGTGCATAGGATGCGAATCATTGAATTCAAATACATGAATGGTATATTCATCACCGAGATGTCGACGCAACCACTCTATACCAAACTCATTTGTTACATTGCTCTTTTGTGCGATGATATCTTTACCAAAGCGCATAAAATCTGCAGCATCAAATGTTGGTTCAAATTCATTGATTACTAAACGAGGACTACCATCATGATGCTCATCCACCCATTCATAATCATATTGCTCATCACGCAGCTCAGGCTTGGGCCCTGAACTCCATTTAGCACCCTCTTTAAAATATTGTTTCAATATCGGCCTGTATCCAAAGACTTCACAGTAACGAGAGCGCCAAGCCAGTGGGCATTCAATGATATCTTCACCGAATACAATCAATAAATCTCTTGGCATTGCATTATAAAGGCCTGTACTTGACCAACCTGGAGCACCGTAGATTTGGGTCTGATCCATCGGTTCTGGTCGTGTCACAACAACGCCTTCTCCTTCCAAGATATGCACGAACTCATCTAATTCTTCATTAGCTTTTCGAATCAAATCAGCAGGGAAAGGCTTCCCAGCGTTTTGATGGAATATTTTACGCTGCTCATCTGAAACAACTGCATCGATTGCAATATGCTGTGGTGGGAATGTCGCCCCATCAACAACTCCAACAATCACCTCTTCAAGTGGATCCCATTCATTATAGGAACACACTCGTGATGCAGTTTTTTTAGTATTCGACACAGGTTCTCTTACTGCCTCAACCGTATTTAATAACATATATCCTCCCCATTAAAATAAAATTAAAAACCATATAAATCAGTGATTTCCATGAAAAAGTATGTCTATCGACATACCTCTCCCATTAATTTTTCAAATCGCTTACCGATGTAATATCATCAGTAACTTCTTTCATTTCCTGTCTGCTTGTTGGGTTTGTTTGAGAATTTTTTTGATTGATTAGAGCTTCTCTCGCAAAAAATTCCAGATCAGAATTCCCAAAACTGCTTCTTCGTTGAGCTACGGGAGAATCAGAAATTTTTTTCTGAATCACAGGTGTAAGATCCCCCTCTTTAAGCTTTTCAGAAAATAATCGTGTTGATTTTTGCAAAATTACACTCTCAACGTCTGTTCTCGCGCCAAAAACCATGGTTAATACGTCACTGGATGAACAAATCAATTTACTGTGCTGCTCAGCTTTTTCACGCATACCATTGTAAGGTTTACCGGTAGTAACGACGGTTAAAGAATGAAATGAAATATTCGTTAAACCGTATGCAGTCTCTCCTAATCCCCTTACATTTAATAAATATTGTTTATTTAAGGGAACCTTAGCGCCTAAATTCAGGCTAGCGAGAGCGATATCATTGATATATTTAGCAAGACTACCTTGGGTGTTCAGTAATAAGCTAATCTTCATTGGTGTATCATCAACTTTATCATCACTGGATTTATTTTCTTCTAGCAATACGGAGCATGAATCCTCAGTTAAACGAGGCTCATATCCCTTTAATTGAAGGCATGAATCAGCTAGCTCTTGTAGTTGAGGATCTATTTCTTCTGCCAAAAAGCAGCAACCATAATAATTAACTTCAGACTCAGGTGTTTGAGTAACCTTCGTAATAAGTTCTTCTGTGCTTCTCCCGACCATGGTATGGGGAAAATCACTGAACACTGTTGTATTTAATAAGCCAGCGTTTAATTTACATGACAAAGTCCGAAATGCCCTAACTTGAGCTGTATCACCAAAATAAATACTCAAAGAAGGTATACCGCTCAAACGATGTCCCATTCCAAATGTCATATGAGACAATCCATTAAGGACATTACTTAAGGGAACGTCCTTATTCAGCATTGCAATCATTCTCATCTTCATCTTCATTAATCATTTCTCCATTGAAAAAAATAATTAGAAATACTCTTCCTGGAGCTTGCCAGGGATAACAATATCAACGTAGGGTATTTAAGCAGGTAAATCGAAATTTAAAAATCTGTAGTTTTACCTATAAAACGTGACTACCTGCTTAAGACAATCAAAATTAGAATTTATGCTGCTTTGGACCGTATGCACCCGGAATCTTCATTATCAGCTTCAGACGAGCAGAAATGATCCTTTATGATAACACTAGCAATGTCCTGACAGCTTTTCTTATCGACAACAGCATTTGAGTGGCCCGATTCTAAGAATATTTCTCGAAAGTGCGGTGTCAGTTTTTCTACAGCTGAATGGGGTTGTTCCACGAGCTTCTTATAAATATCAGCCTCGTGAGTATCGAGCCCCATACATTTGAATAATGTGACCGCTTTGGTTGTTTTTTGAGGGTAATATTGATGATGCCAAGGATGATCAATCATATACCCATTATCATGTAAGTTACAAAATGCCGGATCTACCAGATAGTTATGCAAGACTTCTATTCCCAGACTTTCCAAAATTCCCATCATTTCGTAACACATAATAGCCCCAAAACTCCAACCTAATAACGAGCACTTATCACCAGCCTTTAACACCTTCTTCTGTAAAAGCAGGTTTACATAATGCTGTGCTATTTGTGGAATATTCGAAAATGAATCCTTATGCTTGTTTTCTTTCCAAATCACATTGTCTAGAATCACCATATGAAGACTTTTTGGCAACAAAGGACATAAGGTCCCCAAATATGATTCATACCCCCCTGCGCCAGGTGAAAGCATTATTAAGGGTATCGAATTGGCTGCCTCATTCACCTCCACGATAGGTTCATATTGATTTTTAAAATCGCTTCTGGTGTGTTCAGATAATCCTGCATCGACAATTTTTTTACAATGAGATACGAGTTCCTTAAGTTGTGATTTATAGGATTCTGCTAAATGCTGAGTCTCTTTTTCTCCAATACGAGAACTTACTGTAAAACGTAGCTGCCCATTGATTATCATACCATTAAATTCGATATTGTTTTTAGGGTTGTCGTGCATACAAATCCCGGGATTTTCGTCAACAATCTGCCATAAGCCATCTTGACTATCAAATTGCCCTAAATAATTGAAACAGATCTTAGGTAAGGGATAATCAATTAATCTAGCTTGACTTAATGCTCCATACGAAACCCATTTATTTCTAAGCTCCCTTAAATTTTCTTTGGTTTGCTTGATTGATTGAGACATATCAGGTCCTACTGTCACACCCACAGGAAATACAGTTGTGAACCAACCTACAGTTCGACTAACATCTAAGGATTCATCAATCTGATCCCGCCCATGCCCTTCCAAAGTAATATGATGAAGCTCTTTTCCATCATGATCTTTCAAGGCATATGAAAGTGCTGTTAGCAATAGTTCATTAATCTCGGTATAATAGGCCTTATTGGCTTGACTGATCAGCAATTTGGTTGTCTCGCGATCTAAATCAAAATGGGTATGGTAAAGCGGGTGTTCCATAATCGGTTCTTCTTGATAATCCGACATCTGGATTTGTAAATACAATGCTCCTTCTTCATAGTTTTTAACCCTATTCACCCACTGGCGATAGCTGCTTGTTTTTGCACCTAAGGGTTTTCCTTCATATAATGTTTTAAAATCTTCTATGATGACTCGCCATGATACTGAATCTATAATCAGATGATGAAAAGCAAAAAATAATCGTGCACTACCATCAGCATACCCATCAATATATCCTATCTGCCATAATCGCCCATCTTCGAGAGAAAAATGACTTTGCCATTCTGTTAATCGTTCTTCAGTGGCTTCCTTTTCTGTACAGGTGAATACGGAAGGTAAGCTAGTCTCTTTGTTATAACGTTGAGTGCTAGCACTAAAACTGACTCGCAGCATATCATGGTGTTCTGTTAATGCTGGCAGAATAGATTCTATCTTTTTTAATTGCAGTTGAGGCACCTTCACCATAAAGGCATGATTCCAATGAGAAGCATGCTCAAATTTTTGATCGAAGAACCATTCTTGAATTGGCAATAATGTGAATTCACCTGTTAATAGACCTTGTTCTGCATCGATATTAATCTCTTCTCGCTGCTGTTCAAGATACACTGATAATTTTTCAATAGTACGGCAATCAAATATTGCCTTAATCGTGCAAGGTAATCCATGATTCCGTAATTTTGACACCAACTGCATACTTAATATCGAATCACCTCCCGTACGAAAGAAATCATCTTCAATACCAATTTTTTCAACACTTAGAACTTCACTCCAAATGTTACAGAGTTTTTCTTCTAATTCTGTACGAGGAGGGTGATAAGGATTTTGATCGTTTTGAACCGACGGTTCTGGCAAAGCCCGTCGATCTAATTTCCCATTTGTCGTTAAGGGGAAGGCTGCCAGAGGCACATAACATGTAGGAATCATGTACTCCGGAAGCTCTGCTGCCAAATGTGCTGCTAAATCGGCTGTCGGAATGGTCTCTTCAGCTACATAATAGGCTACCAACTGATGATGCATAGACCCACTACCATTACACCGCTCTCTAGCCAAGACTACACTCTGAGAGAGACCAGGGTAAGTGTTTAATCGATTCTCAATTTCACCTAATTCGATACGATAACCTCGAATCTTCACTTGGAAATCATTACGACCAATGTATTCTAAATTACCATCCGGTAACCAGCGAACTAAGTCACCTGTTTTATAGAGACGTTCATTCGCTGCCAAAGGATTCGAAATAAAACGTTCTTCTGTTAAATCAGGACGATTTAAATATCCTCGCGCAAGGCCAGCACCACCGATATAGAGTTCTCCGATCACTCCCACTGGCAGAACACGTAATGCCTGGTCTAAGACATAGACTGTGCGCTGACTAATGGGTTTTCCAAGTGGAACACTGCTGCCCATATCTGGGTGACACTCATAAGTCGTTGCAAAAGTGGTAGATTCAGTAGGACCATAACCATTTAATATACGGACTGGTCTTTCAGCCTGCGCACTCAATTGTTTCATCAGATTCACACTCAGAGCCTCACCACCCACCATCAAGGTCTTCAGAGATGAAAATAAGTTAGGTTCTTGACAATATAAACTGTCAAATAAGGTACGCGTTAACCACAGCGTTGTAATTTTTTGGCGTTCTAAACTAGCTTTGAAAAGAGAAGTATCACTTAATAATGCTTTTTCATCTTGCGGAATCACCAGAGTTGCACCATTTAATAAGCTTCCCCAAATCTCGAAAGTTGCTGCATCAAAAATAGGGCTAGAGAGAAAAAGGAAAACATCTGTGGTTTTCACATCGATAAAATGATTATTACAGGTTAGACTCAATACATTACGCTGCTCAATCATAACGCCTTTGGGTTTACCCGTTGTTCCTGAGGTATAAATCACATAAGCTAAATCAGAAGGCTCTATCGCTAAATCTAAATTATCGGCTCTTTCAGAATAGTCCTCTTCAATAAAGAGCAGTGAAAGATCCGGAAATCGATTAGCCAGAGAGGAATGTGTTAATACCAACTTCGCCTGAATGTCATTCAACATAAAATCGATACGGTCTTGAGGAGCATCAACACTAATGGGAACATAAGCACCACCCGCTTTCAAAATAGCCAAACATCCTACGATAAGATCGATACTTTTTTGAGCACAAATAGGAACTAATGAACCAGGTACAATTTTTCCTAACGCACGTGCTAAACTATTAGCGCGTGCATTCAGAGCTTCATAACTGATCTGTGTTTCACCGAAAATTAATGCTGTTTGAGATGGATTCTCTTCAACTTGTGCTTGGAAGGATTCAACAATACTTCTTTCGACATAATCATCGCTAACAGTACCTTTCCAATTCAGCAGTATTTCAGCCTTTTCCTGATTATCTAAAAGCGATATATCACTAATTATCGTCTCCTGCGAGCTGACCAAGTGCTCCAATACGGTCTGATATTGCCTAGATAATCTCTTAATGGTCTGAGAAGAAAATAAATGTGTTGCAAAGTTCAAGCTTCCTTTGAACTCTTCTTGACTATCGTCGATGAAAAGGCTCAAATCGAATTTTGCAGCAGCATATTTTTCACTAATAGGTAATATCTGGAACAAATTATTTTCAGATTTTGATCCAAAGCTTTGCACGCCAAACATCACTTGAAAAATGGGATGTCTTGATTGATCAGGTTCAACTTTCAAACAATCCATCACCTGTTCAAAAGGCAAATCTTGATTTTTTTGTGCAGCAGCTAAATTTTGTGATACCTTCTCAATAACATCCGCTATACTCTGATCACCCTGTATGCTATTACGCAATACTAAGCTGTTCACAAAAAAGCCGATCATGTTTTCAATTTGTGCATGATGCCGATTGGCCATGGGTGTTCCTACTACAATATCTTCTTGACCACTCAATTTGCTCATCAATATATTCCAGGCACTTAACATGACGCTGTATAAGGTGACTCCAGAATGTTGAGCCAAATCACGTAGTCTATTGGACAAATTAGTATTAATTGAAAAGAGGAAATCCTCACCAGCATAATTATATTGAGGTGGCCTTGCATAATCAGTAGGTAAAACTAAGGGTTCAAAACCACTAAGATAATTCGACCAAAATTGCTTCTCCTCTTCGAGCTTTTTTCCTTGTATATAGCTACGTTGCCAGCAGGCGAAATCTTTGTATTGAAGAGGTGACTCCGCAAGTGATAGCACTTCCCCGTGAGCGAAATGTCGATAATAAGCTTGAATTTCACGCATTAATATTTCTGATGACCATCCATCAAAGGCAATATGATGAATATTGATCAAGACGTTATAGCGAGGTTTTTTAATATTTCTTTGATAAATGACAATGCGAATGGGGTACTCATTTGACAAATCGAAAGGTCGATTAATATCATCAAGAATATGTTTCGCCTGACTATTCTTTGTAACACAAACAGTAGAGATAGGTAAAGGTTCATCTAATACCTGCTGAGTATGATCATCAGCACGATAGATCGTACGCAAAATCTCATGGCGTCTCACAATAGATTCCAAACTGCATTTAAATGCTTCAATGTCAACACTCGTGTTTAGTTCTAATACCATTGGTATGTGGTAAGCATTGGAATCTTGTTCAAATTGTTGAATAAACCATAATCGTTGTTGTGCGAAAGATAATGGCGCAGTATTCCCCTGAGTACGACGGATATCAACTGATTCTTGTTGGCTTTGATGTTTCAAAATTTCAACGATATTTTTATGTTCAAAAATGGACGATAAAGTAATTTTTTGGTTTAGGGCTTTGCTCATCTGGTGACTGGCCTGAATGGCTAATATAGAATTACCACCTAACCTAAAGAAATTATCACTAACACCCACTCGTTCGAGCGACAGCAAATTCTCCCAGATGTGACAACAGCGCTTTTCATTGTCTGATTCTGGTGCGATATAATTCGAGTGATATCCGGACCAATCTGGCTCGGGTAAAGCTCGCCGATCCAATTTTCCATTTGTCGTGAAGGGGAAGGCCGCCAAGGACATAAAACATGAAGGAATCATGTACTCTGGCAGGTCTGACGCCAAATACGCTGTCAAATCGGCTGAAGGAATAGGTTCATCAGCGACATAATACGCCACCAACTGATGATGGACAGACCCATTCTCATTGCGCCGTTCTCTTGCAAGAACCACACTCTGAGAAAGAAGCGGATATGTATTTAAACGGTTTTCAATTTCACCTAATTCGATACGATAACCACGGATTTTGACTTGGAAGTCATTGCGTCCCATATATTCTAAATTACCATCCGGTAACCAGCGGACCAAATCTCCGGTTTTGTATAATCGTTCATTCGCTGTGAATGGATTCGGAATAAAGCGTTCTGCGGTTAAATCAGGACGATTTAAATAGCCTCGTGCTAAACCAGGACCACCAATATAAAGCTCACCGATTACGCCTAATGGAACTGGCTTCAGCGTTTTATCTAAAACATAAGCAGTTCTTTGACTATGTGGTTTTCCAATAGGTACACTGAGATTAAATTTTTGGTCACAATCAAAAGACGTACTGAAGGTAGTGCATTCAGTGGGACCATAAACATTATAAATTGTTTTAGGTCTCGATTTTTGATTTGCGATTTTTTGCATCAATGTGATATTGACCGCCTCACCCCCGACCAATAAAACATCGAGACCAGAAAATATTTCTGAATCACTTAGGTATAAACTATCGAAAAGAACTTTAGTCAAAAACAAAATAGTGATTTCATGATCCTTCAAACACTGTGAGAAGCTTTGTGGATCTGACATTAACTCCTTATCATTTTCTGGAATTATTAAAGTAGCACCGTGCAATAATGTACCCCATATTTCAAATGTCGCTGCATCAAAGATTGGGCTTGAGAGAAATAAAAGAGAATCATCCTGGTTGATACTGATATAATTGACATTGTGAGTGAGTGTGACAATATTAGCATCACTGATCATTACACCTTTCGGCTGCCCTGTTGTTCCCGAAGTATAAATAACATAGGCAAGATCATGTGCTTTACGCCTAGTGCTATGTATAACTGAATAGTCTGAGTAGACGAGTTTATCTACATTTACGATATTCTGTGTATCTTCAAAACGTCCTTGAAACTCAGTCGACGTAATCACCAATTTGGCGTCTATATCGTTTAATAAATAACGCAAACGTTCATCAGGCGCATCAATAGCGATAGGCACATAGGCACCTCCCGCTTTCAGGATAGCTAACATAGCTATAATCATATCTACACTTTTTCGTAGACAAATAGGCACTAAAGCATCAGACTCAAGCTCTCCAATCGCATGAGCCATTTGATTAGCACGATTATTTAGTTCTCGATAAGTTAATCGATCTTGCCCACAAATAAGAGCCAGCTTATCTGAATACCTATCAGATTGGTCTTCAAATAACTCTACTATATTACTATTCATCGGGTATAATGTATCAGTCTTGTTCCAATTTATAGTGATTTCTTCTTTTTCCTTTTCACTCAAAATATTGATATCATTAATCAGCATATCTTGAGAAGTCACAAACTGATTTAATATGGACAAATATTGATGATGCATTCTTTCTATCGTTTCACTATCAAAAAGTCGCGTTGAAAAATTAATATTTCCCTTAAATTTATCATCGCTGTCGTCTATGAATAAACTTAAGTCGAATTTCGCGATAGCATAGTTATCTGTCACAGACATTATTTCGAACAGCTCACTTTCTATATTTGAACAAAAGCTCTGAACGGCGAACATCACCTGAAAGATGGGATGTCGCGATTGGTCCGGCTCGACTTTTAAGCAGTCCATTACTTGTTCAAATGGCAAATCTTGATGACTTTGAGCTTTAGAAAAATTTTGGGATACGGATTCAATGACATCAGCTATAGGTTGATCACCCTGAATGGTATTACGTAAAACTAAACTATTAACGAAAAACCCGACCATATTTTCAAGCTGCGCATAATGCCGATTCGCAGTCGGGGTACCAATAACAATATCTTCTTGTCCACTTAATTTACACATCAGTACTTTCCATGCACTTAATAAGACAGTGTATAAGGACACACCAGCATGTTGAGCAATTTCTCGTAGTTGGGATGATAATTGAGCACTGATTGTGAAGTGATAATCCTCACCGGTATAATCGAGATGTGCCGGTCTCGCATAATCGGTAGGCAAAACCAGTGGTTCATAACCACTGAGCGTTTCTGTCCAAAATTTCTTCTCTTGCTCTAGTCGATCTCCCTGCATATAGTCGCGTTGCCAGCTTGCAAAATCTTTATACTGAAGTGCTTGTTCATTTAATGTCAAAGGTTCTGCTCGCACAAAGTGTTCATAATATGCTTGCAACTCGCGCATTAAAATTTCGCTCGACCAACCGTCAAAAGCAATATGATGAATATTGATTAAAACGCTATAACGGGGATTTTTAATTCCTTGTTGATACACCACTACACGAATCGGATATTCATGACTTAAATCAAAAATTCGATTAATATCCGCCTGAAGTATTTCCGTTCTATTTTTAGCCGTGACAGGTACAGTAGATATACATATAGGATCGTGCATTACTATTTGACAATTATCGTCAGCGTTATAGACTGTACGTAATATCTCATGACGCATTACAAATGCCTCAATACTTCGCTGAAACGCTCCGATATCGGTACCTTGTTTGAGCTTTAGAAGCATTGGAATATGGTAAGCATTCGAGCTTTTCTCAAATTGTTGAATAAACCACAACCGTTGTTGTGCGAAAGATAAAGGTGCTCTATTACCTTCTACAGAGGGAATTACTATTGATTCCTCCTGCTCTTGATTCTTTAAAATATCGGAAATATTCTTATGCTCAAAAATGCACGCTAAGGTAATTTTCATCCCTAAAGCTTTACTCATTTGGTGACTAGCCTGAATGGCTAAAATAGAATTCCCACCCAGTCTAAAGAAGTTATCACTAATCCCTACTTGCCCCAGAGATAATAATCCCTGCCAAATCTCACAACAGGTTTTTTCTTCTGCTGTTTGAGGAGCAATATACTGAGATTGAAAAGACGACCAATCTGGTTCAGGCAAAGCCCGTCGATCCAACTTCCCATTTGTCGTCAAAGGGAAGGCTGCCAAGGACATATAACATGAAGGAATCATGTACTCCGGTAGCTCTGACGCCAAATATGCCGTCAAATCGGCTGAAGGAATAGGTTCATCAGCGACATAATAGGCTACCAACTGATGATGGACAGACCCATTCTCATTGGGCCGTTCTCTTGCCAGCACCACACTCTGAGACAGAAGCGGATGTGTATTTAAACGGTTTTCAATTTCTCCTAATTCAATACGATAACCACGGATTTTGACTTGGAAGTCATTGCGTCCCATATATTCTAAATTACCATCCGGTAACCAGCGGACCAAATCTCCGGTTTTGTATAATCGTTCATTCGCTGTGAATGGATTCGCAATAAACCGTTCCGCAGTTAAATCAGGACGATTTAAATAACCTCGTGCCAACCCCGCTCCACCGATATAAAGTTCACCAATCACGCCAACTGGAACTGGATTCAGTGTCTTATCTAAAACGTAGAGCTTTCGTTGACTAATCGGTTTTCCTAAGGGAACACTACTGCCCATGTGTGGATGACATTCATATAATGTAGCGAAGGTGGTACTTTCAGTAGGGCCATAGCCATTTAAAATCTGTTTAGGTCTTTTTACTTGTGAGCAGAGTTGATTCATCAAACTCAAGCTTAAAGCTTCCCCACCTACGATCAAGCTATCGAGTGAATTGAATAAACTCGGCTCGGTACAATATAAACTATCGAACAATACTTTAGTCAAAAACAAAATATTGACCTTATTCTTTTTCAAACATTGTGAAAAGGCTTCCGTATCTGACATGAGTTCTTTATCATTCTCGGGAATAACCAAAGTTGCACCATTCAACAATGCACCCCATATTTCGAAAGTTGCAGCATCGAAAATAGGACTGGATAAAAATATGAGGCAATCATTTTCATTAATTTTAAGATAATCGACATTATGCGTAAGGGTGATTACATTCCCATCCTCAATCATCACACCTTTCGGTTGTCCCGTTGTACCAGAAGTATAAATTGCGTGGGCCATATTATTTGAAAGGCGATGACAGGTATGATTAGTCGATTGATCTGAGTAATCTAGAGCATCCAAATTAATCACATTCAGTATGCTCTTGAATCGATGGGCAAATTCACCGGAGGTAATCACTGTGTTTGCTTTACTATCATTTAACACATAGTTCAAACGCTCGTCTGGAAGATCGATGGCAACCGGTACATAGGCACCACCCGCTTTCAGGATTGCCAACATAGCGATGATCATATCTGTACTTTTGCGTAAGCAAAGAGGTACCAACGTATCGGGCTTCAACTCACCAATGGCTTGAGCCATTTGACTAGATTGCTCATCTAATTCTCTGTAAGTGATTTCTTTCTGACCAAAGACAAGTGCAACTTTCTCTGAATGCTTTTGCACTTCTGATGAAAATAACTGAATAATGCTAACATCTTTTGGGTAGTCAGTATTCGTTTCATTCCACTCTATCAAAATCTTATGGCGCTCAGTTTCACTCAGTAAAATAACATCTTTTACTAGCTTATCTGGAGTGTTTATAATTTGCTCCAGAACACGTTGATATTGCTCAACCAGCCTCTCTATACTTCCTCGAGAAAATAAATGAGTTGCAAAATTTAAATTACCTTTAAATTCATTACCAAAATCGTCAACCATTAACGTGATATCGAATTTCGCTACATCATAATTTTCACTAAAAGATACCACGTCAAATATTGGACTTTTTATTTGAGAACCAAAACTCTGCACTCCAAACATCACTTGAAAAATAGGATGTCTTGATTGATCCGGCTCAACTTTTAAGCAATCCATCACCTGTTCAAAAGGTAAATCTTGATGGCTTTGTGCTAAAGATAGATTTTTCGAGACCCGATCAATAACATCCGCTATGCATTGCTCACCCTGAATCCTATTACGTAATACTAAACTGTTTACGAAAAAGCCGACCATGTTTTCAACTTGAGCATGATGTCGATTGGCCATAGGGGTCCCTATGATAATATCTTCTTGACCACTCAACTTGCTCATCAGGATATTCCAGGCACTTAACATCACCGTGTATAAACTAACACCTGACCTTTGCGCCAATTTCCGTAAATGATTGGATAGATCGGCATTAATCGTGAAAAGATAATCTTCCCCTGTATAATCAAATTGTGCTGGCCTTGCGTAATCCGTAGGTAAAACCAAAGGCTCATATCCACTGAGTGTGTTCGTCCAAAATTGTCTTTCTTTCTCAAGTCGCTCACCCTGTAAATAATTTCTCTGCCAAGAAGCAAAATCTTTGTAATGAAGTGCTAGCTCATCAAGAGCCAATGGTGCTTCGTTTGCGAAATGTTCATAGTAAGCATGCAGTTCTCGCATTAATATATCTGTTGACCATCCATCAAATGCAATATGATGGATATTCAATAATACCGTATAATGGGGTTTTTTCAGACCTCTTTGATACACAACAACACGCATGGGATAATCGCGACTTAAATCAAAAGTACGATTGATATCTGCTTTAATCAATGCGTCCTGATTCTTAGCAGAGACGCTAATCCGTTCTATAGTTAGAGGCTCATCCAGCACAAGCTGTACGTTATCGTCAGCACGATAAACAGTACGCAATATCTCGTGTCTTTTGACTAAAGCCCTCAAACTTTGTTCAAAGGCCTCAATATCAATTCTTTGATTTAAGCTTAAAACGATAGGAATATGATAGGCATTCGAGCTATGTTCGAATTGTTGAATGAACCATAGACGTTGTTGGGCAAAAGATAAGGGCGCAGTATTCCCTTCGATGCGATGGATATCAACAGAATCATCATGGCTTCGATGTTTTAAAATATCAGCGATAGTTTTATGCTCAAAAATACTGGCCAGGGTAATTTTATTATCCAACGCCTTACTCATCTGATGAGCAGCCTGAATGGCCAAAATTGAATTGCCACCGAGCCTGAAGAAATTGTCACTAATGCCAATTTGATCGATCGACAATAATTCTTGCCAGATTTGACAACAGTGGATTTCATCAGATGTTGCAGGAGCAACATACTGTGATTGATAGGCCGACCAATCCGGTTCAGGTAAAGCTCGACGGTCTAACTTGCCATTTGTGGTTAAGGGGAAGGCTACCAGAGGTACATAACATGTAGGAATCATGTACTCCGGTAGCGCTGCCGCCATGTGCGCTGCCAAATCGGCGTGCGGAATAGGCTCATCAGCAACGTAATACGCCACTAGTTGATGATGGATAGACCCATTCTCATCACGCCGTTCTTTAGCTAGCACCACACTCTGAGAAAGATGAGGATAAGAATTTAAACGATTTTCAATTTCACCTAATTCAATACGATAACCACGAATTTTAACTTGAAAGTCATTACGCCCCATATACTCTAAATTACCATCCGGCAACCAACGCACCAGATCTCCAGTTTTATAAAGACGTTCATTAGGATCGAAGGGACTTTGAATGAATCGCTCGGCCGTTAAATCAGGACGATTTAAATAACCTCGAGCTAAACCAGCACCACCGATATAAAGCTCGCCAATCACCCCAACCGGCAGCACGCGTAATGCTGGATCTAAAACATAGACTGTGCGCTGACTTATGGGCTTACCTAAGGGAACACTACTATCCATCTCAGCATGACATTCATAGGTCGTTGCAAATGTAGTGCTCTCAGTTGGCCCATAACCATTTAATATACGTCGAGGTCTTTCTGCTTGCGCACAGAGCTGATTCATCAGATTAACACTTAATGCTTCACCTCCGACCATTAATGTCTCAAGAGTTCCGAATAATGTGGGATCTTGACAATATAAGCTGTCGAATAAAGTCCGGGTTAACCACAGCGTCGTAATTTTTTGATGTTCTAGAGTCTTTTTGAAAAGAGCTGTATCACTCAATAAAGTCTTTTCATCTTCAGGAATAACGAGCGTTGCACCATTCAATAAACTACCCCAGATCTCGAAAGTTGCAGCGTCAAAAATGGGACTTGAGAGGAATAGAAAACTATCGTTAGGCTTCACATCGATGAAATTATTATTACAGGATAGGCTTAGGACATTACGCTGTTCTATCATCACCCCCTTTGGTTTACCGGTGGTCCCAGAAGTATAAATGACATAGGCCAAATCTGTATGTCTAATCGGTAAATTTAGATTGTCTGAATTTAGAGAAGATACTGATTCTAACAAGAGTAGCGGAATGTTAGGAAATCGATCGGCCAAAGTGGACTGAGTTAGGACAAATTTAGCATTAATATCCTCAATGATAAAATTTATCCGCTCTTGTGGGAGATCAGCGCTCATGGGAACGTACGCACCACCAGCTTTCAAGATCGCCAAACATCCCACAACAAGATCTACACCTTTATGTGCACAAAGTGGAACTAAGGTCCCGCGCTCTAGTTGTCCTAGCTTACGAGCCAAACGATTAGCACGTTCATTCAACGTTGCGTAGCTCAGATGGTCTTCACCAAAAATCAACGCAGTATGATTAGGGTTAGCGAGAACCTGTTTTTCGAAGATATTAATAATTGTGTGGCATTCGTTATCATTGGACGTTTTTTCTGACAAGACTTGATCTGAAGCAGAATTCCACTTATGAATGATATTATATTTCTCATCGGCAGTAAGAATTTCTATTTCATCCATGGCCAAACTCGGATTACCTAACGCACCTAATAAATAATTATTGAAGTGTTTAGAGAAATCAGAGATGAAAGATTCTACAAATAACCCTTCGTATACCTTGAGTTTAAACTTGAGATCACCATCCTCTTCTTCGAAAGACAAGACGATTTCAGAATCATCCATTAAGGGACTATCGATGCATTGATTGAATTCAACAACCAGGCTTATCTGCTGGGAAATTTCGCTATTGATATCACCCATACGGATATTTTTCACATTGCCTTTACATAATGGATGAAAGCGCTTTGTAATTTGAATTAAAGAATCAGCATTATCCTGCAGATGCAAACACGTATCTAACAAGTTGTGATTAAAGCAGTGGAATTTATTATCATTTATTTTCTTCTCGAAGTATTTAATAACAACTTTATTCTGCGTGGAATACTTACCAATAAAACCTGAAAAAATAACCATCAGAATATCGAATATAGAGCACTCAGAAACTGCACATAAATCTTTCAGAATAACGTAAGATTTTTTTGTGGCGCTGAATGAACAAAAGAGAACCTCCTCTTTACGATGAGACGCTTTATAAGGGAGAGCAATACCTGTGGCGTAATCAAGTAAAGATCCATTAATTAAATCACTATCTAATAAAGAATTATCCATTTTATGACTCCTACATCAGTTAATAAATAAGACAGTGATATATTAAAATTATTTTTTGCTTTTCATCTATCTGAAAATATACTTATGTTTTTTTAATTTTTAGAAAACAATGATTCTTTGAGTCATTAAAGAGATGCAGGAATTAAATAAATGATAGAATTGAATCAACAGGATTGAAACAGAAATAGATATAGAAATAGATATAGCAGAAGGAATTATATCATTAAGTACTAAGCAAACCTTTTTCAATAGCACGTTCAATAAGGGCAACGGTTAATTGAGTGATGAGCCCAGACTGACCAAGAATGTCTTCCGCACAACTAACATCCTTCAAGAGCTCATCAATTATATGTTGATCGATTTTTTTCATAGAATAACTCACCGGTAGGATGTTGTGGAAGTGTCATTAGCGTAATGACAAGATTGATCTTTCAAATCTGATACAGCGTCCTGCTCCTTTCTTATTTTTTTCTCATTATTTAAAAACGTAAAAAAATTGCATGCCGCACTAATTATCGGCGTGAAAAATGATGTCGGATTCACCAACGCCCCAACAGGGTGGCTTTCAATAATATTATTACCATTTGTTTTGACTTGTACAGTTTCCTGAGAACTCTTTAAGTACTTGATGTTCTTTTCTTTAACACTTATTTCTTTTTGAATGGCCTGTGAAATGATCTTACCTCGGATATTTTTTCCATCACTCGCTAACTTTGTCATCAAATCTTTATATGAACCACCTGCTGGATCATTCAATATAACCGATTCCCATACAACATCTTTTTTTCCTAACGCTCGCCATGCTCTACTCACACTATTCACACTTATCAGATCTTTAACACTCAGATTTTTCAATACCCCTATCATTATCTCAGGCAGTATATACTTGACGGGATCTTTCCTTTCTTGATCATTATTAACTCTATCAACAGTACCTTGATTTTGTCCTGACCCTAATTTAAGGCGCGATTTTTTCATGACATGAACCTCCAGATAAGTTTAAAAAAATATACATATACATTCTATCCATCTATTTCATTTTATTAATCTGAAAATATACTCATTGATTCATTCTTTAAATTTAAATCATCGATCCGTATAAACGGATAAATAAAAAAAGGGGCTAAAAGCCCCTTTCCTTGAAAGATAAGATTAGTTATTCTGATACCTATTAGTATCAACAACATCAGCACCATAAATTGTACCAAGAACACAAGCACCACCACTCAAGAATACACGACCATCTCTACGTTCAAATGTAATATCACCATCAACAATGGTACCATCTGTAAGATGCAAATCATTGGATGTTAGCCAAGCGCTCCGATTGTCTACTGTAATATCTCGTGTTTTACAATTTCTCAATGTTGCATTAGGAGAAACCACTGTTAGACCCGATTTAAAATCGCATGTTTCAAGATCCACATAACCCACAAAAGAACAAAATCCTTTAAATAATGTCCCAGTGCCAGTGGCAGATCCTGCCACATAGCAAGAACCATTAACCACTGAATCATGAAACCTTGCCATACCCGCGTGTGCAATACCATCATAGTTACAATGATTAAAATCTACATAGCCAGCACTACCACCTAAAGCACCAGCACCAAGTGCCCAACCACGTCCTGCACTGCCAATACCCACAAAAAATGGAAACTTTTGCATGTCTTACTCCTTGAAAAATGATTGATTAGATGCACAATTTAAATCAAACTGGATTCATCTCGTACAACAGAATGGATTTTATAGATCGAGAATGAATTTAAGAATCCGTATTTATACTCAACGATAATTCGCACTGCTAATATACAAAAAAATCAGTCAAGGTTAACGAGCATATCATCTAGACGATTACTCTAAACCTTGACTGATCATTGAATTAAATGAATACTTTATATTTTACTATATCGGGAATTAGCCCAACCTAGGAAGCACATCTGAATCGCTAGACCTTAGACCGTCTATAGTTGGTTGCAATAAAAGGGGCTGATGCACCTCCGACTTCAAAAATGTTAAGAGCCCTTTTGTACTGTTCTTTAAATTCTCCTCTGCGAATGAAACCGAATAATGGGAAAAGTCTGTAATATCAGAATCAAGATTTTTCCATCGAGCTGGATGTCTTTCTTGAACCCATCCCACTAATTTCTGATAAGACAATAAGAGCTCCTCTGCTGAGAGACGTGAATACCGATACATTTCATCAACCTTGAGTTTTTCAAGTGTATTTTCGATTACATCAATTGTTTGGCTAGGATAGGGCTTTTGTGGTAAAATCCGAGTTAGCTCAATTAACATATCACGATACTTAGTGATCTCATTGAAATAGTCTCTCTGCAAACAGGCCTTATCTAAAGGAATTGAGTCTTCTAAACACAGCGTATCATATTCAAATTCAGACAACATCTCGTCAGTTACTGGCTGAAACTCACCACCAGGAAGTCTGTTTCTAAAGTCATTTCTAATTTCGCGAAATACAGACTTTATTTCCTGATCATTGGCATCTAAGCGTTCTTGATTACGTAAATAACGTGCAATTGCTTTCCATCGCTGCATTAATTTTTTTCGCCGCTCCTTAAATTCCTTCTCACTAATATACTGATTTCCAGAAGAAGCTTCTTCAGACTTAGAATACTTCTGCCAGAGCCCTATACATAATCTTGCCAAAATCAGATTACCGTCGAGCGTAGGCTGCGAATTCATATCATTCGTCAAATTCCGACTAGGCATACCCTTCCAACCAGGGATGTGAATACCAGGTAGCTGCCCTGCAGATTCAGTAGATGGCTCCGTATGATTATCAGAAGTAGGGACAAAAGATAGAGTAACATTATCAGCGTTATCACTCTCTAGTAGCATTGACTCACTATCAGTATGAGTATTAGCTGCCTGAACCTCGTGTGCTTCAGCACTAATTTGTGCAGATTCTTCATTTTCTCTAAAACGTCCTAGCCACGAAAATGCTGAGATATAAAACGGCGCATTCCTACTGGCCGAGGATGATTGCCTATACGTATACGATCCTGCCTCATCTGATAGGCAATCGTTTTCAGGCATTTCACAATCAGCATTATCGGATTCATGCTTTGAATCATGCCGCGAATGGTATGATTGATCATTAGAATGAGCGTGACCATCCTTATTAATCACTAGAGCCCCTCGAATGGCACCATTCACTTTCGCACTACCATACAAATAAACATGACCATCTCCTCCTTCGAATATGATATCTCCGTCAATGACGGTACCATCATATAAATACAAATCTTTTGTTCCTACCACTGCTCGATGATCATCGATAATGATATTTTTTGTTTTACAATTGCGGAGTGATACACGAGTTGAAGCTATAGTAAGACCTGACTTGAACTGGCTATCCTCTAAATCTACAAATCCCACGAATGTACAGTGATTATTGAACACCGCTTTCGAACCTGAAACCGATCCCGCCACATAACAAGAGCCCGTTATGACTGAATCGTGGAAACGTGCCATTCCGGCATGTGCAATGGAGCTATATTGGCATCGTTTAACATCAATATAGCCTGCACTGGCACCAAAAGCTCCAACGCCAAGTGCCCAGCCATCACCAGCGCTCCCAATTCCCACATAAAAAGGTAACTTTTTCATAACATTCTCCACAAAACAGTTAGGTTTAGTACATAATCAGGTGCGAATTGTATTCGCCTCCTTCTCTCAGAATTAAAGTATGAGCAACCCCATACCGTTAAGATATAAGTAGTATTTCTCATAGAGAGGACCTTCGCCTTTTTTTCAGGCGACAGACCTTTCTAAATTAGAAGCACTATTCACTAGAAAGGTACTTCTATGAATTTTTTTAATATAGATAATACTAATGCAATAGATGATTAATATCGGATATAATATGTTTAATATAGGCATGGCTATTTTCATCACCATCTCAAAACCTAATATTGACATTCCATAAATCAAGATAAGCATAAGTCTTAGACAATTTTTCTTTGATATCTTCTTCTTCACAACATATTCATAGCAATAATGAGTGACTACTTCTGATAGAACACTCGCTGTTGCAATAGAAGCTAACAACACTAAAAAGCAGAGGAACAGCGCCCCATAACTGCCAAAGGCGACCATTGAAAGGCCAAAAATTAAGTTCTCTGTAGGTAATGTTTGCAACACCGCACTGTGGTTATATGTAGAGTACATCAATCCGACATAGACCATAATAGTCAAGAAACCTCCCAGCAAACTCCCACGAATCATTACTTGACGGCACTGATCATTAATAGCATGCGTCGGGGATTTTATCTGTCTTTTGATATTATTATAGGTTGTTGTACATAAGAAAAACGCTGCCAGCAAATCCATTGTGCCATACCCCATCGTAAACCCTTTATTAAAAAGATCGTACCCATCCACCGGGTGGTTAATTTTCGGCCCATTCATCAAACAAGCAAGAATGACTAAAGTTATAATAGAAGCTATTTTAATGGGCGATATATATCGCCCTAGTATTTCAACTAAACGGTCATCGGTTTTCGTTAAGAAATACACTATTGAAAAATAGAGTATATTAAACGAACAAGGGCTGGATAGTGGTCCTGGCAGATAATGTTCGAAAGTGCTATAGGAGACGATTGCGGTACGAGGTGTCGCTACTATTAAACATATGGTAATGATAATAAATGCAATCATAAAATTACCCAAACTTTTTCCTAAATAACTGAAAAAATTTTGATAATTCCCATCGCATAATGAGACAGCATAAATCCCAAGCAAAGGAAGCCCAACGCCCGACAGCAAAAATCCACTCATTCCAAAGACAAATTGCCCCCCTAAATCCAATCCCAATTTCATGGGAAATATAATGTTACCCGTTCCAAAAAACATGGCAAACAATGCCATTGCAGTAACAGTAGTTAGATTGAACCTTTTCATATGTCCTCCTAGATCATGGTGATAAATGATGATTGATTTTACTAATATGATCGGTTGATTAAATCAGTAATTATACTTAAACAAGGATTCTTTTCATGGGGCGCGTTACTATAGCAGTTAAAATTTTATTGCCATATTCATCATTCTTTGCTTTACTCGGACTACTTATGTTTTTCAGAGCAAGATACTTTTGAAAGATTTAACTTCACTTGACATCATTTCGGATACACCTTATAGAGCCTCCACGCGCGCTTGGGCGGTGATATTCGGGTCTTCCTCCTTTTTCTTTTTTCAAATTCTCGTGATCCACATGATGAATTCGCTTAATACAAGCGTTCTTGCTTCTTTCCATATCTCCGCTTCTGAGCTTGGCCTGATATCATCCAGTTATTTTTTGGCTAGCATCCTCTCATTAATACCTGCAGGAATATTATTAGATAAATTTTCTACACGACTTCTAATTTTATTCGCACTCTCTACTACAGTCATCAGCACCTTTTTATTTGCTCTATCACCCACACCTATTCTCGCTCTGATCGCACGATTTATTGCAGGAATCTCAGGAGCATTTTGTTTTATAAGTAGTCTCAGGCTCGCAACGCGTTGGTTTGGGCCAGAAAAATTAGCACATGTCACCGGCATTATCGTGGCCATAGGTATGTTGGGCGCGATTGCTGCGCAAACTCCTCTGTGTTTTCTCGTAGATTACTTTGGTTGGAGAATGACTTCTGTAACCATAGGCATCATCGGGATTCTTTTAATTCTAGTAGTCTATAAATTTGTAATCGACTCCCCCAGTGGCGCTCCACAACACACCACTCAGCAAACCAAATTGAATTACCACAGTATCCTCAAAACCGTTTTAGCAAATCCTCAAAATTGGCTAACAGGTTTATATATTTCACTAATGAATCTACCGCTATTTATACTGGGTGCGCTGTGGGGGTCTTTATATTTAACACAAAACTATAACCTATCCGCAATACAAGCGAGCTATATAGTATCAATGATGTATTTGGGCATGTTAATAGGCTCGCCCTCCATTGGCTGGATATCCGATAGAATCCAACAACGTAAAGGGCTTATGGTATTTTTTTCGATAGCCATGCTAATTCCAATTTCAAGTTTAGTGCTATTGAATAGCCTGAATTTTATCTCACTGAATATCATATTCTTCAATATCGGCTTTATCTGCAGTTCCCACACCTTAGGTTATCCTCATATTGCTGAGTCTAACCCCAAATCATTAACTGCAACCGCAGAAGCACTCGCCTCAACATGCATGATTGCAGGTGGGCTGACTCAATCCCTATTTGCATGGTTAATGCAATATCGTTGGGCTGGAAAAACTATTAACGGCGTTGCCGTATATAGTAACACGGATTTTAACCGTGCCTTTTTAATGCTCGTAACCACTACATTACTGGCAATCAGTATTTCATTTTTCTTAAAAGATAAAGCCGCTCAGAAGCGACCCTGAAAAAACAAAAATATACTGAATATTAATATTTAAAGTCCATAAAATGCACTTAAAAGCCCATTTTTAGACCTAAACATTGCTGCATTCGCCTTAAAAATCCCCGTAAAAGATACAGAATTTTCTGCCCCTCTAATTCTCTAGACTGTCAACTGTAACTTGATTTTCTAGTAACCGATTTGGAGGATAAGATGTCATATAACACTGTTTCAACTGAAATAGACTTCGATAACTGCAGAACTTTGGGCAGTAGTATTCCTAATTCTATTTCCAGCCCAAAATCTCATACTCGACCGACTATGAGTGCCGCTGTGGGACACAATGATGCTAAAAATAATTTTTTACAAAACGAATATCTTGGTACCATCATCAGCATCTTACCCAATGTTGCCTATCTCAAAGATCCCATTAATCAAGAATACCTCTTCGTGAATGAAAGTTTTAAACAACTTTTCAATAATAGTTCACTCAATACCGCCGATTCTATTCATCAGACCATTCTCGGTTTTGAACTGGAAGCCATAGAAACTAATGAAGTGGTAAGTAATAAAAAGATTTCACCAGTAATAAACGCTGAAGGTAGCTTAACAGAATATATGCTAAATTTTCATCCGATATCTGTCGAGTCCTCCGATAGAAAATACGTACTTTGCTACGGTTATGATGTAACAAAGAGCATATCCTCAAGTGCTCTCTACACGCTCTATAAAAATACCTATGACAACGAGAAAGAAGCTTTACAGCGATTTTGCGCAGCAATTCAATTAGATGAACACCTCGATGGCCATTTATCCCCACGAGAGTTTGAATGTCTGCTCATGCTGGCGAAGGGATTATCAGCAAAAGAAATGGCGCGTGTACTCGAAATATCAAACCGCACCGTTGAAAACCACTTAACAAACATTAAGATGAAGTTTTCTGTCAATAGCAATATTGAACTATTGAGTATATTTTTGTCTTGTTATCGCCAACATAATTAATATTCCAGCAGGGGTCCAAATTGGCAGAGTTACTTGTTTATTGGACCCCCTAGGTCACTCTGCTTGCTTGATCCAGGTTGCAAATAGACAGGAGTGACTATCTCATGGTTTGGCTCACCCTTAAGTTGGGATTTAGGGGGAGCAAACTGTGATGCGAGCTCTAACCATCCCCTTCCCTGTGTCGAGTCCAGACTCTCAGGTGCACTCAAATAAGTGACAGTACGTGTAACCACTGTTGGCCTTCTGTCTTCACCCTGCTCAGATGCCTTTCCAGTAGAAGCAGACGCATCCTGCCCTCTGGACGACTCTGCAACAGCAGATTCACCTTCCTTGAAAAAGCTCGGAGAAGCAGCCCCATATTTTCTTGAAGGAGTGCTTTGTTGAACAGCTTGGCTGTTAGAATTACTCGACGACATCGAGGGTTGATGGGAAGCAGATATAGATGCTGCGGGTAAGGAGTAACTGCTTACCACCTCAACATATTTGTCAAAAAACGCTTCTTGTTTCAATTTTGGTATCGCTCTGACACGAAATACTTTTGGCGATTTTTCGTCTTCAACAAGTTCCACTTGCCCTGGAGAATCACCTTCACTCGATTGACAGTGAATATGAACGTACTCCCCCTCGAACAGTGCAGGCTCAAGGAGTGCCATTACCGGAAAAATATCATGAACAGGTTGAGAGGGAGGATCATTAGGAAAACGCGCACGGTAAACCGGCGGTATTACATCTAATGCATCTGCAATCGCCAAGCTTAATCTGTTTGGAGAACGACGACGCAGCTTGGTAGTTTGAACTTGAGTAAAACGACAATTATGATGTGTGAAGTCAAGATCAAAGAGAATAACAGGAATAGGATTAGCGCGTGATTGGCAAATATCGAAAACTAATTTTGTGGCATCAGGGTCTGAAAGAAAATTAAATTCCCCATATTTCACTTCAAATTTTTCAACCCGTTTTGGCGCATTAGCATTCTCGAAATCAAATACACCTCCCATCATGCTGATCCCGGCAATTTTATCGAGCAGTTTAAGCTCTGCGGCCTTTTTGAGTAGAAGAGCCACATCGGTTAATCCTGATAAGCTAATTAAGGTAATTGGAGATTTAGTAGATCTTAAAATTTTGATCAGGGTTTCCGTCGTGTCCCCCTCTTCGTAAGAGTGGGCAGCTCTTTCTAAATTAACTTGATTTAAGCCATTATCCCCATGGGCTTCATAATCAGTGTGTATTGGATTTCCACTCATTTGAGATTTCGAACCCCGAAAAATTGGAATTTCTTTTCTATTAGCAAGATGGCAAATATCTAAAGTATTACTCACCGTTTTTTCGAGTTCAATATTACCTGCGCAAGCAACAATTGCTTTAACAGTAAAAGCTTTTGGAGCTAGTGCTAGTCCTAAAGCTGCAAAATCATCAACACCAGGATCAGTAAAAATAAAAACGGGCTTGTCTTTCATGGGGCTGATAATCGACTCTAACTTAACAGGACGCCATTTCTTATCGAATTCCCTGACAAGTGCACTAACGGCCTGATTCTTACTTTCTTCGATATCATAGGCCTTAAGAACCATCCTAAGCAGGGTTCTGAAATAATCGTTGGTCGTGAATTTACAAAAAATCTTTGATGTTTCTAAAGAGCCTGGAAGACTGTCTTTAGCTTCGCCTTCTAATAAAAAAGTGAAGAGCCTATCTCTAAAATTTTCGTTACTGTCAGCATGGCTTAGAATACTTTTAGCTTCAACATAGGTTTTATTGTAATCTCCAGCTAGTGTTAGCGAAGGATTAAGATATTTGGTTTTGTAAAGAGGGGTGGCCATTATACAAATGTAATCGGTTCTAGAATCGGTGATCAGATTCATAAAGTTATCAAGATCATGCCCGGGAAATAAATCATCCTTATCCAGTAACACTCTAAATCCGGCATAAATTAGATCCTTCGCAATTGCATGAACCACCTTTCTATTATACTCATCTTTTAGCGTCCTAGCTTCATTATTAGGGTCAGGCCAAGAATAGCTGAAAAAAATAGCCGGACGCAAATACCCGAAAAAATCAACAACTAAAGAATGTAAGGGGTGATTAAAGGCAAGATCCCCTTGTTGAGAATGTCCTTGTAATAATTTTAGAAATGCGTTTTTAAAATCGGCGTCTTCCTCACTTAATCGGTCGATCGATTTCTGTATCCGCTTCCCTACAATGTTTCTTCCGTACAGAGTCCAACCGTCGCTTTCTTTATAGATTAAAAAACGTTCTTTCGTTGATGTATGGTCCCACTCTTGTACTCTGGCCGTAACATCTTTTGAACTATCACCTGAACAATCCATTATTGTTGTTTTGAATTGATCTACTTTTTTACGCTTACGACATGCCACATCGCTATCTTTTTCTGCAATGGCTCGGATTCCCAATAAGAGGTGTTTAAACTGTTCTCGTATTGCCTGGAACTTGGCATCATTCGCAAAAATATCGGCTATCAGAAAATCATTCTGCCTATCAACTTTCTCTTCTTTATAATCCATTTGAATATTTCCCCTAAGTTCAATTCAAAAATTAAGTGACAATTTCACCATTCAACATATCAAATCCATCTTCAATCAACAACCGCACTATATCACTTTTGCTATCACACCCTAATTTATTCTTCATACTCTCAAAATAAGTCTCCACTGTTCTCTTTGAAATATTCATGTTCTTTCCTGTCTCCTCAGCTGTACAATGATTAACATAATTAATAACACACGAAATTTCCTGTCGAGATAATTTTGCCCCACAATACTCATTACCTTTGAGTATGTACTTTCGTATATTCATTTCCTTTATAGCTTTGGCAATATCTGTAGAATCACAGTAGGTATTTATTCCATCATTGGGTATAGCATTTTTTATATTAGACGGTAATTTAACTTTACTTTCATTCGCTTTTTTGACCAATAAAGCCGCTCTATCTTCAAAATAAATAATAAATCGTTCAAAAATGTCGCCATGATTCATGTATAAATTGATGATATTGACGTTATCCACAGTGGTCGAAAAAAAATAATAATCCGTGTAATCCTTTCTTTTTTTGACGTAAGTAACACCATTATCACTGTTATATCGTTCTTTCGCCAAATCAAAAACCGGCAAATTTTTCCCCTTTGGCCAAACTAAGCAACAAGATTTGTACTTATCCGGAGAATCTGAGATGAATTGACGATAGAGACCTTGCTGATAATAATCTTCGACCCAGCCAGCAATACTTGATAAATAGATCTGTTCGCCATTATTAAAATTTCTCATAAAAGTAAAATATTGAATACCAACGCTTTTGAGCGGTGTTAACAATGTATCCATATCTGCAGCTGAGTGCAAAAAAACATGGCCTTTCGGGAGTAAAACCTGATCTTCCATTATCACCTCTTAAAACTATCTATGCCTATTTATTAGTTCCATTTTAAAATTTAACTTAATAAGTTAAATAATTGAAGATTGTCAAACCAAACTATATAAAATCAGTTTACAAAATGCAAGGTGGGTAGAGAAAGTGCAGAAACATGCTCAACAATTCACCCATCTGAACTTTGCCTGTGGGCCAGTGGTTAGGAGGGGGTACCTTAATTATATTCCTTTCAATGATTAACAATGACTTGCATAAAAACAATTAACAAAGAAAACAATATCACCAATACCATCCCTATTTTACCGCCAGGGGCTTGATAGTGCTGAGGCAAGTTACGATTTCTTCCTGCCCAGGCCATTGCAGCGGGTAAAATACCGTGCAAAATGGCTACAAAAACGCCCGCATAACTAAGCGCTAAAATAAAACCTTTGGGATAAAATAAGGCATAGCTTAGAGGTGGAATGAAGGTTAGAAATATAACGGCTAATTTACCTAAGACTGAGCGTGGAATTCTAAGGCCATCTGCTAGAAAATCGAATAAGGCCAGTGCAATACCAATAAATGATGTAGAAATGGCAAAGAAAATAAAAAACTCTATGATCATCACCAGCGATTTATTATGTGATAAAGCAGCCAAGGTCGAAGCAATTTTTGTGGCAGGTTGCCCGCTTTGCTGAATTGCTTCCAGGCTCAAAGCACCACTCACAGGAATCGTTCCAAAAACCACCAGATCCCAAAATAAATAGACGACCAAAGTAATAAAACTGCCAATAAAAATAATTTTAACAAGGTTATTCACAGCACCCGATAAATACAAACGCATACTGGGAATTACCACATGATAACCAAAAGCAGTGCTTAAAATAGGAAAGGCCGCTAAGAGCGATAATGGTTTTCCTTTCAATAAATAATCAACCTTTAGTTGCGGGAGTGTGAATAAAACCATCATAAAATAAGTAACGACTAAGCCAAAAAATAGCACTCTATTGAGTCGATCAACCGAGCGATGCCCCAGATAAATCGCGAGACCCGCCACCAAAATCCAGGGCAAGGGTTTAATCCAATTTTCTAAATTAATCTGACCCAAGGTGGCCACGACACTTTCAACAATATCCCCACCTCCCGATAAATAGGCGGCCATCAGTGAATAAAGCAAAAGAAGATAGGTAAACCACGCTACAATTTGCCCGGTGCTCCCTAGGGTAAGTTTGGCCATTGAGATAAAATTTGATTCTGAAGGTAGGTATAAATTGACTTCTAAAACATACAACCCTGTCAGTGCCATCACTAACCAGAATAGAACCAAAGCTGCGCAAGAACCTAAAAATCCACCGCTGGCCATGGCTACCGGCAAAGCCAACATGCCGGCACCAATGCAGGTGCCAGCTACAATGAATATTCCGCCTGTCGTATGGTTAATGGCCATCGAGACTCAATTACACGCTATAATACATATCAAATTCCACCGGATGTGGAATAGTACGCAAGCGATTTATTTCCTCGAATTTTAATTGCCCATAGCCTTCTAGCAGATCCTTAGTGAAAACATCGCCTGCCAAAAGGAAATCCATATCTTCGCGTAAAGCTTGTAAGGCTTCTTCTAAAGTTCCCGCAACACGCGGACGATTACGCAATTCTGTGCTCGACAGTTGATACAAATCCTGATCCAGAGGCTCACCCGGACTGATCTTCCTTTCGATGCCATCAATACCCGCCATCATCAATGCAGCAAAAGCTAAATAGGGATTGGCAGAAGGATCTGGAAAGCGCACCTCAATCCGACTGGCTTCTGGATTCGGTACAAAAGGAATGCGGATAGCAGCAGAACGATTTCTGGCTGAATAAACCAGATAAACAGGCGCTTCAAACCCTGGCACTAATCGCTTGTAACTATTCGTTGTAGGATTCGTAAAAAGATTTAGGGTACGCGCGTGCTTAATAATTCCACCGATAAAATGCAAGGCCGTATCAGATAAACCGCAATAACCGTTGCCCGCAAAAAGATTTTTACCGTCTTTGCTCAACGACATATGACAATGCATTCCACTACCATTATCGCCCGCCAAAGGTTTAGGCATGAATGTCGCGGTACGCCCAAAACGATGCGCCACATTGTGTACCACATATTTTAGCACTTGCATTTCATCCGCTTTTTTAACCATTGAAGCAAAACGTGTATTAATTTCATGCTGACATGGCGCCACTTCATGATGTTGAGTCTCAACATCAAGCCCTAAGTCTTTTAAAACTAAACAAATTGCAGAACGCAAATCTTGTGATGAATCCACTGGAGGTACGGGGAAATATCCTCCTTTAACACGCGGCCTATGTCCAGTATTGCCACCCTCATATTCGGTTGCAGAATTCCACGAAGCTTCTTCAGCATCCAAATGAGAAAAGACATGATCCATTTGAACTTTCCAACGCGCATCGCGAAAGATAAAAAATTCAGGCTCTGGCCCAAAAAAACAATCATCCGCAATGCCTGATTTACGCAAATAAGCCTCGGCTTTTTTTGCTACCGTTCTGGGACAACGCTCATAACCAGCCATTGTCAGAGGATCTAAAACATCGCATGTCATAGTCAGCGTCGGATTATCAAAAAATGGATCCAATTTCGCTGTGCTGGGATCTGGCATCAACACCATATCAGACGATTGAATCCCTTTCCAACCGGCAATAGACGAGCCATCAAACATTTTCCCATAACGAAAAAATTCTTCTGTGACCGTTTTCGCTGAAACTGACACATGGTGTTCTTTACCTCGAGAATCGGTAAAACGAAGATCTACAAAAGGAATTTTTTCCTTTGCAATTAAATCTAGGACCTGACCATAAGACATGTTAAACGGCTCCACAATAAAAGTGACTTATTGTGATTCAAATTTTTACTCAATGCAAGAAAGGGAATTTACTGAAAGAGGGTGAGGGAGAATGCGATTTTGTAACCAACTCCCACTGAGAACCAGCGAGAGTTGGCTATCCAAACTTATGCGAAGAGACTATTCGCTAGCAGCAGGAGCTGAAGATTCATCAGACTTTGCTTTGTCTGCATCGGTTGATGCATTAGAGCTGGCGTCAGATGAACTGTCTTTAGCTGCGCTATCTTTAGCAGGTTCTTCTGTTTTAGCAGCATCGGCTGGAGTAGCCTCAGCTGCAGGAGCTGCTTCGTTTGAAGACTCAGCTTTAGCAGCAGCTTTCTTTGACTTAGCATGATGCTTTTTGTGCTTCGCAGCATGTTTTTTAGCATGATGCTTAGCTGGTTTAGCTTCTGCCTTAGCTGCTGGAGCCGCAGCAGCAGCACCCGCTACTTCTGCTTTCTTTTCAGCTTTCACGTGATGACGGTGAACAACACCTCCAGGATGACGATGCTGAACTTCCATTGTTGGAACTGGTTCGCTTACGGGCTCAGTTGTTTGAACTTCGCTGCAACCCGCTAAGGCCAAACCTGCTGTCAAAACTAAACCGTAAACCATAGACTTTTTCATAGAAAACTCTCCGTTAAAGTAAAATTAGATCCGTTGATAAACAACTCAATGTATACAACCGCGTACTTGCGGCCGCAAGCATACCTATTTCCCTTTGAGTTTACAATATGTTTCCTTAACAAAAAGCGTTGAAATCAGCCCCAAAACCAAACAAGCAGGCAACGCCAGCATTGCATGACGGTAGGCTTCTACCGAATATTCAGGAACACCATTCACCAATTTCCCATCCCACTGCAAGTCAAGAAACAAACCAATCAGTGGTTGAAACATCGCCCCAAAAATAATTGAAGCCATATTGGCAAAGGCCAAGGACGTGCCAGCTACTCGCCGCTCATTAATTTCCCCAGCCACTGCATAGGAAACGCCCACGCCAGTATTGGAAATACCATATAAAAACATCAATAAAAATAAGAGTGGAACTGATAAATTGGGAGTATATAGCGCAAATGTCATTGTCACCAAACTCAACACTGCAGAAGCAATCATAACGGGTTTACGACGTTTAATTCGATCGGATAAAAGTCCTGCTAAAGGACCACCAATCGCCCACCCTAAAAAAATACAACTAATCGCTTGAGCCGCTTTTATTTTATCCAAACCGTAATTATGTTGAACATAGGTTGTGCCCCATAATTCAGCAAAGGCACCGGTTGGTGAATAAATCAGACCGACATAAAAACCGTTGAGCCAACTCTGTGGATTTTTTAAAACCCGCGTAAATGCGTCTTTAAATGAAATGTGAGAACCATATTCTTCACTGGGTTCAGGCTCACCATGATGCAGCAAAGGATTATCTCTGACCACTAAACCAATCAAGATCGCAATTACAATTAAAATACCGCCAATTAACCACATCGTTTTACGCCAACCTAATCCTTCAACTAATGCAGAAAGTGGACCGGCACCCAACGCTGCACCGAACATACCCAGCGCTTGTGTTAAACCTGCTAACAATCCAAATCGAGTCGGACAAAACCACATCGTCGCTAATTTTAGTGCGCCGACAAAAGCAAACGAAGCACCGAATCCCATTAAAAATCGACCTATTTGAGCGATAAAAAGGCCTTTGGCCACAGCAAATGCCATACAACCTAATCCGCACAAAGCCGCAGTCACGGTTAATAATTTATGAGGACCATAACGATCTACCAACATTCCCACAGGCATTTGCATAATAATATAGGGCCACATGAACATGCTGGATAATGCACCTAACATCAGTGCATTCACATGAAATTCTTGAGATAATTCTGGCACCAAAACACCAGGAGCTACTCGACCCAAATATTCAGAAAAGAAAAACCCCGCGCCTAATCCCCAAATTAACCAGGGATAAAACCAATGGTGCTTTTTGGGTTGCACCACTGTGCTTTCAGTTACTTCAACATTATTCATCATCAAAACTCTCTCTTAAATTGTGCTAACACTGCTCGACCGCAGGAGTTCCCGCAAGCTAGCTCGATCGAATTAAATATCCACCCAAAATTGCAAAAACTAAAACTGGCATTACTGCAGCCAATACCGGGGGTACTTGATAAATTAAACTCATAGGCCCCAAAAATTGATTCAGCATATAAAATACAAAACCCACACTAATTCCTGCCACAATTCGCACGCCCATTGTCACACTGCGCAGAGGACCGTCTACAATCGGAACCGCTAACAAAATCATCACCAAGGTGGCAAACGGCAACATTAAACGCCGCCAAAAGGCAAATTCAAAAGGGCCTGCGTCTTGCCCAACGGCTTTGCGAAATTGAACGCTGCGATATAATTGAGGCAAGGATTGTTGCGAAGGTTCAATATCAATCAAACCCATCATACGTGGATCAAGTCTTAAATTCCAGACTTGCTGGGGATATGTTTCGCGACGCACTTGTGTAGGTTCAAATCGACTTTCTTTGACATGATAAAATTGCCACTGACCCTGTTGGAATTCTCCACGTTCAGCAAAACTGGCTAATTGCAATTCATGTTGTTGATCAAATAAATAACGCGTTACACCGTACCATTGAGTGCCACTTTCCAAAGTATGAATATGAATAAAATTATTACCATCACGCACCCATGTTCCTCGATCTGTTTTTAAAGTATTACCTTGACTCAAGGCCCTGGTTTTTATTGTCGAAGCAACATCAAAAGCATAAGGCGCCAATGATTCTCCAGGAACTAAAATAATCAGTGTTAAAATAACCGATGAAAACATCACGGCCGAAGTAATTTGCCAAAGTGAAAGCCCTGCTGAATGGAATGCAATTAATTCATTTCGAGAGGCCAATCGACCCAAACCGACAATACTGCCGATCAACGCTGCCATCGGAAATAATTGATACACTTTTGATAGTAACACTAAAGGCACAATAATGCCCACATGTCGCATCGAAAAATCACCTTTTCCCACATCTTTTAATTGCGCTGTTAGTTCAATAAAACTTTCTATGGCTAATAAAATTAGCAGTACCATCAAAATAGATTTGACCACTTGATTGCCAATATACTTTCGATAAATTGTCATCGTTTCAACCTCATGCGGCATCGATGAATATAGCCCGCATGTTGCAAAAATAATACTGCACCCAAAATCAACAACAAAATATGTACCCACCACAAACCAATAGCACTGGACAATCGGCCGTGTTTTACCCAGGATTGTGAGACGAACAACAAATCAATATAAACAATATAAATCATCACTGCCGGTAAAAGTTGAGCAAAGCGACCTTGCCTAGGATTCACTCGACTCAAAGGGACTGCCACCAGTGCAAATAAAAAAACGGATAATGGCATAGAAATTCGCCACTGCAATTCCGCATCAGCCAAACGATTTGTCCGCCTTTCTTTCCACAATTCTGATGTTGATAAATAACTTTCTTCGCGTTTTATCGCAAGCTTTGGGGCAGGCATTCGTACACCATAATGATCAAATCCCACAATTTGAAAATCATGATCGCCTGGGTTTCCCTGATAACGAAAACCTCTTTGAAATTCAACAAAATCCTCGTGCGTTTTAGGAGAAACCACTTGTTTAGCGGATTGTGCTGCCATCACTCCCCACTCTGCGGACGCATTTTTATCGGGCATTTCAGCTGCAAAAACATTTTCTAACTGATCTCGACCACGAGACATTTTCTCTGCATAAACGACATATCGCCCTGCGATCATTTGAAATCGGCCCGGCGTCATTTTTTGCAAGGGCGAAGCCGCAACAGCTTCGGCTAAAATATGTTCACGGTAATACGCCATCCTGGGTTCAATACACATCATAATCACAGCGACTAAGGTTGCTACAAGTGCGGCCCCTAGCATTGTAACGCCTAATAATTGCACCCGACTAAATCCTACCGCAAAAAGCGCAATCATTTCGTTATTAGAATACAATCGGCCATAACTGATTAAAACGCCCAAATAATAACCCAAAGGCATCATAAAGCCCGTTAACAATGGAATTTGAATGGACATCATTTGCAAAACAGATTGCGCAGTCATTCGGCCCATCGCGGCATCACCCAAATAACGCACAAATTGATTACAAATAAAAATGGCTAACAACACCGCCGTGATCACCAACATGGTGTTAATAATTTCTCGATTTAAATAGCGGATAATGATGCCTGTCACAAGATACTCACTCGTTTATCGCCTATACCGATACTACCCCGCCCAGCCCCTTAATGCAAAGTCTCCTAAGGCTAGACAGCTAGGCAAATTCCTTACTATTTGAGAGTTCATAGAGGGGTGGGGTTGCCACCTTAACGTAAATCCCCTGTCAAAAAACAAGGCTCTTATGATAGCATCCTAAGATGCGTACTGATTTTTATCTTTTGCCGACTGAAAACCTCGCCGAGCGCGATAGATTTGTTTGTCGCCTGATTGAAAAGGCTTTTCTGTCCGGGAAAACCCTGTTTGTAGCCACTGATTCTGAGGAAGACGCTACAAAGCTAGATCAATTGCTCTGGGAATTTAGGGCTGATAGCTTCCTCCCTCATCAGCTCAGTAAGGGCCCCTCAGAGAGCCCCATTCTCATAAGTACCCTGGCAACAGTAGAGCCTGCCGATATCTTGCTGAATCTCAGTCAGTTGAGCCCACCAGAACAGCCGCCCTGTCAACGTCTGATTGAGGTTATCCCCAAAGTCCCAGCCATGCAGGATAAGGCTCGAGAACGCTTTCGCCAATACCGAAAACTTGGCTATAATCTCCAAACTCATCAACTCAGCTAAGGCTCACATTATGACCGACACACCAGCGCCAGTCGCCCTCGAAAAATCATTCCAACCGGAAGAGGCAGAAGCCAAGTGGTATCAGCACTGGGAACAGGCCGGCTATTTCAAACCCTCTGGCAAGGATGGGTCTTACTGCATCATTTTACCCCCACCCAACGTGACAGGAACCCTGCACATGGGCCACGGCTTTCAGGTCAGTCTCATGGACGCCCTGATCCGCTATCACCGCATGGAGGGAAAAAACACCCTATGGCAAGCGGGCACAGACCATGCTGGCATCGCCACTCAAATGGTGGTTGAACGAGAACTGGGTAAAAAAAATCTTTCTCGACATGACTTAGGCCGGGAAGCCTTTATTGAAAAAGTCTGGGAATGGAAAGAGCACTCTGGCAGTACCATTAAACAACAACTCAAACGAATGGGAGGCTCTTTAGATTGGAGCCGTGAATGTTTTACCATGGACCCCCAAGTGGCCGACGCCGTGATTCAAGTTTTTGAAAGCCTCTATGATGAAGGGCTTATTTATCGCGGACAAAGACTCGTAAATTGGGATCCCGTTTTGCACACTGCGATTTCTGATCTCGAAGTGGTCAACAAAGAACAAGAAGGAAAACTGTGGCACCTTCGTTATCCTTTCACTGAAGGCGAGGGATTTATTGTTGTTGCAACTACTCGTCCTGAAACACTACTCGGCGATGTGGCAGTTGCCGTTCATCCAGACGATGAACGCTACCAACATCTGATCGGAAAAACCGTAAATTTACCGCTGACAGAACGCGTAATTCCGATTATTGCTGACACAGGTGTGGTAAAAGAATTTGGCAGCGGCTGCGTCAAAATTACGCCTGCTCATGATTTTAATGATTATGCTATGGCACAACGCCATAATCTCGAATTGATCAATATTTTCACGCCTGATGCAAAATTAAATGTCAATGCCCCTTCACAATATCAAGGCATGGATCGTTTTGATGCACGTTTAAAGATACTGGCAGATTTAGAAAAAGTCGATTTAATTGAGAAAATTGAAAAGCACACGCTACAAATTCCCTATGGTGATCGCTCCCACGCTGTGATCGAACCTTATCTCACCTATCAATGGTTTATTAAAACAGAACCTCTCGCAAAACCGGCAATTGATGCGGTAAAAAAAGGTGAGATTGAATTTGTCCCTTCGGGTTGGCAAAACACCTATTTTAGTTGGATGGAAAATATTCAAGACTGGTGCATTAGTCGACAGTTATGGTGGGGACATCGGATTCCTGCTTGGTATGACGATAAAGGCAACGCTTATGTCGGTAAAGATGAGGCCTCTGTTCGAGCAAAATATAATTTAAATTCAACTATCACACTGCAACAAGATCCCGATGTCTTAGATACCTGGTTCTCTTCAGCATTATGGCCATTTGTAACCTTAGGTTGGCCTGAAAAAACCCCAGAATACAATGCCTTTTACCCCACAGATGTTCTGGTGACTGGATTTGATATTATCTTTTTCTGGGTCGCTCGCATGGTAATGTTTGGTTTGAAATTCACCCAAAAAATTCCGTTCCATAAAGTGTACATCACAGGGTTAATTCGAGATCATGAAGGCCAAAAAATGTCGAAATCCAAAGGTAATATTTTGGATCCCATAGATTTAATTGATGGCATTGATCTTGAATCACTGGTTATAAAGCGCACACAAAATTTAATGCAACCACAACTCGCCAAAGAGATTGAAGAAACTACTCGCAAAGAATATCCCGATGGCATACCTGCCTTTGGTACCGATGCATTACGATTTACCTTTTGTGCGCTGGCTTCCACAGGTCGGGATATTCGCTTTGACATGAAGCGAGTCGAAGGCTATCGCAATTTTACCAATAAAATTTGGAATGCTGCTCGCTATGTATGCCTGCAAATCGAACAATCCGGAATTGATCTTCACACGGGTGAGGTAATTCAAAACGATGCTGCAAAATGGATAGTATCTCGATTAGCTCGGACCGTTGAAAAAATACATTCTGCTTTTTCAGAATATCGCTTCGATTGGATTGCACAAGCGCTGTACGAATTCACTTGGAATGAATATTGTGACTGGTTTTTAGAACTGACCAAGCCCACTTTATTTGGCGAACACTGTACAGAAGCAGAAAAACGAGGCTCATTACAAGTATTGATTTCAGTCTTAGAAAAGATACTACTCCTTTCACATCCTTTAATGCCTTTCATCACCGAAGAAATTTGGCAAACCATAAAACCCTACACAGGAAAAACGGGCGATAGCATCATGCTCGAGTCTTACCCTAAGACTGAGGAAAAACAAATCGACGACCCAATAGAATCGGATATTCAATGGTTACAACAAATTATATTAGCGATTCGCAATATTCGTGGTGAAATGCAAATATCACCCGCAAAAACCATTCCTCTACTACTACGACATCCTGATCAAAAAGTTGAACAACGTTTCACACGTTATCAACATTATGTTCAATTTTTAGCGAAAATTGAATCAGTGAGCTGGCTAAATCCAGAAACCCCCACACCAACTGCAGCAACTGCCGTAGTTGAAGAATTAGAAATCTCTATTCCCATGGCGGGTTTGATTGATCAACAAGCTGAACTCTCCCGACTTCAAAAAGAAGTGGCAAAGCTTCAAAAAGAACTAAGCAGCCTCAATGGACGATTAAACAATCCTCATTTCGTGGAAAAAGCACCTCCCGAAGTGGTGACTAAAGAACGTCATCGCGCCACAGAACTGAGTGAAACTCTAGCAACTTTGCACTCCAAAATGGAACTTATTGAAACTTTATGACAAGTTATAATTACCAGCAGCTGGCTGATGAGCTCAAAGAAAAAGGCATTCATCATGAGCGCGTGCTTGATGCTATTGCCAAAACGCCTCGACATTTATTTATTCCTGAGAAAATACAATCTTACTCTACCGAAGATACTTCCTTACCAATCGATTGTGAACAAACTATTTCTCAACCTTATGTTGTTGCGAAAATGACTGAAACTATTTTGGGCACGCATCCGAAGCTTCAAAAAGTTTTGGAAATTGGCACCGGTTCAGGTTATCAAGCCGCCATTCTTGCTCAAGTCGCTGAGGAAGTGTATACAATTGAACGCATTGAAGTTTTGTATCAAAAATCAAAAAAAATATTTGAAAAACTTGCTTTGAACAATATTCACACTCACTTTGCTGATGGAAATTTGGGATGGGAAGAGCATGCACCCTATGATGCTATTCTAGTTACTGCGGCTGCCGCTGAAATCCCAGAAGCACTACTTCAACAACTCAAGATCGGTGGGATTCTGGTGATTCCTTTAGGCCCTCCTTCTTTTCAAGCGAGCCAGATACTCACAGCCATTAGCCGACGCAAGGACGGTTACTATAAAAAAGGTCTGGATGCAGTGGTTTTTGTTCCGCTTTTACCTGGCACTCGCTAAAAAGCTTATAGTAATTGTTTATCATCCTCGATATGGCTAATTTCAGAAACCTCAGACAACGATGATCCTTTTCTCCTAAAGTTACCGTCTTCACTCATCAACTTACTGCGTTGTGTTGCAATTAATTCGGCGTTTTGTGTTAATAACGCTGTATTGCCAGCCAAAAATCTCAAGCATTGCAGTGGAACGGGATGGCCCCCGTTTTTAAAATATAATACAGGTTTTTTATTCACAATACGTTTTTCAACATGATCCTGAGCCATTGCTGCCAGTGCACGAACATGATTTCGATCTGAATTATTGAGTGAAGCCGCATAGCAATACATAACCAACAAATCAGTTTCAGGTGGCAATCCACTCAGCGAAAGAGTGACAGCAGGATATCGATCTTCATCGTAGCTATCTTTATCAGGATCGTATTTTGTAGCCAGTTGGGTCAATTGTAAATGAGGAGCAGGCTTGACGGTGGTCCATTCAAATTTAAAACACTGACAAAACGCTGCACAATACTTGGAATCCCTCTGAATTCTAGACATGAAATCATCTTGCTTATGAAGAAATCGCGCATAAAAATAACGTGATAGATATTTGATCGGCATAAGTTGATTATAGGTTTGAATCTGATGATCATGCCCTGCTATCCTGAATTCTCCGTTAGCATAGCTAAACAACGCTCTGGCACCACTAAGATCTCTGAGAAGCAGCCCCTCATCATGATGCAAAATCCTACCCACATCGAAATATTCTCGAGCGGTGAGAACAGTACGTAGCTCATCGACAGTACACATACCATTATCATTTTCAGGTTGATAGCAAGTATTATCTTTCTCTTCATGAGAATCGATAGATTGGACGAAAGCGGTTTTAAAACGCTGATAAAACTCTTTAATTTTGGAATACAGCAGAGCATTACGAGCAAAGGCTTGTTTGAATACCGCTGATTCCAATAAAGAACAAAAAGCATCGGCATCAGACATCATCGCTGTCAAAGGTTGATGCTCATGCTCTTCGAATAACCAGTTTTGCAAAGGCAAGGAACCTTCTTTGAGATACTCATCAGCATCCGCTATGCTCACTAATTCCTTAGGAGTGCAGGTATTTTCAACAGGTTTAAGCACTCTCGATTCAGCCTCGATCACTGATTTAAACAAACGATACAAAGGTGTGTTTGTTTTAACTGCTTGCGCCTCTGAGAGTTCTGTTTTAATGAAATCACGATAGTGTGAGCGAAGGCATCTTGAAAATTCATACAAGAGGTATAAAACTTCTTCGGTGTGAGAGTGATTTTGGTCTGCGTTGGTTTTTCTGTTTTTATCTTGTACCAACTGATTAAAACTCAACCATGGACCCGCTTTATCTTTCGCCTCTAATTCAGTTAAGTAATCTCTTGGTTGTTTGTCAGCATCGAAACAGTGATGCTTAAAAGCTTTCCAGAATTGTCTTAAGAATCGGATATTTTTATTAAAGAGCTCGCTCATTGCCAAACCACCTGATAAGTGGTAAAGCATGAAGATTCTAGCCTTACTCGAATTAAGCGGCACCGAAAAGTTTCTGAAGAAAACGCCTCGTTCCTCTTTATAACAAAGATCAAGAATTTTAAACACTGTCTCATGATCTTGATCAGAGCGAATAAAATCCATAACTACGGCATCGAAAGAATTTGTATTTAATTGAGCATAATCAGCTTTGACACAATCTGTAAATACACGTGTCAACCCTGGTTGACTGCTGAGCAAAGCATGCAACTCAGACAACTGAGAGCGACCTGCACCTTGACCACCGCGCTTCAACAGTGCAATTAACCCTTGCCGATGCTCGATTTTATTGAAATGCGCCAGAATAACTTCTGCAATCTTCTTATTAGAGGCCATTAATTTAGTTAATTGAGAAAGCGTCATTCTCTGGAATATTTCCTGCATGAAAGTCTCATCACCCGCCAAAGCTAAAAACTGAAGCTGGAGTGCCGTTGAATCACTATGATCAACCAACACTTTAACCATCGCATCGCCGAGATTATTTCTAATACCAGGAGTCTCGGAAACTTCAAATTGATGCCTGAGCATGCCAACCAACTGAGATGCTGGCAAATTTAACCAACATTGTAAGCCAAGATGCGCTTTCAAGATGGGGTGCTGTATAAAAATCAAACGTATAGCGCGAAGATCTTTAGCCTGAGTAAAGAGCTCAAACAAAGCTTTGGGGTCAGCATTTCTCAGTTTAAAACTTATTTCAGTACTTTTAAGTAGATTAAAAACTTGATCACGCTGATTCTGAGCACTGAGATCCCTATCACCCGCCAAGTGCTGTGAAAGCCAGGATATATGATTGATTAATAGCGGTAGAAGTTGTACTAACAGTACAGGAGAAACCTCAGCTTTAAGATTGGCAATAACTTTTGGCAAATAAAATGAAGACCTACGTTTTAGGTTTTTTTCCAAATAGATATAGAGTTGTTCAATGGCGCCTGCACGACTGCCTTCATAGCGCTTCATTAAATCCTCGTTTTGCATCATGATCTCAAAACAGCTGGGATCGACACTCGTTAATTCAAAGAGCTCATCATTCGTACTATGGGCTAACAAAACAGCAACTAGGTCTGGAGATTTTTTCATTTCTTCGCGTCGAGGCTCTGAAATCAGATAGGTTTTTAACAGCGTCTGTACCACAGTTTTTCTGAAGCCATTAGGCAGTGGCTGTGAATCTCTAGAAATATTGAGACTATCAAGCCACTGCTTTAAAAGGGCAGCATCAGCGTTATTCACTACGAAACTAAGCTGATTTTCAGTCACTAAACTTTCGATTATGCGAAGGGTGCTTGGATTATGGTCGGCTCGATAGAGCTGTATTTCACGCGCTAAAACCCTAACCATGCAATTGGCCGAAGTTTTTGACTCATGCGCACCGCGCTGATTTCTGAGCGCACGTGATAAAAGTTCAGGATTATCCAACAAGAGTGTTCTGAAGACATAAACCTCGGAATGATGTTCAGCCTCTAGAAGTGCCAATAAATCGGCCCCAACGATTTTATGGCGACTAAGATCTTTGATTTTCTCAGCGTCCAGGACAAAACCTTGTCTATGGGTGACCTGATAAAGCGCCCATGCAGCAAAATTAGGTACATTCTCAAGGAGATAAGTCCAGTGCTGTTGCAACAATCCTTCATTAGGTTGTTCCCAGAGCTGCAATAATGTCTGCCCCCAAGACGAGAATGAAAAATTGAGCTTAGGGATAGCATGGAAATTTGTGGATCGTAAGAAGAGTAGTGTTTCTTGAAGAGACAGTTGAGGTGATAACTGATTTTGCTGCGCCGGATCAGACCAAACTGCATCTCTGATCTTTCGATCTCTGAAGGCCTCAGGTAAATTATCTGGGAGTACTGCTGCTCCAGTAGAGAAAATTTCCCGGTATTCGAGTGGCAGATTGTCTAGCAAACCAGTTTTATTACTCAGAATTAGATTCCTGGCGTGATAGAAAAACGCCAATGTGTTTCGAGGTATTTTGAGCTCATCATCCAGTTTTTGCATCTCTGCTTCTAAAGCTTTTATCTTTGTTTTAAGCGCTTTAGCATCAAAGGGTACGTTTATACTCCGATTCGTTTTTCCTTGGTCATTGAGCCTCTTAATTTCCGCACGTTTTGTCGCAATCTTCTCTTCTTTCTCTTTTATTTCTTCTTTAAGCTCAATTTCTTTAGTAATATCAGAATATTGCAACAGTAACTCAGCTAAATCCATTGGATCAGCATGTTGTAAAAGCTTTGATACCTTGTCCTCATCTACTTCATCGATTGGAAACCCAGACATCAAGCGTTTATTCGTGTAATGGTTCAGGACAGTACGAAGCGTTTCGCGACAGAGATCGGGAAAGTCATAAATCTCATTCTGCTCAACATTAAACAAAGAATTCACCACATATCGATGTTCTAATTTAAAAGACATCGGATTTTCCAGCATCAATTTACGCAAAAGTGTGCGGAGCACTTCCCGTTGTGCTTTATTTTTCTTCAACGCTTCAATTGATTTTGAATTTTCAATAAACTGTCGGAGTATGGTCGGATCTTTCAAGACGGTCTTATAAAATTCAATATTCACCCCATCAAATAGTAAGGGCACTTTTTTGTCTCGAATAACTCTGATCATTGCTTTTTTAACGATAACATCGATACCTTTTCGGTGTGGTAATTTCATTTTACCAGCCCACAGTTTCGCTATTGCTTCCTGCAAGGCTGAAAATTCGTTATTATTTTTTTTCTTTTTCGTTGGCTTTATCAATGCCTGAAAATATTTATAGTAATGATCTTCCACAGTTTTATCATCGGCAATACAATAATGCCCCTCTGCTCCGGCAGCAGGCTCAGCCAGTCCAAATTGAAAGCAATCTGACCACGAAGATAAAGATTGATGCTCATAACTAAGATCACGACCGAGATCGCTCAATAAACTAAGGCGCGCATTGGCAGCTTCGACAGTTGTGAGCGGATTCTTCAACACTTGTTTTGCCAGAACCGGCTCCGAAAAAATAGCTTCAGAAGTCGCTTGCCTTAATTCAACAAGGGGTTCTGTGGTTAATTTAAAAATATCACGCTTGAGATCCAACTTGCCTAGCAAATTTTGAATTAAATTCTTCAGTGGTTTGAAATACACTTGCCATAATTGTCGGATATGCACACCCTGAAGTCGTAGCACAGGGACTTGCCAATAAACCTCACCCCAAATGGCGGCTTGAAATCTAATCCAAAGGCGGTGTATAAAGGATTGTCTCAATACAACTCTGGCAATAGACTGGTCTTTAAGAGCAAAGTAATTGAGTGTATTCGCATCCAGTGCATAGAGAATTCCACTGAAAGATAGGGCTTTTTTAATGGCTCGCACATCCTTCAAAGAATTCAATGCACATAGCATCAAGCCTCGATCCTCTGAACTTTTTAGGTATTCTGCAATCTGAGACCATTCTTGTTTTTTAACCAGCTCAAGATAAATTTTCAATCGAGCAATTCCAGATAAAGCGCCACTGAGATCTGTTTTAGAAGGTTCGTAATGAGACTCTAAAGCTTTTAAGCGACTCAAGACAGAAGGCATCTGACAAAATTTTTGCATTACGGCTAAATGCTGATCTGACGGATTCTCACGAGGTGTTCGTTCGAGTTGAAAAAATTGCATAAAAAATGAAGAATCTCTTCTGGCTCTCCAATATAGCTCATCTAAATCCTCAGTAGCAGCTAATATTTCCAGCTGTTTACTCCACTGACTAGACCAGGGTCTAGAGCTCAAAAAATTATCAACAATGAGAAGGTCGTTTGCCTCCAGTAATTGGCCTTTCGAACTTTTATCCGCTATCCCACCTTTTTTCTTCAGATGATTGAGCAGAAATCTTTGGCGCAATTCGTCATCATAAATATGCGTTTCACTTTTTTCGATCAAAACCGTAACGGCTTCACCCGCCTGAATCCGAAGAACCGTTTCTATCCTTGCCACTTCCGAACCGAAGTATTTGCCATCAACCTGTGTTGAAAAATATTGCGTTCTAATCGTCAGATAAACAATATTTGAATTGCTTGAATCGACCTCTAGATGATAAGTCTTCGCCGTCTCTGAATCTTGAGACAAATCTCCATTGCAATATTGTTCATGATATGCATTGGCTTTGGCAAGAGAATCTGCATTGAGATAAACACTCAAAAATTCAATCATCTTACCGGAGAGAATACCTTTGCCTCTTAATGCGTCAACGACAGTTACATTTTCTGTTTTGAATAGCCAAGGAAAATCTCGCTGCGTTTTTTGGCGGTAACACTCCAGTACTGTTTCGTTGATCGCTCGCTTAACGCTGTCAATTAATTCCGCTGGGTTATTACCCCGATATGCCTCCATAACTTCGCAAACTTTGACCTTAATTTCTTCTTTAAATTCAGCGCGAGAATGATTCACAAGACTTAAAATTGAATCTTTTACCTGGTTGATCTCTTTGTTTTTTGAGCAAAAAGCTAAAAAGTCTGTTTGGATCTGATTAACGCATCCCCTGAAATTTTCACGTTCTGACATAACAAATTCTTCTAATTTTTCTATTACTTCCTTAATGTCTGCTTGATTCAGCACTTCCCTACCATTGTCTTTCTCTTTAATAAATTTTCTATAGGCCTTCTCAACTTTCTTAACCTGTTGCCTTACCCGTTCCATCGTGAAGAAGTATTCTGGTTCCAGTGTATGATCACCTCGATAAATACCTTCCAAAATCCTAAGGGCATCTGTAAAGACATGCTCGGGTTTTGATTTGTTACTGGCGAGTGTTTTCTTCAATAATTCCAACGCATCATGTGCTTTTTGAGATCTTTGATCAAATTTCTCTGATACCTGATCCAAAACACCGCCAAACTCTTGAGGTCTTAAATCAGTGAGCTTTTTTAATTCATCCATCACGATCTTATCATCAACTCGTCGTGGTTCTTTTGAGAATTGATTCTTCGCAATATTGAGAAACTCATTACGGTAGTAGTCGTCTGATTCTGAATTTGCTTGAAGCTCTGTCAGTTGAGAAATCAGCTCATGATTGATGAATTGAGCAGAAGTAGCGGCTAAAAGCGGAGCAAATTTCTCAACATGGGGATCTCTTATACTAAAAGATTTTTTGCCTTTCTTGGCATAAGGCAAATACAATTTTTGTGCAAGTGCTAATTCATCGGTATTGACGTAATGTACTAAAGACTGACTAACTGACATATTAGGCCCCCTCGTTAATCATCGTGGTTATTAATTTCCACCATGTCGCCTTGAGCAAAGGATTTTTCACTACAGATTCAGGATCCGCTCCAGCGGCTAATCCTTCACCCAATATGAGCACGCGTGATGCAGCAAAATCCTGATTTGACTTAATGATCTTCTCTTCAGTGCGGTAGTGAAAAACGATTTCAATAGCTCGGCAAAAGTGGTTTACCAATTGCTGTGCAGCTTGATGAATATTATTTTGATAAATAATTCTTATCACTATACCGCTCTCATCAAAAAATTCATGACATCTTACAAAAGTTTCTGTTCTCGCACCCGGCAAAGCCCTAGTATTACGCCAGGTTTCTATGCCAATGGCTGCTAAATAATTCATTTTATTACATGTCTACCTATCGCAATCAAACCAATTCCAACTGCACCCAGTATCAGTGGTTTTTTAATAATAAGTTTCTTACCAAAAATTCTTCCCATAATTGTGATCACCAACCAAGCCAACGCAAACATCAACAACATGGATCCGATCATCACAAAGATACCCTGCATCACCTGTTTATCGGCAAATTGAGGAGGTATAATGGATCCCGCGTTAGCATTCGGCACGGGGACTGGCGCCGGAACCGTGGCAGGGACAGCTGCGGGCATTGGCGCGGCAGCGCCAGTAGCCGGATTCACGACTTGGTCGACTGCCAACACAACCCGACAATACAAGCTGAGAGATAGAACGCTGCAAAAAACCCAGAATGCTTTAAAACGCTGAATCATCGTCAATTACCTCCAAAGTCCGTATCTCTCTATACTACCCGATTCCCCCCCAACCCCTCAAGTTGCTCGGGCTATTTTTTCATAAAAAGCCAAGGTGTCAGGTCTCCCGTTGACCCTTTTAGGGAGAATGGAGCTAGACCATTTTCCCTAAAAGGGTCAACGGGAGACCTAACACCTTGGCTTTCCCTTGTCTTTCAGTATCCATCTTGTTAGCCTATTATCTTTAATGCGGAGAAACACGTGGACTGCTTATTTTGTAAAATCGCGAATCGCGAAATCCCCGCGGAAATCGTTTATGAAGATGATCAGGTGCTGGCATTCAAAGACATCAACCCTGTAGCGCCACATCATCTCTTGATTATTCCAAGAGAACATATCCCCACCTTGAATGATCTTAAAGAAGATCATAAAACACTCACAGGCCATATCTTAATAACAGCTCAGCAACTGGCTAAACAATTGAATATCGCTGAAGCAGGTTATCGTGTGGTCTACAACTGCAATCGCGGTGCTGGTCAAGCTGTTTACCACATTCATCTTCATCTCATCGGTGGACGCAGTCTGAGTTGGCCACCGGGTTAAACAACAAGGTCGTATCATGGAAAACGCCATAAAAACATTAATCAATTACTTGGGTGAATCCATCAATCAGGATTCTCTCAAAGACACCCCCCGAAGAGCTGCAGAAGCCTATCGGTACCTGACCCGCGGTTATCATCAATCACTGGGTGAAATCGTCAACGGCGCCATTTTTCAATCCGATATGGACGAAATGATTCTGGTCAAAGACGTAGAAATTTATTCGTTGTGTGAACATCACCTACTCCCTTTTTTCGGAAAATGTCATATTGCCTATATTCCAAATGGAAAGGTCTTAGGCTTATCAAAATTTGCACGAATTGCTGATTTATTTGCACGACGTTTACAACTTCAAGAACGCTTAACACAGCAAATCGCCCAAACTCTTCAAGAAGTCACAGAAGCGAAAGGCGTGGCAGTGATTGTTGAAGCACAACATTTATGCATGATGATGCGTGGTGTTGAAAAACAAAACTCACTGATGAAAACATCGGTGATGCTGGGGAAATTTCGCTCAGATGATCGCACTCGGAATGAGTTACTCAGTTTATTAAGATAAAAGGTGTCGGGTCAACGGGAGACCCGACACCTTATTTTTTAGGACATTTCGCCTTCAAGCAACGCTTTCATGCTCAACCGAATTCGACCTTGACGATCAACTTCCAGCACTTTTACGCGGACCATTTGATTTTCTTGCAAAAAGTCGCCCACATTTTCAACGCGCTCGTTGGTGATTTGTGAAATATGAACCATACCTGTTTGAGACGGTGTTAATTCCACTAGAGCACCAAAGTCCAGTAATTTAACCACTTTACCTTCGTAAATACTGCCTACTTCAACTTCAGTGACAATATCCAAAATGCGTTTTTTCGCTGCTTCTCCGGCTTCACCATTAACAGCAGCCACATTAATCGTACCATCGTCGGAAATATCAACAGTGGCACCCGTACTTTCAGTAATATCACGAATGGTTGCACCACCTTTACCAATTACTTCACGAATTTTATCGGGATTAATTTTGAACGTCAGAATACGAGGAGCAAACATGGAGATGTCACTACGAGAAGAACTCAAATGTTGATTCATAATGCCCAAAATATGCAAACGACCTTCACGCGCTTGATCAAGAGCGACTTGCATAATTTCTCGAGTAATACCTTCAATTTTGATATCCATTTGCAAAGCAGTAACACCTTTTTCGGTACCGGCTACCTTGAAATCCATATCACCTAAATGATCTTCATCACCTAAAATATCGGTCAGAACAATAAATTTGTCACCTTCTTTGACAAGGCCCATCGCAATTCCTGCAACAGGTGCCTTAACAGGTACACCAGCATCCATCAAGGCTAAACTTGTACCACAAACTGTGGCCATTGAACTGGAACCATTAGACTCTGTAATTTCAGAAACAACGCGTAAAACATAGGGGAATTCTTCCATCGTCGGCAGCACTGCAACAATTGCACGTTTTGCTAAACGACCGTGTCCAATCTCACGACGTTTGGGAGAACCCATAAATCCGACTTCGCCCACACTGTAAGGTGGAAAATTATAATGCAACATAAAGTTATCACTATAATCACCTTGCAATGCGTCAATTTTTTGCGCATCACGTGCTGTACCTAAAGTAACGGCGAGCATGGCTTGAGTTTCGCCACGAGTGAATAAAGCTGAACCATGTACCCGAGGCAATAATGTTGTTTGAACGGTAATTGGACGAACTGTTTTAGTATCTCTGCCATCAATACGTTGATTAGAGTGCAGCAATTGATCTCGAACAATTCTTTTTTCCAATGACGATAAATGATCGCGCACATTGTCTTCGGTAGGACCGCCTTCAACACAGAGTTGAGTTACAACCTCAGAAAATAAATCACGCACTGCATTTTGACGGGCTGTTTTATCGTGCATGCTGTAAACTTGGGCCATTTTCGCAGCTGCCAGGGTCTTCACTTTCTCTGTCAATTCTGATTCAGCAACAGGAGGCGTAAAAGTCCAAGCCGTTTTTCCGCCTTCTTGTGCGAATTCTTTGATCGCATTGATAACAACTTGGCTTTGTTGATGTCCCCACATGACTGCTTCAAGCATCACAGATTCTGGCAATTGTTTTGCTTCAGATTCCACCATCAGAACAGCATCTTTGGTACCCGCAACAACTAAATCTAATTCTGAAGTGAGCACTTCGGCTTCTGAAGGATTTAATAAAAACTGCCCATCACGATAACCGACTCGAGCGGCTGCAACAGGTCCATTGAATGGAATACCTGAAATGGCCAACGCTGCTGAGCAACCGATCAAAGAAGCAATATCAGTTTGAACATTTTCATCCAAGGATAGAACGGTCGCAATAATTTGAACTTCGTTATTAAAACCTTCGGGAAACAAGGGACGTAAGGGCCGATCAATTAAACGGGATGTCAACGTTTCAAATTCACTCGGACGACCTTCTCGTTTAAAATATCCCCCTGGAATTTTACCCGCTGCATAGGATTTTTCTTGATAGATCACCGTTAAGGGGAAAAAATCCACACCGGCTTTCGCTTCTTTTTGTGCAACAACAGTACATAAAATCACTGTTTGCCCCATCGTAATCATGACAGCCCCAGTCGCTTGACGAGCTATTTGCCCCGTCTCCAAAGTGACTGAATGGCTACCATACTGAAAAGTTTTTTTGACAATATTAAACACTATAAATTTCCTTTAAAAAAATAAAGTAACTATTCACCACCTCTAACCTCTGTGGTGAATAGAAACAAATTAAATTCGATAATTTCTTCGGATCCTTCCGAAGAAAAATACCCTAAAAAATTAACCTCGTAACTCAAGACGCTTAATCAGATCACGATATCGTTGAATGTCGACATCTTTGAGATAACTCAGTAATTTACGTCGTAAATTAACCAGTCTTAATAATCCTCGTCGAGAATGATGATCGTGTTTGTGAGCTTTAAAATGCTCAGTGAGATAATTAATTCGCGTTGATAAAACAGCAACTTGAACTTCGGTAGATCCGGTATCACCTTCAGAACGTTGATACGCTTTGATGACCTTCTGAATGTCTTCTGCAGTCAATGACATTGTTTTCTCCTAATTTAGTTAATAAGCAACCCATGATCCACTGTCATTTGCAGACCATAGCCAAACACGTTATTTTACCCCGAAAACCCCGAGAATACAAGAAAGAGGGGTCAAGTCTAAGATTGACACATACTTCAACTAGCCTAGATCTGCACCCCACTCTTCCTAGGCAAAGTATGTATCAATCTTAGACTTGCCCCCTCCTGACAGCAAGGGTGATAAGGCCTCTTATGTACTACATTATCGGCGCATTCTATTGACTCCCTACGAAAACTCCTTTAATATTACTTATTTAGAACATATTTCCAGGCAAAAACGAATGCAACAAAAACCAAACAAGACCTTCGAAAGTCGGATCCGAAATCTTCAGATACAAAGTCGTAACATCCGCTGTTTCTCTGAGGTTGAAACCACCCATGGTATTAGCATACCCACTGTTTCCCTGCAAAACGCAGTGCGGGTCTTGTCTTGGCTTGCGAAAGGAGAAGCATTTGTGGCTGAGCATCGGGTAGGGACACAGAAACAAGAGGTTGCTAGCCCTCTAGATTCTCCCTCTCAAGCCAACTCTGTTCTAGAAATTGTGACCGCGGAAGAAAAGCCCCTGATCGATTTTATTGGGCGCAATTTATGTTTAAAGCACGCCAGTAATGCCGCTAAAGAAATCGCAAAAAGCCAATCTCTCGTATCCGTAAAATTGTTGAGCCTGGGAAATAATGCAGGTATCCGTCATACCAATGCACAATCTGGGATGGATAATAATGCTTTTTTTACCCTAGGTATTGGCGATCATCCTGTCACACCTTTTCTGGATGATGCCGAAATGGTTGCAACTATAAACATTCAGGAAGTCCGCCAATCAAATCCTGCTGCGCTTTCAGGATTGTGGGTATCACCTCACCTTTCACCCTTTGTACTTTCACGACAAGAAGCTACCGTTCAATTGGGGGATACTTATTTCCACATGAGCCATAGCTGGAAAGATATGAGTAAAACCTACCATTATCGAAGAGCCAATGGTGAGGTTTATCAGCGCACTGTTAAATTTCGAGATGAGGTTTATATCGAGCGCGATTTAGATAGAGCCATTGCACATGAATTTATTTTGCATCTGCGATTTATTGGTGGAAGCTATCAACAACATATTTTATCAACGATAAATGATCAAACAATCAGCGAAGAACAAAAATTAAAGATTATCTCTACAGCAATAACTGCAATTATGCCAGGTTGGATCACTCTAGAAGCAAAAATCCCTGTATTATTTTCAATCCAGCAGAAAGGCGTTCGGATAACTTATCAAAAACGATGGGGTGATTACGATTTCAGACGGGTTACGCAGTCATTTTTCGACCAACCTTCTGAACGAGCCGGTGAGAATTTTTTACGTCATGTTCAAATAAATCGCTATGACTGTTTTCCTTCACCTATTGTGACCGCTCTAAGCATTCAACCCCATCATTTTGAGACTGTAAATCAATTACTACGACTGGGGTTCTCTTTAAACGGGCGTGCTTCCTTCGGATATATCTTTACTAAATCGCTTTCATCATTACAGCTAGGTTTTCAGAAGAGATCTTCGCGACTCTGCCAATTTTTACTCAGTGCTCAACAAGTTCATCCTTCAGATCCCCACGTTAGAATAGGACTTATTCCTCCGGAGTTTGAGGATTTAAAACTCTTAGTCACCAACGAGGAGCTCAAAAATCCACCTATTGAAATGGGGCATGTATCACCGCATTTTCAAAACAATGATGAAGACCCTAATATCGTATTAATCTACCAGATGATGGACAGGCAGTTTCCTTTTATTCGCCATTTTAGTCTGCCTATCCTAGCCAATGCAGTTGCTAATGGATTCAAAAATCTTGCAATCTACATTCTAAAAACAGTGACCAAAGAGATACTGCTGCATCCTAACATTAACAACAATACACCTCCTGAAATATTGATCGTGATGACCCTACATGCAGCGGCAATCAGAGGATATATCGATATCATTAAATTGATGCTTGCACAAACGCTGGTAAAAATAACTTCCACATTTCCAGGCGGACATTATGTGACAGTGAATGAAGACAAAACAACTATTCGATATAGCTTCGGCGGCAATACCTGTTTGCATTATTATCTTCGCTCTCAACAAAATTTAGACGAGATTCGATTTTTGATTGAATCCGGCATTGATCCTAAGAGCAGAAATGAGCAGGGTGAAACAGCATCCTCCATTCTTCTGACAAGAATTGCAGACTTAAAGGCAGATAGAGATTACAAAGAGGCGTTAGATATCAAAGAGAATTTTGATGTTAAAGTCAAAGAATGGGCAGCCGAAAAAAAGACTACAGTTGAGAAATTGCATGAGAACGGAGATATCGAAAAAGCAAAAGCTTTTATCAATTATACTCTCAGACAAACCGAGGAAAAAATACGGGTCTTAAATGAATGTTTAGATTATTTAGTGTCTCTAGAAGCCCATCCTACTCCACCCTTCTCTTTATCTGAACAGTGTGAATATCAACGCTCAACCGTATCTATTGTCATTGTTGGCCGCACACCGAAGGGCGAAAAATTCGTAGTCTTCGGTGAAAAACAAAAAAAGAAAGATCCCTATAGAGAACCTGAGCCTACCAAAGACACTCTTACAGAATTAGTTTTCCCTGGCGGTCTTAAAGAAATTGTTCATATTGATCATACTCACACCATGTTCGAAGAAGTTAAAGAAGAAACTGGAATCGATCTGAGAAATCCTTTCTGGAGTCAAGCGAAAATCAGCCACCACTTCGTTTATAAAAAAACAGGAGCAGGTACTCATGGAACGTATCATCATGAAGTATTTTTAGTCGATCTCGGAGAACAATTATTTCACGCGCGATTATACGCGCGAGATGATCTTTGGAAATTACACAAAGTGCCTGTTTCAAAAGTTGCTTACGATGCAACGGCCGATCCACAACAACGATTTCAGCTAACTCTGCATCATCGAAGATTTTTTCTACGTCATAGCAATGCTAAATCACTTGAAACTGTATGCTCACTACCTGCCTACGATGATTACACTTTAGAAGCTTTATTTGACTTAGAATTTGATGGCTATTATATGTCCTGTGATGCAGCTGCCCGAGGCGATATAGCTGAATTAGAAAGACTTAAAGCTTACGGGGCCTTACTTCAGCCCAAAGATTATGATCACCGATGCACAGTTAAAACTATCCCTGTTCGAGAGGCAGTTGTTCGTGGCCATTTGAAAACTCTGCAATGGTTTATCAACAATAATTACGATACCGACTATATCAATAATGATAATTTATATTCAGCTGCGGTCAATCATGATCAGTTCGAAATCTTGCAATTTCTCTGTGATAACAAAATCAGCTTAGGTCAAATGTGGAGCGCACTCTACGATGCCCACAAAGCTGGTAAAATAGACTATTTAATGGTCATGCTAACTTGCTTAGTTCAAAACCTTGATACCAACACAGCTGTACAAGAAAGCGACTCATTAGAAAGTCTAGAATCTAACTACAATGTAGGAGCAAATATTGCCATTCAATGCGGCTTTAAAGAAATAGCGTCTCAGTTAATTCGTGATCGGCGCATTAAAGCCTATAGATTGTCTGGCTACGATAAAAAAAATGCCTATTTTTACAGCTTACAACATGGTTGGTTCGATTTAATATTTGAAATTGTCAAATTAGAAATTCAAGAGAAAGTTTCTTCATTGCCCAATAAACCTTTTTTAAGGCTCACAATACAAAAAACTGAGCTTGGTTATAGAATCCAAACTCATATATTAGGTGAATTCTCTAGTGCCCAAGAGTTTGATAAAGCAAATCGCTTCTTTCATGATGAAAATTCTCAGCGCGTTTTCAACTTGCTCATCTTGGATCATTTGTGCTCCTTAAGACAAAAACCCCAGAGCCAAACATCCAATCTCACACATTTTAAACCCAACTCTGACAATGATTTAATCAATTTTGCAACACAACTCGGCGAATCAAAATCCCCCGGCCATGAAATCGCCACTGCATTATTGACACATTTACAACTTAAACCTGCAACGCCCCCTGAATTCCAACCTACTCCTCAGCTTGAAAATCATTGTAATTTTTAAGCTTAAAGCCTTCTGACACCCGGAGATGCCCCATCAAATTCACAGTGATTCTAGCCTTGAGTTCTCCTTCTACACTCAACCAATAGCTACCCCACTGTCCCTCAGGAAGCCCCATCGGTCCAAATTCCAAGAATTGATTGTGGCCTAAATTGGATCGCCACTCTACTCTGATACCCTGAGCTAACTCAGGATAGGCGCTGAGTTCTTTTCTCGGTTGTTTAATAGCAATGAGCTGGCCTTGAGCCCACTCCCCATCACAGTCAATTCCACTTTGACTCCCACAAATAATCACCGCAGTCTGATAATGAATAGCCATTTCCCGCGCTTGTGTGATAAGTCGCATCAATTGCGCCGTAGTGACTCTGACCCTAGTCTTGCTAATCATTAAGCGATAGGATGGGATAGCCAAAGTAGCCACTATGGCAATCAAGCTAAGGAGTATCAATAATTCTACTAAAGAAAAGCCACTGTTAGTGCGACTTAACAGTCTCATCCTAATATCCCCGAAATAAATTTAAACGTGTCAGCCTAGCTGCCATTCTAAAAAAATTTATTTTTTGTTCACAATACGGGGGGCTCTGATCCCGTCTCACAGCCCCTCATTGAGTAAAAAGCGAAAATTCTTCCACCTCTATAGTCTGTGCTACATTTTAATTTTTTTTATACAAAATATATATTTGCGCTATAATTAAGATATGGATTCTTAGGTCTAATCTTAAGAATCAGGTATAAAGCGGAGGACATGTACGATGAACAATACAACTTATTCTCGAAGATATCTTCTGGCTTCAGCTTTGATGACCATGCTAATAGCAGGCCCCATTTCGACTGCTCTAGCGACGGGTTCATCCTCTGGGGTCATTTATGTGAATGCCAATGCTTCAGGTGGGGATGGAACCACCTGGGCCAAAGCATTCAAAAGTTTAAACTCAGCCTTGCTGGCAGCTGCTGGAACAAGTGGTGCAGATCAAATTTGGGTAGCCAAAGGCACCTATAAACCCAGCGTACCCTATGTGCAAGCAGGTTACCCGGGTAATCCTACCCAAGCCAATCTACGCACTTTCCTATTGCCGAGCAATGTGAGCATTTACGGTGGATTTGTCGGAAATGAAACCTATCTCTCTCAACGTCAACCTAATAAAAATCCCACAATTTTAAGTGGTGATTTAAATGGTAATGACATTAATGACATTGATCATGCACAGATGAATAAAACCGATAATGCTTGGCACGTTTTAACCGCGATGGGGTCAACAGGTGTCTTGTTGGATGGGCTCACAATTACAGACGGCTATGCGGGCGGTGCTGATTTCGGCAGCATGACCCCACCACCAATATTTAAAATCGCTTCAATTGATTACACCTACGCAGCGGGTGGTGGAATGCTACTGAGAAACGGCGCAAAGGTCTCGTTAAATAATGTTCTAATGAATTTCAATGCATCAGACACTGTGAATGCAACCATATTAGGACCCGATCGTGTAGGTTTTCCTGCAGAAGCTTCTGTGGGAGGTGCTATTGCCGTTCTCGATAATGACAGCACTCTGAGTGTAGTGAATTCTAATTTTACTAACAACACTGCTTTTGGTGCAGGCGGTAAAGGAGGTGCATTAAGTGCATTATTGGAAGGGAACATCAATGTTTCACTGAGTTCATTTAGTAATAATAGTGCAGATCGAAATGGAGGAGCAGTTCATTCCGCTGGAGGAAACAACATTTTTATTGTACTGAGTGACTTCAGAAATAATAAAGCGGTGAGCGCTATCCTACCCGATGCGGCAGGCGGTGCGATTGGGGTCATTAATGCTAATTTAAAGGTGTCAGCTTCTAATTTTCAAAATAATGTTTCCGGAATTCTAGCGGGCGGTGGCGGCGGAATTTTCTTCCACATTGCTTTTGATGATGGTGATCCCTATACCTTCAGCATTGATACCTCAATTTTCAAGAATAATGTTGGGGCTGCATTTGGCGGAGGTGGTATACTGGTTTTAGCGAACAATCCTCATACAGGGTCTAGCGCCTCAATTACCACCAGCGTATTCACGAACAATAATGCTGGAGTAGGTGGGGGAATTTATGCAGATGGTGTTCCTACTACCATAGCTTATGATGCCTTTTATTCTAATCAGGCCTGGGTTAATGGAGGGGCCATTTTAGGAAGCGCATTTGGAAATGCGCTATTTGGTGCAACAGATCTTGCTGGTCGACCACCCATTACCATTTCAAATTCCGTTTTTGCAGGAAATTCTATTGTTGGAATTCCTTCCACAGCAATTATACCACCCAAAGATTTTTTCAACATTGTTGCAACAGTCTTTGGCGGCCAAAGTGTGAGCACAATGTCAGCCGGCGGGGCCGCAGTTGCTGGCCAACTGGGAGCCAACTTAGGCTTATCTAATAATGTGTTCATTAACAATAATGCCGGAACGGGTAGAGGCGGGGCTTTACTCGTGGGAGGGTCTGTGGGAAGTGCCGTCGGCTTCAATCAAGCCTATGCGACCTTCCAAAAAGGCCTCTGCTTGGGTAACACCGATTCCACCGGTAACAACAATAAAGCCGTTCTTGATCTTGCCAACCTTGGCAACACACCGACAGGAGTCTCTTTAGTCTCAGATGGAACCTGTCCATAATACAAAAAGGGGGCCAATGCTACGGCCCCCTTCATTTTCTCTTGATATATACTGTTTATGGGGCGCAAAGGAGGCGCTAAGGAGGCTCAAAGGATGAGCAGCAAAGCTTTTACTCAGCAATATATTTTTCATCAGCATGGCCATCACCATCATGGCAGGTCTTACATTCGCTACCTTTCTTACTCTCTCTTTCTGCCCGTACTTTATGCTATCTTCTTTCGTGTCTAAAGAGCGTATTGTTCCTTCTGTGGTTTAGGACGCTGCAATCGTTGTTTTAGATAATCCATAGCCGGTTGTTCTATATACAAATAGAGAGGAATCGATATCAAATAAACGATAGGCACCAACCAGAGCCCGAATTTCCAATATTCTACTGGGCTAGCTGTTTTATTTACTGCGATAAAAATAGTATAACCGATCGTGATTACGATAGGATGCACCATATAAGTAGTGAATGTCAGTTGCCCGAAAGGACGCAACACCGTTGAACTCAACATTTTCAAAAACAGGTTCATTACAATACCTTTGGGGTATTCAGCCAATAACAACAGCATACATAACACGAGAGAAAAAATGTTGCGTCGAGTCAAAAGAGACCAATGAGTACTTGTCTGCCATGTCATTTTTGCTTTGTTAACAAACCAGATTGGATCATTAGCTAATAAAAAAAACATTATCAGTAGCAGCGCTATTGCAAGAAAATTAATGATATTTTTATCGATATTTTCTATGGTTTTTTGCAGCCAATTTTTGTGATGAACCATCAGATAGGCGCTTAATACCCCATATAAAAATGGGCCACTACGGACATACAGTTGACTAAAACCAATATTGAAATAATCCCAAGACTCTTCTGTTCGTAGATTATAAATATTCGGGCTCAGCGAGTGGATATGATGAAATTTGACAATCAGCGCGGTGCTCACAATGGGCATCAGAAATAAAATAAAAGCAAGAGTGTAGCAGCCGTTTTTCCCCAGAATATTTTTCGAGATTAGCCAAAGAATTACTGAAAAAATGACATAAAACTGAAAATCGACCGCAAGAGACCAAGCCCACGGAACATGTTGATATTGCACAGGAAGCAAATTACTCACTTGCAAGATATTAGCCCATGCATTGTGAAAAGTTGACCCCGAAAGAAGACCGCAAAATAGAATGACAAGAAAATACAAGGGATAAACACGGGCACAGCGCCGCATTAGAAATCGAGAAACATTCACTGATTCTGTATCTTTGAGCTCTTTAATCAATGCATAACCAATCACAACGCCACTGATCACAAAAAAAACATCTAAAGAAACACTGGTGGATAATGCAATTTTAAAGAAGGGGTGTTCAAAGAACTTGATAAAATCTGATCTCGGTACAAAAATCGGCGCAAAGACCGCAATATGATACAATATCATCCAGAATGCTGCGATGGCACGCAATCCTTCAATGTGATTGAAATAATTTGGGTCTTGCCGGAATAGCTGACTGAAGTATTTTGATGAAGACATAATCCATTACTCTCTCCTTGATAGCGCAGATCTTACGTCTTTATTCCAGCTTATGCAATCGGGATTGATCTATAGAACTGGCCATCAGCCTTTGAGGCTTTACCCAATCATTCTCTGCAAAAACCCCAACCCCCAAGAACAAATCACCCTGATCATAAAGTCTAACTTCCTCTCCTGCAGACACACTAGTCATATTATACACCCGTATTCTTTGTCCTTTTTGGATTGAAGCTGTGTCATTTTCACTGAGTTTCAAAACCGGCATTTCTTGTAATAGAGCATCAACAGGATGCAACAAAGCCTGTAGTCTTGCTTCATTTTTTTCATCCGCAAGCGCTTTAATGATTTCTAAACTGATCATTTTTTCTTGAGAGAAATGGGCCACAGCTGTACGCCGAAGCGCGATGACATGTGCCCCACACCCCAACGCCAAACCAATATCTTCGACCAATGAACGGATATAAGTGCCTTTACTCACCTTTGCAGACAAAGAGAATTCGTCTTTTTTCAAAGCCGTTAGAATCAAATCATAAATGGTAACAGGGCGTGCTTTACGTGGGATTTCAATGCCTTGACGAGCAAGTTCATATAAGGGTTTGCCATCTTTTTTCAGTGCAGAAAACATCGACGGGACTTGTAAAATATTTCCACGAAATCTTTCTAGAATGAGCTCTAATTTTTCTTCTGTAATATCACCAATTTCTCGCTGCTCGACAATCTTACCTTCGGCATCACCACTATCAGTGATCACACCCATTTTAGCTGTCGTTTGATAGGATTTATTGGCATCCAACAAAAACTTTGAAAATTTTGTAGCCTCACCAAAGCAAATTGGGAGCATCCCAGTGGCAAGTGGATCTAAACTTCCGGTATGGCCTGCTTTTTTTGCGTTATATAATCTCTTAACAACTTGCAAAGCATAGTTTGAACTCATTCCTGTGGGCTTATCCAATAGCAAAACCCCATCAATACATTGCCTTTCTGATCGAGCCGACATTAGTGGTTCTCATCATCACTGAGTTTTTCGGCAGCTTCTTTGATTAATTTCCCCATTTTACGACTATAGTCTAAGCTCTCATCGTAAATAAATTTTAATTTCGGAGTCGTTCGCATATTCACATGCTTAGCTAAGCTCAGTCGAAATGATTTCGCCGATTCATTCAGATTTTGTATCAATGATTTTCTGTCATCATCACCAGGCACTACCACATATACCGTCGCCAAAGAAAAATCGGCGGCGAGTTTCACTGTGGTAATAGTTACTAATCGCGAACGCGCGTCTACGGATTCTCTAAAAATAATTTGGGCTAATTCGCGCTGAATAAGATCGGCGATTCGCCGTGTACGATCTACAGATTTAGGCATGGAGAACCTCAGAACGTTTACAATTTGCGGGCGACTGAAAATGTCTCATACGCTTCTATTTGATCGCCTGCTTTGACATCATTATAATCTTTAACACCAACACCGCATTCAATACCTTTTTTCACTTCTGTGACATCTTCTTTGAAGCGTCGTAGCGATTCCAAATGCCCTTCGTAAATTACCACATTATCCCGCAAGACGCGGATCGGTAAATTTCGCTTGAGCGCGCCTTCGATAACCATACAACCGGCTATGGCACCAATTTTTGAAGAACGGAATACATCTCTAACCTGCGCCAATCCCACAATTTTTTCTTGCTGTTCAGGTGATAACATCCCCGATAAGGCCGCTTTGATATCATCCATCAAATCATAAATGATACTGTAATATCTTAAATCCACGCCTTCATTTTCAACAATCTGTCTTGCAATAGCATCGGCACGAACATTAAAACCAATCACAACGGCATTAGAGGCAATCGAGAGATTGATATCAGAACCCGTTATGCCTCCAACACCACTTGAAACAATCGTAACCTTCACTTCGTTTGTCGATAATTTATGGAGGGCATCCGTAATGGCTTCCAGGGAACCTTGCACATCACATTTGAGCACAATTTTCAGTTCAAGCACTTCATTTTCAGACATGCGTTCAAAAATATTTTCAAGTTTCGCGGCTTGTTGACGTGCTAATTTCACTGCACGGTATTTACCTTGTCTGAACAATGCCACTTCACGCGCTTTTTTCTCGGTCGGCACTACAATGGCTTCATCGCCCGCACTGGGTGTGCCTGATAATCCCAAAACTTCTACCGGCATCGATGGTCCAGCTACCAATGTTTCTTGGCCATTATCGCCAATCATGGTTCTGACGCGACCGTATTCTGAACCTGCTAACAATATATCGCCTTTATTCAGCTTACCTTGTGTTACAAGTATTGTCGCCGCCGGCCCTCGCCCTTTATCCAGACGCGATTCAATAACGATCCCCGATGCAGGGCCTTCCGCAACAGCTTTTAATTCTAAAACATCGGCCTGGAGCAAAATCATGTCGAGTAATTCATCAACATTTTCGCCAGTCTTCGCTGATATCGGTTGGAAAACAACATCACCACCCCAGTCTTCGGGAATCACGCCGTATTGTGTTAATTCTTTTTTGACGCGCTCGATATCGATACCGGGTTTATCAATTTTATTAATGGCAACAACAATCGGAACATTCGCGGCTTTCGCGTGCTGTATCGCTTCAATCGTTTGAGGTTTGACACCATCATCAGCAGCAACAACCAACACTACGATATCGGTACATTTCGCTCCACGAGCTCGCATCGCCGTGAACGCTTCATGACCTGGAGTATCCAGAAAACTGATCGTCCCTTTGGGCGTATCAACATGGTAAGCACCAATATGTTGGGTAATACCACCCGCTTCAGTACTCGTGACTTTTGTGCTACGAATATAATCTAATAAACTGGTTTTACCATGGTCGACGTGCCCCATAATCGTAACAACCGGTGCACGTTTTACAGGTTCTACATTGGTCGCATTTTTTTCAATTAATTCAGCTTCGAGGGCATTTTCTTTCATTAATTTCGGAATGTGCCCCATTTCTTCGACAACAATCGCAGCGGTATCTTGATCGATCACCTGGTTAATGGTAACCATCGCTCCCATTTTCATCATTGCCTTGATGACATCAGCACCTTTGACTGACATTTTTTGAGCCAAATTAGCCACTGTAATAGTTTCTGCAATCGGAACTTCTCGAATCACCGGGGCAGTCGGTTTTTCGAAACTATGCTCTAAACTCGTTGCAACTTTTCTTCCGTGGGGCTTGAATTTTGCTTTTGCGCCAGAAAGATATAGTTCGGTTCGTTCAACCGTTTTTCCTTGTCTAGCCCTCTTTTTATCGGCTTTTTTCTTGGCTTTTTTAGACAGTGCTTCGCCTTCTTCATCTACCGTTTCAAAGCTCAAAGCTTTTTCAATTTCATGTTCAGCTTCTACTACCGTTTTGGGTTCGGTAACAACAGCTTCTCCACCAAGATCAGATTCCTCTCCTAGAATAACTTCCCCTTCTTCATGAGACTCAGCTTCGGATTTAGTTTTCGCTTTGGCTTTTTCTTTCAGAGCCAATTCTTTCGCTTTTTCATTTTCGGCAGCCTCAATTTTTTTCTGCTCTTCTTCTTCTCGCAAACGCTGCTCTTCTTCGAGGCGTTGTTTTTCTACTTCTTCGGGTTTTAAATACGTGCGCTTTTTCCGAACTTCTACCCGTACTGTGTTCCTAGAAACTTTTAACTCACTAACACTTTTGCGCTTCAGCGTCAGCTTTTTAGCACCTGTCTCATTGGCCTGACCATGAGTAGTCTTTAAATAGGCGAGTAGTGTTTGCTTTTGCTTGTTATCGATGAGCGAGTTTTCATCTTTCGCAGAAATTCCCGCTGCTTTCAATTGCTCAAGCAATTTCTCAGTAGTGGTGCCTACCGTGGTCGCTAAATTTTTAACACTAACTTCTGCCATAATTTGCCAATACTCTTATAAGAACCAAGGTTCACGTGCTTTCATAATCAATTTCGCAGCACGCTCTTCGTCCATGCCTTCGATTTCAATAACATCATCGATGGATTTTTCGGCTAAATCTTCACGACAAACAATACCGTTTTTCGCCAACCGATAAGCCAACTCTCGATCCATTCCTTCAAGCTCTAGTAAATCTTCATCCGGTTTAATATCTCCTAAAGATTCTTCACCTGCTAATTCTTTTGTCAATAACACATCACGAGCTCGCTCTTGTAGTTCCTTGACAATATCTTCATCAAATTCTTCAATTTCTTCCATTTCAGAAGCAGTAACATAGGCCACTTCTTCGAGTGTAGAAAATCCTTCCGCAATGAGAATATTGGCCAGATCTTCATCAACACCAAGTTGTTCCATGAATAATTTTCGTGTACCCGCCGATTCATCAGTGCTCTTGGTTTCTGCTTCAGAAACTGACATCACATTTAATGTCCAGCCTGATAATTCACTGGCCAAACGAACATTTTGCCCGTTTCTACCAATCGCTTGTGACAATTGATCTTCATTCACTGCTAAATCCATGGAATGTGATTCTTCATCAACCACAATCGATGCTATTTCCGCAGGCGCCATGGCATTGATCACCAGCTGCGCGGGATTATCATCCCACAGAATGACATCGACTCGTTCACCATTAAGTTCTGAAGATACCGCTTGCACACGAGATCCTCGCATACCGATACAAGCACCTTGAGGGTCAATACGACCATCATTGGTTTTGACAGCAATTTTTGCACGAGATCCAGGATCACGCGCCGCCGCTTTTATTTCAATCACTTCTTCGGCAATTTCGGGCACTTCAATTCTAAACAATTCAATTAACATTTCGGGTCGAGTACGACTCAGCAGTAATAGTGGTCCACGACGTTCACGATTGACTTCGTAAAGATAAGCGCGAAGTCGATCACTGACTCTGACAGCTTCACGAGGAATCATTTCTTCTTTGAGGAGAATACCTTCTGCGTTTTCGCCCAAATCTAAAAGAATATGATCTCGAGCGACTTTTTTGACAACGCCTGTAATAATTTCACCAATGCGTTCTTCAAACTGATCGGCCACTTTAGTGCGTTCTGCTTCGCGTACTTTTTGGGTGATCACTTGTTTTGCTTGTTGAACAGCAATTCGTCCAAATTCCGGTGATTCTATTTGTTCTTCAACAACATCACCAATATCTAAATCAGCATCGATTTCTTTTGCTTTTGAGAGTGTGATCTGTTTCTCAGGTTCTTCAATTTCTGAGTCATCAGAAACAACCGTCCAACAACGGAAAGTGTCATAGTCACCCGATTTTTGATCGATCGAAACGCGAATAGTCACATCTTCGACATAGCGTTTAGCCGCCACCGTCGCTAATGCTTCTTCGATAGCTTCATAAATAACCGATTTGTCGACGCCTCTTTCATCGGCAATCGAACCAACCACAAGTTTAATTTCTTTACTCATAGTGCCCACCTCAAAATACTAAGTTCGCCTTTTCAATATCCGCAAACGGCATAACTACAGTTTCACCTTTAACGATCAAGCTTATCCCGTCATTCGTTACCTGCGCCAACTCACCTTGATAGGTGCGCCTTCCTTCTTCTCCTCTTGAACACCGTACTTTTAATTGTTTTCCTATATAACGCTGATACTGAGATAAGGTGTATAGAGGGCGGCTCAAACCCGGCGAGGAAACCTCAAGGAGGTACTTACCCTCCATCGGATCCTCAACATCCAATACCGCACCGATTTGGCGACTCGCACGCTCACAATCGTCTAAACTCACCCCATTGGGGGTCTCGATATAGACCTGCAAACGCCGCTTACCCTCGAAACTGTTGAGTTCATAACCCCACAGCTCGTATCCATAAACCGCCAAAGCGCCTTGTAAAATCTCAGTCAACGCACTATCTTTTAGCATTTCGCCTTCACGCACAAACGAAAAGTGGGCACAAAGGCCCACTACCGCTTAAAAATCGTCTCTGTTATTTGGTAGCGGGGGCAGGATTTGAACCTACGACCTTCGGGTTATGAGCCCGACGAGCTGCCAGACTGCTCCACCCCGCGTCAATCGAAGAGCATTGTAACGCATTTCGATCCTTAAAACAATATTCATTTGATATTCTCTATATATACCTGTTTCTTGGGTCTTATGGCCTTCCTCATTGAATCCACCCACAAATCATGGTATTTTTAACCAAATAGGAAGAGATTCATATTGATCATATATACATCCTGGTTGTGAAAGATGAAAATAGCCTTTTTTACGAGCAGTATCGGAGACACTGATTTAGCCAAAGCGACGGTAGCTAAATTGATTGAAGCGGGTGTTAAAGCTCCCTTATACATAGTCACCTTAAGCACTGCAGCTAACACTCGGACAGAAGATCTTGCGGATCATCAACAAATTATCCGACTATCACTCATCGATATTCTTAAAATTCCTGAAGCGTTGACTAAGAAGCGATTGTCTGAAGAGGAAGTCTTTAAAATATTGCAGTTTGTAGAGGCCCAAGAAATTCAAAAAGCTTTCATAGGTGTCACCTCTTCCATTGATGTCGAGGTTCCTTTTCAAATTGCAAAATCGTTAGAGATTCCTTGCACTATCGCCTACGAATATATGTTTAAGCCTACTCCCCATGCTTTTTGGGGTTATGTTCCAGAACTAGGCACTAAAAAAAGTTGTCAATTTGCGATCCCACTCAAAAAAGCCACAGAGGATATTCTTTCAATCTGCCCGGAAGCTCGCGTGCACACCGTTGGCCATTTATGTATTGACCGCGCTCAAATTAAATCATCGTTTAATAAAAGCCCCATTCTTCAATCACTGAAAATACTTCCCGACGAAGAATTAGTATTTATTTCAGGCACAACTCAGCCCATTGATGTCGATAATCAATTTTTGGATGCACTCCTTTTTGAACTTTCAAAAAATGATTATCCTCACATTCAAATTCGATTTGGCTTGCATCCTGGCATCGCTGAACCGACTACTTACTTACAAACACTTTTAAAAACGTGTGAAAAATATCCTGGCGCTCAAAAAAAATTAAATATTATTATAACCAATCAAATGGATAAAAAATTACAAGATCCCGAATTAAGAAAACATCCTTTTATTTTATGCGCTGACCTTTCCGGCGCCGACATGTCCCAAGCCGCCAACAAAGTCGCCCAAGCCGTCCCTGGCGCTCTCCTTAATGAATCCGCACTAGCCGGAAAACCCAGCTATTTTCACATCCAATCCACCACACCCTATCTCCCCGAACACTGGTTCAGCAAAACCATCCCCACTTTTTTCAACGAAAAACTCCAACCACCCAGAAATCCAAAGGAACTAGAATTAATCGAACCCACGGCAATTTCAATTACAAAACTACTATAAACGAGATCTCCTATAGAAATTTCAATGAACTTTCAATATGGGCTTTCAACAATATTCAGAAACACGCAAACATATCAAGAAGATACTATAATTGTAAAAGCTACACATAGGAGATAAAATTATGCAACGAGGCGAATTTCTAAATACAATTAAAGATGTCAGAAATGTACTACTTGGGAATGGATTTTCTCTCTCACACCCTAAATTTGGCAATCACTTTGATTGGAACAAAGAAACAGCAATTGTTAAAAACATTGATAATATTTTTAAATTTGAGTCAAGAGGTAATTGCGAATCTGATTTATCAATTATTCGAAAAAATATATTAAAATTAATACTAAGGTACTACTTAGAAAACCTAATAGGCTCAGATGAAACCAAAGATTTGAAACAAGTCTACAATAAGTTCAAAGAATTCACTTTCAATCCATATCATTGCACACAATTCCTGTCCAATCGAGAAAACATATTCACATTAAACTACGACCCCATTTTATACTTTGAGGCATTATATTAAAAAGAAAGCAATAAAGTAGACATCATCGACGGTTTTGTTACAAAAAATGACAACGGCAATGATGGCTGTCTTATGAATCACTATTATGGGAAATCACCTAATAGTAGCTATCTCAAGCAAACATACATTGCTTGCAAACTTAAGAATCACATGACTGGAACAAAAATATACTATTTGCATGGATCATGGTTTATAATATCCAATAAAGATGATGAGCTAAAAAAATTATCTTTTGGACAAGACAGCAAAGACACAATGGATTCAATTTTTGAACATGATTGCCGACCTGATTTAATTTTAGAAGACAGATCACTGCTCAAAAAAGCACTCATTGAAAACAAGTCGACTTATCATAACTTCTGCTTCGAGCAACTTTCTAACATTAAAGGAGATCTTCTCATCTTCGGATGCTCATTTGAGCATGATGGGCATATATTAGATAAAATATCAGAAAATATAAACTTAAACTTATTAATCACATTTATAGAAGATAATGAAATTAACACCATTAGAGAGAAATGTCAAAAAATACAAAAAAGATGCAGATTTATCAAAGTCGACAAACATGTTATTTGGGAAAACGGTAACGATCTTGTAGGAAAATATAAATTTTAATTTTTATTGAACTAATCATAGCCTTTATTTCAATTTTCTTAATTCATAAAAAAGAACTGACATCCCACAAATAATTAGCCGATCAAACTGACTATGTCTCTAAAGCCACTTAATACTCTTACTATTTCAACAGGTGAAGTTGACTTATAGATTATCAAATAGTGCCATTTGAAGGGCCAAAATTTTACATTTTCAGATGTGAGATCAGATCTTTTGTGACCTGCTTCGGGATTATCAGCTAATAAATTTATTGCATCAAACAAAGAATCAAGGAATGATTGTGCTGCGGCGGGATTTTCCTTAGCGATGTATGTGATTATTTCATCTATATCATTTTCAGCAGCTAATGATAAAATAGTATTTGATGTCATTTATTCTTCTTAGCAATTTTATTAATTTTATCTTTAAGCTTTTCGTAGCTTTTGTCAGCAGATATTTTTTCGCCATTGCTGAGCTGTTTCATGCCAATGGATATTGCTTGATTTAATTCATTAATTCGATGAGCTTGTACTTCATCGTGAGCATGCATCATACGCAAAGATTCTCGTATCACTTCGCTTGCAGTAGTATATAAACCAGTGCTCACTTTATCGTGGATATAACGCTCTAATTCAGGGGTTAGGGAAATGTTCATCATATGCCTCCTAGTATCACCTATATTTCACTATAGCATAAAATAGCAAGAATTGCTATATGTTGGCATTACGCGACCCTACTCCCTATACCCCGAGGGTACTACTTGTGAATTGTAGGAGATGGATCTAGACAGGCTTGTCATATTATATTCCAGGGATATTTCAGAAGCCGAAAAATCCTCAAAAGAGCATTATGCTGATATTCAAGTGAAAAAGAAGTTTATTTTGGCGCATATTAATGATCGAGATCAATGGCACATATTCTCATATGATATTAATAATCAATACATATCATGCCCTATAGATGATCTAATAAAATATACTCCTTTCGATGAGCAAGGTGCTAAACTAACACTTCCTTGCTGGATAAATAAATTTTCAGATAAGAATCCAATCAATTCTGCTGATGACAAGGAACATGTTATAGCTGAAATAATCAATGCTGATACATGACACCATGGAATTTGAGCACTATATGCAAGAGGATCGAGATTTCTCTATTATTTTCTAATAGAGGAAGCCAAAAAGTAACAAGGGTATTGTGCCTTTTGTGGCAGATATGATGTCATCTTTTACAAGAAATGCATTATTAATTCCTTTTATCTCACGTTTCGTTTTGTTCTTTCCTCCTATCTCGAAGGTGAACTCTATTATTTGATAGTCAGATTGTTTGTTGTAAAAAATATCCAAGCCGGCGTGACGAGTGGATTGAACAAAGGCTAGCTCTCTGATCATACCGATGTCTATTAAATTTGCTTGATGCCCATTTACTGCATATACTAGATTGGTATTATTAAAAAATACTTTTTCTGGTTTTCTTAAGCCTATGTTTCCACTTTCTGCGGGATAAATTATCTCGACTAAGCCAGCCTCACTGAGCATCAGCAAATAGGATTGTGCTGTTTTATCGCTAATACCGAGGTTCTTGCCAACATTGTAGGTACTTATATTTCCTGGAGGAATTGAAGCGATATAATTCAATATCTTACTCAGGTATCGAAGATTGCCGGTGTTGAGGTGGTAATAGCTGGCAATATCTTCGTAGATTGTTTTTTCTATGCTGCCAAGAATTTTTTCATAATACGATAGAGGGTCTTCTTGACAGTACGGATAAAATCCTTGCTTTAGGTACTCATGATACAACCCCAGTAATGCAGGTTCATTCGACAGTTTTTTTGCTATGTTGATATAGTCAGACATGAGCATTTCAAAAGAGAATGCTTTGATGTCTTTGTTATATTTAAAATTCAAATATTCTCGAAAAGATAAACCGGGTAAATAATACATTTTTGCTCGTCTGGAAAGGTCGTATTTCCCTTTCACTAAATCGAGACTAGAGCTTCCTGAAAATACGATTTTTACAGTAGGGAAGCCATCATAAATATTTTTTAGTTCTTGACTCCAGTTATCATACTTGTGTATTTCATCCACAAAAAAAGTGGTTATTCCTTGAGCGAGAAACAACTGTTCTATAAATTCGTATAGGGTATTACTCTTAAAGTAGATATGATCTGCTGAAAAATAAAAAACAGAATGATCATTTAAAAAATTGTTTTTGATATACTGGATTAACAAGGTAGTTTTTCCTACCCCCCTTGGCCCAATCAACCCTGTTAAACGATTCTTTAAATCAAATTGATGGTATAGGAACCGGTAGTGTTCAGTCCGCACTTCTTCTAACAAGCGATCATAAATCATCCGCAAGGATTCTAGCATGGCACAACTCCCAGCCAACTCTATTCCGAGGATTTCAACATTATCTCGGAATCAATTCCGAAAAAACAACTATTATCTCGTAGTCTAGTACGAGAAACGCCAAAGGTCAAGTGCTATATCTGATATGCTGCCTATAATGCCCACTTTGGAGATTTAGACTACTAGTAGCGATTTATCTGACAGCTACAGATTTGACCCGTCTGTCTTCGCTTACCATAATGAATGGACTCATAATGAGGATCTCAAATGACTACGGATTCAGTCAAATTTACTCAGCTGATCAAAGAAGGTTAAAAGAAGGTTATCGGTGTGATGATAATTTTATCACACTGGGTGCCGGCATCTTAAATGGCGAAGTTTTCTCTAATGTACCCATTACGATTTCGCTTAAAACACTGAATCGGCATGGCCTCATTGCGGGTGCTACTGGCACTGGAAAAACTAAAACATTGCAATTATTTGCTGAGCTGCTCTCAAGCCAAGGAATTCCAAGTTTAGTTATGGATATTAAAGGTGATCTGAGTGGGCTTGCTGCAGCGGGCAGTGTGAATGAAAAGATCACAGAGAGACAGTCTAAAATCGGAATCGAATATTCGCCACAATCCTCACCGGTTGAATTACTTACTTTGTCTGCCGAAGCTGGTGTTCCTTTACGAGCGACTGTGGACGAGTTTGGCCCATTATTAATAGCGAAAATACTAGAGCTAAACGATACACAGAGCAGTGTCTTGTCGGTAGTCTTTAAGTACTGCGAGGATCAGAATTTATCGCTGGTTGATTTTAACGATCTAAAAAAAATAATCCATTTTTTGAGCAATGAAGGAAAAGATGAATATGAAAAGAATTACGGCCTCATTTCGAGCAGCACGACAAGTTCTATCCTAAGAAAAATTATTTCATTGGAGCAACAAGGGGTTGATCGGTTATTTGGACAGCCCTCATTTGATGTCAATGATCTTCTTACTAAAAACACTGATGGCAAAGGCCAGATTTCCATTTTACGTCTTAGCGATATTCAAGATCGTCCTCAGCTTTTCAGTACATTTATGCTTGGCCTGTTAACGGAAGTTTATCGTTTATTTCCAGAGGTGGGTGATCTTCCTAAACCTAAACTCATCATCGTAATTGATGAAGCACATTTAATTTTTAACAACGCGAACAGTGTGTTATTAGAAAAAATAGAAACCATCATTAAATTAATCCGCTCAAAAGGTGTGGGTATTTTCTTCTGTACTCAAGACCCAACTGATATTCCTAGCTCCATACTCAGTCAACTAGGCCTGAAAATCCAGCATGCATTACGTTCATTCACAGCCAAAGATCGTAAAGCGATCAAATTGGTTGCTGAAAATTATCCCACAAGTGAATTTTACAACACCAGCGATCTGATCACTGCACTCGGCATGGGTGAGGCATTAATCACTGCATTGGATGCAACAGGACACCCCACCCCTTTAGCAATGTCTGAAAATTTAATTTTCAGAGCTAGAATATGTCGTTGCAGTATGCCGAAAATCCTTACACAGTAGATTGGAAACAGTGGTTTAAAAGGCGGTTTTTTACCCATGAAATGATATCTGAAACACCCCCTTCCTTATCGACTCAGGTAGTCGATACACTCCTAGAAACCTATGAGGTCGATGGTTTAGACATTAGCAACGGTGAATTTGTCCCTGCACCGGATTTTGAAAACGGCATAGATTACACTCCTCTCAGGGTCCAAATTTTTGCTGGGATTATATCATTTCTTGGATTACCGAATCGATTAACTCAATTTCGCGCAGATAATCGCTTTTTTGATGGTATCACCTTAACTCAGTTCGGTAAGAACCTCATTGGCGGCTGGGATTCTCGACCTGATATTGCTGTCGAGAAAAAAATCTTGCAATGGGTCGCACTCTTTTTCATAAAACTACCCATCATTCTTCCTTTTAAGCTCATAACCGCCCCGTTAAAATTTTTATTGAATTGCCTAAAAATCTTCACTGAATTCGTACCCCAATTAGCTTCCAGCCTCAGTGCTCAGGGCATGGGCTGGTTTATTCGAGAATCGCATGGAACCCCTGATGATAAATCACAAAATGGGCTACGTTTTTTGGGATTGTCTTTGGGAATTGCTCTCTTAGGAGTCCTCCACTACAGCTTCCGACTAATAACCCTCGCCGGTAGAGCCCTAACCTCCCCTGCCAAAAATGTCCGCATGGTTTTGGCTTATGGTCGAGAGCTTAAAATAACGGTTTTAGGCAATTCAACCGCGGAAAAATTGTTGAGTAATGTATTAGGTGGCTTTGGGGCTTTGCTGAGTATAGCTTTGACAGCCACTCTATGGATTATCACATTACCACTCGCGATCAGTGTCATTTCAACGTATATCCCTGTTATTGTCCAAGCGCTCACCTGGGTCTCACAATTACCAACCATAAGCACTCTGCTTACCTCGTTGTCTCAAATCCCTCTGTTGCCAACTCTTTTTAGTGCTATCCACTCGCCCTTAACGACCCTTGGTTTAACCCTTAGCGCCACTCTCGGGCCTATCGTTAGTGGGCTAGCGGGTTTTATCAGTATAGTATTGATTATAACCTTTTAGGATTAGGTCAAACGGTCTTATGTTTGGCAATTGCCAAAGGCCCGTTTCATGTCAGCGAGAAAATTGATTGGCAAGAATTAAAAAAAGAACCTCAAGTGTTTCGTGTGCTTATTGATGCATTGATTGAGGCAGGAGCCAATGTAAATACTCATGATGAACGTCATGGCTTCTCACCATTACATTTGGCTGTGTTGCATCGTGATGTGGCGCTCGTTACAACTTTACTCAAGCGTGGTGCCAATCAAGATTGCCAAGATAAAGAACATCGCACGCCACGTGATTTGCTTAAATTAGAAACAGATCAAATTAAAAAAATTCTCACTGAACAATGTTCTGCCTTTACATTGAATACGGATGATTGGAGTCGACGTGGTGATGAGTTACACGAACTGATGAACAATATAAGGTCATTTCCTGTTCTCTAAAAGTACTTTTCTATGGTCACTAGCTTTTGAGTTGCTGGCCGCAATGCGTGCAACTGGGCAATAAGGCATGCCTGACTTTCTGGCAGGAAGGGCATTGTTTAAAGAGTTCTGTGGTGCAGTGTGGACAATGATAGGCTTCGAAATCTTGGCACTCTTTTGTTTTGGGTAATTTCAGATTCCGATTGGTGCGTCGGGTCCAGAACAAAAAGCGTCTTGGGCCCATTTGGATCGGGAATTCACAGACGGGGCACAGAAATTGCTGGTACGCCTCTCGGTAGATTTTTAGAAGCGATTCTGGCTTGGGCGATACCATCGATTGGATTAACTTTTTTATTCCATAAATAACAGTTACAATCAACGAAAGAATTAACAAATATTTGAATATTATCGAAGGGAAGTACTCGTAGGCTGTTTCGTATATTTTTATTATGATTGGTATAGTAATTGCCGTGATCATCAGAGAATACTTATACCCATGGTATTTTCTAAACAACACTACGCCAATAACTAATAGAATCAATAAGAGGCTCACTTGAAGCTTAGCCTGAAAAAATCGATGCTGATCTGACAACTTAGTGTACTCAGCATTGAAAGCTTTTCTCTGTTCTTTTAATGTTGCATCAACCTTGTCGAGATTTTCTTCTACAATATTCTTAGATTTCTGCAATTTCAAAATATCGTCGTTTAAGTTTTTCAGCTGAGTTTGATAGCTCAAAAATACCTTTTGTGATTCATTCAAAGCCGTCTTATCTTTATCAGAAAGCATGATATTCTTTTGAAGGCTGGATTTTTGAATTTCCAACATCTGATCGATAGTTACCTTGAGATTATCAGAGTTATTTTTTATATACTTTTGATTATCCGACAAACGTTTTACTTGATTATTGAACCCTTCGATTTGTGTATTTAAATGCTCTTTTTGATCTACCAAACCTTTAGCGACGTACCTGGCTTCTATTTTCTGATAATTTGGCTCTTGAATCATACCTAAATCATCCAGAATAAAATCCAGCAATCCATAGAATAATAAGCCCAATAAAACTGCCGACAGCTTTACCCTAAATCGACTGCTTGCATTACCTTTAGATTCAGTATTCATCTCAATTTTCCTTCGAAAAATTTTCGAATATGCGCCCTGACATTAATACTATTGTTTAGGCGCTGGCGGTTCGAGAGCTTCTGTAACCCCAAGTGTTTGCTTCTGCGCATTCGTCAAATCGACTGTGTGCCCTAAACTTTTCGCAGTGCCATATAAAACTCTAAGAGTTTGCTCATCTTGGGCGTCTATTTTTAAGGCTTTCTTCCCTTTAGGCTCCATACTTTCTAGAATGCTCAACATTTCTATCAATGTATGACGATTCGGATTATCTGTACTCGTACTTATTTGGCCCGATTCACTACGACTCACAGTAATATCTTTAATATTCGTCGTGGCATCATATTTAACGAGAGCACTTTGACACGGTGTTTTACTCGTATCTGGAATGACTGTTCCGGTTCGGTTAATACAATTTTTTAATTGATCAATAAACGATGGCGCAGTTACAAGAGGCTGAGGCTCTACTGTACTGACCATCGCCACTGGTGCAACAGTAGATACAGTTGATGGTTCCTGATACGCTGCCAATTCATTTTGAAGAATTTCAGCTTGCTGATTAACATGTTTCAAAAAAGGCTCAATAAGCGATTTCCGATCAGAATTGAGCTCCTCATCATTCTTCCAAATTTCCGCTTGATTCATCAAAAATTCTTTATATTGATTGAGCCGAATATTTAATAATTCAAGATTAACACTCTGATTATCTCGTAGAGCGTGATTGATCTCCTCAAGCATATCGTTTTCTTTTGCTTGAAGAACATCAAGCATATCAGTAGCTTCATACGGTAACTGGCTATTAATAGCCCGAATGCCATTCTCAATGGCAGCTCGTATTGCATCATAGCTTTTTGAATTTTTGGCCTGCATAATCAAACCCTCCCTGAATTTAGAGCCTAAACACCTTACAGTGTCCATTATAGCTTAGTTTCTGGGATAGTGGCTTAAACCTGGATAATGCTGCTTTCAGCTTTCTTATTGAGGCCATATTTGCGCATTTTTTCGATAAGCGTAGTTCTTTGAATGTTGAGCTTACGGGCGGCTTGGGCTACTACACCCTTTGTTTCGTTAAGGGCCCGATTGATCAGGGTTAATTCTGTGGTAAGCAATACTTGATTGAGATCTAAAGAATCAGCGGGAATCTCGGGTATGATAATGCCACTGTTGCGGTATTTCTGAGGCAATTTTTCTACATCTACGGTTTCATCGGCATGAATCACCATAAGTCGTTCAACTAAATTCGCTAATTCACGCACATTCCCTGGCCAATGGTAACGCGCCAATTCAGTATAAACTTCCGGTGTAAAATATAAACTGCAATGGTGAGCTTGTCCTAATCGTTGTGCAATTTCGGTCAACAATAAGGGAATATCGCCAGGGCGTTCACGCAAGGGGGGAAGGGCGATAGGAAATACATTGAGTCGATAATAGAGGTCTTCTCGAAAGCGGCCTTCCGCTACAGCGACTTCTAGATCACAGTGTGTTGCTGCAATTATCCGTACATCAATTCGCACACTGTTCATTCCGCCCACTCGTTCGATGCAACGTTCTTGCAAAACGCGTAGCAATTTCACTTGCATCGCGAGCGGCATATCACCGATCTCATCCAAAAATAATGTACCACCCTGTGCCAACTCGAATCGCCCCTTACGGGTCGAAATGGCCCCCGTAAAGGCGCCTTTCTCGTGCCCAAAAAGCTCAGATTCTAAAAGCTCAGATGGAATCGCCCCACAATTGATCGGTACAAAAGGACCTTGAGAGCGTGGTGACAACTGATGGATACTGCGAGCAGCCAATTCTTTACCTGTCCCCGACTCGCCGACTAACAATACGCTGACATTTTTAGAGGCAACCCGAGTAATGGTCTCTCTGAGCTCACAAATGGATGGCGATTGCCCTACTATTTCTTTGCCCAACGGCTGAGAGATTCCCTGTGCATTCCGATGATCCATCATCTTCCAACCCCTACTTTACATAGACCCAACTTCCTTCGCTAAGAGTACAGCACAAACCGCCGCCTGCTCTAAGCCCAATGGGTGACAAAGTCTTGACGCCACATGCCATTAGGCTAACAAAATGGTGAAAATTCTGTCAATAAATCGACGTCCGAGATTGCTGGGACAGCTTGTAGGAAATTGTCCCGACTTGAGGGCTCTTGGGTAAAGGTATTGACCTCAAGAACTACTTAAACAGGTTATCAGAGCTGTTATTGTAGAAACTAGTACTCCTTTCTTCCCACCACGGCGTTTCAGATTCCTCTTCCGAAGCAAAAGTCTCTGTCACGGGGACAGGCGCTTCTCGAGTTGTAGAATCCCCTACTATTTTATCCTGCTGGTGAGGTGGCGGGGAAGGACTACGAGACTGCGCTGCTTGCTGAGGTGGTGGAGAAAGACTACGAGACTGCACTATTTGCTGAGCTTCTGAGGAGCGAGCAGCTGGCAGCGCCAGCGCGGCCAGCCGTGCCGCCAAACTGTCGCGCTCTTCTTTCAAATGAATCGAGACAGCTCGGGAATAGGCAACAACATGAGAACGATAAGAATTTGCATCCTTACCTGAATTCTCAATAATGCGCATTATATCGGATCCTTTAAGTTGAGCGAGCAGACAGTCTAAGGCTGAAATATAGGCTTGTTGGAGTTCTTGTTCAGACTTAAGCACAGCGTCAGGGCATAATTCAAAAAAGCGTTCAAGAATGACTTTAGCAGAATTCTTTTCCCAGTAACTTGTGTGATTACAGGCTGCTACAATTCCCGAAGAATTGAAATATCCTTGGGAAGCAAGGCCCACGTATTTATCTCTATAACTATTTAATTCAAGAATTTTATCACGTAATTTCATTTCATAAGCATTACGACAAAGAATGTATTGAATTTTCTTTTCGTGTCGCTCTTTCTCAGCTCTCATTTGATGTTCCAATTCACGACAACTACTCTCTTTCTGCATTAAGAGTGCCGATAGTTCTTGCGCTTCAGCAAGGGATTGATCGAGTTGGGATCGGAGTGTAAGACATTTTAGATTAGCCTCTTGCAAATTTTCGGAGAGCCCCAGAGATCGTTCTTGTTCTCTTTGCAAATCATTGAAGAGTGAATTTACCCTTGAGTTCAGACGATCCTTCTCAGCAGCTAAATCCATTTGCATTTGACGTTGCTGATCGCGTTGACGTTCTTTTTTGTTCATCATCAGTAATTTTTCATTCTTGGAATCAATTAAAGCATCGGTCTTAAGACGCTGATTGATCTCTTGAACGGTCAACTCAGGCACATCACTATTAGCGTTGCAACTAAGCAGTCTGCGCTCAATTTCCTTATAATTATAGGCTCTGGCAATCTGCAGCGGTGTAACACCATTCTCAAACAAATTTGGATTCAATATTGTTTTAAGATAAGGGAGTTCCTTTTCAGTAGCAACTGCATACACTTTTAAAATTCTAGCCGCTGTGATTTTCTTAGGCTTAACGGCTCGAACCCCATCTTCATGAGATAATATCCCAATAGCAAAAAGCTTTTTCACAACCTCAGATGAAAGTGCTTTTTCCGGTAGTCTTTTTCGCCGCCCCATAAAACGAACAACACCCTGAACAGCTTCTTCAGCTAATATTTTCTGCCTAGCAGGCGCCAAACCAAACTCAGTCGTCTGGATATCTTGAGTATTAATATAAATAGTACGGTTTCTATCTAAACTTTTTTGATGGTCGAATGCTTGTTGATTAAACATCGTTGAATAAACAATGGACAACAGATATCGAATAACACTGCCCTCAGCAATTACACTGCCTTGACGAGATTTTTCAAATTCAAATACCTCGTGTTCATCCGGCTCTGTCAAGCAAAATCCAATAGTTCTTTCACAATATTTATACTCCCCTGTTTTGGTATAATCGAAAGCACTCACAGGATAATTATTGAATAAACCGCCATCCACACAGAGATCATGATCATCGACTTCCTCAGCCTTACCCTCTTTTATCACAATCTTTTTGGCGAGCTGACGCTTGCCATCTTTGAAAATATACTTTTTATGAGGATCAAAAATCATAGGGATTGACATCGAAATTCTAACAGCATCGGCAATACACATATCTGGGGTTGTTTCGAAACTATAACGCTCTGAAAAACCTGTATTAACATTCGAGCCATAGACCACAAGCTCTTTAAAAAAATCAGGGAAGTCGTGTAAATCTCTGAAAGTGATATTGGCCGGATCTTTATCTTTAAGAGGAGTATTAGCAATAGCCTCACCGATCAGACCTCTGATCCATCCTAGAAAATTCTCGCCTTTACAAAAACCTAACTGCTGATCCAGCAAGCTTTTTGTCGCTGTCATCGTCCAATAATTAGTGAGTATTCGCCAAATACCAACGCCCTTTTCAAGCTCTGCTAAAAGTGTTTTCACAAGTACAGGATCATGATAGTCAAAGAAATCAGTGAAATTTTTGCTTTTCATGATTTCTTCTAATCGTTCCAATGGCAACTTCAAAGCTAATAATGCCGCTGTTATAGAGCCCGCGGAAGTTCCAGCAAAACCTTTAAAATCTTCAAGTTTAAACAACCCCTGCCTGATCGCTTCTTTTATAGCAGCAAGATAGGCCAGCCCTTTGATACCACCGCCTTTAAAACAAGCATACAGGTATTTGGCAGCGTTAGATTGATCACCATCAACTTTCGCGGTATCTGCCTGAAGGATAAGATGCGCTAGGCGGGCTAAGAGAACCTGCTTTTCCTTAACAACAGAATCAAGACCGTCATGTTGTGCTTTTTCTATTTCATTTTCGACTATTTCGAGACAGCTATGAACGTCAGCACCTGCTTCGAATAACAATTTGATCGTAGCGAAATCACCAACTCTGCAAGCCACTTCAATGGGTTTTTGTCGATCGGCATCTTTGCAATTAAGATCAGCAAATTGAGCAATTTTTCCGACGGTATGCTTATGTTTTCTGCGAATGGCCAAATGAAGAGGCGCATTACCCCTGTCATCACGAAGATTAGGGTCTAAGTCTGCACAAAATTGCTCAACGAGTATCGCATAATCGTGTGCTGAATCGCACAACATATGCATCGGACATATATCTTTCTCAAGTCTTTTTAAGATATTTTTATTCAACAATGCACTTAAGAAGTGAATATCACCACTCTCAATTGCAAGTGCTAAGCTCGTTCTATAATTCTCAGCGTCTATGTCATTTTCTAATTGAGAGACCAGAGCTGCAATGGCTGGCAGGCTTTTAGTTTTTACTGCCAGCTTAAGCAAAGTCATTATAATATTTTTATTATTACGGATCGCTTCTGAATTACTAATTGGATTGTGAAATAAACGCTCAACACCAAATTCATTGATTCTAAAAATGGGGCCTACAACATCAAATTTACCCACAATTGAATTATCAATTTCCTGCTGATCACCCGCTAAATAAACTTGATTTAAGAGATATTCCAAAATTTGCGAACTGCCGTAATGATTCGCCAATTCTAAAACATTGAATCCTGTTTGATTACCTGGCACATTCTGATCGACTACTATCAAGTACTGGAAAGATTTTAGAGTATCTAAAATAAGGTTCGCTTTCTGAACTTCACTCAGATGTTCCTCAGAATTTTTCAGTTTACCAGAGTATGATTTGAAAAGCCCGGTAAACGCCTCTATATTATCTGCCTGAATGATCTGCTTTAGGATTCTAGCGTCAATTTCAACTTTTTTAATCCCTTCGGGGCTGGACGAAACATACTCAGAACCTGTTTTCATTATCAATCTCTCTATTTGTTTTACACAAACCCAATTCTATCATTCAAACAGATCAATATTAAGAAAATCTTAAATGCCCCTTCGCTCAGCAGAAGGCAAGATACCCAGGCTTTCTCGGTATTTGGCTATGGTTCGCCGTGCCAACATAATGCCTTGAGCGTTGATGATCTTCATTAAGGCGTTATCGCTATAGGGCTTGGTGGGATCTTCGTCAGAAATAAGCTTTTGAATCAGGGCACAGAGTGCTTTAGAAGATACGGCCGAGCCCTTATGGGTCTTGAGTTGCGATGAAAAGAAGAACTTGAACTCAAATAGGCCCAAGGGCGTAAGGATGGTTTTGTGAGCACAGCCGCGTGAGACTGTGGATTCATGTTTATCAATTGCCTCGGCAATGGTTTTTAAGGTCAGGGGGCGCAATGCAATAGAGCCGTGCTCTAAAAATGCTTGTTGATGCCTGATAATTTCTTCTGCAACACGCATGAGAGTCAGGTGACGATTTTCTATAGATTGCATTAACCACTTCGCTTCTTTGATTTTCTCTCGGCGATAGTCACGATGAAAATCATCTTTTTTTTGCTTGAGCAATGAAAGAACGGAGAGGTTAATTCTCAACTGAGGTCTTAGATCTTCATTCAATTCAACCACCCAAGCATCACCCACTTTTCGAACAATCACATCTGGCGCCACACTATTTTCTAAGACTGATAGATAATTAACACCGGGCTTTGGATTTAGAGACCGAATAAGCGCTAATCCTTTTGATAACTCTTCTTGATTTAATCCATAACGACTGAGGAGATCGGCGTTCTTTTTACCAGTCAACAACTTTAAATCTTCGCAGAGAATTTTATGAGCATAATCCAAGGCATTTGATTTACTTCTTATTCTTTTCAGCTGCAATAATAAGCATTCCCCTAAATTGCGAGCCCCTACACCTGCAGGATCAAATGTTTGAATCAGGTCTAAAATGGTATGAATCTCATCTTCTGTTATCTCAATACCTTGTTCATTTAAGGTAGATTTTATTTCAGAGATTGGAGCATACAAATATCCCTCTGAGTTAATGCTATCAATTAACGTTAAGCCAATTATTTCCTCCTTTTCTGAGAGTGGTTGCTGATTCAGTTGGGAATACAAATATTCCTGTAGCGTGTACTCAGTTTCTTCTTTTTCAGAATAATCGTATGAATATTCTTCTTGTCGGGTCTGATGCTTGTATTCAACTTCAAGCAAGGGATTTGATTCAGCAATAGCTTCAATTTCAATTCGTAACTCAACAGCTGATAATTGCATCAAGCGAATTGCTTCATGGAGCTGTGGTGTTAAACCTTGTTGTTGCTTAATTCGTAGAGATTGTTTTATGGGCATAATTCCTTGCCTCGAGCTTGATTAGCGCCTAAATCAAGATATTCCAGCACTAATCTACTGTGAAGCCAAACGACAGTCAAGGAACTTGGCACGATTCTTGCATATACTCTCTTAGAGATCGACTGCATGAGAGGACTTATGACTAACAGACACATTCTGACTGAGGCTGAAATCCAAACCCTGCTGCATGGCTTTGATGGCCGTCAAACGACTGACATTGACCCTGTCAGCCCCCCATCCAACACCTCGCCCTTTACACAGCCCAGAGAAGTGGATCCCACCTCGGACTCCAATTTGGCGCTGAATAATATCCAAGCTGAATTGCGTCAGTTACGCTCTTTAATGGCTTCTACCCGCAGCACAAATACCTCCCCCCTTCGAGCAAAAATTTTTGAACGGCTGAGCAGCCTCGGTTTTCATGCAATCGCCTCGGAAAAAATCTTGGCGGGTATCGCATTATCTCCCGATGAGAAAGTGGCCTGGCAACAAATCCTATTCAGCCTTGAATCACAGCTGCCTATCGCTGCGGATAATATTATTGATCAAAGTGGCGTTATAGCCTTTGTAGGCCCAACCGGATCCGGAAAAACAACCCTCATTGCGAAAATTGCGACACAGTTTACTAAGCGACATAACCCCCAAGATATCGGTCTAATCACAACGGATTATTATAGTGTCTGTGGTCGCGATGAGCTCACCATTTATGGGAACATTCTGGATATTCCCGTACATCGGGTTAATTCAACGGTTGATTTAAAACAAGCGCTCGATCATCTACAAGGCAAACGATTAATTTTAATCGACACACCAGGCCTAAGCCAACGCGCGCTCGATTTTAATCAAAAATTAAATATCCTTTCTCACTCACCTCGCTCAGTCAAAACTATTTTAACTCTGGCAGCGAACACTCATGAATTAGTGCTAAACGAAATCATTCATGCTTTTAATCAAAATCACCTCTCTGGTATAAGCATTACCAAAATTGATGAAGCACCTTTTATTGGGCACGTCTTATCTGCCTGCATTGATCATCAACTACCAATTGTTGCACTGACCAACGGTCAACACATCCCCGATAATTTTATCAACGCAACCCTTGAGAAAGTACTCAGTCTTGCTATCAAAAAAACAGCTATAACTCAACACAGCTTTGTGCAAAAATCGGAGGCCCTCGTATGATCAATCGTCCCATTAAAGTTATTTCAATTTCTGGGGGTAAAGGTGGTGTGGGTAAAACGAATACCGCAATCAATCTCGCTATTGCCTTAGCAGAGCTCAACAACAGGGTTCTGCTCTTCGATGCTGATCTAGGATTATCCAATGTGGATGTTTTATTAGGTGTACACTCCACAAAAAATATTGCCGATGTTTTACGGGGTCGTTGCAAATTAGAAGACGTTATCGTCACCGGACCCAGTGGAATTCAAATTATTCCGGCCTCATCGGGTCTTGATGAAATGGCTAATTTGGATAATTTAGAAATTGCGAGCTTGGTCAGGAGTTTCAGTGATTTGACCCAAGATATTGATATCATGATTGTGGATACTGCTGCAGGCATTTCAAATCAAGTGCTGAGTTTTGTTCATGCATGTCAAGACAATATTTTGGTTGTCTGCAATGAGCCCACCTCTTTAACTGATGCTTATGCCCTAATAAAAGTACTGGCCCAGCAACAAAGTAATACCAGCTTTAAGATACTGGCCAACATGACGCGATCAGAGGATGATGGGCTCGAAATATTTTACAAACTAAAAGCGACCACTGATAAATTTCTGGATATCAGCCTGCAATATTTAGGTGCTATTCCATTCGATGATCATGTGCGTGATGCGGTTCAGAGGCAAAAACCGGTATTACTTGCTTTTCCTGAGAGCCCGGCCTCAAAGGCTTATCAATTGTTAAGCCACACAGTCAACGATTGGCCCGTCATCAATCGACCTGAAGGTCATATTACCTTCTTTTTTGAGCGTTTGGTTCACAATCAACATTTTGCTGGAATTATCGGCTAAAGGAGTTTTTTATGAATGCCACAGAGATTGTTGTCAATTTTATAAGTAATTACTGGCTCTTTCTTTCTTTGTTTATCGTCCTCGCATTAAGCAGTGTATTAACAATACTTTGGATTCAAAAATTCAGGGCATCGCGCTTAAATGCACCTCAAAACCAACGACACAATTTAGAAAATATCTACAATCGAATCCATAATTTCCAATACGAAAAAACGGCCAAATCAAACTCAACCACGCAAGTCCATCAAAATAATGCTTCGACCAACAGTAGTTATCATCACGCCATCAAATTATTACAACGCGGCATCGATGCAAAAACCCTGGTGGAATATTGCAATCTCACCTATGGCGAAGCCGAACTTTTGCAAGCCGTTTATGGGAATGCCTCTCCTTCAACGGGCAATCCTGCTTGATACCATCCCATTGTTCCACCTTCCACCAAGGTGACATTGGGATAATTCTCTGCATAAAAAAGTTGGCAAGCCATTTCGGCTCGTTTTCCGGATGCACAGGTCACATAAATTTCACTTTTTTCTAAGCCCTGTTCTGCCAATTTTTGCACAATATTTTCGGGGGTAAATTGAGGCAAGGGGTACAATACCGCATTTGGAATATGCATTTTTTGATATTCATCGGGGTTCCTCACATCGATGAGCACCAAATTTTTGTTAGCCTGCATTAATTGATATAACTCATCACAGCTGATCGTTTTCATTCAAACTATCCTCTCAAATTAAATTGATTTCTAGACAAATTCTTGCAACAAAGAATAAGTCTCATACAAAGGCAAGCCCATAATACCGGTACAACTCCCCTCAATATGCCGGATAAAAATACCCGCAACACCTTGAACACCATAGCTACCTGATTTATCTAGAGGCTCGCCGGTTTCCCAATACAATTGCGCTTGATCGGCGGGAATCTCAGAAAAACTCACCTGACTGATGCTGAGCCGAGATACCGCTTTTTCACCCAGCACCACAGCGACCCCCGTCATGACGCGATGAGTTTGGCCCGATAACAAAGCCAACATCCTCAAAGAATCTTCTCGATGGCTTGGCTTACCCAACACCTCATCACCAATCACAACCACCGTATCTGCCCCCAACACAGGCCGAGGCGGACGGCTCCCTAATCGGCTTGCAGCATCTTGGGCTTTTTCAAGCGCTAATCGGACTACCATCTCCTCAGGTGACTCGTTAGGCAACCGTTGCTCATCAATTTCATGACCCACCACCATAAAATCAATGCCAACCTGCTTCAATAGCTCTTGCCGTCGCAGAGACGATGAAGCTAAATAAATGGGAGGCAAATGCGCTGTGATCATGGGTTCCTCTTGCTATGGTCCAGTCGTTCATAGGGTTGGCGTGCTTCAAGCGGGCCACCTGAATATTACTGATGATCTGAGGCAATTATACAAGTATTCTCGTCTTCTGTCAGCGCCAAAATTCGTCCAAATGCGTTGAAGCCAAACCCAAAAAAAGCTACTATAGGGTATTCTAACATTATTGATTAACTAAAAGGGTTCTAATCATGCGTACGCCAGGTTGTGCGCTGCTCAAAGCAGCCAATAAGTTCCGTCTTTCTTTCCTTTCCCTTAGCCCCCTCTTCTTAATTTTCATGCTCAATACGGCTTATGCAAGCCACCCCTTAGTACTTGAAACCGATTTTGGACTTCAAGACGGGGCAGTGAGCTCAATGAAGGGCGTGATTTATCAAGTCGACCCCAAACTTGAGGTCAATGATTTAACCCACGAGATTCCCCCTCAAAATGTCTGGGAAGGAGCCTATCGATTGGTTCAGACTGCACGCTATTGGCCAGCTGGTACAGTATTTGTGATTGTGGTTGATCCTGGCGTTGGAACAGATCGCAAATCTCTGGTAGTAAAGTCAAAACGCGGACAATATTTTGTAACGCCCGACAATGGCACTCTCACTTTTATTGCCGAAACGGATGGCATAGAAAGCGCTCGAATTATCGATGAAAAGGTGAATCGATTACCAGGCTCAGAACGCTCATACACTTTCCATGGCCGTGATGTTTATGGATATACGGGCGCTCGACTCGCTTCGGGAAAAATTAGTTTCAAAGGTGTCGGCCCTGCCTATAATGGCGAAATTGTTAAACTGCCCCATGAACCTGCCAAACTAAAAGATAAGGAAATCGTAGGCTCAATTCCTGTTCTTGATATTCGTTACGGTAACGTGTGGACAAACATCCCCGCTTCTCTGCTGGATGCTAATAAAATTACTCTGGGCAAAAAATATCGGGTAAAACTCTATCATCACAATAAATTAATGTACGACAACGTACTGCCTTACCTCAGTACCTTTGGTGGTGTACGAGTCGGCGCTGAATTACTCTATTTGAATAGCTTAGAAAATTTATCGATAGCAATTAATCAGGGTAGTTTTGCCAACCGTTATCACGTTGTACCGGACGAGTTCTGGCGTATTGAAGTTCAGCTCGCTGACTGATACCATTTTCTGAATAAGCGCCCGTAGCTCAGTTGGATAGAGCACCTGGCTTCGAACCAGGTGGTCGGGAGTTCGAGTCTCTCCGGGCGCGCCAGAAAAAGGGATCTCTATGATTAAATATAATCAGGAATTTATAGTCGAGGAATATGAACAGGCCAAATTTGCCCTCAAAGATCATAATCTCAAAAAACAAGTTGAATGGATTTCTGCTTATGATCAAGCCGGAGTGGAGATCAGAGATAATAATTTATTACTCCGGGAAGATTTCTTTCTCAATCTTCGCGATAATCGACAAATTACCGAACTCCTCTTTCGCCACCCCTTAACTGAGCTCCATTTAAGAGCTATTGTGGCTCTTGTTGAAGACAATCATAGGCTGGTAAAAGTATCCATGCCAGGTAAAACTTTACCCCAAAATGGCAACAATCTTAGTGCTGCTGAGCAATTTATTTCTAACAGCTTATTTTTAAACGTTAAAATGGCCGGGGCAAAAAACGGCCGCTATTTTGATGAAACTGCGGTTGAGTTAGTCATTGAAGACCCTAGGTTAGTAATATACACCGATTTTTGTAGAGCGCTAATCAATCACCCCACTGTTCGAGCAATTAAAATTACAACCTTATTGACTCCACATCAACTTAGTAGACTAACCGCAGTTATCAATCAAAATCTTCGGATATCTTCTGTCATTATCCAAGGAAATGACGTGTTTGAAACTAACAGAAAGCATGATGCATGTGTTGTCGGATTTCCAAAACATGGTTATTCATCTAGAAAAACTGTCCTATACGATAATGTCAAAAAGCTAATCAGCGCTATCTATTTCAATTCATGTCTAGCAGAAGTACAAGCTGGCGAAAAAAATACTCTGAGACTTCCACCAGGCTGTTCAGATCATAAAATGCAAGTAATTTTAGATTGCTTAGCGCTCCCACAACGAGTCTTAACACTAGAAATGTCTGAGCTCAATACGACCTTTCTGGATCGCATCCCTCCCGCGAGTTCTCTCCAAGTCTTGCGATTTACCAAGCGAATAGAAGAATTTGGCGCCATTGCAGATTTTGTTAAAAAAAATACTACCGTTCTTGACGTGTTCCATAAATCTTATTCTGGGGATGAGTATGAAAGCTTAGGCCGCCACCTTCCTTATCAGTGGGATAGTATTCCTAATGAACTATCGGTGAATCGATATCTACAGGAGCTACAGAATAACCCCGCGGTAAAGACAATCAGTTACAAAGGCGGAACTCTCTCGACAACTAAAGCGCAAATTTTTGCTCAACGTTTACAGCAGTGTCTGCAAATGGTAAACATACATTTAGAAAATCTGCGTATTGGTGAAGCGGAATTATTATTGATCTTAGATATTTTACAAAGAAATGGAGCTAAATCAATCCGACGTGTGTCATTTATAAATATAGCCCTATCATCAACTATTATTCGAAAATTAATAGAGATAATACAGCAACAGCCATTTTTCACTTGCTTAGAGCTGATGAATACTCAGTTGATGGATACCGAAATTCCAGCCTTAGCTGAATGGTTGCAATCTAATCCCCCTCTTTCTATTCTTAATCTCCATGGCAATAAAATTTCCAATCAAGGTATCAATACATTGTGCCAAGCCTTAGAAACAAACCGTCGCATTTCTTCACTTTCTCTTGGCGGCAACCCCTTTGACACGACTGCTTTGCCTGCTATCACACGCCTTTTGGCAGCTAACCGCTTCATAGCGCGAGTATCCTTATTATCGAGCTGCATGGAAGAACAGGATATTAAACCGTTTATTGATGAACTTAAAAAAACTAATTACTCCATTGTCCACTTAGAAATCAGCCACCATACCAAAAGGAATACATACAGGAGAGGCGGGTTTAATGGAGAAATGGTCTCGACGCCTTACAAACAAAAAACCATGGAAAGGGTAGAAAATTTCACTACCGCAAATTCTAAGAAACGAGACCAATTATTTACTCATGTTCGGCGCGGTGAAATTATTCAGATAGGCAAAATGTTTGATGAAAAAGTCAGCCCATTGAGTATGGACAGCAATGGTGACACAGCCCTTCATGTGGCGTTAGCCCAAAATCCTCTGGTTATGCCTGTGATTATTTGCTTAGTTCAACGGGGGAGTCATAACCTCCTGATGAATCGAATGGGTATTGCCCCAATCGATCTTCTGTCGCAAGATTCGTCACCCGCGCTGTGTCAATTACTACAAAATCCACAAGGTTATTTTGCTGAACAAGCTGCTGCTGCTCCTCCTGTTGAGCCCCAACAAAAGAAACAAAAAGGGATGCCTGCGAGTGCGCCCAAAGGGAACTCTCTCCTGGATAGATTTGTAACAGTACAAAAGCGCTCGACTCAGGAGCCAACCGCATCACCGCCCGTTGTTGCAGTGCCACCTGCGCCATCAATTGAGAGCGTTGTTGCACAGAGTCCTGCCAAGATTCCGCGCCCCTTAGCAAATAGCAATGATGTAGCCTACTTTGCTGCTATTCATAACAATCACCGACTCTTAAATCAATGTTTAGCTCAGATCAACCCTTTACATGTTTATCCCGATGGGAATAATTTATGGCATTTGGCTGTAAGCAACGGGGCCATAGATTGTCTGCATATTTTATTTGCTTATAAAGATGCAGGGAGGACAAAAAATCTTTTTTTACAACTGCCTCTCCATTTAGCTTGCTTACACATTGATACAGCAGGTTCGATAGAAGCCCTAGAATTAGTCCTTTCTGCCCATTCTGATTTAGTTAACTCTCCTGACGCATTCGCCCAAACGTCCCTCTTCTGTTTAGCGGGCGGATTTAATCCCTATAATTATAATGCGCACTCGGATCGACTGCGTGCTGAAGCAGCAAGAATGTTACTCCATTACAATGCTGATCCTAATACCACAATTGACGATTTAAATAGTCTGCGCGCTCAAGTTTCAGTATTACAAAAAGGAACGGCGCGAGGATTGTATCGGCTAGCAAAAGTTTTAATGACCTCAGCTAGGTGTAATTTACTCCATGCTGATGCAGAAGGATGGAGCGTTCTGCATTACGCGGTGTTTTTTGGACAACTCGAAATCCTGGCTCGGTTACTTATTCAACCCCAGGTTAATCTAGATCAAACCAATATTGCTGGTAAAACAGCACGACAAATGGCTCGAGACAATGAATTTTCAGCAGAAGTTCCCAATATTCCATTAATCAAAGAGCGGATCGAAGCCCTCTTTGAAGCAAGATCTAGACAACGCTTATTTTCACCGGCAACTGAAGTTCATTGGGTAAAGAATCTTACTTTACGATTTGGAACTCGTTTTGGTCGAAATCAGGATTTAGTACATTCATTTAATGAAGAGCATGCAGCCTTACAAAACGCCGTTCGATCTCAATTACATAATGCAGGTAATCTGTTAAGCGCTAGTCTAACCTTCGTGGTGTCAAAAGGAGCGCATCAACCCGGCGCTGATTTATCACGGGTGGCAATTAAGGTCAACATTACTTTCACACCCAAATTTCATGCTACTCAGGCATGGCAATCAGAAACATCGATTGAAAAATCTGATAGCACCTCCTATTTTAAGAAATTTAAACGTAGCCCTGATGCATTAAATCGCATTTTCGAGCGATTTGACGCTGCCCCTGAAGACATAAGAACTACAGCTGTTGATAATGTCAATCAAGATGGCCGCCCTTTAAGCAAAATGGGTATTCAACGTTTATTTGACTCGTCCCATCCATCTGCTGATGATTACGATTTTGAAAAACACTTCCATCACTCAGAGGGCGCGCTATTTGATCATCTTCAACAACCCGAAATTATAGACAAAATTCTTCAGACTCTTCGTGCTGACTCCCAATTTTCACCGCAGTGCAAAATTTACGCTGTAGTACTCAATGCCTTTTCAAAAAATTATTTATGCCCCGATTGTATGGTTGCAACAATGGGGTTCCAGAACACACAAGAAGGTGCATTTTTTAAAATATTAACCCAACGGCTTAGAAATTTGGGTTGTGTATTGCCCACTAAAAATAATCTACGAGCAATTACCTTTTTTAGTGCTCAACAAAATTATCAGCAACCTCGAAAATCCGCTGACGAGCACAGTGAGGTTGTGATTGACATCCGCGCCTACCCCAACAACAAAATCCTTTGCCAGGATATTACCGCTATTCAATCATCTTCGACAGTCTTTATGTCACGAAAAACCTAGGGGAGGGGTCAGATCTTTCTTTATCTCAATTATCCATCAATCACTCTTCTTGCTAAACAATTGAGATAAAGAAAGATCTGCCCCTTTCCCATGCTTTAGCTTTTTATCTCTTTTTTACAACCTATAAATATTGCCAGTATAACAAGCAGCATACCCATTATTTCAACGCCATGAATAGGTTCGCGCAAAATTGGGAAATAGCCGATTAAATATTTTCCGGTAATCACATTCAGCCCAACACAGCTCTGAGCGAGGGTTAACTCAGCATAGCCGATAGCATAGTCTTTTTTTGTCAAAGTCTGGGTGATGGTGCTCACACTATTAAGATTTTGTTAATAATCCCCTGTTAAGATACGGGGAATCAAGCCTTATCAACTCAGCATAAGATTATAGACTGATTTGGCATAAATCGACATAAAAAAAGAGACGTTATGGGTATTTGCACGTATATAACCTACTGTTCTGGGCTCCTATCTATCCTGGGCCTTGCGATTGGCTTGAGCCTAGCTCCTTACCGCTCATCCAAGTATGAAGAACCCAGCCCTGAAATCGATCCAGCCCTAGACTAACCTTCTTTGCTCCATTTGCCTGGGTATTGCAGTTCGATCAGCGTATGGGTAGGCTATACCACTAAGAAGAAGTAAGGGGTCTTGATGATGAAAATACTACGCCAAACGAGTGCTGTCGTTGCATTATGCCTGATTGCCCTCTTCTCATTTTCAGCCCAAGCGGCGAACTTAATTGCCTTTATTGTCGCTGATACCTATGATGATTCCGTTGGCTCCTCAGTCGGTATCGATTTTGATAATGTCCGGCAAGAGATGAATAATGTTTCGCAATACACTGGCCTCAGTCTTAAAGAAGTTTTAATTCAAGGCAAAGCAAACACCACTCAAAATTTCATACAAACACTAAAATCTTTAAGTCCCAACAAAGAAGATGTTCTTGTTTTTTTCTACGCCGGGCATGGATACAGAACCCCCTCAAAAGGAAATAACCCTTGGCCTAATCTAGTTTTCACCCAAGAAAAAGGTGGGCAACACAAAGGTATCGATTATCAATACATAATTTATCAGTTAATGGAAAAAAAGCCCCGCTTATTAATTACCATTGCAGATGTGTGTAATGATCTTCTCTCAGATAGAAAAGCGCCTCCTGTGGTTACAAAAATGTGGGCCAGCGCACCCAATGTCGAAAAAATTCGAGCCAACTACAAACACCTTTATCTTGATGAAGCGGGTATGATTAACATCACGGCAGCAACAATGGGTGAAACCGCAGCGGGTGATGAGGATGACGGTGGAGTATTCACTAAAGCATTTCTTGATAGCATGAAATTTGAAACGGCCAATGCAACTCCAGCAAATTGGCGGGCGCTGATAGAACGAGCCAGTGCCAAAGTAACAGAAGAGAGTATTTTATATGCCAAACAACACGGAACACCACTGGATCGGGCTGAGAAAGAGGGAGAGATTCAACATCCCTATTTTCAAATCATTACTAAAAACTCTGCATCTCCCGGTTAAGGCATTTTGATATAACGCTCACTGTATGCGCTCTGTTCACGGCTGTTATTCTAATAAGCAGCATAAGCTTTTTTTAACTACCGATAAAGCTTCACTACTAGAGGATACTCCCAAACTTTACCCTGCTTCGCCATTCTAGCGCCCATGATAGGATAAATCATGGCAATCAAGAAAAGAATAAAACACCCTAAAAAGCCTGCCAGTTTATAAAGTCCGAAAGCAAACATTGTCACATATAAAAGCAAGTTAATCATATAATTTGCAACAATTTTACCATGCTCATCAATAAAGGAAGACTGCTTTTTTTTCATATGCCACAGAATAAAGGGAATTGGAAAACCCAAAACAGGAATAAAATAAGTAGCGTACAATGATAAATGAATCCACTTAGCCCAACGATTTATTTCCGGATCAGTGCTGATAACAGTGTTATTGAGTTCAATTTTCCGCTGAGCTTCCATGTCCATTCTCCTTTAGAAAGCTGATCGACATAACTCAAATAACCATCCAGGAAATAATCCTAATACTAATACAGCCAAACCATTCAAAGCCATCACTAACTGCATTTCGCCTGAAGCTGAATAGATTCGGTCAGTATCTGGCTCATCGAAATACATTACTTTCACAACACGAATGTAATAATAAGCGCCCACGATAGCAAATAATAATGCCAATGCAGCGAGCCAGATTAAATCTACTTGTATCAAGGCCTTGAGCACACCCACTTTTGCCCAAAATCCCACCAAGGGAGGAACACCCGCCATTGAAAACATCACAATGAGCATGATGAAAGCAAACCAAGGATTGCGATTATTGAGCCCTTTGAAATCGGTAATATTTTCAACTTCATAACCCGCTCGACTCATTAAAACAAGAAGGCCGAAAGCGGCTAAGGTCATTAATGAATAGGTAATAATATAAAAAGTGGCCGCAGCATAACCCGGATTGCTCGTTGCAATCACACCCAATATCATGTACCCCATATGGGCAATAGAAGAGTACGCGAGCATTCTTTTGATATTCGATTGCACGATCGCAGCAAAATTACCCAAGCCCATCGATAATACAGCCATCGCAATTAAAATCTGTTGCCACTGACCATGCAGTGCAGGCATCGCATCCACCAACAATCGCAATACCATTCCTAATGCTGCGATTTTGGGTGCTGTTGCTATGAATAATGTGACGGGGTTTGGTGCACCGTGATACACATCGGGTAACCACATGTGGAAAGGGACAGCTCCTAATTTAAAGGCAATACCGACCATGATAAATACTAAACCAAATACCAAAATTAATTGCTGCTCTGTTGAAGTACTCGCAATGTTCGACGCAACAGCATTGAAATCCAAACTATTCGTAGCGCCATAAATCATCGAAATACCATAGAGCAACATACCACTGGCCATCGCACCTATAATAAAATATTTCATTGCGGCTTCCAGAGCGACATCTGACTCGCGCTTCATGGCGACCATGGCATATACAGGTAATGACATTAGTTCAACGCCTAAATAGAGGGTTAAAAAGTGATGAGAAGAAACCAGCACCATCATCCCAAGCATCGCAAAAAGACCTAAAATATAGTATTCACCACGGGGCATTTTATTTTCAGCCAAATACACACGTGAATAAACAAAACAAATGAACACAGATAAAGCAATGAAGATTTTCAAAATTGAGGATAATTTATCCTGAATAAACATATTGTCGAAGGTTAAGGAACTGGATTCGTTTAAAAAGACTAAGCTAATAAATCCAGCCAAAAGAACGGTTAACTGCACAAATCCGTATGTAATTGCAGGGCGTTTTTGCCCCCAAAAAGCTTGTATCAACAATGCCAATGTTCCAAAGGTAAAAACAACTAATTCGGGCAGTGCCGGAATAAAATTAGGGACATCATATGACATAAAGCTTTTCCTCTTTACAACTTGCTCTGTAAACTTAATTGTACTAAATGATCAATGGAAGTGTGCATAACTCGCAACAAGGATTCTGGATAAAACCCCAACACGAAAATAGCGAGAACTAACATCATCAAAACACTCCACTCCAACCAACTCACATCTTTGAGAGTAGCTACTTCTTCGCTCACGACTTCGCCATAAAATACTCGTTTATACATCCACAAGGTATAGCTTGCGCCAATAATTAAGGTTAAGGCAGCAGCGAAAGAAATCCAGAAATTGGCTTTGAAAGCGCTTAGAATCACCATAAATTCACCCACGAATCCGCTGGTTCCTGGTAGGCCAACATTCGACATCGCAAAAACCATAAATAAGGCGGCAAATACAGGCATGGTGTTGGCTATACCACCAAAGTTTTTTATTTCTCGGGTGTGAAGTCTGTCGTAAAGCATACCAAATCCAAGGAATAGTGCCCCTGATCCAAAACCGTGTGAAATCATTTGCACCATGGCCCCTTCAAGGCCCATAAATGCATCACGCTGGACACCCGAGGCTCTGACAATCATATAAATCATAAAGCAGCCTAAGGTCACAAATCCCATATGCGCCACTGAAGAATAAGCAATTAGGCGTTTCATATCGGTTTGCGCCAGAGCAATTAGCCCAATATAAACAATGGCCAGCAACGAAAGTGCAATCATGAGCCAGTCTAAGGCATGAGAAGCATCGGGCGTAATCGGCAGACTAAATCGGAAAAAACCATAGCCGCCTACCTTTAACATTAATGCTGCCAGAATCACGGATCCACCTGCAGGCGCTTCGGTATGGGCATCAGGCAACCATGTATGCACAGGCCACATGGGTACTTTCACAGCAAAAGCCAGTAAAAATGCAAGGAAAATTAAAACTTGCTCGGTCATCGTCAACGAGATGCCATAAAAACTGGGTATCGAAAAACTCTCTGCTTTCATGCCTAAATACAGCATGACAATCAGCATCAATGCTGAACCTAAAAAAGTATAAATAAAAAATTTAATGGCGGCGTAAGAGCGATTTTGACTTCCCCAAATACCGATGGCTAAATACATCGGAATCAACATCGCTTCCCAAAAAACGTAAAACAGTAAAGCATCCACGGCAACGAAAACACCCACAGTCATGGCTTGTAAAATTAAAAAAGTCGCCAAATATTGAGAAGCTTTATCTTGGATGGATTTCCAGGCTGCAAGAATGACGATTAAGGAAGTGAATACTGTTAAAATTACCAAGGGCATTGCAATGCCATCCACACCGATATCGTATTTGATACCAAACAGTGGGATCCAATCTAAGGTTTCTCGAAATTGATAGGCATAAGTTGAAGTATCGAAATCAGTATACAAGGGTATGCACAATATCAAACACAGAAATACTGTTCCGGTCGCTGTAATTCGGCCCAGTTGTTCTAGTCCAATTTTCCCTAGAAATAGAACAATCGCTGCAGAAATTACAGGGAGCCAAATTTGCAAACTCAGTAAGGGTAAACTCGTTAACATTATTCAAACACCTTTACACATTCCAATGAAAAACTAGCCACAACAACAAAGCAACAATGCCAATAATCATTGCAAAAGCATAGTGGTATAAATAACCGGACTGTAGTCGACGTACAACTGCGGCGACTCGTCGCACGCCTCGACCAGAACCATTCACCAACCAACTATCAATGATTTTTGCATCGGTCACGTAATAAAAAAATTGACTCAATGTTTGGGTTCCACGAACAAAAAACAATCGGTTAAAATCATCGAAGCCATATCGTTTGAGCAAGATAAATCGTATGGCTGCAAAACGTTGCTCTAAAATGCCTGGGATCGTAGGGTTTTTGATATAACAATACCAAGCGGTAAAAATGCCGGCGAAAGTGAACCAAAATGTTAATCCCAAAAAGCCATGAAAAACCATCGGCCAGACACCATGAAATTCTTTAGATAACTCTGTCAACGGATTTAATTCAGCCTGAACAGCGATCGCTTGGCCCATCAAACCAGGTACGCTAAATAACATAGGACCGACAAAAATAATCCCCACAAAAACTGAAGCAAGCGCCAAAATGATTAAGGGTACGGTAATGAGCGCTGAAGTTTCGTGCAGATGCGAACGTGTTTCTTCATCCATCCTTTCTGAAGTATAAAAAGCTAAAAATAAAGCACGGAATGAATAAACCGCCGTGACAAATGCGCCGATGAGCAAACATAAATAAGCATAGGTTGCCCCAGAAACATGCGATTCCTTCACCGCTTCAATAATAGTATCTTTGGAGAAAAAGCCAGACAAAGGCGGAATGGCAGTGATGGCTAAAGTGCCTATTAAAAAGGTAATAAAGGTGATGGGCATATATTTTCGCAAGTTACCCATTTTATGCAAATTCTGTTCATGATGCATCGCAATAATGACAGAACCCGCTCCCAAGAATAATAAGGCTTTAAAACAAGCGTGTGTGGCTAAATGAAAAATGCCCGCTTCATAAGCACCAGCACCATTTGCTGCCATCATATAACCAAGTTGTGACATCGTAGAGAAAGCGATTACTCGTTTAATATCATTTTCAACAACGGCTAAGAGCCCTAGTGCTAAGGCACCTGTGGCACCGATGATCATCACTACTGACATAGCCGTTAATGAAAGATTATACAGCGGCGACATACGCGCCACCATATAAACCCCAGCCGTCACCATGGTCGCTGCGTGAATCAAAGCAGAAATCGGCGTAGGACCTTCCATTGATTCGGGTAACCAAATATGGAGTGGCAACTGCGCTGATTTACCCATAGCACCCACAAACAGCAGCAAACAAATGACCGTCAAAACTGACCAGTTATAGTGAGGAATTAAGGCCAATGTTGAATTCACGAATTGGGGAGCAGCAGCAAATACGTTGGCATAATCTAGCGTACCGAAATAACTTAAAATAACAGCAATGCCTAATAAAAATCCAAAGTCGCCGACTCGGTTCACAATAAAGGCTTTAAAACCTCCCAGTGCAGCCGATTCCTTTTTAAACCAGAAGCCGATCAATAGATAAGAAACTAAGCCCACTGTTTCCCAGCCAAAAAATAGCAACAAGAAATTGTTTGCCATAACCAGCGATAACATACCGAAGGTAAATAAGGACATATAACTAAAAAAGCGTTGAACACCAGGATCACCTTCCATATAGCCGATACTGTAAATATGGACTAAGAGCGATACTAAAGTGACCACTGACATCATCAGTACCGTCAGTTGATCAATTAAAAAACCCACTGACATCGTAAAACTGCCACTAGTGCCCCAAATATAAACGGTTTGATTTAGCGGTTGTGCGTGATCGAATAATATTTGTTTGGATAATGTCAATGCGCAGAAAAATGAAACTGCCACACCCAAGATGGTGACTAACTGCGAAGCCAATACTCCAATTTTTTTGCCAAAAAGCCCTGCGATAAGACTCCCGAGCAAAGGTGATAGTACCGCAACCAAAGAATAATAATAAATTGTGTTCACAGGTTTTATCTCTTCAAAGTATCGAGTTCAGCGACATTGATGGTGCCGCGCTTACGATATAAAACAACAAGAATAGCAAGGCCGATAGCAGATTCAGCCGCAGCCACCGTCAGAATAAAAAAGACAAAAACTTGGCCCATAGTACCCCCCAAGTATTGGGAGAAAGCCACAAAATTAATATTCACAGCGAGCAGCATTAGCTCAACACACATGAAAAGCACGATTAAATTTTTTCGATTGAGAATGATTCCCGCAAGACTTAAGGAAAACACCATCGCACCCACAATTAAATAATGAGATAAGGTAATCATAATTGGCTCTCTTTAGGATCTACTAAACGTAATCGCTCTGATTTTGTTGCCTTCAATTGCTTATCAATGCGTTGAGATTTAGAATTTTGACGACCTCGGAAGGCTAAGGTAATAGAAGCAATAATCGCCGTTAATAAAACAATACTTGCTAGCTCAAAGGGATAGAGATATTGCGTGTAAAGCACATTACCAATTTCTTTGACGTTCGAATATCCCTCAGGGTGTTCTGCAATAGCAGAAGCCGAACCTAATTTAAAATGTTCGGGAGTCACCACCATGATCATGACGGCCACTAACAAAGCCATCACCAAAATCCCAAACGGCAAATACCGAACAAAACCTTCTCGCTTAGGCACTAAATCGATGTCCAGCATCATCACTACGAATAAAAATAATGTCATGACTGCACCGACATACACAAAGATCAAAGCCAAGGCTAAAAATTCAGCTTCTAACAATAACCACAAGACAGAACTTGCAAAAAAAGCCAAGACTAAAAACAATGCTCCGCGAACAGGATTTTTTGAAATGATGACCATTGCCGAAGAGCCTACGAGCAATGTCGCAAACACATAAAAAACAATTACAGGCAAATTAATCATGTCTTAATCCTCTACCGATATTTCTCATCAGCTTTTCTATCCGCCGCAATGCGGTCCTCAAACAAATCACCAATGGCTAATAATTTTTCTTTGGTTAAAATGTTCTCACCACGATTTTCCATGTGGTAATGCATTTCTGGTGTCAAAACAATGGAATCCACTGGACACGCTTCTTCACAAAATCCGCAATTAATGCACTTAAAAGCATCAATCTCATATTTTGTGGTACGCCGTGAACCATCTTCTCGCTCTTCGGCTTCGATGGTAATCGCAGCAGCAGGACAAACTGCTTCACACAATTTACAAGCGATACAACGCTCTTCACCATTGGGATAACGCCTCAGGGCCAACATACCACGGAAACGCGGTGAAATAGGCGTTTCTTCTTCGGGATATTGGATAGTGATTTTTTTCCCGAAAAATGCTCGACCTGTCACAGACAAACCTTTGAAAAGTTCCCACAACGTAAAGCTTTTAACGGTTTTGATGAATCGTTTCATTATACAAACCATGGTGCTATATGAAATTGGACCGCGAGGGCCACCACAAAAATCCACACAAGTGTGACAGGAATCAAGACTTTCCAACCTAAGCGCATTATTTGATCATAGCGGTAACGGGGGAAAGTGGCTCGAATCCACAAATACAAATAAAGAAACAAAGAAACTTTGGCAGCAAACCACACCAATCCCGGTACCCAACTAAATGTCGATTCTAATAAAGGGATACCTTGGAAAGGTGATAACCAACCGCCTAAAAACATTAAAGCGGCCAAACTTGAGATCAAAATCATATTGGCATATTCAGCCAAAAAGAACATGGCAAAGGTCATGCCAGAATATTCCACATGAAATCCGGCCACAATTTCTGATTCGCCTTCAGCCACATCGAATGGCGCCCGATTCGTTTCTGCCAAACCCGCGACCCAATACACAACAAATAAAGGTAATAATGGCAGCCAATACCAATGCAGAATGCCACCACTTTGAGCATGCACAATAGCCGTAAAATTCATTGAGTCTGCCGCCAGCAAAACACCGACTAATGCAAATCCCATGGCAATTTCATAGGAAACCATTTGTGCAGCCACTCGCATGGCACTAAAAAAAGCATATTTAGAATTGGAACCCCAGCCGGCACAAATAATTCCATAAATACCAATTGAGGTCATTGCGAAAATAAACAAAACGCCAGCATCAACATTAGCCAGAACCCAACCATCATCAAAAGGCACTACCGACCATGCCACCAGAGCAGGTGCCATAGCTAATATAGGGGCTAAGACAAATAAATATCGATTTGACGCTGTGGGAATAATAATTTCTTTAACAATTAATTTGATGGCATCAGCAATCGGCTGTCCGATTCCACGCAACCCCACCCGGTTCACACCGATTCGATATTGCATGTAGGCAATCACTTTTCGTTCGGCCATCGTGAGGTAAGCCACAACACCAATTAAAGGCAGAGCAATCAATAAAATTTTTAAAACTATCCATGCCAACATTAATAATTGATCAAGCATGATGCTCTCCTTGCTGAACAGTAATATCAGCGAAGATATCACCAAATCCCGAGGTGGCTTCAATACCTTTTGGAATTAAAATACTGTGATCAGGCACTCGATCATTAATGCAAACCGGCATTTCGATACTGAGCCCACCTTGTTTTAGATGGAGTGTTCTACCCTCCTTAATTCCCAATTGATTTGCTGTTTGAGCATTGATATTAACTGCTTTTTGAGCATCAGAGAGTGTTTGTTGTAGAGCACTCGCACGACGTGTTACAGCATCTGTGCAGACCATAGGCCATTCTAAAATGAGTTTCAATTTTTGATCAGAATTTTTTACATTCTTGAGGTCTAGACTAATATTTTCTTCCGGCGCCTTAAAATGTTCTAATAACTTCTGACATTCTTCTTTGATTTCACTCGCACACACATAATCGTAGCCTTTTAATTCGAATAAATTACCTAAAACACGAAGCACTTTCCAACCCGGGCGAACATCAGCAAAAGGTGGGCTTACCGCAGAAAAACTTTGCCAACGTCCTTCCACATTCACAAAAGTGCCATCGGTTTCGGTAAAAGGAGCAATAGGTAAAAGCACATCAGCAATTTCCGCTTGAATGGCACTCATATATGGCGAAAGACTGACCACAAATTCTGCCGCTTTAAGTGCCGCCATCGCTTTGGCAGAGTGGATTAAATCGTGCTCGGGCTCAACATTTATGAGTACATAAGCCGCACGCTGTTCTGAAAACAAAGTGGCCGCATTCAGACCCACTGGCTCAATGCTCTCACCTGCGGCTTTTCGATGGGGGATCGCGCCAGCAATCCACGCGCCAGCCGAGTTGGCTCCGTTTGTCATTGTAGCCAAAGAAGCTTGAACCTGTGCAGCAATCGCCGAACATAATGCGCGAATGGTTGTGGCTTCCGGGTGAGATTGCGCTTCTGCACCTAAAATAATAAGGGATTTCGTGGCGCTTTTTAATTGTTTTGCGATAGGATGGTTAGCATCGGAAGATTTAAGGGCATCGAGCACAGCACTTAATGTGCTCACCAATGCATCAGTTGAAGTTTGAATATCTTCACTTAATTTGAAGTGAACATCGTTATTCACCACACCAATTCGCATTATATTCGCACCATTTAAAGAGGCTTTGCGAACTCGTACACCCGCCAATGGTTGCTCACGACGTATATCGGAACCTACTAATAAAATAGCTTCCATAGAGTCGATTGCAGCTAATTCGATATTCATGCCAGGAAATAATGGCATTTTTTCTTGCTGAGAAAAATCAGTTTGACGCAAACGATGATCGATATTATTGCTGCCCAAATCCCGCAATATTTTTTGCAATAAATATAATTCTTCCGTGGTAGAATTGGGCGAAGCAATAGCTGCTAATTGATTCGGTGCTTGGGTTGAAATTATATCGCGCAATCGATTGACGGCAAAATTCAGCGCCGTTGGCCAATCTACTTGAAACCATTTATCTTCTTTTTTAATCATGGGCCCGGTTAGCCGATAATCTTTGTGCAATCCTTGATAACTAAATCGATCTCTATCGGAGAGCCAGGTTTCGTTAATGCTTTCATTGTCACGAGGAACGACTCGCATTACTTCTCGAAAATCACTGTATTCAAAACCCCGAGTATGGACATTAATATTCGAGCCCAGGCAATCGTGTGCGGCCACACTTCGATGCTGAGACATTTCCCAAGCACGCGCAGTAAAACGATACGGTTTAGAGGTCAAAGCACCTACAGGACAGAGATCAATAATATTTCCAGAAACTTCAGAACTCATAAAGTGTTTAACATAGGTACCAATTCGAGATTTTTCACCCCGACCTGTCATACCTAATTCGCGAACCCCAGCAATTTCAGTACCAAAACGCACACAGCGGGTACAATGAATACAACGCGTCATTTCTGTCGCGACCAAAGGCCCTATATCTTCATCCGGAACGGCTCTTTTTCCCTCAGAATAACGGCCCACATCATCGCCGTAACCAACAGCTAAATCTTGTAATTCACATTCACCACCCTGATCACAAATAGGACAATCCAAGGGATGATTAATCAACAAAAATTCCATTACAGATTTTTGCGCATCTAAGGCTTTTTTCGATTGAGTAAAAACTTTCATTCCCGCTGTAGCCGGTGTTGCGCATGCAGGCACAGGTTTGCCCATTTTTTCCACTTCAACTAAACACATCCGACAATTTGCAGCAACTGATAATTTTTTGTGATAACAAAAACGTGGGATATAAACGCCCGCTTCATCAGCAGCATCGATCACCATTTGCCCATCATTGGCATCCACTAATTGACCATTTATTTCAATTTTGAACATACCCTATCCCACCCTTCTGAATGGACATTTTTTTTGAGTAATATGTGCTTCAAACTCATCGTAAAAATGTTTGACAAAACTACCCACAGGCCAAGCAGCGGCTTCACCTAAAGCACAAATTGTCCGACCTTCAATATTCTTAGCAACCTGAGTGAGTTTTTCCAAATCACCCGGGTGACCATGACCATGCTCAATTCGCTCGATCATTCTCATTAACCAACCTGTACCTTCACGACAAGGCGTACACTGACCACAGGATTCATCTTTATAAAATTCCGAGATACGCAACAATGCATCCACCATACAGGTGTCTTCATCCATCACAATCACAGCGGCAGAGCCCAGCATGGAACCTGCTTTCATGAGGCTATCGTAATCCATATCGGTATTCATAATCACTTCTGCACGCATAACGGGCATTGATGTTCCACCAGGAATCACCGCTTTTAATTTTTTACCTCCGCGCATTCCTCCAGCTAGCTTGAGCAACTCAGCGAAAGGAATTCCCAGAGGTACTTCATAATTCCCGGGTTTTTCGACATGTCCTGAGACCGAGAAAATTTTTGTGCCACCATTATTCGGCTTACCTAATTTTAAAAACCATTCTGCACCTCTTTCCATAATGACAGGCACAGAGGCTAAAGTTTCGGTGTTATTTACCGTGGTCGGCATTCCATAGAGACCGTAATTCGCAGGAAATGGAGGCTTAAATCGGGGGAATCCTTTTTTGCCCTCAAGCGATTCAATTAATGCGGTTTCTTCACCACAAATATAAGCGCCAGCACCCAGATGATTATGAATTTCAATATCAACACCCGAACCTAAAATATTTTTTCCTACCAAACCAGCTCGTCTAGCTTCTTCCAACGCTTTTTCAATACTGTGAAAAGGCTCTCCACAAAATTCGCCGCGCATGTAGTTATAAGCCACACTGGAGCCGGTGGCATAACAACCAATTAGTAGACCTTCAATTAATTGATGGGGATTGTAGCGTAATATATCGCGATCTTTGCAGGTACCTGGTTCACTTTCGTCTGAATTACACAATAAATATTTTTGTGCATCAGAATCCGGCATAAAACTCCACTTTAAACCTGTGGGAAATCCCGCACCACCGCGCCCACGCAGACCTGAATTTTTTACTGTCTCTATAATGGTTTGCCGAGATATTTGTTCTTTAAGAATTTTTCTCCACGCAGAATAGCCACCTACTTTTTCGTAGGTCGCAAAACTCGCGGGTTCATCATGCCCTAGTGTACGAAAACAGACTTCATTAGCCATTCTTCTTCTCCTCTTTTTCAAGACGATCCAAAATGGCATCTACTTTTTCTGGCGTTAAATTTTCGTGATATTCAAGATCATTAATTTGCATCATGGGAGCACCGCAGCAAGCAGCCAAGCACTCGACACCTTTCAGAGTATATTTTCCATCGGGGGTCGTTTGACCGATTTTAATGCCGAGTTTATTTTCAAGATGAGAAACAATTTTATCGCAACCACAAAGTTTGCAAGAAATATTGGTGCAGACGTCAATTTTAGTTTTTCCCACCGGCTTCAAATCATACATATCGTAAAAAGTAGCGACTTCATAAACCGCTATCCGTGGCAGTGATAAATAATCAGCGACTGCATTTAAATGCTCTTCGCTTAACCAGCCTTGATTGTCTTGTTGCACAAACATTAATGCTTGCAAAACAGCTGATTGCTTTCTATCAGCAGGATATTTTTTCAACCAGTGATCAATTTTTGCTTGTGTTTCGGTACTGATTACCACAGTCTGACTCATCGATCGATCTCCCCAAATACAATATCTTGACTCGACAATATCGCCACAACATCCGCTAACATATGACCACGTGACATAGGATCCAGTGCAGCCAAATGAGGAAATCCTGCCGCTCGAATTTTCACACGATAAGGCTTATTAGCACCATCAGAGATCATGTAGACACCAAATTCGCCTTTGGGATGCTCAACAGCCGCATAGGCTTCACCTGCCGGAACACAATAACCTTCAGTAAATAATTTGAAATGATGGATCATAGATTCCATATCTTCTTTCATACTTTCACGAGAAGGCGGAGTAATTTTATGGTCGGGATGAATGACAGAACCTGGATTTTTACGCAACCATTGAACGCATTGACGCATTATCTCATTAGCTTGGCGCATTTCTTCCACACGAACTAAATACCGATCGTAGCAATCACCGTTTTTTCCTAGAGGAATTTTAAATTGTAATTGATCATAAACCTCGTAAGGTTGATGCTTACGTAAATCCCACTCGACACCGGAACCACGCAACATGGGCCCCGTAAAACCGAGCGCCATTGCTCTTTCAGGACTGACAATACCGATATCGACAGTCCGTTGTTTCCAAATCCGATTGTCGGTTAATAGTGTTTCATATTCATCGACTAATTTGGGGAATCGTTCTGTAAAGGCCCAGATAAAATCCAATACAGAACCGTGACGATCTTCATTACGCTCTTTCATTTCATCAGCAGAACGCCATTGCGTTGCTTTATATTGAGGCATTTTGTCAGGAAGATCGCGATAAACACCACCGGGTCTATAATAAGTTGCATGCATTCGAGCACCAGAAACGGCCTCGTAACAATCCATTAAATCTTCACGCTCGCGAAAGCAATATAAAAAAACTGTCATCGCACCAATATCAATCGCATGCGCGCCTAACCACAGTAAGTGATTCATGATCCGAGTCATTTCATCAAAAAGCACACGAATATATTGTGCGCGAATCGGTGCGGTAATTCCTAGCAGTTTTTCAATCGCTAAAACATAAGCATGTTCATTACACATCATGGAAACGTAATCTAAACGATCCATGTAACCAATGCTTTGATTATAAGGTTTGGATTCTGCTAATTTTTCAGTGGCACGATGTAATAAACCGATGTGAGGATCAGCGCGAGTAATGACCTCACCATCCAATTCTAAAATCAAACGCAATACACCGTGAGCAGCAGGATGTTGCGGACCGAAATTCAAGGTATAATTTTGGATCTCAGACATTTTTTTCCTTAACATAGCGATTGTCGGCTCGAATAACTTTGGGCACTAAGGTTCTGGGTTGAATGCTCACGGGTTCGTAAACACAACGTTTGAGTGTAGCATCATAACGCATTTCAACCTGACCAATCAGCGGGAAATCTTTGCGGAAAGGATGCCCAACAAAACCATAATCCGTCAAAATTCGGCGCAAATCTGGATGACCATTAAATAATATCCCGAATAAATCAAAAGCTTCTCGCTCAAACCAATTAGCTGATTCCCAAATATCAATCACCGAATCGATAATCGGTGGTTCTCCCGAGATAAAACTGCGCACACGAATTCGCCAGTTATGTTGGATTGACAGTAAATGATAAACGACCGCAAAACGACGGGCAGGAGCTTCATTCTTTGATTTAATTTTTTCTTCTTGCACACCGCGACTATAGCCTGTCAAAGTAGAATCTGTGGTTTGCCATTCCGATAAGCCGTAATGCAAATAATCAACACCACAAACATCAATCAATTGCTCAAATTTAAAATCTGTTTCATCGCGCAAAGCCAAACAAAAAGCGTGCAAGTTTTCAGGTGCAATTTCAACCGTTAATTCACCCAATTTAATTTGTGAAGACAAGAGTTGGGTGCCCCAACGAGCTTTGAGTTTCTCATCTAAAATGTCAATTTGCATAAGGCTTTTTCCGTTCTCTATCGTTCAATGGTTGAGTGTCGACGAATTTTATTCTGCAATTGAATAATGCCATAAACCAAAGCTTCTGCAGTAGGAGGACAGCCTGGAACATAAACATCAACAGGCACAATTCGATCACAACCTCGGACCACAGAATAGGCGTAGTGATAATAGCCACCACCGTTTGCACAAGAACCCATCGAAATCACGTATTTGGGTTCTGGCATTTGATCGTAAACTTTGCGAAACGCAGGTGCCATTTTATTGCAAAGAGTCCCTGCGACGATCATCAAGTCAGATTGACGAGGACTCGGCCGAAATAATAATCCAAAGCGATCAAGATCGTATCGAGAAGCTGCTGCGTGCATCATTTCAACCGCGCAACAAGCCAAACCAAATGACATGGGCCATAATGAACCACTTCTTGCCCAACCAATTAATTTATTGACTGACGTCAGCATAAATCCTTGTTGTTGTACTGCGGTTATTCCCATTCTAAGGCTCCTCGTTTCCACTCATAAATGAAACCAACCACTAAAACCGCTAAAAAAACCATCATCGCAGCAAAACCTAAAAATCCAATTTTGCGCAGCGCGACTCCCCAGGGGAATAAAAAAGCGGTTTCTAAATCAAAAATGATAAAAAGGATCGCGACTAAATAATAACGAACATCGAAAGGAATTCGAGCATCTTCAAAGGCTTCGAATCCACATTCATAAGGAGAATTTTTTGCTTGATTGGGTTTGTGCGCGCCAAAAATAGCACCAAGCAGCATCGGAGCGGCCGCGAAAATAACACCGAAGGCTAAAAAAATTAAAATGGGTAAATAGTTCTGTAACATACCATCCCCTATAGTTACCAACTTTGGTGCCGAAGGTCGGACTCGAACCGACACGGCCTTACGGCCACTGCCCCCTCAAGACAGCGTGTCTACCAATTCCACCACTTCGGCAATTATCTAATTAGGCGTCTCAGGAAGTTTTTCGGCAGGTGCAGAACTCACCGGCACTTTCTTCTCTGATTCTTTCGTTACGGGAACTGAGGGTGCTGAAACCGTTTTATGTATAGGCGTTGGCGTTACAATTGCCCCTTTGGCATGTGTAGACACCATATACGTTAAACCTAAACTGGTCAGAAAAAATATTCCCGCTAAAAGCCCTGTTACTTTCACTAAAAAGGGTGTAGATCCCGCACTACCAAACATGGTGTTGGATGCCCCACTACCAAAAGCAGCGCCTACATCAGCCCCCTTACCATGCTGTAAAAGCACTAAGGCCACTAAACTAATACAAACGAGTACATGTAAAACTAAAATCAACTGTTGCATAACTGCGCTATATCCAAAAAATGTTGACAATCTAACGATGCTCCGCCGACCAAGCCGCCATCTATATCGGGCTGCGCCATCAATTCCGCGGCGTTGTCGCGTTTAACGCTGCCACCATATAAGATCCGGAGGTTTTTGGCAAGCATTTCGTCCCTTTTTCCAACCTGATCCCGCAAAAACTGATGAACAGCCTGCGCCTGCTCTGGGGTTGCTGTCTGCCCCGTCCCAATGGCCCATACGGGTTCATAGGCCACAACAACGTTATTGAGGGACTTCAGCCCCTTTTCCCCATCCAAAATCGCATTGAGTTGCCGCTCAACCACCTCCAAAGTCTGCCCGGCCTCTCGCTCCTTCAGAGTTTCACCCACACAAATAATAGGCTTCAAACCCGCTTCAATAGCCCGATCAAACTTAGCGGCAACAATCGCGTCAGTCTCACCATAGAGCTGCCGCCGCTCAGAATGACCAATAATCACATACTCACAACCAAATTCTGCCACCATAGAAGCCGAAACCTCACCCGTAAACGCGCCATTGCGCTCATGGCTTATATTCTGAGCACCCCAAGCAATACCGGTATCGCTAAGAATTCGCTGAATCTGATCTAAATAAACAAAGGAAGGGAACACCACTAACTCAACCCCTTGAGCCTTCGAAGCCCCCGCCACCACCCCATTCACCAATGCCGCCGCCTCCACCCGAGACCCCAACATCTTCCAATTCCCTGCCACCATTGCCCGACGCATAAAATCCTCCGTCCTTTAAATCCACAATGAAAGAAATTATCCATTCTAAGCCCAGAAAATCAACCTTTAGCTTGGGGTTTTATTTTGGGGTTTACAATACTGGTGTAATGATGTACCATTACGTAATTATTATTCAATGATACGAGGATATTTATGAAAGACAGTAATGACGAAGGTGGTTGGTGGCGGTTTTTAGCGCTGTGTCTAGAAACTCGAACTACTGGTCGGCTGGATAGTTTTTTTGATCTTTTTCTCACGCCCGAGGAAAAAAAGGATCTAACGAATCGATATCTGATTGTACAAGAGTTACTCAAAGGTGAGCTAACTCAACGAGAGATTGCCTCTGAACTGCAGGTGAGTATTGCCAATATCACGCGCGGATCAAATGGCATTAAGCGGATTGGCGATGATTTGAGAAATTTTTTAATTAAACGATTAAAATAGTCTCTCACTCAAATCGCCAAACCATAATGGCGATTTGAGGAGATGAGATGTTTGAATATCTAAATTTTGAACGCTTTGTTGAACTCGCAGAGAACAACAAACGCATTGTAGTTTATCAAGAAATTGCAGGAGATCGACTAACACCGATCAGTGCTTATTCAGCACTTGCAGAACTCTTCACTGATCTAACTCTGCTAGAATCCAATCCTAGAGAACTTCATTTAGGGCGCCATTCATATTTGTGTTTTAATCAGAGCGCCTTAATTAAAGCCTTTGGCAGAAATATTAGCACTCGCATAGATGATAAAGAAGACTCTTTTATCGGAGATCCTTTTGAAACTCTCAGAGAGTATAAAAACCGTTTCACTGCCAAAATAGACCATCCACTCTCAGGCTATGCAGGTGGCATGGTTGGTTTTATCAGTTACGATGCAATTCGCCTCATCGAAGAAATTCCGGACCGTCATTATCAGAAGGATGATATTCCCGATCTATACTTTCGATGTTATGACTACAACATTAGTTTTGATCATCAAACTCAGAAGGTGGTTGTTTCTGTAGTTGCAAATATTCAAAAGGATGTTGAAGGTGTCTATCAAGATGCTATGAACAAAATACAATTTCTGATCCAGCTGATCAGAAATCATCATGAGCCCTCTAAAGATAATAATCCTCATCAATCAAACGTTATCACTAAAAATCTTGATGATCAGCGCTTCAAAGAGATGGTTCAAACTGCAAAAGAACATATTATTGCCGGTGATGCATTTCAAATCGTTCTCTCAAGAGAATTTAGTGTTAAAACAGAGGCTAAACCTTTTGATATTTACCGATCATTACGCTTCAGTAGCCCTGCTCCATACATGTTTTGTCTACAATTCGATCATTACTCCATCGCGGGCGCCTCACCGGAGAAATTAGTTTCTGTTCAAAATAGACTTGTTGAAGCACGACCTCTTGCCGGTACTCGACCCAGAAGTAAATCGATTAGCGATGAAACAATGGCAGCAGACTTGCTGGCGGATGAAAAAGAAATCGCTGAGCATAAAATGTTAGTGGATCTCACACGCAATGATATTGGCGCAATAGCGATTCCTGGGAGCGTTAATGTGGTTAAATTATTGGCGGTTGAAAACTTTTCTTCTGTGATGCATTTATCATCCACTGTTCAGGGAATATTACGCGATGGCTTTGATGCTATCGATGCTCTAAAAGCTACTTTTCCTGCCGGAACACTGAGTGGCGCTCCCAAAATTCGAGCTATGGAAATTATTGATGATTTAGAAAGCACACGCCGAGGATTTTATGGTGGAGCTGTTTGTGCTTTTGATAGTTTGGGTAACTTAGAAAGCTGTATTGGTATTCGCACAGCGGTGATTAAAAATTCAACTGCAGTGGTTCGTGCCGGTGCTGGGATAGTGTTTGACTCAGATCCTCAAAAAGAAGCGGATGAAACCTTTCATAAAGCACGGTCGATTCTACAAGGTGTTCTGATGACAGAGGAGTTATACTCATGATTTTAATCATCGATAACTATGATAGCTTTACCTACAATTTGTATCAATACATCGCACCGTTGTGTGATTCAGTGTATGTAGTGCGCAATGATAAAATTAGCATTACCGAAATTGAAGAATATCAACCAAAAGGTATTATTATATCACCAGGTCCTGGCAGACCTGAAAATGCAGGTATCTGCTTAGAATTAATTCGACATTTTTCAGATAGTATTCCTATTTTGGGAGTCTGCCTCGGGCATCAGGCAATCGCTGTGGCCTTTGGTGGAGAGGTAGTCGGTGCCAACGACATTGTTCATGGCAAAAATTCACTCACGTATCACAATGGATCAGCATTATATCAGGGTCTGCCACTTCCTTTCTCAGCGGGGCGGTATCATTCATTGCTAGTCGACAAGAATAGTTTACCGACTAGTCTAAAAATTGATGCTGAAAACAGTGAGGGCCTGATCATGGGAATAAGCCATCATACTAACCCGACATTCGGTGTGCAATTTCATCCTGAATCCATTCTAACAGCAGAGGGTATTAGCTTACTCAAAAACTTCCTAACGCTTTGCAATAAAGAGGAGGCCCTATGTTAAAAGAAATCATTCAAAAATTAACCCTACAAAATAATCTCAGTATTGAGGAAATGAAATTAGCTATGTATGAAATTCTGAGTACCGATAACGAGGCACAAATTGCCGCTTTTTTGAGTCTATTAAGAGCAAAAGGAGAAACGGTTGAGGAAATAGTAGGCCTGGTCGCCATACTGCGTGATCAGATGATTCAGGTTCAGCCTCGATCTCAAGTATTAGATATAGTGGGAACAGGGGGTGATGGCTTTAACACGATCAATATCTCAACTGCATCGGCGCTATTAGCAGCCTGCTGTGGCGTACGGGTGGTTAAACATGGCAATCGAAGTGTCTCATCACTCTGTGGTTCTGCCGATGTACTTGAAGCACTAGGAATTAATATTCATCTCAGTGCTGAGGAGGTCGCTGATAATGTCGAAAACCACAATTTCGGATTTTGTTATGCCCCTAATTTTCATCCGGCTCTTTCCAAAGTAAAAGCAATACGTCATAAATTAGGTATCACTTCATCGTTTAATTTGATTGCACCGATGCTGAATCCAGCTAATGCTGAATTTCTGATGATTGGGGTTGCCGACAAAAAAGCAATGAACATTATTGCTGACAGTCTGCTCCACGTTAAACCAAAACGCGCTATTATCTTCCACTGCCAAGGACTTGATGAACTTTGTGGTGTAGGCCCTATTGATATTATTGAACTTAATCATTCGGTCAAATCATCTTATCAACTTGACCCTATAGACTATAATATTGCTCGATGTACTATAGATGAACTACGAGGTGAATCAGCTAAGGAAAATGCCCATCAGATAATGGAAGTTTTTAATGGAGTACCCAATGCCATAGCAGATTCTCTTATTTTAAATGCAGGATTTGCATGTTATCTTTACGGAATCACTGAATCTCTTGAAAAGGGTATACAACTAGCCAGACAAAAACTCTCCGATGGTTCCGCAGCTCAACTTGTTCTGACACTAAAAAACCAAAATAAATTAGAAAAAATACTGTCTAATAAAGCTAAAGAGGTCGATGAGCTGAACAACCGACAAAAGAAAAGTCTTAAGAGGGCCCTCAGTTCTCCTGGATTATCCATTGTTAGTGAGATAAAGCGAAAATCGCCCTCCAATGGCATACTGAACAATGTAGTTGATCCAACCCTTTTAGTGGAATACTACCTTGAAGGGGGTTCAGCCTCAATTTCCGTACTCACCGATACTAAATTTTTTTCTGGATCACTCGTAGATCTTAAAATCATTTCAGATAAACTCAAAGATAGTCCCACACCGATACTCAGAAAAGATTTTATTATAGAAAAATCGCAGATAGATGAATCCGCCCACTTTGGTGCCGATGCTGTATTATTAATCGTCACAGTTCTTAAGGAAAGAACAAAAGAATTTTTGGATTATACCGAGTTAAAAGGTCTAGAAGCCTTAGTTGAAGTACACACTCTCGTTGAACTAAAAATTGCGATTGATGCTGGAGCAAAAATCATAGCCATCAATAATCGAAATTTGAAAACATTTGAAGTTGACATCAATATCTCTCTTGATCTTATAAAACACATCCCATCAGATATTATCAAAGTATCAGCATCTGGGATACGCACACCCGATCATTTCAAGACGATGAATGATGCTGGTTTTGATGCTGTATTAGTGGGTGAAGCACTGATGAGCTCTGATGATCCCGTTCTCATGATAAAACAATTGCGAGGAGACTTATGAATACTCAAGTAAAAATATGCGGGATTACTGACCCTAAAATCGCTAAGACAATAGCAATGAAAGGTGTCAACTATATTGGTATTATTTTTCATGAGGAGTCTAAACGAAAAGTAGATATCGCTTTGGGCAAAGCCATTGCTGATTCTGCTAAAGGCGGTGGCGCTATACCAGTTGCAGTCTTTGGTGAACATTCAGGCATCATGATGCAGGAAATTTGTAATGCTACTGGAATTTCAGTGGTACAATTACATGGAAAGCTCTCACAGGCTGAGCATCACACTCTAACGAAAGATATTCAGAAAATATTTGTCTTCAAAGTCGATCAGAAAGGTAATATCAACGATAATATCGACGAACGTATCCAGATGATGGATCCAGAACAAGATTCCGTACTCTTTGATAATCTTGAAAAAAATTCTATACCTATTCTTCTTACACCTAAAATCATTCGCATCGCTAGAAAATATAAAACTTTTATCGCGGGTGGTATCAATAAAAGCAATATAAGAAGTCTTATCGATCAATGTCAGCCCTATGCCATAGACCTCTGCTCAGGCGTTGAAAATTCACGGGGTGAAAAGAAATTGGAGATGATAAACGAGATTCTTAACGAAACCGCACGTTATGGTCGCTATGGCGGGAGATATATGCCAGAATCATTGATGGCACCTCTGACGCAACTCGCCTCTGAATTTCATCACATCAAAAATGATCCGCAATTTCAAAATGAATTCAACTCACTGTTAAAAGAGTATGGGGGAAGACCGACCCCATTAACAGAAGTTAAACGTTTCCAACTATTTGCAAAGGGTCCAAGAATTTTTTTAAAAAGAGAAGATTTGTTACACACCGGAGCTCATAAAATCAATAATGCCCTTGGCCAATGTCTGCTCGCAAAAAAAATGGGCAAAGTCCGTGTTATCGCAGAAACGGGCGCCGGCCAACATGGCGTTGCTACTGCGACTGCTTGTGCCCGCCTTGGACTCGAGTGTATCGTCTATATGGGTGCCATCGATCTGATTCGACAAGCGCCTAATGTCGATAAAATGCGCTTATTAGGTGCGAACGTAATTGCTGTTGAAGATGGCTCTAAAACATTGAAAGAGGGCGTGAATGCAGCACTTCGAGACTATGCCAGCAGTTTTCAAAATACCCATTATTGCTTAGGTTCAGCCCTAGGCCCTCATCCCTATCCTGAAATGGTTGCTTATTTTCAATCTGTGATTGGTCAAGAAACACAGGAGCAATGCCACACCATTTTTGGAAAATCTCCAGATCTGATCATCGCTTGCATAGGTGGTGGATCCAATGCTATTGGTATTTTCTCGGCCTTTCTTAAGCAAGATGTTCAACTGGTTGGCGTTGAAGCAGGTGGAACAGGATTACAACATGCTGCTCGATTTCAAGGAGGAAGTCCTGGCATTTTACATGGCTGCATGAGCTATCTTCTGCAAGATGAAAACGGGCAAGTTCAGAATACTCATTCTATTTCTGCCGGTCTTGATTATCCAATGATAGGACCTCAACATGCTCATCTTTATGAAACAAAGCGCGTTAAATACAATTTATGCACAGATGATGAAGCACTCCATGCTTTTAAAATATTAAGCCAAACAGAAGGAATTATTCCTGCTTTGGAATCCGCTCATGCACTGGCCTATTATTTAAGAGAAGCTCCGAAAATGCACCCTGATAGCATCGTTATCGTTAATTTATCCGGCCGAGGTGACAAAGACATCACACAATTAGCTAGAAGGGAATTACTATGAAACATTTATTTAATAAACGCCCCGCATTTGTTGCATACCTTACAGCAGGACAGAAAAGTTTAAATTTTACCAAAGAAGCAGCCATTGCGTTGGCCGATGGAGGTGTTGACTTGCTAGAAATTGGTGTGCCTTTTTCTGACCCTATTGCCGATGGCCCCGTTATCGCACAGGCGATGAATGAGGCACTGTCTCACTCTGTTAGACTCCACTCTGTTCTAGATATCATTCATGAAATTAAACAAGTTAGAAATATTCCTATTGTACTCTTCACCTACTTCAACCCACTCTTTAAAACAGGAATTGATAACCTAATGAATGAGGCGAAGCAAGCAGGGATCGATGCTATTTTAACTGTCGATTTACCATTGGAAGAATCATCAGACTATTTCTCGTCTGCTAAGAATGCTGCCATCGATATTATTAGTCTTATCTCACCCTCAACAGAACCTGAGCGCATTCTAAAAATCTGTGAAAATCACCCTGCTATTCTTTATTATGTTTGTCGTAATGGCATAACCGGACTTAAAGATAATCTTCCTTCAGATTATGTTGACAAACTTTCACAAATAAAATCTATTACGAAAATACCGATCATCTCAGGCTTTGGTATTTCAACGAAAAAAATGGCCTCATCTGTACTAAGATGTGCCGATGGTTTTGTGGTGGGCTCTCTGTTTGTCAAAGCAATATCAGAGGGAGCATCACCTTTAGCACTTCAACAATTAGCTATCAACTTAGATCCAAGAGAGGGGGTAATATCATGATTTTAGTCGGCAGAGATATGAAGAAATCTAATACAGTAATCCGTATTAAAGATAAAGAAATTGGTGGTGGTGCGTTTACCATCATGGCAGGACCTTGCACTATTGAATCGAGGGATCAGATGTTCTCTATTGCGAAAGCGGTTAGTGAATGCGGTGCCACAATTCTGCGAGGTGGTGCATTTAAACCCAGAACTTCACCTTATGACTTCCAAGGACTAGGTGAAGAAGGCCTGCAATATATGCGTGAAGCAGCAGACAAATATCAGATGCTTTGTATTTCGGAAGTGATGAGCCCAGAAGAAGTCCCACTGGTGGAGCAATACGTCGATATTTTGCAAATTGGTGCGCGTAATATGCAAAACTTTAGTTTGTTAAAATCGGTAGGAAAATCAAAAATTCCGGTATTACTAAAAAGGGGACTCTGTGCCACCTATAAAGAATTTTTATTAGCCGCTGAATATATTATGAGCTGTGGTAATCTCAATGTTATTCTCTGTGAACGCGGAATTCGTACCTTTGAAACGCTGAGCCGAAATACACTGGATATCGCCGCCGTGCCAATTCTGAAGGAACTCACTCACCTACCCATTATTGTAGACCCAAGCCATGGTACTGGATTAAGATCTATTGTGGGGCCCATGGCCCTCGCGGCTATGGCAGTAAAGGCGGACGGGCTTATTGTGGAGGTCCACACCGACCCCGATCAATCGATTTGCGATGCCCAACAAACCATTAGCCCAAAGATGCTATCTGAGATAGTGGGAGGTTTGCAGAAAATCGGCAATGCTGTGAATATGACTGTAGCGGGAAAGACCACCCAACAGGAGAGACTCGTCGCATGAAAAGTTACAAAATTAGGCCTTCAAAGCTCAGGGGAAGTATCAGTGCATCCCCCTCAAAATCGCAGAGTATGAGGGCCATTTTATTCGCGACCATGGCTAGCGGCAAAAGTATTATCAAAAACTGCTTAAATTCTCCTGATATTGATGCAATGATTAAGGCCTGCAGAAAATTAGGCGCTGAAATTAGTTGCAGGCAAAATACCCTTGAAATTATTGGTGTTGCCGGCAAACCCTCTATACCTGATGATGTGATTGATGCGGGTAATTCAGGACAAGTATTACGTTTTGTCGCCGCTATTGCTTCCTTAACGAAAGGCACAACCGTGCTTACAGGTGATCATTCTGTGCGTTACAATCGCCCTGTCCGACCTTTAATGGATGGCCTCTCTCAATTAGGTGTTGAATGCTACAGCACGAAAGATGATGATCACGCTCCTCTGGTTGTGCGGGGACCTCTTCAACCTGGTATCACTTTTCTCGATGGAGCCGATTCTCAACCCGTGTCTGGCCTTTTGATTGCTGCGGCTTTTCTAAACGGCATTACACAAATTCATGTCAAAAACCCCGGCGAAAAGCCCTGGGTGAATTTAACACTGAGCTGGTTAGACCGCTTCGGCATTCAATACACCAATGAAAATTTTGAAAAAATCACTGTGGCAGGCAATCCTATTATACAAGGTTTTGAATACACAGTATCCGGTGATTTTAGCTCAATCGCTTATCCCATTGTGGCTGCACTACTGACACAATCGGAAATTACCGTGAATAATATTGACATGAATGATGCCCAAGGCGATAAAAAAATTATTGCTGTACTAAAAAAAATGGGCGCCATTATCGAAGTGAATGAAAATAAATTATTAGTTAAATCCAGCGGCACCCTAAAGGGATGTGAAATTGATGTTAACGATTTTATTGATGCTATCACTATTCTAGCAGTTGTAGGTTGTTACGCTTCAGGCACAACCACATTGACCAACGCGGCTATTGCCCGAAAAAAAGAGAGTGATCGATTGTCGTCTATTAGCGCAGAGTTAAAAAAAATGGGTGCTGATATTAGTGAAACTCATGATAGCCTTATCATTCAAGGTAAACCCCTGAGCGGTTCCACATGCCTATCCTATCACGACCACCGTATCGCCATGTCTTGTACTATTGCAGCACTCGGCGCTGATAAGGAAACAATTATACAAGATACTGCCTGCGTCACCAAAAGTTACCCCGATTTTGTTGCGGACATGCAGCGACTGGGATGTGAGATGGAGGTGATTGAATGAACTTGATCTTATGCGGCTATCATTGTTCTGGAAAAACAACTATCGCCAAAGCCTTTTCAATAAAATACGATTACCATTATATTGATACTGACGATCTTGTTGCTCGAGCAAAAGGCCTAAAAGATTCTCGTGCCGTTCATACACTATTAGGTGAAGAGGACTATCGTTCTTTTGAAAAAAGCATTGTGCATTCCCTAAAAGATATCAATAATACCATAATAGCCACTGGAGGGGGTGTTTTATTAAATAGTGAAAACACGCACCATCTCAAGACATTGGGTAAAATAATTTATTTATACGTTGAAACAGAGACACTACGGCAAAGAATCTTAGAAAAAAAATCACTCCCTAACTTTATCCGTGAATCCTCCTTCGATGAAGATTTCAAACGCTACATCGATAGCCGCAAAACACTCTATGATTCTGAAGCAGACATTAAACTCAATGTAACAGAAAAATCTGTCGAAGAAATCTTATCCTTAATTAACCAGTACAGGTCTGATCATGGCATCTAATTCTTTCGGTAATATTTTTAGAATCACGACATGGGGCGAATCCCATGGAAAAGGAATCGGCGTCGTTATCGATGGCTGCCCTGCAGGTATCGAGATATCGGATACTGATATAAATACTGCTTTAGCCTTACGCGCACCTGGCACTAATCCTTTTACCTCACCTCGTAAAGAACCCGACATTGCGGAAATATATTCTGGTATTTTCGAGGGAAAAACCACGGGTACCCCACTCTCGATCGTTATCATGAATAAAGATTCTGATTCAAGCAAATATGAGCCCATTAAGAATTTGCTACGGCCTGGCCACGCTAACTTTACTTATCTCGAAAAATACGGCTGCTTCGATTATCGCGGTGGCGGCAGAGCTTCTGCTAGAGAAACTGCTTGCCGAGTAGCCGCAAGTGCGGTTGCTAATAAAATATTAGCGCACGAAAAAATCGAAGTGATTGCTTATATAAAAAGTATTGGCAACATCGATATGTCACTCGAGCATCTTGATCTTAGTATGATCAAAACTCAAACTCAGAGTAGCTCCATATTTTGCCCTGATACAGTTTCCGCAGAAAAAATGATGGCAGCTATAACAGCCGCCAAAGAAGAAGGTGATTCGCTTGGTGGCATTGTGGAATTTTTAGTGCTCAATATGCCTGTAGGTTTGGGTGATCCCATTTATGAAAAATTAGAAGCCAATTTAGCCAAAGCGATGATGTCGCTTCCTGCAACCAAGGGTTTTGAAATTGGCGAAGGTTTTGCAGCTACGCGCATGAAAGGTTCAACACATAACGATGAATTCAGCACTAAAAGAATAACTAGCACTAATCACGCCGGTGGAACTTTAGCCGGGATTTCAACAGGGATGCCCTTAATGGGCAGAGTGGCTTTTAAACCCACTTCGAGTATCAACAAAGTACAGAATACTGTTGATGATCAGGGCCAACAACAAAAATTTAAATTACCAGAAGGCTCTCGACATGATCCCTGCGTCGCTATCCGAGCAGTACCCGTCGTCAGTGCCATGTGCAGTTTGGTAATTGCGGATGCCTTACTCATGAACCGATCGTGCAAATTGTGAGAATGAATATGACTGCCAACTACTTGCCCCTAAATGAAAGGTCCCTATTTCACCTAAAAGAGGAGAAATAATGACACATCCTTTCGTAATTGGTGAAAATCTGCTGTTGAGTCAACACATCATTGAGCTTTGCCCAAGAGCCTGTTCGCAATTCGTGATTATCACGGATGATAATGTTCAGCCTCTTTACGCTGCCAAATTAAAAGAACACCTCAGACTCAATGATTTAAACTCACACATCATCACTATTCCAAATGGTGAGGCATCAAAATCAAGAGAAATGGTTGCGAAAATTCAAGATCAACTCTTAGATTTAGGTTATGGACGCGATACTTGCATTCTGGCTTTAGGCGGTGGAGTTATCACCGATTTAGCCGGGTATGTTGCCGCAACTTATTGTCGTGGCATTCCCGTGATTTACTTGCCCACCACTTTATTAGCCATGGTGGATGCAGCCCTGGGTGGAAAAACAGGTGTTAATACACCACACGGTAAAAATCTTATTGGCGTTTTTGCTCAACCTAGAGCTATTTTATCAGATATCAGCACTTTAAAAACTTTAGCTGAAGCTGAATTTCGCTTCGCCTTTGCTGAAATTATAAAACATGCCATAATATTTGATCATGAATATTTCGATACCCTATTGAAGCATGCTGATGCTCTCAAAAACCGTGACTTAAATCTTCTCAAAACAATTATTCAACGCAGTTGCGAAATAAAATCGAAAATAGTCTTAGAAGATGAAAAAGATCAGGGCATCCGCACAATCTGTAATTTTGGCCATACTATCGGGCACGCACTGGAATTTGTTTCAGATTATACCCTCAATCATGGACAAGCCGTCGCGATCGGGATGATGATAGAGTCATTTATCGCCACACAGATGGGCATATTATGCAACGCTGATTTTGATAAAATAAAAGAGATTCTGTCTCTTTTCGATCTCACCGCATCCCTACCCTGCACTACCACACCAGAGAAGATCAAAAACGCTTTGATCTTAGATAAAAAATCTCGGGAAAAAAGCCCAAGATTCATTTTAATTCAAAGCATAGGCAAGGTATATAAAGAACAATCCAATTACTCTCACCCCGTGGATCAGATTATTTTAGACAAAGCACTGGATTATTTAACCACCGAATTCATGGAGCGATCATGATTGTAACGATAATTCAACAAAAAAATACTGCTGATTTATACGGTCAGTATCTACGCTGCAGCGATTTATCTGAAGCTTTCGAATTTCGTCTGGACTACTTAGATATTATAGATATTGAAGCTCTCTGTGAATTGAGATCTAAAATTCATAAGCCGATTATTTTGACCTTAAGACCCGACCCAAATTCTCAGAATGAAGAAAAAAGACTCGCAACACTGATGGAATTAGGCAGAGCAAACCCCGATTATGTGGATATAGAACACAGTGTTAGCCCTAGATTTATCGAAGAATTCCATCATAAATACTCTGAAATCAAGATCATACGATCCTACCACAATTTTGACGAAACACCACAAGACCTAAAATCTATCCTGATTCAATTAGAACATCCATTCTGTGACATTTATAAAATAGTCACTACAGCAACTTCTAGTCTCGACAATTTAACGGTACTCCACTTTCTAAAAGATCACTCTAAATCTTATAACATAGCAGCACACTGCATGGGTGAATTAGGAACTCCTTCTCGGGTTTTATCCCCCATTCTGGGCAGTCAATTACAATATGTAGCCGCAGATGAAACACAAATACCAGCACCTGGCTGCTTTTCACTCAATACTTTATTACAAAATTACCAGGGAAAAAACATTGATCATCTCACTAAGATTTATGCTTTGCTGGGAAACCCGGTAGAACAAAGCCCGGGCCACATTTTTCACAACAACATTTTTCAAAAATCCGCGGCAAAATCCGTGTACGTCAAATTCAAGCTCACAAACGAAGAGCTTCCTCTATTTTTAAAACAAATAACAGGTTTGCCCTTTCATGGATTTAGCGTCACGATTCCCTTAAAAAGAGATATAATCCAATTCATCGATCTTTTTGAGAACGATTCTGACCAAATCGGAGCTATCAACACAATTCGTGTCGAGAATAATCAATTATTAGGACTCAATACCGATGGCGCAGGAGCACTGAATGCTCTTGAAAGAATTCAGCGGGTAAAATCGAAAAATGTTTTAATTATAGGTGCCGGCGGCTCAGCTAAAGCGATTGCTTATGAAGCCCAAAAAAGAGGGGCAGCCTCCATTGTGATTATCGATCGAACTCTAAAAGGTCCGGATGATTTATCAAATCCAGACTCTTTCGATTTTGTTATCAACGCCCTACCCCCTGCAATCGATTACCCCATCACACCTCAATTTAGCACAACCGCCGTTTTCATGGATATCAATTACCACCAACCCGAGAGCCGATTAAAATCCCTTGCCCTTGCCGCTGGGTGTACACTCGTGGATGGCTATGAAATGTTCGTTGAACAGGCATTGCTACAACAGGACTATTGGATTTCATCTCAATAACTTTCAAGTACTCCAATTCTTCGAGAGGATATCTAAATACTCGCCTTCTTTTTCGTCTTTAGGCATATTGTGTTTTCCCTCATGAATATATTTTGCTATTTTTCTTGCATCGTTGGAGTTAAAAAATGACTGAGATAAATGTTGCTTTACTTTTGGGTCTGGCTCTTGCGAATCAAACCAGTTTTCCCGAAATAGATAATCAGCCAAATGGACGAAGTATTCCATTTGTTGTTTTGTCATAGGAGGATAATCTTCATCAAGATTTCCATCGTAGGGAATCATACTAACTTCACAGCCAGAGTTTAGAGCAAACTGTAGAATTCCCAGCAAATGACCTACACCAACAGCCGATAGATTATCACCCACCACGAGAAATTCTTTCAGCTTCTCACAAAATATCCGATCTCGTTTAGTAACGTTTTCATCGTAAATTTTTTGAGCCAGAACAGGAAGTCTTTCACGGAATTTTTTAGTTATAATATTATGTTTTAAACAAGCGGATATTAACGATAAATTTCCGCTTTTATATGCTTTTAGCAACTGCCCGAGTATTTTATCAAGGCAAACACTGTCTGTATTTAATAGATCAGGTAATGATAATTTAAAAACCTGAAGTTGCTCATCGAATGTTAAATATAGCCCTTGAAGTAGGGAGTTAACATCAGTTGCTGATTCTAGCCCTGTTATTTTCTTTGAATTTTCTCTAGCATACTCTGCTAATAATACATCAGTGCCTTTCTTAACATCATCAACCATTTTTTTAGACATACTCAGCATTTGTAACAAATGCAGCGGTGTCATCATGTTCATCATTTCTTCTAATTCTCTAACTTCTAATTTTTCATTGCCTGTATATGACATCAATTTTACACATATTGCTGCAATTTGCTCATTGGATAAATTCGCATTTTTAAAAAAATCATAACACCCAGGGTTATCATATCGCCACAAAAGACAAGCCATATCATCTACAATCGTGTCATCAGGTGATTTTTCTAAAATTAATGTAGATACTTTGCCACACACCTTTTTCACGATATTTGGCAGCTCCGAAGAACTGTGGAAAGTTCCATATAGATAGGTTACAGCTCCCTCGGGTGTTTTCACTTTATACAGATTCGATAACGATATTCTGTTTGTATCTTTTTTTTCTTGCTTGTGATCCATTTAAATCTCCAAGTACTCTTCAGTTAATCATTCAATTGGGTATGGGCTGCTTATTACGATGCATTTTCAACCTCTTTACCCACTAGTAACTTTAAGTATTACTTATGAACATGAAATTGTCAAAGCACCCTATTTTAGGGACATCTAGACCATATTCCTAAAGTTTGGGATACTTACAGATATAACATATGAGCGTCGAATTTACAGACTAGAATATTTTCATTTAATCGAATAATACTATTGAAGACACGCTATTGTATTTGAGAAATTGTTCGAGCCAAACCTTGGGCCAATGATTCTACGAGTTCGATACTTTGCCCTTCTACCATTACTCGCACTACAGGTTCGGTGCCTGAAGCACGCAATAATACACGGCCACTGTTTCCTAATTTGCTTTCTGTATCACGAATCGCTTCTTGTAAGTGCGCGCTTTTGAGATCAAAGGATTTTGGCGTAGGGATGTTCAGTAAAACTTGAGGGTATTTTTTCATACCATTTTTTAATTCGGCTAAATTTTGACCTGATTCGATCACTGCACATAAAACCTGTAAGGCAGAAATAATTCCGTCGCCGGTGGTAGATAAAGCCAAATGCACAATGTGGCCCGACGATTCTCCACCAATTTGCCAGCCTTTTTGTTTGAGTCTTGTCATTACGTGTCGATCGCCCACAGCCACTCGTTCGAATGGAATACTGAGTGAAGCCAGCCCTTCTTCAAAACCTAAGTTGGTCATCGATGTGCCAACAATACCGCCTTGGAGTTTATTAATTTTTTTAAGGTGACGGGCAATAATAAATAGCAGTTGATCACCGTCAACAATTTCTCCGGTATGATCAACCATAATAACCCGATCGCCATCACCATCGAAAGCAATTCCTATATCAGCATTTTGTTCAAGCACAGTAGCTTGTAAATCATGGGGATGCGTTGAACCGCAAAGTGCATTAATATTCAATCCATTAGGTCGATTAGAAATTTCATGGACTTCCGCACCCAATTCTCGAAATACTGCTGGAGCAACGTGATAAGTTGCGCCATTCGCACAATCGACCACGATTTTTAAACCATTAAAATTAATGCGAGAAGGAACTGTACTTTTACAAAATTCGATATAGCGACCAGCTGCATCCACAACGCGCACCGCTTTACCTAATTTTGCAGAATCCACTGTCTGCATGGGCTTTTCGAGTTGTGCCTCAATTTGGAGTTCAATATCATCCGGTAATTTAAATCCTTCGGAGGAGAAAAATTTTAATCCATTATCTTCAAAACCATTATGAGACGCACTGATCACAATGCCTGCACAAGCTCTGAGTGTTCGAGTTAAATAGGCAATGGCAGGCGTCGGCATAGGGCCCAATAAATGAATATCCATTCCTGCAGCAGATAATCCCGCTTCTAAAGCAGATTCCAACATGTAGCCAGAAATACGCGTATCTTTCCCGATCAATACTTTTCCACGCGTTGCGGTGCCTAAAATTTTTCCAATAGCCCAACCAAGTTTAATCACAAACATAGGGTTAATTAAAGAATCGCCGACTTTCCCTCGAATTCCGTCAGTACCAAAATATTGTTGTGTTGTCATGATCAATCCTCAAGCAGGAAGTTGAATGTTATGAGATATAGTGCGAGTTAAATGATCTTGCATAAGCAACCCATCTCTGAGTGCACCGACGTTATGAGTACGAATCCAATCAACGCCCTGAGAAGCGGCAAACAGCTCCGTACTGAGTGTACCGAAACCTGATTCCCCTGCTGTTTTTCCGGTCAGTTTTCGAATAAATGATTTTGTAGAAACACTGACTAAAACTGGCAAATCAAATTCTGCACGTAAATCGGCGAGGTGTTGTAGAACAACTAATGAAGCTTCGGGTTCTGAACTTAGAAAAAATCCCATTCCTGGGTCCAGGATCAGACGATCACTCTCAATGCCGGCAGAATTTAATGCATTCAATCGTTGATCAAAAAAATGAAAAATTTTCGAGATAATGGTCTTGGGATCTGTTAGAACTAGCTCAGTGATTTTTGGACCATGTACATTATGCATCACAATTAATTGGCAATTCGCTTCGGCTAACTCGGGGTAAAATTCAGGATGAGCAAACCCTCGAACATCATTGATAAAATCTACACCACGTGAAATCGCGTAGCGTTGGGTTTGTGGATGAAAGGAATCAACAGAAATAGAAATACCCTTTGGAAGCAGCGCATCTAATACCGGGGCTAAACGTTGGATCTCTATCTCTGGCGCCACTTCAGGTGCATTAAGATGGGAAGGTGAAGGGCCGAGATCAACTGCTGCAGCACCCGCCTCAATCGAACCTAAGGCATGCTTTACCGCTGCCGAAGAATCAGGAAATTGGGCAGACGGGAGGTATGACTCTGCATTGAGATTAATAATACCTAATATCGATGTCATGCCTAACCCCTGCTATTAACTACTAGCAGCGTCAGGATCGGCTTGAATGCGTTCTTCACTGATATTTTGCTCTTGATCCGATTTTTCGGAGGGAGCAGAAGGTGGTTCCTTCGGAGAAGTAAAATCATTATCAGCCCAATCTGCAGGCGGACGTGCTTCGCGACCAGCCAAGACATCTTGAATCTGATAATCGCCGATAGTTTCGTATTTAATTAACGCGTCAGCCATCAAATGTAATTTATCGATATTCTCTTTGAGGATTTTCTCAGCCAACTGATAATTGCGATCGATAATGAGACGAATTTCTCGATCGATTGCGTGCGCAGTTGCATCTGAAACGTTTTTACGACGTGACATCTCACGACCCAAGAAAACTTCGCCTTCTTCTTCGCCATAGGTTAATGGCCCCAGATTATCGGAAAGCCCCCATTTCGTTACCATATTTCGCGCAATTTCGGTGGCTCTCTCAATATCGTTTGAAGCGCCAGTGGTGATATTTTCGGTACCGAAAATTAATTCTTCAGCAATTCTTCCACCGAATAAACCCGCAATTTGTGACTCTAAACGTTGCTTAGAATAGCTGTAACGATCGATTTCGGGTAAGAACATTGTCACACCCAGTGCACGTCCACGGGGGATGATAGTCACTTTATAAACAGAATCATGTTGTGGCACCATCAACCCAACCAATGCATGACCCGACTCATGATAAGCCGTTAATTTTTTCTCAGATTCACTCATTACCATAGATCGACGCTCAGCGCCCATCATGATTTTATCTTTGGCTAATTCAAATTCATGCTGACTCACTTTGCGCTTATTGGCTCGCGCAGCAAATAATGCCGCTTCATTCACTAAATTCGCTAAATCAGCACCTGAAAATCCAGGTGTTCCTCGTGCAAGGGTTGTTGCATTTGCATCATCACTTAAAGGCACTTTTCGCATATGCACTTTCAAAATATGTTCACGTCCACGAATATCAGGCAATGGCACAACCACTTGTCGATCAAATCGACCCGGGCGAAGTAAGGCAGGATCTAAAACGTCAGGACGGTTTGTCGCAGCAACCACAATCACGCCTTCTTTTCCTTCGAAGCCATCCATTTCAACCAGTAATTGGTTCAACGTTTGTTCGCGCTCATCATGGCCACCCCCTAAACCGGCGCCGCGGTGACGACCTACTGCATCAATTTCGTCAATAAAAATAATGCAAGGCGCATGCTTTTTAGCTTGCTCGAACATGTCTCGAACCCGAGAAGCACCCACACCCACGAACATTTCTACGAAATCGGAACCTGAAATAGTAAAGAACGGCACACCCGCTTCGCCAGCAACGGCCTTAGCCAAAAGGGTTTTACCGGTACCCGGAGAGCCCACTAAAAGAACCCCACAAGGGATTTTACCGCCCAATTTTTGGAACTTACTGGGATCTTTTAAGAAATCGACTAATTCTTTGACTTCTTCCTTGGCTTCTTCCACACCAGCCACATCAGCAAATGTGACTTTGACTTGGTCTTCAGTCAGCATTCGGGCACGACTCCGCCCAAAAGCCATTGGACCACCCTTTGCGCCCCCTCCTTGCATTTGACGCATTATGTAGACTAAAAAGAGAATCAATAGAACAGTAGGGAACAGGCTCACAAAAAGCTGCATAAAGAGACCACGCTCTGCAGGTGCCTTACCAATTACTTCAACCCCCTTCTTAACCAGTTCGTTCAGGAGGGTTTGGTCTTCAATCACAGGCATATAGGTATTAAAGGGGCGATGATCAGTATAAGTCCCCTGGATAGATCGGTCGTCAGAAATAGTGACCTTGGAGACCTGTCCCTTGTTAACCGAATTCAAAAACTGGGAATAAGCGACCTTGTCCGTGGTGCTGTGGGGAGGGGTCATATTGTTAAACACAACCACCATAATTAGGGCGATAACAGCCCATAACATCAATGTTCGAACCATATTCATCGGTATATCACTCTTGTATAAAATGCCTTGGGAACTATCATTATAGTACCTCTTTGGAATATATGGTACCGAAATTTGGAATTTCAATCTCATCGCAGCGCCTTTTTCGACGCTATAGGGTGACTGACCCAGCATGGAATAGAACTTCTCGAGTACCGGGTATGAATTGAAGGCAGAGAACAGTGCAAGAAACGCATTAGAAGTTGACAAGTGGTGACTGATTATTTATATTGAAACTATGAGTATTAATTACAAGGTCTTTACATTCTCGTTTTATTTTGCGCTCTAGCAGCGCAAACCTCATCTCTCATCTACAATATCATTCCATAATTAAACCCTTCCGGGGAACCCTTAGTTAATACTGATTGCGAGGATTTTATGACCTTGAGGCTGATTCAAAGTTTTTTCTTAATCGTCGGCACATCGATTGGTGCAGGCATTTTAGCCCTGCCGATTTCTACTGCATCCTGTGGATTTTGGGGCTCTGTTCTTGCGCTCGTTATCACTTGGGTCTTCATGACCTTCTCAGCCAATAACATGATCAAAGCAAGACTCTGCTTTAAAGAAGAAGTCGATCTAGCAACGATGACCACCGAACTGCTCGGAAAAGTCCCTAATATTTTCACAGAATTTTGTTACTTCGCTCTATTAATGGCCTTAGTTTCTTTATATATCACTGTGGGCTCTGCATGGGTTACAGAATTAGTAGGACACTACTTAGGTTTGAAATTATCGTCACCTGTTTCTCAAATCGGTTTTACTTTTGTTATCGCCGGAATTATTTACAGCGGCTTGGGCAATCTTGCCAACATTAATCAATTTATTACACTCGCAAAACTTTTCTGCTTTGTCATGATAATTAGCTTGAGCTTGCCTCTAGTACAAGAAGCAAAACTAGCAGAATATTCTTTAAAAGCAATTCCAACCACTTTTAGTCTACTGATTACAACTTTTGGATTTTCAATTATTCTTCCATCACTCGTTGGATATCTCAACAATGATCGAAAAAAAATGACAGCCGCTTTAATTGTGGGAAGCATTGTTATATTACTTATTTATTTAGCCTGGGAACTCATCTCATTCGGTGTAATCGGCGCTGATGGTGATGGTCTGATCAAAATTTCACTGAGCAAAGATAAAGGCACTGAAGTAATTAACACACTCGCCACCACGGTGAATAATCCTGCATTTCATAAATACGGATTCGGCATAATGTTAACGGCAGTCTTAACGTCATTTTTAGGTGTGGGCCAATGTTTGTTCCACTACCTCAAAGACACTTTGCCCATCAAAAATCATCATCGAAAATCTTTGACCGCCATCGTTGTAGGCTTCGTGACTCCGCTGATCATCATCAACGTTTACCCTTCCGGCATCTCCTCGATCCTAAGCTTCGCTGGTATTTTCGTAGCTGCCATCTTAGGCATTCTACCCAACGCAATGATGCTCTCAAAAACCTACAACACTCGCATGCCCCCGAACTCTTTCACTCAAAAAACACTCTCCATTTTGAGCCTGATTTTCTTCGGGATGATCATTGCTATAGAAATTTGGCAATTGATTGGCTGAGTATCGATGGAAGCAACAGTAAGGCTTTAGGCAACCTTGGGTTGAAACCCAATAAATAGGGTGCTATAATTGGGTTTAAACCCAACTATGGTGAGCCCCTTATGCAACAATTGCTTGAAACCCAGCGCTACATTATTGAAGACTTTAAAAAGCTGCCCTATTACGAGCGTGAGCTTTATAAAACCATTACTTTAGGTAATCGTATTAATGGCATCCTTGGTCCTAGGGGAACGGGCAAAACAACATTTTTGCTGAAAACTGCAATTGAAAAAGGGGCTGAACAGGGCCGCGTATTGTATGCATCAGCTGATAATCTCTTTTTCCTCGAAAACAAACTGATTGACCTTGCGAAGTGGTTATATACAGAAACTGATATTCAACTACTCTGTATCGATGAAATTCACAAATACCCAAACTGGAATCAAGAATTAAAAAACATATACGACACTTTCGGACAGTTAAAAATTTATTTTTCTGGGAGCTCAATGATTGACATCATTAAAAGCAAATATGATTTATCACGACGAGTAAGCTTATTCAATATGTATGGCTACTCATTTAGAGAATATCTTGAATATTATCAACATATCAAAATGGAGGCCATCGGTCTCATGGAACTCTTAAAAAATCATACTCAAATTGCTCAATCCATTCATAATACTAAGATACTAAAATACTTCCGAGATTATTTAGCTTTTGGTTATTACCCCCACATTCAAAAACTCGAAAATATTACTGAACGCAACCAATCCATAGAAAATATCGTTCAAAAAACCATCTACGAGGATATTGCCAATCTTTATGACTTAAAAACAGCAACTCTTCACACCATAGAAAACTTATACAAATACGTACTCAGCTCCCTACCAGGCGAACTGAATACTAACAAATTAGCCACCCGCCTACACAAAGACTACAATGACGTCAGCAAATATCTTTCCTATCTCAATAAGGCAGGATTAATCCAATTCATCCATACGAATAAGCCCGGAAAATCATCTCTTAATGCTCCTATTAAAATGTTACCAGAAAACACCAATATGATTTACGCCCATTTTCTCCCTCAAACCCAATATGCCCAAACTGGAAAAGCACGAGAAACCTTTTTTATCAATCAATTAGCAAACTCAGGCTACCAATCGTTTTACAGCAAAATTGGCGATTACCAAGTGGAGCAGTACCGCTTTGAAATTGGGGGAAAAAACAAAACCCGTTCCCAACTTAAAGATCATTCAAACGCATATCTAGTAATGGATGACATCCAAATCGGCCACAAAAATACAATTCCTCTTTATTTATTTGGGTTACTCTATTAACTCAGAATAACAATTCAAAAATGAAAATTCGAGGAGTCCGCTAACCTATACCATCTGATATGAGCTTTAAAATAATGATCAGACTAAGACTACTCCAACAATGAACTCGCAGATAAAGATGCAATGATCTTTTATTGACAGAATCTGGAAATCCCCCACAAATGTAAAGCCCCTTATAACGATACCATTCAAAAGCACAGATCGTTATCTATAAGAGAATTAGCTAATATGCGCTTAATTTGTACATTTTCTTGTTCTAGTTCTTCAAGCCGCTTGATTATGGGAACGTTCACTTCGCATTATTCAGCACATCATTGATAAAATGCTAGATTGCTAATACTAATCTCTATGCAGTTATCAACCACAGGAACACCGCTTTCTGCCTGTTTCAAAAAAAAGAATCTGAGAATCAGTAGATTTAGATGGTTTAATAGCATAAATATTTTTTATATTTCAGTAATAGTTATATTTTTGAATAGTCTCATCATAAGGGGGAATTATCCATAATAGAAGTATATGCTCTAATAAACTAGGCCCACCACCCCTAATTTACTCATTGGTGGAACCCGGCAAAAAGCGGGGTAGTGACCTATAATTAAAGCGGTACGACAGGTTCAATACAAAAGAAGGGGTGATGAAATACATTATTTTATGCGTTTCAATGATACTATCTTTATCTGTGTTCGGAAAAAACTATAGTGCTGAAGAATCAATAAAAGATATTTCATTAAGGCTTGCTTCAATCAACCAAAAGCTGGCCTCTATACATGGGATTCAAAATGAAATGGTGGCTTCTGCTCTCTCAGGTGAATCCTCTGGTAAGAGGACAAAAAAATCTCATAATACAGACAAGGGAGCAATTGAAAGTATTTTTAATACGGTTCTTTCAGAAGCATATGATCTAAAAAGGAAATATAATGATAACCCTTATGTAAAAATCACTGGATTTGATATAAATCTAGGCCTAATGATCCCATCATTCACAGTAAACATTGAATTTAAGTAATACAGGCTGGAGCGTCACGTCTTGAATTGTGCTACATCTTAGAAAGCGTATAAAACTTCGAATTATTTATTTAACACGGCCTATGATTTAAGATACCTTAGAAAGCCGAATCAGAATAAAAAATATTTTCTGTAACCTCTTCGTATAGTACTTCTTTTAAGGGCCCGGCTGAAGCTGCATACGATTCTAAGCCAATACGCTGATACCGAGTGACGACAGATCAGGCTATTGACAATAATCGCACTATTGTATATACTTTCAGTGTATACATTATAAGGGGGCGTAATTATGCAACACACCAAAATTTTTAAATCTGGCAACTCTTGGGCTGTACGACTACCAAAAAACTTTCAATTTCGCGAAAATGAAGTTGAGATCTTTAAACGAGGAAATGAGGTAGTGATACGTGATCTTCGGCATAATTTGAAGGATGCTTTCACCCTACTGACACAACTGCCTGAGGATTTTTACCATAGCCCAAGAGTAGATACACCTCCCCAAGAAAGAGAATTTTGATCATGGCGTTACGCTATCTACTCGATACTAATATTTGTATTTATATTGCTAAAAAAAGGCCCGCATCAGTATTGAGTCGATTTGAAAATCTCTCTGTCGGAGAAGTCGGCATGTCCACTATAACTTATGGAGAATTGATTTTCGGTGCCCAAAAAAGTCAACATCCTAAAAAAACCCTACAAATTATTGATGAAATCAGTAGCTTAATCCCACCTTTACCTATCGCCACCGACACAGGAAAATTCTACGGTAAGATCCGAACAACATTAGAAAAACAAGGAAAAATTATAGGTAATAACGATTTATGGATTGCAGCACACACCCTCTCACTCAATATTACCTTAGTAACTAACAACACCAAAGAATTCGCCAGAATACCGCACCTAAAGTTAGAAAATTGGGTTGAAAAAACTTCTCACTGATTTCTTCTTCAAACTGCCAAACGAGGTGTCAGTTATAATGCCCCCGCTTTCGGGCGTCCTATTTCAATTCATACCGATTTGCATCTTCAATAAGTAGCACTGCATCATACAGCGCTGAAACATCTTCAGACTTTTTAATGATGGTTTCAGATGAGGCTGTTTGAGATTCAGAGAGCTGATCTAGCTCTCTTTGGCCATGATCTCGAAGAGCTTCAAGTTTAGCTTTATCTTCAGCTGTAACTTTTGCCGCAGCAAACCAAGATAATCGGGGAAATCCATCAGCGTGTTGATATAGGGCTTTGGGGCGTCGAGAGGTATCTTTCACATTTTGAAGTTCATGGAATAAGACAACGGTGACGTGTTTAAAATTGTGTTGATCTAACCATTTTCGTAGTATCAGAGCATGTTCACGGGTATCGGTTGCAACCATTTGAATATCGATACCGAATTTTATAGGACGTTTTGCACGATATTCTTTACAATAATCAGAATTTAATATAGTCATTACTTCAGCATTATCACTGATTAGAATAAGTGGAAAATTCCGTGTGAGCAAATCACATTTCTGCGGATTCTCAAAAATATTATCGGGTTTTGTTTGTGTCAGCTTTCTCAGCATTTCAAGATGTTGTTCCATAACAACCAAGTGTTCTTTAGCTGGTTCATAAGAAGTAAAAGGGTTGTACAAACGCCATCCAACAAAGAAGTAAAGGATCCTCGTGCTATATTCATTTTGTAAAGTCACTTTAAAAAAATCATATTCTCTTTCAAATCTTGAGCAATCTCTGCGATTTTCTAAAACTTTCACCATTGAGATAGCGGGATCATCACAGTCAGGTACTGGAAACAGAGGGAGACACTTTGCTAGATTTTCAGGGCTAGGATTTTGGTAGATGGCTCTAAGGTCTAATCTCGATGCTAAAATTCTCTGAACAAAATGTTTAAATTGATAATGATCCTGAACCCATTGTGAAATATCTTTGTGATTTTTGAAATCTGGATTAACCTCAAAATATTCTGCAACTAGTAATAAAAGATAATAGGTATCCACCCCAGCTTTATATTCTGCATAAAATGCATCGGGAGCAATAAGTTCTTCATCACTCACCCCAAAAAATTTAGCTCTCATATAGTAGATCAGAACAGAATTAATAGTAGCATAGGAGTTATTTCTAGATTTCTCCAAAAACTCCCGGAATTTCATCAGTGCATTTTGCCGGTGAACTTCAGGTCTTGATTGAGTTGGCTCTCCTTTTGTATAGCTATCAATAATTCTTTTGAGGTCATAACCACGCCATTGATGTAATTTGCCAAAGCACATCAAAGGACTTGAATTAAGCGTTGTATTGTGACCCGTACCTGCATAGAGCTCACCCGTCAATGAGGTAAGTCCCCTACCTAATAAGCCCGTTAATGAATCGAGTTCATAACTTGACCTTTCGAGCATAATTAACATCGAAGATTGAGTACCATGAAGAAAGGGATCAAACATAGGTTCTACGCTTGCCAATTCGGTGCAGAGCAAAGGCTCATTTTGAAAAAATCGTTTAAAATAAGGTGTAGTTGTCATCATATCAGCAGCAAGAGCCGAAACCACATTGGGAGCATGTTCGAATAATACTTTTCGTGCCATAATCAAATGATCACCTTCAAAATCGGTCTTGGCTGTACTGCCATCAGGCATAATAATACGACAAGGATATCTCATATCACCTTGCAGATAGATCACACGGTGAGCATTGAGAACCAATTCAAGAAAGGCCGGCTGATATTTCTGTGTATCAACTTTATATTCAGGAACAACGGCTAAACGTTTAAGCACTTGATTGAATTCAAAATGGCTAACGCAACGTATTATATCGATGCAATCAGCTAAATTAATTAAAAGGCGTATATAGTGTGCAAATTGAGGCATTCCTGCTTTTTTCAAATGTGCTTCAAAGGCATCGGCTTTATCTTTGTTCCCTGCCGCTTGCTCAAAAAATTCAGCCATATCAGAATTAGCACCCGTACCGTCTAAAAACCGCACTAATTTTTGTGCACTTTGTTTATCCCAGAAATCCTGCCCTTCATCCAATCGAGCAGAGTCATGATAAATAGCTGCCATACGAGTCGTATCAACGAGCTCTTTTTCGTCTAAATCGAATTGTTGTTTAATGCATTCAAGGGCCCCACTCACATAGCCTGGAAAATTTTCTTTAAATAATTGATGTAGTACAACAACCCACAAACTGGCTCGCCCAACGTGCATCCCACCATGAATCGGCCTCTCAATATACCCATCCTTCCGGTTTTCCTTTTTTGGTCTGAGCCGATAATGTCTACCATCAAATCGGGGTAAATGCTCAAGATACTCAGTTTCAATGGCTGCTTGGGCGTCTTTATAAAATTCGATACGCATCTTTTTCATTGTAAAACCTCTGTTTAGATCTTTTCATACGGCGTTCTTAAGGGACCAAAACCTCAAATAATCACAGCGCATTAACTAAGATAATGGCCGTTTCATAGAAATATTTACCACAATAACATATTAATTGGCATGTGTCACTAACGAAAGAAGGCTTTAGGAAGCTATATTGGTTGGGAGACCTTCTCTGAGGTGTAATTTACTTTTTAGAATGTGGCGATTTTTTCTTTTTTGGCGCTGACTTCTTTTGCTTAGTGAGTGTGTATTGGATTTTCACGTAGGAACCTGGCGCGTTTTCAAGGGGGGGGAATTGTTTGGAGCCAGGTTTTCTAGCCTCAACTTTTTTGCCGCTATAGGATTTCAGCCATTTTTCCCAGTGCGGCCACCACGAGCCCTCAAGTTTCTTGGCATTTTCTAGAAACTCCTCAGGGGTATTATGAGTTTCTGTGTTAATAAAATAGCCGTATTTTTTCTTGGTTGGTGGATTGACTACTCCAACGATATGCCCTGAATCCCCAAGTACAAATGTCGTTTTACCTGAATGGAGTGGCAAACCCGCATAAGTCGATTTCCAAGGCGTGAGATGATCCCGAATTGTCGAAAAAAAATATGCCGGCAATTTGATTGAGTGTAGGTCAATCTTAGTATTATTAATCGATAATTTTTTGGGTTTGATGAGGTCATTGTTAATGACAAAATTTTTCAGGCAATACCTCATCACTTTTGGTGGTATGTTGGTGTAGTCTGAGTTCCAAAACAAAAGATCATTTTCTCCGGGCGACTGTCCCTGCAGGTAATTTTTTATATAGTAAGGCCAGACCAAGTCATTCGGACGTAGAAAATTAAATATCTGATGTAATAGATAGCCATCAAGATATCCTTGTTTTTTCATTATCTTTTCAGTTTTTTTGATGTAGTCCTCGTCTATAAAGTCAGTGAAAAATCCAAAGTTTTGAAAATCTAGCATAGTGGTTAGATAGGTTACAGATTTAATGGAATCATCATTTTTTGCGCTAAGATAGGCTAAAGCACAGGCTACTAGAGTACCACCGATACAATATCCTGCAATATTAATTTTTGGCATCCCTGTTATTTTCTTAATAACTTCAATTGCCGCAATCGGTCCATCGAGTACATAATCTGAAATCTCTTTGTTCGAGAAAGAAGCATCCGGGTTAACCCATGATATGCTAAAAACCGTATAGCCTTTTTTGACCATCCATTCAATCAATGAGCTCTGCGCGTTAAGATCTAAAATATAAAACTTATTAATGATCGCAGAGACAAAAAGTAATGGTGTCTCATGTACCGTTTTGGTCTGAGGTTCATATTGAATGAGCTGGATAAGGTCGTTTTGAAAGATAACTTTACCAGGTGTAGTCGCTATATTTTCACCCAAGATATAATGTTCGCGGTTAACCATGGGTATCAGCAAGTGATTGGGGTCTTTTGAGAGATCTCGTTCTAAATTTTGTAACCCCTTTATTAGACTATCCCCATGGGTTAAAATGACTTCTTGCAATAATACGGGATTGGTAAAAAGATAGTTACTCGGTGAAATAGCCCCCATTACCTGCTCTAATAAATAATGTAATTGATTAATCGCTTTTTTGTTCTTCGCATTTATCCTGGACAAATCAATCGCTTTTTCCGTGTAATTTTCTAATATCAAATGTGATTTCGCTAGAAATTCGAAGAAAGGATGTATTGTCCAGAGTTCATTTGAAAACCGCTTATCTTCTATTTTTTCACTTTTTTTTCCTGAGGATGGTGAGATGCTAGTTTGAATAACCTTATTGAATAGGGAGATATAGTCTTGAAACATTGGCATCATAATTTCTTCAAGAAATTCTTTCCCTATTTTATCACTCACATTGGGTTGATTCATGAACAACGAGAGGTCTTCGGAGAAAAAATTTTGATCTTGTAGTTTTTTAACAAGCTGCAAAATGTTTCCCGTTAATTCCGAGAAGGGGTCTCTAGAATTAGGCGGGGTGGTTGATCGGCTCATTTTGTTCTTTTAGCGCTTATCGCTAGACTTCTGTGTTGGTTCCATAGAGGTGAAATCTTTTAATCCGTTCATGTAGCGTGAGATAATATCTCCAGATTTTTGCATATAGCTCATTAGCTCTATGCCACTACTGGCAGTAACTTTCAATTGTAACGCCACAAGATCTTCAGGTTTTTTTACATTTTTAATCTCTGAAAGATAATCTCTCTGAACGATATTATTGATATTACTCAACACCTTGGTGTTTAGCTCTGTCAGTTCTGTAGTACTATCAATGATGTGTTTATTGAATTTCTTGACTTTATCATCTAATTTCTCGGCCATAACACTCCCCTTCCAGCGTAAATGGTTAATTAATCTCCCATGCAGTAAATGTAGCACAGTTTTGGTATTAAGCAATTTAATGCTTAAATCATATACTGGCCGCCATTAATGGTTAGATTCGAGCCTGTGATGAATCCACTGTTCTCAGATGCCAGAAAACAAACTGCTCGTGCGATTTCTTCGGGTTTACCAAGTCGTCCAAGAGGAATTTGCGAGACAATTTTCTCAATGACCTCCTCTTTCATTTTCATGACCATAGTTGTAGCGATATAGCCAGGAGAAATGGTATTGACGGTAATTCCTTTATTGGCAACCTCAAGGGCTAAGGCTTTTGTAAATCCATGAATACCTGCTTTTGACGCAGAATAATTTGTTTGCCCATATTGTCCCTTTTGACCGTTAATCGATGAGATATTAATAATACGGCCATAACGGCGATTTATCATATTATTAATCACTTGACGGGTAATATTGAAAAGGCTATCTAAATTCGTGTGAAGAACAGATTCCCATTGCTTCTGATCCATTTTATAGAATGGCGTATCAGCGGTAATTCCTGCGTTATTAACTAAGATATCTATTCTCTGGCCCTTTTCACCCATTGTCTGTATAAGCGCTTCACAGGATTCAAAATCGGTGACATTGACATAATAAATATCAAATTCATAGCCGTTTTTAAGCTGTTCTGCTTGCCATTGCTTTGCTGATTCATGATCACCCTGACGAAAATAGGTAGCGATAACCTCTGCCCCTTCGTCAAAAAGATGCTGACAAATTGAAGTGCCAATACCACCTAAACCACCAGTCACTAATGCTATTTTTCCCTTCATAAAAACTCCTGCATTATTTATTGGCTAAGTAATCTTCTGCAACTTCACCATAAGGCAAGGTTAGGTCAGTAATAAAATGCACGGCTGAGATTATTTTTTTAACCGGTAATTCTGCAATCGGCGCTAATGCATGGGGGTGAAGTTCAAGACTTGATGGTCCTACCCAGGCTCCTTTAACGGTAATATCTTGTAGATAAGTTTTGGTGAGTTGATTTATTTGAGGTTTGCCATCAACCCCAGGAATATTCTTCAGTAAGAAAATGGGTTTCTGACAAACTTTTAAAATAGCCTCTTTGTCAGCCTCATGGTGTTTATATCCCATGGTAGCCGTAGCGATGCGCACGCTACCATAATCCAGAGTACCCACCAAAGTGTCTTCTTCTACCGCTAATTTTGGTTTGCCCAGTTTTTTGGGGAATCCCCAAATCTCACGTCCGCCCGCAATAGGGGGAAAGCAATTGAGGAACATCGCTACGGTAAATGTACCTTCTTCACCTTTATGCCGAACAGGAATGACTTGTCCTGATTCCGTAAAATCACCGAAACCCGTCGAATCGGGCATACGTATAAATTCGAATTTCACGTGGGGTGCAACGAGCTCTAAGCCTGGTGGTAGAATCGCTTCCAAGATCGCAGGGTCAGTTTCATAGGTGATAATAAAAAACTCTCGATTGATAAAACGATAAGCCCCATGTGGATAGCTCATAATCCAGCGTGGGGCTGGCATTTCAAATTCATTCGTTATGGTATTTTTCGGCACAGTCCTCTCCTTGGTTGTGTCGGGTATAGTAGAAAGCTAGCTGCCTGAGGAGAGAAAGTCAAATTCTACCTGCTCTCTAGACCTTTTTAGTGATCAGTGGATTTCAAAAAATTAGACTATAATTCTAAGGAGACGCTAATTAGGAGGGAACGTTATGAAGCTAGCGGATAAAGTAGCTCTTGTCACAGGAGCTGGTAGTGGAATCGGAAAAGAAATTGCCTTATGTTTTGCTCGCGAGGGCGCAAAAATTGGTGTGGCTGATATTACAGCTGAAACCGCTAATGCGACCCTAAAAGAAATTAACGATTTGGGTGGAAAAGCCATCAGCATCATCATGGATGTCAGTGATGAAGCTCAAGTAGATGCAGGTGTTGCTCTATTAATCAATGAATTTGGATATGTTGATATTTTAATCAGTAATGCAGGTGTACAGCATATTGCTCCCATCGATGAGTTAGCCCTAAAAGATTGGAAAAGAATGATGGGGATCCATTTAGATGGAGCCTTTTTAACAACACGTGCTTGTTTGAAAGCAATGTATCAAAAAGACAGGGGCGGTTGTATTATTTATATGGGCTCTGTTCATTCAAAAGAAGCTTCAAAACTCAAGGCACCCTATGTTACTGCTAAACACGGTCTGATAGGACTCTGCAAAGTTGTGGCAAAAGAAGGTGCAGCACATGGAGTTCGAGCGAATGTTATTTGCCCAGGATATGTGCGCACCCCACTCGTTGATAAACAAATTCCAGAACAAGCCAAAACATTAGGGATCAGCGAAGAAGACGTTGTAAAAAAGGTGATGCTGGCAAATACTGTTGATGGCGAGTTCACAACTGTTCAAGATATCGCAAATTTGGCTTTGTTTTTTGCATCATTCCCCGATAATGCTCTCACTGGACAATCCTTGATTGCGAGTCATGGCTGGATAATGGAATAGCCATGAAAAAAAAGAAAAAAAAAATTAATTTAGGATTACAAGGCGGCGGAGCACATGGTGCCTTTGCCTGGGGTGTATTAGATTACTTACTAGAAGATGGGCGTTTAGAAATAGACGGCCTCAGTGCTACCAGTGCAGGTTCTGTCAATGCCGCAGTACTAACCAGTGGCTTGGTCAACAATGATAAAGATGAGGCAAGACAAAAACTACATGAATTCTGGCTAGCCATTAGTCAGAGTCAAAATGGCAGTATGCTAAGTTCTTCGTACAATTTACATAACTTTTCTGATGAGGCTGCAGAATATAGTTTATCAAATTCGCCTTTTTACAAGATGTTTGATCTAGTATCCCATGTCATGTCGCCTTATCAATTTAATCCATTTAATATCAACCCATTAAAAGAGATTATAGAAAAGCATGTCGATTTTGATGCCATCAACAAAAATAAAAAAATAAAGCTTTTTTTATGTGCAACAAATGTTGAAACCTGTAAAGTAAAAATTTTCTCCACACCCGATATCTCTGTTGATACAGTATTGGCATCGGCCTGTTTACCCTTTCTGTTCCAAGCGGTAGAGATTAATGGGGAGTATTTCTGGGATGGTGGCTATATCGGTAATCCAGCCATTTTTCCATTGATTTATAGCTGTGATTCTACCGATGTTATTATCGTACATATCAATCCGATTTTTCGGCCTGGTGTGCCTAAGACCTCGAGTGAAATTCTTAATCGTATTAATGAAGTCAGTTTTAATTCCTCATTAATGCGAGAAATGAGAGCCATAGCCTTTGTCTCAAGCTTGATAGACAAGAAAATAATAAAAGAGCATGCCATGAAAAAAATGCTAATACACTCTATCCGCTCTGATGAAGATATGACAAAATTTGACGTTTCAAGCAAAATGAACACCGATTGGAAATTCTTAACCTATCTCAGAGATAGAGGCAGAACCGTGGCTAAGCAATGGATAAAAAAGAATTATGATAAAATAGGCATAGAATCCTCAATTGATATTCGAGGAGAATTTTTATAGAAAAAGCTCAAATAGTCTGCCAATAAACATAAGACCTCGAGATCGCTTTTTGGATGAATAGTGACAAAATGTCGGTTCACTGAAATTAGAGCCTGTGGACAGTAAAAAATACCAAAAAGACATCGGAAATGTCATTCAACTAAATTCATCACCTGAATCAAGTAAGCCATTCACATACATTAATGATGTGACCAAAATAATCTAACTCAATGACCTCTGTACTTACTTGGTTAGCGTGTATTAATACCGGAATGCAAGAGAATCCATACGGCAGTTTCAAACGACTTATTTTTTCCATCATAGAATTGACGACATTGACACCGAGTTGATTTCTGGAAAACTTTATTTCACAAATGTAGAGCGTTTTAAATTTTGTTTGAATAAGGTAATCAATTTGGCAGCCTTTTTGCTGTGTTGTCTTGGTTTGTAAAAAAGGGCCATCCATCACTATCTCAGCTGGATTTATGCCCAGTGATTGATATATCATTTTGGAATTATTGATGACATAATTTTCAAATTGCAAGCCCATATTAGTGTCCCAACCAGCTAAAGATGTGATATCAATACCAATGTATTTACCCTTATTAATTTTGCTTAGACTGGGCTCTATGTTTTTCAAATAAAACTTTAGATAGCTATCTCGAAGCCTATATCTAGCATTTTTTTTCATTTCATTGAGCGACTTTAGATCCCAAAGAAAGTTTTGCACAACGAATCCTGAACTCATTAACTCTTCCAAATATTCAGTCAGAACGCCACTACGAGAGTAGTTAAGTTTTTTTGCAATCCCCTCATGTGTCATTGGGCCATTTACTAACTCCATAACAATTCGTTTCTGAATGTCTTTTCTTCTCTCTTTAAAAAGATCGTTGAAGATATAACCAAATTCTTTTACTAATAAAGCATCTTTTGTGAAACATAGATTTTGAATGTTTTCACTTGCTGAAAGAGTTGAATTAATTTGCTCTATATACCAAGGGATGCCCCCTGTAATGGATAACAACATCAATTTTTCAAATGCAGATCGCTTGAATCCAATATCATTTAATAATTCATTGCATTCTTTAATCGTAAGTTCTTCTAAATTTATTTCTAAAGAAACACGCCCAAAGTATCCAGTGCTACTTAAAATATTTTCTTCTATCCATGCCGATATTGAGCCACAGATGATAAGTGTTAGTTTCGGATTGTTACTGAAGAACTTTTCCCATGCATAATGTAGCTTACCTAAAAAGTCAGGATCTTTTGAGCCCATCCAAGTTATTTCATCTAAAACTACAAAGACTTCGCCATGCGATGTTCTCTCGTTTAGTAATACAAATAGTTCACTCCAATCATCTGTAGTAATTTTTGGCAACCCAGTCTGTGTGTGTAGTTGAAGTGCAAAGTGATCACGCTGTGATTGTGCTGTGGTATTCTTGTTCGGCGCTAAACCGATGAAAGAGTAAGTTATATAACCTGTTAAATCTTACTCTATACCACTAAAACATTATATTGAGTAAGATAGAATTGAAGAGCCCCCATCACTATCTTCAATAAACCTAATTGTACCGGGGTTATTGCCATATTTAGCATGCTTGCATTCTGGGACAATTTGGAAAAGCGTTGGATCCTAATTGCCAGGATACGTACCCCCACCGCCCCCTCTTCTTCCTTTCAGTCCAGAACACTCGATAATTTTACCTTTAAACTTCAATTGCCTAAATACCAGCCAAATCTACAGAGACTTGCTTTTGCTAAAAGATATACGTGTCTCCATCAAAATCCCCAAAATTGTACTAAACTTAAACTAACGGGGCAATAAGCCTCGACAGCAGTGAAGGAGCAGCGACGGTCAGGCAAGGAGCATGGGACCAGGTTAATTAGGCGCATTATTCTTATTGGGTAGATCCCAGAGAGTACATGGCTTCCAGGGCATTAGCTTGGAAGTTACTCACCTACAAAGCACCGCCTTTAGGTGGGGTGAGATGCTCATAAGTATTGATGAGGAGGTTTGCTATGAAATCATTAATTAATACTAAATATATTGGGGGGGGTAAGCCATTACTCCCAAGTATCAACCATTTTGAAACCATTAAGCCAGCGTTAGAGGAGAACGCTGAAAACTCGGGAGTATTATCGTTTGGGCGTGCTTGCTTGCTGGGCTTGCTGTCAGCGGTACTACTCAATATCTCGCTACTCAGTTTTGCAGGTAATGATAATAACAACGACCCAAACCAGGCCGGACCTTATAAAATCGGTTACCGGCAAACCAATCTTACGGATACCTCAAGAACAGCGGGCGCAGATGCCGGTGGGCGAGTGCTCGAAGTGTCGGTTTGGTATCCGATCAGTGATAAGACGGCCAAAGGCGGGATTCCCGTTGTCTATGACCATTCCACAGGTTCAGTGGTAACTTATGGAATACCTCCCTTACATTTGACGAATCGGCCTACCCGTTTCAACCAGCGGTCGCTTCCCCGTGTTGGGATTGTCTCATGGAGGTGCTTTACAACAAAAAGATTATTCAGTACTCGCTGAACACCTGGCAAGTCATGGTTATATAGTAGCAGCACCCAGACATTCAGGTAATTCTGGCCCTGATACTCTTACCTACGCTTTGACCGGCGGATTGACCTGCGGTGCTTTACCCGTTCGCCCTTGCCATGATTCGGGAAACGTTCCAGCCTTAAATAGCCCCCAAGATGTGAGCTTTGCTCTGGATAAGGTTTTTGATGGGACCCTAGGCTCTGATCTGAAAGCCGCTGCGGATAAACACCGAGTCGGTGTATTTGGTCACTCCTTTGGTGGCTATACATCTTTGATGTTGGCGGGTGGTTTAGAAAGTGACGAAGGGAGTTTGATGGCGGGTGATCTCGCTGATCCTCGTATTGGAGCCATGGCAGCACTCTCAGGTGTATATGGGGACCTTCCAGCATCGTCCGTAGCCCCTGCTATAAAACTGCCAAAACAGAATGCGGAAGCTATCCATATTCCATCAATGATTATGTACGGTGAGTATGAAACAAATGTAAGAGGTATAGACCTAGCCGCGAGAGCGCGTGAAATCTTTGATCACCTAAACCCCGAGAAGACGGGCATTCAGTATCGCATTGTGGCTAAGGGCGCAGTGCACTCGGCTTTTGGAAACTTATGCGATCAGGGGAATCTGGACATTGTGAGGCTAGGAAACGATAATCCGACTGGGATTGATGTTGGAATTTTAGCCTTACTCTTCACATCGGATTCACGTGTACCTCCTTCTCCACCAACCTTAACAGGTAAAACAGACGGTGGTTTTCAAGCGTATTGCCAAAATAGATTTTTCTACGGAACATCAACCTCTGTACAGGGAGTTCCCGGTACCTTTCCATCAAATAGGAACATTTGGGATGCATTAACTCTCCCACTACCTGCACCTCCCGGAATAACGCTGGGTAGTTTATTATTGAATAACCCTCCTTTCTCGATCCCTTTGAATAATTTGCCTGGCTTCATTGATCCGGATACCTTCCAGTTTGTGCCTACCAAGTCGTCTGATGAGATCCAAAACCTCACCAACGGCTACTTGGTTTCATTTTTCAATAGCACGTTGAAAGGTCAGTCTCAATATCAACGCTTTATCAAAGGCAATGGCAAGGCAGAGGTGGGGGTATGCACCCAAGCTGACGGTCATCGCAAATGTAAAATGCGATAATGCTAGAATGGAGTCGTGATGTCATAAGCCACTTTGCCATCCGAAATATTCGGATGCAAAGTGGCTTCATAAAGACTGGTGCATTGTATCAGTTAAAAAAGAGTTTAAGGAGCAGATCCTGATATAGCACATGGCTGCAATATGATGTGAGCAAGTCTTCACAAAGAGCGGAGTCCCCTTTGGGAAAGAGGATTGAAAAAAGGGCATTTGAATTTCCTATCTATATCATATTACGCAAAATAGCATTTTTGCCAAATTGCGCATTTTGACAGGGCATGCTAAACTTACGCAAAATAGCATTTTTGCTGTTTTGCGCATTATTGAGGCACAAGATGACAGCCAGAAAATTTATCGGAAGCACAAAACCCTTTATTTATTTGAGATTAAATTTTCAATCAACGAGATCGGATTGGGTATTGTTTCGGAAGTAAAAGATAAAATCGACAAGCTCAAACTTCCACGAGGCTTTGCTTGCCTACCCGTGTTAATTGTAGCCAATGGGGTAAGCGATAAAGTCATACAAGAAGATTATTTCTTTAAAATTGTATATATGTCTGACTTATTAACCATAGACGTCAAATGATGGCTTAGAGCATACCCAATTCTAATTTTGCGACATCAGACATCATTTCTCTGGACCAGGGAGGATCAAAGACCATTTCTACGTTTACATCTTTGATGTGAGGGGCGGCGAGGACTTTTCTTTTTACGTCGGAGGCGATGGTGGGGCCCATGCCGCAGCCGGGGGCGGTGAGGGTCATTTTTATGGAGACTGAATGTTCATTCGCGCCGAGGGGGAGGATTTCGCAGCTGTAGATAAGGCCGAGATCGACGATGTTTACGGGGATTTCTGGGTCGTAGCATTTTTTGAGTTGTTTCCAGATTAATTCTTCTAGGGTCATTTCGGATAAAATGGACTCTGGGATGGCATCTTCAGTTTCTAAGCCTAAGGCATCAGCATCGTTCGCATCTATACGAGCTAAATTGCCGTAAATATTGACAGTGTAAGAGCCACCCAAGGCTTGAGTGATTTTTACTTCTGTACCTGCTTGTAAAAAAATACGTGCGCCAGAAGGAATTAATAATGCATCGACATCGCGACGCAAGACAATAATATTTTCAGACAGATCATTCTTCGGATTTGACATTGAAACTCTCACCACAGCCACATAAACTTTCGACATTAGGATTATTAAAAACCATTTGGGTAAACCCTAAACCTTTTTCTTCGATATCTACCACTGTACCTCGGATAATATCCACACAAGCAGGATCAATAAAAACTTTAAACGACGTTTGAAGAGGAACTTCGATATCACCAACTTGAGGTTCGGCAACTATCTCTGGCTTATACATCCAACCCGTGCAGCCCGCCTTTTTCAAGACTAATCGAAAATGACGCCCTCCCTTCTCATTTTTGATACTATTTTCAATATGCTGTATTGCTTTGGGTGTAAAATTCAACAGTATTTCAGTACTCATAAAAACTCGCTATTCCGTTGTAACTGGAGCATCATCGTTTGCCAATGCGGCGATTAATGTATGCCATGCCAATGTTGCGCACTTTACGCGTGCCGGAAATTCCATGACACCCGCTAAGACTAATAATTTGCCCAATAAATCAGCATCATGTTGTTGGCCCATCATCAGTTGATGAAAATTTTCAAATATTTTTCGAGCTTGGTCTACTGTTTTTCCTCGAAGAATTTCAGTCATTAAAGAAGCGGAGGCCATCGAGATCGCACAACCTGATCCTAAAAATTGGGCTTCTTTAATCTGATCATTGACAACATTTAAGCTCAATTCTAATTTATCACCACAGAGTGGATTATGTCCCCTTTTTTGATGGGTTGGATGATCGAGCACACCCTGATTGCGAGGATGTCGGCCATGATCGATTATTACTTGTTGATAGAGCTCTCTTAATGCTGACATTAGCCTAAAATCCCCCGCACTTCTTGAAGCCCTTCTATCAAACGATCAATTTCTTCCAGTGTATTGTAGAATGCAAAAGACGCTCTGACTGTTGCAACCAAACCTAAACGCTCCATTAATGGCATTGCGCAATGATGTCCTGCACGTATCGCAATTCCTTGATGATCTAAAATGGTGCCTATATCGTGAGGATGAATCGAATCCAATACAAAAGAAATCACCGGTGCTTTATTGGCTGCCGTTCCAATAATACGCAAACCTTCGAAAGCCGAAAGCTTTTTTGTGGCTGTCGCTAAAAGATTTTGTTCATGCGCGTGAATAAGAGAAAAATCTTGGGCATTTAAATAATCAATGGCAGCACCAAGCCCCACTGCTCCGGCAATATTCGGTGTACCTGCTTCAAATTTATAAGGCAAATCATTATAAGTTGATTGAGTAAAGCTGACTTCTTTAATCATCTCACCGCCGCCCTGATAGGGGGGCATTGCATTTAATAGTGATTCTTTGGCATACAAAACGCCGATACCAGTGGGCCCATAAACTTTATGCCCAGAAAAAACGTAAAAATCACAGTCTAGCGCCTGAACATCAATTTTCTGATGCGGAACAGCTTGTGCACCATCGACCAAAACCGGAATACGCTGCTGATGGGCTTTATCAATAATAGTGCGTATTGGATTTACTGTTCCGATAGCATTAGAAACGTGTGTGATGGCCACTAGTTTTGTACGTTCATTGATTAAATCAAAAAAAGCATCCCAATCGCATTCACCGTTATCAAAAACAGGAACAACACGCAGAATCGCGCCTTTTTGTTGGCACAATAATTGCCAAGGCACAATATTGGCGTGATGCTCTAATGCCGTGATAATAATTTCATCCCCTGAAGACACCCCGATTTGCCCGAAGCTGCTGGCGATAAGATTGATTGCTTCTGTTGCACCGCGGACAAAAACAATTTCACGCGTGCTTTTCGCATTTAAAAAATGACGGACTTTTTCTCGGGATTCTTCATAGGCATGCGTCGCTCGATCACTTAAGGTGTGAACACCGCGGTGCACATTGGCGTTGATGGTTTCATAGAAGTGTTTTTCTGCTTCAATAACTGCTTGGGGCTTTTGAGTGGTCGCGGCATTATCCAAATAAACCAATGAGTGCCCATGAATAGCTTGGTGCAATAAAGGAAAATCGTTGCGTGCTGTATTCACATCAAAGTGTTTCAAAGCACTTGTATTCAAAACGGGGGCCTTTGTTTTCATAAGTTTGAACTCTCATTTATCTGTGCTAACTTTTGCTCAATTAAGGGGCCAACCCACTGCTGAATCCAGGGTTCTGCTTCCGATAATTGATCTTGAATAAAGGCATTTAATAACATTTCACTGGCCTGCACCTGATCAATACCTCGGGATTGTAAATAAAACAAAGCATCTGGATCGAGCTGCCCCACACTGGCACCATGAGTACATTTAACATCATCAGCATAAATTTCTAACTCGGGCCGTGTATTAATTTCGGCCTGTGCTGATAATAATAAATTTTGACTCAATTGATGCGCAGCGGCCTGCTGACCACTTGAAGGTACGACAACTTTACCCGTAAATCCGGTACGTGCTTTATCGGTAGCAATCGATTTAAAAACCTGCTCACTCGTGCAAGCACGCGCTAAATGGTTGAGTGTTAGTTGTGAATCGAGACGCTGGGTATTATTGGCAATCGCCAATCCTCGACAATGGCATCGTGCAGATTGGCCTGATAAATTGACTTGCCATTTTTCTTGATGAATCAGAGCTCCCAGCGAATAATGACTCGAATAAACCACAGAATCTTCAGCTTGATGGATCGAATATTCACCCAGATGCGTCGCCTTTAATCCTTCCTGCTGAACTTTAAGCAGATGAAGCGTAGACTGCTCAGCACAATGAATCTCAATAAGGGATTTTTGCTCATACGATAATTCAGCTTCACTCTGAAAATATTGTACAAAGGTTATTTCTGCTTTTTTGCCAACACGGATCACAGTATTAAAAAAGTGATTGGTGGATTCTTCGACTGTGCTAATATAATGAATCACAATAGGCTGATTAATGATGGTGCCTTCAGAAACCTGAATCTCCAGCGCCCCTTTTAAATGATCAATTTTAAGCCCTTCCGGAATAGCCAGATTTTCAGTGTTTAATTTTCCATCGATGAAGACCAGCCATATCGCTTCATTATGAAGCGAGTTCATTAGGCTGATTTGATTTTTTTGTGCATTCACCTTAATCACTCCACCAACCAACCGTAACCTTTTTCTTCTAAGGTCAGCGCCAATTCTTTTCCGCCGGATTTAATAATCTGGCCGTTTGCTAAAACATGCACATAATCAGGAACAATAAAATCCAGCAATCGCTGATAATGGGTAACCACAATAAAAGAACGCGAGGGATCGCGTAAACTGTTTACGCCCTTCGCTACTGCCTGCAATGCGTCAATATCCAATCCTGAATCAGTTTCATCGAGGATCGCTAATTTTGGTTCTAAGACCATCATTTGTAAAACTTCATTGCGTTTTTTTTCTCCGCCTGAAAATCCATGATTCACAGCGCGTTGTAAAAAAGATTCATCCATATCGAGCTCGCGCAATTTGGTGCGAACAAATTGCATAAAATCCATCGCATCGAATTCTGGTTCATTACGAGCGCGACGAAGGCTATTCAAAGCCGATCTCAAAAAATACATATTATTAACACCAGGCAATTCAACCGGATACTGAAAGGCTAAAAAGAGGCCTCTTATGGCTCGTTCTTCTGGTGATAAAGATAATAAGTCTGTATTGTCAAATTGCACAGAGCCCGCCCAAATATCATAACCTTCTCGACCCGACAAAATACTGGCCAAAGTGCTTTTACCAGAACCATTGGGCCCCATAATGGCGTGAACTTCGCCCGGCTTAACTTCAAGATTAATGCCTTGTAATATCGGTTGCCCACCACTCACACTGACTTGTAAATTTTCTATTTTTAACATGCTATTTTACCTCTTAACCTATGGAGCCTTCTAAACTGACTTCCATCAGTTTTTGAGCTTCTACTGCAAATTCTAGTGGCAACTCATTAAAGACCTGTTTACAAAATCCATTCACAATCAAGGAAATGGCATCTTCTTCACGCAATCCGCGTTGTTGACAATAAAATAATTGATCTTCACCGATACGAGACGTTGAAGCTTCATGCTCCACATTCGCACTGGGATTTCTCACTTCAATATTCGGAAAGGTGTGCGCACCACAATGCGAACCAATTAACAATGAATCACACTGAGTATAATTCCTAGCATTTTTTGCAGTAGGTGCAACTCGAACTAAACCGCGATAAGCATTTTGCCCACGTCCTGCCGAAATGCCTTTTGAAATAATGGTGCTTTTAGTATTTTTTCCAATATGAATCATTTTTGTACCCGTATCGGCTTGCTGAAAATGATTGGTTAGGGCCACCGAATAAAATTCACCGACTGAATCATCGCCTTGTAAAATCACACTGGGATATTTCCAAGTAATCGCAGATCCCGTTTCAATTTGAGTCCAGGAAATTTTCGAGCGAGCACCGCGACAAGCACCACGCTTGGTGACAAAATTATAAATACCCCCTTTACCATTTTCATCGCCTGGATACCAATTTTGTACCGTTGAGTATTTAATGGTTGCATCTTCTAGAGCCACTAACTCTACAACAGCAGCATGTAATTGATTTTCATCGCGCATGGGTGCCGTACAGCCTTCTAAGTAACTGACATGAGCACCTTCTTCAGCAATAATTAAAGTGCGCTCAAACTGTCCTGTATTCGCTGCATTAATGCGGAAATAAGTGGATAACTCCATCGGGCAACGAACGCCTTTAGGAATAAAAACAAAAGACCCATCACTAAAGACTGCTGAATTTAAAGCAGCATAATAATTATCACGATAAGGCACTACGGTGCCTAAATATTTTTTAACTAATTCAGGATACTCTCGAACCGCTTCAGAAAAAGCACAAAAAATCACACCGGCTTCCGCTAATTTTTCTTTAAATGTTGTGGCCACAGAAACACTATCAAAAACCGCATCAACAGCCACACCAGCCAATCGCTCTCGTTCATGCAATGGAATGCCTAATTTATCGTAGGTTTCGAGCAATTTAGGATCGACTTCGTCTAAACTTTTGGGTTTATCTGCATCGGATTTTGGCGCAGAATAATAAGCGATGGATTGAAAATCGATAGGCGGAAAATGAACATGAGCCCATTCAGGCGGTTTGAGCGTTAACCAATATTGATAGGCTTTTAATCGCCACTCTAGCATAAATTCAGGTTCGTTTTTTCTCGCTGAAATTTTGCGAATCACTTCTTCATCTAATCCTGGCGCAAAGGTATCGGATGCAATTTCAGTGACAAATCCATGCTCATAGGATTTCTGCACAGCAGCAACAATTACCGCATTCCGCTCAGTACTCATACCAAAGACTCCACACCAATATTTTTCAGCGCAGGATGACGCATCGGCAAAGGACGGCACATCTCTGCCAAAGTGATTTTATTCAACACCCCCAGTACTGCTCGATTCACCAACTGCCAATTACTGCGCAAGGCACAAATAGGTTCATGAGAACAATGCCCTGCCACCGCAGCGCATTCAGTCAGTCCAATAGGCCCATCTAATGCCAAAATAATTTCGACTACGGTGATCTCAGAAGCCGGTCGCACTAAGCGATACCCGCCCTTTACCCCTCGGAGTGACTCCACCAACCCACTTCCTACCAGCAATTTCAGCACCTTCGATACCGTTGGCAAAGACACTTTGACCTGCACAGCAATATCCCTGGCACTGGCATGCATATAGGTATCTGCCGCCAAGCAGCTCATCACAATCAGGCCATAATCGGCCAGTTTACTCAATTTCAGCACAGTAGCCTTCGCAATAGTTGAACCCAAGACCATATAGTACCAATTTCGTCCCGATTTGGAAAGGTGCAAAATGCCCGAAAATAGCATAGCATTGCCCCACACTTTTATGTTGAACGGCGGTAATCGGAATCATGAGTTCAAAACCTATTCTATTTAGTGGCATACAGCCCACCGGCAATTTGATGATCGGCAATTACATTGGCGCAATTAAGAATTGGGTTAATCGTCAAGATGACCACGATTGTATTTTTGCTTTGGTGGATTTACATGCCATGACAGTTAGGTTAGATCCCGTAGAATTTCGTCGGCGCTGTTTTGATTTTATTGCGCTTTATATCGCTTGCGGTTTAGATCCCCAAAAAAGTCTCATTATCGTTCAATCCCATGTCCCTGAGCACGCTGAGTTGGGTTGGATTTTAAATTGTTACACCTTTATGGGTGAGCTCAAACGCATGACTCAATTCAAAGATAAGTCGAAGAAAAATGCCGATAATATCAACGCCGGGCTTTTTGATTACCCTGTATTGATGGCTGCTGATATTTTACTGTACCAAACGAATTTAGTTCCGGTGGGTGGTGATCAAAAACAGCATTTAGAACTGACACGCGACTTGGCAATTCGCTTTAACAATCTTTTTCCGGATACATTTACAGTGCCAGAACCTTATATTCCACCAAAATCTGCGGGCGGACGGATTATGGGCCTCCAAGACCCCACTGCAAAAATGTCCAAAACAGACCCGAATGAGCAAAATTACATTGCATTACTGGATAGCCCCGATCTGATCACAAAAAAATTAAAACGCGCTGTAACGGATTCAGGATCTGAAATTCACGTATCCGATGATAAACCGGGTGTCAGTAATTTATTAACGCTCTTATCAGTAATCACCGATCAGCCTATAAAAGCCTTAGAAAAGCACTATGTAGGCAGTGGCTACGGTCAATTTAAACAAGATGTGGCTGATGCCGTTGTCGATTTTCTCAAACCCATTCAAGCACGCTATCAGGAAATTCGTGCTGATGAAGAAAAATTACAAAAGCAATTGAGAACTGCTACTGAGAAAGCCCGTGAACGAGCTCAAAAAACACTCAAGCGAGTTCATGAGGTGATCGGCTTTATTCCGCGCTAGACGAAGTTAAGCTAGTTAAGCTGCTTAAATAAATTTTCAACAGGATGGAAACAATGAAACGGACTTTCTTATTTTATGACATCGAAACCACAGGACTGAACAAAGCTTTTGATCAAGTACTGCAATTTGCCGCTATACGCACCGATGAAGATCTCAATGAAATAGAACGCCACGAATTTTTGATTCGTTTAAACCCCGATATTATTCCAAGTCCTCATGCGATAATTGTTCACGGATTATCCATTGAAGACCTCTATCGTGGCCAATCTGAAGCTGAAGCTATTAAAAAGATTCATCAGATCATGAACACCCCTGGAACCATCAGTTGTGGTTACAATACTTTGGGTTTTGATGATGAATTCTTACGTTTTTCTTTTTATCGCAATTTATTGCCACCCTATAATCATCAATATGCTAATCACTGTGGCCGAATGGATATTTATCCCATCGCCGCCCTCTATTATTTATTTCATAATGATTCCATTCAGTGGCCTCTGATCAACGATACACCTTCTCTAAAACTCGAGCATATTAATGCAGCAAATCATTTTGCACAGGGTGCTGCGCACGATGCCATCGTCGACGTGTTGGTAACACTCGAATTAGCTAGACGATTTAAAGCCGAATCAGAAATGTGGCAATATGCAATGGGTTATTTTGATAAAGAAACCGATCTCGCCCGTATGGGAAAATTGCCTGTTGCTTTTTCAATTGCCCAGCAAAGTTTTCGTGAAGGCATTATGATCGATGGTATTTTTGGTGCAGGGCAACATTATCAGTCTCACGTTATTGCATTGGGTCGTCACAATCATTATAAAAATCAAACATTATGGTTACGTTGTGATCATAAAGATTTTAACGCTACCACACTTGAAGAATTAATTGAGCAAGCTTGGGTTATTAATAAAAAGCCTGGTGAGACAGGTCTTTTACTACCAATCTCTGAACGTTTTACTCGCTATATTGATGCAGATCGGCAAGAACGCATCGAACGCAATCGCCAATATTTAATTGAGCACTCCGATTTAATGCTTGAATTGGCACGATACCATCGAGATTATACGCATCCTAAAATACCTGAAATCGACGAAAGTGCAGCACTCTATCAAAATGGCTTTTTACTGCCCCACGAAATTCAATTGTGTGCCGATTTTCATCAGAAGGATATTGATGGAAAAATTGCCATGCTCGATGATTTTCACAACCCTTGCCTTCAGGCCTTAGCCATTCGGTATATCGGAAGACTTCATCCTGAAAAATTACCCACTCAATATCAGCAAGCTTACGGCAAGTATCTTGCTAAAGTGAATCCACTCACTATCGAAGAAGCCATGGTAGACTATCGACGTAAAGCCAGACTAACCCCCAAAGCCGCACTCCTCGAAATAAACACTCTCCAAACCGATTCTGCACTGACTGAACATCAACAACGTTTATTATCTGATCTCAAAACGTACCTCGGAACCCAGTTTAACCTTAGCCTAACGGATGATGCCTCTTCAGACAGCCCACGCTAATCAATACTATGAGAATTGCAGGAATTCGTGTAGAATGACTCCAATTGCCTTATGAGGTCAAACGAGATTCAACATGGGTTTTGATGAGAAGCGGCTGTTAAAAAGCGAAAATTTACACAAAATCAACAATTTTTCCCTATCTAACCGTGACAAATTGGTTATTCGGCACCACTCAGCCTGGCCAGGAAGGGTATTTAGTGCTGAAACTACGCTGATACAAAAACATATAGAACCCTTTTCAGACAATAATCACCTGGGTTTCATTTACGAAACCAATCTCCCCCCCGGTTATGCACCCGAGAGCTCAGATGAAGAAGATTCTGAGACAGAGTCTAAATTCGAACCACCTAGACCTAGTGCAGATTCATTTTATTGGCGTACGTCTCAAAAACATATTCAAGATGCGATTGATTATGGCATTTTTGATCCGGGTGCATTAACGAGTAAAGTGATTGGTGCTCTCGGTGCTTATCGGCTTGTCGTTCTAGAACGAGCCTATGATAAAGGCACGATCTCAAATAAATTTGAACAAAAAGAAATGCTCCTACGACTCACTCAAGCACGCATCAGAAGTTTAGAAGAACTGGAACGATTGACCAATGCTTATGATTATGGCTCCAGTCTCGATAGCAATACCCATCGAATTATTGATACATTTGAAAATTATATTGGTACCTTGATGAATCTGAGAGAACAAGTGAGATCAGATTTAACCGTACTGAATCTCTACGATGAAGAGGCCCAAACAAAAATTCAGAATCAAATTACTGCCGATATTCTGAGCGCCGAAAAATTTCGTGATGAATTAATCAGTGCTTGGGGGAAAAATTCTCTTAATCAAAAAATCCTTCAAAATACCGTGCTTTCCGCTACAGGCCCTCAATCTGTAGCACACTTTATTAAATTAAGAATGATTGCCGCATTAAGAGAGTGCGAAGAACATAATCAAAATATGACTTACGGAGAAGATCTCACTGCTAAGGAATCAACGAAGGCTTTTTCCCGTGGACAATTGAATAATTTCTGTGCGGATGCCATGAGAATAATCAATGAACACCAACCCGACCATCACAATCCGACCTTAAGAGAACATCAAGGCCATTATGATGAGCCCGACAAATCCATAACCATCAATTTTCAACATCTGGGTAAAAATCGACAGCGAATCCGTCAAACCTTGATGGCAATTACTCAAATAGAAGGCAAAGATGTTATCGCAAAAGCGGATAAAAGCGTGGATGAAGGAAGTGCCTATTATATTGTGAGTGGGAATAAAAAACATAAATTAAAAACAACGCGCTTCACTGGCTGGGATGTTCAAGATGATAAGAGCTATATACCAAAACGATTATTCTTCTGGTGCTGGAATTTTATTTTTGTAGGGATTATTGGCGGTCTGATTATCGATTTATTACCTAATTTATGGCTTGGCTTACGAGGAAAGGAACCACGATCTTTCGTTACGGGAGCTCGTTTAGAATTTACACCGGTTTGCGTTGAAGAAACCCAATTTATCGCTTTAGCCGATAAAATTAATATCCCATCCGTTTCATTAGGCGCTATTGTAGGTCGAGCCATCGGTAATTTTGTCTTCAACACTGCCTGGGAGATTAAGAATGGGTTAAAATCTACCTATAGATTGGCTCGTCTCCAGTTTTTTGATCACTTAATTGCCGATTATCATATTGGGCACAATCCCCTACCCGATGAAAGACAGTTATATAAGCAAATTAGTAGTGATTTGAACAACTTTCACGCCCAAGAAAAAGTATTTTTAAAAGAACTGGAAGATCTGCATCTAAAGGCTGGCGTTAAAGAATTTAGTAAGATCAGATCCAAAGAAATTGTGAGTCGCCATGCACAAGCACCTTATGAACTCAATCCCGGCGAATGGAGCGATGCCCTTAACTCTGCTTTGAATGGCGCTAAATTTATTCTCGAGGCAATCACTCATGAAGTTCACGCCAAACACCCCTTTGCTGCTTTATTATTTAATTTCTTTTATATTACGGGTGGCTTAGCCATTTTGGCTCCTCAATATGTCAGCTTTTTAGGGCAGACCTTCTTACAAATTTCAAAAGCAATTGCAGATGCAGCATCCACTGAACCTTTCGCGGGAGCAATTTCTGCCTCATTTTACGAAGCTTATTTGGCGGCTACTGTATCCGAATTAATCACCAGTGGTAGAGATAGCGGATTAATCAGCGCACTAACCTCCTTGGAAGACCAACCCTCGAGTTTTATGATCTACGGCACCTTAGCGGTGGGGTTCGGCTGGTTTTTGGCGAATGTCGTCGACATACCCGGGATAAGCGGTGGCATTCGCGAAGAACTGGGCAAGATACCCGCTATTACCTATGGTGCAGCAGGCGCAAAATTTGGTCTTGTCTTGCTGGAATTATTCGCCATTGAACCTGGTGAACCTGATTCTGAGTACAAGGTTAAGCGCGAGAAATTAAAACACTTTTTCAACACAGAGTACCCAGAATTCACTGATGAAAGAGTTGATGGCCTCATAGACGATTTACTCAAACAAACCTTGGCAGTGAATGCAAAACCAGAAGCCAGAAATGCCATGCATCGCTTGCAATTCTTGATGAAACTTCAGCAGCATCAGCAGTATTTACCTTATCTTTCTAATTTGAAAAAACGTCAATTAATAGAAGTTATGCGTCGACAAGAGCAATACCATCCCCATATTGTTGATGCTTTAGAACATATGCTGTTTCCGGAACACAAAAAATCGATTCTTGGTATTACTCTGAATATTATTTTAGGTTATGTCTGGGGCTTAGGACGATGCCTGGCTTCAGTTGTTACTTGGAATAAAGAACCATTCCGCTATTTATTTCTGGAGAAAGTTCCCAAAGATGTCGCCAGACTTTACCATGCCCTCCATAATAAAATCTTAAATACTTTCTTTAACTACCTACGAGCGATGGGCCGCGGTCTCTGCGACATTGTGATCAACGAAATTATCGCGCGTACAGAAGGATTCTTTCGCTCTACACACCATAGTGTTTCAAGCAGATCTTATGCAATCTCTTCAAAATTTGACCAGGGCTTTGCAACTCTAAGAGAATTTTTTGCTCGCGTTCTTGGCATCGACCCACTCAGAAAGGCCGTTACAAAACCGCATGCCACCAGTGTTCTGCGAAGTTTTTATCACAAATTTCGTTATGGCTATAATGCCAAGCCTGATGTGACAGAGATCAGCAATGAGATACCAGCGCTTCCGTCTTCACTGAACTCCAGGGAAACAAATACCATCACAACACAAGTACCCGTCAAACCATCTAACCGTCGTCCTCGACTCCAACTTAACAGAACAGAACAACTTATCAAGCAAGCGAGCGTTGATATCAACGGAGTTCCTCATGTGATTAGAGAATTTCTCAGAACAGAAAAATCACGTAAAGAATTTTTTAAAACCCATTTTGTTTTGGATGACGATACTAACGTCTTTTATTATGCTCTCAAAAATTCTGACTTAAATTATGAAATTTTAATTGAAATTCTCCAAGCCAATGCGAAGCTAAACCCTGAACTTCGCTACAACGCTAAGCAAACCATCCAAGTCATTTGTTTAGATCGTGAAGGCAACATCGTAATTGATTTACTCAAGAAGCAATTGGAGCTTCCATTGGGTAGAGATTTTTTAATATCCAAAGAATTTTTATCCGCGGTCTTAAAGAATTTTCACACCAATTCTGATGTCTTATCACACTTAAGCATCAAACCCAAGACGAAATTATTTCAGAATTTCCTAGAAGCTGTGCGAGATGTCTATAACGATTTATACAAATCCGACATCAAGGCCGCTTTTACAATGCTATCTGCATTAATCGACAATCCTGGTACTCAATCAGCAATGCTCGATTTTTTCAGAAACTGCGAACTATTCGATAAAGCAAGCATTATGATCGCTAAAAGATCGAATCCACAACTGGGTGAATGCATCGATAAGTTATACACTCAAATTGCTAGTTTAGCCAAAATAAAACCCAATTCGGGCTGGGAAGAGGTTGCAAAAGGAATGGGAATTATTGCTACTATTAAGTCAGAACCGAAGATCACTAAGGCTCAGACAGACGCATCATTATTCAGATGCCATCAAGACAATGGGCTTACCTTTTTCAGTCTTAGCCCTACTTCAAGAACAAGCTTTGCTGGGCCTATAACTCCAAGAAAGACTTCTGAGCTAAGTTATTTTAAGGGTAACATATCGTACTAAAACCAAACCCTTTTGCGCGAATACCGGCGATAATTTTTGGTAGTGCGCTAACCGTCTTTTGTCGTCTTGCGTAACCATCATGAAATAAAAAAACTCGCCCTGACTTAAGATGATCAAGCACCCCTTTGACTACTTTGTCCGTGTTAATGCGCGTATAATCAAAGGAATCATAGGCAATGGGCACTACAATAAGATTCTGCGATTCGATAAAGCGCCTCACACGATTATTGATAACCTCATAAGGTGGACGAAAACACACAGGCGCCTTTCCAATTATCTTATGAACGATATTTCGAGACCCAGCCACTTCATAATTTAGTTGTGCATCGTTTAATCGAGTCAGTCGGGGATCCGTCATCGAGTGAACCCCTACCGCATGCCCCTCTGCAATCATCCGCCGAATGATATCAGGGTGTCTTTTGGCCAAGGGTCCCAACACAAAAAATGTCGCCTTAACATTATTTTCTTTGAGAATGTCTAAAATTTGCGGTGTAAAAACGGGGGAAGGGCCATCATCAAAAGTCAGTGCGACAGTACCCGGTGATGCTAATACTTGCACATCCGATAAAGAGCTACCACTGCTCAGCAAAGGAAATAATGCCAGAACAAAACTCCCTAATAAAATATTTTTTTTCCAATTAATCATAAGCTATTCTCCCTAGCACGAGCCTATCTCAGATGAACCGTAAAGGCCCCCGCCTATTACAATTATAGTGCAGTTTTTAAAGGTAACAAAATGAGAACTCAATATATAAAGCTAGGATAGTGGCAACCCGTGTCTTAATCTCACTTAGTTTGTACCTGCTCAACACCAGAATAGGCGCTATCCTAGGTATAGATAGCCCAGGTGCTGCAATTTTAAAATGATGTGTTGCGAGGCTACAATTGGATCTTCCAGACTAGTATCAATTAAAACATCTGGCCTTAGCGGTTCTTCATAAATACTGCTAACTCCGGTAAAGTTATCGATTAATCCTCTGCGCGCTTTATCGTAAAGACCTTTTCGATCACGCTGCTCACACACATTTTGCGGTGTGTTCAGATAGACTTCGATAAATCCACCGGATGTGCTGATCATATCGCGCAATTGTCGTCTAATTTTTTCGAGCGGAGCAATTAAAGCCAAGATGGCAATTCCACCATGCTTCGTAATTTCACGAGCCACATAGCCCATACGTAGCATATGTTTTTCGCGATCCTCTACTGAAAATCCTAATTCCGAAGACAAAATTTTTCGCAATGGATCTCCATCCAAAACACTCACTCGTCGACCGCCGATTTCCATAAATCGCCAATGTAATGCATGCGCCAAAGTGGTTTTTCCTGCAGAGGGTAAGCCTGTTATCAGCACGGTAAAACCTTGGCGATGTTTGGGTGGAAAAGCGGTACGTAGTTCGGACACCACATTAGCAAAGCTAAACCATTCCGGAATCGGTAAATCTTCTGAAAAACGACGTCGCAGTTCAGTACCTGAAATTTTCTCGATTGTTTGTTCAGGCAGAACTTCATCCACAGGAATATATTCAGCGCGCTCTTTTACATAAACCATTTCTTGGGAAGGCAGCATTTTTAAATCAATTTCATCTTGAACTTTCGCAAATAATTCTTGAGCTTCATAGGGTTGATAAAAACTTTGTTGTTCAATGCCAACGGTGGGGCCCGCATGATCGCGACCAACAATCATATGCGTGCAGCCGTAATTTTGTCGGATGATGCCATGCCAAATTGCTTCACGGGGCCCAGCCATTCGCATGGCCAATGGTAATAATGCTAGCGCTGTGGTTTGTTCGGGGTAATGTTGAAGAATTGTTTCATAACAGCGAATTCTCGCATAATGTTGAATATCATCGGGCGCTGCACCATCGGAAGGATGAATCAATAAATTCGCTTCCATTTCTCGCAGTGCTCGAAGCGTTAAAGCAAAATGAGCACGATGCATAGGATTTCGAGTTTGAAAGGCAATAATACGTTGCCAGCCGCGTTGTTGAAAATGCTCGCGCATTTGTTGAGGCGTTAGGCGCAGATCACAGAAATCGTAACGTGCGGGTAATCTCAGACCTTTAACGTCTCCACCCAGATACACATCACCCGTTTGATCAACAATATATCGGACGCCAGGGTGATTAATATCTGCTCTTCCATAAACAGCTTCCACCTCGTTATTTTTTTGAGGACGCCAAAGCGAGTTTATTTCCATCAGAGCAATCAGCATCCCCTCAGCATCGTACAGAGCAATCGATTGCCCCACCATGAGTTTTTCTGCAAAGGACTCTGTCACATCGAGAACCACAGGAATGGGCCATAAAGTCCCATCGGATAAACGCATTTCAGAAACGACTCGAGAGTAATCCGCCTCGGATAAAAACCCGCGCAAGGGCGAAAAACCACCGTTTAACAGCAATTCCAAATCACAGAGTTGGCGGGGTGTTAGGGTCCATGCGGGGAAAGCACTGGACTGTTGACGCAAAGTCAAAGCCTCAGCCTCAGGGACTACCCCATTGATCAATTTTCCCTGGTAGGGTCGTATTTGTTCCATGCATCGAGTATAGTACATATTTTCGACTCTTGGGGGGCTAGATTTGCCCCCCTTTTGATTGAGATTCTTATTTCTAGACCTGCCCCCCAATAATTCAGTTCTAGGGGCATAGGGGAGTTGTTATGCATGAGAACCAGTATCACTTACTGCAAACGCGGCGTTTTTTGCCGCTGTTCATCACGCAATTTCTAAACGCTTTCAACGACAATGTTTTTAAAACAGCGCTGGTGATCCTGATCACCTACAAAATTTCTTCGGGCAGCGAAGCACATAATCAGCTCTTAGCGACTTTTGCCTATGGTTTATTCATCATCCCTTTCTTTTTATTTTCCGCCACAGCCGGCCAACTCGCCGATAAATACGAAAAAGCGCAACTCATTCGCTATATTAAATTTGCGGATATTATTTTTATGCTCTTAGGCGCTTACGCGCTGATTTATTCGAATATTACTCTTCTGATGACAACCTTATTTTTGATGGGCTCTCAATCCTCTTTTTTTGGCCCCCTCAAATATGCGATATTACCTTATCACTTGGAAAATGATGAATTAATCGGCGGCAATGCCTTTATTGAAGCGGGCACTTTTATTTCTATTTTGTTGGGAACGATACTAGCGGGTTTTGTGATTCTTCTGCCTTATGGCACTGCGATAACCGCTGCTTTTGTACTGGGTGTGGCAATTATTGGTTGGCTAGCCAGTTTATTTATTCCTCCTACTTCACGCGCTCACCCACACCTTATCGTTAACAAAAATTTCCTGATGGAAACCTGGAATATTGTAAAATTCGCGGGCTCACATCGTGATATTTTTCTGTCAATCATTGGAATTTCTTGGTCCTGGTTAGTCGGCGGCACTTTTGTTTCACAATTTCCGACTTTCACCAAAGATATCTTAGGTGCACAAAGCCAGATGGTCGCTTTATTTATGTGTTTTTTCTCTATCGGTATCGCCATAGGATCCTTGGCCTGCAATAAAATTTTACACGGCGAAGTGAATGCCAAATACATTCCCCTAGCAATTTTTGTGATGGGCATTTTTATCTTTGATTTGCACTTTGCCAGTCAATTTTTTCTTCATCTCAAACACGCTGAACTGCTAACAGTCTGGCAATTTATCGCCTACCCAGCCAGCTGGAGAATTATTGCCGATATCATCTTACTCTCGATCGCGGGCGGCATTTATATCGTACCTCTCTATGCCCTCTTACAAGTGCGCTCCCCTGAAAATCATCGTGCCCGTATCATTGCCGCCAATAACATTGTTAATGCCATTTTCATGGTGATCTCAGCCTTGATGATCATGTTTCTCTTGGAATTGCACTTTACCCTCACCAAAATCTTTCTCACCTTGGCCTTATTCAATACGGGGATTGCCCTCTACATGACAAAACTCCTGCCCCACCCACTACTCAAAACCCTGCGCAATCGGGTCTTCTAACCCCTCTATTTGCTAAAATTTACATATTTTCAGCACTTTTTATTGACCTTAGCCCCCTATGCCGGTAGAATGGGCCTATATTAACATTATCGAGGAATCCTTGTTATGCCATTATTAACGCCAATCGTAGAAAGTTCAAAAAATCTCGTAGACTGGTTATTCACTTCTGATTTTCCAACCACAAAATCATATAACTTCGAAAAGAGGCAACAGCTAAGAAGAGCGCTGCAGGATCCATCGAATAATCGCCCCACTGATCAACCACAAATACACGAAGCTACAACGATCAGATTTAGAACTCAACTAAAAATTCAATTCTTAAAAGCATTCGGCTTTGATGGTCTCAATACTACCACCAACACAATTACTTGTGCGGATGGCAGAGTGGAAGAATATACTTCAGGCAGATTACCCTTGCGTTTTGTCATCACCTCATTGTTGGGTATGCCTAATCGTCCTGACAACGTTGTTAATGGTGTTCCCCAACTCAGCCTAAGACAGTTTTTGCTGAACTGGGTGGGAGGGTTCACCATTCGCAGAGACCGCTTTGATAAAAAAATTCAAAATCCTCTACAAACGGCCATATAGTTACTGGCTATCATTCCCTTTAAAATTGTGATTTTACTGTTCAAAATTGCTACCTTTCCCCTTAAAACTCTCCTCAATGCAGTAAAACTGATCACAGAATTTGCGTTGCCGCTGATTTCCTTCTATACCGCTGTACTTAATATTAAGATGGTAGATGGAATAGCTTGGTTATTTGAGAAAGCTACAGAGAAAGATACACACACTGATCAGTTGTTAGGCGATAGGGAACGGACTGTGCCCCGCTATTCAAAGTGGAAGATCGGTTTATTTGCCATTGGCCTTATACCCATGGTAGCAGCAATTTTATCTGTATTGATCATCCAATACGCTACCGTTTGGGCTTGCCGTGCTGGTAGAGCTCTGACTTCCCCTGCAGAGAGTGCACGTCGTGCTTATGCACTGGGTCGCTCGTTGCAAATCGGCGAAGAAGGCTCAATAACACGGTCCGTTTTTTCTTACACCATGGGTATATTAGGTGCCTTAGTCAGTTTAGGAGTAACCGCTATTTTGTGGACTCTCGCTCTGCCTTTGGCCCTCAGCACTGTGACGACCTGGATTCCTTCTTTGATCAATGCCGTTAACTGGATTGCACAATTGCCGGCGGTATCCGCGACACTGACTTGGATTTCATCAACATCGCTGGCCACTGGCTCGATGGTATTACTCAACAACTTATTCGCCACCGTCGGCGCTGCCTTAAGCGCTTCATTTGGCTCTATGATCACTGCGATGGCCGGCCTTATCAGCGTTCAAGTTCCCGCCGTTGTATCAGCGGTTGGCACCACCCTGGGTATGCTTGCGATGCCTGTGGCTGCTCTGCTTAGCCTGGGTGCTGATAAACTCAGTAACCTCTGGGCCCAATGGACGGCAGGAGTGCCTCTGAAGCTGCTGTTCGGGGGCGGAAAAAGCTATGAAAGGCTCGATTACTCACTGGATTCTCCACGCCAACAAGACGATTCTCAAGAAGAACTTCTACGTCACTCAAGAGCACCCTCTCAGAATCCACGACCTGACATTAAATTTGATAGTTCTAAAGATTCACTTCATATGTATAAAATTCAAGAAGAAGAATCATATGTAGTCAGCCCAATTGCACTCAATCTGGGCTCTAAAAATCAACACCTAGTGGTTAGAGCTGATCTAAAGGGGAGAACTGCTGAAGATGCCTACAAGATAGCTACTGATCCTAATCACCGTGCCCATGGTTTCTATCGTCTACCAACTGAAGAAGAACTTACATCTGCTGAAGTTCGAGCAGGAGTAGACGATTCTGGAAGTGCCCTAGACTTGTAACAACACCATAGCCTGCCTCAGACGATAGTCATTACAATCGCCTGAGGCACGCTTAGTCTCTCCTTACTAACTACTTGCCCTTCACAATTCTCAAGGGCTTCAAAAAAATCCATTACAGATCGGCAATGTGCCACCTTGAGCTATAATTACCAATAAGAGCATCGAAAGGGGAAAAACAATGGAAGAAGCGAAAGTAGTACAAGAACGCAAAAAGCGGGTCTTAGTAGTAGCCGTGGATTTCGATGGCTGCTTGGGACATACCGTCTTCACAGAAAATTATAAACGAATGCTGAAGGAACTCCCAAAGGATTGCACAGCAGAGCAGAGAGAAACTGCTTTTAAAGACGTCATTCGACGATCCAATGCTGCTTTAGTCGAAGACATTGCTCGACGCAGTCAAGATTATGATCAAGTCGTGGTCATTGTGGGTTCAAATCGGCAATCGGCCAATAAAGACCAACATGATGCACAAAAAAACAAAAACGGTTCTTGTTTTGAAGCCACCCATATGCTGGGTAAAGTACTCAAAGAACAGACCCAAAAACCTGTGCAACTGGATAAGTATCTGGTCTTCGATAGCATTTTAGGACTTCATGCCGGTACAAATTTTGATTTAAAAGAGCAGGAACAAACTGCTATATTTGGGGATTATACCACTTCCATTGATTTGAAATATCGACTTGCCTATTTTCAAATGCAAAGAGTCTGTGCCTATTATCCTGATGCTGATGTTAGTTATGTACATTATGACGATAGAGATGACATCGTAAAAGATACCGCCAGGCACTTCCAATCTGAACAAGGCCTACACTTTCCACCTAATATGGTAGAGGCAACGGCTTGTCAGTATGAGCTATACAATCCTAACACTGATTTGATTTCACTCGCAGAAAAAGCTCGAAAGCAAGCTGAAAAGGATCCAGACTCACTTGTCGATCAGAGCGATATTGATAGATTTAACACTATACTGGACATAATTTCTCAAAAAGCTCAGGCTTTAGAGAGAATAATTCCGAATCATCAAGATGAGATAAGAAAAATTCAGAATCAAAAAAATGACCTACTCCGAGAAAGAGAAGACCTCCCCAACCAAGAAGGTGAAGAATATCGGAAGATTACACAGCAGATTAATAATCTTGAGAGACATTTGAACGAAATAAAAAAAACAACAGCGATTAAAAAAAACATAGAAGAATTGAGACGTACTCTTCGTGAACAATGCGGAGATGATTTATCTAACCCTCAATTGAAATGGTCTCAGTTCAATTCCATTTTAAAAGCCGCTGACAAATTGAACAATAATAATATACAAACAAAATATTTAGATGTTTTCCCTGAATTACAAAGGGAATATCAAGGATCATTAGCCGCCAATGAAAATGAAACTGTAAGAGAGATGGGACAATTCCAAAGAACAGATAGGGAAGGTCATCAAATCGATCCTGCTATTTTCGATAGAACAGTTCAAGAATGCATGAATGATAATGTTGTTGATCGCACAAGATCTTATGAACTATTATTCAAAGAAGAATCAATAATAAAAAAAGTGATCGATATTGAGAACAAAATCAACGATGGTACTTTCAAAGCTGAAATGATCGATAATCTTGATGCAGCACAGCGTTATAGACTCTTAGAGCCTCTGAAAAAAGTGTTCATCGAGGGAAAAATAGATTCAAGGATCATGGATTCCGCCATTGAGAAATTCGGTCTCAGTCAGAAAGTAAGGCAAGAATATTTAGACAAGTGGAATCTCGAAAAGCGATTATACTCAGATAATCAAAAAATAGATGCTTGGATTGCCGAATTCGATCAAGCACTCAATACTCAGACTTTTGATGCTAACTCTCTAGACTCTATACTTGGAGAGAATGGTATAGAGCTTGATCAAACTAAAACAAACCGAATATTAGTTCCCATCGAAAAAGCTTTCATGCAAGGGAAACTATCATTTAATGCATTAAAGGCCTGCCATGAGAGAATGTATCATGATCCTCATGATAGGCTCAAAGCTCTGGAAGCTTTATATGATAAAGTAGCAGCTAATGATAATACACTCTATTCACCACCCAAAAATCCTTTAATTCGATTTTTGAAAGGGATCGTTGGCAAAGAAAATTTTTCGTCTGAGCGACTTGATCATATCGCTAAAATCCAACAAGAATATATTAAGATTGTGAAGGAGAATAAAGATGATCCAAAGGTCAAAGAACATCTCGCCGCTAGCACTTTACCTGATTATGAAACAAGGCATGCCTACATCGGCATTAACCATGCCACTGGCTGTCGTAAACAGTTAATGGATATATATCGTGATGACCCTAGAATGACCCTTCAACAACTGTTTAGGCTCAGCACAGAAAGTAATAATCCTTTTAAAGCAGAGGGTGCGGGTGGGTTCATTGCTACAGCTTTATTGGGGGCCAAACGCCGTTTAGCCTCTTTTAAGACTGAACAGATTGCAGATTATATTGGAAAACATCCTCAACATGCGCCCCAATTACTAGCAGCCTATAAAGATGACTTAGCACGGAATCCACAAACAATTTACGGGATTCTAAACAATCCAGAACTCCATGCAGCTGTCAAAGAGTCAAAACTTTTAGAATCAAAATACCTGAGTCAAGAGGACAAAAAGAAACTGTCGGAATTCATGGCTCTTAAAGCCTCGCAATCTGCCCCTACCAGTCCAGAAGGGCGACCACCAGTGCCCACAATATCTGTTGCTGAGTTGAAGCGAGAAAATAGACCAGCCCCTCCCTCTTATCCTGCACCACCCATTCCTACAAACGAAAAACGCCCCCCATTGTCCAAAACAACCGTTTCTGAAGGGATACGCAAAGACAGACCAGCGCCACCCCCTTATAATGCACCCCCTATTCCTTCGAGCTCAACAGCAGCAAAGGATGCTAGTAGTCAACTTTCTACCACAAGGGAACCTTCTGATGAAGAGATCGAAGAAGCAATGAAAGTTTTGGAGAGAGCAGAATCTTCACCCCGCAGCGATAAGGCTAAGAAACCCTCAGATACTCATTCCCCCCCTTCTAAAGAAGAGATAGAAGCAGTATCAAATGCATTGGAGAACGCGGGACGCCCGGACTGGACAGAGAAACCCGCACCGAAGAAATCAGAAGAGCGAACACCTGATTCAACCACATCATCGGATACTGAATCTTTTGAGGGACCAAAGAATGAATAATTGTCTGATTAACGCTTATTAATCTTCTGCAAAATCATATCGAGAGGGCAAATTTGGGTAAAGCTGGACTGTAATAAATTGGCGCCCACAAAAGTGGTAAACCACAGCCAATAATGCGAATGAAAATACGAGAGCAATAAACTGATTAGAATAAAGCTACCCACAATGGCACGAAATTGTCGATCAATGCTCATGAAGACTCTCCTCTCTGGATAATTCACTGCGTAACATTTTCATGCGACGCTCTCCTATAAACCAATAATATAGTACAGGAACAGCAAAGCGACTTAAAAAAGTACCCGCTACCTCACCAAATATTAAACTGACTGCTAAACCTTGAAAAATAGGGTCTGACAACATGACAGAGCTCCCTACAATTACCGCTGCCGCAGTTAATAACATGGGACGGAAACGCAGCACACCCGCATTAATGACTGCTACTTGCAGAGACATACCCTGGCATAATTGTTGCTCTATAAAATCAACCAAGATGATGGAATTTCGTACAATAATACCAGCACCCGCAATAAAACCAATCATGGAAGTCGCTGTAAAAAAACATCCGATCAAAGCATGCCCCGGTAAAATGCCTATCAAACTGATAGGGATAGGAGCCATAATCACTAGGGGTACTGCGTAACTACGAAACCATCCTAAAACTAAAATATAAATCAGCACCATGACTACCATAAAAGCCGCACCTAAATCACGAAACACCTCATAGGTTATAAACCATTCTCCATCCCACTTAATGACTGGCAGTGCTGTATTCCAAGGCACTGATGCTGTTTGTAGCGGTATTTTAATGTGTCGTGCCATATTGAAGATATTATAAACGGGTGCTTCCTCTGCCCCTGATAATTCACTGGTCACGTAGACAACCGACTTCAAATTTTTCCGATGTCGAGAAACATTATCTTCTTGTACTGGATGACTTAATGCATTCGTCAGACCAACAGAACCAGCATCTTTTGAAGGTAATATTAATGAATCGAAAGGGCTCTGACTGGATCGTGCTTTCTGATCCATTGCTAGAACAACACCGATCGACTCGGGCGAAGAAACATCACTGAGAGAAGTTAAAGTATTTTCTGAAAAAACAAGTTGCCCCATTTTCATGGTAGTCTCTGCATTGATACCCAATAAACCACCAATATCAGCATTATACGAGTAGATAATCCTAGACCTTGCTGGACGTAAACTCGTATCAAGATCCACAACGTTTTTATTCTGAGAAAAAATTTCCTTTATAGTCTTCGCCGTTTCTGCACGAGATTTCTCATCAGGTCCATAAATTTCTGCGATTACGGTGGCTATCACAGGAGGACCAGGCGGGATTTCGAGAACTTTCGTATTAGCCTGCTTCTCACGAGCAAAATTATCAACAATGGGCCTCAACTTTTCTATAATTGTATGGCTATCTAACTTACGTTCTTCTTTTCGCTTCAACACCACCTGTAAATCACTCATATAATCAGCATGTCTCAAAAAAGTGTGCTTTACCATGCCTGAAAATGAAAACGGAGCTGGCTCTCCTGAAAAAATTTGCACAGACTCAACATTGGAGTTTTGTATTAATCTGTCCGCCAAACTGCGTGTCCATTCAATATTATGTTCAAGGGAGGTTGAAGCTGGATAATCAATCAGAACTTGAAATTCCTGTTTATTATCAAAGGGCAACATTTTTACTTTAACTATTTTAAAATACATCATGCTGCTAGCCAACAACAATAACACGACGATTAATAGACAGAATAATAAAAACCATATTTTTCTACTTAATAATTTAGTCATTAACTCCTGATAAATCTTATCGAGTGTTTTTTTATTGACATTTTGAGCATGTGATCCTGGTTTTAAAATTTTAACTGCAAGCCATGGGGTAACGATAAAAGCGACCAATAAAGATAAAAGCATCGCCACACTCGCACCCACTGGGATGGGTTTCATATAAGGCCCCATCAAACCTCGGACATATGCCATGGGCAAAATGGCTGCAATCACCGTGAAAGTCGCTAAAATTGTTGAGTTCCCTACCTCTGAGACAGCATTGATGGTAGTCTGAATTATATTTTTAATTGCTGAACGACTGTGTCTTTCGATATTTTCAACAACAACAATCGCATCGTCTACAAGAATTCCTATAGAAAAGACTAATGCAAATAAGGTTACCCGGTTCAGGGTATATCCAAACAAATAATATACAGCTAAGGTTAGTGCTAATGTAACCGGAATCGCTATACCCACGACCACTGCTGCACGAATCCCCATAAATATTGCTATCAAAGCGGAAACAGAGAAACTTGCAAGTAATAAATGCCCTATCAGATCTTTTGTTTTTTGATTTGCAGTTTCACCGTAATCTCGAACAATGTTCATCTGTATGTCGGCAGGTATTGTTTTGGAATAAACTCTTGCTTGATGAATGATTTGATCAGACAATCTCACAATATTTGCGCCCTTTCTTTTAGCAAAAACCAACGAAACAGCTTTTTCAGAACCTTTTCCTTTCTTGATCAACATTGAACTACGAACTTTGGCTTCAGGGCCATCTGTGATGGTTGCGATATCTTTCACATAAACAACATTGCCGCCGAATTGTCCGATGGGTGTATTTTTAACATCCTCAATAGTGTTTAATCGCCCACCCACTTCGACATCCAATACGACCTCATTGCTCCAGTTTTTCCCTGAAGCTCCCAAAGCATCCATCGAGCGCAGACTCTGATTCAGGGCAGAAAAAGAAACGCCATAAACTGACATTTTTTGAGGATCAGCAACCACTCGAATCACACGCTTTTGGCCGCCTAAAATTTCTACTTTTGCTAAATCAGGTGTGGCTGATAAGTCTAGTCCTAATGAAGCTATATACTGTCTTAGCTCAATATCCGTGTGATTTGCCGAACTAAAGGTTAGTACTAAAAAAGGAACATCATCAACGGTATAGGTCTTAACTTCAGGTACAGATATCGGCGCAGGTAATTCTCTGCGCAATGTCATGAGCTTATGATGTATCTTAACCAAACTCGGCTCGATCTGATCACCAACTTTGAATCTGACAGTAACTAAACTTTCATTAGCAGAACTGGTGGAATACACATATTCGACACCTTCTAAACCCCAAACTGCTCGCTCAATAATCTCAGAAACTTTCCGCTCAATTTCTTTTGAAGAAAATCCTGGTGCCCTCGTGTGTATGTCTATCATAGGTACTGAAATCTGAGGTTCTTCTTCTTTTGGGGTTAAATACACTGACAGCAACCCCAGTAAAAGACTTACAACTACCAATACTGGGGTAAGCTTCGATCTAACGAATAAGGCGGCTATATGACCCGCAAAGCCTTTTTTGTGATCGCTCATCGACCAACCCTTACCACTGTTGATGGTAAAGAAAAATTCGTTATACTGCTCTGCTTTGCTGCTAAGTTGAGGAGTGATATCTCAGCTTCTGTGTGATTTACACTCAACTCTAACCGTCTTGCAAAAACTTCTGCTAATTGTAAACCACTGATTGAGCCTTTCTGAAATAAGTCAGAACTGATCTTAACTTGCTCATCCAATAATGTTTCACTCTCTTGCATCAATTTTAAACTTAATCGAATCGCGGACAGGGCTTCAGAAATACCCGTAGTCTCTGCACGTTCTTTCTCTGCAAAAGAATTAGCTTGAAAATCAGCAGCCATCGCATTGAGTTGCACTTCTTTGGCAACATGATAATCTGAAGGATTAAAAATATTCCAACGCAGATAAAGACCTACCGTATAGGCCGAAGAGGTATTACGATTACCATTAAACACCGCTTCTTCTGCATATGCTCCAATTTTAGGGAGATATTTTGCCTGTTCTATCTGGATTCGTTTTTTTTCAGCCAAAGCAGCTTGTTTATGAGCCACAACATTTGCTGAATCACCACGATGGCTTTTTGGAAAATATCGATCTACAAAAGAATCTGCCGTCCATTTTTTTGGTGTCCACACACGCTCTTTGAGTCCTAATACAGCCAACTCATCTTTAATTGCGAGTGTTTTGGCTTGATTTTCAATTAATAATCCTTGGAGTCTATTATTGAGATTTTTAAGTCCTAACAGACCTGAATAACCAACTGGGTTAATTTGATTCCCGATTTTATAATTCTCAAGTATTCGCGTGATTATTTTTTGCAAAGCTACTAATTTATTTTTTTGATTGGCTAAACTTCCCAAAGAACCATAATTGCGTGCCACCTCTGTATATTGTTGTGTTTGGACCTGCTTCATCGATGCCGCAGAACTGGCTAGATAATGATCTCGCAACGCGACCTCAGCCACCTTCATTCCACCTTCGTAAAGGGGCCAATCAATTCCCAAAGCAGCTCTGTTGAACACATGATTTCCAGGATGATTTAAAAAGCTTGGATTAAAATCATCACTCGAGACAGATCGTTCGGATAGAATCCCCATAAACGTTAAAGCAGGATCATCCGTTGCATAGGTTTTAGCATCCAAATAAATTTGAGGTAACCAATGATAAGATGCTCGAGTTTTAGCCACAGCTGTAGCCTCATATCGCAATTGAGCAGCATGCTGTGATTGAGAAGCATCTGAGATAATGCGCCAAACTTCCTCTAGCGACAATTCTTCAGCTAAGACACTGAAAGAAAAACACATCATAACAAGGGCGAAAATTCCTATCGAAATAAATCTGTTCACAAATTTCCACCTCCTTATACCATAGGGTACTGCTAAGCTCCCTGGTGGGCAAGTATTTAGACAAGCTAGCTTCTTGTTTTATTAAATGTAGAGAACCTTAGCAATTTCGAAACTCAAAGTTCCATTCGGCGTTTCGATTTCAACTTCTGCGCCTTCACGTTTTCCGATGATGCCTTTAGCGATGGGAGATTTGTAAGAAATTTTTCCGTGTTTTAAATCAGCTTCACCTTCGCCCACAATTTGATATTTGACCACTTGATCGGTGTCGATATTAATTAATTCAACAGTGGCTCCAAATACCACTTTATCATCGGAGGGCAAGGTGGTGACATCAATCACTTGGGCGTGGCTAAGATCAGCTTCTAATTTATTGATACGCGCTTCGGTTAATCCTTGTTGCTCTTTCGCTGCATGATATTCAGCATTTTCTTTGAGATCACCGTGTGCGCGCGCTTCAGCAATCGCACGCACTATTTCAGGTCTTTTTACACGTTTTAATTCTTCAAGTTCGACTTGTATTCTTTCAAATCCGATTTTTGTCATGGGGGTTGCTTGTGTCATCTTGCCTACCTTTTTATTGATTCGCTTCGTTTAAAGTCTCATCGAAACCTTTTAGCGTTGCACGCAAACGTTGTTCTTCTAAAACATCTTCGATAAGGCGCCGGATTCCACGTCGTGGTTTTTTATTCAAAATAATTTTCTCGGAATCTTCAACCACAACGGGCTGACCTTCATCGGAAAATTCTCCTTCATCAAGAACTTCGATTGTGTCTAGATCATCATGGCTCATAGTTGATTTCTCAAAAAAAGACTGGCCTGGTATTGCATATACTTTATGCAATAACCAGGCTAGAGCTTTATCAATTAGTCGTTTTCAGTAGTATCGTTTGCTGTTTGACGGTCAGCATTTTTTTGATGAGCGAGGTTTTGGTTGCCACTTTGTTGATTGTTTTGAGCGTTTTTGTTTTGTGGGTTATTAGGATCATTAGAATCGCTAGCATTCGCTGAATCTTGGCTAGCAGAAGCAGCGTTTTGTGCAGATGCTTTGTTAGCAGCTTGATTAGACTTAGGCGCAGCAAAGCTTGTGCTACTCAACGCAAAAGCAACTAATGCAGTCATTACGAGGGATAACATTTTCATAGATCAATCTCCTTAAGGTTAGTAGATAAGAGCCACAATCCTGTAGCCCCATCGGCTGGAGAATATATTCCCATTTATCTAATTTGACTAGCTTTTTTTGCAATAAAAGCTAAGTCTATAGACTGGATCCTCAAAACCAGGGTTTATAAGTCCTGCACACGAGTGATGGCCTTTCTAGGATTGGATGGTAGAAGAGCCGAAGCGGCCTTACCTCCTCCTGGAGTCGTAAAAGTAAGCGTCTTTAATGTTTCAATCTTAGACCTGACCACATTTCTTCACTGTGTACTATAATTTATAACCCAAGATATTGCTTAATTATGACACGTTGGAGGGAAGCCATGAGCGCAACAAATTCACCATCAAATAACCCCATTTTTGAAGCACCAGGGCCTGGGCACTGGGAGCGAGACGCTGTACACAGTCCCCACCCGATGTCTCTTTATTTTCAGGAAACAGCCCCTCCTGCATTCATAAAAGGCACTCGAGATTTTGCTCGCTTTTATGGCATGCTCATTGACGGCCTTGAAGTTCAGTATGTGAATGGATTTGGTTATAACAAACTGTTACCTGCGCCAGAGGCAGAACTCCCTGAACGATTTAAGCGTGTAGAACAGGTTTTTGCACAAAAACTTTGGCGTGAACAACTGCGTGATTGGGATGAAAATCTTAAACCCGCTGCCATTGCTAAACATCGTGAATTACAATCCCTTAACCCAGATGCGATGTCGGATAATGCGTTGATCGATTACCTGAAGCGCTGCCGAGACCATCATGCTGCCATGATTACACAGCACATGCGCTTTACGGGTGCTGCTTTGGTCCCAACCGGTAATTTCCTTGCTTTTGCCAGTGAATGGACAGGTCTTTCGCATTCTGAATTGTTAGATTTAATGAGAGGTTTTTCCACGGTTTCTTCGGGGGGCTCTGATGAGCTGGATCAGTTAAAGCGTGCATTTGCACAAGACTCGACTGCGAGCAAAACACTTGAATCCAGTGGAGATGCGCACAGTATTCTTGAAAGTTTAGGTTCTTTGCAAAGCGCATCGGGGGAAGCCTTAAGGAATTATCTAGATCTGGTTGGCAATCGTTTAATCGATGGTTTCGATATCACCCAGCCAACCGCTCTTGAGTTGCCCGATGCTTTGCTCAGTGCAATTCGTCTTACTGTTAAGGAAGAACCCCTAGCAACTTTGGACATTGAAACACATACGGCTAAAGTGCATGATCAGGTTCCAACTGAGCACCAAGCTGAATTCGACGCATTACTTGAGGAGGCACGTCTCACTTACCGTATACGTGATGAACGTGGTGTCTACAGTGATATCTGGGCTTCTGGCATTATGCGTCGTGCTGCACTCGCGGCTGGTCGGCGGCTCGCCTCAAAGGGACGTATCGCGGATCCATTGCACATATTAGATGCCAAACTCGATGAAATGTGTGCCTTGGTTGCTGGCGCCGGAGGGCCTTCAGCCGATTAGCTTTCCAACCGCGCCACCTACCGTGCAACGGCTTCGTCGGAAGTGGCTCCACTTACGCTTGGCTCAGCGGCGCCAGCCCCACCCGATCTATCTACACTGCCACCATTAGCCGCCCGTATGGCACGTGCGATTTTCATCACAATCAATCATGTTTTCAGCGTGTCAGATAAAAAGAACGAAGAGAAGGTGATTTATGGCATTGCTGCAAGCAAAGGTTGCTATGAAGGGCCTGCAAGACGTGTCTCAAAGCCGTCAGAATTTGACCACATTGTTAAAGGAGACGTGCTAGTCACCGAATCTACCACAGAGGCCTTTAATATTCTGTTGCCATTATTGGGTGGAATTGTGACTGATAATGGCGGTTTGTTATCGCATGCCGCTATCGTTTCTCGTGAATACGGTATCCCGGGTGTTGTCGGAACTCGCGAAGGATCCAGACGAATTACTGATAATATGCGTATTCGTGTCGATGGCGATAGTGGGGAGGTCACCATACTCAAATGAAAAAGATCGTTCCATTTACTAAAGCCTTTGAGATCAATTTATACGGCTCAAAAGCCGTGGGACTTGGAGAGGCTGTGCGTAATAAGCTGCCTGTCCCAAATGGTTTCGCGCTTTCAGGGGATTTGGTTGGCGCTATTGCTGCAGGTGATGAGAAAGCCATTGATAAAGTGTTGATGGCGATCATCAAACTACCACCACCCTATGCAGTTCGCTCATCTGCCATCGATGAGGATAGTGCGGCTTCAAGCTTTGCCGGTCAGCATAAAACCGTACTCAATGTGCATTCTCGCGCTGATGTTCCCAATGCAATCAGTGAAGTCTGGTGGTCTTCTAACTCTGACTCAGCCATTTCGTATCGTCAGCGTGTAGGCTTATTTCAGAAGCCCAGCGTGGGCGTTGTTGTTCAGTCTTTGCTAAACCCTAGCGCTGCGGGTGTTATGTTTACCGAAAATCCGATTACGGGGGCTGATGAGCGTTTAATCGAAGCGAGTTGGGGTCTTGGAGAAGTGGTGGTGGCTGGACTTGTCGTTCCAGACAGTTTTCGTATTGATCGTTCGGGCCAAGTATTGGAACGTAAAGCAGGCCACAAACACGTTGCTGTGCGAATGCTACCCAATGGTGGAACGATTGAAGAACCAATACCTTCTGATCAAACCAATCAACTTTGCCTCAATGACGCTCAGCTTGATGCCCTGAATAAACTCGCCTTGCAATGCGAAAAAACCTACGGTCCGAGGTGTGATATTGAATGGGCTTATCAAGATAACACGCTTTATCTTTTACAATGCCGCGCAATTACCACTGGGGCCTCGAAAGGAGATACCACCTCACTCATGCCAATCTCACACAATCCGGTTGAGGCGCTGATGCGAGTGGAACTCTTTGCTGATCTGACACAAAAGCAAGCGAAGCAAATCGCCCATCTTTTCAAGCAACGACACTTCGCGAAAGGCGAAACCATCATCATGGAAGGTTCTGGTGGCGCCGCCTTCTTCCTCATTGATTCAGGTGAAGCTGAGGTCAGTAGTAAAGGCACTCATCTTGCAACGCTGGGTCCGGGTGATACCTTTGGCGAACTTGCATTGATAGACGAAGGTTCTCGTTCCGCCACCGTCACCGCCACAACAGATATGCACTGCTATGGCATTACATTCTGGGAGTTCCGTCCCCTCATTGAGAGTAATGGTACGATTGCCTGGAAATTGTTACAGGTTTTAGCAAAGCGTCTGCGTGACGTGAAGATGAAGTAAAAAAATATCCGGAGTTCCAAAAAGTCTTCACTTGATTTATCTTTGCCTTGATAGGCCATGATCTTTACTCCTTAAGGATCTAGTCATTCTCAAATGAGTAAATTTTGGCTTATCACTTCTCAAGCCCATTTGAATTTACAGAAAAAATTTTGCACTTACGAGGGTCGGGTTTTGAATAGTGAAAAAATTTAGATCTGTAAACACATCACTCAAAGCTACTATCTTTCTCAGACTTCCACTAGCCCTATACTAGTTCGAATGGGAAGGTACAGCTCAGACTGCCAGTTGCAGTAATGCAGCTCATTTTGCAGGAGAATTAGTGGTAAAGCGCAATCAACTCTATAAAAAATGGCAAAATGAGATCCACGCACATGGCAAGAAGGCTTTTCCAGGCAAGGGGCCGCGTCTCAAGCCAATCGATGAAACAAAAGCCCTGAAAGCTAAAATAAAGCAACTTAAGCTGGAGAATAAAATCCTAAAAAAAGCAGCTGTGTACTTCACAAAGCATGCGGAAAAATGATCCCTATTCTCACCCATCCTGATTATGTCAATTTTTTGAAAGTTTGCATGGCAGTATTTCAATACGATCAAGATAATCACGTGTTACAAAATCTTATGAAACTTATCAATTATTTTGAAATTTATTCAAACTTCTAGTTAATGCCTTTTTGATTGTACTATTAGTAATGTCATTTTGTGGCTTTTTTTCCGCATTTAGTCTGTTCTTAAAAAAAACAGAATTTAGTGTTTCCCTTTTTATGCATTTTTTTGATGAGATTAAACCTTCGATAATCACTTTGGTTTTGAAGCTGAATTGGCTTGGGGTAAAGTTGAACACAAATTTCTTGGGGTAGTCGGACGATTTCTGTCTTGGCTCTTCTCTTTTACCTGTTGGTTTTGGTGCGAGGGGAGGTGAAGGCTCCATTTTATTGCCCGCACGTCCTCTGATGACATTTGTATTTCGTATCTCAAAGAGCTCTTGTTTCCCGATTACTAGTTGATCATTATCAACTAATACTCGGTCGATAACTCCAGACATTTTAGAATAGACTGTAAGAGTGGTATTATCAAAATGTAATCTTGCAAGTTCAGTTCCCACAAAGACAGGTGCGCCTCGTACTTTCAAAAGCTCGATTTTTGCTGATTTGACGACAATAGGCACGTAGACACAATGATGTTTAGTAGCGTCATGTTCTGTCGGTATGCTATTTGGCATTATCAAACCTTTGGATTTAGGCTTAGTAATACTATTTGAGGGAAGTCCGTAAATGTGATACTTTCATTAAACTTACCTCTCAAAAGTGATATTAATGCAGAAACAACCTGATGCTACCATAGTTATAGATGTTTTTCGAGCTTTTTCGGCAGCTTGTTATATATTAGCAGGTTCTCCGTCACGCTATTTTTTGGCAACCAATACGCCCACAATTATGCGGTTAGCTAATAAATTTTCAGATGCGATTCTGGTGGGTAAGCCTGAAATCGGTTGTGAATTCGAATATGATGTTCCAAATTCCCCAACAAGGATTAAGGAGCTTGATCTCAAAAACAGAGTAATTTTACACCGTACGGAGGCAGGTGCTAAAGGAGTTATGAGTGCTCTGGAAGACTCAAAATCACTGGTATTTGCGGCCAGTTTTCTTAACGCTGACGCTACAGTGAAGGAATTAAAAAGACTTAAAATTTCGAATATCAAACTACAACCGATGGGGCATGAAGGGAAAGCGCCTACAATTGAAGATGATGTGTGTGCAAAATATATCGAAGGCTTGTTCGATCACAAAGTGATTGATGTAAATGAATATTATTCAGAGATTCGTAATGATGCAGGAAAGTACTTTTTTCAAGATGACCAATGGCAATATCCATCTCAAGACTTTGATTGTTGTCTTCAATTAAAGTCGTGTCATTTTGCTATTCAGGCTGTAAGAGAGGAGAATTATGCTTGCATGAGACGGTGCGATGTAGTGCTCTAAGCGTAGAAAATTTATTGGAAAATGCGATTAAATCTTCGATAAAATCACGTACGCCTCTTCCTTTAAATCTTAAGCCATCAAGTGAGCGTGTATTCATCGTGTTCCAAAATTCTCTTGTTGAAGAATTTTTAATATTGACCATGTAGTCGAAGTTGGGTGTATTAAGGACAAGGTGCATAGGATGTATAACAATTACTTTAGGTGTAGGATAAGTGAGCTTGTGTTCCAGTTCAGGGGTAATTTGAAGTGGGTATTTATGCCAAAGATAAGCTCCGTCCTCTAGAAATATTGGGTATTCTATCAGGCCTGACCGATCCTGAAATGGTGGTACCGATGCTAAGTTTGTGCAAACATTCGAAATAATTTCCATTCCGCTCTTGAGCATGGCCTGTTTAGATTCATTGCATGCCCCAAACCTGTGGCATCTAAAGGCATTAATGTTATGCGGTAGATCCATAATGAATTTTACAACTTCATTAATAGATGAGCCGTGTGAAGAGTCATGGCCAAAATACGGGTGGAGTCCAACATCTACTGAAGAAATAGCCCTTTCGATAGCTCTAGAATGATGGGTATTGAAAATAGTTGGCTTTATATTATGGTTGTAAAAAAATAACAAAGTTTCTTCTATGGCCGCTTCACTAGCCCAATCTATATCAATTGTGAATATTAGGCTGTTCATCTTGTTATCTCGTGGAATTGTCTGAATAGTTTTTCATTAATATCATGATTGGCGAATAATTCCTCCATGGAGTTGTAGGTGCGCAAATCTTTAGTTCGTTGACTTGTTGACCATGTATCAGATGATCGCATATATTGCGCATTGCCATAAGATAATATATTAAAAAGTGATGCGTTCATTTCTAGATTCGTTTTAAAGTGCAGTTTTATTTTATAATCGCTCAAAATATCCTTTGTTTTTTTCATAAAATTTTCAAAGTTATCCGATGAGATAGCATGAATATTGTCTTTTTCCGGGGCATCGTAAGACATATATTGAAAGAATTTCCAGCAGGAAATCTTTCCATTAGAATTAACGATATTTTGCACTATTTCCTTGACTTCATAGGGTAAAGTCATATAATTTTTTTGTGAGATGACGCTGTGTAATTTAAAAATAATATTATTGTCAGTTAGATCTTTGCTTAAATTTACAATATGCCTATAGTAATCCTCGATGCCTTTATATTTTCTGCCTATTTCATTGAGAATATTGCTACTTTTGCTATCGATAGTCATTGCCACCATATCAACAACGCCTGTCATTGCTTCGAGAACATCTTTGTTAATATAGATACCATTAGTATAAATTTCAATTTCTAAATTCTCTTGTGGATTACTTGATCGGAATTGCCGTATATAATTGAGTAATTCAATGAAGTCTCGAGGTGGCTTTTTTCCAATTATTGAAACTTCTCCGCCGGATAGGGTGAGTCTTCTAAATTTCATATTATGGTAGAGGTGAGAAATCATCTCCTTTTTTTCTTCAAGACTGAGCTCAAGCTTCTTTTGTTCAGGTGAGTTTTCAAGTACGCAATAGCTGCAGCTAAGGTTGCATCTATTAGTTATCATCCAGTATCCTTTGAAGTATGCTGTGCTCATAATATCTTTTAAATCCTTATACAAAGAGAACTTGATTACGTTAAATGTGAACTCCTTTCAGAGAGCCTGATCCATCGAAAAATGATAACATCTCTCGATCATAGACACCATCGCCAAATACACGGACACGATTGGTAGAATTCACTATTTTTAATAATCTGATTATAGCGTTGAGTTTAGAGGCATTTCTATCCATAAGGTAAGCTTTGTTGTTATAATATTCCATTCTCAATCCTAGTCCCTTATATGGAACATTGATCGAAGGACTTGCTTGAACAACATCATTGTTATAGTATATTGGTATAGTCGTATGATCTAGCAACATCAGTTGTTCTATTGCCTCATTTTTGAGGGGTATTTTCCATAAAATCTGACCTGATCCTGTTGTTACCACGGCGCCACTGTATGATATAACCCAGTCTACTTCTAGCTTATGCTCTGATAATTTTTCGAGGACATCACTAGTTTTTCTAGCTGTACAAATAATCCGGGTTCGAAATCGTTTGAATGCTTGAATGCATTGATCCGTGAGAGCTTCGTCGTTCTTATGATAGAGAGTTCCGTCATAATCAGTAATGCCTATGCAAGGTTGGTTTGTGATTTCAGAGATTATCAAACGAGATAAGAATTTATCACAATACAAATTTCCAATTTCAGCTGCTTCCGATGAGAGCGTAGGTAGATTGTCCTTGATAGTTTGTATGGCTTCAAGGAGGTTTCTATTATCTTCAATAAAAAAAATGTATGGGCGATTTGATAAGAAATCATAAGCAGCATTGTTATTCAATTTGACAATGTTTGGTAATCCCATTGCAAGAGTTTCAAAAATAGCTCGACCAAATGTTTCACAGTTAGAGGTCGACAAATGAATGTGTTCATTTTCAGTGAAATGAGTGAAATCTTTTGGCGGCACATGACCTAAAAAAGAAACAGAACCATCAATCTTAGAGGATGTAATCTTTTTCGTCACTTCATTGAAATACTCCTTATTTTGAATAGGGCCTATTATTTTTAAAGAAGCCCTGGGGAATGAGTCGTGAATGATTTCAAATGTGTCTATTAATTCGATAGTGTTCTTTTGTGGTTTAATGCTTCCAATGCTGCAAATATTGAGATTGTTTGTATTTTTTCTTAGAATATGTTGTATTGTAGTATTGTCAATGCCCCGTGGAATTACGCGGATAATATCCTGACTAACAGAGTACTGCTCCAAAAGCTGAATTTTTTCTAAATAACTGGGGGTTATAACTAGGTTAGATCTATGAAGTGACTTAAGTTCTCTTTGAAAATATGTGTTGGGGACTTCCTCGCCAGACAGTTTATAGGATGGGCTCAAAAACATTGGGAACGTTATTATTTTAATTCTTTCATTTTTGAGATATTCCTCGATTTCGAATTGCATCGAAATATGAATGAATATGATGATTGAGAAGTCATTTATCACGGAATTTATTTTTTCTCTTATAAAAGCTGAATTGTTTAGGCGATTTTCAAAGCGATTATTTGATCGATATGGGTATATATAGTTCCATGTAGCATCTTCACTCGGCTTTTCTCCAAATTGCATAATGCTGAGTGACTTACCTAATGCATTTGCAATGGTGGTGGCTAACCTAGATCCCCCATCGCGATCGTTTTCAGGCGGGTTGAATTTTTCCGTAACCAATAGTATTTTCATACGGCTAATACCTTCTTCATAATGGATTCATATTGAGCAAACATACGCTTCCAGCAATAAGTTGCTACTTGAGGTGGTTTCGCTGGTTTTTTTAAAAAAGGTTCTATTTTGTTAGCTATATTTTTCGGATTATCGATTTCAATTAAAACGCCTCGGTCGCCAAAAACTATTTCAGGTAAGGCGCCACTATTCCCTGCAATAATAAAAGTGCCAGCCGAAATAGCTTCCAAAATTGATCGTCCCATTCCTTCGCAATGATAATATTCTCCTTCATCTACGATGGTGTGATAATCAGAGCTGAGCTGAATATAGATGTTTGATTTAGTGATTTCATCGCAAACTGATGCATTATCTAATACACCTAAAAAATTGATCGACATTTCTAGGTTATTTATTTTGACCATTTCTTTGATTGATGGGAGAAGTGGGCCATCGCCGGCAAGAGATAATTTGATATCATAGCCACGCTTGACTAGTTCGTGAATTACCTTGATCAGTAGATTGTGGTTTTTATAAGGAACAAACCGCGCAGCGCAAAACATTCTAATTTTTCCATCTTGATTCACAACTAAAGCTTTCTTCGGGATGTCAGCTATGTTGACACCACCGACACATTTCGAGAATTGAGTATGTATACCAATATCACGAAGTCTTTTTTCAGTGAAGTTGGAGTTTGTTATGAGTAGATCTATGTATTTATTAATTGAATCAGCCCAATATTGTTGTCGCAGTGCATGGTTCATCTTCATCTGCTTCCTAAGGTCAGCTTTTATTATTTCATTTCCGCCAGTCCTATAGATGAATTTCGATTTTCTAAATACTGAAGCTAATGATCCTAAATCTTCAATCCAGTGCCCGCTATTGAAGAAGACTATTTTAGGATTTATGAGAGAAGGTATGTCATAGAAACTCAACTCTTGATCTACCTTGTCGGAAATAAAATGATTTTTTCCATCGACATTTTTAGTGATTATTCCTTCGAGAGGGTAATGAGGATGGTTTTTGAAATATTGTATAAAATAACCAGCGTGCAATTCCATTCCCCCGATCTTTGGGGGGAGTTTATCTGCAAACAAAAGAATAGGACTTTTTATCATTATCAAACCTTATTGTCATCCTAAAATAAATCTGAAAAAATGTCCACATGTATCTATTATTTCTAGTGATTCACAACTACAGAAAATTGACTGCAATCATGCTATGGAAGCTTTTTTTTAGCAATGAACGTTTTTAGTGGAGGTGACGGTGTGTGACAATTGCTTGGTGACAGCATGCCAACCGCATCTAAAACTCGACTATTTTTTATAGATTTCCAGTTAAATCTTAAAAACTCTTTATGCTTTACTAGCAGTACTAATATAGTCGCACCATTGATAGCTTCATTGAATTTTGTCATTTTTAAATGTGGATGTTTATCAAGCGGTGTTGGTATTGTATTGAGGTAGGGTTCTACTAAAAACATGTTGCATGAGAATTTACTGGCGATATTATCAATAATTTTTATTGCTGGACTTTCTCGGATATCATCCACATCGCTTTTATAGGTTGCACCGAAAAACGCAATAGTCGGATTTTTGTGGAATTCAATTGTTTCTGCTATCTGATTTATAACATGATTTGTTTTGTTATTGTTTACTTTTCTTGCTGTGCGAATTAAATCTGTATTATTCGGTGTGGAATCAATGAGAAACCAGGGGTCGATAGCGATACAATGGCCTCCTACTCCTGGTCCGGGTTGTAAAATGTTAACTCTTGGATGATGATTGGCCAAATTGATTACCTCCGAGCTGTTTACCCCTAAAGAATCGCAAATCATAGATAATTCGTTTGCGAACGCGATATTGACATCTCGGTAAGCATTTTCTGCTAATTTTGTCATTTCAGCCGTACAAACATCACTTAAAAGTATTTTTCCTTTTACAAACGTTTTGTACAGTTCAGCCGCTTTTATACTGCATTTAGGGGTGATCCCTCCTATTATCCTGTCATTGTGTATGATTTCATCAGCAATATTTCCAGGCAATACCCTTTCGGGGCAATAGCTAATATAGATATCGTTAACTTCATCGCTCATACCAGGAAATTTTAAATCCTTTCTCAAGGCAGAAAGCATGTTAGATATTTTTTTTGTCATGTTAACGGGTATAGTAGACTCAATTATTATCAAGTCCCCTTTTTTTAAGTGTGGCGCTAGTGTTATCACTACAGAATTTATGATTTTCATGTCGGGTTTTTTATTCTGAGTGACTGGAGTTGGTACTGCGATTATAAAGACATCTGCAGGTTCAATGATATGAGAGGCTGTTAAGTTACCATTTAATACGGCATTCCGTACAATCAACTCGAGTGAGGGTTCAATTTGAGAGACGTTATTATTGTTAATCTTGTCTATAACAGCATGATCGATATCTACTCCTGTTACCTTGAAATTATGACTCGCAAGAATAGCTGCAGTCGGTAAACCAATATAGCCTAGCCCAATGACGGTAATTTTATCTCTGAAGATCATATTCATGTAAGTTATCTAGTAATCCTCTAATGATACGTTTTGCTGCTTGTCCATCACCATAGAGTTGGTTTGGTTTTGACATTATAGAATATTTGTTATCATCATTCATTAATAATTCGGTTATAGCAATTATTTCTTGTTCAATGGGAGCGACTAAAATTGCGTTACCTGCCACAACTGTTTCTGGTCGATCACAGGACTCTCGAAATATTAATAATGGCTTTCCTAAATACGATGCTTCTTCTTGTACGCCGCCAGAATCGGTTATTATTAATTTTGACTGGTTCATGAGGTATATGAAATGGGTATAGTTTAATGGATTTATTAGATGAATATTTTCGCATTCTGATAGAAAGTTTATAATTGGCTTTTGCACGTTAGGGTTTAGATGCATTGGGCAAATAAAGTGCCAGTCCTTGTGTAATTTGGCTAACTTAAAGATTGATCGACAAAGTGTTTCTAGTCTTTCTCCGATATTTTCACGGCGATGACTCGTCACCAGTATGATCTTAAAATTATTATTTAGTAATGTCGTTAAATTTCCAAAATCCATCAATTCATTCGTTTTTGATGATATTTTCTCTTTTATCCATAAGAGCGAATCTGCGATAGTGTTTCCAGTAATGAATATTTTAGATTCTTGAATTCCTTCATTGATCAGGTTTCTTTTAGATTCTAATGAAGGTGCGAAATGCGTATCAGCTATTCTGGAAACAAGTGTACGATTCATTTCTTCCGGAAAAGGCGAATTCATATTCGAGCTTCTTAATCCCGCTTCAATATGTGCAACAGGTACCTTTGAATAAAATGCAGCCAGACTAGCGGCGAAACATGTAGTAGTATCGCCTTGCACTAAAACTCTATCGGGCTGGATTTCTTCTAAAACCATTTTTAGAGTAGAAAGAATTTTTGCAGTAATATCATAAAGACTTTGATTTTCTATCATGATGTCAAGGTCTATGTTAGGCTCGATTTCAAGCTCTTTGATAAATTGATCCAGCATTTGCCGATGTTGACCAGTGACACATACCATAGATTCAAAGCGAGAGTCATTTTTGAGTAAGCGCAGGACAGGGGCCATTTTAATGGCTTCAGGTCTTGTTCCGAATATGCTAAGTATCTTCATGTTCCATCACAGGTATTTATGTAAAAGCCGTTTTTAGGAGGGGCGTCTACTAACTACCCATCAATTCTCTCACGTAATCTAAGCCAAATCAATGATATGCGGAAAATATCAGTGGTTAATGCCTAAGGAAAATCACTTAGATACAAGATCATAGAGTATTTAGTTTTCACGATGATGTTTTTTATGCAAGATGAGCTGTTATCTCCCTAAGATAAATCCTATAGCATCAAAATGATTCGAAGCTTTAACTGTAAGCATACTCAGTCAATTTATGATGGTAATAGTGTGAACAAATGGAGGTCCATTCACACACAAGCTGAAAAGCGCTTACTAATTCTCGATACTGCAACATCTTTTCAGAACTCGAAAGGATTACCTAGTAATAGATTCGAAGCATTGCGAGGAAATCGTAAAGGTCAATACAATATTCGAATAAATTTACAATGGAGAATTTGTTATAGATGGGTTGACAATGAACCCCATGATGTGGAAATCGTCGACTACTATTGATTACTTGTGAGGTTCAGATAATGGCAAATAAGATGAGATTAATACATCAGATGAAGTGAGAAGGAGTTGCCCGCGTTAGTGGAACTCTTATATCTCCCTGCTGGAAAGTGAGTTTTAATATAAGATCTGAACCCTTCAGATTAACCGATTGATAAGAGAGCTCAATGATTCTCTGAGGAAATCTAACGTAGTGTCATTCTCTCACGAGACTCGTAGTATTAAGTCAATTTGTTTAGACCTGACCCTTCCCCTACTCCCTTCCTCCCCTCTTGACCTAGCTTCTGTCAGAAGACTACAATAATTCTCTATTTTATAGGAAAGGCCTCTATTGAAAACATTGCGCGTTCTCTATCCGGATCAGTTAAGCCAGGCGATCTCAAGTTTAAAGGATTTAGTGCCTGAACAAGATACCCTATTACTGTGTGAAACCTCAGATTGGTTCACAACTGTCAAGCATCATAAAATGAAATTAGTTTTTATTTTGTCGGCCATGCGTCACTTCGCGGATGAATTAAAGCAAAAGAAATTTCCTTTAAAATATATTGAATTGGATGACCCTCATAATTCTGGAACTATTGTTGCTGAAATCGAAAGACATATAACATCAGATATACGACGTGTTGTTATTACTGAACCGAGTGAGTATCATTCATTTGTTGCCCTAAAAGATTTGCAAAGCCGCCTATCTATTCCCTTGGAAATTCGGGAAGATGATCGCTTTTTGTCAACTCACGAAGAATTCACCGATTGGGCTAAATCACGTAAAGAGCTCAGGATGGAGTTTTTTTACAGAAAAATGCGTCTGAAATATAATATTCTAATTAAAGATGGGATACCTGAAGGGGGGCGATGGAATTACGATAGCCTAAATCGAAAATTCCCTAAAAATTCTATTCAAATCCCCCAAAATTTTAGAGTAGATTCAGATGCTATTACAGATGAGGTAATCGACCTGGTTAAAAAAAAATTCTCTGATCATTTCGGAGAAATAGAGCCATTTTGCTATGGTGTCACTCATAACCAAGCGAAAAAAGCACTCTCACTCTTCATTCAGGATAGACTTCAGTATTTCGGCGATTATCAAGATGCCATGTTACAGAATGAACCCTGGATGTTTCATTCGCATTTGAGTGGCTATATCAATATTGGTTTGCTGGATCCATTAGAATGTATTCGTGCCGTAGAAAAAGCGTATTATTCTCATCAGGTTTCCTTAAACGCGTCAGAGGGCTTTATTCGTCAAATATTAGGATGGCGTGAATATATCCGTGGGATATATTGGCTCAAGATGCCTGCCTATCAAGGCAGTAATTATTTAGGTGCAAAAAGACCGCTGCCAGATTTCTACTGGACCGGTGATACAAAACTCAATTGCTTAAAGCAATGTGTTCGTGAAACAAAACAACATGCCTACGCCCATCATATACAAAGACTGATGGTCTTAGGTAATTTTGCGTTACTAACCGGAATTGATCCTCGATATATTAACGAGTGGTACTGGATAGTCTATATCGATGCATACCACTGGGTAGAATTGCCAAATGTAATCGGGATGATTCTCTATGCAGACGGTGGTCTATTAGGAAGTAAACCGTATGCTGCAAGTGGAGCTTATATCAATAAAATGTCAAATTACTGTAAGTCCTGCACCTATAATGTGTCTTTAAAAAACGGCGTAAATAGCTGTCCATTTAACTATCTCTATTGGAATTTTCTTATCCAACATGAAGATAAATTTAAAAAAAATCCACGTTTGAACATGGTCTATTCACAGCTACAGAAAATGGAAAAAGACCGTATTAAAGCAATAAAACGTGATTCGGAGCAGTTTTTACAAAAATTACCATTTTATGAAGATCAAAAAAAAAGTGAAAAATCTTAAAAGTAGGAGCCAGATCTTTGCTTGAGGTATAAAAGTCTCAAATCTCTAATTGCCTACTCTTCCAAAAAAACAGAAGAAACATACCATATTTTTTTACTCAATACTTCGGGAAATAGATAGACAGAACTATCGATTTAATTCTCGACTTGATAGACATTCGGTGGGGCTTTGCACAGCATCTTTGGCACTTCAGCTTCAACTTCTTCTCCCATGGGAACCAAAACACCATCATACTGATGGCGATGCCTGGGCTCATAAGTCCTGTACGCGGGTAATAGTTTTTCGAGGATCGTATTGTAAGGAAGCCGAAGCCGCCTTACCCCCTTCAAGAGTCGTAAAATAACAGACTTTACGGCTGACGGCATTACTGCGTATGGTATAGGAATCGCCATAGGCCTGCTGGCCTTCGGTGGTATTGATGATCATGGCAATCTCATTATTTTTGATCAGGTCCACGATATTGGGGCGGCCTTCTGTCACTTTATTCACTACTTGATGGGGTACTCCGGCTTTGGCCAGGACAGCAGCCGTGCCACGTGTCGCGATAATAGAAAATCCCATTGCGCATAAATAACGAGAGACTTCAACAGCCCGCGGTTTATCGGCATTACGAACGCTAATGAAAGCCAGCCCCTGAGTAGGCATTGTAATTCCCGCCCCCAATAAACCCTTGGCGAAGGCTTCCTCAAAACTAGAACCTATGCCCATCACCTCACCCGTTGATTTCATCTCAGGGCCCAACATAGGATCAACTCCGGGGAATTTTGCAAAAGGAAAGACCGGGAATTTTACACTATAGTGCAAGGGCACTCTCGCTTTGGAATAACCCTGCTCTTCTAAACTTTGACCGACCATGCATTTAGCCGCAATTTTCGCCAGGGGCACACCGGTTGCTTTTGCAACAAAAGGAATGGTTCGTGATGCACGAGGATTGACTTCCAACACATAAATCAAATCGCCACGCAAGGCAAATTGCGCATTCATCAAACCCACTACGCCTAATTCCAGCGCAATATCTTTCATGATCTCGCTTAATTTCTCTTGAATTTGCGTCGACAAACTGTGCGGAGGCAAACAACAGGCTGAATCACCGGAATGAATTCCAGCTTGTTCAATGTGTTCCATGATGCCGCCTAACAAAACATTTTTTCCATCGCAAACAATATCAACATCCACTTCGGTTGCGTCATCCACGAAATGATCGAGTAATAAAGGTGATTCTGCACTCACTTCGGAAGCTGCTTGCATGTATCGTTGTAATTCTTTTTCGTTGTACACCACTTTCATCGCTCTGCCACCCAATACATAGGAGGGACGAACGACCAGTGGATAGGCAAAAACATTCGCTAAACGTAAACCTTCTTCCACAGAACGCACGGTTCCATTCGGTGGCTGTAAAATACCGAGTTTTTGCACTAATTGCGCAAAACGTTCGCGACTTTCTGCGCGATCAATGGCATCGGGTGAAGTGCCGATAATTGGAACTCCCGCCGCTTCAAGCGCTTTGGATAATTTTAAAGGTGTTTGTCCACCGTATTGAACAATTACCCCTTTGGGATTTTCTAATTCAACAATATTAAGCACATCTTCCAGAGTTAAAGATTCAAAATATAAGCGATCAGAAATATCATAATCGGTAGAAATAGTTTCTGGATTACAATTCACCATAATAGTTTCATAACCCACTTCGCGCATCGCTAGTGCAGCATGTACACAGCAATAATCAAACTCAATACCTTGACCAATTCGATTGGGCCCACCACCCAAGATCATAATTTTTTCACGCTTTGTGGGTTGAGCCTCACATTCCTTTTCATAAGTGGAATACAAATAAGCAGTATCTGTCGCAAATTCAGCAGCACAGGTATCGACTCGTTTATAAACGGGCTTAATACCGAGCGCGATACGATGTTTTCGCACTGCTTGTTCACTCACTCCGAGCAGTTGCGCAATTCTGGCATCGGCAAAACCTTTGCGCTTAATCTGCCACATCGTTTCAGCTGAAATCGTAGCTAAATTCAAACCAACAATTTTTTCTTCTTCTCGAATTAAATCTTCAAGTTGAGCTAAAAACCAAGGATCAATCAGCGTGATTAATTGAATTTCCTGCAGATTCATTCCAAATCGTATGGCATCGGCTAAATACCATATTCGATTCCAACCTGCGATTCGTAATTCTCGACATAATATATCGCGAGCTTCTTCATTAGAAAAATCAACCACTGGTTCAAATCCAAAACTACCCACTTCTAATCCACGCAATGCTTTTTGAAACGATTCTTGAAAGGTGCGACCAATAGCCATCACTTCTCCCACCGATTTCATTTGAGTGGTGAGACGCGCATCGGCTCCTTGGAATTTCTCAAAATTAAAGCGAGGGATTTTTGTCACCACATAATCAATGACGGGCTCAAATGAGGCGGGAGTTTTTCCTCCCGTGATTTCATTGGATAACTCATCCAGTGTGTAACCCACCGCTAATTTTGCAGCCACTTTTGCAATCGGAAATCCCGTGGCTTTTGAAGCGAGAGCGGATGAACGAGAAACACGCGGGTTCATTTCGATTACAACCATGCGCCCTGTTTTGGGATCCAAACCAAATTGCACATTCGAACCCCCAGTATCCACCCCAATTTCTCGCAGCACTGCAATCGATGCATCGCGCATGCGTTGATATTCTTTATCCGTTAAAGTTTGAGCGGGTGCAACAGTGATTGAATCGCCTGTGTGAATTCCCATGGGATCAAAATTTTCAATGGAACAGACAATTATACAATTATCATGACGGTCTCTGACCACTTCCATTTCGTATTCTTTCCAACCAATAATCGATTCATCTAATAATAATTCGTTGGTCGGTGATAAATCTAAACCACGTTCACAGATTTCAATAAATTCATCGCGATTGTAGGCAATACCGCCACCCGAGCCACCCATGGTAAAAGAAGGCCGAATGATAATCGGAAAACCAATTTCATCTAAAATTTCCAGTGCATCTTCGAGACTATGAGCTAATTTTGAATGCGGCATTTCTAAGCCGATTTTTTTCATCGCATCGCGGAATAATTCTCGATCTTCCGCTTTATCGATCGCTTCGCGCGAAGCACCAATCATTTCTACATTATGTTGAGCCAAAATACCTTCACGCGCTAAATCGAGGGCAACATTTAATGCCGTTTGCCCACCCATGGTGGGTAAAATAGCATCGGGTTTTTCACGCTCAATAATCCGCGCGATCACTTCCCAATTCATGGGTTCAATATATGTGACATCGGCCATTTGAGGATCGGTCATAATGGTCGCTGGATTAGAATTCACTAAAATAACGCGATAACCTTCTTCGCGAAGCGCTTTACAAGCTTGGGTACCCGAGTAATCAAATTCGCAGGCCTGACCAATCACGATAGGCCCTGCACCTAATAATAAAATGCTTTTGATATCAGTTCTTTTTGGCATGACTCTCTCGCATCATCGCTGCAAATTCTGCAAAACATCCCCGCATATCGTGAGGACCTGGGCTCGCTTCTGGGTGGCCTTGATAACCAAAGGCTGGAGATGTTTTATGACGAATTCCTTGAGGAGTTCCATCGAACATCGACGTAGCAATAATTTCTAATTCTGCTGGTAACTCTTTTTCTGAAACGGCAAAGCCATGATTTTGGCTTGTAATTGCAACCGATTTATTGCGATGATCTTGAACGGGATGATTAGCACCATGATGTCCAAATTTCATCTTTTCGGTTTTGCCACCGGAAGCTAATGCCAATAATTGAAAGCCTAAACATATCCCAAAAATAGGGATATTGTGACCCAATAATTCTTTAATCGCCACAATCGCGTAATCACAAGCCGCAGGATCACCAGGACCATTGGATAAAAATATTCCGTCGGGTTTAAGTGCTAGCACTTCTTGAGCAGAAGTCGTTGCTGGCACAACTGTTAAATGACAGCCTTGATCGACCAACAGTCTTAAAATATTCTGTTTTACGCCATAATCATAGACTACCACATGAAAGCGAAGATTTTTCTTCTCATTTTTTTGAAATCCGTCAGGCCATTTCCAACTGCCTTCTATCCACTCGTAGCGCTCAGAGGTTGTAACTTCTTTGGCTAAATCTAAATTGTTTAAACCCGGAAATGCTTTGGCCAATGCGATGGCTTCTTGTTCAGAAATATTGTTGCCAGCCATAATACAACCATGTTGCGCACCCCGGTCTCGCAGAATCCGAGTTAATTGACGCGTATCAATATCAGCTATACCAATTACATCTTGTTCACGACAATAATTATCAAGCGATTGTTCAGAACGCCAATTGCTGGCTACTAAGGACAAATCTCGAATAATCAAACCTGCCAAATAGGCGCGTGGTGATTCTTTGTCTTCTGAATTGATGCCAACATTGCCGATATGAGGATAGGTTAAAGTGACAATCTGCTTCGCGTATGAAGGATCCGTCATGATTTCTTGATAGCCCGTCATCGCAGTATTAAAGACAACTTCACCAACAGTTCGACCTTCGGCACCCACCTTAGTACCCCAAAATAAAGTCCCGTCAGCTAATGCTAACAGTGCCGGTGTTGTTAAATCAGTCATTCTCACCGCCAAAAAGCTATGAAGTTAAACCCTCAAAAAATTTGCGCACGCCATCAAACCAACGTTTCGATTGTGGATTGTGTCGATCACCACCCGCTTCCAGAGAAGTTCGGAATTGTTCCAATAACGAAATTTGATCTTTGGTTAAATTAATCGGTGTTTCTACCATCACGTGACAAAATAAATCCCCTGTCCGACCTGAACGAGCAACATGTACTCCTTTACCTCGTAACCGAAATTGTTTTCCACTTTGAGTACCGGCAGGAATTTTTAATTTTACACGCCCATCGATAGTCGGGATTTCCATTTCGCCACCGATTGCCGCCATCACAAAACTGATGGGAACCTGACAGTGCAGATCGTTGCCATCACGTTGAAAGATTGCATGCTGTCTAACAGTAATTTGCACATACAAATCACCCGGAGGCGCTCCATTTTGTCCGGCTTCACCTTCGCCTGATAAACGGACTCGATCGCCTTCACTGACACCCGCGGGTACTTTTACTGAAAGTGTTTTTTGTTGTTTTATGCGGCCCTGACCATAACAATTATCACAGGGTGTTTTAATCACTTTGCCTCGTCCGTGGCAAGTAGGGCAGGTTTGTTGCACGGCAAAATAGCCACGCTGCATGCGTACTTGTCCATGACCATCGCAAGCGGTACATTTTTCAGGATGAGTTCCTGCTGCCGCACCCGAGCCTGAGCAACGACTACAATTGACGAGTGTTGGAACATGAATCTGTACTGTTTTTCCGTGAACCGCTTCTTCAAGACTTAATTCAAGGTGATACAATAAATCTTGGCCATGCGCAGCACGTTGCTGACGCGCTCCACCACCGCCAAAAATATCCCCAAAAATATCGCCGAAAATATCGCCCAAATCGTTGGGATTAAATCCTGCACCACCACCTGCACCCATGCTGGGATCAACACCCGCATGACCAAATTGATCGTAGGCAGCTCTTTTTTGGCTATCAGAAAGAATTTCGTAGGCTTGTTTGGCTTCTTTAAATTTTGCTTCGGCTTCTTTATCCCCAGGATTACGATCAGGATGATATTTCATCGCTAAACGACGATAGGCATTTTTCAATTCAGCATCGGAGGCGTTACGCGCAACGCCCAACAATTCGTAATAATCTTTTTTCTCAGCCATGCCAAATGATCCTTTATCTCATCACACAATCTATAACAAAAAGCAGCTCCCCCTTTCAAGAGGGAACTGCTGTTGGTTAAGCCCTTCAACCAGATTATTTTTTCTGGTCTTCGTCTTTAACTTCTTCGAACTCTGCATCAACAACATTCTCACCACCACCTTGAGCTTGTTGTTCCCCGGAACCGGACTGTGGTTCGCCACTACTTGCACCATCACCACCGGCAGCATTTTTCTGTGCATAAAGCCGCTCAGACATCGAAGCGGATGCAGTAGAAAGTGCTTCAGTTTTAGTTTCAATCTCTGATCGATTGCCCTCTTTCATCGCTTCTTTCAATGAAGCGATGGCCGATTCGATAGAAGATTTCTCATCCGCTGTTACTTTATCGCCTAATTCATGCATCGCTTTATTCGTAGCATGAATTAAATTATCGGCTTTATTTCGAGCATCAGCCAACTTATGAAATTCCGCATCATCTTCTCGGTGTTGTTCTGCATCCTGAACCATGCGTTGAATTTCTTCTTCAGACAAACCACTAGAAGCTTTAATCACAATGGATTGCTCCTTACCAGACGCTTTGTCTTTGGCAGACACGTGCAAAATGCCGTTCGCATCAATATCAAAAGTCACTTCAATTTGTGGCACGCCACGAGGTGCTGGCGGAATATTTGCCAAGTCAAAACGACCCAGTGATTTATTCGCAGAAGCCATTTCACGCTCACCTTGAAGTACATGAACAGTAACTGCATGCTGATTATCTTCAGCCGTTGAGAAAACCTGAGAAGCTTTAGTTGGAATAGTGGTATTTTTATCGATGAGTTTCGTCATCACACCACCCATAGTTTCAATACCCAACGATAAAGGCGTTACGTCGAGTAATAAAATATCTTTGACATCACCAGAGAGTACAGCACCTTGAATCGCAGCACCAACAGCAACGGCTTCATCGGGGTTCACGTCACGACGGGGTTCTCTTCCAAAGAAATCTTTAACGGTATCTTGAACTTTGGGCATACGGGTCTGACCACCCACCAGAATAACTTCATTAATGTCAGAAATTTTGAGGCCTGCATCTTTAAGACAGGTTTTGCAAGGACCAACCGTTCGCTCAATTAAATCTTCAACCAACGATTCTAATTTCGCACGTGTAATTTTCACGTTCAAGTGTTTAGGCCCGGAAGCATCGGCTGTAATATACGGTAAATTTACATCCGTCTGTTGTGAAGACGATAATTCAATTTTCGCTTTTTCTGCAGCGTCTTTTAAACGTTGCAAGGCTAAAGCATCTTCGTGCAAGTCAATGCCATTTTCTTTTTTAAATTCATCCGCCAAATAATCAATTAAGCGCAAGTCAAAATCTTCACCACCTAGGAATGTGTCACCGTTGGTTGCCAATACTTCAAATTGTTGTTCACCATCAACAGAAGCTATTTCGATGATAGAAATATCGAAAGTACCACCACCCAAGTCGTAAACTGCAATTTTACGATCTTCTTGGGCTTTGCCTTCCGCTTTTTTATCGAGACCATAAGCAAGCGCCGCAGCAGTCGGTTCATTGATAATTCGCAGTACTTCTAAGCCTGCAATTTTACCAGCATCTTTAGTCGCTTGACGTTGTGAATCGTTAAAATAAGCAGGAACAGTTACGACTGCTTTAGATACAGGATGACCAAAATACGCTTCAGCATCCGCTTTGATTTTCGCGAGAACGCGCGCAGAAACTTCAGGTGCGGCCATCTCTTTGCCATTCGCTTTAATCCAAGCATCACCATTTTTCGCTTTGACAATTTCGTAGGGTACCATTTCGATATCGCGTTGTACTTCTTTGTCATCATAACGACGCCCAATTAAGCGTTTTGCCGCATAAATCGTGTTTTTAGGATTAGTGACTGCCTGACGTTTTGCAGATTGCCCCACCAATATTTCACCATCGTTGGCAAAAGCCACCACAGAAGGTGTAGTACGTGCACCTTCAGCATTTTCAATAACTCGCGGCTTACCGCCTTCCATAATAGCAAAGCAGGAATTCGTAGTACCTAAGTCGATACCAATTACTTTAGAACTCGTCGTCATAACTAAATCTCCAATCAATTAAATCATCGATAACACTAAAGTGGGGGCATTGAACCTATTTTCAAGCCCCCTAAAAAAGAATTATTTTGACACAATCACCATCGCAGGCCTGATCAGTCGTTCATTCAGAATATAGCCCTTTTGCAGGACTTTTAGCACGGTGTTGGGCTTGGTCTCTGCGTTTTCTTCCATACCCACCGCTTGGTGCTGGTTGTGATCAAAGGGCTCGTTCAGAGGGTTGATCTGCTTGATACCGAAACGATCCAGGGTTTGAACCAGCATGTTCATGGTCATATCAACGCCTTCATGAATGCTCTTGGCAAACTGATTATCACCGTATTCGCACTCCAGAGCGTGCCCCAGGCAATCAGCGACCGGCAATAATTCAGTGGCAAATTTTTCCAAAGCAAATTTACGGGCTTTTTCAACATCGAGCGCTGCGCGACGCCGGGTATTTTCCATCTCAGCCTGTGAACGAAGAATTTCGTTTTTATATTCGTTGAGTTTTTGTTCCGTTTCTGTGAGCTGATCCTCTAATTTTTGATAAGAAGGGTGATCCAAAGCAGGTGCTTCTGAAGCCCCTGAAGTCTGAGCTTCCCCTACAGCAGACTCCTCACCCAAAGTGCCTCCTACTTCCTCGCTATCTTGAGAAGCCTCTTCCGGCGTGGGCCACTTCTTCTTCTCTGAGCTAAGCCCAGCATTCATCTTATCTGCTTTAGAAGGTCCATCCTTCAAATTGTCATCTTGTGTTGCCATCATTGTCTCCAGGGTAAAGGGTCTGCATCACTTAATAACCTGGATATAGAGACTCAGCTCTGATTTTTCAAGGGCTCTCCCCTATCGCCGCGCAACATTAGAATGCCATTTATTTAAAGGGACCCGCTGATGGACTATGTAATAGTCTCGTAGTAATCAATTGATCGCAGATTTTTTTCACCAAGTCCTTGTCCTTATGAATAGTTTTCAGGGTTTGGTTCAGAGCATCTTGAGGTTGAGCCAAAACATGTTCTTGTAATATCGATACGATGGCGTCAACTAAAGTCTCACCGGATTCATTAATTTCACTGATAGCATAAGTACTATCAAAATAGACCCAGCAATCAGTTAAACTCGACAGTGATGATTCAATAACTGAATCATCACCTTCTGCAAACTGGAGTATACCGTCCCTCACATTATCAGCAAGATACAGAACAGAGTTACAATTCGCATCTTCGAGCACTTGCCCAAATTTTTTCAAAGTCCAGGTTCTAAATTTTTCCTTGATATGTGCAAAAATGTTATGCATCAACCAAAATAATTGATCAGATCGAGGCAGTTCAGCGGGCTTACATAATATCATATCTTCCGCCCAGTCTGAGATGATTTTTTCACGGGTTAATTCTTCAATATTACCTTGGGCATAATATTGTCCCATTTTATAGGCCAAATAGGAACAAATCGATTCACCCCGGTTTTGTAGCTGCTTTTTTTCATCTATAATCTTGTATTCTGGAAATTGTTTTTCGATCACGCGTATCAGTTCTGGTGGGAACCTAACAAAATCTCCTTCATCGGTGGTATTGTTGTACATTGGATCATTTATTCGTATTTCTTGTTTCCAGGGTGAAACAAATATAGTTAATGCGTGAGTCCACATATGACCAGAAGGCCGACGAGAACCCACAGGGCTGGGTATAGAAACAACAATTAGCGACGGCTTAGAAAATTTTGGAAAATTAATACAATCAGTAAAATCAAAGATGCTATCAAATTTACTATTCGGATCGATCTGTGTGGCATCTACTGTGTATACGTCAATATTATTTAAGTATTTCTGAAAAAACTTAGAAAAATGATTAAAGATATAATTCGGATTATATTGAGCAGGGGGGATGTAAAATACAGGTTCATTGGGCATGCGACTCAACTGTACATGGAAAAAGCTGCTTGTTCGTGATGGTTCAGGGGTATTATTGTAAGAAAAAAATCCCATACACTTTGTTACTAATGCAAAACGATACAGTGAATCTGGGATAATACTTGATGCCCCCCAATATCGGAAAGCCAATGAAAGCGGTATAATCGATAAGACCCCTAGTACTAAAGGGACGTTTCCCGACCATTCCAGAACTTGTTTTTCACTTGCCATGATACCCAGCCTCGCTAATAGTTATAGTTAATAAGCATTGAATATACATATTCCATACCTAGATTTCAACGAATTTTGACTGCCTGCAATAGTCTTGCTTCATAACTGGATATTACATAAACAATCTTTTCAAGAAGCACATAGAGTCTTTATTCGTCCCTTAAAACAGCACTAAGGAGCTTTGCGGTGATATCGACGGTGGAGATCACGTGCTGATAATCCATGCGGCTGGGGCCGATGACGCCCAAGACGCCGAGGGTTTTGTCTTCTAAAAGGTAGGGTGCAGCCACGAAGCTACAGCCATCAAAGACTTCCACACCTGATTCTTGTCCAACAAAAATTTTTACACCATCGGATTGCAAGCATTGATCTAGCAGATGCAAAACAGCTTGTTTTTGACTGAACGTTTCAAAAAGACTGCGCAATTGATCGATGTTAGCGGTTTCTGCCAAACTGAAAAGATTGGTTTCACCGGCGATGACATAATCATCATGTTTTTTGTGCTCAAAAGCTTTGTCAGCCATTTCTAAGGCAGCCACCATAAACTGTTCCATACTGTGACGATCATCTTGCATTTTTTGCAGTAGAACCTGACGAATATCACTCAGATCAAAACCAGAATAATGCGCCATCAAAAAATTGGCGGCTTGCTGTAATTCACTCAACGAGTAATTTCGATCTGTTTGTATAATTCGGTTTTGAACCTCATGATCATTGAAAACAAGAATCACTAAAACTCTACTCTTTTCTAAAGGTAAAAACTCAACATGCCTTAAAATAAAACGTTGGTATTTTGGTAGTGAAACAATGCCAGCGAGATGGGTCAAAGAAGAGAGAAGTCCTGAAACTGATGTCAATAAATCTTTCTGAGAGTTATCGGTACGCAATTGAGACCGTAAAGTATTGATATCGCCTGATGCCGCGCGCTGAGCCGTTAATAAAGTGTCCACATAAAAACGATACCCTTTAGCTGTCGGTAAACGCCCCGCAGAAGTATGCGGCGAACAAATATATCCCGCCTGCTCCAAATCGGACATAATGTTCCGAACACTGGCCGAACTCAAACCAACACCACTATCCTCGACTAAAGATTTGGAACCCACAGGTTGCCCATCACGAATATAACGTTGAATTAACAACGTCAAAATGCGTTGAGCCCGTTCATTAATATCAATATCAGCCACAACAATACCTCAAACTGATCATAAGAATTTATATCGCTCGTTTTTCCTTTTTAACTTAAATGAGGTACTTCTGCAATATTCAGATTAGGGGTTGCATAACTGACAGTAATTAGGGGAAACGCGTCTTAAACCATCCGATCTGGGTTGTTCAATGGTGTGAGCGCAACCATGACACCCCCATATCTCTGATTTTACCCAGGGTGTCTCGTTAAGACATAATGAACATTGCAAACCCTTTCTTACCTCTTTAATGCCCCACCCCGGACACTCACATTTTGGACAAAGGGTATTGAGCTGGGTGGCCAAACTCTCCGCCACTAAACCGATAACATTCATTCGAGTGGGGTTCAAATGAGCTCGCATATCCGTCTCAACCCATACTGCTTGACCTCCAGCAGCATCCAGTGCTCTTATAAAGTACTTTTCAAGACTGTTCATATCCTTAATGCCTTTAAAAATAACTTCTTTATTTACCCAACAATGAGGTCTTATTATCAAAGCATGTGAAGGAAACAGAGCTTTTTTTGAAAAATCCAAGAGTTCTTTAAAAGAGGATATGACAGCCTGTCTATAATTTGTCTGGGGAGAAATAATACTGGTGGAGTGGTGGATATTTCTTATCTTATCAATAAAAAAAAGGATCTCATGATCACACATCAAAAAAGGATTATCGGGATGCGGCCCAAAACTACCTTCACTAGCAATATAATAATCGTAAGCTCCGATCTCAATTCCCAGCTCACATTTTTTTTGGGCGCACTCTAATGGACTTAGATTCCTTAAAACCTCACCAGAAAATGTTCCTAGTTGATCTGTATCCACATTAATTGAGAAAACGCTTGCACCCAGAAGAGTCTCAAAGATAGGCCCAATTACACTTTTTTTATTATGCTTTGTAACTAGGCCTATTTTAGCATTATTATAGGGCTTATTCACATTTCAAACCTTAACCAATTGAAGTTCCTTTCAAGTCGATAGATTTCATGGTCGGCGGGATCTATCACCACCAAATTAACCCACCCATTCCCAAACAGCTTCTGTAAAACGGGTTGTCTCTGTATAATCTGGCTAACTGTCGTGCGTGGCGCATAGACAACTGTCAATAATCGCATCGGTTCATGATAGTGGGAACTATCAGTCCTAAACACCGATTGTAGCGGTAAGCCATGCATAAGATCACTGCCATTGCCTTGCATTACACCAATTTTACCGGTGACATTATGAGTTATTTTACTTCCACTTCCATAGGCCACATTATTTAAGGTGGAAAATAAATATTGAGTATTTATCCATTGTGCTACCACCATTGGAGCGGTCAAGATCACTTCGAGGTAAGCTCCTTCCAAATCCAACCGCCAATCGTAGGAGTGAAGAAATGAACGCCCCTCCAGCACAATGTTTTTGGTAAATTCTCTTGATCCTACGATAAAGCTTGCGTTTTTAGCAAGTCCCCACTCAGGGCGGGTTTGTGACCAATCATGACTACGCTTGAGACAATGTCTAACCATCGCAGCACTTTTACCAAAATAACCTAATGCTTGGCCCCGAACAATGTTATTCTTAAGACGAGCTTTTTCTAGATCATTTATAATTTTTTTCCACAAAGGTTGGGTTTCTATTTCGCTCACATTGATAGAAAAGAGGCTTACAACATCGGTAGTTGTATCATGTTGGGCCCCAATAAAAGTAGTTTGTGGTGGTATAATAATATCTTTTTTATTAGCTAGCCATTCTCTTACTGCAGCGCTATTTAATATGGCAGCCAAAACTTGTGCGCTTTTACCGCCCTGATTTCCACCGCAGGCTCCACAATCTAAAGCAGTTGCAAAAGGGTTATTTTCAGTGGTACTTCCATGACCACAAAAAACCACAATAGGAGCAAAATTCTGGGTTAAACCCATCATCAAAAGCGCATTAGCTGCATATTGACACTGATCGGCAAAATCAATTCCAGTGGTATCGCAGTTGAGATGTGAATTTTTTTCTATTGCCGGGGAGACGAGTATTTCAGGCTTAATGAACCTAACAATTGATTTCTTCAGCCATATCGCCCATCGTGGCGATAGGGTTTTTCCCATCATCCAAACCCCTGACCAAGGACCAAGAATCTCTACCAACCCGAAATGAGTTGAAAATGAATATTTCAAGCCCCGATAAAAGCATCGCATTAATTTGATGATACGCCGACCACGAAAATGACGTTTAGCCTCTTTTTGAGATGAGTGAATCTCCTCACTCACAAAATGCGCTGGCTTGAGTAAAACTGGACATGAGGTAAATTCCTCCGAACAAACTTTTTTTATTTTAACAGGCACACCGAAAAATCCTGCAAAACCAAAGGTCTGATAATTCCCTTCGGCTTCCAATGCTCGTCGAAATGGTTCCGATCTGACATCAATACAAAAAACAAATTGCGCATCAAATTTCGGCTTTTCCAGATCTACAGCTACGGAAGAAGCTTGATATCTTATCAGAGGTAAAATATTTTTGGCGTATTCTTCTTCCAATAATTGTATCTTTTGTATCATATGAGCACGATCGTTACTTCTAATTTTTCCATTTTCGTTTTGAATATCAATATTTAAACTCGGCCAAAGCAACATTGTCATCGCTACTCTTATAGCCAAATATTCTTCGAGCGTTACTTTCTTATCAGATTCGATACCCTCAGAACACCAGTCTGATTGGCATTTAACATAGCCAGCCCATCCTGGCAACGATGTTAATAATAAAGTTAATATCTCTTGATAACCTTCATAAGGAATTTTTAATTCTATCAAACAATGTGTGATATCAGATAGGGCATTACCGGTAAGTCTTTTGATCAAATCGATTTTTTGAGGATTATTTTTGTGCAAATTAACATCATAAATCCACAACCTCAGCAATGATTGATAGAACCCTTGATCTCTACCTGGCATTGAAATTGTCGCTTGTCCTCTATCAAAATAGGCTTGACACCATTTTATGGTTTGACGATTAACCTCTAAAAGTGGTTCTGGAAATTCAGACCTTTCAAAATAATCGGCGCCTAAGGAACAAGCCTCCTCAAATGATTGTGATTCAAGCCCTTGCAAAGGGTTGCAGGCAATCGCATTTTCTAATGACCATACTGGTGAGATAGTATCCCATGCTGACTTCACCATCTCTTTCAAGCTTTTATCGGGGCTAGCCTCCTCTTTTGGTATTTTGCCAGAGATGTCTTCTTTAATTGTTCGAGATAGGATTTTCATAATCGCTCCTTAAAATTTGTAAAGATTTCTGCTGGCAGTAATCGTCGCAGAGTGGGGTTGACTGGCATTCAATAACTTGACATAGAGTTTTTGTCTAAAACGTTCATTGGACGCGAATTTTATAAAGGGTTTTTTAAATTGCATCGCAGCCCATCCAAAAATCAGAATACCCAAACCAATTAAATGAAAGATGTTAATGGGCTGTGGTTGTGATAATTGGAGAGGCGATAAGTATTGAGTAATAGTGAAAACACTCAAACCATAAGTGCTACCAAGAATAATGCTCATCAAAACAGCCAGTAAAAAATATTTTCTTCCTAGCATTTCTAAGAGATTCAAAGAAAATTGTGCTGATATTAGACATGCAATCGCTATCAGGATACTGGTTGTATCCATTATCATCCATTCTTTTCCGGAAACAAGGCTGAAAAAATAGCCTCCCGCGATACCAGATACACAAGCCAAAACAAAAGTCATGATGTTAGGTATTTTTGCATCAGACACTTTTTTTTCTTGAATGGCACTTCCGGCTCCCAAAAATAAGGTTGCTTTGAATAATCCGTGCCAGCACAAATGAGCTACTGCCGATGGAAATAAACCTAATCCACATTGCAACAGCATAAATCCCATTTGTGCCATCGTGGAGCACGCCAACATTCTCTTGATATCACTTTGAATTAATTTCCATGCCGTGCCCAACAAAGCTGTTAATAGACCTATAATAAATACGACACTCAGAAAATGGGCTTCCATAAGATACAATTGACCAAAACGTACCAACAAAAATCCCCCTCCATTAATAAGACCAGCATGCATAATTGCTGATACAGGTGTGGGGGAATTAAGCGAACTTATTAGCCATCGATGAAAAGGCCAAATTGCAGATTGCGTCATGGCTGTTATCAGTAATAAAAATAAAGCAACATGCAACAACAATTGCTGGGTAGGGTGTAATTCAATTTGTATGATAGTCTGAATTGAAAAAGAGTTACTTATTAAGTACAGTATAACGAAAGCAGCCCCGAGAAATATTGCTCCCACAAGAAATGTTTTTGCCGCTAACTGTCCAGAAACCTTAGCGGCTATCCACTCTGACTTGTGCACCATTAAACTGACTAGTAAAGCATTACAGGTACACCAACAGAAAAAGAATAGGATGAGATTGTCTGAAGCTAATAGTAACAATACACTCAAGCAGAGGGCCATCAGCCTAACTAAAAAAGAACCATAATAGCGATCGCCCTGCATGTAGCCCCGTGCAAAAACCCACACTAAACTCCCTATTACACCCACCAATACCATCATCACCTGAGCTAAAGGGTCTAGGTTAAACAACCCCAGAAAATCGGTTAGCATCTCAATCCTCCTATTATCGTTTATAAGATAAGCTACTGCTCTTTACTAACTATATAAGAGATGTTAATATTAGTAAAATTGATAATTCTTATCCAACCCATTAGGAACTCTTATGAATCTAGATACCGTTTCTCTCAAATGCTTTCTGGCAGTGGCGGATACAGGTAGCTTCACTCAGGCTGCTCAGCGTGTCGGACGAACTCAATCCGCCATCAGTCAACAAATTGCTAAGCTTGAGAATTGGGTGGGTTTTCCTCTGATAAAACGAGGCAAAACTATCCTCCTGACCAATGAAGGTGAAATATTTTTAGGTTATGCTAGAAAAATATTGGCCCTGCATTCAGAAGTGATTGATCGATTCAAAGAACCCGATCTTATTGGTGAAGTGCATTTTGGATTGCCTGAGAATTTTGCTTCTGTGTTCCTCTCTGAAATTTTGGTTCACTTCGCTCAATTACATCCCAGAGTCATGTTGAATGTTGAATGCGACCTAACCTTAAATTTGTATGAACGTTTTAAGCAAAAGGAATTCGACTTGGTCCTTTTAAAAATGAGCCAACCTGAAATCTTCCCACACGGAATGGAAGTGTGGTCAGAGAAATTGGAGTGGGTAGGCGACAGAACCCTGGTCAATAACTATTTTGAGAAGAATGAACCTATACCGTTGGTGCTTTCTCCTTCTCCTTGCGTGTATCGTGCAAGCGCTATTAATGCTCTCGAAAAATCAGGGCTCAAGTGGAGACAAGTTTTTTCCAGCCCCAGCTATGCTGGAATTACCGCCGCAGTGAAGGCTGGCTTAGGTGTCTCGGTCCTCCCTAAAACCATGATCCCATACGACCTTAATGCGATTGATGGGACAATCTTACCCAAACTCAATGATACCCATATCTCATTGTTAAAGCATGATCCGGACAATCCTGTGATCATCACCTTCGAGGAATTTGTTCTGAAGAAATTGAAGCATTAAAACTGTATATTGTCCTATGCCCAACATAAGGCTAAACTTAAACTGTAACCCTGACTTAAATCCAGGGATGATAGGATATATTTATGAAAGTTCAGACACCTTTCAATCGTATAGCCCTAATAGGCCGCCAGCGCATTGAGGGTATCAGCGAAACATTGGATTCTATTATCCGCTTTTTGGAGCAACACAATTATACGGTTGTTCTTGAGAGTTTGACGGCCGCTTTGTTGCCTGATAGCCACTTGCCCAGTGTTCATAAGGAACAACTCCATCAGATGGCAGATTTGATTCTGGTGGTAGGAGGTGATGGTAGTTTGTTAGGAGCTGCAAGGATTGGGGCAGAACAAAATTTACCTGTGTTGGGAATTAATCGCGGAACCTTAGGATTTTTGACGGATATCGCACCTGATGACTTGAATTTAGTGCTCGACGTTTTGCAAGGCAATTATTTATCCGAAGAACGATTTTTACTAGAGGCTCAAGTACAGCGCGATTCACAACATGAGTCTGCTATGATTGCTGTCAATGATTTTGTTTTATTGCCAGGCGATAAAGCACAAATGATTACTTTTGATCTCTATATCAACGAATATTTTGCGTACAATTTACGTGCTGATGGATTGATTGTTTCTACCCCAACAGGTTCTACAGCCTATGCACTCTCAGGTGGTGGCCCCATTCTACATCCGAGTTTAGATGCGATCGTGCTGGTGCCTTTATGTCCACATACTTTAAGCAGTCGACCTATTGTCGTTAAAAGCGATAGCACTATTCGCATCCATATCAGCGACAGCAATTATACTATTCCTCAAATCAGCCACGATGGACAACGAAGAATTCCGGTACCTATCGGAGACGACATCACTGTAAACCGACACTCAAAAACATTTCGATTAATTCACCCCCTCAATTACAATTACTTTAATACACTCAGCACCAAGCTGCACTGGAAAGGATAATGCTTACTCATATCGACATAAAAAATTTCGTTTTAATCGAACATCTAGCGCTGGAACTCAATTCAGGCTTGACGGTGATCACCGGAGAAACAGGCGCGGGAAAATCAATTATTATGGATGCTATCGAATTAGCGTTGGGGCAAAGAGCTGATAATTTATCGGTTCGTCAAGGTGCTAATCAATGTGAAATCACCGTGTTTTTCGATCTGCGTACTGTTCCTGAAGCTCTAGAGTGGCTTAATCTTCACAATTTAGCCAGCGACGAAGAATGCATTATTCGACGTGTTATCTCGACTGATGGGCGATCTCGAGCCACCATTAATAATGTGCCCTGCCCTCTACAACAAATTAAAGATTTGGCAGCTCTTTTGATTAATATTCATGGGCAACATCAGCATCAGGCACTGCTCAAAAAAAATTACCAACGTCAGCTTTTAGATGCTTATGCAGATCACTCTGACCTCACAGACAGCACAAAAAAAATCTTTGAGGCATGGCACAATGTTGAGATTGAGTTATCCATCATTTTGAATAATCAACAAGATCACAGCGCTGAAATAACATTACTCACTGATCAGATTGCTGAATTAGAAGCCTGCGAACTTCAAGCCGACACCTATGAGCGGCTTGATTTGGAGCACAAACAATTAGCCTCTGTGGATGCTCAATTACTTCATCTGAATCAAGCCTTTCAAATATTGAGCGAACAAGAAGAATCGAATGTACTGGGTCAAATGGATTATATTGAACGAGAATTGCAGGGCCAACAAAATTTACTGCCTCAGCTCAATAATGCCCTCGAATTGGTGAACACCGCTTCTCTCTCTTTACAAGAATTAAGTTCAGAATTACAAAAAATCCTCTCTTCTCTGGAACCTAATCCTGAACGTCTTTCTGAGGTTGAAAAGCGCTTAGAAAAAATTCATCACCTCTCACGAAAACACCGAGTTAAGGCGAATGAATTGCATACACTTCAAGCTACACTAGAAGCTCGATTACATTCATTGGTTCATTCTGAAGCACGCGTCAATGAACTCAGAAAACAACAAGAAGAACTGAATGCGAATTACCAAACCATTGCTGCAAAATTAAGCCTGAGCCGTCAAAAAGCGGCCAAAAAATTGAGTAAAGCCATCACTGATCAAATGCAAGAATTGAGCTTGAATGGGGGTGAATTAAAAATCGAGGTACAAGCTCACTCGAATACCACTCCACGCGCCGATGGCCAAGATAATATTGAATTTTTAGTGCGAACCAATCCTAATCAGCCATTAAATACACTCACCAAAGTTGTTTCAGGCGGTGAGCTCTCTCGAATTAGCTTAGCAATTCATGTAACCACTGGCCAAAAAATGACAATTGCCACACAAATATTTGACGAAGTCGACGTCGGTATTGGCGGCCCCACTGCAACTGTCGTTGGCAAACTCTTGCGACAACTCGGCACTCAATCTCAAATTCTTTGCATCACTCACCTGCCTCAGGTAGCCGCCAACGGTCATTACCATCTCTTTGTGAGCAAAAACACAGAGAACAACTCCGCTCTAACCACTATTACCTCTCTTAGTCGAGAAGCCAGGTCTCAAGAACTCGCTCGCATGCTAGGTGATCTCACTCTCACAGCCAACGCTATCGCTCATGCCGAAAATTTATTATCTAATGCAGAATTGCTGGAAAACTGAGAACGAATCTATGACACCATTAGACATTGCCTTTGTAGCCGCTACTACCAACATAGATACGCAAAATGAGTTCTACACTCTTTTTCTTAATTCAACAATTTATATCCCCACTCAGAATGCGCCAAAAAATGAAGCTACATATCGGGCAGGCCAACAAGAGACTATCAATCCAATCATTACAGAATCGAATGGTGTCGCCTATCTTATGCTGTTTGACACTCTAGATAGGCTACAGTTATGGGCGCAACATCAAGTTAGCTATGTAGGCATTCCAGGCCATGCCATTGTTGAAATGATGGGCACAGATCTTCATTGGGCACTTAATGTGGGCACTGAATACACTAAAATATTTACACCTGATGAGATCAGGTGGTTAAAACAGTCTTTTGCAAGTCAACAATTTGAACAAATGAGCCTAAATCAAGGCACAAGAGTTGAGATTGATGTGCCAACAGCTATACCAATCGGGTTTTTAGATAGGCTTAAGCAAAATCTTTCCACAAGAAACCTTGAGATACGAGAGGCTTATTTAGCACAAGTCAATTATCATAACAAAGGAGAGAAACCTCATTTGTTATTAATGCTAAGTGTTGATCCTGTTGATACCACAACCATCGACGCCATACGAAAAGATTTAGCAATGGCAGCCAAAGCATTTCTCTCAAGCAACGAGTACATCGACATAATCTTTAATGATGGCGGAATATTTGCAACTGAAATTACTAAAGCAATAAGACCTTTTTATGTACGCTGATTAACTTATGAGTTTTGGAGCCTATTTCTCGAACTTGATTGAAGGCACAGAAATTCAATATCGAGGCTAGAACTAGAGAATGCTGCTTAATGGTTCAGTTCTAATTGATTTGATTTCTGCTCTGTCCTGAAGTGGTCGAACTCGATTAAAAGACCACACTGAACCAAGTCCGATAAAAATTAGCCAAATTGCTGCTGATGAAAATTTTCCTGTTGCACTATATAGAGTATTTTCGACAAGGGGTGTCATCCCTCCCAAAAGCGACATTCCAATGGTGAAACTCACTGAGCTACCCCGATAGCGATATTCGGAAGGGAAAATATTTTTCAGATAGGCATTCGATGAACCTAAAATAATATCATTGATGATAACCAACAGGGCTGAGGCAATGAACAACAAGAAAAATGATTGGGTATCAATCAACATCAGTATCGGCAATGAAAATAGCGCTAAAGCGAAAGCACCAAACAGCATTACGTTTCTCGCTGAAAATTTATCAGAGATTAGACCCGCGAGAATTAAAACCACTAATCCTATAGTGATCAATAATGATTGTAACCACATCAACTGATGACTCGTCATATAACCCTGGGTCATCAATACAGGATTGATAAATGTGATCACCGTGGTAAAAGGAGCGGTGACAAAACCTCCAATAAAAATACCGGCTATTATCTGATGAGGAAATTTTTTAAACATATTTTTTAGTGTATGTTCTGATTTGTTGGCGGGCTTAAACTGTGGTGATTCATGCAGATTTTTGCGATAAAGCACTCCGAAAACACCAGCTATCCCGCCTAAGATAAAGGCATATCGCCAACTCCAGTCAGGCATACCTTCACGGGTTAAGAAAATACCCAGCAATGTTGAAAGTAATGAACCCACCGACATTAAAGCCGTTAACAACCCACCCATTAAGCCTTCACGATTCTGCTTGGCATGTTCTACCACATAAATTCCTGCCCCACTGTATTCTCCACCGAAACAGGCGATTTGAAATGCTTTTGCCAAAACGATAATCACAATGGACCACACTCCGATGGTGGCGTAGGTAGGTGTTAATCCAATGATAAATGTGGTTATAGCAATTCCGTACATGGATAATAATAATGCACGAGGACGGCCGATAAAATCACCGATGCGCCCGAATAATGCACCACCAAAGGGACGTGCCAACATCGTGACAGTGAGAATATAATAACCGCTCATCAGTGAATGATAGGCATCTTTTCCAGGAAAAAATTGCGGCGAAATAATCGGCAAAAACAAGGAGAATAAAGCATAATCGTAGTATTCAATCGTACTACCAATGGCTGCGCCAAAAAAAGATTGTAACCGTTTATTGGCTTTAACTGTCATTGAGTTTTACTCTTGTCCTGGCATTTTTTGCACAGTCCGTAAATGACCAACTCATGATCTGTCATCAAAAATCCTGATTTTTCAGCGATGGCCGCCTGACGATTTTCGATATTTTCGTCGATAAATTCTGTGACATCATCGCATTCAACACAGACTAAATGATCGTGGTGTTCACCCTGATCCATTTCAAAAACGGCATGCCCACCTTCAAAATTATGACGCCGGACTAAACCCGCCGCCTCAAACTGTGTAAGCACTCGATAAACCGTCGCCAAACCTACATCTTCGCCAGCCTCAAGTAGCGTCTTATAAACATCCTCTGCGCTCATATGGCGTCTTTGTGTCGTCTGGAGGATCTCAAGAATTTTGATTCGAGGTACTGTCACCTTCAAGCCAACGCTTTGAAGCTCATGTTTGTTCAGGGGCGTCTCCACATCTATCTCCATTAAGTACAATTATTTGCCATTATAACCGATTAAACATAAATTTTATACCTTTATCGCCTTAAAATTGCTGGCTCTCTGCGATTCTGAGCCCTTAGTTCTACAAGAGTCGAAGCATAGCTTCTTGACTGCAGGAGCTTCCGCCTAAACGGAAACAGCTGTCTTGCCCGTACCCCGATTGAAAATCAGACTCTGACTCGTTAAGCTAGAAACTTAGGCGGATAACCACAACCAAGGTAGGCAATAACATGCGTCAATTCAATCGACTGGCACCACTTTTGATTTCTGCTGCCCTCGCCAGCGCTCTTGCGGGATGCCAACATATTCCTGTTGGGTACGATATCGATGTACAACAAGGCAATATCATCAACCAAGAACAGGTCCAAGCACTCAGAATTGGGATGAGCCGCGAACAAGTGGTAGAGATCATAGGCGAACCAGTGATGGTCAATACTTTTGACAATCGCTGCTGGGACTACGTTTATACCGACGTCAGCCGTAAAAAGAGCTTTGAAAAAAATAAAGTCACTCTGATATTTGAAAATAATAGAGTGATTAAGATTTTGAAATAGCTTTGCGTTTTTTTTCTGCGCGCAATCGTCGCGCTGTTTTCGGATCTATGGTTAGAGGGCGATAAATTTCAACACGATCGCCCTCTTTTAGTATATTACTCAACTCACATTTTTTACTAAAGATTCCAACCACTAACTCTTCACAGTCTAACTCCGTAAATTGATCTAAAATTCCAGACTGAATAATTGCGTTTTTAATAGTAGAATTTTCAGGAACTTGTACTGATAATAAAGATTGCTGAGTTGTACTAGCATAACAAATTTCGACGTGAATATTAGGCATAAATCTCTTCTGCCCGCTTTGTAAAAGCATCTACCAATGAGTTTGCCACCTGATGAAAAAAGGGTCCAAAGGCGATACTCAGTAGCTTATTAGAAAACTCAAATTCCAAATCAAATACAACCGCACATCCACCCTCTTCTTGCTCATCAAAACGCCAAAAACCTTCTAAATGTTGAAAGGGCCCATCGACCAATCTCAATTCGATCATCTTATCCTTTTGTAAGCGATTACAGGTGGTAAAGGATTTTTCGAAACCGCCTCCCGAAAAATGAAGTTTAGCCCGTAATTCATCCTCATTTTCACTGAGCAGTTCAGACTTATGGCACCAGGGCACAAATTCGGGATATCGCTTTATATCGTTGACTAGCGCATACATTTGCGCAGGCGAAAAAGGCACTACTTTGACTTTTTTGATATCTGGCATTCCAGTTTTCCTCATCGAGAATAATTAACTCGTTATCACGAGCCAAGCATGTCGACCCAGATACGATGACTAAAGGGCTGACATTATAACGTAATCACTGCTATAATGGAAACCGGCTCAGAGTGGCGCACTCACAACTTTACCGAGCATTCAAAGATGAGTAAAAAAGCGAAGCAACCTGACAACACCATAGCACTCAATAGAAAAGCCTTACACGACTATTTTATTGAGGAGCACTATGAAGCAGGCATTGTCCTGGAAGGCTGGGAAGTCAAAAGTCTCCGAGCGGGTCGCGCTCAACTCAAAGAAAGCTACGTGATCCTTAAAAACGGAGAAGCCTTTCTAATGGGCATGAATATAAGCCCCTTACTCAGCGCTTCCACCCACGTCAATCCAGACCCCATCCGCACCAGAAAATTACTCCTAAAGCGCAAAGAGTTAAACAAATTAATTGGCGCAGTGGAACGCAAAGGCTACACCGCCATTGCTCTTTCCATGTACTGGAAAAAACAACGCGTCAAACTCGACGTAGTTTTAGCCCACGGTAAAAAACAATTCGACAAACGCCAAACAGAAAAAGAACGCGATTGGCAACGCCAAAAACAGCAAATATTCCGTGAGAAAAATCGTTGAATCGAAAGTGTGTGCTGCCAACAATGTGCTAATAAACCACTGGATTTTTCACTCAGAACGCGATATAATTAATATGAGTCTCAAGCTTTTCTTCTCGGGGGCGATTTGGTTTCGACGTGGATTACAAAGCCTGAGGTGCATGTCGAGCATGTAGCTTCACTCGTTAAAATGCAGTTGCAAAATATAGTTGCTAACGAAGACAACTACCTCGTAGCTCAAACTGCGTAAGCAGTGAGTTACTCATTCACCGGATAGGGCTTGTACTTCCGGAGTCTGCCTCGGCAGACATGAGTGATCACCCTTTACAAGATCGCGGCAGAGATCGCCTTAGTCAAAGCTGCTAAAACTTAATAAGGCTCGCTGCTTGTTTCCCTGCCCGTCGGGAAACAAACCAGCCAAATTAAAGACGCGGATAAACATGTAGTACCAACGGTAGCGGATTTACGGACGCGGGTTCAACTCCCGCCGCCTCCACCAGACTAGGGATCCTTTATCCTAAGCCCACCTACAACCATAACGCCAACCCCTTCAACACGGCTAAAACGTTCAGATTTCGTCCAGGTCAGGTCAAAAAGCAAATCTTAAAACCGGAGTTTACTCGTGTAAATGAGGATTTTAAGATTTCCTTTTTCACCTGAGATGGGCGAAATATGGACGTTTTGTCTCTAAGGGCAGAGCAGCTGAATTTGACAGATCCTGTAGTACGTACTACGCTTAAAACATAAGGATTTTAGGGGAGGGAGAGATTATGCGTATCGAAGTCGGCCTTCGAGAAATGAATCAACAATTCGCAGATTATATTCGCAAAGTTGAACAAGGTACTGAAATTGTTATTACACGTCGCGGTAAGGCCATCGCTTTGGTGACACCTATGGGCCAAAAAGAAAGCGCCCAAGACAATTTAAACACTCCTAATCCTTCTCAAATGAGCGATAATTAAATCCATCATTTTACGTTGATACCACCATTAGGATTTTCCAGGAAAAATCTTCTTCATAGAAAACTAGCACTACCCTTTCTTTCCATCTGAGCTATTTTAGTTTGTAATACCTTAAACGATTTGCATTAGTCACTACCGTCACGGATGATAATGCCATTGCAGCACCCGCGATCATCGGATTCAACAATAATCCTGTAAAGGGAAATAATATTCCAGCAGCAATAGGGATTCCAATAATATTATAAATAAAGGCGCCGAATAAATTTTGCCGCATATTGCTACGTGTTTTTTGAGAGATCAAAATAGCATCGACGACTCCGTTGAGAGATCCTCCCATTAAAGTCATACCGGCACTCTCAATGGCGATATCGGCACCTGTTCCGATGGCAAAACCAACATCGGCTTTAGCTAAGGCGGGCGCATCATTGATGCCATCACCGACCATTGCGACGACCTGATTTTTATTCTGTAGTTCATGGATTTTTGTGGCCTTTTCAGTCGGTAATACCTCTGAAAAAATATTCGTAATGCCAACTTGTGCTGCGATAGCATTCGCGGTTGAATGATGATCTCCAGTAATCATCATCACCTTGATACCCATTTTTTTTAAGTTATCGATAGCCATTTTAGAATCTGATTTAACTGGATCTTCAATGATAATGATGCCCATTATTACTTTATTTGATGCAACAAATATAGGCGTTTTTCCGGCGGAAGCAAATTCTTTTGAAATCTCTTCTTGCTGTGCCATGGAGATATTGTAATCTTCTAAAAGACGGCGGTTGCCTAAATAATATTGCTCATTATCAACGATACCTTTGACACCACGACCTGGAATAGCTTCAAATTGTGAAATTGTTGAAAGCGCACAATCAGCCTTTTTTGCTGCATTGACGATAGCATCTGCCAAAGGATGTTCTGAACCCACTTCTAAACTCGCTGCTATGGAAAGAACCTGTAATTTATCCGCATTCTCAAAGGTTACAATATCAGTCACTCTGGGCCGACCTTCTGTGATAGTCCCCGTTTTGTCGAGCACAATGGTGGTTATTTTCGCTGCTTTTTCGAGTGCATCGGCATTTCGAATTAAAATTCCATATTCGGCGGCTTTACCTACTCCTGCCATCACTGAAATCGGCACAGCGAGTCCCAAAGCACAGGGACAGGCGATAACTAAAACAGCCATCGATGTTACCAGCATATACGCAACTCTGGGCTCGATATCCACACTATACCAAATCACTGCTGTCATCAGTGAGACAAGTAATACTGCGGGTACAAAATAAGCTGCAATTTGATCAGCCAATTTGGCCATTGGAGGTTTTGAATTTTGAGCTTGTTGAACAAATTGGATAATCTGTGCCAATGTAGTTTCTAGCCCGATTCGTAGAGCCTGAAAAATAAAACTCCCATTTTTATTCAGTGTTCCACCAATCACTGTGTCGCCGACTTTTTTCTCATTGGGTATGGATTCGCCTGTTAACATCGATTCATCAACATAAGAATTACCCTCTATCAATTTTCCATCAACAGGGATTTGTTCACCAGGCCGCACTCTAATTTTATCGCCAATTTTCAGAGACTCAATGGGAAGATCGATTTCCTTCCCATCTCGCACCACACGTGCGGTTTTAGCCTGTAATTTAAGGAGTCGTGCAATCGCTTCAGAAGTGTGACGACGCGCTCTCAATTCGAGTACAGAACCAAGATTAACCAAAGCAATAATCACAACCGCTGCTTCAAAATATACATGCTGAGCCATCACTGGCAATTGAGCGGTGAAAATAATAGCGATCATAGAATAGAGCCATGCAATCCCCGTCCCAATCGCAATTAAGCTATCCATATTGGCATGACCCGCCTTGAAAGCCTTCCAAGTGCCTGCGTAAAAATGCCCACCTGAATAGAACAAAACACCCAATGTTGCTAACCCAAAAATCATATTAAGCATCCATCCTACAGGGGTATCTAATCTGGGCATAGCATTAACAAAACTTAAAAGAAGCAGTGGAAGTCCCACGATACTCGCGACAATTGTTTTTGTAATAATAGAATTATATTCATGATGCCCATGTGAAGGGTTCAGATTTTTTTCTTCTTCTAAATCCTTAGACAAGATAACATCATAGCCAATTTCTCGAACTTTTTTTACAATATCGGATTCTGAAATTGTACTATCAGTTTGAACTTGCAGACTACTATCAGCGAAATTGACCCGGGCTTCTTTAATTCCTGGTAAATCACCCAGCTCTCTTTCAATCTTCGCCACACAAGATGCACAACGGATACCCGACAACTCGAAATGATAAAATGACTTTTCCAAGGAACACTCCCGCATAAATGCTAACAACGAAGAACATTATAATCTCAACTGATTCAAAATCCAGACTTTTCCCTTCCATCTTGAGTATATTTATTGTAATATAGACAAAGTAGAGGTGAAAAATGAACTTTAGTGACGACACGATCGAATTACCAAACACACTCAGGCCCTTTATCTGGCGATATCTCAAAAACAGGAAGATTTACTTATTCGGCTTCTTCATTGTAGCCGCAGTATGGGCTACTGATATGTCATTAAGCCCTTATCTGCTTAAAGTTATCATCGATAAAGCGGTGCAAGCTGCCCATGACAATACTCAATTTATTAACAGCGTTACACTTCCTGCTATCCTTTACACCTCTATGTCGATGTTAATCAATTTTAATTTTCGGCTTTATGATTATATTAATCTGCGTTTGTACCCAGAAATAAAATCTTCGGTCACCAAAGATTTATTTAAGTATCTTTTAAACCACTCTCACTCATTCTTCCAAAATAATTTCGCTGGGAATTTAACCCGAAAAATTTTTGATATGGAGGAAATTGAACAGATCATTAGTATCGTGAATGAATGGTTCTATCCTAGAATTCTGGCCGTTATCATCTCCACCGCTACGCTTTGTTTAGCGGTCAGCCCCCTATTTGGGGCCATTTTATTTGTCTGGGCAGTATTATTTGTTCTCTATTCCTATAAGGCTGCTAAAGCATCCGAAGAACTAGCAAGGCAGTGTTCAGAGGCAGGTTCGAAAATGGGCGGCACATTATCAGACTCAATATCTAATGTCATGAGCACTAAGCTCTTTGCTAATATCTCGAACGAAATTAATCACCTGAACAAAGATATTGATAATCTTGTCAATGCGGATAGAAAATTACAATGGAGAAACTTAAAAGCGAATTTCTTCCAAGGTCTTGGCGTTACCGTATTAATCTCTGCAATGCTGTTAGCTCTCATTAATGGTAGTATGCAAGGCTGGATCAGTGCCGGGGATTTCGCATTAGTTTTAATGCTCTCAATCTCTTTCGTTTCTGGCGTATTCAATATCGGCCAGGAAATGTTAAAATTCTCAAAGCATGTGGGGAAATGTAATCAAGCATTGAGCTTTATTAAAATCCCACACGAAATCACTGATATTCCTAACGCAAAAAATCTTGCAGTCAGTCTTGGTGAAATTTGTTTTAATCAGGTGAGCTTTCATTATGAAAATGCTCCATCATTATTCGATAATCTGAACATTACAATCAACCCGGGTGAGAAAGTAGGTCTAGTGGGTTACTCAGGCGGTGGGAAATCAACCTTTATTAAACTGATTTTACGCTTGATCGATGTGCAATCAGGCTCTATCACTATCGATGGTCAGGATATTAAAACGATTAAGAAATCCTCGCTCCGAAAGCAAATCGGCACGATCCCTCAGGAACCCGATTTATTCCATCGATCCATCATGGAGAATATCCGCTTTGCCAAAATCGACGCCAGTGATGAGGAAGTGATTGAAGCTGCAAAAAAAGCGCGGTGTCACGAATTTATTTCTGAACTCCCAGAGCAATACCATTCGCTAGTGGGTGAACGCGGGATTAAATTATCAGGCGGCCAAAAGCAACGCATCGCAATCGCCAGAGCGTTTCTAAAACAAGCTCCCATTCTGATACTGGATGAAGCCACATCCTCACTCGATTCCATCACCGAACGCCACATCCAGGAGAGTCTTCACAACGTTATGGCCAACAAAACAACCATCGTTATCGCTCACAGACTTTCCACTCTAAAAGATATGGACAGAATTCTCGTGTTCTCTAACGGAAAAATTGTTGAAGACGGCCCCCTGGACTCACTCCTCAAACAAGAAAACGGCCACTTCTACAAACTCTGGCACATGCAAGCCGAAGGTTTTATTCCCGCCCTGCAGGCTTGAAAACTTGTGCTTCTCGACACACCTGGTGGATATGTTTTTAGGCCGTCGTAATGCGTAATCGCTGACCTCGTTCAACTTAATTGGTCTTTCGCCACACACCTGGTCCAATTTCTAAACCAGCTTATTACACAGTGCCCACTATTGCTGGAACTGCTATCTGTTAATTTAGGGATTTTCTAGTTCACATAACATTTCATCAAATGCACTCCAAGGTAAGCGTCGACCATTTTTGCGCATTTTTTCAATAGCTGCTCTGGCAACTTTAGGGGTTATTTGATCTTCAACGATCATTTGTGAAACAAGCCAAATTGTACCTTTTATTTCCACTTTTTCAGATACAGCTGCATTCCTTAATGCAGCATCGCCAGTCAATAAAGGACATTGCTCTACTTCTGCTAAGGCAAGCGCAAATAGGTCATTACGACTAGGCTTTGGATATCTCTGAGATAGAATTTGTACACGTTCTACACTCTTTGGCTGTAAAGTATGTATTTTTAAGCCAAAACATAGAAAGTGTTGATGTCGCTCTTCTAATTCTTCATAGTAAATAACATCAGGTACTGCAAACGTATAGCTTAAGCTAAACATTGGTTTTACTAGTTCAGCCACTTCAATATCTATTAGAATATTGGCATCACTAATTAATAGTAACACTACCGCCCTCCAAAGAGCGGATACGGCGAAAGAGTTGGACAGAAATATTCATCAATTCTGCTGCTTTTGACTCACCGATGTACCCCTCGGCTAATGCATGAAATAATAACTGTTGAAAAATATGAGTTTTTTCACAAGGATATTGCTCACCAGGCTCTGTTCGTAACCACCCACTCATACGAAAGATCCTAAATTGTTCACTATGATAAGCTCTTGAGATAATATTGAGATCAAGTGCGCGATACAAAATACCTTGCATTGATAAGCCAAATTCTTCTTTGAGCAATCCTAATTCTTTAACTTCAATGGCACTACGACGCTGGCCAAGTTCTTGTATTACTGATAGTTGTGGGAACAAAAATGCACCTGCAAACCGATCACATGCTCTCTCTTCGTGCATTTTTTTATCGAGACGACCTTCAAGCATGAGGTGCCCCAATTCATGTGCCAAAGTAAATCGTTGTCTGTCACCCGGCCAATGACGCCCAACAACTATGATTGGCATTTTATTCACTCTTGCAGCTAAGCCATCAAACTTATTATCACCATCCGCATCAATCATAAAAACTCGTATTCCGTGAGTCTCAAGCGTATCTATCAAATCAGGAATAGGATCAAGACCTAGCATCCAAGTATGACGAACACGCTCTGAGACTTCTTCGATCTGATTCATATCAGTAATTATTTTTGGTAAACCTTCAACCAAAGTGAATGGCTTAAGTGGTAATTGTGGAAATAATTCTTCTAATTCGATACGTCGTTCAATGTAATCAAGCACTTCATAATTAATCGCATCAAGTCTCTTCTTAGACAAAGAATAGTGCTTACGATATTCAACTCCCTCAATAACAATTTTTTCAGGGCGAAAGAAATATTCCGTGCGCACATTAAGAGCACGAGACAGACGTATCAAAACATCTGAGGAAGGCATAACAACCCCATCCTCATATTTTTTAATAGCAGCATGTGAAAGCCCCACCAACTTAGCTAGCTCACGAAGGCTCAAGCCCGCAGCTTTACGGGCTCGGTTGAGTCTGACACTTAACAACATCCACCTCTCTCAATCAATACTGTAAAAAAGCAGTTTACAAAACTATTGTTTATATGTAGCATTGTAAACCTGCTTGTAATTTAAGTCAAGGCATCCATTTAATAAATAATTTTGAAGAGGTCTGGGGTTCTTATCTAAAATCCTAATAATTAGCATTGAAAAACTTGCTTGAATTGAACTTCTCTCACATCAATTGTTAACAGCATAAAAAATGGTAAATAAAATAATTGCACTACAGAACAGAACCCCCTCTATCTTTGGTAAATTTTTCATTAATGTTGCAGACACGTTTTGACCTGAAGATGCATTTTCACTTTTGATATAGGCATCTGATAGGGACTCAATTCTTTTCACAGTATGATCCTGTTCTATTAACAATGATACTAAAACGAGGATAATTGTAAGAATCAATAAAAACCATATAAGATATTGAAGAATCTCACAATAAGGCGTTGAGTGCTGCTTGAAGGAACTAAATGTGTAGCCTAACGATGCAGTAGAAAGACTTAATATAGCATAATCATACGCACTATTTGACCTTAATAATCTGGTTAAATGAACTTCGTACGATATTTTAGTCAATTCAAGTTTACGCTGAAATTCCTTACTTCTATTATTACCATCATTCATTTTCACAATCCTTATGATTTGATTCTCTATTAAAGGTCAGGAATAGGTGGGCCTATTTTACCGATCTGTTTAACATTCTCTTTAGACGCCTTAATCTTTGTTATTTGATTTTTTTGAATGGAGTCTTTTTGATTTTTAGAATATTTGTCTTCATTTATAGCACACCCAGAAAAAAGAATGAATGAGAGAAGAAGTAATGCCGAACTAATCACCATACAGATTTTTCTATTCGTTTTAAAGACAAACATAATCCCTCCGAAATATATTCTTAGTTTGAATATAGATCAGGAGGGCCAACCTGTCAAACTCAAAGTAGTAAACAAATATTTGAATATTTTTTCAAACATTACACAATCGAGACACGTTGTTCTAAATAGCCTGATTAACTGGAGCCTCGGCAAGAGTTCTATTAAGGTACAACATTATATATAGGCAGAAATAGCGATGAGACACATCACCAACACTACCAAAACCGAGCTAAGTGAAACAGGCACACAACCGCAACGTGATTTCTCTTATAATATGAAAAAGCAGTTCCCAACTGTATTGATTTCGACTTGTGTGATTTATTGATTTCTAATAATAACTTGCCGTCATGATTTTTGATTCCTGTAACCATTGCAATCAAAATGCGCTATAATGGTCCCATATAAGGAATTTACGTATTCTAAACGGGAACATTAGCATGAATATACTAGTAACAGGCGCCTCAGGCTTTATTGCCTCTCAGATTGTGACTGACCTTAATAGGGCGGGGCACAGTGTGACTTGTGCGGTTCGAAACACACAATATGCGCAGCAAATTTTTCCTTTTGCAAAAGTTATTAGCTGTAATTTTCTCAAAGATATAGCACCTGAGCATTGGATACCTCGACTCAATGACATCGATATAGTCATTAATTGCGTTGGTATCCTTTATCATCCGAATAAAAAAGTAATCTGGGCTGTGCATCATGATACTCCACGTGCTTTGTTCGATGCTTGTGTAAAAGTGGGCGTTAAAAAAATAATTCATATCTCGGCACTGGCTGTCGATAAAACAAATGTTGACTATGCTAACAGCAAAAAAGCTGCTGACGATTACCTGCATAGCTTACCTATTACCTCAGTGATATTGCGTCCTTCCTTTGTCTATGGGCGTGGCTCCTATGGCGGGAGTTCATTATTTAGGGGGCTGGCAGGGTTACCCAGTATTATTCCTGTTCCAGGCACCGGAGAGCAATTATTTCAGCCTATTCATGCCGAGGACTTATCCAAAGCAATTCTGAGACTCATCGAAAACCCTTCCAATGAAAGTATGATTTTTAATGCGGTAGGCCCCACTCGAGTGAATTTAAAAACAATTTTAATAACACTCAGATCCTGGTTAGGTTTCAAAAAAGCATTCTGTGTTCATATTCCCCTTTTTCTAATTCGTTTAGGATCTCGTCTGGGTGATTTAATTCCCTATTCATCCATGAATTCTTCATCCATCAAAATGCTAGCACAAAACAATATTTCAAATGATGAAGATGCTAAAGAATTCCACCACTATGTGGGTTTTGTACCACGAGACTTTAACGAGGGTGTTTATAGCCAACCAAGCAGCGTTCAAGATCATTGGCATGCACGCTTATTTTTTCTAAAACCCGCATTACAATTTAGCATTGCTTTTGTTTGGATTTTTACAGCGCTATGCAGCGCCTTTTTATATCCCCACGACGCTTCCTATGAATTGCTGAGTCAAATGGGGGTCCCCAAGGTTTGGCAACCACTATTGCTGTATAGTGCTAGCGCCCTTGATGGATTATTAGGACTGGCCATGATCTTTTGGTACCAACTTAAAAAAGTCTGTTTACTACAAGTCACCTTCATACTGATCTATACAAGCATTATCAGCCTTTTATTGCCCCATTTATGGCTAGAGCCATTCGGACCTGTCTCAAAAAATATCCCATTAATCATTGCTACCCTCACCTTTCTTGCCTTGGAGTCTGATCGCTAATCTTTCTATGGCTAAACGCCAAAATAAGGCTATAATTTACCCTAGGAAGGACGAAATGCCTGCTCGTTCAAGGACTAGAGAAATTATGCCATGAAAATCGGCAATCAAACCTTTTTGATCACCACCCTAATCTGTGGTGTATTCCTGTCTGGCTGTGATTTTTATGACAAGACTCTTCACGGCTATGTTGAGGGACGGTTAACGTTTCTTTCTTCCCCACATGATGGAAAACTCACCGTTTTGAATGTTGAACGAGGCTCTCAGGTTAAAAAGGGTGAACTTCTTTTTTCTTTAGACCCTCTTCCCGAAGAAGCACTTCTCAAATCAGCAAGCGCCTTGGCTAATCAGGCCGAATCGAATCTAAAAAATCTCGAAGTTGGTAAACGCCCGACCGAAATTGAAGCTATTGAATCTCAGATATCACAGGTTCAAGAAAAAATAACTTTCTTGAAAAAAGACAATCTGCGTTATAAACAATTAATACAACGTTCAGCGGTTGATCAACAACGTTATGATCAATCTATTCAAGATCTTAAAGTAGCCATGAATCAGCTTAAAGAACTTCAAGCAGATCTCAGCACTGCAAAATTACCCGCACGAATCGACGAAGTGAAAGCTGCAGCAGCTAATCTTGTATCTGCACAAGCCTTACATGATAAGGCTCTCTGGGATTTCAAAGAAAAATCTGGTTATGCCCCCAAAGATGCTACTGTATTTGATAACTATTATAAAGTGGGTGAGAGAGTCTCAGCAAATCAGCCGGTACTCTCATTGCTGGTACCTGAAGACATTATTGCTGTTTTTTTCGTACCTGAAACACTTCTGAGTACTATTCATATTGGTGATCGAGTATCGCTCTACTGCGACAGTTGCAAGTCCAGCATAGAAAGTAAAATTAGTTTTATCTCACCACAAGCTGAATACACACCACCAGTCATTTACAGTAATAGCGCAAGAAGCAAACTGGTCTATCGAGTTGAAGCTAGCATTATCACAAAAAACCAAAAAATGTTAAATCCCGGCCAACCCATCGATATCAAATTGCATGGAAATTAACTATGGATAACGACTTGGCAATTGATGTCAAAGATTTATACAAACGCTTCAATACTATTCAAGCTGTCAACGGAGTTTCGTTACGGGTAAATAAAGGCTCAATCTTTGGTTTTTTGGGGCCTAACGGTGGTGGCAAAACCACAACCATTCGTATGATCTGTGGATTATTAACACCGGACAGTGGATCTGGAACCTGTTTAGGTTATGATATCATTTCACAAGCCAGAGAAATTAAAGCACAAATAGGCTACATGACTCAGAAATTCAGTCTTTATGAAGAACTGTCTGTTTATGAAAACTTAGAATTTATTGCTCGGATGTACGATGTGGAAAATCGCGCTGAACGTATTCATGAAGCGTTAAAATTTTTTGGTTTACCATTGACACAAAAAGACCAACTAGCGCGTACTCTATCCGGCGGTTGGAAACAAAGATTAGCGTTAGCAGCCGCGATTATTCATCAACCAAAGCTGTTATTATTAGACGAGCCAACCGCCGGGGTTGACCCCAAAGCTCGTCGTGAATTTTGGGATGAAATACATCGTCTTTCACGACAAGGTATCACGACTTTAGTCAGCACACACTACATGGATGAAGCCTCACGCTGCCATAATTTAGCTTACATCTCTGCGGGTAAAATCCTGATTACCGGCACAATTGATGAAATTATTGCGCAATCCAATCTACAAACATGGCAAGTCCAAGGACCGAACCTCGATGAATTTGCTGAAAAACTCCGCCAGGAACGCGCAATAGAGCAAGTTACCAATTTCGGCAATACATTACACATCAGCACCTCACAAGAAACTTCTCTCGAGGACGTGCTAAAACGATTTGGTAATGCCCCTTATATATGGACAAGAGTTACTCCGACTATTGAAGATATATTCATTAAATATACCCCTATAATCTATGGTGAAAAAAATGAATAATATATTCAACTGGGCACGATTCCTTGCCATGTTCTACAAGGAATTTACCCAGATGCGAAGGGATCGTGTAACCTTTGCCATGCTGATTGGCATTCCCATTATTCAACTCACACTATTTGGTTTCGCCATCAACACTAACCCAAAGCATCTACCTGCTGCTATTATTAATGCTGATCACAGTGCCTTAACGCGCACCTATGTCAGTGCTCTACAAAATTCAGAGTATTTCAAAATTATCAATGATAATGCCTCAGAAAAAGAGGCGGATTATTTGTTAGCCAAAGGCACCGTCAATTTTGTGGTACAGTTTCCACCCAATTTTTCACGCGATTTACTGCGTGGTGATCACCCTCAAATATTGATTAGTGTCGACGCAACTGATCCCATTGCCTCAGGTAACGCTATAACCTCAATTGCAAATCTCAGCAGAACAGTATTCAATTTAGATCTTGAGCGGGGTTTCCCTGAACTAATTCCAAAAAACCCTCCTGCTAATGTAATCATCCATGCCCGCTATAATCCCGAAGCCATCACTCAATATAATATTGTCCCCGCTTTAATAGGTGTGGTCTTGACGATGACGATGGTGATAATAACAGCTCTCGCCATCACACGAGAACGCGAAAAGGGTACGATGGAGAATTTACTCTCAACCCCCGTAACGCCACTCGAAATCACAGCCGGAAAAGTATTGCCCTACATTATCGTTGGATACATCCAACTCAGTTTGATTTTACTTGCTGCTCATTTTATTTTTCATATCCCATTCGAGGGAAGCCTTCTCCTCCTCCTTCTTGCAACTTTACCGTTTATAGCGGCCAATCTTACAGTTGGCACGACAATTTCAACCTTCGCAAGCAATCAGCTTCAAGCCATTCAGATGAACATTTTCTTCTTCTTACCCTCTATTTTACTCTCTGGATTCATGTTTCCTGTTGCAGGCATGCCAGAAGTCATTCAATGGATTTCTTCATGTTTTCCACTTACCCACTATTTAATTATTGTTCGTGGTATTATCCTAAAAGGAAATACGCTAGTTTATATCTGGCCACAAATTCTCAAAATCCTCATTTTCACAACGATCATGGTGTTATTAGGGTTAAAGCGTTTTAGGCGTACTCTAGACTAATTCTCGAGCCTAGCGGTTCCCGCTATACACTACGCAATGGGGGTTTATTAAGGGGGAGGAGATTCCCGCGCTAGCGGGAACTCCTGTCTCGAGCCCTGGAAATCTACCCGAAATCTACTATACTTGAAAAAAATGGCTAAAATACACTCGTTTTGTATCACGTGGTGAATAGTTACCAATATGGTAAGAAATCTTAAGGGAGTAAGATCATGTCAGACACGCTATTTTGTTCAAAATGCGGAAAACCTTGCCAATCTGGTGATCTTTTCTGCAATGCCTGCGGAAATAATCTTGCAGGAATTGCCACTGGAACTGTTTCAGCCATGCCCTCCTCTGCCTACAGTGAAAAATCTGCTGCTGCAGCCCTTTTTCTCTGCCTATATCTAGGATTTTTTGGCATACACCGTTTCTATACTGGAAAAATTGGCACAGGTATTTTGATGCTTTTTACACTTGGCGGTCTCGGTATCTGGGCATTCATTGATATCATATTAATAGCTTGCTCAAGATTCACGGACAAACAAGGTCGTTACCTTCAATTTAAATCAATGAATCCTGCAACAACCTCTCAAAAATCAGGTAATACAACATTGCTACTCGCACTATTTCTTAGCCCCTTTGGCATTCATCGCTTTTATGTCGGCAAAATTGGTACCGGTATTCTAATGTTATTTACCTTAGGTGGACTCGGAATCTGGGCATTCATTGATGTTATTATCATCGCCTGTGGTAATTTCACTGATAAAACTGGACAATATCTCAATTTCAAGCGCGAACTGGGCCCGTCCCCAAAAACTATTATTTCTATTTTCTTAGTGGCAATATTAGCGTTTGCTGCTTTTGTAGGCTTAATAATGATGATGGCCTTATTTGCTACGAGTGGACTTACAGATACTGCGCGTCATCAACTAACAGCGTTACGTACCCATGACTATCAAAAAGCATATTCTTACACATCCATCGAATTTAAGAAAAATACTTCTTTGGATCAGTTCATTGATTTCGTTCATACATTTCCGTCTTTAGATGAAAATAAAGATTCCACTTTCACAGATCGGTCCATCGATGCAACCAGTGGCATTGGAACAATTTCCGGAACACTCGAAGCGAAAGATGGATCCTCTGTTTCAGTCACCTATCAATTAGTCAAAGAAAATGACGAGTGGAAAATAATCAACATTGACGTGAAAAGCTTAAATGCGGGTGTGAGCCAGGATAATCAGTGAAACTAGGTTTTCAGTCGAATCAAGCTAGCCTGAGGAATGCTGATTTGAATAGGGGTCAAGATTCCCCATCACTCTAGTTTACACCGACAGAAAGATGGCCCGATATGCTACTGCTTAAGGAACCGAATGTGAGACTGTGAGTTTTGCGTTTATACCCCTGGATCTATGGTTAAAACAGGGCAAATTTGGTACTATATGCCGATTTCACCTTTTGAAGGTATAGCAATGCCCCAATTTGAAGAGAATATCTCTCTGCAACATCGACACACTTTTGCTACGAACACGCATGCTCGCTTAGCAACAACGATCACCCTGCCTACCGACTTTCAAACCTTGATAGATACTCCAACATGGCAAGAATATCCTCGCGTGATTCTTGGCCAAGGCAGCAACACGCTTTTTAATCAAGACTTTCCAGGTTTGGTTTTATTCAATCAAATAAAAGGCATTGAATTACTCAAAGAATCCTCTGAGCATATTTGGTTGAAAATCGGCGCGGGCGAAAATTGGCATCAAGTCGTCCAATACTGTATTCAAAAAAATTATGCAGGCATTGAAAATTTATCACTCATTCCTGGTACTGTTGGTGCAGCACCAATTCAAAATATTGGTGCTTATGGTGTCGAATTAGAATCCGTATTTGAGGAACTCAGCGCTATTGAACTCCGTACTGGTCAAGAAAGAAAATTCACACACAGTGATTGTGATTTTGGCTACCGATACAGTGTTTTTAAATCTTCTTTAGCCAACCAATACTGCATCACCTATGTCACTTTGCGTCTGAACAAAATTCCTCAATATCATCTTGATTATGGTCAAATTCGAGACGTTCTCAAAGAAATGAATATCACTTCACCTTCCATACAGAGCATCAGCGAAGCTGTTATTACTATACGTCGTCGAAAATTACCTGACCCCACACAACTACCCAACGCTGGAAGTTTTTTCAAAAACCCTGTGATCGATAATACTCAATTTGATATATTGCATAAAAATTATCCAACCATTTCACACTTCCCCCAACCCAACAACAAAACCAAAATCGCTGCCGCCTGGTTGATCGAACAATGTGGCTGGAAAGGAAAGCGACTTGGCCGCGTGGGTGTCCACGAAAACCAAGCTTTGGTCATTATCAATTATGATCATGGCTCAGGAAAGGATATCTGCGATCTTGCAAAAGCTATTCAATCTGACGTAAAAGCAAAATTCTCAATTGATTTGATCCCAGAGGTGTGCATTATTTAGAGGTCAAATCGAGACTTGACACTCTTATTGCAAAAATAGGAATCATGGATGATTAAAATTGAGCTAATAAATGCTTTATCGGATAACTATATTGCATGCTTGATCAATTCGGTTATGAAGAGTTGTGTCGTTGTCGATCCAGGAGAGGCCACACCGGTTTTACATTTTCTAGAACAACATCAACTTGAATTATCTGGGATTTTAATTACCCACCACCACTGGGACCATACCAACGGCATTGAACATCTTGCTCATAAATTCGACCCTCCTGTCTATGGCCCTGCCAAAGAACCTGTTTCTGGAATGTCGCACCTTCTCAATGATGGTGATCAGATTAGTCTAGATGATCTGGGAATAACGCTTAAAATCATGCATATTCCCGGACACACCTTAGGCCACATCGCTTATTATAATGATGAAATGATTTTCTGTGGTGATACTTTATTTACCGGTGGTTGTGGAAAAATCTTTGAAGGCACCATCACACAAATGTATCAGTCCCTCATGCGAATTGCCTCACTCAGCGAAAAAACCCTGATCTATTGTGGCCATGAATATACGGCTTCAAATTTAAAATTCGCACAAAAAGTAGAACCCGATAATCTCGATCTCCAAAATCGAATCGCTGCAGTCACCCAGCAACGCCAAAAAAATCTCCCTACGGTTCCCGCCCCCTTATCAATAGAAAAACTCACAAACCCCTTTCTACGCTGCTCAATTCCTTCCGTCCAAAAAGCCGCAGAAAACTACGCCAAGAGATCTCTTTCCACCCCTATGGAAGTGCTTGGTGTTATTAGAGGATGGAAGAATCAGACCTAGAATTAAAGCTAAAACCTTATCCTCGGCGAACATGGATGACGGATTTCAGCTTTCCAATGCTGCGTATTATTTTTGCAAGATGAGCACGGTCTTCGACAATTAAGGTGAGCGAAACCATATAGCGGTGATCGTCGCGTTCGAAGACTCGGATGTCGTCGATGTTGGCACCGACACTGGATACGACCACAGCCATTTCACCGAGAACTCCGCGTTTATTGATGACATCCACTTCCACAATGGTCGTGAATTCACCTTTAATGCCAGGTTCCCAACGCAGGGGAATACAAACTTCGGGATCGAGTCGTAATTTTGCGATGTGTTGACAGAATTCGCTGTGAACAACAACCCCTTGTCCACTGCTAATAATGCCGACAATAGGATCGCCTGGCAGCGGGTAACAACAGTTGGCGATCTGAATGACAAGCCCTTCGGTACCATGAATCATTAAAGGCGCAGTAGGTTGTTCTGGCACTTCTTCCTTATCCTGATTCAGTGTTGAATTGTCGGCCAATCGATGTGCGACTAACATGGGCACGCGATTTCCTAAACCTATTTCTGCATACAAATCATCTCGAGATTCTAATTCGGCTTCTGCCAGTAAAGCATCGAAGCGTTGTTGAGGAATTTTTTTAGTGGCCAATGAAAAACTGGCCAACGCTTTATCTAATAAACGTTTGCCAAGTGAAATAGATTCTGCTCTTTTCTGCATTTTCAAATAATTGCGTAAACTCGAGCGTGCTTTTCCCGTTACCACAAAATCAAGCCAATTAGGATTAGGCCGCGCTGATCGCGACGTAATGATTTCTATGGTTTGGCCATTGGACAATCGCTTTGATAGTGGCGCTAATTGTCGATCAATTTTCGCTGCGACACAATAATTACCAATATCCGTGTGAATCGTATAAGCGAAATCGACGGGAGTTGCACCTGCAGGCAACTGAATAATAGTTCCATTAGGTGTAAAAACATAAACCTCATCAGGAAACAGATCCACTTTTGCATTTTCTATAAATTCTTCGGAACTTCCTGTGCGCTGTTGCATATCCAATAAATTTTTCAACCATTGCTGCTCTTTTATTTCAGTAATTTCAGCTTGTGTTGCCCCGGTTTTGTAGAGCCAATGAGCCGCAATACCATTATTTGCCAATTCATCCATTTCGAAGGTACGGATTTGAATTTCGATAGGCACTCCATAAGGCCCCACCAACGTGGTGTGAATCGATTGATAACCATTCGTTTTGGGCAGAGAAATATAATCTTTGAATCGACCCGGAACGGGTTTATATAATCCATGTGCAATACCTAAAACGCGATAACACATGTCCACACTGGCAACAATAATTCGAAATCCATAGACATCCATGATCTCTTCAAAGGCCAATCGTTTTTTAATCATTTTTTTATAGATACTATAAAGGTGTTTTTCTCGACCTTTAACTTCATAGCGGTCGACTAAATTATTATTCAACCCGTTTTTCAAGGAACGAAAAATTACATCAAAAATTTCTCTTCGATTGCCCGTTGCTTTATCAACCGCTTTTGAAAGAACGCGAAATCGACGTGGATATCTGGCCTTAAAACCGAGTTCTTCTAATTCCAAATAAAAACTATGCATACCCAAACGATTCGCGATAGGTGCATAAATTTCCAGAGTTTCCTGAGCGATCCGACGTCTTTTGGGAGGTGGCATTGAATCAATTGTGCGCATATTGTGCAAGCGATCTGCTAACTTAACAATAATCACGCGGATATCTTTGGCCATCGCCAAAACCATTTTACTGAAATTTTCGGCTTGGGCTTCGGTACGTGATTTAAATTCTATTTTAGTCAGTTTTGTAACACCTTCCACCAAATCAGCGACGGTCTCACCAAACTGCCGAGCAATTTCTACCTTGGTAACCTGCGTATCTTCTACCACATCATGCAACAACCCGGCCATAATACTTTCTTTGTCCATACGGATTTCGGCCAGGATGGTTGCAACTGCGATGGGATGAGAAATATAGGCTTCGCCAGTATAGCGTTTTTGACCGGTGTGTGCTTCGTTAGCAAGATGATAAGCACGGTAGATATCTTCGATCTGCTCTTTGGGAAGGTAATCCAACTTGCGAACCAGATGTTTTAGGACTCGCACGATAGATCTCCTTCTCAGAGCCGTTTAATTTATTATTCTTCGCTTCCAGCGAATAAATCAAACTCTTCTTTGGCAGCCCTGGCTCGACTAAAATCGGTATAACCCGCTGCGATTTCACGCAAAGCAACGACCGTCGCTTTATCATTTTCCCAATTCAGATGTGGCTCCATAACGCCTTTTTCCAGCTGACGCGCTCTCATAGCCGCTAATAATACTAATTCGAAACGATTATCGACATTCTTTAAACAGTCTTGTACGGTCACACGCGCCATAATAAGCTCCAATAAAATTGAAAGGAATTACTCTCTTTTTAGCAGAAAGACCGAGATATTACAAGGGGTTTAAGGGCATTAGGGCTTTAAGAGATCTTCCAATAGCCGTTGATGCCACTCCGCTTGAACCTTATACCTCAGGCGCGCCCCACGGATGATCACCGTCAAATCTCGCAAGGCATGCTGAAAATACTGATTAATGACCACATAATCAAATTCAGGACAATGGGACATCTCCACTTTGGCCTCGGCCAATCGACGTGCTATCACATCAGGATCATCCTGACCTCGTCGGGTTAATCGTTCTCGAAGCGCTTCCATTGAGGGGGGTAGAATAAAAATGCTCACCGAATTTTTTATACGAGCTCGAACTTGTTGTGCGCCCTGCCAGTCAATTTCCAAAACCACGTCAGTACCCGTGTTGAGTTGCTCTTCTACCCACTCGGCGCAAGTACCATAATGATAACCAAAAACTTCAGCATGCTCTAAAAAAGTATTTTCTTTTACACGATCTAGAAATTCAGCTTCACTGATGAAATAATAATTCACTCCATCTTCTTCTCGTGAACGTTGCGGACGTGTGGTATGCGAAACAGACACTCGAATATTCGAAATTTTTCGCGTTAGCGCCCTCACTAACGTGGTTTTACCCGCTCCTGAAGGCGCTGCAATAATAAATAGCGTTCCTAATGCCAAAAGACTCTCCTACTTCTGCTACTCAATATTTTGCACTTGCTCTCGCATTTGTTCAATCAATACTTTGAGCTCCACCGCTGTCATCGTCACTCGAGGATCGGCTGCTTTGGATCCTAAGGTATTAGCTTCTCGATTTAATTCTTGCATTAAAAAATCTAATCGACGCCCCATCGAGCCTTCTTGCGACAAACTGCGTCGCACTTCAAGTACGTGCGCTTCAAGCCGATCCAATTCTTCTGCCACATCCGCTTTTTGCGCTAAATAAACCAGCTCGTGTTCTAATCTATCTTTATCATAATCCAGAGCCAAATCTCTTAATTTTTCCAATAATTGATCGCGCTGTGCCTTCGCTAGCTCAGGCAAAACAGCCTTTAAATTTTTTACTTTTTCTTCGATGGCGACTAAACGTGATGACAACATTTCATTGATCGCTTTCCCTTCACGTTCTCGCATTTCAACCATCGATTTGAGCACATTTTTCAAACCAGCCAGCATTGCCTGTTGGACTGGGGCCATATCGGTTGATTGTTCTTCTAAAATTCCCGGCCAGGATAATAAACGAGTTGCATCAACTTCCAACGGATGAATTTCTGTCTTAAGTTGCTCGATGACCTTTTTAAGTTGAGTCACCATTGGTTGATTCAAAGTCAATTGTCCTGCCATCGCAACGCCAGGAATAAATTTCAAATAAACATCCACTTTACCGCGCTTTAAAAATTGCGCAATTTGCTCGCGAATTTGGGGTTCCAATTCACGCACCGGTTCAGGTAATCGCAGACTAATTTCCAAATAGCGATGATTGACACTGCGAATTTCCCACACTGCAGATCCCCAATCGCCACTATCATGGCCTCGCGCGAAGGCTGTCATGCTGTTAATCATGTAATTCCTTACCTTAAAAATTTCAACTAAAATGCTTGGGAATACACTATCATAATCACCCCCCATTAGCTATAATCACCCATTTCACCGAGGAATTGAGCCATGAGACCCAGTCACCGCCAGCCAAACGAATTACGTCAAATCAAATTAACCCGCGATTTTACTATGCACGCGGAAGGTTCAGCGCTGGTTGAATTCGGTGAAACCAAAGTGATCTGCACCGCCAGCATAGCCCAAGGTGTGCCTCGCTTCCTGCGAGACAGCAACAAAGGCTGGGTCACCGCTGAATATGGTATGCTGCCTCGGGCCACACACGAACGCACTCAGCGTGAAGCCACACGTGGTAGTCAAGGCGGCAGAACCGTTGAAATTCAGCGCTTAATTGGTCGATCCCTACGTTCTATGATCGACACCACCGCTATCAGAGATTACACTATCACGATCGATTGTGACGTTATCCAAGCCGATGGTGGCACACGTACCGCTTCCATTACCGGCGCCTGCGTTGCTCTCGTGGATGCTGTCCGCTATATGCAAGAAAAAAGAATGATCAAACAAGATCCCATCCGTCGTCTCGTCAGCGCCATTTCTGTGGGTATTTACAAAAATACTCCCATCGTCGATTTAGACTATCAAGAAGATTCCAATGCTGAAGCCGATATGAATATCGTTATGACAGACCAAGGCGAATTCATCGAAATCCAAGGCACCGGTGAACAACGCCCTTTCACCCAAGCAGAGCTCATCCAATTATTGGATCTTGGGAAAAACGGTATTGAACAGCTCTTTTCATTACAAAAAAACGTGTTGGGCTGGGTCACTGCTGAAACGGCTTAGCAAAAACAATAGACTTTTAACGGTTTTTTTGATAATCTTTCCGCAGTAAAGGATCTTTTCGTTGCCAGGATGCGACAACAACGTGCACACTGGAAACTACTATGAACCTCAAAAGAGACAGAATCCCTGAAGATTCTCCTGAATCAGAACATGATTTAGGATCCCCCACCAAAAAAGCTTTATCTGATGTACTACAAAGCTTTGAAGAACTTCAAACCAGTGATAATGTCTATACCCCTTCGTTTATCTGCGAATTTGTCGAGCGAGAACAGCCCTTTTTTACCCTATTAATCAATCTCGACTTTCAAAAATCCATTAAAAAATATTTGTGCCATAATTCTGAACTCACAGTGTACCTCGGGAACTTGCTCGATGCCTTTAATAACCTCTCACAGGCAGAAACAGCTAAAAAGAAAATGAAAGGACAATTCGAACCAAAAGATGCTCTTATACGAAATCTTGTGAATAGAACAACCAATACCTCACGCAAAAAAATCAATTTCGATCAGTTACTCGATCTACTCACACCTGCAAAAACACTTGAAGCGAAAGCACTGCGTCAACTACTCGTAGACGGTATGAAATCATGGCGCCTTCCTATGTTTTTACATCTTTTAGTCTTATCAGTAGAAGAGAAAGATAAAACAACATTAGACGCTTTAGCATGGGTAGAGAAACGTCGTGGCTTTATTCAGTCTCTGATGAACCGCGATCCCAAATTATTGCAATGGCTCAATGAAGAAGCTACCGCTGACATGAGAGCAATCTTATCGGGCTTCACCGAAGCAATGCATGCTCTGCTCAATGAAGAAATCGAGATCACTTTTACTGATGGTTCCGTTCGTAAAACACCTAAATTTTTAGATGTTCGCGCACTTTACCATACCCTGGCATTCTACAAAGGGCTTGAAAAAGTCGAGGAAGAAAAACTGGACGGAGAAGACACTGATAACGATAGTCAACTGCTTCATTTATTCAACTTAGAAAAATTATGTGGTAAAATAGACTTTCTCATACTCTTTCTATCGATTAGCGTCTCTCCTTGGAATTGTTTTCTTGAAATTTTCAATAGCCCAGATCATTTACCACCCAAAGAAGATGTGCTAAGAGTGAGACCTGATGTATTGTCATGGCTATTTTTAGCTCACCCTCAAAATAGCGTTTTATGCAGCAAAATTATGCGTCGAGCGGTAGGGGTGGATAGTGTATTTCAGGCCTATGAACATCACAAAAAACAAGTGAGGGCCGAATTATTAGCAACTTCCATGCAATCAATGCTCCAATCTGCCCACTATTCACCGAGTAAAAATGCAGAAAAAAGAGGTCTGGAAGTCGTTAATTCACCCACTATGTCCCCCAACTCGCGAGTATCACCCTCTAAACATTCGAGAGTTGATTCTCGAGATCCTGCTCATATTACAACCTCTCCCAAAAAACTGTTTGTATAAGCTAAACCTGAATATTGCACAAACGAACTACTACGTCTGAAATAGCACTTAAAACTGTGACTTTCAGATCGACCACGATTCATTGTGCAATATACCGGTTAAAAGTTTTGAAAAGCTAGAGTTGATTCTGAATCAATGATATCAAAATATTTTGCCTTTTTTGACCTGGATTCTTGCTCAGGAGGGCTCCGATAGTGCTGGCTCACAATGTCTTTTGCGCAAACTATCGCATCATCTTCTGCACGAATAAAATCAAATTGAATACCCTCTCTCAGCAAAAAAAGTTTTAATTCTTTTACTATTTCCTCTGTGGAATTTAAGTCAAAGCCCATACTCACTTTTAAACCGATCCCATGGTAGGCGTTATGCATACTCGCAACACAATAGGGTTGCAAATAATGAGCGATAATCATGTTTTTAAAGGCTTCTCTAAAGTAATCAACTGATTGCGGTCGAGATTTTTTCCAGAGAATGGTTGCTAAATCAAAATAAGTTTCGGCCAGCAGAATAAACCCAGGTGCGTGATGTATTTGAGATGCTGATCGGGCATACTTCAGAGCATAAGCTTCGGTTGGCTGCCCTTTTTTAACAATGCTTACATACTCCTCCGCTAAAGCACGCTGTGCATAAAAACAGTAGTAAGGCGCCTGAGCAGCTCTGACTAAAAACTCTCTATGCCCTGGCCTGCCTTGAAAATAAAATTTAACACCTGCCAAACGATAAAATGGATGAAGATGAGGTTGCGATGTTAAGGGTCGATAGTTTACTGTTGGATTTGCAATACTCTCTAAGAGTGTTGGCTCAACATTCATCTTTGACCATGCCTCTTCCCAAATAGGCTTCAGAGAATCTTTTAAACAATGTTGCATCAGGACGGGATCTTTATCAGCCCGTTCAATCAGTTTTTCCAGGACATTATCCGTTTCAACTAATAATGCACCAAACAAATCCCAGCCTTCCAGGCCTTCCAATCTTTCTTCCATGAAAGCACAACCTTATTTAAATTTAAATCTCATAATCAATAATGAGAGGAGCATGATCCGAAAATTTTTTATCTTTGTAAATACTAACTTTCTTCACTGTTGACTTTAGTTCTGGACTGATAATTTGATAATCAATACGCCAACCTGCATTATTAGTGTATGCCATCGGATGGCGCTGGGACCACCAAGTATACTGTCCCGCTTCCTGATTCAAGACTCGAAACGCATCGACATAGCCAATCTCATCGATCAGTTTATCCATCCAGGCTCTTTCTTCAGGCAGAAAACCTGAGGTGTTTTGATTCGACTGCCAATTTTTGATGTCTATTTTTTTATGAGCGATGTTCCAATCCCCACATAGAATATAGTGTCTATCACTTTGCCGCTGTTTTTTCAAAATTTTCTCATAATGATCTAAAAACGCATACTTAACCGCTTGGCGTTGATCACCGCTGGTTCCTGAGGGAAAATAGACTGATGCTATACTGATTTTTCCGAGATCCACTTGAATATAGCGTCCTTCTTTATCGGCCACATCCCAACCTAAATGAGTGATGACTTTATCAGGTGTAATTTTGGTATAAATCCCGACACCACTATAACCTTTTTTTTCAGCATCAACATAATAATGCTGATAGCCATCCGGGTAAAATTCAGTCGTCGGCAAGGTATCGGTGTGCGCTCGCACTTCCTGCAGGCAAACCACATCCGCATCAATTTCTCTGAGCCACTCGAAAAATCCTTTGCGCTGTGCAGAACGAATACCATTCAAATTGATTGAGACCACTCGAAGCATGTAAAATTCCTTTATGTGCTATTAAAATGGCAACTTTAATTCGGGATTCAAGGTGTGTAGCCAACGCCTAAATTTCATTTTGACCCCTTCCATTGCGGACTCCCCATCAGCCTCGAATCGAAAAACTATGGAAGGTGTAGTATTTGAAGCACGCACCAAACCCCATGAATCCGGGAAATCCACTCTAATTCCATCGATAGTACACAATTTTGCATCCGTGAAGTTGGCTGTTTTTGCAAGCGCATCCATAAAATCAAACTTTTTTTCATCATCGATGGTCATTTGCAATTCAGGCGTTGCCAAACTATCAGGCAACTTATCGAAAATTTCATCGACACTTCTGAGATCATCACTGATAATTTTGAGTAAACGCGCAGCAGCATACATCGCATCATCAAATCCAAACCATTGTTCTTTGAAAAAAATATGTCCACTCATTTCACCAGCTAATAAAGCTCCGGTTTCTAACATTTTACCCTTGATATATGAGTGACCCGTTTTCCACATTTTAGGACAACCACCGGCTTCATGAATTACATCGGATAAATGACGTGAACATTTGACATCAAAAATAATCGTTGCACCGGGATTGCGGGCTAAAATATCCTGTGAAAATAGCATCATTTGGCGATCTGGCCAGATCATTTTCCCTGAAGAAGTCACTACACCGAGTCTATCGCCATCACCATCAAAGGCTAAACCGAGATCAGCTTTTGTTTCCTTCACTTTCGCGATTAAATCTTTCAAATTTTCAGGGCGAGAAGGATCGGGATGATGATTAGGGAAATTGCCATCAACTTCACAATACAATTCTTCAACTTCAGCGCCGAGATTTCGAAATAAAGTCGGTGCCACCGCACCTGTTACCCCATTACCACAATCTATAACGATTTTTAGAGGCTTAGAGAATGTAATTTTTTCAACAATATACTCTTGATAATTTTTAATGGCATGAGCATTTCTATCCCCTGGAATATCGTCATTTACGGCAGAAATACCAGCTAAAATGCGCTCTCGCAAAGCGCTGATCGCAGCACCATATAAGGTTTTTTGACCCAAAACAATTTTAATCCCATTGTACTGGCTGGGATTATGACTACCCGTTACCATAACACCAGAAGTTATGTTTTCATTTTGATATAAAAAGAGGTACAAAACAGGCGTGGGAACTTCCATTAAATCTATCGTTTTTAATCCAGCATGAGTCAAACCAAATTGCAGTGCTCTTGATAATTCCGGTGAAGAATGCCGACCGTCTCTTCCTACAGCAATCGTTTTTTCACCTCGGGCTATTGCCTCTGCGCCAATTGCTAATCCAATAGTATAAACAATATCTGGCGTCAAATTTTCGCCAACAATGCCTCGAATATCATAGGCACGAAAAATAGTTTCCGGGATATTTTTTACGATTTGATACGAGCCCATGCTAGAGTTGTCCTGTAGATCCAAAACCACCTTCTCCTCTGTCTGTACTCGAAAATTCATCCACCACATCGAAAGTGACTCGACTGACCGGCACTACCACTAATTGAGCAATGCGTTCGGCCGGTTGAATGGTGTAGGTCCTCTCACTACGATTCCAACACGACAACATCAGAGGGCCCTGATAATCAGAATCGATTAACCCGACCAAATTTCCCAAGACAATGCCATGTTTATGACCCAACCCAGAACGCGGCATAATGGTTGCGGCGTAGCCCGGATCGTTAATATGGATCGCTAACCCGGTCGGAATTAACTGAACTTCACCGGGCGCAATTTCTAAAGGCTCACTCAAGCAGGCTCGCAAATCCAAACCTGCAGATCCCGGGGTCGCATACTCCGGCAAAGGAAATTCCTCAGTGCCAATACGTTTATCTAAAATTTTAAGTTGAACTATTTTTTGCATAATCGCCCCATGCTTCTGCTTTGCCGGTCCAAGCCACGCTAAGATGTCAATTTACTTTCTAAATCAGCGCAAATCAACATCATGATTGAATTTCTTCGTGCTGAAATTCCAATATATCACCCGGCTGACACTGCAAGAAATTGCATATTGCATTCAAGGTTGTGAGACGAATGGCTTTGGCTTTACCCGTTTTGAGTACGGATAAATTTTGCTCAGTCACTCCAATGGCCTCGGCCAATTCTTTGGAGCGCACTTTGCGCCTTGCTAACATCACATCCAAGTTGGTAATGATTGCCATAGTATTATTCCTATATTGTAAGACGTTGTTCTTCCTTCAAGCGATAACCTTCCGCCATGATCCATGAACTTAAAATAATTAAAATACCCGTGATAATTAAACCGACATTGTTTCCTTTGAATGAAATGGCAATGACACGATGACCCGGGCCATTTTGCCAGGTCAGCAAAGCCGTTGTGGCGCCTTCAACAAGAGGTCGAATGAGTTCACCCAGAAGAATATAGATACCGATTTTTTTTATCACAATGACATTTTCCATCGTGAAATAACTGAGTCGCTCATATAATTGAAACAAGGTAACCAAATTCGCATACAGCAGTAAGGTAACCGTCATAGGAAGAATACTGATGGTCAGTCCGATTAATCGCAGCATGGTGGTCATGGGGTGTTGAACGACAACGTCCACTGGAACTAAATTAACCAACGCGGGCGGAATCAAATCAAAGCCCATAAGAAAACTATCTTTCTTCAGCATATCAGGCAGAAAGCACCAAGTGGCAATATAAAAAATTGGTGTGAGTACCATTAACGTGGTGAATGTCCAGCGAAGATATCGACTGGTCCGTTGAATCTTATTCATTGCATCTCCTTGTAAAATCCATCTAACAGTTGAACATGGAGGCTAGCTTAGCGAACTAATTATCGAAATGCAATAAGTAATTAAGGGATTTTTTTGCGATGATGAATTTATTTTGATCCATAAAAAAAGAGATTCCCACTTTCGAAAGAATCTCTTTTTTACTGAATTAAGGAAATGCAGTTGCTTACTTAATTTTATCTTCTTTATATTCTACATGCTTACGAACAACCGGATCATATTTTTTCAGCACCAACTTCTCGGGCTTGGTACGTTTATTTTTGGTTGTGGTGTAATAATGTCCCGTCCCAGCGGTAGACACTAACTTAATTTTTTCGCGAACAGCAGCCATTGATTAAATCCTCTGGGTTAATTCTTTCGATCTTCGATCTCTTTGAGCACTGCTTCAATGCCCTTTTTATCGATCGTGCGCATAGCTTTGGTGGTAACACGCAATGTGATCCATCTTTTCAAGCTATCAACCCAAAAACGTCGGGTTTGCAAATTGGGTAAAAAACGTCTTTTCGTTTTTCGATTTGAGTGCGAGACATTATGCCCGGACATGGGCCGTTTGCCTGTGACACTACATACTTTAGCCATTGTTTCTCTCCAACACAAAAAACTCTGGAGTTCCCGCCACCGCGGAAATCTCCGGTACAGCGAGAACCGCTGTAACTTGATTTTATATCAGGTTTAGCGCGGCAGATCAAGCCTTGCCGCACTATCTCAGCAGGAATCTAAACCGTAAAATCCGCCCTGACCTGAGCTGGTTGACGCATTGTATAGGTCTTTAACAGGCTCACAAAGTCTTGCAGGGTCTGGATACCACTGGCTTCAGCTTGCTGACACCATTTTTGTAATCTTTCCAGCATCTCGATTTGGTTGGCTGTTGTACGATGCCAGATCTGCTGTAATTCATTACGGAAATCATAAATGGTTTTCAACGTTGGGCCCTGAGCCAATATTTCATTCAACTGGGCTTGTTCTTCCTGATTGATCATGGACTCGTCTTTGGTCAATAACATCCTCGCCCGACGCAATAAACCTTGTTGAGTCTTGGAAGCACGCTGCTTCTGCTCACGAAGCACAGGACGCACAACTTTGCGCCAGTATTGATCCAGAACTTGGAAACGATTACCCAGCACCGCACCCAAGGTCTCGCTATCGACTTCATTTTTCTTAGGATCTCGGATGATTTTAGGCATGGATCGGTGCACCTTCGCCAAACCCAGCAACTCAAACAATCGGATATATAACCAACCGATATCGAATTCCCACCATTTCACAGAAAGCTTGGCCGATGTGCCATAAGCATGGTGGTTGTTATGGAGCTCTTCACCCCCCGCAATAATTCCCCACGGGAAAATGTTGGTGGAAGAATCGGGGCTGGCAAAATTGCGATAACCCCAAAAATGGCCAATACCATTAATGAAACCCATGGCCCACAAAGGAATCCAAATCATTTGTACGCCCCACATCAAAAAGGCAGGCCATCCAAATATTAATAACTCAATTGCCAACAAAGAGAAAAGCCCTGTAAAAGGCCGTTCGGCATAGACGTTTCTTTCGAGCCAATCATTCGGAGTACCTCGGCCGAATCGTTCAAGCGTTTCTGGAACTTTACGTTCTTTGCGATATAGCAACACGCCTGCAAAAAAGACTCTCGGCAACCCCAGAATAACGGGGCTATGAGGATCTTCTTCGGTGTCAACAAAGGTATGATGTTTACGATGAACAGCTACCCAAGCCCGCGTCCCCATACTGGTCGATAACCAAAGCCATAGCCTGAAAAAATGGGCAAGAACAGGATTCAAATCTAAGGCACGATGCGCTTGACTACGATGTAGATAGATCGTTACGCCTAATACAGTAACGTGAGTGAGAACCAGTGTAACAGCAACATTACCCCAGAAGGACAGTGAGACTAAGCTATGTAACATAAGTTGGCTCCTTTAAGAACAAAACCCTTTAGATGGACAGCATTCTACCCTGTTTGATCAGAAAAAGACACCATTTTCAGCAAAGTATGCAGTTACCGAAGCTTACTGGATTGCCGCGCTACGCTCGCAATGACGGTTGGGAGAATGGAAAGGTATTTTCTGCCTCATGCTGCCGTCATCGCGAGTGCAGCGTGGCGATCCAGATAACTGGCAAACCCAGTCATTGAGACTTTTTTTACTTAGCCTTTGCCAGCTGATGATATTTTTCGAGGAGCTGCTCAGGCGTTTCTTTGAATTCTGGATTGAGGGGTATGCAGTCCACTGGACAGACTTGTTGACACTGCGGTTCGTTAAAATGCCCAACACACTCCGTGCATTTATAGGGGTCAATTTCATAGATGGACGGGCCCTGATAAATAGCATCATTTGGGCATTCAGGCTCACAAACGTCACAATTGATGCATTCATCGGTGATCATCAAGGCCATACTAACCTCGTTGAACCGCGTTTTTCAAAGCTGTTGCGATCACGTTTGGCACAAATAATGAAAGATCGCCACCATTTCTCGCTATTTCACGAACCAAATTGGAGGAGATAGACGTATATTTGCCATCGGCAGGCATAAATATGGTTTCGATATCTGGACGCATCATTCGATTCATTACAGCCATCTGCTGTTCAAAATCGATATCAGCTGCCGTTCGAAAACCCCGCAAAATCAGCTTTGCCCCACACGCTTGCGCAAAATCAACGGCCAACCCTTCAAAAGCCTTGACCTGTACATTCGACCAATCTTGAACAACCTGTTTCACCAACTCCAACCGTTGTTCGAGCGACAACAGAGGTTGCTTTAATTGATTCTGACCCAATCCCACGATCACCCGATCAAAATGAGCGGCTGCGCGAGCTATCAGATCAACATGACCCAACGTGATTGGATCAAAGGTTCCTGGGTAGACGATGATTGAGCTCACTGAAGATCCCCTTTTTACATTATTCTTCTGAATAATAGCATAATTTATTGTGACTGAGGCCCGTTATTTGGGGAAATAAATTTGCGCTCTTTTCTAACGACATTTTCCATCACAGCCATTTGCTTGCGCACCTCCACTTTATCTTCAAAGAATAAAGCACCGCCTCCATGATACATCGAGTACAAGGGCTGCGCCCCCAAAGTCAGTACCATGATGGCAATACTGGCTGCGATGGCCCACAAGGGCTTGTATTGTTTAATAATCAGATCTTGAGTGTGCAGTCTGGCAATAAAGGTATCTCTGAAGCGGTTATATTCTTGTGGAGAAATTTTCTCACCCGGCTGGTGTTTCAAAATGAAGCGATCAAGATCAATTCTCAGTTTAATCGTCAACTGATCCACAACCTGAGCCATGTCTCCTCGTAATTCTTTTCTTGCGAAGTTTTGGATCTGAGCCAGATTGTCATAAAGCTTTGCGAAAGTCCTCTTCGATTGATCATCACCAATTAGTTGAGCTCGTTTACGTGCATCATCATGATAAGGAAAAGCTTCTTCATTAGGATAATGTCCACAGCGAGTAAAATCTAAAATTTCGACAATCATTTGATTCAATAATTGTCCGAAACGAGTACCGGGATATGCCCTAGCACCTTCCTTCAATTTTTTAATAACAGGCTCGCATTCTCGAGTTTTTGCAACCTCTAACAATAACTGTTGAAATTCTGTTATATAGCCAGCCCTTCCAGAATTGAGCCTGGGATGAGTTTCTTGATACTGCCCAAATTTCAGTGATAAATCACTGAGCATTTTGGCACCCATCACGCCACGCTGGAGAGCTATTAATTTCTGATTCAAAGTATTCAGTTGATTCTGAACTTCAAAAATCCGATCTGATTTTTTTCGATCCTTAAGAATCAACACATGACGGTTGACCTCTCTGACAGCATTGTAACGCTCCTGAATCGACAATAAACACTTTTTCGATACTGCAAGCTTTGCATCAATCTCACGGATTATTTCTGGCGTAAATCCATTTCCATCAATGATTGACCTTGCATAAAGAGAATCAACCTCATCATATTGAGCCTGAATTCCTTGAACCCACCCATTAAGAGTTGATACAGTGACATCAAACTTTTTATCAATCTCTGCCTGAATCTCAGAGGGCAAGCTTTGAAGAGAATCTTCAATCTCAGCCAGGACTGTTTGGTAATTTTTTGAATCATCATTGGCCTGAATAATTTGGCGCAATTTCGACACAACACCACTCAATCTGTCCTGTTCAGCCAATAACTCGAGAGCCTCACCATAAAGATCTTTATCTTCAGAAAATTCCGTCGCTTTATCTTTAAATTCTGTTATATTTCGTTTGTGCGCTCTAAGATCAGTTTCGATATGGGAAAATTTATCTTTAATTGAATCATTAAATTTTCGAGTCATCGATTCAAGAAGCTTTTGTATATTCTCTGCAACAATTTTGTATGTTTTTTGATATTCTGGGGAATGGACAAGATGATGAAATTCCTGCATTTTCTTTTGCGAATCGCCTAAAATCTTATTGATACCAACAACTTCGGAGTAAAGATTGCTTAGCATATCCTGCTGACTGGAATGTGGCGAAAATAGTGCTTCACTCGCAGCAAATGCATCAATTCTTTCTCTTAATTTTTCAATATTTCGTAGCAGACTTACGCAAGGATGGAGTGCCTTTAAACTTGATTGAAGCTGAGACCGTTCATCCGCGTTACCCCTCAATTCAATATCTTCTTTCCTGAGTTTCGACTGAAGCTTGAGCAATGATAAATGCTTGTTATTTTCTTGCAACTGCTCTTTTATTTCTCTTAATCGCTTTCTTAATGCAGCATCCTTTTCAGATTCAGATTGGATAGTACTATTCAGGTCGGCAATCTTAGCTTCTAGTTGATTAAATAACTTATTTCTTTGTTGACTTCTTCGTGTTTTTTTTACAAATGTGAGAGAGTCTTTTTCATCGACACAATATTGCTGCCACTCAGCCACCTCAGCGCCCTCAAGTGAAAGCATTGAAATCAAACCCATCAGCCCTTTAGCCTCTTTTTTTATATCGGGCATTTCTTCGATCGCCCTAATATCTATCTGATATTCACGTGAAGACACTATCCTCTTCACTTCCAATAGAGTAGCTAAAGATGCCTCAGAACGATGCGGAGCTTTACAGCGTTGCTCAACTTTTCTTAGAGATGCGTCTAACAATTCAACTAGAATCGCAGGGTTTTCGACTGAAGAATCCACATCTGGTTTAACCTGAACTTCAGTTAACTTTTCAAACGCTTCCACAACTAATGAACGTGTCGTGGATTCTAATTGCTCAATTTGCGCCCTATAGTTCTGTTGCTCATCTCTAAGAAATGAGAGATCTTCACAGTTAATTGTTCTCAGTTGTTCAACAGTCTCATAATACTCTAGTTTCAATAGCTCTTCGCACAAGGACAGAGCCTGAGATCGCTCAGATTCTTCCCTTAATCGCCGCTCTAATGAGACGATATTTAAAGCCGCCATATTCTTTGCGTACTCTGCTTCAGCCTGCGCTTTTTTCTCGGCTTTTTCACGAGCCAATACAAGATCATTCTCGAGATCTTTACGCTCGCTTCTTAAGCTAATTAAAGCTGATTCAGTGAGATCCAATAATTTTTTTGTCGGATTATCCAAACATTCAACAGTTCTTTTTAGAGTGTCCACCAGAAACGGAAAACTACGCGCCCTCTCAGGAACATCAAGAAGTGCGGTCTTTTTAGCTGAGAGAGAGTCGACAAAATCTTTAATACCCAGCAGCGCCAGTTCTTCTTGCTCGAGCTCTGCCAAAGTAGATTCTAAAGATTGAATATCATTACTATCCGTTTCTTTCTTTTTTCTTTGGGTATTAAGCGTAACCACAGTTTTGTGCTTCAATTCGATTTTGTCTTCAAAATCTTTTACACTCATCGCGCACTCACGTATCCTAGCATTAACCCACTGAGCGATCGCCCCATCTCTTGCTTCTGTCAGTTTATACTCGATGGCCTCATCATAATTAAGTTCTTGTATTTTACCATCTACAGCTTGTCGAAGAGTCGATCGAATTGGAACTAACTTAACCTTGCCGTCATCATCAAGGTCGAACATATAATCAGGCATGGGTGAATCTGCATAAGAAACATCGCAACCACTGGACTTATCGGTTGATAACTGCGGTATGAGTGCTGCATCACCCAACACCTCCATCTCTCCCCGAAAAGATCGACTATAAAGGTTAGATCTGATGTGCAATAAGGCATCATATTTTTGTGCTTTCCTATGCTCTCTCTCCAATACATTGTCCAAGGCAATAATTAAATTCAAATCTGATAAACCGTTGAAATCTTCAGTTGGCTTGGGAAGATCTTCCAAAACGGATTGTATATGTTTTAGTTGTACACTCGTATAACGCTTCAATAACAAGGCTCTTGCCCGTTCTGATTTAAAGTCATCGCTACCCTTAGTTTTGGTATAATGATGCTGAACGGTTTCTAACAAAGACTTCATTGCATTCTGTACAGCCTTATTGGCAGGCACGCTCTTTTGGTAATTAACCAATCTTGTTAGTAACATTGAATAAATAAAATCAAAATAACTGTTGTATTCTAAAGATGCATTAATTGTTTTGTCAATTTGCCAGACTGGCGGAGATTCTTCATCGTCCTTGGGACCGTCTACCAGGAGTTGATACTGGTGAAGCACATCGTGGGGCCCCTTAAAATGTGAAGGTCCTGTGTGTTTAAAATGATAATGAGAAATAATTTTAAAGGTCTCTAGCGCTGAGACTAGAGGCACTGTTTTAGCGTAGTGGTCTATGCTCGCTGGACTCAGGAAAGGAACCACCTTGTTGAGTTGTCTTGGAAGAGCATAAGTAATTTTAACAATTTCAACGACTATCTCAAAGAACATAGGGTGAAAATGGGCAAATGAAAAACATCCATCTTCGAATTGAGCCCCAGGACCAAATAGATACTCCTCAATATAAGACATATCTTTCTTCATAGCTTCTTCAATATCATTTGTAACTTTCTTCTTTTTTTGTTCAATATTCACTTCAAAGGCATCACCAAAAAGTTTTTTCTGTTTTATTGCTTTTAAAAGCTCGGAAAAAAATGTATCGAGACACACTCCGGGAAGTTTCTCTGCCTCTGCATACAAACTTTTTTTATTCGATGCGAGCAAGGAACATAGCAAATCCTGTCTTGGTAAGTCCCGTAGTTTTTTCTGGTTTTTCTCAATGAGAGTCGGAAGCTCTTTTTGAATAAGAGCAATTGCACTCTTATACAATGTAAATTCGCGCGTTGAAAACAAGTACTTGTTCCAGTATACTTCAGCCGCCCATTTAATTAACCTCGGCAGAAATGGAACAGAAGGCGTTAAATTTCCTCGATCAAATTCAAGTAAAACATTCTCATGCGCAACTTCTAATGCCCATTGTGCAAAATTCAGAAGATCATCAGCGTGAGTTCTACTAAGGGAACTTTCACTAACATTAGAATACTTTTGCTTTACCCGTTTAACAGCCTCAAGGATCTTACCCAGAGTAATCCCCAGTGGACTCTCTGCATAGGCATGATCTGAAAATTTTTTTTCTGTCTGACCAACCCTTGCTTGCTTTTGCATAATCTCTCTCAATACTCAGTTGTACTTTGTATCCTATTCTACTGACGAAAGCTTAACTAACTCTTAGCCATTGCCCTTAGTGTGGCCAATAATTATCAAATCGCCTATTATATCCAGACAGCCAATCGATGTCAAATTTTGGTAAGTCAACCCAAGAAACTTGCCAATATTTGACGGGATAAGGGCGGGACAAGCGAAGTACCCTGGATATTGCACAAACAATCATAGCGAGAAGTGAAAGTCTCAGATTTAAGTGCTATTTCGCTTCGTAGTAGATTGCTTGTGCAATATCCAGGGTACTTACACGTAGTTGATAATTTGGGTTGGCCCTGGTAAATTGCACTCCATTATGATGCTTTTCGCATGCTACACAGAGAGTTGCTCTTTGCATCGAGGTTAACTAAATGAAGTCATTAAAACACGGCCTGGTCGCACTGGCTCTGCTTTTGCTCAGCCTCATCTGTACGCCCATCAAGGCCTCAGAGCTCAGTTACAATCGCATCATTTTTTTCGGCGATAGCTTAAGCGATAACGGAAATCTCTATAATCGACTTTTCGGTTATGTGCCTGAATCCCCGCCTTATTATAAAGGCCGTTTTACCAACGGTGAAACTTGGGCCGAATTGGTTGCTGCACATTTTCAGAAGCTCTATCAAGTTAAATCAGAAAATTACGCCGTCGCCGGAACAACCGCCGTTTTTCATAACCCCTTCGATAGTTATTTGCCCTATACCTTGGGCGATGAAATCGATAACTTTTTAGTTCGCTGGTTCTTTGATGATAAAGATAAAAATCTCTATATCATCTGGATCGGTGGCAACGATTACATCGCCGGGGATTCTGATGTGCAACAACGCACCACAACCGTCATAAAATCAATTCAAACGAATATCGAAACGCTGATAGCGCATGGCGGCAAACAATTTCTTCTGATGAATTTACCCGACTTGGCAAAATCGCCCGCTGGCAAAAGCAGCCCCAATATGCAATACATCAGTGATCTGACCACCACTCATAATAAAAAATTAGCGGACCTTACGATAACACTGAAAAACAAATACCCTCAAATTAATGTTCAGTTATTTGACGTGTACTCTGGCTTTATTGAACTGATTCAAAATCCTGAGAAATATAATCAACTCTATCAAACTCAAATCAATAATCCCCATGATGCCTGCTGGAAGGGTGGATATCGTGTACGATCTATGACCGATCATCAAATTAACGAATTAACTGCGAAAATCGAAGCTAAACTCAAAGCAGAGTCTCATTCACAAAATTCCAGATCTGAATCCTCGAAGAAAGCGATTCACGAACAAGCTGTTAAGCTGGCCAATCACGTTCTGAATACGCCAGATTTAGCCGTAGCTTATGAAGTGAGCACAGAAGCTGCGCGCGGTGAAACTGCCTGTGTCAATCCACAAAATTATGTTTTCTGGGATAAGATGCATCCTTCTGCGGCTGTGCATACAATTTTCTCGGCAAGAATGATTGAGTTTATTTCTCAATACTTTCGATAGCCAAATCTTCTTCTAATTCCTCAAGAATGTCGGTCAAGGATCCAAGGCCAGGCACCACAATATGAGGTGCAATTTCTAACAAGGGTTTCACCACAAAAAGTCGCTGAGCCAAACCGGGATGAGGCACCTTCAATCGATCGGTATTAATCACAGACTGACCATAGAGCAAAATATCACAATCCAAGGTTCTAGGCCCCCAGTGGATCATTCGCCTGCGCTGATGCTGCTCTTCCATCTGTTGTAAGTGCGATAATAACGCTTCTGCCTCTAAACGCGTCTCCAGCGCAGCCACTGCATTAATATAATCAGGCTGATCTTGTGGGCCCATTGGCGGTGTGCGATATAAACGAGATTGCCCAATCAGTCTCGACTCAGGCAATAAAGCTAATTCTGCCAAGGCCGTTTTCACTTGGTTAATGGGATCTTCCAAATTAGACCCCAAACCCACATAGGCAATAATATTACTCATGGAGATGTCCTTATCGATCGCGTGTTCGAGATCTTCGGTGCATGGAAGAAGAACGTCGCTTTCTTGGTGCGGGCCGAGAGCCTGATCGCTGATGCTCATTAATCATGGCCATTTGAGTATCAGCATCCACGGTTTGAAATTGTGTCCACCATTCGGCCAACGACTGTAATGATTCATCGGATTCAGCGCGAAGCAAAAGAAAATCATAACCTGCTCTAAACCGCGGATGTTCATAAGCTCTTAAGATACGGTGTTTTCGTGTTTGAGCCAATTGATATTGCATCATCCAAATTTCGCGCACGGTGGTAACTGTTCGACGGGGCACAGAAAAAACACGAGCCTGTTCACGAAGTACATCCGTTTGTGCGAGTTGCATCGCAACATAGAGATTATTGCCTTCGCTTTGATGTTGCTGAATTTTATTTTGCAAAGGTTGCCACAATAAAATCGCCAGCATAAAAGCAGGATTAATCGTTTTTTGTTCGGCTATTCTTGAATCGGTTTCTTCAAAAGCTCTTTTAATAAGCTTGATAGTGGATTCGCTGTCTTTTTCCCACAATACCTCAGCAGTTTGAGGAAATAAATATTCAAATAATCCGTAATATTGTAAATGTTTGAATGCACGCAGTGAATGTCCACAAACAATTATTTTAATAATTTCATCATACATTCTGGCAGGAGGAACATGGGTCAATAATGTAGCAAGATCAGCAATCGGTGCTGCGGATTCTTTTTCGATCGAAAAATCTAATTTTGCCGCAAAGCGAATTGCCCTTAACATACGAACAGGATCTTCACGATAACGTTGCGAAGGATTACCGATCACTCTAATTTGTTTTGCTGATAAATCCTTCATGCCTTGACAATAATCAATGACAGTAGCGTCATCGAGAGAATAAAATAAAGCATTAATGGTAAAGTCACGACGTGAAGCATCTTCTTCCATCGTCCCATACACATTATCACTGGCTAAAATATCAGTCGGCCTTTTTTCAGAAAATTCCAACTCTTCAACTTGATCTAATTCTTCTTCTGCATCAGTGTCCTGCTCAGATTCAACTAAATCACCTTTTCCACGAAATGTGGCAACTTCTACAATATCGCGACCATAGCGAACATGGACTAAGCGAAAACGCCGCCCAATGATTCGGCTGTTGGAAAATAATTTACGGATTTTCTCCGGAGAAGCATCTGTGGCCACATCAAAATCTTTGGGATGCTTATTCAAGATCAAATCGCGAACACTGCCTCCCACCAAAAAAGCAGAATAGCCCGCATCAACGAGGCGATTCAAAACTTTTTGCGCCGACGCACTGATTTCCTTGGGAGAAATTGCATGAGAAGTGGCGTGGATAATCTCTGCATTAGCTGAAATAGCCAGGCTAGGATTTTTCGGTCGCGATTTTCCGACCTTTGATTTAATATTGTGCCAAACTTTCTTCATAACTCAAATCATTAACAAAGATGTAGTATGAGCCCCCATCCTGGAGACATCTTGGAGAGATCCAACTCTCAGCGGTTTATGGGGTTATGATAACCACTTTTGGCCCCCAAAAATAGTCATCAGGCCAACTATTGACTCCTGATTGTGCAATATCCAAGCCAAGAGCTATACTTTCTAAAGTATCTGCTCACCCCCAGATGGCAAAAACGTTCAGATTTTGTCCAGGTCTGGTGAAAAAAGAAATCCTAAAACCGGAGTTTACACCAGTAAATGAGGATTTTAGGATTTCTTTTTTCGCCGGAGCTGGGCGAAATATGGACGTTGCATCTAGGGGCTAGCAGTTACCAAGCTCCCTTCGTCTAGCGGCCTAGGACATCGCCCTCTCACGGCGCAAACAGGGGTTCGATTCCCCTAGGGAGCATTTTCACTGTGGAGAGAGCAACAGAATGGAAGACTCGACAACATTAGGGATACCTTTATTCGCTTATGCCTGTGAGCTGGGCACTACTCACCCAGGCTCGGCGGCTGGACCCCAGCATTTTATTCAATCGCAGGCTTTTGGGAACATTAAGTCCTTAATAGGCACTGTTGAATATGTCACCACAGATGCCACAGTGCGTGGCCTCGAAGCCACCTCATCAATCTCAGAAATAAATCACCAACTGGCTCTAAAAACCAAAGAGCCCACCCGTTTTATCACCTTAGGCGGCGATCATAGCTCAGCCATCGGCACTTGGAGTGGCGTTTCGACACGAATCGCCCAACAAGGTGATCTCGGGTTAATTTGGTTTGATGCACACATGGATAGCCATACACCTCAAACCACACATTCGGGCAATATTCATGGGATGCCACTGGCAGCATTATTAGGTTATGGTGACTCTCGCCTGACAAAAATATTGTCTGATCGCCCTAAAATTAAAGCTGAAAATCTGTGCCTCATTGGCGTTAGATCTTTCGAATCAGAAGAAAAAATTTTACTCGACACTCTTAATGTGCGAATATTTTACGCAGAGGAAGTTGCAGAGCGTGGCATTAAAACTGTTTTGAATGAAGCCTTAAAAATTGCGACTACCGGTACGGCCGGCTTTGGGATCAGTTTCGACCTCGATGTTATCGATCCACAACAGGCACCCGCAGTCGGCACACCAGAGCCGCAAGGATTAGCCACAGAACCTTTGCTAGAAGCACTCAAAATGTGGAATCGACATCCCGCATTGCTGGGTTTAGAAATAGCGGAATTTACACCACAACTCGACCAAGATCATCGTACAGAAAAACTTATCGCGGAACTGATTAATACCTTATGGGGATCACTATGACCATCAACGACACTATTCAACGTGAACAGGCCTTTACAGCACATTATTACAAACAACTTCCGATCGTCTTGGTAAAAGGTCAGGGAATTCATGTCTGGGATGATGCGGGGAAACAATATATTGATTGTATGAGCGCATATTCGGCACTTTCACATGGGCATTGTCACCCCACATTAGTGGCAGCACTCCAAGCACAAGTCCAACAACTGACACTGACATCACGCGCATTTTACTCGCCCGCCTTAGGAAAATTTTTGCAACGGGCCTGTGAAATGACAGGCTACGATGCAGCATGTCCTCTGAATACAGGTGTAGAAGCCGTGGAAGTCGCTATAAAAGCCGTTCGAAAATGGGCTTACACCGTCAAAAAAATACCTGATAATCAGGCTGAAATTATTGTCTGCGCTAATAATTTTCACGGACGCACAACCACGGTAATAAGCTTTTCATCAGAACCACAATATTATCAACATTTTGGCCCACTAACGCCGGGCTTTAAAATAATACCCTACGGTGATACTCAAGCATTGGAAAAAGCGATCAACAAAAATACTGCTGCATTTTTAGTTGAGCCCATTCAGGGTGAGGCAGGAATTATTGTTCCACCCGCTGGTTATTTGGCTGAATGTGCCACTATTTGTGCGAAAAATAATGTCTTATTAATCTGCGATGAAATTCAAACCGGATTAGGACGTACAGGAAAATTGTTAGCCTGCGAACACGAAAACATTCATCCCGACGGAATTCTTTTGGGAAAAGCATTGGGTGGCGGATTATTACCTGTCTCTTTATTCTTAGCGAAAAAAGAAATCATCGACGTTTTTGAACCTGGCGATCATGGCAGTACCTTTGGGGGTAACGAATTAGCAGCACACATTGGCCTCACCGCCTTAAATATTATTTCGGAAGAAAAATTTGCAGAGCGATCTGCTAAGCTTGGCGATCGATTAATTGCTCAACTCAGACAAATTCAATCGCCTGTGATTAAAGAAATTCGGGGCAAAGGGCTCTTTATCGGCATAGAGATTAATCCCCAACTCTGTAGTGCCCGTGAAATCTGTCTAGCCCTGATGAAAAACGGGCTATTGAGCAAAGAAACGCACGAAACCGTGATAAGACTGGCTCCTCCGCTCATCATCTCGGAAGAAGCCATTGACCAAATTGCTCAAATCATCAGTGAAACCATTGCTAAAAATATCACTCTGAGGCAAAATTGATGGAACTCCCTACTAGAAGCGCAAACAAAATACAGGAATAAACAGAGGACCAGTCATGTTTGCTGATTTACCGAAATTATTGCAGGAAAAAGTGCGGGAATACCTGCAAGACAACAATTTCCCAGCAGCTAAGGCGCTCTATGATGAGTACCATACTCAACATCCGAAACAATCTCACAAAACGCGTATTAAGATTAGTAGCACTTCTCAGACCAACCTAAGGGTTCATGATCATGGCAAAAACGGATAAACCTTTTAAATTTGAAGAAGCCCTTACTGAGCTCAATCAGCTTGTAGGCCATATGGAATCGGGAGAACTGAGCTTGGAAGATGCGCTTAAACAGTTTGAGCGAGGCATCCAATTAACCCGCCAATGCCAGCAGGCCTTGGGTGAGGCTGAACAAAAGATCAGCATTTTATCTGAAAAAGAAAAATTAGAGCCTTATTCCCCGTCCTCCAATGAAAATGAATAAGCCCCTTATGCAAACAACCCCCTTCAGCTTAAACCGAGTAGAACGTATAAATCGAATACTGGATCAATGGCTCCCTGCAGCCACTGAAAATCCTGCCCATCTTCATAACGCTATGCGCTATGTTGTTTGTCAGGGCGGAAAGCGCATTAGACCCCTCTTGGTTTATGCCACAGGTGATGGCCTGAATGCCCCCTTAGAAGAGCTCGATCGAGCTGCCTGCGCGATAGAACTGATTCACGCCTATTCTCTAACGCATGATGATTTACCGGCTATGGACGATGATGACATGCGCCGTGGTCAACCCAGTTGTCACAAAGCATTCGATGAAGCGACCGCGATTTTGGTCGGAGATGCGCTTCAAAGTTTGGCCTTTGAAATACTCAGTGATGGGCATGGACCTCATCGATTAGAGATGATCAACGTGTTGGCAAAGGCAGCAGGATCTCAAGGTATGGTTGGGGGTCAAAGTTTAGATTTACTAGCCACTAATTCGATCGTTGACGAGCAGCAAATCGCTCTGATTCACTCACTCAAAACCGGCGCGCTGATTGTTGCCAGTGTCCAATTAGGTGTACTGGCTGCCACCCAATTTGATCAGGGAAAATTTTTACAATTAACCGAACTTGCCAAACAGCTCGGTTTAGCCTATCAAATTCAAGACGATATTTTTGATCATCATCAAAAAAAATCCAATAAGCTTCAACCTTGCTTTATCTCTGTATTGGGTCTTGAAAAATCTCAACAATGGTTGCAACAACTTCAATCTTCACTGCATGAACAGCTTCAAAAATTAAAACCCTCGATGTCTGAATTTTATTCGGCATCTCAAATTATTACCGACCGCCAGTATTAAATTTATTTCGTTATCTGGGATATTGGAACAACACTGTAAGCCTGCACCCATCTTGCTTGGATAGTATTGAGTAATGGCTCGAGTTTTTCAGGCCAAGGTGATTTGGATTGCCAAAAATAAGCCCCATGCCCAATCCCGAAAAACTGCATCAGTGGCCCTTTGGGATTGTTGATCTGATCTCTGATTTTTTTTAATTCCGCACAGGTTGTGTGCGCATTTTCCACTCTGTGAGAGAGTTCATCAAACACACCCTGTTTTAACTCAAGCCAATCATTCACTAAAGGGAGCACTAAGGTACAAGAAGATCGACCCATTAATGGTTTAAATATTCGAGGATCTGAATTTAAAAATAACGTCGTGATTTCTGAACAATGTCTTGCATAATAAGATTTTAGTTCCGCCATCAAACCTTCATCACGCGCTTGAGCAATGCAATAAGAGGGCGTATTTCCATCGGCATTTAGATCAAAAACGCCGATGCCTTGTTCAATCAGTTTCCCTGCCACATTCCGATCTAGCTGGATCGCTAAGCTTAAGGGTGTTTGACCAATTAACAACTGACTAATTTCGGTGGGGTTTCCAATTGACCCTATATTTTCGAGTATTATCCTGACGATATCTTTTGCTATTGTGGCATCATTAGATGATCTCAAATAACTCTCAAAAGTATCCAAAACAAGGGCATTTTTGAGCCAATTAAATTTCTGGTCTGAAAGCAGTATGCTCACTAAAACCTTGTTATTTTTATTCATAGCAATTGAAAGCGCTGTATTTTGTCTATAGGTTAAATTAATATCAGCCCCTGCCTTTAGTAACATTCTCACAACAATTTCCTTCCCACTTTCTACCGCAGCATGCAACACTGGCATATGGTGATCACACGCATTCAGTGCGGGAGGATTTTCGGCTTTCAAGCAATATCCCACTACAGCGTGGTCCCCCGCCTTCGCAGCAATCACAAAAGCAGGCTCATTTTTGAGCGCTTTAAAATAGTCCTGTAACTCTGTCTTACCATAGAGATCAAGTGCAGCTTGAGGATTTTTTTCTGAAATTTCGGATAAAACATAGCCTCTAAATTCCTCAGGAAAATTCGCTAAGATCAATGCAACAATATCGAACCTTTCTCTATCAACACAGGCATCTAGGACTGTCTTGATACCAGCCTCATCACGAGCTTGCATTGCCGTCATGGCTCGTTGTTGAAAATCATCGATAACAGTATCCACTTCATTCGCAGCACCAGGCTCTCTCACATTTTCACGCTTTACCGACTCCATCACATTCTCCTAATTTTTAAAAAATAATACTATATTATCGTAAAATTATAACCCGATCAGTCTCATGAATGCAAGAAGGAAACACGCTCCCTTCTCCCTTCCCACTTCCCACCTTCCTCACCTTGCACTCTGAGCCTGAAACAGCGATCATAGCCAGATGAACACGAACAGCAGCGATTACCCATTACTTTCGCGGGTCAACACACCCCACGATCTCAGAACCTTAACGGTTGAGGAGCTACCCGAGCTCGCCGCTGAGCTGCGTGAGTACATCATTCAGACCCTGAATCAATGTGGTGGGCATTTCGCCGGAAGCTTAGGTACGGTAGAGCTTACCATCGCCCTTCATTATGTTTTCAACACCCCCGATGATAAATTGGTTTGGGATGTCGGGCACCAAGCCTATGGCCATAAAGTGCTGACAGGCCGGCGAGATCGCTTGCACACCATCAAACAACTGCATGGCCTCTCCCCTTTCCCCAAGCGGGCTGAAAGCGAATACGATACCTTCGGCGTGGGCCACTCTAGCACGTCCATCAGTGCCGCTTTAGGAATGGCCATTGCATCTCAACGAGCAGGTACACATCATCAAGGCATCGCCATCATTGGTGATGGAGGACTAACTGGCGGAATGGCCTTCGAAGCCCTCAATCATGCCGGCAGTATTGATGCCAATCTCTTGGTAATTCTGAACGACAATGATATGTCTATCTCACCCAACGTAGGCGCACTCACTCACTACCTCACTCGAGTACTGTCAGGCAAAACTTACACCAGCTTTCGTGAAAGCAGCAAAAAAATGCTGAATATTGTCCCCCCCATGAAAACTTTGATAAAACGCACTGAAACTCACTTAAAAGGTATGATCACACCCGGCACTTTTTTCGAAGAACTGGGCATGCATTATTATGGCCCCATTGATGGTCATGATTTATCCGTATTGATTCCCACATTAAAAAATCTGCACGAACTTCCCGGCCCTCGTCTGCTACATGTGGTCACAACAAAAGGGAAAGGTTACGAACCTGCAGAAGCCGACCCCATTCAATATCATGCAGTAAAACCCGGTTTTCATGATCAGCTGCAAAAACAAAATGAGCCCAAACCTAAAAAAGAGTCCTCTCCAAAGCGCCAAAATTATTCAGATATTTTTGGTCAATTTATTTGTGACCTCGCTGAAGTCGATAAACAATTATATGCCATCACTCCCGCCATGCGCGAAGGTTCCGGCATGGTGGAATTTCATGAACGATTTCCTGAACAATATTGCGATGTTGGAATTGCCGAACAACATTCAGTGACACTGGCTGCCGGGCTTGCCTGTGAAGGACTCAAACCCATCGTCGCCATTTATTCCACCTTTTTACAACGCGCTTATGATCAGCTCATTCATGATGTAGCCCTACAAAATCTCGATGTCACTTTTGCCATCGATCGCGCCGGCCTTGTCGGTGCTGATGGGCCCACTCACGCCGGCAGCTTTGATTTAAGCTTTTTACGCTGCATTCCCAACATGGTGGTGATGGCTCCCAGCAACGAAAATGAATGCCGACAAATGCTTTATACCGCGTATCAGTATCCAGGCCCCGCCGCCGTACGTTATCCTCGCGGTACCGGCCCCGGCGTTCCCATTCAATCACAATTTTCTTTGATGGAACTCGGCAAAGCAGAAATTGTTGCCGAAGGTTCTGAGATTGCTATTTTAGCGTTCGGAAGCATGGTCACTCCCGCTCTGATCGCAGGAAAAAATTGCGACGCCACCGTGATTAATATGCGCTTTGTAAAACCACTGGATGAAAAACTCATCACAGAAATTGCACGAACTCACCCCCTGATTGTCACCATCGAAGAAAATGCCATCATGGGCGGCGCCGGCAGCGCAATCAACGAATTTCTCGCCGCAAATCATCTCACCAACCCAATTTTAAACCTAGGTTTACCCGACATTTTCCTCGAACACGGCGATCCCGATTTACTCCTTGCCAGTGTAGGTTTAAATGCCGAAGGCATCCTGTCTTCCATCCAACAAAAAGTGCAGCAACTAAAAATAAAAGACCTAGAATAGGGAATTATTTTTCAGCATTTTTTCCATTGAAGACAAAGAAATACTCGCCTCTCCATTTTCCATTTTTTGAACCCGAACACCCCAAGCATGTCCAAAAATAATTTCAACCGTAGCCGGGTATTTTCCCTCTATTGTCATCGTCTGATATTCATCCAACATTTTTTTCCATTTGTTTTTACCCATCAAACCTGAGCTGCGTTGAAGATGTGCGTTGGTAGAACCACAGCCACGTAAATCCTCGAATAATTGTTCAAGGTTTTTGTAATTCACCGTGATAACTTGTGTATCTACAACTGGATCAGTGAACCCTAGATTTAACATTAAATCGCCCACGTCATGCATATCAAAGAAATTGTGAACGTGTATCGCTTGATCACAGACAGAGAATGCTTGTCGACATTCTTTTAGAGTATCCAGCCCCAATGCCGTTAGCAACAATACGCCATTGGGGTCTAAAACACGTGCGATTTCTTCGAAAAAAACTTGAGGATCACTAACCCAATCCAACACAAAATTGGCAATAATTAATTCCTGAGAATGGTCCTTCAAAGGGAATTGCAAAAAATCAGAGCAGACGCGCGTCGTATTTTGTTGTTCCCTCAATATGAATTCGCTGCAATCTAAAGACACCACCAACGCATCGGGGTAAAGGTTTTGTAATAATTCCGTGCTATAACCCGTAGCAGAACCCAAATCTAGCACCGTTTTTGGCTTGATCAACATATACTCTAGACGCTCAATTAAGCGGCGATTGATTTCTTGTTGTACAATAGCTGAGCTCTGATAGGTCTTCGCAGCACGATCACGACGTCGTAATATTTTTTTTTGGTCTAACATGTTGATACTCGCATCAACAAAACGAGCACTACGGTATTTTTTTTCTCGCTCAGTTGTGTATAAAATTTTTTCATGATGACTCAACTCTTCAATACAGTGCTAAAAAGCGTCTTACCGCATCACTGCTTGGTTTGTAATACCCGCAGTGATCTTGATAAAGATATTTGCAATACATGCTGGCTTGCACTTCCCTGGATGCTCTCCAGCTGCAAACAATGTGGCCGCGCTTTGGATATTGCTCATACGGGCCCACTATTTTGCGGGGAATGCCTGAAAAATCCACCTGCCTATGATAACACAATCACGCCATTAATCTATCAAGACAGCGTTATTGGCCTCATCACCAAATTGAAATTTTACAGTAATTTTGCTGCGGCACGTCTCTTTGCGGAATTCTTGGCGGAAAGAGTACTCGCTCGGCATAAGCCTGCTGATCTACCTTGCTTACTCATACCCGTCCCTCTGCACCCCAAAAGGCTATTCCGTCGAGGCTATAACCAAGCCAACTTAGTGGCAAAACATCTGAGCAAACTCACAAATATCCCCTATAATCAATCGTACTGCCTCAGAATACGTCATTCATCCACCCCCCAATCTAAAACCTCTGCCATTACCCGGCATGCGAATATGGCAGAAGCCTTTAAGGTGATAAAACCTTGTCAGGCCCACCATATTGCCATTATTGATGATGTTATGACGACGGGGGCAACAGTAGGCACCCTAAGCCAAATGCTTAAAGAACAAGGCGTGCAGACCGTCAGTGTCTGGTGCGTGGCCAGGGCTTAAATCTGGGCTTTCACTAAGCTCACTTAAGACTTCCTTAATCTAGGGTTATTAGAATATAATGAAAGATTGATATGTAAAGGGCTGATTATGTCAAATGGCAAAAATGTAGAACTTGAAATTATTTACGATACAGATAATCTGGAAAGAATCGCTGAAGCTGCAAAAAAACTCGCTGAAAAATGCGATCTCCTCGAATTATGCATCGCGCAAATTCAGGATCAAGAACTAAAACGAGGACTCAGACAATTAGGACTCGAACTGAAAACGAAATCAATTGCCCAAGAACAAAATCTCGCTGATCTAGAGCAGGGAAATGAAGTTTTAGATCTCATGCTCTCCAACAACAAAATTAACCCTCCTCAAGTCGAACCCAGGTCTTTACCTAATCACGTCCCAGATCTTGATGACGATTCCGAATCTGAATCCGAAGAAGAGATTGAAAGCAATTTCAAATCTGAACTTAAAGTCTTGATCAAAAAACTGGAAAGCAAAGGTCCAACCTGGGGTAAAGTCTTAGGTGCCGTGTTAATTATCGCCGGTGTATTGTTGGGTTTGGCTAGTTTTGCCACAATGATCCCTAGTTTCGGCGCCTCTACGGCTGCCGTACCAGTGGCTGTCACCTGGGTCTTATCGAGTTGTGCATTCTTTAGCACCTCGATTGGTGCAGCTGCTGAATACCTTTCTGCTGACGAGGCAACCAACATTTCAACAGCGGTAGAAACTGTCCTTAAAGCCTGTTAAACCTGGATATTGCCCAAACAATCGTGGCGAGAAGTGAAAGAGTGTTTAAACCACTAAATTCAATTCAGGAGATAGCTCAGTTTGCTCAGTCAAACAATATTGAGAAGCGTGGAGGGTCAAAATACTAAAAGGCAAAATCACCAAAATATCGCCCGGAAATTTCAAGAGACCTAACCCACCAAAGCTTCCCACATAAGAAAAAGCCAGTAAAGTGCCCATATAAGCTAAAAACCAATACAAACTACGGCTGCAATCAAATAGGCTTTTTCGTTGATAAACCAAACTGATCATTAATGCCACACCCAGCGCCAAACATAATTTCCAAATTGTCGAAAAACCACACCAATACAACATTAAATTACAGACAAAAAAAGCGATATGAGAGCAAGCCAAACTCCAGGACAACTTAAACGGTCGATGCAAAGTGGGTTGTAATTTTCGCATCGCCAACAAACAAATAGGCCCAGCGCCATAAGAAAGAATGCTGGCCGATGAAAGAAAAGCCACCATTTTTTGCCAACCTGGGAAAGGCAAGAAACTTAAACAGCCCACTAGGAAATTAATATACAATGTTACATAAGGAATTTTATGTCGATTTAATTTTAGAAAAAAAGGTGGCAAGTGATTATTCAAAGCCATACCAAATAAAATTCTGGACGTAGCTGCAGTATAGACTAAGGTTGTACCAAAAGGTGAAAACGCCGCATCAAATAATAATAATCCTGCTACCAGCCCCAATCCCAATAATAAAGTTAAACCCACCAAAGGCCCAAAATCACCCGGGAAACTTAAGGCATGCCATCCTGTTGTCAAATATTTTTGGGGTATAGCCGCTAAAAAACTGAACTGCAACATAAAGTACAAAACAAAACCAATAAACACAGCGCCTAAAATAGCAATGGGAATATCCCGTTGAGGATTCTTCACTTCACCCGCTAAAATGAGCCCATTTTGAAATCCGGTGAAGGCAAAAATGACACCACCCACAGAAAGTGCAGAAAAAATCTGCTCCCAATTTTCTTTGGTACTCAGATGAATATCAATATTCGCAAAACTGGGGGCAGTGTGAATCAAAGCAATAATGGCAATGCTCGGAAGAATAAATTTTAAAAGGCTGGCATATTTATTACACTCAGCCAATAATTTAATGCCAAAAGTGTTCAAAACAACGACAAAAAGCATAATGCTAATTGCAGCAACATAACCAATACCCGAAAGTTTAAATCCAATTGCATCTTTAACGGTTAGCAGCGGAATGAAATGACTGGAGTATTGCAAAATAGCCTGAATTTCGATGGGAGTCATGACCAGATACGACAGCCAAGTGGTAAAAGCGAATAAAAATCCCACTTCTTTGCCATGACTATAACTGGGATAATTCGCTAAACCGCCTGAAACCGGGAACATGGCACCCAATTCGCACAGTGGCAAGGCAATGAAGACCATGAAAATGGCAGCAATCAGCCAACTGACCAGAGCATTACTCCCGGCAATCTGAGCACTGATAAAAGGGCTGAATAACCAGCCAGACCCAATCATTCCGCCCGCTGCAGCAATTAATACATTCGTTGTCGAAATATCCCGTTTAAGCATGTTTTCCCACTCATTATGCTAAATGAAGCTTGAGTGTATATGAATTTACAATAAAAACAATGTCGTATTGACAGCCACAACTTTGCACTTTAGTATGCCCAGATCGCTAATATTGAAATAGTTGAGAAATTCTGATGGCTGAAATTAAAGAAAATGTCTCGAAATCGAAAAACCATACGCTAGATCGCCTAGATATGCGCATACTAAACATTTTACAACAAGACAATTTGATTACTAATCAAGAACTTGCACAAAAGGTAGGCCTCTCACCCCCACCCTGCTTACGCCGCGTTAAAAAATTACGCGAAAATAAAATAATCGCGAAAGACGTGGCAATCATCGACCCCTTTAAAGTGAATAAAACATTAGTCTTCACCAGCATCACCCTACTTCAACAGCGTGAAGACCTCCTAAAAAATTTCGAACGCAAAATGCTCGAGCACCCCGAAATCCTCCAATGTTATTTTATCTCCGGTGAAATCGACTATATCCTAGCCATTTGCGTAGACGACATGAACCACTACCACGAATTCGCCCGAAGAGTCTTCGCCAACGAACCCAACATCAAAACCTACCGCAGCAACATCTGCCTCAGCCAAATCAAAAATCAAACGATGATTGAACTTAATGATCAGTAGCGCTTTTTGTCGATTTTCACACAAAATCGCTAAAGTCAATAATTTGAGTAAAGTATTGGCTTTCTTCAACAGACTCACTGACGCCATTAATGTGAATCAATATTGGTCTAAATGAAAATTGTTTTGGCAAAGTCAATCTGCCAATTTTCTCACGCACATCATCAATAACTTGAATGCCTATTTCCCTGCCTGAAAATCTAATCTCACATATATATAAAACGTTGTGTTTTGTTTGGATCATATAATCAATTTGGCAGCCTTTTTGTCTTGTTGTCTTTCTTTGAAAAAACGGGTTATCCATCACCACATCATTTGGATCTATCTGTAATTTTTGCTTAATTAACCTCCGATTACTTAGGAGTAAATTCTCGACTTGTAACCCCATGATGGTGTACCAGCCTTTTAAGCTCAAAATTGAAGTCTCTCTCATGTTGCCCTGTTTTATTTTCTCCTTATTGGGTAATATATATTTCAAATAAAATCTTGAGTAATTGTCCTTCAGACGATAGTAACTTAAATTTGACATGTTCCCATCTTTAATTTTCCAAGTAAAATCTCTTGAAATGAATTCACACGTAATCAGATCGTTAAGATAATCAGATATATCACCACTCTTTTTCAAACCAATGTACTGAAGTATAGTTTCCTGATTCGCTACCCCATCAGCAAGACAGGTAACGATCTTTTTATAAAGATCACTTTTAGAGCTAAAAAGATCTGAAAATATTTTTTCGAATTCATCAAATAGAATGCCGCGGGTGTCAAAACAGAGTTGTGAGATATTCTGCTCAGCGGATAATTTTGGGTTGATGCTTTCTAAATATCTCGGAACTCCACCAGTAATCGACAATATTTTAAGCTTTTCGTACGCTGATATCCGGTTATCATTTGAATTCCAAAATTCTGCGCACTCAATTAAGGGCATTTCATCTACGTTTAAAACTAATGATTCTCGTCCTAAAAAACCTGTGCTGCTTAAAATATTCTTTTCAATCCAGGTTGATACAGAACCACACAATGCTAATACTAACTGATCATTTTTCTTAAAATAAAGATCCCAAGCATTTTTCAGTTTTCCCAAAAAATCAGCATCAAGTGACCCCATCCATGTAATTTCGTCAAGCACAATTAGCACTCTACCTTCTTGTGTTTTTTGTGATAGCGACCAAAATAAATCACCCCAATCCTCTTTTTGTTTTGGCTCTGTCTCTAACTGTCGAGCATATTGTTTGGCAAATTCATCACGTTGCTTTTGTGCAGCCATCTCTTTGGTAGGCGCTAATCCTGCAAAAAAGTAAGCTACGTCAAAAAACTTGGCGAACTCCTCTAATAATCGACTTTTTCCTATTCGCCGACGCCCCTTTATGACTACCAGACTTGCTGATCGCTTATCAAATAACCTTTTTAAGGCTCCTATTTCTTCTTGCCTACCAATAAATACAGTCATTTTACTCCCTTGTCAGCGTATATAAATCTCACAAAACAGACAAAATACTATCTTGTGAGAAATACTAACACATACCCATATCCCAAGCAAGCTTCAAGATGTTGATCAATAGCGGATTATACAGGATATAACTTATAAGCTATCTCATAAAACAGACAAAACACTGTTTTGTGAGATGATTGCCGGTGGAAATTTAAATGGAAGTATGTAGTACATATTTGTTCAGGGGAGGGAGACTTGCCCTCTAATACATGTTAGGATAAGTTATGTATTACCTCATCATACCTAAAAAAGCGGGTGATTCGCCCGATAGCTGGTATCAATACTTGCTCCTAGCAGGCCCCGTCACGATTTATTTAACACCTCCTGAAGCCAACGACGAAGAAATTGTGTTGCGTTTTTATTGTCGCGAACAAGCCGTGACTTGTTTTCATGATACGAGCGTATTTAATCGAAAAGAAATGACCCTGAATTTTTCATTTATACCTTTACAGAATTTAGCTATCGAATTATTCGAAACCACAAAACCTGATCCTTTAGTTCGTCTTTGTACTGGACATTTTTTTAATTGGGCCTGGCGACTCAATATCGATTATTACAATCAAAGTCTCGGTATTGGGAACAAAACCTATTATTTACTGAGTTCAGGATTATTCAGAAACCCTCCGGTTTCTATTAGCAGAAAGCCTGAAAATCGTGAAATTGTTTATTATAACCCTGATTCAGCGACACTCGATGATTGCTACAAAGGATTATGCACAACAGAGCTCATTAGAAATAACGATGCTTGTCTTCATAATTTAGACTGTGTCGCGCGTTTCGTTCGAGGTGTCTTTGAATACACGGAACTTGAAAAAGTACAAGCGATATCATTGGATGACAAAAACAAAACCATGATATTAGCAGGACCTCGCCCCGCCCAAGTCAAAGTAGTTAATCTTAAGCGCTTTATTAATGCGGGAGTTGGGGTCTGTAGACATAATGCAATGTTAGTCTGTTATCTATTAGAACGCATGATAAAAGATCGGTGGTTGCCCGAAGGGGAAATAATCCATTTTAGAATGTCATTAAATAAAGTTGGACACAGCTTTGTTCTTTTTCGCACCACCAACCACCAAGAAATTTACGTCGTCGACGGCACTCGAAGACGCGCCTTTCATCTCCCCAACATGCACACCGAATTCCTGCGTCACTACGATCACGACATCTACGCCACAATCCGCACCCGCTATCTCCTCGAAGTCCCGCTTGATCCCACCCAACCTATTCCCGAAGAAGAACCTACAACACCACTTACCGTCAATCTGATGTGATTTTTTCTTCTCATGACTGTATGTACAGATTTATACAATATGCTATGATTATAAATTCATACATTTCGGGAGTAAAACCATGAAACAAGCAATAAATTTTAGGTTGAGCAAGCACTCCATTATGGTATTGTCATTGTTAGCGCAATCGTTAGAATTGACGAAAACCGAAATTATGGAGAGAGCTTTGCAAGCCTTTTTTGAAAAAGAAAGTGTAGCAGAACATTCACCACTGATGGCCTTTGCAGGAATTCTCAATAAAAAAGATGCCGATGATATGCTTGCCGCAATGTACAGCACATGATCAAAAAACTCTTTTTTCTATATACCGTTTGTAACTTGTTAAAACATACTATACTTAATCACGAATTAAAATAATTTTGACACCTAAATCCAGCTTTGACCAAATTTTATCCGCTGTTAAAACAGGGAGCTTATCATTGATGGCCAAACTTAAGCAGGCTCGATCACCTAATGATAAACCGTACTTTTTTGTTTCTGTCACTATTTCAGCCGCTATCTTTGATTGCTCGTCAGAAAAGGAAATTCTATCGTGTATTAAACTATCAATTATCGTTTCAGCCTCTTGAAAAGTTGCGCCTTTATTAATCAATGTTGCGATGGATTCAGAAATATTGACTGTCGACATTTTTGCGCGAGACAAATAATGCATGGCTTTATCAGCCCCTTTTTCATTAGCTATTAAGGCTAGCAGAGCCGAAGAATCCATAATAATGTTAGTCATGCTTAGCTTCTTTTCTACGATCGGCGATGAGTTGTTCAGAGAGTTTTTCGCCTTCTTTAAGATATTTTTTCATGATGGTCTGAGCTCGTCTTACCGCATGATCGAGCGTAAAAAAAGTCGCTTCACCATCTTCTACCAGTATTATGATTTCGTCATTCACAGCCAAATTCATTGCTTGACGGCACTCAGCCGGTATTAACAACCGACCGTTTTGACCAAGCTTTGTCTTAAATTCTAGCATTGGCATTACTCCAAAAAGATATCTACATGCTCAAAATCTAGCACATAATTTAAAATCTGTCAATTAATCAATGTTATGTCAGATTTTACTGATATGGCAATCTAGCTACGACCATAATTCGCTAATTACGCCATCAAACACTCCTGCATTGAGTAACTGTTGCTCGAAGGCTAATTTTCACAATTTTTCAGTCTGAGGATATAATTATTGACACGCGCTCAATACATTTGTATATTGTAGAGGAAATCAATATGTCCACCCGGTAGTATTATCCAAAAAAATAGCAAGCAACGTTCCTCTATGCATTTATTCGAAAATACTCACTTATTCAGTCGTACAGCGAAATATCTGCGTTTCCAACGATACTACAGTGTTAATATTCCCGAACAATCTACACGTAACTTTCAGGCATTATTAAAACGATTGAGAGAGAGGAACGGCTTGCCTGAGATTGAAAAAGCAGCATATGGTAAAGAAATTTTGTCTCCCGATGAGAAAACATTTTTTCAGTATTGGTTACGAGAAGTTGTTCCTAAATTTACCGCTATCCATGGCTCTAAATCCTTCAGTTATTTGCAAAAGCTCGGTTACATGATGCCAGTTGCAGATAGAAAGCGCCAAAAGGCCTATGTCGGCAATAATAATACCGCTGTTAACTGCCGACAGGAATTCCATTATTTTGTTCTGGGTATAGGTGATAATCACTCATTACCAAGTTTTCTGGGACACGATGTCGGGATGGTTAAAATTGATTTTTCTCAAATGACAAAAGAAGATAAGCAACAATTTCAGGGCATGTTTATTTCTCATCACACTGATCTTCGTAATAGACCTGTGGTGGTGTATGGGGATACTTTGGTTAAAGTTCACACTGACTATAAAGGGCAATCGAAAGAAACAACCTTTGTTAGAGCGGATGGGACTGAGTTAAAAGAAACAGTTCGGTACGAATCTGATGATATTTTTTGCGCAATTCCGGACATCGATTTCATTTTTCATGCACTTGGTTTGAGATTTATAGAATATTTAAGATTCATTGGGGGAGATTTTCAACAGAGCCAACTAAAAAATAGAGAAGTGAAAACAACGGCTGCAGCCTTTCACAGTTTATTTCCCTCTGAGGATTTTCCTGAACTAAAAATACCTATAAAGAAAATTCCTTTAGATGCTCCCTATGTGAAACTAGTTCCTTTTGATCCAAAATCACTTAAGTATCGTGATGAGTTGCACCAAGCTTGTGAAAAACTGGATGTGGAAAAATGTCGAAAAGCCTTGGAAAAAGCTCCTATTGATTGTCTCGATGCAACTGATCAAACTGTTTTACAAACACTACTCAATACCTACGATGTGTCGTTCAAAGTAGTCAAAGATGGATATCAACGCTTTCTAGAAATTTTGGATTTACTGTTAGAATACGGTGCTGATATGAATCTACCGTTTAAGCCTAACAATCAATTCATGGATGGAATGTCTGGCTATACCTTGATAAATAGGGTCGTAAAAAAACATCAATCAGCGGTTGTAGAGAGACTCATGCGAGGAAGTGCTAATCCAAATTGCGCCTCTATTAGAACTTTTCCTATCATCGATCAATTGACAATAGAATATTTTTTATCCCCTTTTGTCAGCGATTTTTCGCACTTTTTGAAGTTTTATCCATTCTATCGATTTTCCTTTGCACCTACGGCCATTATTCAGGATTTATTCACCTATATTCGATGTCACCCCGATCAACAAGAACCAAAAGAAAGCTTTAGAAAGATTATTACTGAGTGTGATCCTAATGTTCCTTGCCTTACTTTTGAATCAACAACTTTGCTAATGCGCGCTGCAATCGATGGTAACGACTCTATTGTTGACATTTTATTACAACATCCTAGTCTTCAAATTAATCACGTCATTCAAACGATCAACGGAAAGGTATCAGAATTTGAAGGTTGGACAGCACTCGACTTTGCCTATGAACATAATCAGGTTACAACTATTAAGAAGCTAGAAGCTGCTGGAGCGATCAGAAAGAAACAAGACCATCAGCAAGTTAAAGTTCGTGATATTGCATCAGCCGCATGTGTTACAGCTGTTGTCAAAGGAAAATCCTATGTGCTATTGGTGAGAAAAGGTAACAGTTTAGATGAGCCTCATCATCACTATTTATTTCCGGGTGGATTGTTCGATGAAACAGATAAAGATTTGGAATTTACTGCCAAACGTGAAACATTAGAAGAGACCGGTGTCAGCTTAGAAGGCTCACAAATTAAGGTGATTCTTGATTTCGAGGATATTAATGAAGGTCGATACTTGAAACGAGGGTTTTATCATTTTCATTTAGGTGATTTGACTAAAGTACCTGCATGCTTAATCAGAGATGATATTGCAAGTTCTAATTGGGTGGCAATTGACGAGCTGGAGCATAAGTTAGTTGATGGATGTAGTTTTTATCAGGTAGGCGAGATTCCATTACGATTTGATAACGCTATAATGCTCGCTTCTGTGCTGAATAAAACCATGCTTCATCCAGAAATCATTGTTCACAATCAACGACTCTTGTTTTGCTTAGATTCAATAGGTGAATTTTTTGTATTAGGACTTCGATCCCTCAATCCAGGGCAACTCAATATTGATTATCGATATTTTTTGGAATTATCAAAGAAGGTCCCAGCAGGCGCCCTAAGAAAATCAATGGAAGAATTTGCGCTGCAGCTTAGTGATTCGGTTGATAAAACTATTCTCCGTGAATGCTTAGTATCGATGATACGCAACTTGATTACCAGCGCGAGATGCCACCCTGATGATTTGAAATGGGTTCGCACCTTATCCAACAAGCGGCAAGGAACAATTAGTATTCTCTTGGCGGCATGCGAATGTGAAGACGAAGCATTGGTGCATGAGTTGCTTAGCTTGGGTGCATGCCCAAACCAGTATGCCTTGCTCCCTGGTGGTCAAATTATGACACCGTTGATGCTTGTAATTATGAGAGAAAAATATCACCTGGCCAAGTTAATGATCGAACAATATGGGGCTCATATTAGTGTACGAGATCCTCGATTGTCACCCTTGGTTGCAAGCTGTCGAAATGAAATAGTATCACTCGATTTTATCCAGTATCTTTTGGGCAGAATGCTCATCATTAATGATGCTGATATTGGTTCATCCATTCTAGAATTAATTCGAGGCGGTCATGAAGAAATTATTCGTACTTTATATGCATCTTATCCAGTACCATTAAACAAAAAATACGCCGATATACAAGAATTTCCCCAATATCAATTTCCTCTTATTTGTGCCATTCAAAGTCGCAAACCATCGATGGTTCAACTTATTGTAACACTGGGCGCTGATCCTCAGACTTATATTTCAAAAGACACACATTTTCGATGGATTGTGTTTCAAACAAAAATTCAAATTAAAAAGGAAATATCTTTGACCCTGAATAATGAAGAACTTCATGGTTTTTTGAAAGCACAGCTGCTCGAGCTTCAAAAAATAAAGAATTTCATCGATGATCTAACACCCGACTGTGAATGGACAGATCCCGATGACGTCACAAAATACATCAATAGTCTTTAACCTGGATATTGCACAAACAATCATGAGAAGCTAATGAGTCGAATGAGTCAAATTATATAATTTATTCGACTCATTCGACTCAAATCTCATTATGAGCCGAATAGTGAGTCGAATCGAAACTTGCTTTTCGCGTTCTATTTGGCCCTATGCAGGCAACTTTTAGCTTCACATGTATGAATATCAAGGTTGCTGGTTATTGTTACTCAATGTGAAGCCCTTCGGTCAATATCAGAGCCCGATCATAGATCCGTAACCGTGCCCTCAAACACTTCTGCGGCTAGCATGATGGTTTCGCCGAGGGTGGGGTGGGGGTGGATGGTCAGTGCGATGTCTTCTACGTCGCAGCCCATTTCGATGGCGAGGGCAACTTCGCAGATGAGGTCGCCGGCGTTGGTGCCGGTGATGCCGCCACCTAGGATGCGTTTGGTATCGGGATCAAAAAGGAGTTTGGTCAGACCTTCGCTACGGCCCATACTGAGAGAACGGCCGTTCGCCAACCAGGGGAATACGCCTTTACCGTATTGAATGCCTTGCGCTTTGGCCTCTGCTTCGGTCAAACCAGCCCATGCGACTTCGGGATCCGTGTAGGCCACTGAAGGAATACATTTGGGCTCGAAATAATGATTTTTTCCGGCAATGACTTCTGCAGCCAGGTGACCTTCTGGAACCGCTTTATGCGCTAACATCGGATTACCTACAATGTCGCCAATTGCGAAAATATGCGAAACGCTGGTGCGCAATTGATTATCGACTTCGATAAATCCTCTGTCATTCACTTTGACGCCCGTTTTTTCGATGGCTAATTTGTCGCTGTTAGGTCGACGCCCTACGGATTGCAATAGGTAATCAAATTTCTGTGGCTCAGCCGGTGCGTTCTTGCCTTCAAAGGTGACATACAATCCATCTTTTTTCGCTTCAACAGCTGTCACTTTGGTTTCTAGCATAATACTCTTAAAACGTTTTTCCATACGTTTGTGCATCGGTGCTACTAGATCTTTATCCGCGCCTGGCATTAATTGATCCATTAATTCAACCACATGAACTTCAGCGCCTAAGGCTTCGTAGACAGTGCCCATTTCTAAACCAATAATACCGCCACCTAAAATCAGGAGTTTGCAATTATTGGAAGGTAATTCTAAGGCGCCTGTGGAATCAATAATGCGCTCATCTTTTGGCATAAACGGTAAATTAATGGGACGTGATCCGGCAGCAATAATACAATTTTTAAATTGAACAACGGTTTTCTCACCACCATTATTGACTTCAATTTCTGTAGGACTATTAAAAGTGCCTGTACCACGAACCACAGTGACTTTTCGCTTTTTTGCTAACATTTCAAGGCCACCGGTAAGTCGTTTGACTACACTGCCTTTCCAAGCGCGTAATTTACTCAGATCAATTTTGGGTGTGCCAAAATCGATACCATGTTCTGCCATATCTTTCGCTTCTGACAGCACTTTTGCAATATGCAGATACGCTTTTGAAGGAATACAACCCACATTCAAACAAACGCCGCCCAATACATCACCATCGTCGACAAGCACTACTGATTTGCCAGATCCTTCTTCTTTGAATAAATCTGCGACACGATAGGCGGCAGAATATCCTCCCGGACCTGCACCCAATACCACTACATCAGCATTAATTGTATTAACAGACATTTTCTTACTCCCAATTATGTTCAATATCATTTAAACGGTTTGCTAAATCGACGACAAAACGAGCACCATCGGCACCATCAATCACTCGATGATCGTAGGATAAAGACAAAGGCAACATGAGTTTAGGTACAAAAGCACCATTTTCAAAAACAGGCTTCATCGAGGCTCGAGATACACCCAAAATAGCGACATCAGGCGCTTTTACAATCGGCGTAAAAGCCGTACCACCGATACCCCCTAAACTTGAAATCGTAAAACAAGATCCAGCCATCTCGGCAGGCGTTAAACCTTTTTCTCGGGCTTTAGTACTGATCGCGGCAAGCTCAGCTGCTAAGGTAAAAATATCTTTTTTATCCACATCGCGAATCACAGGCACTACTAAACCATTCGGTGTATCCACAGCAATACCCAAATGATAATATTTTTTGAAGACTAAATTTTCTGCAGTTTCATCCAATGAGCTATTGAAAAGTGGATAAGATTTCATGCTGGCTACAACAGCTTTCATAATATAAACCAGCGGCGTTAATTTTACCCCAGATTCAGAGGCTTTTTCTTGCTGAGATTTTCTCAGTGTTTCCATCGCCGTAATATCAGCTTCACCAAATTGAGTAACGTGAGGAATTGTGACCCAACTTCGATGAACATTAGCACCGGTTAATTTTTTAATTTTATTTAAGGGCTGAACATCTACCGCACCAAATTTTGCAAAATCCACTTTGGGTGCAGCCATTAATTCGAAACCTAAGCCACCTCGTGGTTTCGCTAATTCTCCGCGCACATACGCTTGAACATCTTGTTTTAAAATGCGTGATTTAGGACCAGATCCTCTGACCAATCTCAAATCTACACCAAATTCTCGAGCAATTCTTCTCACACTGGGACTGGCATGCACATTGGCACCCGGGGGAGTTAGAGGTTGAATAACTTGGGTATTGATCGCTGTTTGAGCAGCTAATTGCACAGAACTAGAAATTGCTGAGGTTGGCGCAGGAACATTAGCCTGTGTAGCTGTTTTTGAAGTAGTTGTCGCTTGAGCTTCTTTTGTCAAAATAACAGCAATAGGATCCCCTTCAGATACTTTTGCACCCACTTTCAACAGGATTTCACTGATTTTTCCTTCGTAAGGCGAAGGAATATCCATCGTCGCCTTTTCACCTTCCAACGTAATTAGCGTATCTTCTTTTTTAATTTCATCGCCCACGGCAATGCTAATTTGAATCACATCAACATTGGTTGTACCACCAATATCGGGAATTAAAATCGTTTTGGATACAGGCTCTGCACTCGTTTTCTGTTCTATTTTTTCTTCAGCGGGTTTTGATTCTTTCTCAGCGGTTTCTACCGATAAAATGAGACTTCCCTCACTGACTTTATCACCTACTTTCACAGAAACACTAACAATTTTTCCTGAGAATGGAGATGGAATTTCCATCGTAGCCTTATCACCTTCTAAGGTGATCAAAGCTTGCTCTGCTGCAACAGTATCACCCGATTTTACAGAGACTTCGATAACATCAACGTCTGTTGCCCCACCAATATCGGGTACTTTTACTTCCTTTATCATCGTCACGATCTTCTCCCCGCTACTGAGTGATTGGGTTAGCTTTATTAGGATCGACACCCCAAGCCTTCATGGCATTCTGTACTGTTTTGGCATCAACTTTACCTTCCCGACACAGGGCACTCATTGCAGCAGCCGCAATCGCTTTTGCATCGACTTCAAAAAAATGACGTAAATTTTCGCGTGTATCGCTTCGACCATAACCGTCAGTGCCCAATACCGTATAATTAAAAGGAACAAAAGCACGAATTTGATCAACAAAACTGCGTACATAATCGGTTGCAGCAATCACTGATCCTGGATGAGCATTCAAACATTGTGTCACATAACTGAGTTCTGGTTCGCTCTCTGGGTGCAATCGATTCTCACGTTCGTGCTCTGCAGCTTCTCGAGCGAGCTCTGTAAAACTCGTGACGCTCCAAACGTTTGCATCAACACCAACAGTCTGCAGTAATTCAGCAGCTTTTTCTGCTTCACGCAGTATAGTGCCGCAAGAAAGCAAATTAACACAATTTTTTTGCTGACCAGAAGCCGCCTTCAATAAATACATCCCTTTCAAAATGCCTTCTTCAGCATTGGCTGGCATAGCAGGATGCATATAATTTTCGTTCATCACCGTGATGTAATAATAAATATCTTCTTGTTCGGTATACATGCGACGAATACCGTCACGAATAATCACCGCTAATTCGTAAGCATACGTTGGATCGTAACTAACACAATTCGGAATCACGCTCGATAAAACATGACTATGTCCATCAGTATGTTGCAATCCTTCGCCTGCTAAAGTAGTTCGGCCTGCTGTGGCTCCGAGTAAAAATCCTCGAGCACGCATATCCCCCGCTGCCCACGCCAAATCCATCACTCGCTGAAAACCGAACATGGAATAATAAATATAAAAAGGAATCATCGGGACGCCGCTGGTACTGTAAGAAGTGGCTGCTGCCGTCCAGGTTGCAAATCCACCGGCTTCACAAATACCTTCTTGCATATATTGCCCGTCTTTTTTCTCTCGATAAGACATCACTTGATCTTTATCGACAGGTTCATACAACTGACCACTCGGTGAATAAATTCCGATTTGACGAAACAATCCTTCCATACCAAAGGTGCGAGATTCATCCGGAACAATCGGCACAATATGTTGCTTAATTTCAGGCTCTTTAAGCAAAACTGAAAGAATGCGCACAAAAGCCATGGTGGTTGAAATTTCTCGATCGCCGGAGCTTTCTAAGAGTGCAGAAAATTTTTCTAAGGCAGGCACTGTTAATTTAGGACATTCACTGGATCGGGCAGGCAAAAATCCACCCAAAGCCTTACGATGTTCTTTAAGATACTGCATTTCTGGTGCATCTTCCTTAGGCTTAAAATAAGGGATTTTTGCAATCTCTTCTTCTTTAAGTGGAATTTTAAATCGCTTGCTGAAAGTAATTAAATCTTCAGTAGACATCTTTTTCTGTTGGTGAGTGATATTGAGTCCTTCACCTGCAGCCCCCATTCCATAGCCTTTTACAGTTTGAGCTAAAATAACTACGGGGCCTTCCTTATAGGCCATCGCCGCATGATACGCTGCGTACACTTTTTGCATATCATGACCACCGCGATTGAGCTGCATTAATTGCTCATCCGATAAATCAGCAACCAGTGCTTTTAATTCGGGTGTATTAAAAAAATGCTCGCGCATATAAGCGCCGTCATTCACCACATAATTTTGCATTTCGCCATCGACACAATTCACCATGCGCTGCTCTAAAATACCCTGCGTGTCTTTTGCAAATAAAGGATCCCATGCGGATCCCCACAATACTTTAATCACATGCCAACCCGCACCACGGAAAATTCCTTCCAATTCTTGAACCACTTTGCCATTACCACGTACAGGGCCATCTAATCGTTGCAAATTACAATTAATAACAATAATAAGATTGTTGAGTTTTTCACGTGCTGCAATGGATAAGGCACCCACTGATTCAGGCTCATCCATTTCACCATCGCCACAAAAAACCCATATATGTCGATCTTTATTATCGACTAATCCACGATTTTCCAAATATTTCAAAAATCGCGCTTGATAAATCGCATTCAGTGGACCAAGCCCCATGGAAACCGTAGGAAACTGCCAAAAATTGGGCATCAACCAAGGATGAGGATAGGAAGATAACCCCTTACCCCCCACTTCCTGACGAAAATGATCGAGCTGCTCCTCAGAAATTCGACCTTCTAAATAAGCCCGAGCATAAATCCCTGGTGCTGAATGCCCTTGTATAAAAAGCAAATCACCCAAAAAATCGGCATTACGCGCTCTGAAAAAATGATTAAAACCTATCTCATAGAGCGTTGAAGCTGAAGCATAAGTGGCAATATGTCCGCCTAGCTCTGATGAACGTTTACCGCCACGTAGTACAATTGCTTTAGCATTCCATCGAATCAAAGATTGTAAACTTTCAGCCAGCTGCCCATCATCAGGACACTTAGCCTCTTCTGAGACTTTTAGCGTGTTAACATAAGGAGCGTTAATAGCCCCCCCCTGCCCCATAGACAACTTCAGCTGCGAAGCCAAGACTCCCACCAGATAACGCGCCCGCTCCGCGCCCTCATATCGCAATACCGACTCCAAAGCCTCAAGCCATTCTTGAGTCTCTACAGGATCGCTATCAATTTTTAGTGGTGAATCTGTCATCTTCCATACTCTTCAGTGTAAAATCGTAGGCAACGGAGCGCCCAATCGCGAGATTTGTTGCTAAGCCATGATACTAAAATGGGGGTCAGGCATGCAAGTTTGCAATTGTAATGCAAACTTGCATGCCTAACTGCCCTAAATACCTAAGGATAATTCCCTGTTAGGATTTTTGACTGGGGAAGGAGCCAAATGTAGATCAAATTGCTTCTACGACAAAGAATTTGCTACATTGACGTACAATAAGATATTGGAGGAACTATCATTGAAATTAAAGGATTTACGAAAACAAGCTAATTATTCTGAAGAATATTTAGGTATTTCCAATCTGCTTCGTGAAAATTGGCAAAGCCAGTTAGCGGATGACGAGAAAAAACTGTATTTTCAGCTACGTCATTATATACCTGCCAAAGTGGCAAAAATTGAGAATGCAGATTCTAATAAACGATTTGATGGCATGAGTTCTATTCAAGATTTTCTGAAAGGTGATGAAATTTCACTCGTATTATTGGGGGACTCCGGTGCGGGAAAAAGTTTATTCTGCCAATTTTTAGTTGATTATCTGTGGTCTAGACAAGATACCTGTATTCCTATTTATATTTCTCTACCTATTTATATGCGTCCTAATATAAATTTTGCACTGTATCTCAAAGAGGTCTGCGGCCTCACTGCAGATCAGATAAAATTACTTAAAGATAAAAGAGCACTAATATTCCTAGTACTTGATGGCTACGATGAAATGCAAGAACCTTACCGCAAGATAAATTTATATCAAATGCTTGGGCTTCATGAATGGAATGTCAAACTCATCGTATCCTGTCGTACAGAAGCATTAGTGAATTGCAGTGCTGCCGATCAATTGAATATGTTTACGCCCACCCTCAAAGGTACTCCACAAAAAGCAGTAGAAAAAAAGTATGTTCAATTTTTTGACGCAAAGCAAATTCCAGATTACATCGAGCGCTGGAAATCATTAAATTATGAAACAGTTGATCAAACTATCGATTATTTCGAAGAAATTAAAAAACTGCCTGGTATATCAGAAGTGATTACAAATCCATTTATCCTCTGGGTGGCTTTGGAAGTCTTGCCTTACTTGCTCGAAAGCTATGCTGCTCTTCCAAAATTAGACCGTTATACTAAAACTCGGATGGCTTTATATGATCGCTTTACTCAAGGCTGGTTTCAACGACAAAAAGATAAATTAATAAAAAATAAAAAAATCAGCGAAGAATGGGCTGACACGATCGTCGATGACTTTCATAACTATTGTCAATCACTCGCTAACTATATGTGGCAAATGAATGTAACGAGTCTTTGTTACAAAACCTATCAAAATCCAGCAGAAAATGAGCTATTTCAGGATAAAAATTTAGATCGTTTTTTTGCCCAGCACACTAATTTTGATGATAGACCAGGCAGACCATTAGAAATAATTCGTCAGGGTGGATTATTAAGGGTTATAGGTGGAAACATATATACATTCTTGCATCCATCACTAAAGGAGTATTTTTTTGCGAGACATTTATTTGAAGGTGTAACATCCAAAGCAACAATTATACTGGGATCGAGCATCAATTCACAGTACCTGAACAATGACCTACCCACTATTCGTACTGCCTTAGATTTTATGCTCAAAGAACCCATGTTAGAACAGATTTTGCGCGATATTGTGGAAGAGTCTAAACATGATGAGCATGTTGAAATAGCTGCTGCAAATGCCATGACAATCTTAGTTGCTGCTCGAAAATCATTTGCCGGCAAGAATCTAAGAAAAATAAGAATTCGAAACGCGAATATAGCCGGTGGTAATTTTGAAGGCGCTGATTTATGTTATTCTGATCTGAGGGGTATAGATATCTCTACTGGATGGTTCAGGCACGCACATTTATCAGGTAGTCTAGTTGATAATATTCAAATTGGTGAACTGAGCGTTGATAAATTGGAGAGTAGGGTTATAGCGTGTGCTTTTTCACATTGCGGCCAATACTATGCCGTACTAGCAGAATGGGAACTATACATTTTTGAGACAAGCACACATAAGATAATACAAAAGAAAAGCCTGAAGGAAACAGGATATTACCCGTGGGAAAAAGTCAATGTGTCCTGGAAAAAATACACTGCGTTTGCTGTTTCCTCTAGTTCTGAAGCCTTTTTACTCGGAACCTCTGAAGGTATGATGATTTTATACAAATTCCCCTCAGTAAAATCATCTTTTGTGTGCAAAGCTCATAATGAAGGCGTTACAGCACTCGCTTTATCTCAGAATGGACAGACAGCAGTATCTGCAGGAAAAGACAGAACGTTGAAGGTCTGGGATTTTTCAGACAGAACGCATGATAATTCATGGTTATTTGAAGTCGATATTATTTCTCTAGTCTTCGGTAAAGAAGGAAGTACGGTTTATATAGGACACGATATGGGGATTATCCATTGGGATATAAACAAAGGAGAACATATTTGTATTATTGAGTTTAAGCACTGGCCTATATCATCACTGAGCTTTAATATTGAAAATGGGTGGTTCTTGGCAGGGAACGCAAAGTCGGGCTTAATCGGACAATTCAATCCTTTAGTCTCTAAAACTTTAGCCATCTGGGATGAACATGCTGCTCCTGTGACGGCACTCGCGTTAAGCAACGATAAGAATTTTGCTCTTTCAGGATCTACGGATAATTCGATCAAACGCTGGAATTGCTTGACAAATGAATGCGTGTCTACATGGTATGGTCATTCCAGTGCAGTCACGGCGGTAGCTTTCAGTCCAGATGGTACTTGGGCATTATCAGGATCTAAAGACATGACTATCGGGCGTTGGAGACTTGATGTTGCGGGCGGACCGATATTAGAGGGAAATCAGAAGCTCAATATTGGTATGAAGAATATTTCTAGTGGCGTTAAAGCCATTGGTGTCTGCTCTGAAGGTAGGACTCTCTGTATTTTAAACGAGCATTCTCAAAAAATTGATGTGCTGGATTGTATTTCAGGAGATATAATCGAACATGAGCTCCCCAGCATACCATTAAATCCAAATTACCTCTTGAGATGGCAGTCCGCCGGTTTACACCGCGAGGACCTCAAAAGAGATCTCCGCGTTAGCACTGACGGCCGCTACAGTTATACTCGATCGGGCAAATTGACTATAGAAAAAAGAAATTTAGTCACTGATGAACGTACTTCATTAAGGATTGATCAAATTGAAATGGAAAAAAAGTTAAGCTTAGATCGTGACGCCTCATTTTTTAAGATGATGTTTTCTGATGATCATCGATTTAATATTGAATTCGGAAGAATTTTAGTATTGAGTCAAGATGGGACATTTGTTTTAACAGTTGCAGACTATGAAAGAAATAAGGGCGGTGGCAGAGTACCGCTAAGGCGAGAATCCTATGAAGCATTCTTTGTTTTCAAATTAGAGACTCAAGAATGTGTAGCAGTTTGGGATCATCGTACTGGTTGCCTGCAAGAAAAGCCAACCAATACCTGCGCCTTAAGTCCTGATGGTAAGTGGGCTATTATGGGCAGAAAGGATTCATCTATTAGAATTGAATCCACAATAGAAAATCACAAACTCATTCCTGAACAGATTAGATTAACTGCAGTGATAACGATTATTAATTGGTCATCAAATGACCCTTCTCTAATAGTTATGGCGATGGAAGACGGTAGCGTGAGTGCATGGAGATTCGAAATCAAACCTTCGGTGAGATTCGGAGATGTGCCTGAACTTCATCTGCGTTGGCAAAGCAAACCATGGGGTTTGCAAGTTGAGAGATGCATCTTATCGGATCTGCATGGATTATCGGAGCAGCAATATAACGTTTTAAAAAATAAAGGAGCTGATATTGTGTCGTGCTCTACAATCTCATCTGCTGCTGTTATTGAAGCAAAAAAATCTCTAACTCCTTTTGTGATTGATGTTACCAAACGTAGTATTTTTGACAACGCTTTCATTCAGAGACCTGAATTTATGGTCATTACAGTTGTGAGACCCCCGGCAAGCGTCCATGCATCATTGATTATTGAAAGCATCGAGGAAGTCAAGCCAAATGAGCGCTATTACAGAATACGAAAAATAGGTTACTATTTAGAGCTACGTCATTTTGTTCTACCAAAGGATGCAAAAGAGCCCAAGTCTAAAGATAATTTTGGACAAGGTTTAATTAGAATTGTCGACTTGTCTTTTGAGGACGCACAGTCACTAGCAGACCTATCCTTTCATCGCTCAGAGAGAGTTGATTTTGATACTGGCTCTAGACTATTAAGAGCTATCAATGAGGATCGAGGACAACGATTAGCCTATTGTAAAATGGGCAGTAGTAAACTTTATAGTTTTTTTACCCCATCAAACTACAAAGAACATTATAATTGCTTGTCATGGATACGCAAACATCTAGAAGCAGTGGAGATTAATTTAGTAGAAAGCAAATTGAGGGATTTCTTTTATGAAGATCCTCGAGAAAAGATTGCTGGCACGAAAATACAGCAACTTCATTAAACTGCAATCACTAGAGCAAGCAAGTGGGTGGGGTCAGCAAGTGCCTGGGTCAGGCATGCAAGTTTGTGTATTCGAGCATCACCTCTGACACCAGCGCATTTGCCCACAGCCCCAAACTGGGTACAACTACATATTAAATACAAGCTGTGAATATTGTTCGACCAAACGCTGCAATTTTGGCTGATTTCTCTCTAATTCACGAATCAACTGTATTAACTGCACAAGATTCTCGTGTGGTTTGAGTCTATTAGAACGCTCAGCATGTGAGCTAGCAGCTTGTAGGTTTCCGAGTCTTAACTCACATTTAGCAAGCTGATAATATGCCGGAGCATGATGAGCACTTGCAGAGTTTTGAATCACAGAGTTTAACACTGCTTTTGCATCTTGATAGCGATGAACCTGAATCAGTAATACCGCTTTACGAATTTTATCATCATCTTCAAGATTGGTATTGGTATCCCAAGCATTGATACGAGCATTGGCAGTCATGGCACTTTCTCGGACTTCTTTGATTTTTCCCAGTAGCTCTGTATCCACTTTTATATTAATACATTGCTCCGCGCTCTTGATATCACCCATCGCAAGATAAGAGCTGACTAGCAGCGCTTTGATTTCATTATCGTGATCTGGCATACAAGCTAAAAATTGCACAGCCAACAATGGTTGTTGTAACTGTAAGCAATAGTTAACAAGCTTCAACAAATGCTCGCGACTCAATGGCATTGACATTAACTCATCCAACCAATCTGCCGATGATTTCCCAACAATCTGGGGTTTATTTCTTAGTATATTTGCTAGACGAGAGGCCTCCACTGTACTCGGATGATTGTTTCCCAAACGCCTACTAAAACAATTTAAAGCAGTAGAGCAAAATTGGCTTGCTTGATCATACTCTTTTGAAGCAATGCAGATTTTGGCTAAATTGAGCTGCACAATAGCCACACTCGGATGATCTTCTGTGCCTAAATGTGCGCTTAATATCTCCAACGCTTCAACGGCTGCTTCTTTTGCTCGTGTATTTTCCTGAATTTCAGAATACAACAAGGCTAGATTTCCGAGAGGTCCAGCAATATTAAAATGTTTAGCACCGCAAACCGTTCTGTAAATTTTTATGGCACGCTCCATCGGGATAATAGCAGCTCTGACCTGGCCTTGTCTGGCCAAAATTCCTGCCAAACTATTCAATGCTGCTGCGACTTGAACGTGATCATCACCATAGAGAGCTGTAAAGGCTTCCATTGCTTTTTCTGCAAATTTCATTGCGAGATCAAATTTTCCTTTATCTGAATACACACAAGAAAGATGATTGTAAACCTGCGCTACCGTTGGGTGCATTGGACGATAAATCTTAGATAAAATTGCTATCGCTTCATTCATTGATTTGATGGCTTTATCGAAATCACCTTGATCATGATAGGTGTTACCGATCATATGCAAAGTTCTACCAGCAGCTTTACTGTAGTTTCCATAAAATCTCTGTTGTGTCTCAAGAGCACTTTTTAGTAGTTCTTCAGCAGCTTCTGTATTCCCCAGAACAAGCTCTACCCTGGCAAGATCAAATTTTGTCAAAGCGACCTCAGGATGATTTTCACTGAATGTTTCAACTTTTATTTTCAGAGCACGTTGAAAAATCTCCTGAGCTCGCTTAGGATCCCCCCGAATGTGATATACTTCGCCCATAACACCCAGCACTGTAGCAACTTCTAAATGGTTCTTACCAAACCGCTCCTCGATAATACTCAATGAATCATGAATCATTCTAAAATATTCATCATCGATATTACCCTTCGAGCTTAAATAACTTGATACCACGCTAGCCGTTACCAATGCCACTTTAGGATGATTATTTCCATAGATGCTGCGGCTTAGGTCTAACGCTCTTTGCAATAAATCTCTTCCTTTTACATCTTCCCCCAGCTCTCGATAAATACCACCCATAATAAGAAATGCTTCTTTGAGATACACTCTTTCGCGGGGATTATCTTTAGATGATAGCTCTTCATAAACTTTATTGAGTACTGCTTTTGCCTTTTTTGGGTTGCCCAAACGCACAACAGATGCAGCAACATTTAAAATGGTTGTGTACGGATCTAACTGAGAATTTCTATTATGCTCGGTTAGCTCCATTATTAGTTCGTAATACTGGAGGGCTTTTTGAACTTCACCAACTAGCTCATATGATACCCCCAGGATGTTGTAGATTACGATTTTATAGTCGTTCTCAACATTGGGTAGACGCACCAAAAATTCCTCGGCAGTTTTCGCTATCTGAAGGGCTTCCTGATATCGACCAAGAGCTATCTTGGCTAATGTAATATCACGAAGCAACAAAACAAATAGTTCCAACAACTTTAGATCTGTATTAAAAAAGTCTTTTTGTATGTAAGAACATAATGAGTCAGCATGCACCATCATTACCATTCGCTTATTCTCACCCTCGATAAGATCTTGGTTAACATTTAAATATCTTTGCAAATGTCGAGCAATGGATTTTAAGTGTTCTTTAACTACAGCTTCCTCATGATTCAAGCGAATAACCTCTTGAACCATTTGATGTAACCGGACCTGACGCTCCTCTATCGCACCCGAAACCAAACCATACTTTCGCATCCGAGCTATTATTTCGGCACTACGATCTGGGCTGGTACAATGAGAGATAAAATCAGATAAAATAGGTGCTTCCGGCGCAAAATAGGCCAGCCTCGCAAGAAGACTTTGAGCTAATGGATCCTCGAGTTGCTCAAACGACATATTAACTGTCAACCACAAAGTTTCTTGATGGATATCTGTGGCGATGACTGGTTTATCGAGCAGTTTTACGCGATTGTATTTCTTTTGGTCGAATATGCTGATATAACTAGGAATGTCTATATTACGGGTTAAAATATATCCTGTCGCTTGTGCCAGTGCTAATGGGAAACAACCCATTTTATTTGCTAATAACTCAGCATCTTTATCATCAACAACACGATCACTAAAAACACGCTTTATATACTCAACTGCTTCGGGCAGTGAAAAAACGCCTAAGGGTATCTGAGCAAATTGATTAGACCAGACCTGATCATCACGCGTAGTAACCAGAAAACGAAGCGGGCTATTGGTTGATGGCATATACGACTGAACATCGCTATAGTTTGTTGCACTATCTAATACCACTAAAACATGCGGATAGTTATTGAGCACTCGATATACTGCATGAATCAAACCTGGCTTATCCAAGAGGGTAGTGTCTATGCTCAATGCTCTGGCGAGCTGAATAAATTCACTATTCAACTGATCAGATAGACTCGTGTCCGCATTGAGCCAAACAACCGTGGTAACCTTTCTTTCTTCAAGTAGTCGATAAATAAATTCTATCGCCAATTGTGATTTTCCTACACCCCCAGTTCCAGTAATTTGTGGGGCCTGTTGAATAAGAATTTGCTGATTTGACCCAGAAAATTCGTTCGATAGCTTCCTCAATTGATCATTACGCCCAGTAAAAACGGGCAATCGTGGCGGCAGTCGCCATAGAGGTTTAAAGCTGTAAGATGGTTTTGAGGTTGAATTATCAGATAAATTTATGGGTATAACAGGGAGTTCTTCCTTTTGCTCCATAAGACAGCTCACTTCTGTGATTTTGAGTGGGCCCAGCATATCACTGGAACTATTGTGTTACAACTTTCAAAGGTTGATGCCTAAGATCAGATCAGGATTCTAATTGTGTGATTCGATGACTAAACCTACCTTCTCTTTATTCGCGAGGTTGACATTCTCTGCTGTGAGCAATTCTTCTTTCTCGGAGTTTTTGGGCTTAACAGGCGTAAGGAAACCAAAAGTCGGGATGTGATTGGATCGCTCATCAATAATTTCAACACACCGAGTTTTGCCAAGCTTCAGGGCAAACTCTCTGGGTGTTAGTTGATCACTACTACCACGCGCGTTGAGATCAGCTCCTTTTTGAATGAGCAGACGAAGATAATCGGCTTGTCCATTTTCAATCGCATAAAATAGTTCTGTTTGACCATTTTGCATAGGCTCATTTACATCTGCACCACTTCGTACACACAGTTCTCGTAAAACGAGGGGTAATTCAATGGTTCCTTCTTCGATCCACTCAAGAATATCATTATGCCCTAGCGATATTCTGCGAAGCATTTGCCAAAGACTCTGGGTTCGCGGAGTACCGAACAGACTATCCGTATCAAACAGCTTCGTTTTTAGTGTGAATCGACGTTGAAGCTCAACACCCGATTTTAATAACGATTGACAGAAAATTATCGCATTTTCTGTCCACTGTCTTTTGCGCATAACTAAAGTTATTACCTGACTTAGCCCTGCAGTAAAGAATTCACAAGCTTTATCAGGGCTCTCTTTTTTAATTGCCACCAACAATTTAGACACTATTTCTTTCTCTTCATTCACAATTGCGACGTCCAAGGCCGCTTTTTTAGACTTGTTGGCTTTGACCACACTAGCACCCAATTCAATTAATGCATCGATAAGTTCCAAATGTTCTTTGACAGAATCTGCCTGAGCCCAAAAAACCCCTGAAGCTGCTATTTTTCGTTTTAATGGAAGTCTTTCAAGATTGTGCAACAAAGACGTATCACCATAGCAGTCGACTGCATTGATATCTACACCATGCTGAAAAAGTAACCTGACCATATCGGCCTTTGTCGCGAAGTGCATAACAGGACAATATTTATGCTCCGCTGCACACAGTGCGAAATCATAATCGCGAATAACTTCTGGTACCGAATCGTTTTCACTCGGCAGTTTGGCATTTAGACTCAGACCTGTATATTTTTCTTTTAGTAATGATAATTTCTCTGCATCTGCCTTAGCTAAACGTAGAAACTCTGATAATTCTCTTCTAAAGCTACAATATCTTTCTAGTAAAGGCATAGCACTAGGATGAATACTAAAATGGGCCTTAAGCCATTCAATGTGCGCACCAGACACATCCAACTGTGACAAGCACACCTCAATGATTCCAGTATGCCCAGCAATCAATGCAATACCGAGAGGACTCAATTTAGTTTCATTATAAACATCTAACTCAAAACCGGCCTCCAGAAGCGCTTTTAAAACTTCAACAGCGTTATTTTCTGCGGCTATATGCACGAGTCTAGTGAGAAACCCCTGTGTAGAATTGGGTAAATTTACACCTAGACCAAAACTCAACAACAACTTTAAAGCCTCTGCATTATTATTTTTGCAGACCACAGACAAAATTGAAGAACCGTCCTCTAGTGGAAGCGTGAAATCGAATTGCCACTGATCATGGAGTTTTTGTATTAATTCAATCAAGACGGGGGCATTATGACTGGCTGCATCTGATAAACGTTTTCTTTGTGAGAACGCTTCTTCAAACCATGCCCTATCCACTTCTGAAAAATTGGATGAATCAAGCGCCTCTTTTATCATCACCTTTACTTTTTCTGCCATCAGTATAAATAAATCAACAAACTCTTCTCGATTTGGTTGAAAAATTGACCTAACAGCAGCACTAACATCATAACCTAGTGGAGTCATTCTCACTTTATCCGCTGCAAATGATTTCAGAATCGTCCTCTTCAACTGAGACAAGCTGGTCGCAGAAAATAAATCCAAAAATGTCCCCACGGGGAATCGATATTTCTCCCAGCATTCCTCTCGTTGGAGGATGATAAATTCCATTAAAGCCTTGAGTAAGGCGGTTAGCGCCAGATGCTTTTCCGCTCTAGACTTTTCTTCATCAGCCACAAATTCTTCGGCTCGAATCATCGCCTCTTCAAGTTTTTTCGAATCGACCTCTGATGGATCCCCCCCCTGATTCTGTTCTTTGAGCAATTCTTCTTTAATTTCATTTTTGAGTACTTCAATATCAAATTTCTCTTCTTCTCCAAAACACGCTACCAGACATTGAAATAATATCTCGGGATAAGCCGTGTCGATTTTCTGGTCTTCATCACACCGAATAGCTTGAGAATAGTGCAAAAGTGGCTGCCCTTTTTCATGAGTCAGTAATTCGATAAAAGGTAGCTTCTCAACTGAGGGATGTAGCATTTGAACAGATCGATAAATCTCAAAAATCTTATGTAAAAATTGTTGATTTGGATTTGCCGACAACACCAAAGCCTTAACATAGCAACCAAAAATGGCGTCTGCAGACTGATTCTCAGAAGCCGATAATTCCAGTGGCATCACACCTTTTTGCATGAAACTTAACTGTTCGTCAATATTAAAACGTCCAAAAACGGGCACAAGTTTCAGCCGCTCAGGGAACAAAGCTTCAACCGTACTGGCTAAGAGTGTAAATGTAGGAATCAGCACTGATATTTGACCTCCCTCCTGAATAGGCAAAAAGGGGATTGGCGAATACGCCGATAATTCAATCATAAAAGAGCCAACAAATACATGCTCTCGCAGTGTTATCACACTAAACGTGGTATCCACAGCTGTAGAGGAATCTTGGCTGATTCTGCGTAAAATATTCTCTGTTCTTTTCCCCGATAGACCAATAAATCGACCTAAGGTTGCCTTAGCAAATTGATTATTTCCACTGAGACAAAAATGCTGGACTGACTGAATACCTTCAGAAAATTTCTGGAAATAGGCCATCCGAATCATCAATGTGGCAAAGTGCGATACACTGATCGTGTTCTTATGAACAGCACACAATGCATACTCCCACAATAAAGGGCTTTTAAAAATAGGGAGATCATAGTCAATAGAAGAATGATGACAATGTTCAGACAATTTAACACTGCCTACTTCAACCGCTAAATTAGAACGTAATTGTCGTATTCTATCTCGGAGCTCAGGATGGGCAGAAAACAGTTCTGGCCGGCCAACATTTATTTTTTTCAAGGGAACACGCGCAAGAGTTTGTCTTGGTAGTCTATCGAGCGAGCATTCAGATGTTGAACCATGGCTCGATACTCGAGCAGAATCAGGGAAACAATCCTCCAAAAGCTTTTCATGACCATTCGCTATTGCCACTTGCCAAGGTGTGAATCCATTTGAATTAAGCGCTGCCAAATCAGCACCACGAGCGATAAACAATTCTACGAGTGGTTTAGTTCCGCTTGCACATGCCACATGTAACACAGTACCAAAACGAGAAGAAGACTGATCAAAACTATTTACGCTGGCACCATGTTCTAATAAAAAGTGAGCATAATCACTATCTTCTGCAATCGTAGCCGTCATCAATTCAGAGAGGCCATTCTTATTAGGGTGGTTCACATCTGCCCCATGAATAATGCACATTTTTCTTACAGAAATGGGCATCGTGATCGAACCTGTATTGATGATGGCGATAAATCCCTTACTGTAACCAATATCCCTTAAAATTGACCAAAATGTGAGTGTTTTTGCACCACTCAACAATCCTTCTCGCACTGCAAGGAAGGCGTTAAGATTAGCATTGTTTGCTAAAATTAAATCCAATTTTTTTGTCACTAAGGGAGTCCAACCCCTATCACGTATCACCTCAGCTTGTATTGATTGTATCAAAGCCTGATTACGCTGCTGATCAACTGGCGAACGTTCAAATAAAAGAGCCAAAAGAAGAAGATTATTAGTTTTTAAGGCAATATCAAATGCCGAAGTGGCTTCAGAATCTTCTGTCACTAGTAAAAATGCATTCTTGACGGAGGAGTAAGTATCGTTGAATAATGTTTTGTATACACGAAAATGTGGATACTGAACGAGAAAAGCTTTAATTGGCTCAATTTCTCCCCCTTTGAGCAAGCGAATAAATTCAGTACGCTGGTTTTTATAATCGTCAAGGCATTGCTGCATTTCATCTTCTAAAGAGTTATTCTCTTGGAGGTATTTAATATGAGCATCAGACATCTCGCAGTATTGTATCAAACAATTAAAGGCCCCTACATGTCCACATTCGATAGCAATATCAATCGGAGAACGTAGACGGGCATCATAGACCTCCAGATTAGCTCCACTTGAAATAAGCAAGTCTAATAAGCGTGGATTATCTTTTTGCGCTGCAAGATGCAGCACGCGAGTGCCACATACAATAGAACGATTTTTCTCTAAGACTTTAGATTCTGCTTTACTGACAACAGCATTCACATCAGCGCCTTCAGCAAGCAGGCATTTTACTATTAAGTCCCGCTGCTTCATAACAGCGACCGCCAATATTGTGCGACCGCTCGCGTCTACAGTGTTCATCGAAATAGGCAACTGTCTTTCTTTGATCTGTCGGAGACAATCTTGCAACTGATCTAAATCACCCTGATTAACCACTGAAAATAGTCGATTTTGGCATTCCCGGATTTGCTTCAGCCATTCCTGACTACCGGCATCAAGAAGATGTTGATATTTTTTCCCTTCTAAAATATCGACGACAATCTTTTTAAGAGCCTGAAGACTGTTCACCGATAGTGCCAGAAATACTTCTCCGTCTTCACCAGCTTGAGCACCGGATTTTTTCATTAATTCTACAAGTTCTTCGTTGTGGCACAGTTTATCTAAACACTTCGCGACATCTATACCACAATTACGCCAATCTTCACGATGGTTGATTAGATCTGCAACGATCAGAGCAGCAATCTCAGATTGATGTTGAACTGCCTCCTGTTTATTTTCATCCAAACCAGGTATCTTCTCTAAAAGAAAACGAGATAACAAATGGGCAAAATTGAGTTCGCCAGATTTCAATTGAGAATATTGTTCTGTATGCCGAGTCAATCCTAATTTTTCTAGCACAGCCAGACGATAATATTCACCAAGCTCTGCATCCACTAGAAAACCAACTCGCTCATGTAACAAAGAATCTTCAGCAATTTGGTGTTCACGCAGATATCGTTGACCAATATCAGCTGACTTGTTAATCAGCATCAGCATTTTCACGAAGATCAACAGTACAATATGATAGAGATCATGGAATACGAACATCAGTCGTTTAGATTGATGCCCATCGGCCTCAGTATGCTCATAGCCAGGAAAACTAATTCCCAGAGGATGAGCATTGGTTTGATGAAATTCGAGAACACCCTGCCCGCTTGTATCACCAATAACAGGACATAACTCAATAGGCTTAGGACTGAGCACGCGTAAGAAATTTTCTAGCATTGAAAATGAGGGTACCAATACAGTGTATTGACCATCCTCATACATAGGCATGAAAAGTGAAAATCCGAGCTGTTGAAAAACATGATAAAGCGCTGGAAGTTCCGTGTTGTTTTTTAATCTCAACAGCGTAAAACAGCGCTCAGATTCGGGAATCGATTCTGCCTGTAATCCCTTAACAAAATTTTCAAACTCATTTTGTGGGAGTTCAATATTAATATAGCCACGATCTCCAAAACCCGCCGAGATCAGTAAACGCAGAAACGGACGCATCGCTTCTGCAGCTATACTATTGGAGGAGTTAAGGCTATGGTGCTGAACACTATCGATGTCCTCACCATTATCTTGAAATGCACTCCAGCGAAAAGTCAGAGTAGTGAATTGCGCTAAACTGATTTTATCATCCAAATAAGCCAAAAGAGCAAATTCAGGATAATGAGGGGATTGGTAAACTTCGGCGTTCTGATCATTGTTCTGGACTGCCTCAGCGATAAGATCAGCCCCTTTGCAGTATTCAGCGTCTTCTCGCCATTGTGCAATCTTCTCTTTAATACCCACGGCATCTTTTAATAAATTCTCTTTTGTCTTCATACCACCAGGCCAATTTACTTAAAATTATAGGTAGACTACGGTAATTTTCTGAATAAGTCAAGTAAAAATGGCGAGATCAAGCCTCCCTGAGGAGGCTTGATTGAATAATGATTAGATCAACATTATTAAAGAAATTAAGGCGACTGCAGCAATCCACACAAACTCGGCTTTGAAAACGATATCGAGTATGCCTTTGTTTTCTTCAATGCCAGCGTTATCGGATTTTTCAACATCGGCATTGATGGCTGACAATCCGAAAATCACCGGTAATTTTTGTTCCAAATCCAAACCACCCGCGATATTTTTCATCACTTGATTAAGCACAGTTGAGAATGCACCGACAGCACCAAAACTTAATCCCGCCAATCGAACAGGAACCCAAGCCAGAATGCCTTGAACAACTTGGCTGGCATCAGCATAATCTGCAGCAGCAGGATCTTTGCTCATCGCTTCATGAGAAATACGATGAACTAAATAATAGATTACTGCACCAAAAACACCGAATAAGAGATACCAAAAAATAACTGAGAATACATGGTTTTGTGACCATACGAGAATTTTAGCACTGACAGCTCGCGCTTTATCGGACGCAGAGGCAGGAACGATTTCTTTAAGGAAGTCTTTGACTTCTTCATCAGCAGACTTACCTTTTTCATTTTTACCGCCACTCAGATAATTAGAAATCTGCTTGGATAAATCACGCGCATCGAGGCAGTAAAAAACGATCAGCGTCCCGATGATAAAACCCATCGCCAAACTGCCACCTAATATTGCATTGAGCAACCAAGCTAGTATCGCAACGGGTAATACCGCGATTGCGAGGCCTACGTAGCCTTTCATAAGACCTGAAGCGCTCAACGATTTTTGCAACATGGCACGATATGGCTTAAACCAATCGAATTCAGATAACGAAAAACGAATATTGAGATATCTCTGTATACCTATACAAAGCAGAATAATAAAGAATTTCATGATGTCATTCCCTTGTTAATAACCCACGATAATAAATCCAATCAAAGGACGGCCCGGGGTCTGTTTTCCGTGCCGGCGCTATATCGGAATGTCCTACTATACGCTTGGGCGTGATCCCTGGATAACATTGCATCAGACAGTGAGTTACCCTAACTAACTGCTGATACTGATGACTAGTATAGGATATATTATCAGTTCCTTCCAGTTCTATACCAATTGAATAGTCATTACAGCGTGGAATACCTTCAAAACTAGAGACCCCAGCATGCCAAGCACGCTTATCAAATGGCACAAATTGAATGATTTGGCCTGTGCGGCGAATAAAAAGATGAGACGATACCTTTAAATCTTTGATAGATTCATAATAAGGATGTGCCTCAAAATCCAATCGATTGCAAAAAAACTCAATCACAGCAGCCGTACTGAAATCAGCGGGAGGAAGGCTAATATTATGCACGACCAGAAGATTCACATCGGTATTGTCAGGTCTCTGATCACAATTGGGTGAAGGATGATAATCTGCCCCTTTCAATAGGCTATCTTTAATCATGAGCATTTAATCTCGACGTAATAAATCACTTGTTCCCATAGGGGTAGGATAGCGCATCACTACATAATAGGAAGAGACAACAAAGGTAAACAAGGTTGCAGCTTGAATAAGATTTGAAGCTGATTGACCAATCATTTCAGTACTCACAGCCAAATAACCCACAAGCAATGAAAATTCGCTGGATTGCCCCAATCTAACTCCTACTTCCCAAGCCACTTGTTTTGATTCACTGACAGACTTTAACAATACGCCATAGGTGATAGGTTTAAGGACCAACATCAATACCGCCAATAACATGGCTGGGATATAAATGACATGCAAATAATCGAGATTGAAATTGGCACCGACAGAAAAGAAAAACATCACCAAGAAAAAATCTCTCAAGGGCTTTAAACTTTCCGCGATGTATAACGAAATAGGATTATATGCAATTGAAACACCGGCAATAAAAGCCCCTACCTCATAGGATAAACCCATCAAATTCGCTAATTCAGCCAGTCCCAAACACCAGGCTATTGATAACAAAAACATATATTCATGAACACGGTCGAAACGTGCTAACAACCTTATCAATACAATATGTTCGACGAGAAAGGCAAAAAGCATTAATGCAGGCAATGCCAATCCTGTCATCATCAAATCTTGCCACTGCAAAGCACCGACACTGGCTCCGTGAATCAAGAGTAGAACAAGAATGGCGATTAAATCTTGCATCAGCAGCACACTGATCATCACCTCACCGGTATGTTGATGATGCAAGACAGTGGTAGGTAATAATTTTAGGCCAATAATCGTACTGGAAAACATCATTGATAAGCCGATAATGATACTTTCAATAAAGCTGTATCCGAAAGCAACACCAACACCGTAGCCAATCCCTAAAAAAACAACCGAGCTGATCATTGAGACCCAGAGGGTTTTTTTCAACATATGATAGAGATTTTGAGGTTGTAGATGCAGCCCCAGAAGAAACATCAGGAAGACAATACCCACTTCACCGACTTTTTGTACGGCCTCATGATCACCTACAGGACTCAACCCCCAAGCGCCAAGCCCCCAAGGACCCAAAATGATACCCAATAACATGTAGGCGACTAATAATGATTGGCGCGTAAACAACGCTACCGTTGAAAGCAGAGATGCCCCGATAAAAATCATAAACAATGTCAGGATAATTTCATTAGCTGCCACAGTGAGACCTTTCCACTTTATCTTTTCTCAACTAAAGGAATTCCCGCTCAAGGGGAACCGCGATCTCGACTATACAATAATTTTCAAGCAAAATAAATTTAACTATACTCATCTTAGTGATATCTCTTGAAAGGTCCCAGATGAATCTAAATGAAGTGTTCGATATTGTCGTCATTGGTGGAGGCATCAATGGCACAGCCATCGCTGCTGATGCAGCGGGACGAGGGCTCAGTGTGTTGCTGTGTGAAGCAGAAGATCTCGCCAATGGAACCTCCTCAGCCAGCAGTAAAATGATTCATGGCGGGCTACGCTACCTTGAGCAATATCAATTTCATTTAGTTCAGGAAGCTTTGAAAGAAAGAGAAATTTTACTGCAAAGGGCCCCCCATAACATTAAACCATTGCGCTTTATCTTGCCTAACAACCCAACAATACGCTCGCCCTGGTTAATCCGATTGGGATTATTCCTCTATGATCATCTCGCCAGAAAACATTCTTTACAAAAAACTCAGACTGTGAATTTAAGGCACCCCCCTTATAACACCGTATTCAAAGAAAAATACAAAAATGGCTTTAGCTATTTTGATTGCTGGGCTGACGATTCTCGCTTAGTAATACTCAATGCACTCTGCGCACATGAAAAAGGAGCGAAGATCAAGACCCGGACTACGCTTGTCAAAGCAACTCGAGACGTTGATATATGGAAGATACAATTAGAAGACAAAAACACGGGCAATGTGTTTTTCATCTACAGCAAAGCACTTATAAATGCCGCAGGGCCCTGGGCAGACGAAATTCTGACACGGTCTGTTGCACCTCCCTTTCAGCAACATATTAGCTGGGTAAAAGGAAGCCATATTATAGTGCCTCAAATACCCAACACACCGGATGCCTTCATTCTGCAACATACCGATCGTCGAGTGATTTTCATTCTCCCTTATCTGAACAAATACAGTTTAATCGGCACCACGGATGTGGAATATCAAGGGAATCTTGCCGATGTAAAGATTAGCGAGGGTGAAATTGCATACCTATTAAATGCCGTTAACAACTATCTAGAACACCCTTTATGCACCTCAGATATCATAAATTCCTACGCAGGCGTTAGAGCTTTAGCAACAACTTCTAAAGCAAATCCAGCTGAATTAACAAGAGGATATACCTTAGATATCATCGATGAACAGGGCAAATGCCCCTTATTATCTGTTTTTGGTGGTAAAATCACAACACACCGACAGCTGGCCGAATATGCCCTCAATAAACTCAAAATTTACTTTCCAACAATCTCTTCATCCTGGACTCGACATCATCCATTACCCGGTGGAGACATTCCATGTACAAACTTTCAAAACTTCCTCGATTCACTCTATCAAGAGTATTCATTGATCGATCGAACGCTCATTCAACGCTATGCGCATCAGTTCGGAACTCGGATTCATCAAATACTCAAACATACAAATAACCCTATAATTCTAGGGGAAAACATTGGTAACGATCTCTATGAATCCGAAGTTGAATACCTCATCAACACAGAGTGGGCACAAACTGCTGAAGACATTCTCTGGCGTAGAACAAAGCTCGGATTAAACTTTCCAAATGATAAAATTTGCTCTTTACAAAAGGTCATAGCAAAGATATTTAACAAAAATATTTGACAACATTGATTTTTTATTCTATTTTTACACCGTAGGCTAACATTTGTTAGTTTTCTTAATTAATTTTGATTGTAATTTTCAAGGAGATTTGAAATGCCTAGAGGAAGAAAACCTGGTAAGAAGAAGGTGGTCGCTAAAACTACTAAGCGAGCATCTACTGTTAAGAAGGGATCTGCTTCAACTGCTGCTGCTAAGAAGCTTGCTGCTGCTAAAGCTAAGGCAAAAGCTAAATTGGCGAAAATTCGTGCAGAAGCGAAGAAAAAAGTCGCTGCTGCAAAAGAAGCCGCTAAAAAGAAAGCTAACGAACGCATTGCTAAAATCAAAGCTGCTAAAAAAGCTGCAGCTGCGAAAAAGCGTGCGGCCAAAGCAGCTAAAACAGTTGCTAAGAAGGCTAAAAAATCTAGCACTAAGAAAGTGGCTAGAAAAGCGACAGCTAAAAAACCTGCTGCCAAAAAGCCTGCTAAGCGCGGTCGTAAAGCTGCTGCTAAAAAACCAGCGGCCAAAAAACCCGCTGCTAAAAAGGCTGGCAAACGCGGTCGTCCACGTAAAGCTAAGTAATAATAGCATTACGACAAGAACCGCCGACCTCGTGTCGGCGGTTTTGTTTTTTGGGGGGGTGATTATCCCTAACATTGCACAAAGATAAGCGCTATTTGGCTCAGCAGATGATTGTTTGCGCAATACCCAAGGTTATAACAATTAACTTACCTTCGCAGATAACGCTTTTTGAATCAACTCATCAAATTCCGCCACCGATAAAGCACCTGCTGCGCCATATATCAGGGTATTCTGTTTAAGTATCATTAGGAAAGGAATAGACCGTATATCAAACTCTTGAGCCAACTCTCGCTGTTCCTCAACATTCACAGATCCAAATAAGATTTCAGGGTGATTATTAGCCTGGGCTTCAAAAATAGGGCTAAAGCTTTTACAAGGACCACACCACTGCGCCCAAAAATCGAGAATGACCAGTTTATTCTCGGCCACCAACTGATCAAAGTTACTGCTAGTAACCTCTACCACCTTTGACATTTGAACCTCCTAAGCAGTTGTAGTGGATTTCGATTCACCCAATCTATCGGTGATACGCTTAAAAATCTCGTCGATACTGCCAACTCCTAAAACATGATCATAACGTGGTGCATTTTCAGAATGAGTCTTACTCATCTCTTTATAAAAGGCAATTAACGGTTTGGTATCGTCATGATATATCTTCAAACGTTTGCGGATAGTTTCAACACTATCATCGTTTCGCTGAATCAACGGTTCACCGGTAAGATCATCGACACCCGGAACTTTGGGTGGATTATAATCACTATGATAAACCCGATTAGAACCTGGATGAACCCACCGACCTGATAATCGATGGATAATTTCTTGATCTTCCACCTCAATTTCAACCACATGATCAATGTTGATATTCGCATCGACCAAGGCTTTTGCCTGATCAATATTGCGGGGAAAACCATCAAGAATGAAACCATTTTCGCAATCTTGTTGTGCAATTCGAATAGCCACTAAACGCAAAATAAGTTTATTAGACACTAACTCTCCTGCCTCCATGGCAGCCCGCGCTTCTTTGCCACACTGAATTAATTCAGCACGCACTTCATCGGTTAGAGGTTTTACCCACTGTGGTACTGGGGCTGAGGATTGTTGGAGTGATTGCGCATCACGCAACATGTTGCCGGTAGAGATTTGCACAATCTTATATAATTTACACAGTTTTTCTGCCTGAGTCCCTTTACCCGACCCCGGTGCACCCAATAAAATAATTCGAATAGACATTACTGCCCCCTAAAAGGTATAAATCCCACGATGATCAAACACACGCCCGTGACAAAAACAGTTAGAACTACTCCAAGAGACATTTCATGACGATTTCGACGATGATCAACAAATTTTGAAAAACTACTCAGAATCATTCCGATGCCCGCGGTAATGCTAACCGCTCTAACAAGTGAGATAACACCTAGCAAGGGATCCAAAAGATTCTTGGCAACGCCTCCAATGGAAGGGTGCTGTGGATCAATAGCGAATGTGCAATCTATCCAGCAAAATAACCACAAACAACACAGCTCAACTACAAATTGCCGCTTCGTCATAGTAAAATCCTATCTCTTAATAGTGGTTTAGATTATAGTGTTTTCATAGACAGACTCAAGTGGAAATCGATATGATTGGCAGAATACACGAATCCTCCGGTGTCGAACACCGCCTTTTAACTGAGAAAATCAGCTTTGATCAATATGTCACCGCAGCCCGCAAACTCATTGCTGATCATCGAGTAGATTTGAACACAGAGCTTGCGGACACTATAATAGAAGCCAATGCTCCTTTTGAATGGCGCCCCTATAATAGTGAACACTTCAGCCGTGGCATTTTATTAGTTCATGGCCTTTACGACTCACCATTTAGTGTCCGAGATATAGGCGCTCATTTTCTAAAACAAGGATTTCTGGTTCGAGCTGTACTACTTCCCGGACACGGAACAATACCCGGTGATTTACTCAATATTCACCGTCAAAATTGGCTTGATACGGTCGCCAATGCCATCACTTCTACCTCTGCCATGGTCGATGATTTTTATATTGGAGGATTTTCACTGGGCGCTGCCTTAAGTTTAATACAATCCCATCGCGCGAAAAATTGTCGTGCACTGTTGCTGATGGCGCCAGGACTCAAACCACGTCATCGCAAAGCCCACTTGTTGAAAATTATTCGATTATTCACCTGGGTCTCTCAAAAAGCGAAGTGGTATCAAATTTCGAATCAAACCAATTATGCGAAATATAATTCGCATTCTTATAATCCCTCCTATCAAGCTTATGAAGTTATGAAAGCTGCAGCGAAAATTCGCAGTGACCTTCCTTCATTTTTTGTAGCTTCAGAAGACGATGAAACCATCGATACTGACTTTGTAATTCGATACTTTGAACAACAAAACAACCCCGCTAATCAAATGATACTCTACTCAAAAAGCCCTCAAAATAATCCACATAATCCACATATCGAAATGCGCTCAAGTGTGTACCCAGAACGTAATATCATCGATTTTTCTCACAGCTGCATACCAATTTCTCCGAGCAATCCCTATTTAGGTGAGCACGGTAAATTATTAGATTTTTCTCACTATCATAGTGAACAACATGAACAATCTCCCGACAAAGAAATCCGAATTGGCGCCATTACTGCCAATAATCTCCTGCATTACACGATGCAACGCCTTAGCTACAACCCCGATTTTGATACCATGGTTCAGCGATTTACTGACTTCATTCAAAAGCTAAAAACCTGACGAAACCAGCTTCCCCCGCCTTTTCCTCCATAAGCTATAATTACAGAGGCGCATGACGAGGAAGTGAATAATGCACAATAAAACGATAGACTTTGACACGCTCCGAAAGAAAAAAGGGATTGGCCTGAGGTATTTTCTTTTGGATTTACCCAAAGAATTGATTGGCTCCGTTGCCACAGGCTTAACAGGCGGAGTACGTGTACTACAAGTGGGGGGGCTAGTCGCAGGCTTTGCCACTGCCGCCGGTGTAGCGACCACTCTCGGTGTGCTGGTAGTGGGTATAGGGGGTGGGGTTTTCACTCTCTTAGGAATAGGATTCGGCATATTCAACCTCGTTAAACAATCAAGAGATCGCGAGAAACGAATCGAAAAAATAGTAGGAGAAGCAGGCAGTATTGAAAAGTTAAAAAAAGAACTCGCTACCCTAGCTAAAAATTTAACCATTTTAGGCTCTTCCATTAATCAGGTTAATTCTGACAACACTGAAAATCTACGTAAATTATTATTTTCACTGCAGGTTATAAAAGGAGCAACACTGAAAGATAAATTATACAACCTTTATGGGATCTCTGATGAGAAAAATTTAGCATGTGAAATGAGCCTCTTTAGAGGCGATGAAGATGATAAAGATCTTATAGAGAAAGGTTTAGTGATTTTAGAAAATGAATTTAAGGCATCCATTGATGAAGTTAAGCTAGACATCATCGATTTACATCAAGATTTCCAAAAAATCGAATACCAAAGAATGTATGAAAAAATAAAACACAACGAAACTCTTACCCCTAATGAAACAGAATTTCGAAACAAACTCAAAAACTTGATAAAGAAACTCTCGCAGTTACCAGGAGAAAACTTCAATCAAAAGCTCGGTTATTTATACGGTCTTGACGAAGAAAGCAGCAAAGACCTCATGAGGGTTTTTAATGAACTACCTTTATCTACTGAAATCAGTTACGAGAATATACTCAAACTCAATGATGTCATCAAACACGAGGCAAGATCACAGTATTTAGATCTGTTGATCTCGCTCAATGAAGACCCCAGCAAGACTGCAGTCGTGAAAAAGAAAATGAAAGCGTTTGAAAAAACAACACTTTCATTAATTCCTGGGCGGAATAAAGAAGAAAAGTTGAATAACTTATTTGAAGTAAAAGGCTGGAGAGGATTAACGAGTACCGTTAAAGAATACGCTAATAAATATCAACGACCAAACAGTTTTCCAAAAGGTTCAGAAACATGGGGAGAAGCCCTGATCTTGGCAAAAGAATCGCTGGATAATTACCCCCATAAACGTTTTGGTGCGATCAGAAACGTGTTAGAGAACGGACTTACCGCCTTAGTAGGCAGTTTATCGGGCTTCGGTATCATCGTCGGTATTGCAGGATTGGCTGGCGTAGGAATCGCTACAGGCGGAATAGGATTGGCCCTTCTAATCGTCGCTTTAGTCGGCGCCACTGTGGGCGCTGTTCTTTTTGTCGCGGCCACAGAAAACACAAAAAAAAGGAGAAAGCAATTTGAATCTGAAGACAACGTTGTTTCTAGTCTCGTGGATAATACTACTAAGAAAGTTGAAAACCTCAATGCAGCGATGCGGACTCAGATTAATTCATCTTTTATCGTCAGTGATGAAAATGAAAATCTCAGAGAAGAAATTCAAAGGCTAAGAGCGGAAAATGCTGCTTTGAAACGCCAAGCGGAAGATCAGAGAGTCCACACTCGGGGCGCTCAGAATATCGGACTATTTTCAACACTAAAACCAGGGGGAACACCATCCCTTCCTGATAACCCAGACCCAAATCCACATGACCCACCTAAACCAGGGGGAGGACCACCCCCTCCTGATCACCGAGCCCCCGATCCACCTGACTCACCTAAAGGGAGAGGCAGAGATTAAGTAACTCCCAAGATTAAAATATAAAGACTCAATCTTTTTTCTTATACAAATCAGGGTATATTTTAACCTGATCAATCATATTTGCTTCGATTTTAATCACTTCGATAGGATAACCAGCAATGCGTAAACACAAGCAATTTTCAGGGATCATTTCAAGATGTTCGACAATTAACCCGCTAATCGTTTTAGCACCACCAACCGGCAATTCCCAATCGAAACTCCGATTTAATTCTCGGACATTGGCGCCCCCATCCACAATATAACTACCATCTTTTTGGGGCCATACTTCGGGGATCGTCTTCGCAAAATCGGTAGTAAATTCGCCCACAATTTCTTCTAAAATATCTTCCAAGGTCGCCAAACCCATAATATCGCCATATTCATCCACTACCAGTCCAATTCGACATTTTTGCTTTCTAAAATTGACGAGCAAATTTATTAGCGAAGTAGCCTCAGGGATAAAATAAATTTCATCAGCGACCTTCACTAAAGACTCTTTATTCATATTTTGTTTTGCAAACAAATGCAAACCTCGACGTACGTGCAATAATCCCACTGTTTTATCGATGGAATCGCGATACATGACCAGTCGAGTATGCTGACTCTCTTCCAGTTGCTTTAAAATATTCTCCCACGGCTCATTCAAATCGATACCCACAATCTCATTTCTTGGCACCATAATATCTTCAACTGTCACCTGCCCCAAATCCAAAATACCCAATAACATACCTTGATAATCATGAGCCGATTTACCAATTGCCTCACCGATTAAAGTGCGCAATTCTTCGTGGGTTAAATTTTCTACGGCTTTACCTTTTACCTTCACACGAAATATTCCCAGTGTGGCATTCGAAATCATATTCACGACCCACACCATGGGATAGAGAATTTTTAATAACCAACTTAATAACAAAGAAGTGTGATATGCAACAGGTTCTGGGTGAAGGGCTGCCAGCGTTTTCGGCATCACTTCCGCATAGATTAAAATGACCAGCGATATAAAAAAACCACCAATGGCCACTCCGATATCACCAAATAAATTGACTGCAATTAAAGCTGCAATCGAAGAGGTAAAAACGTTTGCGAAAGTATTTCCGATTAAAATAACACCGAGTAAACGATCGGGACGTTTTAACAGTCCAAATACACGCTTGGCTGTTTTATCTCCGGCTAAGGCGCGATGACGCAAACGGTAGCGATTCAAGGACATCATTCCCGTTTCGGCTGCTGAGAAAAATGCCGATACGAGAATTAACAAGGCTAATAGGACTATAAACCAAAACATTTATTTACAATTCCACCCGAATTAAGATAGGGATAGTACGCGTTAGTGCGCAATAATGTCAAATTTGAACCCCCACACCTAGCTCTTGCACACCGAAATATAAAAGAAAGACCAGAGCTACACCAAAGGCCGTACCAGAAAGCGCTTTTTTCCCACGCCAGCCCAAGAAGCTACGCCCTAAGATCAAGACAGCAAAAACCAACCAAGAGAGCGATGCCAGGAGGGTCTTCGATAAAAACTCTGAACTTATCGAGCCAAAATAAAAATATAAACTGGTCAGCAACAGCAAGGTTAACAAAAAAAAGCCAATGCTGATCATCTGAAAAAGTAATGTTTCCATCGTGTCTAAAGGGGGTAATCGATCCAGCCAATCAAGGCGCAATTTATTGTGCAATTGCTGATCCATCAACGCTAATAATGCTGCTTGAATTCCAGCAAAAGATAAGACACTAAACGTAACCACGGCTAAAAGAATATGCAGTAAATCATGAAGGTCTTTTGCTGTCGCCATAAAATGTTTTCCAGGCCACCAAAAAGCCAACACGACTAAAAAAGCCGCTAATGGAAATAACACCAAGCCCAGCCTTTCCAAGGGTTTTAAAAAAGCTAAAAGAATAAACAAAATTATGATTAACCATGCGGCCAAAGAAGCCAGATTAAATACGCTAAGATTTTGCCCCCACTCGGTATCTATAGCTTGATGCAACAAATAGCCATGTCCCAACACCGCTAAGATTCCAAAAAATAACATCCATTTTTTATTAGGCAAGCCCAAACGAGCACTCCCCAGCCACTGCATACTCGCCGCGGCTAGGTATAAAGCCATTGTCATCACATTCAAAAATACTGCCGGCATAGAATCTCCTTACATTCTGTTATAGTATATTAACCCGATTACCATTAATACGGAAACAAGCCCATGTTTGATAGCTTAGCCTCTCGCTTAAACAAGACGATTAAAAACCTTACTGGCCGCGGCCGGCTTACCGAATCGAATATTCAGGAAAGTCTTGATGAGGTCCGTAAAGCGCTGCTGGAAGCCGATGTGGCTCTGCCTGTTGTGGATTCCTTTATCGCAGATGTGCGACTCAAGGCCCTAGGCCAAGATGTGCTGGAGAGCCTTAAACCTGGGGATCTGCTGATCAAAATCGTTTATGACGAATTAGTTCAAGTGATGGGCCAAGTCAACGAGTCCCTGAATCTAGCAGCCACCCCACCCGCTGTCATCCTCATGGCCGGTCTACAGGGCTCTGGTAAAACCACAACCGTGGCTAAATTGGCCAAATTGTTGCAAGAACAGCACCATAAAAAAGTACTGGTGACCAGTGCCGATATCTACCGCCCAGCCGCTATTGAGCAATTGGGCACCCTGGCTTCAACCATCGGCGCCCAGTATTTCCCGAGCTCTAGCGATCAAAATCCCGTGACTATCGCCAAAAATGCGATTTCGGAAGCCAAACGCAGCGCGGCAGATGTGGTGATCATCGATACCGCGGGTCGTTTGCACATCGATGCTGATATGATGACCGAAATAAAAGCCATCCATGCCGCAACCGCACCCGTTGAAACCTTATTCGTGATCGACAGCATGACAGGCCAAGACGCCGCTACAACGGCCAAAGCTTTCCATGAAACGGTCCCCCTGACAGGGATCATTTTGACCAAAACCGATGGTGACGCCCGTGGTGGTGCCGCCCTTTCTGTCAGAAGTGTTACCGGCAAACCCATTAAATTTATCGGTACCGGCGAGAAAATTGATGGCCTGGAGGCCTTTTATCCCGATCGTATTGCCTCACGTATTCTGGGCATGGGCGACATCTTAACCCTGGTTGAAGAAGCACAGCGTAAAATCGATCACAAACAAGCCGAAAAAGTGGCCAAGAAACTCAAGAAAGGTCATGGCTTCGATCTCGAAGACTTCCGCGCTCAACTTCAAGAAATGCGCAAAATGGGCGGCATGAGCGCCCTGCTCTCCAAACTACCGGGAGTCGGCAATCTCCCCGCTGCTGCAAAAAGTGGTCTTGATGACAAACTCTTGATTAAAATGGAAGCCATCATCAATTCCATGACCAAAAAAGAGCGACGCTTTCCCGCGATTATCAAAGGCTCTCAGAAACGACGCATTGCCGGCGGCTCAGGTACCGAAGTGCAAGACATCAATCGAGTCCTCAAACAATTCATGCAAATGCAAAAGATGATGAAGAAACTCAAAGGTGGCGGCATGAGCCAAATGATGCGCAGAATGCAGGGCATGATGCCACGCTAAGCACTAAAAAAGCACCCTCATGCTTTTTTTTCACAACGCGCTGAGTGTGCAATACCAAATGGGTCTAAACTGAATATTGCACAACGGTTGTTTGCCTGATATCCAGGCGTCATGGTTTTTTCATTCTCCCTCTTCCAAAACGTTGACAAAGTCTATACAATCACTCGTTTTGCTAGATTATAAAAGAGGACATCAATGGCAGTTGTAATTCGACTCACCCGTGGCGGCGCAAAGAAGCGGCCCTTTTACCACATTGTGGCAGCAGATAGCCGTAATCCACGTGATGGACGCTATATTGAGCGCTTAGGCTACTATAATCCTATCGCTACCGGTCAAGAAATTCCTTTATTTCTTGAACAAGACCGTATTCAGTATTGGACTCAACAAGGTGCCAAACCCTCTGATCGCGTTGCCAACCTATTGAAACAATTTGCTTTGGGCAAATTAAAAGCCATTCCTGCGGTTGAACAAGGCATCGGCAAAGCCAAAAAAGTGGTTGAGCCGGTCACTGCCTCTAAGAGAGCGCCTGCTGAAGCAAAACCTGCTGCGAAACCCAAGGCTAAAGCCGCTAGTGCTGAGCCCGCCGCCGCTGAAGCAGCCCCTGTCGAAGCAGCGCCTGCCGAAAAACCCGAAGACTCCACACCAGCAGTCTCTGAGTCGGGTGAATAACAAACCTGTCGTTGTCGGTCGATTTGGCCGCGTACACGGTGTGCGCGGCGATATTCACGTCATTTCATTTACTGATCCCATCAGCAATATCATTGACTACTCTCCCTGGCTGATCCATAAACATGGTGAATGGCAACTACTTCCTATTGCATCCGTCACCCAGCGCAACAACGACATCATCGCTCATATTCAAGACTGCAATGATCGCGACCTCGCCAAGAAATACACCAACCTTGAGATTGCTGTTCCTTACGAAACCTTGCCGACGTTAGACGAAGAGGAATTTTATTGGGCTGAGCTCATTGGGTTGAAGGTCATCAATAAGACAGGAGCGTCGCTAGGAGAAGTGATTGATATTCTCGAAACAGGCGCTAACGATGTTCTGGTCGTTAAAGGCGAAACAGAACATCTGGTCCCCTACACAAAATCCGTGGTATTAAATGTCGATCTAGGCGCCCATCAGATTCTTGTTGACTGGGAAGCGCTGGATTAATGCATATCAGCACTATCAGTGTCCTACCCGAAATCTTTGATGCACTGCATTATGGCATACCTCAACGCGCTGTCGATAAAGGGCTGCTACACCTTAAACATTGGCAATTACGCGATTTCACGACCGATAAACACCAAAGCGTAGACGATCGACCTTACGGCGGTGGCCCGGGAATGGTCATGAAAGTAGAACCCCTCATGGCAGCGATTGAACAGGCCAAATCAACCCATGCTGGTACCACTAAAGTGGTTTACCTCAGCCCACAAGGCTCACTCTTCAATGCAGAACGAGCCTCTCAGAATCTTGCACTCGATCATTTAATTCTAGTGGCAGGACGTTATGAAGGCGTGGATGAACGTCTGGTTACTTTATCCATTGATGAGGAATGGTCTTTAGGCGATTTTGTGCTCTCAGGCGGCGAACTAGCTGCACTTGTTGTGATAGACACCCTAGCCCGGTTGTTGCCCGGCGCCCTCGGGCACGAAGATTCCGCCGCTCAAGATTCCTTTGCCCAAGGTCTTTTAGACCACCCACATTATACGCGTCCCGAAGAAATTGCTGGACTCAAAGTGCCAGATGTGTTATTGAAAGGGGATCATTCTGCCATTTCTCAATGGCGTCTGAAACAATCCCTCGGTCGCACTTGGTTGCGCCGACCGGATTTGCTGGAAAAACACCAGTTTGCTGCAGCCGAACAAAGATTATTGGCTGAATTTATTCAGGAAAATGAGTCGAGAAGAGGTAAAGACAATGAAGAAGTTGATTGACGCCATCGAAGCCGAACAAATGGGTGATAAAAAGCACCCAGACTTCAAATGGGGCGATACTGTTATCGTTAACGTATTTGTCAAAGAAGGCACACGTACTCGTGTCCAAGCCTATGAAGGCGTTGTTATTGCGCGACGTAACCGTGGCCTCAATTCTGGTTTCACCGTTCGCAAAATTTCCCATGGTGAGGGTGTAGAAAGAACTTTTATGTTGTATAGCCCTCAAATTGAAAGCATCACCGTTGTGCGTCGTGGTGACGTGCGTCGTGCGAAAATTTACTACCTCCGTGACCTCGCTGGTAAGAAAGCACGTATCAAAGAAAAACTGGCCTAATATGCAGCCGTGCTACTACCATAATCAGAGTAGTAGCACGCTTTGTTTTACTCGGATCTCTACACTCGCCCCATGTCTTCACTAAAAGCTCTTCTCAACCTGCTTCCGACACAAGGTTTATTTAATCTACCCCTTCTCGCAACGCTCACTGTTTCAGGTCCTGATGCCCAAACTTTTTTACAGGGCCAACTGAGCTGCAATATGCACGAAATTAGCGCCAGAGAATCTCGACTGGGGGCTTATTGCGATATCAAGGGTCGGGTTCTAGGGTTGTTTAGAATTATCCAGGTGGACCAGGATTATCATCTACTCATGGATCCTGAGATGCTTGAGATTGTTGCCAAAACTCTGCGACGTTATGCCGTGTTTTCTAAAGTCACTCTGGATCTTTCACCCAAATTCTCTCAACGTATCGGTATTTTGGGCAATCTCAGTTCAGGCATTAAAGGACTACCACCTTTCATCTTGCCCGAACGAGACAATCAAGTGATAACCGAAGCGCGCTACCTTCTCTACAAATTGCCCGGAAGAATCTCTCGATGCGAATTACTCCTCCAAAGCCCCGAACCACTCCTAGAAGAATCATTAGAGGATGGAGCAGCATCCTGGGCAACATTTGATATCCTCAGCGGTATTCCTACCCTAAAAGCCGGAACATCCACCCACTTTACCACCCATAAATTAGGCTTGATTCCTCTGAATGCTGTGAGTTTTAACAAAGGTTGTTATCTAGGCCAAGAAATTGTTGCTCGCACTCAATACCTTGGAACACAAAAAGGGGGCCTATTTTGGGCAGCACTGAAAACTGCAGAATGTTACAAGCCCAACGCAGAGATTAGAGATGAACAAGAACAACCGATAGGCCATATCATCAATAGTACAGGTATCAATGATAAACTCTCACTAATTTTAGCTTGCTTAAAACAGTCGCCCGTGAAAAATAAAACATTTTTTATCGCTGATAATCAGCTCAAATTCGCCTCATTTTTTAGTGATGAATTTCTTATTGACAAAAATTGAGATTTCTCACACAACAAGAATGGTTATTATCTTCATCAGAGATTACTTTTTTTTCTGTGATTATTCCGGAAGTCGAATATTGCTTTATTGAAATCTTAGGCGGATACTTAAAGTCTTCATCATAGCAAGTCGGAGACACGATATGCAGAAACTAACAGCTTCTCGGACCTCTAAAGAATCAGAACAACCACAAACGAGACGAAGAGGTGGTTCATACAACTCTGAAGCCCTTGAATATACGACTTGGCAATTACTCGCCACCCATCAGGCAAACAATAATCGACAAGATGTGATTACGAATAAATCTAAACTAGAAGAAAGACGAAGAGTTCTGGCCGAAAGAGCGCTTCGCACAGACACAGCATCAGCAGTCAGCGCAGCTTTTTGCCTTGCGTTGTTAGACGATGGAATTGAAAAACCCTTTGAAAAACTGTTAGAAACATCCAAAGACTGCCCCGACTCGCAAATGTTTGGGAATGCCCGCAAGGCATTATTGCATACGAACATTTTTTTTCCTTTCGTCATAGCACCAACTAGATTAGATAAAACACAAATCAATGCTCTTTATAATTTTTCGATTAGCGAAGAATGCACAAACAGGATAAGCATAATGCTGATTGCTGCACGATTTGAAACTGGCAACGAAATCGAAAGAGCTGTTATTTTGTATGCCACTCTACTCACAAAAAATTTCTCTGCAAATTCTCAGCTCGCCAATCTCATGCGCATTGGTGATAATTCACCGGAAGCACTGTATCAAATCGGTAAGTTTATTTTTAATACTCAATTTTCTGTAGAAAAATTTAAAGTACCACTCATCCATTTTTTCAAATCAGCATACTCCAAACTTCAAACAGACGATGTCCCAAGAGAAATAAAAGACAGCTTTACTGATTTTTTTCAAAACCAAGAACCTCGATGGAACGATATTGCATTAATGTGCATTACTTTATCCGTATACAATAGTAAACATAGTTTAGAACCAGCGGCACGTTTTTTAAGCAGTCTCGCAATGAAAGGTGAACATATTAGAGAAAGCCCACAAAAAGCCTGTACTACTCTAGCCTATGCTTATCATCGATCCGCATTGCCCAAAGAGAAAGAAAAATTAATGAGCATATTGAAAAAATTTCATGAACAACAACCCGATGATCTCTGGGTTAACTCGATGCTGGCCAGTGTTTATACAGACACACTAAAGTCCCCAAGACAGGACGATGAAGAAAGTGCAAAAAGAGCTTTCGAGCACTATCAAAAGGTCTATGAAAACTTATTTTCAAACCCTCAGGACTATTATCGAAAGACTCATCCACTGATACCATCCTTACCTGCAAATTCTTATAATTTAGCTATGGTATTTTTAAAATTTCATGACAGATACAGAAGCAATACAAAAGTTGGGCCAGAATTGTTAGCTCGAGCACTGCACTTACTTGAACAATCCGGTAAATTAGGCAATTTTAGATCATATTATCAACTCGCGCTTCAGAGAGAATCACAGCTTAAAAATTCAACACCCAAAGAAGAACTTGAAATAATTGATAATTATTTTCGTTGTGCCTTAGAAGGCGCAATGACAGCCCTTGATGCAAAAGAATATACAGCCATTCTCACGCGCTACGATGCCTTTGTTAAAAAACATTTACCATTACAACAACTTGTAGCGAAACAATATCAACTGAGGGGGAGAGATACACAATCAAATTTAAAGGCTTTGTCACTATATAGCAACAACAAATACAGTGATAAAGAATTTAAAGATTTAGCAACAACTACACCTATTGCTTGTGCCCTCGATTGGGAAAACAGCACCTTGTTCGAATCAACCTATTACAAACGGCTCATCGATTTATTACATACTCGAGGACTTTCTGATAAACAAGCAGACATCATCACTCTACTCACTGATTATTTTATTTTAGCCACAAACCACCCTCAAGCACGCGTATTTTTCACCTGCCTACAACGTGGACTGAGTAACACTGCACTGTTTGAAGACTCGATCATTGAGAAATTAGAGGTATTAATCGATTTCTATTTGAACCTTATCGATGACGAAATTCTAGCTTGTAAGACGAGTATTAAACGTTCTCCAGTGCTTTGCAGAGCAGCCGCTAAAAGGCTGGAAGAAGGATTTCTTCTGAAGCCTGAGATTTATAATGCCCTCCAAGGTATTTTTACTCCTCAAACCAAAGAACTCGGATCAGCTCGAAGAGGCCTGACGTTTTTCGACAATACCGCCGAAGCAGAAGCTTTTCAGCAATGGAAAGAAATGTCAAAAGATCAAAGAACCCAATTTGTAATCCACAGTGCATCCAATTCACCCCGCGACCCCAATGCTACAGCCGCTGGTAGTGCACCTGGCAAATATAACTATTCTGGACTCATCAAACCCCTCAAGCCCATTCCAAAATCGCCGGCAATGACCCTCCTCGGTGGTGAACCCTTAGAAAGGCAGGAAAGTGCTGTTAAACCCCTAACAGTAGCTGGCCCCCCTCGCGCAGATAGGCCTAAACGAAGATTATCTCACGCACCCTTAAAGCAAAGACCCGGAAGCGCACCCGGCGATATTGACACTATGCCACCCCAGACAGGAGGCCTCCCAGCTATCTTAGAGGAATCCCCTTCTAAGGAAACACACAGTACTGAACCAGCCTCAAAGGAAACCACACCGGAAAAGGCTGAAATGACGACAATACTTAAAGGCTACAACTAACAAAGATACACTACCCCAGACAAAGCCACACTCTGCTCTATTGATATTTTCCCCAGAGTCGGTATATTACCCCTTCCGGGCCGTTAGCTCAGCCGGTAGAGCAGAGGACTTTTAATCCTTTGGTCGTGCGTTCGATTCGCACACGGCCCACAAAATCATTAGTCAATTTATGGATGTACAGCACATACGCTCACTTCATCCCCCATTAATAATCTCACCCGATCTCATCATTAATAGATAATAATACAATGAAATGTGAGCAGCTCAATTGTCGTGACGCTGTTACGACAATCTCTTGATTAATGTTTTGACTCAAATCAAGATTTATTATGATAGATCTGACCATCCATCCACAGCAGCAAAATGTCCGGATTATGTTAAGATGTCTTTTAAATTTTTTATTGCTTCAGAAAATGGTATTATAGCTGTATTTATATGTGAGTAAGTTCTTGTTCCGCCATAGAGAATAAAGCATTTTGCCATTGGATAGTCTTCTTTAAATAATTCTATGCTTTTACTATCATTTGAGCGAAGTTTTGATGTTCGCTTTATTTCAAATGCGAAGATTCCACGTTCACCATATAATATAAAATCTACCTCTTGGCCAGAATGCGTTCTCCAAAAGAATATTTCAAAACCCAAGTCAAAATAATCATTTAATGCTCGGACTTCTTGTAAAAACAATGTCTCTAATGAAGGGCCATCGATTTCTGTTGCGGAATCTAACGGACCTTTAGGTCGTATACTTCGAAATACACCTGCATCGAAATAATAAAATTTTGGTGTCGCGACAATCATTCTCTTGGCGTGTTTTGTAAACGGATAAATACGACAACTAATCAATAAGTCTTCTAAAATATCAAAAAAATTATTGATCGTATATCGATTACTCGAAACTTCTCTGGCTATCTCTGTATAGTTCAGAATAGCGCCTTGGGAAAAACTAGCTACCTCTAAAAATCGAGTAAACAGAACAATATTCCTTGTCAGTCCTTCTTCAATTACCTCTTGACGCAAGTATGTACTGATATAACTCGCTAAAAATTTTATAGGATTTTTGTGATGTATAACATGGGGCAAATTCCCATAGAGTAAAGCGCGCTCTAAGTTATATTCGTCACCTAATTCTAGGGCTGTCAGTGGATGCATATGATATGTCAAGGCTCTACCCGCTAAGAGATTAGTTCCTTTTTGTTTTAATTTTCGGGCGCTGGAACCCGTCAATATAAATCTCAACTTTCGATCTTCTATTAAGCGATGAACCTCATCTAACAATGCAGGTGCCTTTTGCACTTCATCAACGATTACCCAACCCACATAGTCTGTTGGAATACGGTCACCCAGCCTTGATGGGCTGGCCAGAAAGTCGGTATAGGTTTCAAAATCCAATAAATCAAAATAGAGCTGTTTAGGGAAATGCGCTTTTAACCAATGGGTCTTGCCAGTCCCTCTTGGGCCAAACAAGAAGACACTATCCGTACTTTCGGGGTCGATTTTCAGTAATCTGCTAAACATGATCTCGATTTTCCTATAAAATAGAGAACTTATAATACGAATTTTAGCCTAACTGTCCCATAATTTCAAGCTTAGACGCTGCTTCAACTTATACTTCAATGTAGTACATGCTCTGGTATTTACTGGGAACCCAGTCGTCTTGGATATATACCATTAGCGTGGAAATCTGTATACAGCAAAATACCCGGATTATAGCTGAGTTATCTGAGATGTCCCAGTTATGTACTACCCAACCCAGACCTCGGAAATCACCTAGCTTCCTAGATCTTCTCGTTAATTATTGAGATTTGTATCCTTTTAATATCATCTAGATTTATTGAAATAGCAAACAAAACTTGAATTATTTAATAATATATGATAAAATAATTAAGGTGTTTATGGGCGGATTAAAATAATGCAAAAATCTGATTTTAGTTACGAGAAATGCAGGGCCGGTTTTTGCTATGGCGATGGTTATATGTCTAGTAGAAGTGATGGAGGCACTATCTCACTTCGAACTTATGAATGTGAAGAACGGCTCTCAAGAGAACAAAACCCCTTAGGCTGGAAATTCCATATAAGTATCGATGATGAAAAGGAGAATATGATTCGAGCATGGGAGAATCTTGTCCCGATTTTCATTAATCATAGGGTTAATTTCATTAAGTTTATACGCCCTGATGCCCACCAGGATGATCGACATTCAGTATCTGAAAGGGGCAGACAGTTCACGATATATATTGAACAGAATCCAGAAAAAAACCAAGATGATTGGCAAATGTTAATCAATGAAATAACTGATAAATTGGTTGGAGAGAACATTAGGCCAGGGTACCAAAATGTAGTTGCTAAGGCTGTGCCAGGCAGTAGTTATTTTTATTATAGAAATGATTTACCTCCCCCACCGGAAGATAACCCTGTTACTAAAAGATCCCCACAATTAATGGCTAAAGAGACTATAAGAGCATCTCATGTTGAAGGATCTCCTCCACTATCTCCCAAAGAGTCTATAGGAGTATCTCAACTGGAAGGGTCTCCTCCACTACTTCCTAAAGAATCTATGGGAACATCTCATATTGAAGAGTCTCCTCCGCTAATAGCGAAAGAGACTGTGGAGACGTCTCATAACGAATCCACACAAACTTCAGATAGAACCAAGAAAGTTGTAGTACCCACGCTACGATTGCAGGGTTTTGTCCCTAGCTGGACAAAACGTCCAGTAGCGGAGGCCAAGGATATTTATCTTGATGATCGCATAGAAAAAAAGTATAATCCCTCTGATGCTGACGAACGCATTTTGCCAAAACTTAAAGTCGAAATTAATAATCAACTAGAACCTAAACGTTCTTCAGAGAACGACCTTCTAACGCCCAGTAAATAATGTCAAACTAAGGAGACCCAACATGAAATTTTTTGCTACTAAAGTAGAGAATGCTCTCAATACTTGGGAAGTGCATAGCCAAACTGAACACTCTGCCTTAAATATACATTTTTTAGGGCTAAATAAAGCGGGCTGGATTATATTGCAGTTAGATCCCAGATTCGCTGATAATCCGATTATGGCTTATGCAATTCGAAGTGCATGCATAAATATGGCTAATCCAGATGAAGAATCTGGTGTGGTTGGTAAAGTATCGAAACTTAGCAATGTTAATGGAAGTAATAGCGTTATCGTTGAAGTTGAAGCCAACGACGCCGAGGCTCTTTTAAGACAGCTGAGTTATGGTGTTAATTGTATCACTGAAGAAGACGCGAATTTTATTTCCGCAGAATTACGTAGCCTTCACAATAAACTTGTAGATAATAACAGTGCACCCAAACCCACTCCATCATTGATAGAGGATGACCAACAAAACAGTGATCATCAACAAAGCCTAGTACATTAATTCATCAACAGAATAAATCATGGCATTGCCTACAATAAGCCGTTCCTTGATGAAATCGAAGTATGTTCAAAGTTTGAAATGACTTATTATAATAGGATATAACTATGAAGATACTTCTGTGCGAAAAATTAATTTCTTGCCAAAATTTAAAGTCGAAAACAATAATCAACTAAAACCTAAAGGTTTTTCAGAAAGCAATAGTCTAAAGTCCAGTAAATAACGTCAGCCTAAGGAGGCCCACAATGAAATTTTTTGCAACTAAAGTTGAAACTGCTTACAAAACTTGGGATGTGCATAGCGAAACCGAGCACTCTGCCTTAAAAGTGCATTTTCTAGGGCTGAATGATGCGGACTGGATTATACTGCAATTAGACCCAAGATTCGCTGATAGCCCAGAAATTGCCTACGCAATTCAAACTGCCAGCATTAATATGGCAAATCCTGACGAAGAATCTGATGTGGTTGGCAGAGAATCTTATCTTCGCAATGTAAAAAATAGTAATAGTGTTATCATTGAAGTTAAAGCCGAAGACTTTGAGACTCTTTTTACACATTTGAGCTATGTTAATTGTATCACTGAAGAAGACGCGAATCTTATTTCCACAGAACTACGCAGCCTTCATAGTGAACCTCTAAATAGCAGTACTGAGAGCCCAACTGCATCGTTGCAAACGAATGAAAATCATTGCACAGATCACCAGAAAAGCTTAGTACACTAATTCATTCATAAACTAATTCATGGCATTGCCTAAATAATCGCTTTTCATGTCTTTGCAGATTTAACTGTTATGATCACTATTGTCGTATCATGAGCTGTTAGTTCTTTTACTCACTTCTCACTTATCCGACTCACGCTACAGTGAATACCGTTGTTATTCAGTACTTTCATCGACCAAAATGGTACTTCTATCACCTTTTATATAGCTCGACTAATCCTGAAATAACTGTTTAATGATCGCGATAGCAGAGATTTTTCTGACAAGGGGTAGGGTTTTCGGGCATTCATGACCGAAAAGTCTCTAAGCCAATAAAATCAATGTGTTATCCTGTCTGTTATTGCAGAAATCAATCCAAATTTATCTTAGTTTTCGTACACTCTAAAATGAACATTTTTGCGGTTTCGAAAGCGGTCAAAACTGCCATTGACGCGAGGACTCACCCACCGTATTCTGTATCCGATCCCGTGGGACACTCATGGGACAAATGGCTACAACAAAAGACGATAGCTCAGGAAACATGAGGACAAATGAAAATCCTTAACCCATTGATTTCATTATCTTCTCGTATCATCAGCTATCATAGCAAATGAGGCACATATGACTTTTAATCCTTTGGTCGTGCGTTCGATTCGCACACGGCCCAATCTTAAGCTCAGGCATGCATCTTTGCATTCATACCTAACCTCTGAATGGTTTCATCAATCCTAATCTCTATGTCCTCATCATTAAGCAGAATCCAGGAATGTGATGATCAAAAGGCAGCGCCGCTGTACTTCCAAGAGATTATTTGTTATATTTTGCCATAACATCGCCGGGAGACAATATGAAAAGACCAACCCTTGAGCAATTCGAACCAGACGACGTGGGTTTCAAGCACAAATTTAGCTCATTACCTTTGTTATTAGAAAAACATGAATATACAGTGCTGGCAACTACAGCTAGTTGGTGTTACCAGTACTGTGTGCAAGCAGAAAAATATTCGGCAGCCGCAGAATCAATCTATTTTGCTTTAAAGGCTAATATTGGCTTATTAGGAGAATCCTCTAAAAAAACACGAGCTGACCAGCTATGCGCAATTAAATGCGATATTTACGAACATGTAGCAAACTTAGTCGTCATTCCAAGTGGCCATTTAAGTTCGGAAACATGGCAATGTGCTGTGGTTGCTGTAAGAGACTTACTGAAACCAGAATTCCTTAGAAGTGTTTCTGATGACAAGTTTCAACCATTTTATTTCGGTATTAAAGAATTCCATTTTAAAATCATGGCGGCAAGTCATAATACTACCTTAGATAACTTAACCAAAACACTTATTATTAGTTGGAGAAATTTGACTAATGAGGCTTGCATTCGAGCTGTACATAGACGACTTCCTTCTAAAGATCAAGAATTTGTTTCTTCATGTTTATCTGATGCTGTTGAATCAATAGGAAATTCTAGAAATCTATTTTCAAGTAGGGATCTTATAAAGTTTCTTGGCTTCATTTCTGTTCAAATTTGTACTAGCGCTTTTAAAAATTGCAATCAATACTCACGCTCAAGCCTATTACTTTTAGAAAATCTTATTGATTTTTGCGGTAAATTCACGATCAGAGATGCCAAATTATTATGTAATCTCCACTACACGATCAGCAATATATGCAGAAAATACTATGAGTCAGGCAACTCAGCAGAATTTGTACAGAAATCTGATATTTTATCATTAATGAATACACATGCAGAATCTGCATGCAAGTATTCTTCTGAAACTTTATTTGTAGAAATGTTTTATTATGCTAAAAATTGCTTAGCGCAAACATATTTTGACGATAACCAGCATGAGCCATGTGCAAAGATATGCATTGAAATAATTTTCGGAACAAAAACCAGAAAAATATCATGTATAGGCTATGACAATCTCCTTCGATTATATATTACAATAGAATTAAATAAAGCTGAAAAAATGGGGCATTACGATGACTGGGAAAAAATCAACAAATTATTTTCTGAATGTCAGGATAAAGTCCGGTCTGTCGGTTTACTCTACAGAGCAAGTTGCATTTTGGAAAAATTGGAAAAATATGATTATGCTGCTAAATTCAAAGAATCAGAAATAGCTTTGCGTAAAGACAATGTAAATTCAAATGATCATGCTGACCTGGCTAACTATTATTTAAAACTGCGACGTTATAAAGACGCAAGACAAATGTTCCGACGCGCAATTAAAGTTTGTTCTAATCGGGATCATTTGAGGACTTATCAACATATGATCGGCGCATGTTATATGGAAGAAGGAGATCTAAGTGTAAATCAAGAAAGCAAACTGACGCTTTACAACAATGCTTATTTTGCGTTTAAAGAAACAAACGATACACGAAAAATGTCGGATGCGTTGTATAAAGTCATAGTCACTAAGCTGGCGCTCCGTATTCCATATAATGAAATATCTACAGATCTTACTAATTGTATCCAACTTAAAATAGATTCAATAATATCTGAATTTTCAATAGATCCTATAGATTCCGAAAAAGAAAACCAAAATAAACTACAAGCGTTCCAATCTCTATCAAAAAGCGGAAAATACGATTCAGCTTGTAGAGCAGGAATGGACCTATTAAAATCACTCCGAGAAATGAGCTCACAATTACATAATTCGGAGTGTTCTAGAAACCGTGTCAATTTAAACTGAACTGTGCCTTGATTGGGGAAGGGGGCCTATATGGACTCTTCAGCCATGTTTAGACCTACCCCCTACCTCCGAGCATTATAATTAATGTTCTTAAACTCAGAAGAATAATAATACTTCCTGCTAATAACATAACTAATTTAGGATGAATTCGTCTTGCCATATAGGCCGCAATAGGTGCAGCAACAGAGCCCCCTAGTATCAATCCCAGAATTACATTCCAATGAATAATATTGATAGTCAAAAAAAATGTAGCCGAAGAGCTGACTGCTATTAAGAATTCAGTTAAATTAACTGAGCCAATCGTATAATGTGGCGCTGTGTCTTGAGCGAGTAATGATGAAGTAACGATGGGCCCCCACCCGCCCCCACCTGCCGCATCGAAAAATCCACCTGTTAACGCAAGCGGCGTTAATCCAATGGCATGCTCAGAAGGTAATCGGTGCTTTAATTTTTTCGTTGAAATAACTGATTTAATAAATTGCAAAAATTTTTCACCCTTCAAAGCTTTATATAAAATAACAAGACCCATAATAAGTAAATAGCTTGCAATTACAGGTTTTGCGATGTTCAAGGGAATTCTAGTGATAATATAAGCTCCTAAAATACTTCCGATAATCCCAGGTATTACCAAACGACGAAAAAGTGCATAATCTACATTTTTGAACATTGCATGTGTAAATCCCGAAATTCCAGTTGTTGCAATTTCTGAAGTATGCACAGCAGCACTAGCAACAGCAGGAGGTATTCCGATACTTAATAAAATCGACGTGCTAATGACCCCATAGGCCATACCAATAGCCCCATCAACAATCTGAGCTAAGAAACCTATCAGAGCAAACAGGAGTAAATTTTCCAGCATTAAAAAATCCGTTTTCAAATTTAATTTGAATTATAAGTCAATAGTAAGAATGAAGCAAATGCTAGAGCAATGGAAGGAGGCAAATCTCGATTTGATGGATTCAGAGCTTACTATTTTTCAATAGACAATGGAAACTATGAGATCGTCAAATGGAGATTTGCCCCCTCAACCCATCTGCGGCTGGCCGATTCAAGTCAGTGGGCTGAACGGCGCGGACCAACTATCTGCTTATGATGCTGTCAGAGCAGCATCACTGCACGTTACTACAGAGGTCAAAACGCCGCACTAACTGCACCCCAGCCCTATCACTGAGTACTTTAAAGAAAGGGATTTCGCTTCTGTTGGCATTTATGATTGTCACCTTCTATTCTCTTTCGCATATGAAGTATTTTTTCTACACGGACATGTACGTTCCCTGCAGCATCAACGAGTTCTATAGTGTATTTACGCTCTAGCTTCGGATTAATTTCTAATAGGGACTTTATTTCATTGATTTCACCTGGTGTAACGACATTTTTTACATAGAGTTTTTCTTTACAGGGAAGTATAAAATAGATGGTTGCTTCCTTATCCCAAACAACGTATTTTTTTCCCAAAATCAAAAAATACTGGAACGCAGGAATGGCGTCAATTGCAGAGAATAATGAACCACCATAAATAAAACCATGCGGACCACGGTTGACTCTTTTAATCTCTATTTCAATCTGGATCTCATGATAATCTTCTGAAAAATAGATTAATTTACGGCCAGACAACCGCCAACAAGGGAGGATTATATCCACTAGTATAAATTTTATTCTGTGTATTAAACGGTTCATCATCGCTACTCACCCTATTCGTATTTTTCTGGTTCAAGCTAAGACCATGAGCTTAATTTTGATTCATATAAGATAGATTATAGCGTATTTTTACGACTAGAATGCAAAAGATTATCTCGCGGAAGATGTCCTTTAATCTCTGGCAGCCGGCTGCAGGCCGTCTGGGGCAGTAAGGCCCCTACAACCCCTAACTCCCGCGCCAATAAAGTTACTCTTTGAACAACTTCAGAGAACCAGAGGAATGATTGATAATTGCGGGATTACCTGTGTAATGTATTGAAAATTTACCCAAGGTGTTGAGCATTATTTGATTTATAGCATGTACATCTATATTCCCTGAGCCAGCACCTGCAATAGAAACTTTTTTTGCCACAAGATTTTTTGCATTTAAATCAATCTCTCCTGCGTTGTTAATGCTTAAATGATCGGTAGTACCAGTAATTTTAAGGTTACCCGCACCTGCACTGGTAACATTTATGCTTTGAGATTTTATTTCTAACAGATTAATATTACTTGCACCACTTAGCCCTAAATTAAGTTTATTAACTAGCCCCATCAGTGTTACATTATTATGACCGGCCGTACTCACCTTTAATTGTGATAAACTTAAATTTGAGGCATTAAAATTTACATCTCCGGCCAGTTGAACGTCGAGTAATTCAGGTATGGTAATAAAAATTTTTACTGATGACGATGGCAATAAACGAGTCGACTTATCTGCCCTGATTTCCAGCTTTCCTTCTTCGACGGAAACCATCATTTTCTTAAGAATATTATCATCAGACTCCATAGTTATTTTGTAAGCATGCCCTGGAATTACAGTTACCACAAAATCACCACTCACCATAATCTTATTGAATGTAGGAAGATCCTTTTCAACTCTGGCTATGTTACGGTTACCCTTGATGGTTTGTTGACTATTGATGTCTCGATATATTTGATGCAATGAGTTAGATGGCACGTAAATTCGGCCCAACAAGCTGAACACCAACAATACCGATATAGCTGTAACAAAAACCAAACCAATTCCTGACCAAAAAATGCGGTTACTTTTTTTCATCGCCTGACCTCTTTTCGTAAAGTTGAATAAGTTCTTTGACATCCATTTCCAACAAATCCATCGTTTTAAAAACATGCGGAAGCTCTTGACTTAAAAACATTTGTTTTTTTAGTGAAATCACTTTCTTAATGGCATCAGGAGATAAAAAATATCCAACGCCTCTCGACATTGTGACAATCCCTTCATCTTCCAAATAGCCATAGGATCTTATTAACGTATTAGGATTCACTTGCATCGTTACAGCCATTTCTCGAATCGAGGGAATACGCTGCCCAGGTTCTAATGTTCCATTCAGGACCTGTTCAAAAATCGTATCCACGATCTGCAAATAAATAGGTTTAAGATCAGAGTAATTCATATTAGCAGATCTCGTATTCTTTGATTCTGTTATAAGTGACTAACCAACAAAAAGGTGCGATAGATAGCCAAAGAATATTCAGAACCAGGGTAACTATTGCACTAAAATCCTGTATCTGTACCGCGTAAGGTGTCCACAATGAAAAGAAATGGAAGCTGATGGATCCCGTAAGTACAGTGAAAATCAACATTAAGCAACCTAAAGACAAAGCCGTTTTTATCAAGCTATACCGTTTGAATACCACGGCCCCTAAAAACACAATCGAATGTAAAATAATGTACGTTTCTATACTTTGCCATAAAGCAGGATCAAAAATGTTTATCAAGGGAATGTGATGAGAAAATAAGGCATAATGCAACCCCATTTTCAGCAGATTATAGAGTGAAAAAAGACCGAGCAAAGCAAATGAATAACCTATGGAAGTCATAATCCACTTCGATAGAAACCGTTCGAAATTAGAGCAAGGCAATGTTAAATAGTGATAAGCTCTTTCAGAATTGTGCAGATCGTTAAAAGAACGACTTGTGATCACAAACCCACCAACATACAGAACAAAAGTATATAATGACCTACTCAATACACCACCATCGCCAAATGATAGCAAAGTCCAAAAAACAAAGACAGCTGCGATTGAAATCAATATTATCTTTGAATTAATTTTCAAATCGTTTAAAACTAGCCTATTAAAACGCTTCATATCAAAAAATTTATTTTTACTCATAATCAGTCCTCTTATATACTTTGATTTTGCAATATTTTCTCGAAAGCATTGTTGTTTGCTAACACAGCATTAAACAATATTTCAAGGTCTATTTCAGTCTCATCCTCACCGCGGTTTTCATGGATGGTACTATATCCACCTAAGTGCTTTTCATAATATAGGCACTCATTAACACCAGGCTCATTCACCTGTCTCGAAAAGGTAAAATGTTCAGCGATTTTCTTTATTGGGTGATTAAACATAATCTTTCCCGCTTCTAATAAAACAATATGATCTATCAAATTCTCAATGTCATGGACCTGATGCGTGGAAATTATAAAAATTCGTTTCTCATTAAAATATGTTGCCAACATTTGACGAAACAATGATTTTGAGGGGATATCCAACCCATTCGTTGGTTCATCCAATATAAACAGTCTAGCTTGAGTTGCAATTCCAAACGCGATCAGAAATTTTTTCTTTTGGCCATGTGACAGTGTTGTTAGCAATTTACCGTTTGGAATTTCAAATTTTTTGACTATATCGGTGTATATCGAAAGATCAAAATTGGGGTAAAAAGACGCATAACATCGATAATACTCTTCAGCGGTCATCGGAGGAACATACAAATCTTCAGGCAATAAATACAAGTCCGACAAAAATCCAGGGACCCGATCTCTGGCATGTTGATTAAATACTCTGCAATCGCCCGAGCGCGCGAAAACTAAACCTGCAATAATCTTCAATAAACTGGTTTTGCCAGCGCCATTCTTGCCCAATAAGCCATAAATCCCACCATCAGCAATATGCAACGACAAATTTGAAAATAGCTCCCCACTCTTGGGATAGTCAAAATGAATGTTTTCTAAGGTTACCATATCAAGCTCCAGTTTTAGTGTTATAGCAAACTATAACACTATGTCACAGACTTGTCAACGCCTGAATTCAACCTTATTGACCTCATGCTATAAACAGTAGAATTCCAGGATAGTCTCAGGGTGTTCGAGTTATCTTCTAGTCGACCTATGCCTCAATATCCACCAAGCCTTATCGTTACTCGCAATAAAATTTGTTATTAAACTATAAAATATGACGATATACGCTATACTTAGAAATAATAAGACGACAAACTCTGGAGGCCTGTTATGCGAAGTATTAAAAGATCTGTCGAAATTGCCATAACCATAGGACTACTGTTATCGCTACCCTTCGCTGTTCGGGCTGATTTCGGCCAGGATTCAGGGGATGATACTGATGATCACCATCATTGGGCGAAAAACCAAACGGTAATTACTAAGTCCAATATTGCTCAACTTCAACAGGCTTGGGCCTTTGATGCCAATTTGCATACCCCTTTAAGCCCGATCGTAGGAGGCAGTAGTACATTTCTTTGGGGCATGAATGCGGGCATTGAAGGAAAGGTAACTCTCTCGAACGATGGAATCTTGTATTTTGGTGATAGCGCTGGTGGTTTATACGCTATCGATAAAGTTACCGGAACCATCCTTTGGCAAACCTACGTCCCTGACTATTCCTCTCCAGACATGCCTCTAAACACAGTTTACGCTCAACCCACAATTTCAGGAAACGTCTTATATTTAGGTAGCGATATTAATGATGTTTTTCCTGGTTGTTCACCTGTCAGTGGTCCACTATGCCAAGAAAATAAAGGAGCTATCGTCTTCGCCGTCAATCGATTTACAGGCGGATTACTGTGGAAAACAAAAGTTGACCCTCATGTTGCCGCCAAAATCCGTGGCGGTATCACCGTTTCTGGTAATCAGCTAATCGTCCCGGTTTCCAGCTGGGAAGAAACTTTTACGCAGACTGGAACCAAAGCCACAATCACTGGCAATCCTGCCGATGGTAATTTACCCTATCCCTGTTGTTCATTCAGAGGTAGTGTCGTCGCACTCGATAAAAACACAGGAGCGAAACTCTGGAAAACCTATTTAGCGCCGGGAACAAATTTGCCAGCCGGCATAATGTCTGCGGGTGATCGCGGATATTTTGGGGCCGCAATTTGGATGGAATATCCCATCATCGATAAAAAACGCAGTCGAATTTATGTGGCAACAGGAAACAATTACACCGCTCCGAAAAAAGCAATGCTCTGCAATTTATACTTGCAAAATCCCACTCAATATTCTGCACCCTCTCTACCAGCCGGCATGACCTGCGCTAATTTAAATCAAAAAATCGGAAATTATATGGACTCGATTGTCGCTCTGGATCTAAAAACTGGTGCGGTCGTTCAATCGTTTCAGGCTCGTCAATATGATACCTGGGTGGCTGCTTGTCTTGATCCCGATGGATCAATTTCTTACCTCCCACCTCTAAATATTTCAACTCCGGGTAGCACGGATCAAAATTGCCCTAAAATAATTGACCCCAACAATCCTTCACGCACAATAAGTATGGCGGGTCCCGATTCAGGTTTTGGACACTTGGCCTATGCTCCCAAAGTTTATATTGATAGCGATTTGCTCTATTCTCAAAAAAATGATGACAAAGTGAAAACAGATTTACTGATTGCAGGAGAAAAAGCAGGAACACTCTGGGCAATCAATGCCGATGACTTTACTGTCGTGTGGAAAAAGAAATTAGGTCCAGGTGGGCTGATAGGTGGTTTACAATATGGGTTAGCCACTGATGGTCGCTATGTTTATAGTAATATTACTAATTCTGCCAATGCGGGACGCAGCCCTACACAATCTCGGTTTTCGCATCCATTATTTGGCACTGTAGAGAACGAATATTCTGGTGTTTTATTTAATCCTGTTGTACCGGGTTATTATTTAGGATTCAATTTCGACTTTTTTGGATCTCCAGAAGCCTATAGCGGATCAGGCGGTGGTCTCATTGCTAATGTCGATGGAAATATCGTTGAACCTGATAATACTATGATTCTCAGCGGTAAACGCGATTGGGCACTCGTTAACCCACCTTTTGATCCCACTCACCCTTATATCGATGGAATAGGAACTTACATCGATGGAATAAAAATAAGAACAAGAAGCTCTATTATCACTAAAGTTGATATCCAAAATGGGAATATTATTTGGCAACGCCCTGTACAAAGTTCTGGACCACCGATGCAATCTCCGTGGATGAATTCAGTATTGGATCCCACGCATTCAATAGCCTATGCTTTTTGTACAACACCCCCCATTTTGTCAAACGGGATGGTAATTCTTTCTTGTGGGGCTGGAGAAAATAATCTAAATTCAGGTTTATACGCAATCGATGCCGAGAGTGGAAAGTTAATTACTCTTATTAGTGGCTTATTTTGGACTCAATCAAACCATCCTATTGTTGATGGCAGAAGTATATTTGTTCCTACAGGTGCAGCAGCTGGAAATGTGATTAATCCTGATTTTATGTTGTTAGTGACAGGACTTCCCATTACAGCAGGGGGCATCGATCTTCGCGCAAGCAAACTCTATAAATTTCAATTACCCCCATAAAAGTCGATAAAATCAAGCATCCATATACTCTTAGGATCGTTGCTGATACTATTCGGATATCTTAACTAAAAATTTATGGATTGAGACTCAGCATGAAACAATCACTACGAGCATTTGTTCCGTTAATCTTAATCATATTCATTGACTCCATCGGATATATGGTCTCAATACCCGCTTTTCTTCGATTATTCACAGAACAGATTAATGCATTCACTTCTCAACCCTCACCGGCTGTCTCTAACTTACTCTTTAGTTTAACCATGGCACTTGGTTCTTTTGGTTATATGTTTGGTGCTCCACTGATGGGTACTTGGTCTGATAGCTGGGGTCGTAGGAATACCTTGATTTTTTCATTAGTACTTTCACTGATTGGATTTTCATTACCGATTATAGGAATTTTCACATCCAGTTTAATGTGGATTTTTATTGGCCGATTTATTGCGGGAATTGCATCGAGCAGTCAATCTTTGGCACAAACGGCTATTGCAGACATCAGTGAAGGACCAGAAAAAGCTTGGTATTTTGCTCTGGTTGCTATTGCCATGACATTGTCTTTATTAATTGGGCCTACACTAGGCGCTTATTTATCAGACTCCGAGATTGTCAGTTGGTTCACTGATGTAACACCATTTTTTGTCACATTATTACTCATTTTAACAACCTTAATTCTAACGATGAAATTGTATACGAACACCAACAATACCTCAGAAAATGACCATGTACTATCCCTGGCTAGTTTGAAACATACATTAAAATCTGCACTAGCTCCTAGGAAAATTCAACGTCTATTTATCATGTTTTTTCTCTATCAGCTGGGATGGAGCTTTTTTTATCAAGACATTTGTCTTTATCTCAGCAAACAATTTGATTATTCCGTCACTGAGTCAGCACAATTCTTAGCTTATACAGGAGCTTGGATGGCATTGGGCTTAATATTTCTATACAAAATCTTGTTGCGTTATTTTAGTTTAAACGCCTTACTCAACTGGAGCTTTATTTTCTGTTCTATTTCTTTTTTTGCATGCACTTTTTCCGATACCTCAGCTTACCTCTGGATCTTCGTAGTTCCGGGCGCTATCGGTGTGGGCATAGCCTACCCCACTATTATGACCATAATCTCTGATAGCGTCGAAAAAAATAAACAAGGCGCCATTTTAGGTTTGGCTGCTGCCTCATTTTCAGCCCCCTGGGGCATCAGCGCCATCTTAGTAGGTCCACTAACTACTCTCTCCCTCACTCTCCCACTCATTTTTGCTACAACATGCCTTTTTTATACTCTCGTTCTAAGCCTTAAATTAAGCGTTTCAACTTTACTCAATTCTGCAGTAAAAGAATTATGAACAAAAACAAATTACCCAGTTTGCTTACAATTTATAGTCTTAGGCTCACAATATAGTCCTTCTTTTGCATCAATTGACTACACTTTGAAATCAGCGTAGTCTGGCGCTCCCCGATCACATACAGACAGAGAATCGCTATGGAAGAAATTAATGCTCTTAGAAACACAATTGCCGAGCTTCGTGAGCGTGTAGTGACACTACGGGGGTATCTTTGACCTTGAAACTAAGGAAGAACGACTCAAAGAAGTCATTTTGCTGCTGGAAGACCCCTCCGTTTGGTCTGATCAGACCAAAGCCCAAGAATTAGGACGCGAAAGAGCCCAACTCGAGAAAATGGTCCACCAATTCGCTGAATTAAGCACTTCCCTGGCTGATGCCCAAGAATTAGTTGAATTGGCCGTTTCTGAGAACGATAGTGCCACATTAGGGGATCTGACCCGGGACGTCCAAAAATACGCTCAGCGCGTCGATAAATTAGAATTTCAGCGGATGTTTACCAATAAGATGGATCCCAACAATGCCTATGTAGACATCCAGGCGGGCTCGGGGGGCACAGAGGCACAGGATTGGGCGGAGATGCTGCTTCGAATGTACATGCGCTGGGGCGATAAACGGGGCTTTAGAACCGAAATCCTCCATCTGATGCCGGGAGAAGTAGCTGGCATCAAATCGGTGACAGTCTATTTTGAGGGCGAATATGCCTTTGGTTGGCTCCGTACTGAGACCGGAGTGCATCGCTTGGTGCGTAAATCCCCTTTTGACTCGGGCAATCGCCGACATACCTCCTTTGCCTCTGTTTTTGTCTCGCCTGAAATTGACGATGACATCGATATCGAGATTAACCCTGCCGATATACGTACCGATACCTATCGATCCAGTGGTGCCGGTGGGCAGCACGTGAATACCACAGATTCTGCCATTCGAATCACTCACATCCCTACGGGAATTGTGGTACAATGCCAATCCGATCGCTCACAGCATAAAAACCGTGCACAAGCGATGAAACAGTTACGCGCCAAGTTATACGAGTTTGAAATCCAAAAGCAAACGGCTGACCAGAAAAAACTGGAAGAATCCAAAGCCGACATCACATGGGGAAGCCAAATTCGCTCTTATGTACTCGACGATGCTCGTATCAAAGATTTACGTACTGGCGTCGAAACGCGTAATACTCAAGCCGTCTTAGATGGCGATTTAGATTTTTTTATTGAAGCTAGCTTAAAAGAAGGGGTGTAAAAATGACCACAGCTGAATCGACTCTCGATCAAGTTGAACCAATTCTCGACGAAAACGAATTGATTGCTCAACGCAAACAAAAATTACAAGAATTACGTTCGCAAGGCAACGCTTACCCCAACACTTTTAAGCGCAAAGATATTTCCAAAGATTTGCATGATCAATACGATGATCTGGATCACGACACTTTAGAATCCAAACACATTCACGTTTCAATCGCCGGCCGCATCATGACACGTCGATTAATGGGCAAAGCCAGTTTTATCACGCTTCAAGATATGGGCGGACGCATTCAACTTTATTTGCGCAACGATGATGTATCGCCAGAAATCTATGAAGCATTTAAAAGCTGGGATTTAGGCGACATCATTGGAGCAGGAGGCGAATTATTTAAAACCAAAACCAATGAACTCACACTCAAAGTAACCAATATTACACTCATCGCCAAAGCGCTCAGACCCATGCCTGATAAATTCCATGGCCTGACGGATCATGAAACACGTTATCGACAACGTTATATCGATTTAATGGTCAATGCTTCTACGCGTCGCACCTTCGAAATTCGTTCACAGGTGGTTGCGGGTATTCGAGAATATTTGATGAATGTTGGTTACATTGAAGTCGAAACTCCCATGATGCAAACGTTGGCGGGAGGCGCTGCAGCAAGACCTTTCGTAACACACCACAATTCTCTCGATATGGATATGTTTTTGCGAATTTCACCAGAACTTTTTTTAAAGCGTTTAGTCGTGGGCGGATTTGAAAAAGTCTTCGAAATAAATCGTAATTTTCGCAATGAAGGCTTATCGACTCGGCATAATCCTGAATTTACGATGATCGAGTTTTATCAAGCCTATGCCGTTTATACGGATATGATGGATTTAACGGAATCCATGTTGCGCTGGCTAGCGGCAAAAATATTGGGCAAAACCACTCTGGATTATCAGGGACACGAATTTGATTTATCCAAGTCTTTCACTCGTTTGACGCTTCAAAATGCAATATTGCAATACAACCCAGAAATCAGTTTAGAACAAATCACCGACTATGAATCTGCCAAAAAAATCGCCTTAGGAATGGACCTTGCCATTCAAGAAACCCATGGTCTTGGCAAAATTCAGGTTGAAATTTTCGAAAAGACCGTTGAGAAAAAACTCATTCAGCCCACTTTTATTACCGAGTACCCAACTGAAGTCTCACCGCTAGCTAGAAAAAACGATCAAAATCCTTTCATCACTGATCGCTTCGAATTTTTCGTCGCCGGCCAAGAAATCGCCAACGGTTTCTCAGAGTTAAACGACCCCGAAGATCAAGCAGAACGCTTCAAACAACAAGTCGCCGAAAAAGAAGCGGGCGATTTAGAAGCCATGCCTTATGATGAAGATTACATTCAAGCGCTGGAATATGGACTGCCACCCACAGCCGGAGAAGGTATCGGTATCGACCGATTGGTCATGTTATTTACTGATTCACCTTCCATACGCGATGTCATTTTATTCCCGCATATGCGGCCGCAGGAATGATATATAGCCAAGGCTGATTTTTAGATAAAGGGGTTCCAATCAGAATTTTCCTTTTCACTACTACCACCTGATGGGTCAGATTCTGTATCACGACTCAATTCCTCATCTGAAGAGGAATCCAAGGCTGCATACTGGGCTTTCTCTTGAAGAGCACGAGTAAAATCTTCTAAACTTTTTACCACAGCATCGAGATCACCTATATCCTCAACCTCCACCATCTCTACACCCCCACATTTCTTTGAAAGCGCCTTAATTTCTATATAGGCAGTCTGTATACTTTCTGCATCAATCCCGTTTTGAGCTTCAGCTCTTCTACTTTCCTCATCCATTTCAGCCACTTCGTCTTGCAAAGCTTCGGTATCCTCAACAAGTTCTTTACTTTTTACCAGCAAGCCTAAGTGCTCATTAACAAAAGCCGCTTCAGCCTTTAAGGTTTTTTGAGAAGAATTCACTTGAACAGATTGAGCCAAAACTTCTCCTTGCTTTCTTAATAGTACCTCTCTGGCATCTTTAAGTGCCTTTTTTATCTTCTTATTAAGTTGTTTTTGTTTTTCTATTTTATCTTTTAATTCTTCCCTTTGATTTAGATAAATACCCGTTCTTTCTTGCAAATTCGCCGATCTATTGCTAGATGATTGAAATGATTTTTTGGCTCTCCTACTTGATTTTGATAGCGATTCAGACTCTCGTTTTACACTCTTCAGCTCATTCTTTTTTCCTTCAACATCATTTTTAACCGCATCTCTGTATCTTGACTCAGCTTCCTGATAAATTCTGTGCAACAACGATTTTTTACGATTAAATCCATGTGAGCCTACGTTTTGCTCACGGATAAATCGCATTAAAGCCAGATCTTTGCTTTTTTCATCTTTTAAATCAGCATTATTTCGTACCGATTGAATTTCCCCTAGAATTTTCTTCGCTGATTTAACACGATCGGGAGAATGATAGCCTGGACTTTTTATGTACCAGCCCATCAAACGTTCCATATTGCCACAAATACCCTGAGCCAAGTCCCATTCAAAACTCTTATTATCACCTGTATCAATGGTGACCATTTGACTCAATATACCTTCATTTTCTCCTTCTTTTTCCTGCCCAGCCTCACTGCCACTATCAGATTCACCTTTAGAAGGTTCTGGCACAGTGAATTTCTTTCTCCAAAGATCTTTTATCATGCGAGCAAATGTTCCGAGTTTATCGGCTTCATGCTTCCTGTCTGTAGGGTAATTTAATGAACCAACTGCCGAAATTGAGTACAAGCAAGTTCTAGACCTTTCAACTAAATCAGTTAGATTCACGTTATTTCCACGCACTACCTCAAGATTAATTTTACTTTTTTCCTTCCGTTCTAATGCCGCCGCCTTATCTGTCTCTTGCGACTCAATTCTCTTTTTCAGCCCATTTGAATAGGCCCCTCTATGACTAATACTCTGCTGAGGAGAAACAGGGAGCTTTTCCCTTTTATTCAATTCCGCTGCTGTTTTTTCTAATTTTTCAATATTGCCTTTCACTAATCTAAAATGCTCTATTAACCTTTTTTCTTTTTCTTTTAATGCATTTTCCTTTTCTCTGAGGACTTCTACTTCTTTTTTTACTTCTATATTTCTCTTTTGAAGATCACGTTCAGTTTTCATTGAAGCAGACAATTCGTCTTCTGATTTAAAAAATTCATCTCGGCTCTTATTTTTTTTCTCATCCTCTTTCTGAAATTCTTGATCGAGTTCACCCAATCTTTTTTCATGCAAATTTGTCGATTCCTGCATAGCGTGCTTCAATATTGCATAGAGTAAACTTGGCTTGCCTTTTCTATGACTCGGAAGATCATTCATTATGGACGATATAGCAAGCCAAAAACCATTATCAGCGATATACTTGTCTTTTGGTTGAGTCCGTTGAAGAGTTTCAAATTTATCAAGTAATGCTTGCGCCGCTTCTTGTTCAGACTTTGTTAATCCCGCCTCCATATAGCCTTCAAAATCACCTAGCTCTGGAGAGTCGAACCCCTTTAGATTAGCATTAATGTTAGACCTCAACCCTAAGTTTTGATCCCAATAAATAGTTCCTGCCGGTGTCTCTATCTTCTGATAACTCATGCCAAAACTCCTGTACTACAATACCTACTGTTATTATAGCATATTGTCATGAAAACCTTAGTTTCAGGGGTTTCAAGAGTCCTAACTATTTTTCAGAGTTGTAAAGGCGGTAAAGGATCCGGTGATGCAGAATTTGTTGCTCGTGTTATAAAAGCATATCGATTTAATACAGTCCAGAATTGTTCAGCTTGCCACGTTGTTTTTTCATTACTATAGCAACTCGCTAATAATGCCGTGATTTGCTTGGAAAATTCTGGCTGGTCAATGAGTGTAGCGACATCTTGCAACGAATTAACTCTTGAATTTGGCCATTGTAACCGGGCCCAGTCGAGGGTTGCATTCATTGTGGCGCGAGGATTATTTTTAGCGCAGGATTTTTTAATAGCATTAATAGCTTCGCGAATTGATGTGGATTGCACTTCTGGAGTAATGTTTTTTTTGGCGTGGAATTCTTTTTCTGAGTTGATTTTTCGCCAAAGAATTACGATAAGAACTAAACTAAGCAAAAACAAAATTAGCAATACTATTGTCAGCCACTGCCAAATTGAAGTCTCGTCATTCTTTGTAGAATCTCCGTTTGTGAGTTTCTGAATAGGTTGTCTGTTGCCTTCTAATGCTGATGCTGGCTTTGCTGCTGCAGAAATGCTGTTTGCCTCAGGTGAAATTGTTAAGCTAGTAGCGGGTAATTCTGCCATTTCCGTTTTATTTTTATTGAGGTTCCACCAGGGTAATTTAATGGCCGGAATTTCGATCTGCCCTTCTTGGGTAGGAACATAGGCTATTTTAATTTGGCGTGTACTTGTCAACGTATTATGGCTCAGCGCGCTCGTTGTTTCAGTTTTATCAGGATAGATGTTGATACCCGCGGGTGCCTCCGTTTTTAATTCAGGTAATTGAGCAGCTGAAACACCGGTACCCACTATGGTTATTGTTCGAGTTATGGGAGCCCCAGCCTGCCAATGATGTGGATCTTGGCTCCACTCTTCTTTGAGCGCGATATTTGTCGCTGGAAGCCACCAGGCATCTTGCCATTCTGTCGGTTTAGATTTAATGCTAAGTTTTAATTCTTGACCTGTCACATGTACGGTTTGCGGATCAGCACCCATAAAAAATTGTCTGCTGGGGTTTTGATCGAAAGCCATTCCTCGTAAAGAGGGTGGATAGATTGTTAAGGTGCCCGTTTTATCTGCCGTAATAAGGTAGTGCCTTTCAACCACTTCATATTCTCGAGCACCGCGCTTTCGTAGTGTATTTGTTTGCTTATCGATTGGATTCAATATTACACCATCACTCACCGAAGGCGGGGCGACTTGAACATTGGTCAGTGGTTTTGAAGCCCACACTTGAATGGTGTACACCACAGCTTGTTGTTCATAAGCCTCTTTAGGTTCAATGGAAGTCTCGATAAAAAAATCTTCCGAAGCATGTTGTGCAACTGGTTTATTCAGTACTGTTAATTGAATCGGTTGGGTTTTTTCTGAACCTATTTTAATGGAAGGAATTGTTAAAGTGCCAGCACGCTTAGGAATCAGGGAAATAACCCAACGAGCCTCTTGTTTAATATGACCATTAATCATTTCAACAGATACTGTTTTTCCCGTTGAACCAATATCGAAATCTCTATTCAAAACAGACAAATCCGGATTCTCAGAGCTTTCTTTGTCAGCAGAAATCTCCATGTTAACAGACTCAGATAAGCTTATTTGATCTCGATCGAGCAAAGCTTTTGCAGAAGCAAAGCAGATTGTTGGCACAACTAATAATATTCCCGAACCCATTATTCGCTTAATCATTTCCCAACCTCCTTCATTAACCTTGCTCCCAGCGCCTTCGCTGATGATCTCGCATAAATTTACGTCTTAACAATCCTGCTGGATCATCGGGTATTTTCTGCAACCACTGTTGCAAATTGGCCTTTTCCTGCTCTGATTTTGAACTCGGATCTTCTCTCAAAGCCGCATTATCAGCTTGGCTTTTTTCTGCACTATTCTTCCCATTTTCTTGATTAGCCTTACTTTCAAGTGGCTGTTGATCCCTCTTAGCAGGATTATTGCCACCCTTCTTCTTGTTATTATCCTCTTTATTCTGCTCATCGCTCTGGAGTTTCATATTTTCGTCTGGATTTTTCTGATTTGGCATTGTGTCTTGCTGCTTGTTCTGTTCATCCTTTTGATCCGCGACATTTCTATTTGCTTCATTTTTGTCAGGAACTCCTTTGTCTGCTTTATTTTGTTGGCTAGTTGTTTCGTCTTTATTATTGGGTTGATCTGAGTGTTGGTTCGATGATTGTTCTTCAGCGCCTTTGTCTTGATTCTGCCGATTTCCATCCTGTTGTTGAGAAGACTGCGACTGGGAGTCTTGGTTTTGCTTATTTTCCACCTGCTTAGTTTGGCCTGATTGAGATTGCTGGTTCTGATTTTGCTGATGATTCTGAGAATCTTGTTGATTTTGCGACTGCTTCTCTGATTGTTTTTTCAATTCTTCTTCAAGGAGTTTTTTATTGTATTGCGCATCTTCAAACTTAGGTTGTAATTTGAGAGCTTGATCATAGGCTTGTATAGCTTCAGGAAATTTTCCCTGCTGCGCCAAAGCATTCCCATAATTATACCGACCACGTGCCGTCTTATCTTGTAAAAATTTCTGTGCTGCCTGATCAAACTGTCCTGCCCTGTATTGGGCTGTGCCCTGCCAATGAGGATCTTGAAATCGCTGAGCAGCTTCATCATACCTTTTCTCTTGAAATAATTGGTGCCCCTGCTGATCTGGCCGCAGCCAAAGATCATTCCACTGAAATGCCAACGCAGTTTCAGAACAGATCAATAATGTTAAAAAACAGACCACCACCCCTTCCCTAAATATCAGGAAGGTCGAAATTGTCTTCCATTTTTTCATCTTTTTCATCGCAGATTCTCACCCATCTGATCTTGAAAAACCGGGCCCTGAACCTCGGCGAAAGAAAAGTAATAATGCAATCGGCAATAAAAATAATATTAGCCAGTGGCCTTCATCACGCCATAATTTCAACATCGCATCAGAATCTTTAGCCTTATCTGACCAAAGAGCAGCAGGTTCTAAGATCCGATTTAAAGACTCAATGTCATCATTATTCACCGTCATCAATACAAAATTTCCGCCCCCGTCTTGTGCGAGCTTTTGCAAATAGTTTGAATCCAAATGTGCCATTACTATCTTGCCTTGTTCATCTTTCAGAAACCCACCTTGAGGCAGAGTAATAGGTGAACCTGTGGAAGTTCCAATCCCATAAATAGTAGTTTGTACGCCCTCTCCGTTTAAATCACTCAATTGTTTTTGTACAGTATCAGATTTTGAAAAACCCCCCGTTATCAGGACTATTTCGCCTTTTTGTGCACCGGTTTGACGAATCAGTTCTGCGGCTTGCGAAAGCGCCAAATCGACGCGTTGTCCTGCTGTAGGCATTATTTCGGGGCTAATTGCGGGCAATAAATTAATCAGCGTATGAGTGTCTTGTGTTAAGGGAGCAACAACATAAGGTTCCCCAGAAAATACCACTAACGCCGTCTGACCTTCTTTTCGAACCTTCAATAAATCAATTAATTTATATTTCGCTCTGGCGATGCGTGAAGGCTTAATATCCTCAGCCAACATTGCAGCAGAATTATCCAACACAATCACCAAAGCCTGTTCTTTTTTCATCACAGGCATCGGAACTTGATCCCAGGAAGGACCTGCCAGTGCAAATACAAAAACAATCCATCCTAGCAGCGATAAAATGGGCCACCACTGCTTTGTGCCCCCCTCCGATTTTACTAGCAAATAAGGCAATAAATGCGCATCAACAACCGTAGTCCACTGCCCTTCAGAAGATCGTGCCTTTCTTCCCAGCGTAAAAATAGGAATTAATAGTAGGAGAAGCCAAAAAGCCTGTGGTCGAATCCAATGTATCCAAAAATTCATTGCCTCACCCCTCCGAGCTGTGTTGCAATTTTAGCTTCTTTTGAGTCTGCCTCAGCTGAACTTCTTTTTACCCAAAATATTTGTTGAATCAGTCTTGCTTGCGCGATCAAGCCTAAGATAAGCATAATAAATATTATGCCTAGCAAAAAAGGATATAACACCGTCTGTGGACGATAAGTCGCCTGATCATTTAATGTGGGTTCTAATTTATCCATTTCTTGAAGCGCTGTTACTAATGAGTCATGATCGGTTGCACGAAAATAACGACCACCTGTTAATTTCGCGATTTCCTGCAGGCTTTTCTCATCCAAATCATCAGAGGATCTGACCTTATGCACACCAAAAATATCTCGTACCAACATTTCATCGGCACCTAATCCTACCGTATAAATTTTGATGCCCAATTTAGCCGCTTCTTTAGCTGCTGCAATCGGATCTAAAATCCCGGTGTTATTCGCACCATCGGTTAGTAACACTAACACTCGACTATTTTGCTGATAGGAAAGTAACCGTTTAATCCCTAATCCAATAGCATCTCCAATCGCGGTGCGTTCACCAGCCAATCCTGCTGTAGCATCATCCAGCATTGTTTTGAGCGTTTGATGATCACTCGTTAAAGGAGTCATGAGATAAGCTTGCTCACCAAAAACAATTAATCCTAAACGATCTCCTTTACGTCCCTCAATAAATTCACGTGCAGCTTCTTTGACCAGTGAAAGTCGGCTTATATCGTCATGACCCGGAATCATATCGGCATTTTCCATCGAAGGGGATATATCCAATGCGATTAAAATATCTCTACCACTTTGTTCAATAGCAATTGGAGCGCCTAACCACAGGGGATTCGCTGCGGAAAAAACTAAGAAGATCCAAATTAAACTCGCCCAAATCCAATAAATGAGAGAACGATGTTGTTGTTCTCGAGTGCTTGCTACTAATTGAGACAACGATGAGAAAAATGGCACCCTGAGCGCACTCATTTTTTGTCTTGAAAATCTGGGTAAAATCCAATAGGCCAAGAACGGTAGTGGCAACAAACACAATAACCAAGGCCATTCAATTTTTAGGGCCAGATCATTTAACATAGCTCACCCATTTTAAGACTAAATCTAATAAATGATTCACATCAAACTCTGTTTGCTTTTGATAGGGTGCTGTAATTAATACACGACCAATGCCTTGTGAAAATTCATGGGTATTGCCTGTTCGATCGAGAAACTCTAGCCACTCTTCCCCTTTTAAACTCGCCACTTCCTTTCTTGGCACTAAAATTAGTGAAGCTCGGCGCAATAAAATAGAAAGTTCAGCTGCAACAATTCGGGCATCAGCTTCACGTTGATACTGTCCTCTCAATGCTTCTAAACGCTTTATTAAAAATCGTTGCGCACTTCGTTTGCGATATTGGCGCATCAGAACAAAAAATATAATCCCAAATATGCCAATCAAAAAAGCACCTAAAAAATACCAACCAACCGCCAAAGGCCACCAATTTACCGGTTCTGGCAATTGAATGTCACGTAATTGAGAAAGGATAGGATTGCTCATCACACTATTCTCTCTGATTTTGATACTGCACTTCTGAAGTTCTTGGAAAGGATGCGCCCCACCACTGCCTCTAAATTATCATCAGTACGTACACAAGCCCACTGCGCCGCATTATTATGATGCCAAAGACCAAAAGATTTTATTTTTTCCTGAAATTGTTGATGATATCGCTGATTCATTGATAATGAACATTGAAGATTTAATCGATTTTCTTGATTTGCAAATGCCAGCAATCCCTGAGTCGGTAGATTTTCTTCTAAGGAATCATAGACCATTAAGCTCATCAGCTGTTGCTTTTTTGCAATCGTTTGAAGGGTATTCAAATCTGAGGCATGAATCCCATAAAAATCACTGATCACAAAGACCATACCATTGGGACGCACAATGTGATGCAGCAGATCAAAAGACTCTAAAAGAGCCAACGTATTCGGTTCATAGCACTGCGGCTTCTGAGTGCTCATTTTTGTGAGCTCTTGCAAAAGCATCAAGGCTCCTCGATGCCGAGTTTCGGGTCGCAAAATAATGGGTTTTTTAGGCGTCACTAAAATAGCCCCGACTTTGTCGCCTGTTTCAACGGCGACCCAACTGAGTAAAGCGGCTATTTTCGCCGCGACAACCGATTTAAATGCAACACGTGTACCAAAATACATGGTCGAACGAAAATCTACTAACAAATATATGGGACGCTCTCGCTCTTCTCGAAAAATTTTGGTGTGAGGAACTTGTCGACGTGCTGTGACTCGCCAATCGAGGTGTCGGATATCATCACCCGGTTGATATAAACGCACTTCATCAAAATCCATACCCCGACCACGAAAATGCGATCGATAATTTCCACTTTGCGTGGCGTTTGCTTTATTACGATGATAAAAACTGAGCTTACGCGCAGAGGATCTTAGCGCTAACAATTCAGCCAATTGTAGATCATGTCCGTTGTGATGCATGCGTCTAACACCGATTAAGGAACAGCCACCCACGTCAAAATTTCTTGAATACAATCATCCGTTGTCACACCTTCAGCCTCGGCGTTAAAGGTGAGCAGAATACGATGTCGTAACACTTCATAAACCACTGCCTGTATATCATCCGGCGCCACAAAATCGCGACCTTGCAACCAGGCATGTGCTTTAGCGCAACGATCTAATGCAATAGTGGCTCGTGGGCTCGCTCCAAATCGAATCCATGACGCTAATTGATCGTGATAAACCTGCGGTGTGCGAGTGGCCATCACTAATGAAATTAAGTACTGCTCCAGATCAGGGCTCAAATAAACTTGTGAACACGCCGCACGCGCCTTCATAATTTGCTCTTGAGAAATCAAATGATTAGGTGCCGCATGATTTGCAGCTTCTTGTCGAGATAAGGCTAATATTTTTTGTTCTGCATCCATATCTGGATAAGTAATTCTGACATACATTAAAAATCGATCCAGTTGTGCTTCTGGCAAAGGATAAGTCCCTTCCTGTTCAATCGGATTTTGAGTCGCCATTACTAAAAAAAGATCCGGCAAAGAATAGGTGGAACTTCCATAACTCACTTGACGCTCAGCCATCGCTTCGAGCAAAGCAGCTTGCACTTTTGCAGGCGCACGGTTGATTTCATCGGCCAACAGTAAATTATGAAAGACTGGACCGGGTTGAAAACTAAACGATTCTTCTTGAGGTCTGTAGATTTCTGTACCCGTTATATCCGCAGGCAATAAATCAGGTGTAAATTGAATCCGATGAAAATCAGCCACAATATGCGCAGCGAGCTGTTTAATTGCCGTTGTCTTCGCTAAACCTGGCGCCCCCTCAACCAACAAATGTCCATCAGCCAACAAGGCAATTAATAAACGTTGTACTAAAATGCTCTGACCAATAATTCGCTGCTCAAGTTGAGCCGCTAATTCGATAAAAGCTTGCTGAATAGATCCTTCTTGACTTATTTGCGCCACTTAATCTCTCCCTTTCACTTTCGAAATTAAATTTATGCCTGAGAAAATCACACTTCAAAACTAAAATTCACAAAAGACAATCCGTTTAACGTACAAAGACCGTTGCCTAAACAACGGTCTTGCAAAAAGGGGATAAACAATTACAGTCCATGCGCTGATTAATGTACGCTTAAACGCAATTCCTGTGAACGTATCATCGCTAAACGAGCAGCAGTAGTCCCAGGATATTTTTTCTGAATGGTTTGCAGCAATTCTTCTGCTTTTTGCTTGTGTCCTGTGTCGGTAGCTATAATCGCTAACTTCAACATTGCATCAGGAATTTTAGAATCTTTGGGATAATTATTCACCACCGTTTCAAACGATTTTTTGGCAATGGCGTGTTTACCCTGAAGGTAATTAATTTCACCTGTCCAAAAATGAGCGTTTACAGCATATCGTCCTCGAGGATATTGTTTAGTATATTCTCTGAACTGCCCGAGTGCACGATCATATTGTTTGGTTTTCAGTAATGCGAAACCTTGCTGATACAGCGCTGTTTCTGCATCTCCTGAAACTGCAGCGGTTTCAACAGGCGCAGCCTTCGCTTGAGTAGCTGGGAGCACGGGATTGCTAGCAGGCTTTGTAAGGGGGATCGCATTTCTAGCTTCTACCACAGATGACGCAACACTTTTTGCTTTCACTTTTACCGGTGGTGAAACGGGCGCTACTTCCGCTACTGTTTTCGCTCGAGATTTTGTTGGTGTAGACAATGAAATGGCATCATCTTCAGTTGCCACCTTTGATTTTACAGGAGCAGCTTCTGGTGGAACCTCGTCTTCTGTCTGCATTGCTTGAGGCGCTTCTTTGGTTTTAGCGATACGGTTATTCAAATCTTTATAGAAGTTTTTTTGATTATTATTCAGTTGCTCCAAATCATGAGATTGTTTTTCCAGTTCCCCACGAAGCTCTTGAATAGTTTGCTGCAATTCTTCAATGCGTGAAGTCACATTCGATTCCGTTAAATGTTCCACTTTTGATTCAAGGCGCTGCAGTCTTTCCGTCAAAGTTCCTTGTCTAGATTCGCGCTCGATGGTGCGCGACAATGAGACACCACCGTCCTGAATTTCATTTGCCGGTTCACTATAATCTTCAACCGGAGCTAATGCATAGCTCATCAGCGGATTTAATGCAAAAATTAAACCCGCCGTGATCAAGGCTTTTTTCATGATCATCTTTTTTTATCCTATTTAATGTATACGATATCAACACGACGATTGCAGCGATAAGAAGTTTCTTGTTCGCCAAAGGCCATGGGTTTTTCAGCACCGAAACTCACAACTTCAATCTGACGGCCTGATACACCAGCTTGTTTTAATAGTCCCGCAACAGCATTTGCACGTCGCATGCCTAAAGCAATATTATATTCACGGCTACCACGATCATCTGCGTTACCTTCTACACGCACTCGCACATCCGCATGATCCATTAAATATTTTGCTTGAGCATTGATACCATCCATTGATTCACCAGGAATATTAGATTGATCAAATTCAAAGAAAATATGTTGTTGGATACCAGGCACAGCTTGAATCATTTCACATTTATTTTTTTCTGCAAAACTGGCTAGACGTCTCCATTCAGGACTGCCTACTGCGATATCTGCACCCGACATGCCGGAAGTTCTTGCCGACTCATCGCTGAAATTTTGATCTTGTACATCATTACCTTTTGCTTTGGGTGTGGATGAACATGCGCTCAACAACGCTGCACCTGCCATCATACCAATGACTAGCCATTGCGATTTTTTCATGAGACTCTCCTTCAATTAAGTTAAATAATCAGCGGAATTTCGCTGCTCTAAATAGTCGACCAAGCTGGCTCTCGAACTTCACCTTCTTCAGAGGGTAATCGTAGCTGAATCCTACCATCAATCGAGACCATTCCCAAGACCTGTCTGCCATTATGTCGAGTTGCATAGATCAACATATCACCATTAGGTGCGATAGAGGGTGATTGGTCTCGGGTGGTATCCGTTAAAATCTCAAAACGATTATTGCCGAGGTCAAGGCGGGCAATAGAAAAAACCCCGTCTTCTTGATGCAAGAAAACCAATGATTTACCATCCGGCGTAAATACGCCACTGGCATTATAATTTCCGTTAAAGGTAATGCGTTTTGCGCTTCCACCCCAGGCACTGACCTGGTAGATCTGTGGACCACCACTGCGATTTGAAGTAAAAATCAAGGTTTTTCCATCCGGTGACCATCGCGGCTCTGTGTCGATAGAATATCCATCGGTAATGGGTGACACTTGATTATTCGCTAAATTCATCACATAAATTTTGGGAGTACCTGTTTTTGAAAGTACCATCGCTAATTTGGAACTGTCTGGCGACCAGGCAGGCGCCCCATTAATGCCAGGGTAAGCAGCTACCACATGACGAGAACCATCCGCCACATTTTGCACATAAATAGAGGCTCTCTGACCTTCGAAAGAAACATAGGCTATTTTTTTGCCATCCGGAGACCAACGCGGTGACATGATCGGTTCTTTTGAAGTTAACAAACGCTGCTGATTATATCCATCCGCATCGGCAACAATCAGATTATATCGTTTAGTTGGTTTGCCTTCATCTTGAATTAAAATATACGCGATGTGAGTCGAAAAAATGCCTTTTTTCCCAATCAATTGTTCATAAATTTGATCACTAATATGATGCGCTAAAGAACGCTTATCGCGCTCTGTCGCATTAAAAGTTCTGTCGAGCAACACGCCTTCTCGACCATAAATATCCATTAATTGATAGGTAACATGTATTTTTTGACCATTCGATTCAATTTTACCGATCACTAAATTGTCCATCCCCAATTCTTGCCAAGCAGCGGTATTCACTGCAGCAACAGTGTGGGGGAATTGAGATAATTTATTGCTGGGCATAACCCGAAATCGGCCGCAGTATGACAAATCGGAAGCCACAATATTGGCGATATTATTTTGAGAATCATTATCCTCACCCGCAAAAGGCACGATAGCGATCGGGATCGCCCCATCATAACCTTGTGTGAGTTCTAGATCCAATGCGGCAAAAGAAGAAACTGTTGCTACCAAACCTAAGGTTATACTGAATATCAAAAAATATTTTTTCATCTAAGACCCTCCGATTCTCTATCTTACTGTGACTTGCTCAGGCTTCACTGTCAATCGCAATTCACGAAATTTGTTAAATTTCCCGGGCTCTGTGGGTACCGGTAAGGGTGAGGCTTTCATCACCGCTGTCTGAGCGGACCTGTCCAGAACCTCATCACCGCTGGATTTGACAGTTTTCACATCGATGACCACCCCACCGGGGGCCAGATGAATCAACAGCTGACAGGACAAATCTTTGTCGGTTCCAGCCGGCACCAGCCAATGATGCCCAATAGCACTTAAAATTGCTGCTTTAAACTGATCAATTTCACCCTGAGAAAGCATTGAATCAGCACCCAGCTCTCTTTCTTCCTCTTTGAGCTGATCATTCAAAGCTTTATCCATGGCTTTTTGTTGCTCTTTGGCCAGTTTTGCCAGAGCCTTTTTCTTCTCAAGAGCCTTTTTGTCTTGGGTTTGAGTCTTTAATTGTTCCTGCTCTTGACGCATTTGTTCATCCATCGCTTTAGCCATTTCTTTTTCGCGTTGTTTGGCCAGTTTAATTTTCTTCTCGGCGACTATTTTGGCTTGTTTTTCTGCTTTTTCTTTTTTGAGCTTTTCACGCTGCTTTTCTTCCTCTTCAGTGGCCATTTTTAGTGCCTCTTCTTCCATTTTCTTGGCCTCTGCCATTGCCGTTTCGTGCAACTTTTTCTCGGCTTCAGCACGTTCTGTTTCTTGTTTTTTCTTGAGCGCGACTGCTTCCTCGGTAAGTCGTTGTTTTTCAGCATCTGCCTTCATTGAGGCTTCTTGATGTTGCTTTTCCGCCTCTGCTCGAAGCTTTTGCTGCTCCGTAGGCTTCGTTTCAGGTTGAACCACTGTTTTAGGGGGGGTCGGCACCGGCGGTTGCTCAACTACCTGCTGCGGATTATGTTTCTCTGGAGGATTTATTTCAGTTGACGGCCTTGTGGGAGGCTCGATGTTCTGAGTGGCCAGCTGAGAGGCATCGATGGCCACAGCCTGTACTATTTTGACGCTAGATTGAGACAAGCGCACATGAGACGTCGGTATACTAATAATCAAGGCCAGAAATAAAATAGCGTGCAAAAGGAACGAGATGGCCAAAAATCGCCAAGGTGAGTCTTGTTGTACTGTATTCGCCATGAGCCTTCCCGAAAGTATCTGAAGACTCGTATTTTAGCTGAAATTGAGCGCAGATTGAACTCGCCGAGCCAAAAAATTATCGCTTTGAGCTGCCAAAGGAAGGTGCGGTTAGTTTTACGTCAGCTTGAAGATTAGCCAGGGTAGTAGATCTATGCACGATAGCTTTTTGAGCCATGGGCGGGAGGCCAATTTTTGTAATTGTACTGACAACTTTTTCAAGAGCTTCCTTGATGGCATTAAAAAAAGATTCCACTTTTACCCCGCGTTGATATTTATTGAATTCTTGCTTCAATTCTTTTTTAGCTTGATCTAATGATGCATCCGTACCGAATTCTCGATGCTGTTCTATTATCCTTTTTGCTTTATCACAGAGCCTACTGACTTTGTCCCCCTGAGCTTGAAGAAACTTTTGATTCTCTACTACCTCTTTATGACCGCTGTCAGTTTTAGCAGAATTTAGCGTTTTATTAACCTCCCCACGAAACTTACCAACCGCATTTTGTAAGTCATCAAAGCTATTATCTATCCTGTCTAGTTTAGAATTGTGATTAAAACCATCTAAGCTTTGATATTTTTGCTGGTGATTAACTTTCATTTCAGTATAAAGAGCCATTCGCACTCCCTTGAAAACAGCAGCAACTTCAGGATTTTTATTTTTATTTTCTAAATATTTATTAACGATATTGTAAGCTTTTTCAACTTGGCCAGTACTCAGCTCAGTATCTACTTTATCCTTTAGATTCCTTATCTCCCTTAAGGTCCCCTCTGAAGGTGCAACAGTCCCACTCATACCGGCTAAAGCTTTATTTAATTGGAGATTTTTCACGCTTGCTTCAATATAAACTTTTATTCGCTCCTTCACTGGCCCCTTCTCTTCTGCTTCAGTTCTCATATTAGTTACCTCCAAAAAGTACCACTACTAATTTCAATGGCTATTCTCGAACCATCACTAGGTCAATTATAGCTCACTTTCTGGAGTTTTTCCGACTTGCAACCCAGCCTAATCGAGGTGTGGCTGAGTTAACAAGCCTACTTTAGGAGCACCGGCTTTTTGAAGGATCACCATGGCATGTACTACAGCACCATAATCCACTTTATGATCACCTTTAACGTAGACTTGTTGCTCGCGCCCTTCTTGTTTGGCTTTTGCAAATTCTGCATTGACATCGCGCATTAAATCATCTTCTGCAATCGGGGCCGAAGGATTTTCTGCAACATTGAGAAAATACTGCCCTTGTGCATTTACGCTTACAATCAGCGGTTCTTTTTCTGCCGAAGCCAGGGGTTTCGAAGTGGCTTTAGGCAAATCCACTTGCACACCCTGATTTAACAAAGGCGCCGTTATCATAAAAATAACCAGCAACACCAACATCACATCAATGTAAGGAACCACATTGATGTCCGCCATTTTGCTTCGACGTTTTTTACGCATAAGATTTCTCTCTTAAAAATTAATGCACTAATTGCCGACTAAGAAGCGCGATAAATTCTTCCTGGAAAGTATTATAGGTATTTGAAATGCGTTCAAAATCACTATTGAATCGATTGTAGGCAATCACTGCAGGAATCGCTGCAAATAATCCCATCGCTGTTGCAATCAAGGCTTCAGAAATGCCTGGGGCTACCATCGCAATAGTGGCTTGCTGAGATTGTCCTGCCAAGGCTTGAAATGAGGTCATGATACCCCAGACCGTTCCGAATAAACCCACATAGGGACTGGTAGATCCGATAGTGGCCAAAAAGGGTAAATGTCTTTCTAATTTATCTTGCTCTCGCGCATCAGCAATTCGCATCGCTCGCTGTACATTATCCATGACGGCTTGTGGCGATAAATTAGTGTGCTGCTGTGAACGAAGAAAAGCTTCAAATCCGGCAAAAAACAAGCCCTGCAATCCAGAAAGTTCCGTAGGATGTCGTTTGAGTTTTTCGAACAGTTCCGACAAATCTCCACCAGACCAAAACTGATCTTCAAAATGCTCTGCCTGCCGACGCGTTTCGCGAAAAAAAATCACACGCTGAATAATAAAAGCCCATGACACAATCGAAGCCAAAATGAGTAGGCTCATCACCGCTTTCACTAAAGGGCCTGCATCTAAAATAAAGGTCATCAAACTCGTATTATCCGCCATTGCCTTTCTCCGTAAATTGTATGAGTGAAAAATTACCACTAAAAGGGGTTCAAAAGCAAATCAAGCCATTATTTTTTTGCTTGATAGGGGCCCTCAGAAAGGAGGCTATCGGGATTGACGATACCTGGAACAAGACAGGTTATTGCCATAATGCCCGCTCTATTATTATGTTGCTGATATATTGAATAAGCTTTTTTCAGCGCCACAACTGCTTCCTCTTTATGCTTTTTAAATCTTAAAAGAACTTTACCTTTCATATGCAATAGTGAAGCGCCGAGTAGATCTGTGGATCGCTCGGTATCACCTAATTTTGCTGAGTTCAGATGATCTTCAGCCACATTGAGATGTTCCATAGCAGATTCAAAGTTTGTTGTAACTACGGCAATGCTATAATGTACTTTGGTCAAAGCAAAATGGCAGTACTCTTTCATTTGGTGAGATTCAGCCGGAAGTTCCTCTAGCAATCTATCCAACAATACTTGAGTAAAAATTAATTCTTTTATCGTGACTGAGTTTGGATTCCGTTGAAATCTGAAAAAGATTTTTTTCGCATCTGAGAATATTTTTTCAGCACGGCTAAACGGCGCTATATAAACGAACGGGGTATTTTTTTTAATCATGCGATTTAAACTTTGACACATTGCGCTATCAGGTGTTGATCGGTAATAGCTTAAAGCCTTGTTTGCATTATATAAAACAGCTTGTCTGAGGTGTTCTTTTTCAGAAGTATCACATAACTCCATCAGTTGTTCTCGAATTATTCCAAGATGTAAGTAGCATAAAGCAACCGAGGATTCTATTTTTAACTGATTAGAATAGACAAGAGCAACTTCAAAACATCGCGTGGCTTGATCTAACATTTTCTTATGTTGACAGGGTTCATCAGCTGCTTTTAGCGCGATCGCTGTGCCTCCTGCAATCATAATTTCTGCTGCATAGGCTGTGAAGGTATTGGCACATCGAGTATCACTGAGACGATCTAATGTACGCGCAATAATTATGGCGACATCATCGTAATTATCTGCCAAAACAAGTTTTTTTACTTCACTCATTGTAGCCAGACATAATTTTTCTTGACCCGCCACAGAAAAATAGGAGCTTATTGGCGGAGCTTTTTTAGTATGCAACAAATGAATATAATATGAATAGACTATTGTGGTACTTCCATCCAGTGTTTTTTTAATTTCACCAATGCCCAATTTTTGATCAACTAAGCTCTTTCCCTCAACATAAAGCCCTCTCACTTCTTCAAAAATCACCACATGATAGCAAAGATTCGGCACCTCCTTGTCTTTCATCGAATTGATCAAGCTACGCCCTAAAAGTAGAAGATCATTCGAGAGAACAAAAGAAAATAATGCATTCGGATCATTTTCCATCAATTTTCCCAGCCGAGTCATCATATCTCTGTTATCGGTCATCTGGCCTGTTTTGCTCCGAAACAAGTCTTCCACGATTGTAGCAATACCTGGATCAATCGTGGCAAAAGCGACCAAGTTTAATGTGGGATTCTTTGACCACTCACCATCGTCTCTGACATGAAATAGTATGAAAGGAGGTCTTGTTGTATTAGGTTGTTTCTTCATTTTTACAATACCATATCTACTTAATTAATGTAAATATTTAGACGCATCAGCCCAGTATATTAGCTCAGAAATAAAATAATGTTAAGAGGCAGAATCAATTGACCTTTAGACAGTTCCCCCCTTATGATGCCCTTTGAAATTCACTACGAATATTTAAGAAGGATCAGAAAGCCATGAGCAGAATCTGGAAATATGAAATGAGCCTGGAGCAACTCGCAGCGATCAATCATGGATCTATGGCCGATTTTCTCGGCATTCAATTTCTTGAAATAGGTGATAACTATATAAAGGCAACCATGCCCGCCAATGAAAGAACACTTCAACCTGCTGGAATTGTGCACGGTGGAGCCAATGTCGTTTTAGCTGAATCGGTAGCGAGTATTGCAGCGAATTTTACCATTAATAGAGAACTCTACCAAGCGGTCGGCCAAGAAATCAACGCCAATCACATTCGACCTGTAAAAACAGGACTTATCACTGCGACGACAAGACCACTGCATTTAGGTGTAACTTCGCAAGTTTGGCATATCGAATTGGTGGATGAAAAAGGAAAACTCAGCTGTGTCTCACGAATGACTGCGGCGATTATCAAGCGAAGGGTTCAAAACTAATATCAACGCTTTTTTGAATTACACTCGATTACAATACGCAAACACTTCATGCTGTCTCGAATTGTATTCTACGCAATCTTGCCATCAGCTGATCCTATCCCTGCAAACGATTATAATTATTCGTATTAGAGTTGTTAGTTTGAGTATTAAGAAAAGCGTTGATATTAGATCTCGTCCCTTCCGTCCTTCAATCTTCACAAATAATTACGGCAACAGCAATAGTCATCTTCTTGTTGAGACAAGTAAATTTCTTCAAATGCATCTGAATTTAATTCCATTTCATCAACTTCAGTCATTGTATGACGAGCAGGCAATTGTTGATCAACGTAAACTATTGGTGTTGAAGGAGGGACAAGGTCCGGAGAAAGGGGGTTCCTTTCAATAGAATCGAAAATCTGATCAGGATCTTCAACTTGAGAAACTCTCCTAATGGGTGCGTATTCGCAAAAAGGCTCTTCAATCGTATAGAGCTCTTTAGGTTGAGGTTGATAATACGTGATAGTAGTAACAAGCAGATTCCGGGTTCTGAGCTGATGGCACAATCTATTTTCCATCCCCACGTCGATATCTCTACCAGAATCCTTTGCTCTAACAGTAGGGATGTGTGTATTACCAACTATATTAATACATATAGAATCTGCGGGTATTCTTTCTATTATTGAACAAAAGTCTTGATTTGGAATCGCTAATCTTCTATTAGACGTAGAATAGATATTCATAAGAACTGTTAAAGTCGTATCAAAATCATGTTCCTTACAAAATTCTTCAATGGAATAAGCATAAGTCGCTTCGAATAGGTCAACTAATTGATATTCTTTAGCGATATCAAGAAGCCTGGGCAATGATTCAATCCCCCAAGGTATTTGTTCATTCGTAAAAAAATGAAAAGGGTTTGTATGTGGTGTTTCAAGACCATAAATATTAACTCCATTTTTTACTAATTGAATTAGTAGAGGTCTTAATAAAAGGTTCCTTTCATATTCGATCAAATCTTGAATACTGAAGGGTTTTAAGCAGTCCGCACCTAAAGCAGGGTAATTTTCTGTGAATATACAGATATTATAGTTCGAGTAGAAATCATGATTTCGTAGTAATAGGCTAGCGACAGGTAATAGCCCTGGGCATATATCATGCAGTTCACCGATTAATATACAGTTTGAACCTGATTTAACCGATTCGAGCAGTGCTTCACCCAATGAAAATGCTTCTGTTATGCTTTCCATTATACCTTCGCTGCCTTTACGTACTATTTTGCACCATTATTACATGCTAAAATTAAGGGAATATTAAATTGTATCAATCCCATCACATCGGGCATTCATTTCCATAATGCTTGCTTTTGCACAATAATTATGATAAAAATACTGAAACTAGCTGAATGAGGTAGGCTATGAGAGATAAAAAAGGGGTTTCCAATGGTATTACAGATAAGGAACACGCGGGATGTTTTGTGACATCTTTTTGTTCATCCTTTCACAATGGGCAAAGAAAACAAATGTCTCCGGATGTCTCACAGGCATCATCGCCTAAGCCACAAAGAACTCAACAAGCAGATACCAATTTCAAATCAAATTTTGTCGGTCAAAACGGTTTGCCCGTATGCAAGATGTTAATAATGGGAAATTTTACGCTCCCCAATCAACGAAAAGACAGCTTTCTGAGCAATTTAAAATGGCAAAAATTGCCTGGTGCTAATGCTCCGAAATTTTATTCCGAAAAGAGTGCAGATCATCAGTTAATAATCCATGATATTAGCTTCTGTGATATTAATAGCTTTAAAGTAACCTTATGTACATCCACATTTATTGTCATCATTCCTAGTTCAGCTCTGGATTTATCTTTATGTTGTCATGCTGTGTTTAATAAAAGCCAAATACTTGCAGACGAGTGCAAGGTGGTTTATCTAAATTTAGCAGAGCAGAAATCTGCAGAATTTTCAGCAATTGAAGATGAAGCAAAGAAATGGATTAACAAACAGCTTAATTTTTCTTCTGTCGCATTATCTTCTATTTCTGAATTGATAAAAGAGGCAGTTGATCATTCGAAAACTGTTTCTGAACAATTATCAGACAGTAACAGCAAAGGGATGTAACGAAGAAGCGAATAGTCAGATCTAATATCAAAACTTTAAGGAAAAGCGTTGATATTAGGTCTGACCTCTTCCTTGCTATACCATTATCTGAGATAAGATCTGATGGTGTCGAGACGTTATCCGAAGCAATCATCTAAAATCATAAGTTGATCATATTCTATTTCAGGCGGATGCTTGCATTGCATAAAATCGCATAACTTTCTATCCGTATAATGTTTTGATCTATAATCGTTAATTTTAGAATTATGATATTCTTTTAGCCATCTCCATTTTTTCTTGTGCTCATCCTTATTCGCGGTATGGTGATTCTCAACAATGCCCTCGGCAATTTTCTTCACTTTAGCAACCAGCCCCCTTGATATATAAACGTTAAGATAATCTAAATAATCAATGTGATATTCATCATCTTCAGGATCTCGAACTATAGGTAAAGGATATGAAAGTTCTTTTGAGTCCAATATGTACGTCTTAGGGAGTATGTCTAAAAGTGATTTAGATATAATCACCCTAGGATTAATAGCTTTTGTCTGTTCATCTCGAATTGAGTCGACTAATGTCGGGCCAAAATTATCGACTTTTTATCAGTATAGTCAATGTAAATATCTCCATAGCCAACAGCTCCTCTTAATGCTATTCCTTCCCCTAAGGATCCTAAGCACATATTACTGACATAGGTTATTACGCTATGCATAAGACATTGTAGTTGTACGTCTATAGACAGGGCTGATTCACTCACCCAGTTTTCGTGCCTGATGGAAATGATAATATTATCCGAAAAACACATTATATTTGGAATTAGTTTAGCAGTACCACTGGATCCTTCAAGGTTGTTTTCCTTTTTTTCAAACGCTTGATTTTCATGGATAGACTCAAGTAGTCGGGCCAATTTTCTTAAGTTACTTTTATCTTTAACTAATTCTTCAAATCCTAAAATGTCAAGGTATGCAAACAAATGTCTTGTATACTCATACATTAGAGGACTCTTAGAAAAGCTATATTCGTACCATCCATTGCCTCACCTTATTACATCAATTATCACAATGAACTGCCCCGAACTAGCATTTGAAAGAAAATTCCTAGAAGAAAAAAATACCATATCATTGTTTCTTTTATCTTTGTAAGACGATTTATTAACCATTCTGGGAATTTAGGGGGTTGCGAAAAAACTTTTTGATGATACACAAGTAGTATGAAGAGGCCGGATGCAAAAAACACACCCATGAAGATACTTGCAATATCTTTATCAAGAAACATTTTGACTTTATAGTATACTGCATTGAGAGTGATAGAGTTGCAAAAGTCAATAATACGAAGAATCGAATAAATTGCGCAGCCTGGTTTGAGTCTTCAATCTCTCTCCTTGCAGCGATTTTCGCACGCGAGTTATCTCGATCAGTCATTTACACCCTTATTCTGTTTGTGGTCAGTTATTGTAAATTATTTCATAAGCAAGAGATTGTCAACTCATAAAAAGGGGCTCTAAATGGGTGTGAAATGAGAAGGCATAGCCAAAAGGCCCATGCTTCATGCATCAGCGGAAAGATTATGTAATAGGTTGCCACATTCCATTTTATTCATGCGAATCAATTCACTTCTTTCGACAAGCCAGGAAATAAGGCGATTGCATACAAAGGATAGTTAATTATTTTTCCATCGTGTGCGAAGTTGCGTAATGTTGCTCTTGATAGAGCGCTGGCTTGATGTTGATCACCTGAATACTTATTGCCATAAACGATTAAACTTTTCTTTTGTTTGTCGATGCCAGATTTTACTTCTAGCGGATAGATTTTTTGTTGCGCCGAAACAATAAAGTCCACTTCGGCTTCACCGCTACTTCTCCAATAATAAAGGCTATCAAAATGTTGCTGACGTAGCTCTTGAGCGACAAAATTTTCTGTTAAAGCGCCTTTAAATTCGGAAAACAACGTATTTTGCTCTAGAACTAGAGAGGAATCGAGTTTGCTTATAGCCCCGAGCAAGCCCACATCGAGAGAATATATTTTAAATGCACTGTTATCATTATAGGCAGTCAATGGTAATCGAGGTGTTTTAATGAGTTGTGATTTAATAATGAGTCCAGCATCAACTAACCATTGAATGGAGCTTTCATAATCGCGGCCGCGAGCGCTTTTTCTTATTGCAGAAAACACAAATTTCTTGTTTTCTTTAGCAAGTTGACTGGGTAACATTTCCCACACTGTCATAATTTTCATTAATTCTTCTTTTGGTGCATGCTTCGCAAAATCTAATACATATGCATCTAATATTTCCTTTTGCACTCTCCTAACTTCTACCAAAGAGTCAGTTTTTAAATATGTCTCTATTGCCTCTGGCATTCCTCCTATAACAAAATAGTAGCGAAGCAAGCTAATTAATTTTTCATGGAAAGGAGGAAGAATAGGGGATGGAGTAACTAATTCCTTCAACAATCCTAATAGACTGGATTCACCTATCGCATTTAAAAACTCAAAGAATGTAAGAGGTGTCATATCAAGAAAGTTAACTTTTCCAACAGGAAACCCTTTAGCGAGCTTCACCCCCAACAATGAACCCGCTGCAACGACATGATATTCATTTTTCTTTTCACAAAAATATTTGAGGCTATTCAGTGCATTGGGGCATAATTGAATTTCATCCAATATTATCAACGTTGTACCTGGATGAATCTGTTTTTTGAAGTGAATAGTTAAATCCTTGATGATACGATCAGGATTGAGATCTAATTCAAAGAAGTCAATGAAACTGGGCTCTTCATCAAAGTTAATATGTACTACATCTGAGTACTCTTTTGCCGCAAAGGCTAATAAAGAATAGGTCTTACCTACCTGGCGTGCACCCCGTAAAATTAACGGCTTACGCAGCTCGGACTGTTTCCACTCCACCAGTCTATGATAAATAGATCTTTCCATAGCTTTCCCCCTGTCACAACTCAAACTCCTTACCAAAACGTGTTTATTAACACGTTTCACCAACGATTTTTGGGTAATTATACACAAAAACAGGACGATAGGCTAGGGTTGAAAGCGAAGTTAAAGGGGTCAGATTCAACCTACCCCTTCCTTTTGTCATGACCGCAGCGATTATCAAACGTCGCTGAGTTCTTTCTCGCGAGCGTAAGGCATATCAAAATGCTCATACGCTAATCGGGTTGCCACTCGTCCTCGCGAGGTGCGATGTAAGAAACCTTGTTGAATTAAATAGGGCTCTAATACATCCTCGATGGTTCCTCTTTCTTCCCCAATGGCTGCTGCTATGCTATCTAAACCAACGGGACCACCATCAAATTTTTCGAGTACTGTGAGCAATAATTTGCGGTCCATCATATCAAAACCGCGCTCGTCCACTTCCAGTAAATTCAGCGCTTTATGAGCCAATGTATCGGTGATAATGCCATCTCCTTTAATCTGTGCAAAATCACGAGCACGACGCAATAATCGATTTACAATTCGGGGCGTACCGCGCGCTCGCCTTGCGATTTCTTTTGCTCCTGATGCAGAAACTTCAACACCTAATAATCTTGCAGAACGCGTTACAATGGTTGTTAAATCTTCGACGGAATAAAATTCCAAACGTTGCACGATTCCAAATCGATCGCGCAAGGGTGAGGTTAATAATCCTGCTCGAGTTGTAGCACCTAATAAAGTAAAGGGCGGCAAATCAACTTTTATGGATCGAGCTGAAGGACCTTCTCCAATCATAATATCGAGCTGATAATCTTCCATGGCAGGGTAAAGCACTTCTTCAACGAGGGGATTGAGGCGATGAATCTCATCAATAAATAAAATATCGTGGGCTTCTAAATTGGTTAATAAAGCGGCTAAATCACCGGCTTTATCAATCACAGGGCCTGAGGTTTGACGCAAATTAACGCCCATTTCTGTCGCAACAATATGCGCAAGAGTGGTTTTCCCTAAACCCGGCGGCCCGAATAATAAAACATGATCCAACGCTTCCTTTCGGGCTCTAGCAGCACCAATAAAAATTTCCATTTGCTCACGCACTGCGGGTTGGCCAATATAGTCTGATAAGGCTTTGGGACGAATAGCGCGATCATAGGTTTCTTCTTCACCTTTAGCCTGGGCTGTGATTATCCGATCTTCGCTTATCATTTTTTTGCTCCCTTAATTGATATTTTGCAAGGCAAATTTTATTAATGCCTCTGAGGATGTACAACCTTGAGGTGCTTTTGTCACTGCACGTCGTGCTTGATCGGGTTTGTAACCTAAAGAAACAAGCGCACTGATCGCATCTGCAATTTCTGAACCCGGCGCATCTCCATTCTCTAAGATCATTCCGGCGGAGAATGTTGTTTCACCCCAAGCGGTTAGTTTATCTCGCATCTCGATCACCAATCTTTCTGCTGTTTTTTTACCAACGCCAGGAAGACGCGTCAAACTGCCAGTATCATTATCTAAAACACAACGCATAAACCCATCAGGATCCATGCCCGATAAAATCGCTAAGGCCAGTTTTGGCCCCACACCACTGACCTTGATTAAATGACGAAATAAAACGCGTTCACGCTCATGATAAAAACCGAACAGTAAATGTGCATCTTCACGCACCACTAAATGAGTGAAAAGAAAAATAGTTTCTTGATCTGAGGGCAAATGATAAAAAGTGGAGAGCGGCGTTTCTACTTCATAACCGACACCCTGTACTTCAATCACTAATTGCGGGGGCTTTTTGCTGATTATTTTTCCGCGCAAACTGCTAATCATGCTCGCTCTCCAAATTCTTTTATCAGTGAAGAAAGACCTCGCGAATTAGCATGACACAAAGCAATTGCCAAGGCATCTGCCGCATCTGCCTGAGGAGTTTTAGGCAAGTTCAGCATTAATTTTACCATGTGCTGTACTTGTTCTTTTTCTGCATTGCCATAACCTACAACAGCTTGTTTAATTCTACGCGGTGTATATTCTGCAATGGATAATCCCATTCTTGCTAAGGCCACTAAAACCGCACCACGGGCCTGCCCCAATTTCAAAGCTGAATTAGCATTTTTGTTAATGAATACTTGCTCAATGCTAGACTCTTGTGGCTCATAGGTTTTGATCACATCGCACAATCCTGAATAGATTTGATGCAAACGTCCCGCCATGCAATCACCCTCAGTTTTGATGCATCCACAGCCTAAAAAAGTGTGACGCGTTCCGGTAGTGCTAATCACACCAAAACCTGTGATGCGCGAACCGGGATCAATGCCTAAAATAATTGTTTGTTTCATGTCATCAAGACAATGATTCTAAAAATTCGTCGGAAAATTCAGCGTTAGAATGAACATTTTGCACATCATCTAACTCTTCTAAAGTATCAACGAGTCGCATCATTTTTTCAGCGTCATCACCTTCCACTTTAGCCGTTGTTGAAGCGATCATGGTGACTTCTGCAGAAGCAGGATTTTGATTCGCTTTTTCCATCGCTGTTTTAACGGATTCAAATTGTTCGGGCGCTGTCATCACTTCAATGGATCCATCGTCGTTAGTAACGACATCATCAGCTCCTGCCTCCATGGCAATTTCTAAAATTTTATTTTCATCCGATCCCGTAGGAAAAATAATCAAGCCTGTTTCTTTAAATAAATAACTAACGGAACCGCTGGTGCCTAAATTGCCACCCGCCTTAGTGAAAGCATGTCGAACCTCTGCTACTGTCCGGTTTCTGTTATCGGTGAGACATTCAACCATCACAGCAACGCCGTTGGGTCCGTAGCCTTCGTAAACAATCTCTTCCAGGTTTTCAGTATCGCCACCACCAGCGCCTCGAGCAATGGCCCGTTTGATGGTGTCGTTAGGCATTGCCGCTGCACGAGCCTTATCGACGGCCAAACGCAGACGCGGATTAGCCTCGAGATCACCACCACCCATCTTCGCCGCTGTGGTAATTGCACGAATGTGCTTCGTGAAATGCTTAGCCTTGATGGCATCTTGTTTTGATTTGCGATGTTTGATATTCGCCCATTTACTATGACCGGCCATAGCGCCTCCCTAATTAATAACTCAGGGTATGATACACCAGACAATCTAAGGTGTCAGCCAGGCTAGACCTTTATTTCGGCAGATCCGGGTTCTCCTCAACCGAGATCATTCGGCGGATTTCATCCGTCTTGAACCCAATGGCCATGGGACGGAGATGCTTTTCTAATACGACCACATCGTACAGTTCTTCCACCACACCTTCCATGCGCAATGAATGCACGATATCGCCCGTGCGACAATCAATAATGTGCAAACCTGATCGTGCTTCTACTTTTTTATCAGCAAGATTTTTGTCTAATTCCAGGCCAGAAAAGGCGCCATTTTGTCGGCACTTTGAAGAGCCGACCACTGCGAAATCACCAATAAAGCTCAATCCGCGTGCATAACCAGGACAAAATGTAACCCTTTCAAAAACACCTTTTTCAAGATCCACATAACCAAAATACCCGGACCCTGAATCCAACAACCATAATTTTCCTTGATGAATGCGGGGTGAATGCGGCATTGATAATCCTGTGCAAACAATTTCGCCCGTCTTCACATCAATGACAGAACCGCCATTTTCCCGATGCTCACGCCAACCTTCATGCACATCAGCTTGAGCAACGCAGGTCATATAACGCGGCTCACCCTTTTCCATCGCTAAACCATTTAAATGACAGCGATCTTCTGCAGCAAATTTGCTGATAAACAAAGGCTTCCAAATCGGTTTAAAACTATGAGTCACACTCGCTTTGGACAAGCAACTGAACAAGGTATTAGCAAAAACCAGCTCACCATTTTTATCGATAGCCATGTCATGGACATCTAAATCACCGGTCACATAACTCATTTTTGGAACAAAAACAGCATCATATTCCTGATAGGCTTGTCCTCTTAGCAATACATTTTCAAAACGCCAAATTTGATACAAAGAACTCATATACAAACTATTATCCTGTAAACACAGGCCCATACAACGAGGAAAAGTTCGTTCAAAAACGGAGAGCTGTCCATTTTTTTGAGTACCGATTAAAAATAATTTTCCAGCCTGGTACGTTGTGAATAATAAAGACGCTTTTTGTTCAATCAACCAATCAGGAAATTGACGCGAGACATTTAATTCAAAATTATGCGCTTCTTGAGGCGCAGCCCCTGCCGTTCCAGCAGCGGCTTCAACAGACTGTTCCATGTTTGTCACTCCTTTTTTCATCTTGAATAACCATCCATCTTAAATTAGTTATCACCGATCCCAATGACAACCTTGCCAAGGCTCTATCGAAAGTATAGTCAATAAATAGAGGCACATCCATTTGCGATAATTAAGAGCAAATAAACTCTTAATAATATCATTATGAGACAAGGAAATGGCGCGCATAAAATTGCTATATTTTAATATGAGAACAACCATAGAACCTAAACATTATCATCCAACATAATTAACATCTATGTTAATTATGCAAATTCTCAAGCTGGCCCTATATAAAACCTCGATGAACACAACCAATTAATAGCTACATTAGTAAGACTCGCTGAAGAAATACAAAGTTCGGCATTTATACAACTGCTGTGCAACACACCTGAGAATGAACTGCCCCTGGGATTAAAAAGTGATGCGCTTAGAAAATAATCTGCAAGCCCTCTTTCGTAAATTAGAAAGCATGAGTAAATCGCAAATAATTGATCCAGAGAGTCACGCAGTTAAGAGCTTCAGTGAATTCAAAACAAAACTACGGGAATTTGAGTCCACCTGGAAAAAATTACGTGTTGCGCGTGCAGAGTTAGATTCTCAAAGATCAAATCTGCATGAATTAGTCTATAAAAAATTAATGGATCTTGGTCTTAGTCAAGTAATGGCTGAGGAAATGAAAAAGCAACAAGCCAAATGATCAGCAACTTAGGGACGCTTTTCCCACAACCCCTCCAACTTAGGGATGGGTTGGTTAACACCACGTCGTTCTGATTTATTGATGCAAGAGAAAAGCACTTGAAACCCTGGTTAATCTGAGCTATTTTCTTTCCAAAATATTGGAGAATTTCATAATCCTTACTTTTTCAGTTCGAAGCAACGTTTCATATTTATCAGCCTCAGCGACAGAAAACCTAACTGACCCTCCAAAAAATCTATGAACAAAACCCTTTTCAACATCTAGCTTCGCTTTCTCCACCGCAGCGATCTCTTCCTCTATGCAAGTATTAATCTCAGAAAAATTTACTTTCTCAGTTACTTTGTTCACAAATTGATTAGCTGTTTCTTTTACTCCATTCTCACCAAAAACCTCATCTTCACACATGATATATTCATCCGCAGATTCTACGGTTTGATTATTAACAGGGGCCATCTCACTGACAACTAGCGTTGGATTATTGAAAAAACGTGCTTTCATGGTGTTTTTGCCAAAACATACTAGAGTAAACTGGCTAATTAAATGACTAAGTTCTCTTTGTTGTAACTTTCCATCTGTTATAAACTTGGCAATGTGGCTGAAAACATCCAGTGGTATATGGTATTGCCTACTGATTTGATTATAACAGAATACCCAATTCCTTAAATCACAAGTTTGGCACCAAACTTTAGCTGAAGCGATATTTTCAAGGCCATACTCCCAATAGACTTTCTGATATCTTTGTAATTTTAGAACATATTGCGCAGAATCGACTCTATTTTTTTTGTAAAACGCTTCTATAATTACTCGCTGCATATTGTCGCTTTCAATATCGAATAATACGTTTTCAACAACAATCTGATCTTCATTTTTGTTGCATCTGTAGGCATTTTCGAAGATATTTCTCAAATATGATTCAACAAGCGACTGTTCCTCCTTATTCAAAGCATTAATGGTTTCAACAAGATGATCAGTATCGACAGATTCCCATTGGCACTTACCATAAAGGTAAAGTATCTTGGCACGCATTGAGAAACCGCTGATTTTTTTTGGGAAAGACTTAGGATACCATTCGTCCGGCGGGTCTAGATCAACAAGTATATCACCATCATCATATTCAGCAACAGCGAAAAAGCCATTCAAATTGTCTTGATAAGCCTTAATTAATTCGTTGTAAGCTTGCGCGTTCTCCTCATTGAGCTTCAGAGCTTGCAGCGCCATAAAAACAGTAAATAGTTCGTAGGGTTGAGAGTTATTTTTTTGGAAACACTCTGGGTATTTTGTGAGTATCTTGCTCCAGAGTTTTTTGTAGAGCTGTAACTCGGGTGTTTCCAGAATAAAGTTGATTACAACACTGTCCTTTATTCCTTTTTCCATGGCGCGTCTTGCAAACTTTACATACCACATTAATAATGTGGATCTATGCTCAGTGTTTTTAGACGATAGCCAAGCGCGAGATAGATGCAAAAATGGTTGAAGTTCGGGTATATCTGTAGTCCTGATTTTATACGCACCGGGCATTTTTTCAGAGGGAATAAAAATGGCACTATGCTCCCAGATAAATTCAATGACACTCAACCAGTCAAAGGCGCGATATCCGGTTGACGATAGCTTATCTAAGCGAGCGAGCAGACAGTAGAGCAAAATATTATTTCGTGCATCCCCTAAGCCTTGACTCTGAAAATGATTTGTTATTCGTGTGGTGAATCCATCTTTATTTTCATGTGCTAGTCTTTCTAAACCTTGCAAAGCAACACGGTTCCGGGGTTCAGCGCTAATGATTTGTAGGCAAGTTTCTTGGAATTGCGTACTACGAGTATCGCCAAGGAGATCTCGAAACACCGCTGGAATAATATCTGTTGGCAAGAAAAAACTTGGGGTTGTACCTAGGAAATATTCGATAAGCTTGAGCCAAGATGGTAGTTGGTTTTCAGGTTTTGCTGCGAGCCCTTCCAATAGCATTTTACAATTGATTATTGCCGGATCATGCCTGTGCTCAGATGGGAAATGAAATAGTGTCTCTTGATCTGAATAGAGTGATAAATTACTGGGCTTTTTTATAGTGTATTTTATGTTAGGGTCCCTATCGACATTTAATTTCAGTAACATTGCTGAAATGAAGTCTTGTAGATCTGTTAAGTCGGATATCAGAGACCAGTTAATAATTGCATTAGAAATGATTTTCTTACACAGAGGAATTTCTTTATCTGCTGAGGCTACAAAGTCTAACGCGTCATAGAGGCTCTGCCAATTTTTCCAATCAGTTTGATCTGCAGCGACTGCTTTCGCGGCACAAAAGATAGCAAAACTATAAAACTCACAGTGAAAAATCGGGAAATCTTCTCTAAAGCTATATTCAAAACAAAAAGAACCTGAATATTCACTGATAAGCTCTACAATTTCCCGCCATATCGAAGTGGGTACGTTCTCTAGGTCACTCACAGCATTTACATAACAGACAAATGCCAAATTCAAATCATCATTACCATCACCAATGTCACTACTGTAGGTTGCAGGAAGATTTAAAATTTGAACAATCACAATGGGTAAGTCTTTCCTTGTAAAGCTATCCGCATGGTCGCCCCGCATGATGTATTTGGCTAGTTCTACCCAAGCTAATTTATTATACTTGTTCGCAAGTAATTTCTCACAGATCAATTGTAATTCGCTGTCTTCAGACTGCATACTCACCTCTCATCTAGTATTACATTCTCAATCGCTATAGACGATTAAACAAGCACAAAAATCCTCATTTTTTACAGGCTCTCTGGCTATTTTAACCGTCAAAAGTAGCAAATGTCCGTTGTGAATATACTATCAAATGAAACTCCGCTTGGGTAGAGGAGAGAGACTATTTAACTTATCTCATCTCTCCGAAGCTTTCGTAACTTCTCTGCGATTTTGATTTCAAGGCCACGATCTACAGGGTTATAGTAAACTTTTTTGGGCATTCCTTCGGGTAAATAATTTTCGCCTTTTGCATAAGCACCTTCTTCGTTGTGAGCGTAACGGTAATTTTTTCCGTAACCGAGTTCCTTCATTAATTTTGTTGGGGCATTACGTAAATGCATTGGCACTTCCAAACTGCCATAATTTTCCGCATCTTCCCAGGCGGCGTTAAAAGCCGTGTAAATGGCATTCGATTTTGCACAACAAGCCATATACACAACTGCTTGTGCTAGAGCAATTTCACCTTCAGGGGATCCAACCCGTTCGTAAACTTGCCAAGCATTTAATGTCAGCTCTAACGCACGGGGATCTGCATTACCAATGTCTTCACTTGCAAAACGAACTAAGCGTCGAGCAATATAATGTGGATCGCATCCTCCTATTAACATTCTTGATAACCAGTATAAAGCCGCATCCGGATCTGAACCACGCAGTGTTTTATGCAACGCAGAAATTTGATCGTAAAAAGCTTCACCGTGATTATCAAATCGTTGGGCTCTTCCTTGCATCATAATGTTTAAAATTTCTAAAGTGATTTGCGATTTTCCTTCTTGATCGAGAGCAAAATCAGAAGCAATTTCTAAATAGGTAAGAGCTTGTCTAGCATCTCCATCGGAATAATCAGCAATAATTTTTAATACGCTGGGTTCAATCGTAATATTTTTTTCTCCCAAGCCACGCTCTTTATCATAGAGAGCCTGTTCTAAAATGCCTTGAATTTCTGTGGATTGCAAAGCTTTGAGCACATAAACCCGACAACGAGATAACAAAGCGTTATTCAATGCAAAAGAAGGATTTTCTGTCGTGGCGCCGATTAATGTAATCGTGCCATCTTCAACAAAAGGTAAAAAAGCATCTTGTTGTGCTTTATTAAAACGATGGACTTCATCCACAAATAATACCGTTCGCTCTGAACGCAAGGCCGCTTTAGCCACCACTTCTCGAATTTCTTTGACCCCCGCCAAAACCGCCGATAATTGCTCTACCACAGCGTTTGCATTCGAAGCCAGCAAGAGAGCCAGGGTTGTTTTGCCTGAGCCAGGAGGCCCCCAAAAGATCATAGAATGGATCCCTTGCTTAGCCACAACCTGTTGTAAGGCCTTGCCAGGTCCTAGTAAGTGAGATTGCCCGATATATTCAACAATGCTCCGAGGGCGCATTCTCGCGGCAAGAGGTTGACTATTTACCAAAGCCCCATGGTGAGTAGTTTTACTCATTTTCACCTCTGCACCAATTTAGTTAGTGAAATACCCGACAAACTCTGTTATATTTAATAGCATTCTTATTGTTAAGGCAGGAAAACCTTATGACTAACAATGATCCACCTCTGCGTATACTACTCGTCGAAGATGAGCCCATCAACCAAAAAGTGGTGCAATTAATGTTGGATAATCTAGGTTGTCAGTACGATTCAGCCTGTACTGGTAATGAAGCGCTCACGAGAGCAACCCAATTTGACTACGATTTAATTCTTATGGACATTCAACTGCCTGATCTCAACGGAATCGAAGTCACCAAACAACTTCGTTCTAAAGGTGTCACTAGCCCTATTGTTGCAACAACAGCTTATTCCTTTGAAGATGAGCTAGACACTTTTATTGCTTCAGGAATGAACGATGTTTTGCTTAAGCCATTCCGCCAAGAACAAATTCTCACTTTGATAAAAAAATGGACTCGGCACTATAAAGAACTTGCTTAACCATTTTATCAAGAAAAAATCGGCGGCAATAATTTTTGTAAATTGGCACGTTCTTTTACCATCGCTCCCATCAAAGCAAAGCCTCTTAGATTTTGATGTGTATCGTAAAATAATGCGCAGCGATCAAATGCTTCACCGCTAATTTGCCAATCACCTTCAATATCCTGTGGAGGTGGTGAAACAACCAGTGGACAAGCCGGTGTTTTTAAAACCACGGGCATCGCAGGATAAATCACTTCAGTCGGTTCTCCCGCTAAAGTTTTTGCCAATGCACGCGAACAAGCCAATAGAGGCGCCACATATTGCAAAACACAACCACAAACTTCAGCGCAATCGCCCAAGGCGTAAACAGAAGGTGCACTGGTCGCTAAAAATTTATTGACTAAAATCCCACGATCAACCCGTAATCCAGCAGCTTCGGCCAAAGCAATATGAGGACGCAATCCCACAGCTGACAAAACGAGATCTGCTTCGAGTATAGACCCACTGGAAAGTGTCAGTGAATATCGATTATTTTCTTTATCAATTCGCTCGACAGATTGCGATAAATGCCAATGAATTCCACTCTGAGCTAATGCCTCTTGCACTAATAATCCCATTTCAGGGGTGAGCAAACGATCGAGCGGATAAGCGCACAGAGCGACTACATCAACCTTGTGCCCTACATTCGCTAAATCATTGGCAAACTCGCAACCCACTAAACCTGCACCCAAAATAACAATCCGCGCATTGGGTTCCAAGATATTTCGGAATGAAGCATAATCTTCCAAACTATTCACCGAGATAAGCGCATCACTTGCATTACCTGAAATAGCTGGCTTTATCACATCGGCACCCATGGCCAAAACGCATTGATCATAATCAAGTGTTTTGGTATTGGTTAGAATCTTTTTGCTCGAAACGTCTATGGAAGTCACTTGAGTCTGAGTCATAATGGTCGCATTTAATTGTTCTGCCATCTGAACAGCAGATGCTGTAGGCAAAACTTCAGGCGCTTTTTGTTGCGTTAATGCCGTCGACAATAAGGGTTTTGAATAAAAATCACCATTGCCCTGCGTAATGATCGTCAGCGGAGATTGGGAATCACACTTTCGCCATTCTTTTGCAAGCATATAGCCTGCCAATCCCGAACCTATAATAATAAGACCTGAATTCATAATCACCTTCACTCTGACCGATGATAGGGTTCACTCAGCTCATGTACCGCTTCTACAAATACCTGAACATGATCAGGTGAAACATTCGGCAGTATACCATGGCCTAAATTGAAAATATGACCGGGCCTCGATCCAAATTCATCTAATATCTTGGCAACTTCGTCACGTATAACTTGAGGCGAAGCAAATAAAACGGCAGGATCCATATTGCCCTGTATTGCGACAGTATTTCCCACTCTATCACGGGCATCTTTCAAACTGGTGCTCCAATCAACTCCTAAACAATCGCAGCCTGTTGAGGCCAATTCTTCCAACCACTGACCACCTTGTTTAGTAAATAAAATTATGGGCGTTTTGGAAGATTGCGGATCTGCTCGGAGCTCGGAAACAATTTGTTGCATCCATTGCAATGAAAATGCAGAAAATTCTCGGGTAGACAGCACGCCACCCCAAGTATCAAAAATCATCACTGCAGAAACACCTGCGGCAATTTGTGCTTTTAAATATTCAGTGACAGCGTGGCTCAGCGTCTTTAATAATTTTTTTAGCAAGGCAGGGTCAGCAAACATCATCTGTTTTATTTTGCTGAAATTTTTTGTAGAGCCCCCTTCGACCATGTAAGTAGCCAAAGTCCATGGGCTACCACTAAATCCAAGCAAAGGTAATTGACCATCCAATTCACGGGTCACTAAGCGAATGGCTTCCATCACATAACCCAAAGATTCTTCCATATCGGGAACCACTAGTGCTTCGATACTCTCTCGTGTTTGAAGAGGTCTTTCGAAGCGAGGACCTTCCCCCGTATCGAAATACAAACCTAATCCCATAGCATCAGGAATTGTTAGAATATCTGAAAAAATAATTGCAGCATCTAAATCAAAACGCTTCAAAGGTTGCAACGTAATTTCACAGGCAATTTCGGGTGTTTTACAGCAGTTTAAAAAGCTACCGTGTTGTTGTCTTAAAGCACGGTATTCCGGCAGATAACGCCCCGCCTGCCTCATCAGCCATACAGGGGTCTTATCAACGGACTCTCTACGTAATGCTTTCAATAAACGATGCACCGACATATTTCACCTATTCCTCAGCTCTTTTTTCATCTAGTATCAGGCAAGCATTGTATCAGAATATCCTCTATTGACAAAGAGGCTAAAAATCAAATAACGTGCCTCAAACAGGGTATCGTCACACGCCTAAGGGAATATGATATAATCTATGCACAATTCGTTATCTAGACTCTTTCACAAAGAGACCCACTTATTGAGTCATGTTGAGGGATTGAGAGCCCTCAGCGCATTCAGAGTCATGCTGACCCATATTATTTGGTTCGGCGCCTATTTTTATCCCCTAAACAAGTATTTAGAACTACTGAAAACACCCTCGATAAAACTAATTCATGTCCCCAGCGTATTATTAGACAGTTTTTTTGTGATTAGCGGGCTAGTTATTGCTTACTCTTTATTCGAGCCCTATAAAAAAAATGGCACTTTTGATATCAAAGATTTTTTTATAAGACGGGGCGCTCGTATAATACCTCTATATCTATTGACCCTTATTATTTCTATTCCACTTTACTTTGAAAATATTCAGAATTTGTGGACTAACCTTCTCTTCATTAACAATCATTTAACTTTCACATCCCAATACGCAGCTTGGACATGGGCCATAGCCGTAGAAGTACAATTTTATGTTCTATTTGCAGCCATAATGTGGTTGGTTTCAAAAAAAATCATCGGCGTCAGAATTTGTCAAATCCTCGCGCTAGGTTTTTTTCTTATGCCATTTTTTATTATCCCCTTCATTATTGAACACCATCATTATTATCATTTAAAACCTTTTTCATTTGTTCTCACTCACCCTGATTTCTCAGTTTATTTAGATATTGGTTTTGATAAATTTTACATCCGCAGTAGCGCAATTTTATATGGGGTTTTGAGCGCTTACTTACTCAGTTATCACAGAGAGAGACTCCATGCCTCATTACAACGATTCTCCTATCTTCAAATTAATGTGATCACACTCGCACTGGTTTCTATACTGATTATTATTTTTGCAAACGACCCCATACGGTTTCTAGATCGATCCCCGACTGTTTGGCAAACGAGCACATACTGGGTATTCTTAATTCAACATCAACTATTTGCTTTAAGTTTAGGTGCATTATTATTACTCGCTGATGCCCCGAAAGGCTTGTTAATGAGTGGCTTTGTGAAATTATTGAATTCTTACCTATTGCGTTTTCTCGGCCGATTATCTTACACAACCTATATGATTCACCCTATAATATTTATCTTTGGATACCAGTATTTTTTTTCAACTCACTCAAACCTATCATCCACACAATATGTCTTGGACGGTTTCTGGCTAATTTTATTTACCTACCTGCTCGCAATCCCATGTTACTTACTTTTAGAATGTCCTGCGATGGAGAGCATAAAAAGACGGTGGCAATTAAGAGAGACAAATAAAGAAGGGGTAAGCTCAGCGCTTACCCCCTCATAACTTTGATTGTGTCTAGCAAGGATTAACGATGGCCTCCATGACCACCATGACCACCATGACCACCATGGCCTCCATGGCCGCCACCATGGCCTCCATGACCACCGCCCCATCCACCATGACCACCACCCCAGCCACCGTGACCCCAGTGTCCGCCACCATGACCCCAACGACCACCGTGCCAACGGTTATAATAACTACCACCCCAATATCCACTGCCTAAATAGACAGATCCTGTTGTATAATAAGGGTAATAATCGTAAACAGGGTAATAACTATAATCGTCGTAGACTGCAACTCCATAAGGATCTACTACACATCCTGATAAGGATAATGCCAATGCGATCCCTGCTAAGGTTGTAACTAATTTTTTCATAATGAATCCCTCCATAAAAATGAAATAAACCTTGAATGAATCAAATCAAAAGATGGAGGGGAAGAAAATTTTCCCCTCATCTAAGATAACCGTGAGGTTATTTTGATTCCTTATCCATCACTTTTGTATCGACTTTCTTTTCGACTTTTTTAGCTGTCACATCTTTCTTGTGAACCACATTTCCATCATGATGCTTTACTTTATGATGCACTACATGGTGATGAGCTTTGTGATGCACAGATTTTCCCTGATGACCGTGATGAACAACGCAACCATTTAAGGTAAACGCCAGAACCACACCCATAATACCTACTAATACATTTTTCATAACACTTCTCCTTTTAAGTTAACACTAAAACCGGCGATACCAATTTTGCGTACGCCCAAACAAACTAAATCCGACATAACCTCTTGCCAATAATACTTTTCCACCATCATCCAATGTCAGCATTAATCGATAAATCTTCCCACTTTTGGGGTCTAAGATTTCACCACCTGACCATACATTAGGTCCTGTTTTTTCCAATCCCCAGATAATCGTTAATCCGAGTATGGGTCTATTCCTAAATTGTCCAGGACATGAAGAACAAATACCTGTATCACCCGGCTGTTTAAAAATCTTTTCAATACGCCCATAAATAACGCCGTTATTCTCATAAATATGGATAATACTGCGTACTTTACCTGTTTGATCATCGACAGTGGCCCAATACCCGACAACCGAATTCAGGGAGGCCCTGTTCATATCACGTGCAGCAAAAGTGCTGGAGACACTCAAAAGCAGTGCCATCGCCAGGATTAGCTTGTTTAAATATTGGGCAGTCATATAAAGATTCCCTGTTATTGTTGTGCTAATTATAGCTC